>NZ_JBITJO010000002.1:794230-1123067 GCF_044460045.1 Microbispora rosea | reverse complement strand
CGTTCGGTAGGGATAACCGCTGAAAGCATCTAAGCGGGAAGCTCGCCTCAAGATGAGGTCTCCCACCACCTTGTGTGGGTAAGGCCCCCTAGAGATGATGGGGTTGATAGGCCGGAAGTGGAAGCGCAGTAATGTGTGGAGCTGACCGGTACTAATAGGCCGAGGACTTGACCATATTATGCTCGCGTTCACTATGTGATCTCAGAGACAGCAACCGTGTGGTTGTGTGTTTCGTGGGGTTACGGCGGTTATGGCGGTAGGGAAACACCCGGTTACATTCCGAACCCGGAAGTTAAGCCTGCCAGCGCCGATGGTACTGCACCGGGGACGGTGTGGGAGAGTAGGACGCCGCCGGACAATCTTTTGGAAGGGCCATCCTTTGTGGGTGGCCCTTCCGCATTTCCGGGGAGTGTTTCCTTCTTCCGGGGTTCCCGGCGGGGGTCACCCTCTGGGGGTTGTTTTTGTGGTGTCCCGCGCTTGGTTGCGGGTGTGGTGGGTGGCGTTTGGTGGTGGTGCCCCGGTCGTGTTGGCCGGGGCTTTCGCATGTCCAGGGCCCGTTTTCCAAGGGCCTGTCTAGGGGGCCGTCCCTTCGGGGGCCCGTTTTCTGGGGGCACTGGCGGTAGGGGTGCTGAGGGACGCGGGGAGGGGGTGTCCCCCCGCCTCCGTGGGTGGTGTGGGGTTGCCTGGCCGGCGGCTCGTCGTGTGGGCCGGCTCGTGTCATGGGATGACGCTGTCGGCGGCGCGAGCGGTGGTGCGGCAGGAGCGGAGCGGGCGGGAGGGAGGACCGCAGCGAAGGCCCAGCGGAGCGGGCTTCGTGAGGACCGGAGCTTCCGGCCGGCGCAGTGACGTCCCAACCATCCGACCCCAACCCCGACCCACCCGACCCCAACCCCGACTCATTGGACCCCCGACTCCACCCCACCTAGCGCGCCCCCAACCCCGTACCACCCGACGGGTCTCATCCGGCCGCGACCCAACCGATCCCGACCGCGGCTCAACTGCAACACCCCCGACCCGACCGATTCCCAACGTCCATCGCCACGCGAGCGGACCCCGCCCTGCTACGCCTGTTCATGACACCCGCACGACGTACCACCTCATGAAGGGGTGGCCATGAGTTCCCGTACGCTGAGGGTCGTGGAATATCGAGCCGTCGAGCAAGCGATCATGGCACGGGGAGTGGAGTGGGATTTCAGCCCCACTCTTGATCGGATCACCGCACTGATGGAGATCCTCGGCGACCCCCAGAACTCGTACAAGGTCGTTCATGTCGCGGGCACCAACGGGAAGACGAGCACCGCGCGCATGGTCGAGGCGCTGCTGCGCGAGCGTAACCTGCGGGTGGGCCGCTACACGAGCCCTCATCTGCAGTCGATGCGTGAGCGCATCTCGATCGACGGCGAGCCCCTGTCGGAGGAGCGGTTCGCCGAGGTTTACCAGGATGTCGCGCCCTACCTCGAGTTGATCGACGCCAGGGTGGGCAAGCTGAGTTTCTTCGAGGTGCTGACGGCGATGGCGTTCGCCGCGTTCGCGGACGCTCCCGTGGACGTCGCCGTGGTCGAGACCGGTATGGGCGGCACCTGGGACGCGACGAACGTGGCCGACGGGACGGTCGCCGTCATCACGCCCGTCTCACTGGATCACACGGACTACCTCGGCCCGGACATCGCGACGATCGCCGGAGAGAAGGCCGGCATCATCAAGCCGAAGGCGACGACGGTGCTGGCGCAGCAGGCGCTGCCCGCCGCCGAGGTGCTGATGCGGCGGGCAGCCGAGGTCGGTGCGGTCGTCGCCCGCGAGGGGCTGGAGTTCGGCGTGCTGCATCGCGAGCTCGCGATGGGCGGTCAGATGCTCCAGCTCAGGGGCTTGAAAGGCGTGTACGAGGACGTGTTCCTGCCCTTGTACGGCGCGCACCAGGCGGGCAACGCCGCAGGCGCCCTGGCCGCAGTGGAGGCGCTGACGGCCGGCGACGACCCGCTGGGCGATGAGGTCGTACGGCAGGCCTTCGCCCAGGTGAGCAGCCCTGGCCGGCTGGAGATCGTGCGGCGGGGCCCGACCGTCGTGGTCGACGCGGCGCACAACCCGGCGGGCATGGAGGCCACGGTCGAGGCCCTGACCGAGGCGTTCGGGTTCACCCGGCTCGTCGCCGTGGTGGCCGTGATGGCGGACAAGGACGTGGACACGATTCTGGACCTGCTGGAACCGGTGGTCGAGGAGATCGTGGTCACCCGCAACTCCTCTCCTCGCTCGCTCAGCCCGGACGATCTCGCGACGCGTGCGGAGGCCGTGTTCGGCGAGGGGCGTGTCCACATCGAGGACCGGCTCGACGACGCCATCGACAGGGGCATCGCGCTGGCCGACCAGGGCGACGAGATCGGCTCGGGTGTCCTCATCACCGGTTCGGTCGTGACCGCGGGCGAGGCGCGCATCCTCCTCAAGGCCGCCAAATGAGCAGCGCCGTGTTCGAGGTGACCCCCGGCATGCGCCGGCTCTGTGCGACCGTCCTCGGGATGCAGGCGATCGTCGTCGCGCTCATCATCCCGGTGGCGATCACCATCAACGGCGTGTCCACTCCGATCGCGCTGACGGTCGGGCTCGGTCTGGCCGTCCTGTGCGTGGTGGTCGCCGGCATGCTGAAACGCCCGTACGCCTACATCGCGGGCACTGTGCTGGAAGTCCTGACAATCGCCACAGGATTCCTGGTCCCGGTCATGTTCTTCCTCGGGGTGATCTTTGCTGCCCTGTGGATAACGGCCATCTTCGTCGCTCGCCGTGTCGAGGGGACGACGAAGCGCTAAAGTCGGCAAGCATGGCCGTCCCTCCCGTACCGCAGGCTCGGGCCGCCGTGCCGGTCCGAGCCGTGCGCGTCCCTCTGCTGGTCGACGTCGTCATCGGGCTGCTCACCCTGGTGGCCCTTCCTCTCGCGCTCGTCGCCATCCCGAACACGATCTCCGTTGTGGCGGCGCTGCTGCCGCCCGGCGTGTCGCAGGTCGACATGATCCGCGCGCACGGCCTGGCGCTGCCCGCCATGCTGGTGACCGTGCCGCTCGCCGCGGTCGCGGTACGCAGGTTCCGCGCGGCGCCGATCCTCGTGGCGGGGCTAACGCTGCTCGCGCTCGCCGACGTCACGGGGGGCTACACCGACACCGTCGCGCTCGTCGGCGTGCTGCGCGTGCTCCACGGGATCGGCGCGGGCATGCTCGTGCCGGCGACTCTGGTCGCGGTCGCCGAGCGTCCCCGGCACCGGGTGCTGCTGCCGATCTGGGCGGGCGCGCTCGCCGCCTCGCTGCTGTCGGCCCAGGCTCTCGCCCTGTGGGCGATCCGGGACGTGTCCTCCTGGCAGGTCACCCTTCAGCCGTATCCGCTGCTCACCGGGGTGGCGCTGGCCCTCGCCGCGGCATACCTGGTGCTCTGGATGATTTCCGGCGACGGCGTCTCGCGGACCGAGGGGGAGATCCTGCCCGCGGGCCGGCCGACGTCGGTGGAGCGCGGGCGGCTCGCGCTCGCCATCGTGCCCGCCGCGGCCATCGCGGTGCTGGGCGTCGGGATCACCTTCGACTGGCCGCCGCGCCTGGTCGTCGTCGCCGCGGCCGTCGTGGTGGTGGCGATGCTGGCCCTCGCGGCACTCGGCACGTTCGAGGGGCCCGGCGGCCGTACGCTCGCCTTCGTCAACGTCGCGGTGGGCCTGGTGGTGTTGCCGACCGCGGCGCAGATGACCTACATCGAGCTCGGCGGCCCGCTGGGCGGTCCCGGCCTCAAGGGTCTGTGGGTGCCGTTCCTGGTGGCCGCGGCGACCGCCCTCGTGGGCGCCGTCCTCGCGGGCCGGGCGCCCGAGACGTTCGCGGCCCGGATGACGGTCCTCGGTCTCGCGGCCGTCGTCGTGGGGCTGGCCGCGATCAGGCTGCTGGTCCCGGCGCCGTCGGGCACGCCGCTGATGGTGCCGTTCGTCCTGCTGGCCGCGGGGTCGGCGGTGGCGCTGGTCGGCGCGTTCCGCACGGCGGGCCTCGGGTCGGCGATGCTGGGCCTGTCGCTGTGCTTCCCGGCCGTGCTCGCGGGCTTCCTGCTCGGCACCGGCATCCAGGTGAACCGGCTGCGCGACGCCGCGGAGACCGCGCAGGGTGACGGAAACGCCCTGGTGAACGGGTTCATCGACGCGCTGCACATGTGGGCGCTTGTCGGTGGGTTCGTCGTGGTCGGAGTGATCGTGCTCGCCTCCGTCCTGGCCCGGCGGGCCGCCGCCGCGTCGGCGGACGGTGACGTGGTGATCCCGTTGCCGACCCCGTCTCCGGAGGAGGACGACGACGTCTCCGGGAACGCCGGCCCCGCGCACTGACACGGCACACGCAGGAAGACCCGCCGTCCGCACGCGGCCACGCCCGAGACGCTCCGCCGCTCCGCCCCAGACCCGCCGGAACCGGACCCGTCGGCACCGGCCTCGTCCGATCGGAGCGGCGTTCCCGGACCGGTAAGCTGCCGTTGCGTCGGAGCTTCCGAGCCGAAGCTCCCTAGACGCTTGACGGGTGGGCCCGCGATCCGCCGGGTCACCGTGTTTGGCGAGTCAAACGACTTTAGGAGAAGAGACCGTGTCCGAGCGTACGCTTGTCCTGATCAAGCCCGACGGGGTCCGTCGCGGCCTCATCGGGGACGTCATCGGCCGCATCGAGCGCAAGGGCCTCAAGATCGTGGCGATGGACCTGCGCACGCTCGACGCCGAGACGGCCAAGGCCCACTACGCCGAGCACTCCGAGCGCCCGTTCTTCGGCGAGCTGGTGGAGTTCATCACCGGCGGCCCGCTGGTCGCGATGGTGCTCGAGGGTCCGCGGGCCGTCGAGGCGTTCCGCGCGCTGGCCGGCCTGACCGACCCGGTGAAGTCCGCGCCCGGCACCATCCGCGGCGACCACGCCCTGGAGATCGGCGAGAACGTCGTGCACGGCTCCGATTCTCCGGAGTCCGCGGCCCGCGAAATCAAGATTTTCTTTCCCGACCGTTTCTAGTCCTTGCCACACGAGAGGCCCCGGTTTAAACCGGGGCCTCTCGTGTTTTTCCAGGTGGTGACCGAGCTTAGGCAGGGGGACATCGGTTTTTCCGGGGGCTTGAGAGCTCGATGTGCCCAGTGATGAGCACATGCCGTTACGATTCGAATGCGATGCGTCATCCCGCACTCCCGCTGAACCCGGTAACCGCTAACCACCTGAAGGAAGGCTTCCTTCCGCATGGGCAGCAAGCTGACATTCCTGGGCCGTGACATGGCTGTCGACCTTGGCACGGCGAACACTCTCGTCTACGTCCGAGGGCGCGGCATCGTCCTGAACGAGCCGTCCGTCGTCGCCATCAACGTCACGACAGGCAAGATCGTGGCAGTTGGGATAGAAGCGAAGCGGATGATCGGGCGGACGCCCGGAAACATCGTCGCGATCCGTCCCCTGAGGGACGGTGTCATCGCGGATTTCGATGTGACCGAGCGAATGCTGCGGTACTTCATCCAGAAGATCCACAAACGGCGGCATTTCGTGCGGCCGCGCATCATCGTGGCCGTGCCGAGTGGCATCACCGCGGTGGAGCAACGCGCCGTGAAGGAAGCCGGCTACCAGGCCGGGGCCCGCCGTGTGTACATCATCGAGGAACCGATGGCGGCCGCGATCGGAGCGGGCCTGCCGGTCCACGAGCCGACCGGGAACATGGTCGTCGACATCGGCGGCGGCACCACCGAGGTGGCCATCATCTCGATGGGCGGCATCGTGACCAGCCAGTCGATCCGCGTCGGGGGCGACGAACTCGACCAGGCGGTCGTCGCCTTCGCCAAGAAGGAGTACTCGCTGATGCTGGGCGAGCGCACGGCGGAGGAAGTCAAGATCGCCGTCGGGTCCGCCTGCGTCACGGGCGAGGACTTCCACGCCGAGGTGCGTGGCCGCGACCTGGTCAGCGGCCTGCCGAAGACGGTCGTCATCAGCGCCGAGGAGATCCGCCGGTCGATCGCCGAGCCGGTCAACGCGATCGTCGACGCGGTGAAGTCGACGCTGGACAAGTGCCCGCCGGAGCTCTCCGGCGACCTGATGGACCGGGGTATCGCCGTGACCGGCGGCGGCGCCCTGCTGCGCGGCATGGTCGACCGGTTGCGTGAGGAGACCGGCATGCCGGTCCACATGGCCGAGAACGCGCTCGACTCGGTCGCGCTCGGCTCCGGGCGATGCGTGGAGGACTTTGAAGCCCTCCAGCAGGTGCTCGTGCCGGAGCCCCGCAACTAAGGAGCGTCATGAGAGACACCCGCCGCGCCCGTCTCATGCTCGGACTCCTCCTCGCCGTGGCGCTGATCCTCATCACGGTGGATCGCCGGGCCGGGAACGACCACGTCCTCGGCCCGGTGCGCGACTTCGCGGGCGCCGTGTTCGGGAAGGCCGAGCGCGTCGGCGCCGCCGTCACCAGGCCGATCACCGGATTCGTCGGCATGCTGCGCGACGCGCCCTCCGCGCGGCGCGCCATCGCCGACCTGCGCAAGGAGAACGCGCGGCTGCGGGACGAGGTGTCGGCGCAGCGGCTCGACACGGCGCGGGCCGACAAGCTGGACCGCATGCTCGGGCTGGCGGGGCTCGGCCGCTACCGCATCGTGCCGGCCCAGGTCGTCGCGCGGCGTACGGTGGCCGGTTTCGAGGACACGGTCGAGATCGACGCCGGCACCGGTGACGGCATCCGGCCCGACATGACGGTGCTCAGCGATGCCGGGCTGGTCGGCCGCGTCGTCCAGGCGGGCCCGGCCGGCTCGACGGTGGCCCTGCTGACCGACCCGGCCCTGTCGGCCGGGGCCAGGCTGGAGGGCGGCAACGAGCTCGGCGTCGTGAGCGGCCTCGGCGAGGCGGGCGGCGGGGGCAACCTCATCAGGTTCCGCCTGCTCGACTCCACCGTGCCGATCGGTGTGGGCCGCCGGATCGTCTCGTTCGGTTCCCAGCAGAGCAAGCCGTACGTGCCGGGGGTGCCGATCGGCGTGGTCGAGCGGGTGGACAACACGCCGGGCGAGGTGACCAGGACGGCCTACGCACGGCCCTTCGCCGACTTCTCCGCGCTGGACGTCGTCGGCGTGGTGGTCGCGACGCCGAAGCGTGATCCGCGTGACGCGGTGCTGCCGCCGAAGCCGCCGCCGCCGAAGCCGCCGCGTGAGGACAAGCGGCATGGCGACGACGGCCGCGGACAGGGGCGCGCCTCGCTGGAGGCCGAGTGGGGGCTCGGCGACCGGGGCCGCGGCGCGGGCGACGAGTCGCGGGCCACGGCCGAACGGCAGATGCCCGAGGCCGCGCGGGAGCGGCGCGGCCGGCACGGCACGCAGGCCGTGGACGGGGAGCAGCGCGCCCAAGAGCAGCAGGGACAGGAACAGCAGGGGCACGAGCAGCAAGGACACGAACAGCAGGGGCACGAGCCGCCCGCCGCGCACGAACCGCCCGCCGCCGCCGAGCCGCGCGACGCGCCCCGGCAGCACGACGGCCGCGGTGAGAGGGACTGACCCATGGCCCGCAACATCCTCGCCGCGCTGCTGCTCTTCGTCGCTCTGGTGCTCCAGGCCAGCGTGGTCAACCGGCTGCTGTTCTCCTGGGCGCCCGACCTGGTGCTGTTGACGGTGGCCGCACTCGCGACCAGGCGCGGGGCCGTGCCGGGTGCGGTGATCGGCTTCTGCGGCGGGCTCGCCTACGACCTGCTGCCTCCCTCCAACCACACGCTGGGCCAGTACGCGCTGGTGCTGTGCGCCCTCGGCTACGCGGCCGGGCGGTTGGGAGACCGGGTGCCGCTGCTCGCGGTGGCGGTGTGCGGCGTGGTCGCGCCCGGCATGCTGGCGGGTCTGGGCGCGTTGATCGGCGCCCCGGGGGTCACCTGGGCGGTGCTCGCGACGGCATGGCCCCGGGCCGCGGTCTGCAATCTCGTGGCCGCTCCGCTGGTGCTCTGGGCGGTCAAGGTCACGCACGGCGGCCATCGCAGGCGCGCAGGCGGTGGCGAGCTCGTGCCGAGCTGGAGACGGGGGACGGCATGACACGTTTGCGCGGACGCCTGATCGTCCTTCAGGTAATGGTCATCGCCATGATCGTGGTGCTTGTCGTCCGGCTGTGGCAGGTCCAGGTGGTGCAGGGGTCGCGGTTCGTCACGGTCGCGACGGAGACGCGTACCCGTGAGGTGCGGGTGCCCGCCCTGCGGGGGGCGATCCTCGACGCCTCCGGCCGCCCGCTCGTGCGCAACCGTACGACGCTGGTGGTCTCCGTGGACCGCGGCCGGCTGGAGCGGATGCCGGACGGCGGCGACGCGGTCCTGCGCCGGCTGTCCGCCGTGCTGAAGGTGCCGCTGTCGAAGCTGAAGCAGGAGATCCGGGCGTGCGGCCCCGGGATCAGCCGCCCGTGCTGGCCCGGCTCGCCGTACACGCCGATCCCGGTCGCCGACAACGTCAACCCCCGGGCGGCGCTGCAGATCCTGGAACGCCAGGAGGACTTCCCCGGCGTCACGGCCGACATCCAGGCGATGCGCGACTATCCCAACGGCAAGGACGCCGCCCAGCTCCTCGGCTACCTGCAGCCGGTGACCCAGAGCGAGCTGGAAAAGCGCGAGGGTCTCAAGGCCAACTACTCGGGCGTCGACCTCACCGGCCGCGACGGGCTCGAGCGCACCTATGACTCCGCGCTGCGCGGCACGCCCGGACTGCGCAACGTCCAGGTCGACCGCATGGGCAAGGTCATCACGGTCAACCAGCAGTCCGACCCGGTCCCCGGCGACATCCTGGTGACCAGCATCGACGCCAAGGTGCAGCGGATCGTGGAGAAGTCGCTGGACCAGGCCATGCAGGAGGTGCCCAGCTCGGACGGCGCCGCCGGTGTGGTGCTCGACATCAAGACCGGCCGGGTGATCGCGATGGCCAGCCGGCCGACGTACGACCCCAAGGTCTGGACGGGCGGCATCGCGGAGAAGGACTACCGGCGGCTGCTGTCGGACAAGTCGGGCAAGCCGTTGGTGTCGCGGGCGATCGCCGGCGAGTACGCGCCGGGTTCGACCTTCAAGATCAGCTCGGTGTCGGCGATGATCGCCGACGGCGAGCCCCTGCACGGCACCTACCAGTGCCCGGGTTCCTACAACGTCGAGGGCCGGTCGTACCCGAACGCGGGCGGCATGAGCCTGGGCGCGATCTCGCTGCACGAGGCGCTGGTCAAGTCGTGCGACACCGTGTTCTACAAGGCGGGGTACGAGGAGTGGCTGCGCGACGGCGGCAAGACGCCCAAGGCCAAGGTCAAGGAGCCGATGCCGAACATGGCCAAGGCCTACGGCTTCGGCAAGCGCACCGGCATCGACCTGCCCGGCGAGTCCGCCGGCCGCATCCCGACCCGCGCGTGGAAGCTCGACCTGTACAACACCACGAAGTCGGAGATGTGCAAGCGGGCCAAGATCGGCTATCCGGAGATGAAGGACCAGAGCCGGGCCGCGTTCGCCAAGCGGCTGGCCAACGAGAACTGCCTGGAGGGCATGATCTTCCACGCCTACGAGGCGGTCAACCTCTCGATCGGCCAGGGCGACGTCCTGGTCACCCCTCTCCAGCTCGCGCGGGCGTACGCGGCGCTGCTGGGCGACGGCAACGTACGCAGCCCGCGTGTCGGCTGGGCGCTGATGCGCCCGGACGGCACCCTTAAGCAGGAGATCCCGGTCCCGGTCGTGGCGCACCTGCCGGTCAACGACGAGACCCGCACCTACATCCGCAAGGCACTCAGCGAGGTGCCCTCGGACGGCACGGCCGCGGCGGTGTTCCGCGGGTTCCCGTTGAACATCGTCAAGATCGGCGGCAAGACCGGTACGGCGGAGGTCTACGGCAAGGAGGACACGTCGTGGTTCGCGTCCTTCGCGCCCGCGGACAATCCGCGGCTGGTCACCGTGGTCATGGTGGCGCAGGGCGGCTTCGGCGCCTCGACCGCCGCGCCCGCGGTGCGGCGCATCTGGGAGGGGATCTACGGCCTCGGCAAGGGGGACGACGGCAAGCCGCTCAAGCCGGCGCTTCCGGACGGCAAACCGGTGACGCGGCTGCCGGCCATCAGCCGCGAAACGCAGTGAGGCGGATCTGCCATGACTGAAGCCATCGGGGTACGGCGGAGGTCGCTCGCGAGCCGCGTCGTCGGCCGGGGATCGGTCGTCTGGCGGATGGACTGGCTGCTGTTCGGCGCGGTGGTCGCGCTCAGCGCGGTCGGCACGCTGCTGGTCTGGTCGGCCACCCGGACGTGGTCGTCGATCGAGCCGACGGGCATGGCCAAGAAGCACGTGCTCAACCTGCTCATCGGCCTGGCCCTCTACAGCGCGGTCGCGGTGAGCGACTACCGCTGGCTGCGCACGTACGCGCCGGTCCTGTACGGCATCGCCGTCGTCGGGCTGATCCTGGTCATCAGCCCGATGGGTTCGACGATCAACGGCCACCACTCGTGGATCCTGCTCGGCGGGGGCTTCGCCCTGCAGCCCGCCGAGCTGATGAAGCCGGCGCTGGTGGTGATACTGGCGCGGCTGCTGGCCCCGACGTCCGAGAAGGGGAAGATCAAGGACCGGCCGAGGGCCTCCGGCCTCGCGCTGTCCCTGGCGGCGGCGGGCGCGGCGGCGGCGCTGGTCATGCTGCAGCCCGACCTCGGCACCACGATGGTGCTGATGGCGACGACCGGCGCGATCATCGTCTTCGCCGGGATACGCAAGCGCTGGGTGCTGGCCGGGGTGCTGCTCGCGGCCCTCGCGGGGCTGGCGGTGTGGTCGCTGGGGCTGCTCAAGCCCTACCAGGTGGCGCGCTTCACCGCGCTCATCGACCCGTCGAGCGACCCGCGCGGCGTGGGCTACAACAGCACGCAGGCGCTGGTGGCGATCGGGTCGGGCGAGGTCTTCGGCAAGGGCCTGTTCCACGGAGGCCAGACCACGGGACGTTTCGTGCCCGAGCAGCACACCGACTTCATCTTCACCGTCGCGGGCGAGGAGCTCGGCTTCGTCGGGTCGGTCACCGTGGTGGCCCTGCTCGGCGTGGTGCTGCTGCGCGGCGTGCGGATCGCCCGGATGTGCGGCGACCGGTTCAGCGCGCTCGTCTCCGCCGGCATCGTCGCGTGGCTGGCCTTCCAGACCCTCGTCAACGTCGGCATGACGATCGGCATCATGCCGATCACCGGTGTGCCGCTGCCGTTCGTCTCCTACGGCGGCACGGCGACGTTCGCGAACATGACGGCGGTGGCCATCTTGCAGGCCATCCATCTCAGGTCGCGGCCCATGTGACCCGTGCCGTCCGCATGAGAGCCGTCCGCAGGGTGGCGGACCCCGGCTCTCACTGGTGCCCGAACCACGCGGCGAACATCATGGGAACGGAACAGGTTCGGGGGCTGAACGGACCATTACGGAGGAACGGTGACTCCGGACGACGAGACGCGGGAACGTCAGCGCGCCCTTGACCTGCTGCGCACGGCATTCCCCGACTACCGGATCGTGTACAGCGCCGGGAGGTGGGCCGCCGCGGCCGCGGGAGACCCGCCGACGGTGTGGTTCGCCGAGACGCCGGCGAGCCTGTGCGGCCAGCTCTTCACGGCCCAGCTGCGCAGCGGCGGCACCATCACTCCTCTTCACTCGGTGGAGAGGGACTCGCAGTGCGCGAGGTGACCGGTTCGTGACACGTACGGCGTTAGCGTGCGGGTGTCACCACTGGGAGAGCCGATGACGACACCCTCACGCGGCGGGGACCGATCCGCCATCCAGATCGCCGGCGGCATTCGCGAGCGCACCCTCGCCGCGCTCGGGGGGCCGCCGACGACCGCGGTCCTCCATCAGATCGCCGACGAGATCCACCTGTGCTGCCCACGGCTGACCCGCTTCAAGTGCCTGCGCCTGGCGTACGGGTGGACGGTGGAGGAGGCGATCGAGCGCTTCCACGCGATGTGCGACCGCGAGCAAATCAAGCGCAGGGGACTGAGCGAGCGGTCCTGGCGGGAGTGGGAGGCCGGGGCGCGGCCCGACCGCGACTACACCGACCTGCTGTGCCGCCTGCTCGAGACGGGCCCGGTGCAGCTCGGGTTCGCCAAGGACTACACGCCGCCGGAGATGCGGCCCCCCGACGTCTGGCGGCGGCGTACCGCGCCCGACCTGATCAGCGCCGCCGCACGGGAGGCGAGCGAGCACGCCGAGCGGGTGGAGACGAGCGAGATCGGCGACAGCACGCTGGAACGGCTGCGCACGCAGGTGATCTGGCTGTCCCGCCGGTACGTCTGGGAGGCGCCGCTGCCGCTGTTCGTGGAGATGCGGGCGCTGCAGGAGCAGACCCGCCGGGCGCTGGAGCGACGCGTCCACCCGGCCCAGGCCGGTGAACTGTTCTTCCTGGCCGGGACGCTGTGCGGGCTGATGGCCAACGCGAGCATGGACATGGGCCGCCGGGTGCCCGCCGACACCCTCGCCCGCGCGGCGTGGACGTACGGCAGGATCTCCGGCCACCGGTCGCTCATGGGCTGGGCCCGTGGCATGCAGGCGTCGGTCGCGCTGTGGGACCGGCGGTACGAGGACGCGGTGGGATACGCCGAGGACGGCCTCACCACCCTGCACCGGGGCCAGGGCGCCGCGCGGCTGCACCTGCTGCGGGCGCGGGCGGGCGCGATGCTCGGCCGGACCCGCGAGGCGGAGGACGACCTGCTCAAGGCGGCGGACGCCCGCGAGGCGGGCACCGGGGACGAGCTGCACGACGGGTTCGCCGGGGAGTTCGCCTTCCGGCCCGCCAAGCACGCCTACTACGCGGCGGTCACGCGCCTGCACCTCGGACAGGCGGGCCGGGCGATCGAGCAGGCCCGCACCGCGCTCGGCCTGTACGCGCGGGAGGACCGCCAGAACCGGTCCTACGGCTGCGAGGCGATGGCCGGGGCGCACCTGGCCGTCGCCCTCCTGCTGGAGGACGACCCCGGTGGGGCAGAGCGGGCCCTGACGCCGCTGCTGGACCTGCCGCCGGAGCGCAGGATCGACAGCCTGGCAGAGACCCTGCAATCCACGGTGCTGACCTGCACGCCGATGGTGCGGGGAGAGCTCGCCGGGCGGCTGGAGGCGTTCTGCGCGACCGGGCTGCCCCAGTCGGCCGCCCGGGCGCTGCCCGAGGCTCCGTCCGAGGCGCTGGGAGGCGAGGGGGATCCGCGATGAGCGTCTCCACCGTCGCCGGCACCCCGCCCGCGCTCACGGAGGCGTGCCGTCAGGCGGGGCTGAGCGCCGACGGCGCACGGTTGCTGCGCAGTTTCGCCAACGTGGTGTACCACCTGCCGGGTGAGGGGGTCGTCGTCCGCCTGGCGGAGGCCGGCACTCCCGGCAAGTACGACAGACTGGCCACCTCGCTCAAGGTCACGCGCTGGCTGCACGAGCAGGGCTTCCCCGTCACGCTGCCGCTCGACGTGCGCCAGCCGCTGGCCGTCCAGGGCTGCCTGGCGACCTTCTGGCACTACGAGGACGGCGCGGACGACGGCGACCCGGTCCCGCTCGGCCTGCTGCTGCGGTGGCTGCACTCCCTGCCGCCGGTCCCGTTCGCGCTGCCGACCTACGATCCCTTCGGCCGCGTACGGCGGGCCGTGCGGGCGAGCCTCGTCCTGGACGGCGAGGAGCGGGAGTGGCTGCTGGACCGGTGCGCGGCGCTGGAGGAGGCCTGCTACGAGCGCGTCGAGTTCGCCCTGCCGTACGGGCTGGTCCACGGCGACGCGCACCGGGGCAACCTGATCCGCACCGCGGACCGGATCCTGCTGTGCGACTGGGATTCGGCCAGCGCCGGGCCGCGCGAGGTCGACCTGGTGCCCACCCTGCAGGGTGCCCGGTTCGGCCTGTCCGACGCCCAGCGCGACGGCTTCGCCCGCGCGTACGGGTGCGACGTCAGGGACTGGCCGGGCTATCCGGTGCTGCGTGACATCCGGGAGCTCCAGACGCTGACGGCCGTGCTGCGCCTCGGGCACCGCGACGACCGCGCGCACGCGGAGCTGCGCCACCGCCTGGCCTCGCTGCGCGCGGGCGACGACCGGATCTGGCACCCCTTCTGAGGACGGAAGATCCGCAGGGGCCACTCGCCGGAGCCGATACCCTGGAGGCATGTCTGTCGAGTCGTTGTTTCCCCGCCTGGAGCCGCTGCTGCCCAAGGTGCAGAAGCCGATCCAGTATGTCGGGGGCGAGCTGAACTCGACGGTCAAGGACTGGGACGAGGCGACCGTCCGGTGGGCCCTGATGTATCCGGACGCCTACGAGGTCGGCCTGCCCAACCAGGGGGTGCAGATCCTCTACGAGATCCTCAACGAGCTGCCCGAGACGCTGGCGGAGCGCACCTACGCGGTGTGGCCCGACCTCGAGGCGCTCATGCGGTCCGAGGGTGTCCCGCAGTTCACCGTGGACGGGCACCGGCCGGTTCGCGCGTTCGACGTCCTCGGGGTGTCGTTCGCCACCGAACTCGGCTACACCAACCTCCTCACCGCGCTCGACCTGGCGGGAATCCCGCTGGAGGCGGCGGACCGCACCGACGAGGACCCGATCGTGCTGGCGGGCGGTCACGCCGCGTTCAACCCGGAGCCCATCGCCGACTTCCTCGACGCCGCCGTGCTCGGCGACGGCGAGCAGATCGCGATTGCGATCTCCGAGGTGCTGCGCGAGTGGAAGGCCGAGGGCTCGCCCGGCGGCCGCGACGAGTTGCTGATGCGCCTCGCCTCCACCGGCGGGGTGTACGTCCCGAAGTTCTATGACGTCGAGTACCACCCGGACGGCCGCATCATGCGCGTCGTCCCCAACCGCGACGGCGTGCCGACGCGCGTTTTCAAGCACACGGTCATGGACCTCGACGAGTGGCCGTACCCGAAGAAACCGCTGGTCCCGCTCGCCGAGACCGTGCACGAGCGGTTCAGTGTCGAGATCTTCCGGGGCTGCACCCGGGGCTGCCGTTTCTGCCAGGCGGGGATGATCACCCGTCCGGTGCGGGAGCGGTCGATCACCACGATCGGCGACATGGTCGAGGCGGGGATCAAGGAGTCCGGCTTCAGCGAGGTCGGGCTGCTGTCGCTGTCCAGCGCGGACCACTCCGAGATCGCCGATGTCACCAGGGGTCTCGCCGACCGTTACGAGGGCAGCCAGGTCGGCCTGTC
This sequence comes from Microbispora rosea, assembly GCF_044460045.1. Taxonomy (NCBI): domain Bacteria; kingdom Bacillati; phylum Actinomycetota; class Actinomycetes; order Streptosporangiales; family Streptosporangiaceae; genus Microbispora; species Microbispora rosea. Next base: position 1,107,960 of record NZ_JBITJO010000002.1, on the reverse strand, counting down.
CCTGCCCTCCACCCGGGTCGACGCGTTCAACATCGACCTGGCGAACGAGCTGTCCCGCAACGGCCGCCGTTCCGGGCTCACGTTCGCGCCGGAGGGCGGGTCCGAGCGGATGCGCAAGGTGATCAACAAGATGGTCATCGAGGAGGACCTCATCCGCACGGTCACCACCGCCTACTCCAACGGCTGGCGGCAGGTGAAGCTCTACTTCATGTGCGGGCTCCCGACGGAGGAGGACGTGGACGTCCTCGGCATCGCCGACCTGGCCAAGAAGGTCATCAAGGCCGGCCGCGAGGCGACCGGCTCACGTGACATCCGCTGCACGGTCTCCATCGGCGGGTTCGTCCCCAAGCCGCACACGCCGTTCCAGTGGGCCGCCCAGGGCGACCACGAGACGGTGGACCGCCGGCTGCGCGCGCTGCGCGACGCCCTGCGCTCCGACAAGGAGTACGGCAGGGCCATCGGCTACCGCTACCACGACGGCAAGCCGTCGATCGTGGAGGGGCTGCTGTCGCGGGGCGACCGCCGGGTGGGCCGGGTCATCCGGGCCGTCTGGGAGGACGGCGGCCGGTTCGACGGCTGGAGCGAGCACTTCTCGTTCGAGCGGTGGATGGCCGCGGCCGAGCGCGCCCTCGCCGACGTGCCGGTCGACGTGGACTGGTACACGACGCGCGAGCGGGACGAGCACGAGGTGCTTCCCTGGGATCACCTCGACGCCGGTCTCGACCGCGAGTGGCTGTGGCAGGACTGGCAGGACGCGGTCAACAACGTCGAGGTCGAGGACTGCCGCTGGACGCCCTGCTACGACTGCGGCGTCTGCCCCACGATGGGGACGGAGATCCAGATCGGTCCCACGGGCAGAAAACTGCTGCCACTCACCGTGATCTGACGCTCACGGCCTATCCTGAAAGACGATCGACCGAAAGCGGAAGGACGACGGAACTCTGAAACCCGTTCCCGACGGGCCCGCGCCCGAACCCACCGTGCAGCGCCTCCGCGTGCGCTACGCCAAGCGGGGCCGCCTGCGTTTCACCAGCCACCGCGACATCTCCCGCGCCGTCGAAAGGGCGGTGCGGCGAGCCGGCATCCCGGTTGCCTACAGCGCCGGCTTCAGCCCGCACCCGAAGATCTCCTATGCCGGCGCCGCCCCCACCGGAGTGGCGAGCGAGGCCGAGTACCTCGAGATCGGGGTGAACCGGCCGTGCGACCCACGGCGGGTTCGCGACGACCTCGACGCCTCGCTGCCGCCGGGGCTGGACGTGCTCGACGTGGTGGAGGCGCGGGACGGGAACCTCGCCGATCGGCTGGAGGGCTCGGTGTGGGAGCTGCGGCTCCCCGGGGCCGATCCGGGCGAGGCGGAGCGGGCGGTGAAGGAGTTCCTCTCGGCCGACCTGGTGGAGGTCGAACGCCTGACCAAGAAGGGAATGCGGCGGTTCGACGCCCGCCAGGCGGTGCGTTCGCTGGCCGTCGTGGGGGAGCCGGGAATTACGGCAGGTCAGGAGACCGTTCAACCCTGTGTCATACTTCGTATGGTTGTTCGGCACGAAACACCTGCCGTCCGGCCCGATGACGTGCTCATGGGTCTGCGTCTCGTGGCAGGCTTCGCGCCGCCGTCACCCGCTGCGGTGACCAGGCTGGCGCAGGGGCCGCTCGACGCGATGACCGGTGAGCCCGCCGACCCGTTCGCCTTCGACCGGGCAGGCGGAGACCGATAAGACTTGCCGCCGAGGCGCCGACAGGAAGCCCGGCGGACCGCGAGAGACGAGAGCCTTCGCGCGGCGCGGCAACGTGCCCGGAGGCTGACGGGAGAGCGCCCGCATGCTCGACAACGAGCCCACTGACGGGGCTGTGAGCCTTGACGGTGACACGACAACAGAAGAACGCGGCCAGGCTGGGGGAGACGCGGTTTCCTCCGGTCCGTCAGGCGTGTCCACGACCCGGCGCCGCCGGTCGGCGAGCCGCCCGGCCGGGCCGCCGCCCGAGCCCGACGACCTGCCGCCACCGGTGACCACCGTGGCGGCGGCAGCGATGCCGAAGGCCGCGGAAACCACGGAACCGGAGGCCCCGCAGACCACTGCGCCCACGGCGGCCGAGCCCGGCGAGGCCCCCACGCAGGAGGAGCCGGTCGCGAAGGAACGGCCCAAGCGGGCCACCCGCCGCCGCACCAAGGCCGCCGAGGAGCCGGTCGCCGAGGAGCCGCCGGCACCGGCCGTCGCGGAGACGGCGCCGTCCGCCACGGAGACCGCATCGGACGCCGCGTCGGCCGTCACGGAGACGGCACCGGCCGCGCAGGACGAGCCGGCCGCGCCCACCCGGCGTCGCCGGAGCCGCAAGCGGACCGACGAGACCGAGCCGTCCCAGCAGCCGGAGCAGGCGGAAACGGTGCAGGCCGAGGAGCCGTCGCGGGACGTGCGGGCCGAGGAGCCCGCCGCGCCGAGGCGCCGCCGCCGGGCCCGTGCGGAAGAGCCGGAGCCGGAACGATCCAGGGCGATGAGCGCCGCCGAGGCGGAGGTCGACGCCGCGCTGCGGCTCAACCTGCCCGACGAGGAGCCGCTGGACGACGAGCCGCTCGACATCGAGGACGTCGACATGGAAGACGTCGACGCCGATGAGGACGGCGGGCGGCCGGACGTGGTGGCCGACCCCTTCGGCCTTTCCGCGCAGCAGCCGTCCGTGCCCTCGGTGACCTTCCAGGCGCCGTCGGCGCTGTTCCAGCCGCTCTTCCAGGCCCCCGACCCGTTCGCGGTGCCCGTGCAGAGGGCCGCGTCGCCCGCGCCCGCACCCGTGGCCGAGCCGGTGGAGGACGAGGAGGCGGAGTCCGAGGAGCCGGAGGAGACCGCCGAGTCCGGCGAGGACGAGTCCGAGGGCGGCGCCCGCAGGCGGCGCCGCCGCAGGGGCGGACGCGGACGCGGTGCCCGCACCAGGGACGGCGAGGACGGCGAGGATCAGGAAGGCGAGGGCGAGGGCGAGGAGCCGCAGGCCGCGTCGGCCGAGGAGGACGACCGCGAGCAGGCGGAGGACGACTCCGAGGGCCAGGCCGGCACCCGGCGCCGTCGCCGTCGCCGCCGCAGGGGCACCGAGGAGGCCGATCTGGCCCCCGACGACCCGCCGAACACCGTCGTCCGCATCCGGGCGCCCCGCGCGACCAGGTCCACCTCCGTTGACGAGGTCCAGGGCGTACGGGGATCGACCCGGCTGGAGGCCAAGAAACAGCGCCGCCGTGAGGGCCGCGAGCTGGGCCGGCGCCGTCCCCCGATCATCACCGAGTCGGAGTTCCTGGCCCGGCGCGAGTCGGTCGAGCGACTCATGGTCGTGCGCCGCCAGGGCGGCCGCACCCAGATCGCGGTGCTCGAGGACGGCGTCCTCGTCGAGCACTACGTCGACCGGGAGTCCAGCCAGTCGTACGTCGGCAACGTCTACCTCGGCAAGGTCCAGAACGTGCTGCCCTCGATGGAGGCGGCATTCGTGGACATCGGCAAGGGCCGCAACGCCGTGCTGTACGCCGGCGAGGTGAACTTCGACACCGCGGGGCTGGAGGGCCAGCCCAAGCGGATCGAGGCGGCGCTGAAGTCCGGGCAGTCGGTGCTCGTCCAGGTCACCAAGGACCCGATCGGCCACAAGGGCGCCCGGCTGACCTCGCAGATCAGCCTCCCCGGCCGCTATCTGGTCTACGTGCCGGACGGCTCGATGACCGGGATCAGCCGCAAGCTGCCCGACAAGGAACGGGCCCGGCTCAAGCAGATCCTGCGCAAGGTCATGCCGGAGAACGCGGGCGTCATCGTGCGTACCGCGGCTGAGGGCGCCTCGGAGGAGGAGCTCAGCCGCGACGTGGCCCGGCTGTCGGCCCAGTGGGAGAACATCCAGCGCAAGGCCAAGTCGGCCAGCCCGCCGGAGTTGCTGTCCGGCGAGCCCGACCTGACCGTGCGGGTGGTCCGCGACGTCTTCAACGAGGACTTCGGCTCCCTGGTCGTCGAGGGCGACGAGGCGTGGACGACGGTGGACGAGTACGTCCGCTACGTCGCCCCGCACCTCGCCGAGCGGCTGTCGAAGTGGGAGGGGGAGATTGACGCGTTCTCCGCCTACCGGATCGACGAGCAGATCGCCAAGGCGATGGAACGCAAGGTGTGGCTGCCGTCCGGTGGTTCGCTGGTGATCGACAGGACCGAGGCGATGACGGTCGTCGACGTCAACACCGGCAAGTTCACCGGGCAGGGCGGCAACCTCGAGGAGACCGTCACCCGCAACAACCTGGAGGCGGCCGAGGAGATCGTCCGCCAGCTCAGGCTGCGGGACATCGGCGGCATCATCGTGATCGACTTCATCGACATGGTCTTGGAGAGCAATCGCGACCTGGTGCTCCGGCGGCTGCTGGAGTGCCTGGCGCGGGACCGGACCAAGCACCAGGTGGCGGAGGTCACCTCGCTGGGTCTGGTGCAGATGACGCGCAAGCGGGTCGGCCAGGGCCTGCTGGAGGCGTTCTCCACGCCGTGCGACTGCTGCCACGGGCGCGGGATCATCGTGTCGACCGAACCGGTCGAGGCGAAGCCCGAGCCGCGCGGCACGCAGGGCAAGATGGCCATCGAGAAGGCGGTGGCCGAGAAGGTGGCGGCGAGCGAAGGCTCCGTCGCCGCGGCGGCGGGCTCGGTGCGTGAGAGCGTCACCGACGCCATCGACGCCGATTCCACCGACTCAGACGGGGGCGACGGCTCCGCCTCGTCTTCCCGGGGACGGCGACGTTCCCGCAGGAAGACGGCGGAGTAACGACTTCGTCACCCGGCGGTCCGCTCGGTTCGACCTGGGTACCCGATATCCGGTACCCTGGTCAACCGGTGCGCCTGGTGTCGGCGTGCCTGGCTTCGCGCGCCTGCCCGGATCGCCGGTCGTGTTATCGACAGCAGCTGGATGCGGGGCGCGGCATCTCAGCATTTAGCCAGTAGAAGGGTTCCGCGGTGTACGCGATCGTTCGTTGCGGCGGCAGGCAGCAGAAGGTCTCCGTCGGGGACGTCCTCGAGGTGGACAAGGTCGCCGGAGAGGTTGGCTCCTCGGTGTCGCTGCCGGCGGTGCTCGTCGTCAACGACGGCGATGTCACCACCGACGCCGCCACGCTTTCCCGGTTCCAGGTGACCGCCGAGATCCTCGGCGAGACGAAGGGACCGAAGATCCGGATTCTGAAGTACAAGAACAAGACCGGATACAAGAAGCGCCAGGGTCACCGCCAGCGGTACACCCAGGTCAAGGTCACCGGCATCAACCCCGGACAGTAGTTTCCCGGGGGACGACCCCCGCTTACCCCCGAAAGGGAGTGAATCATGGCACACAAGAAGGGCGCCTCGTCCACCCGGAACGGCCGTGACTCGAACGCTCAGCGCCTTGGTGTGAAGCGTTTCGGCGGTCAGCTGGTGAACGCGGGCGAGATCATCGTCCGTCAGCGCGGCACGCACTTCCACCCCGGCGACAACGTCGGCCGTGGTGGTGACGACACGCTGTTCGCCCTGGCCACCGGCCGGGTGCAGTTCGGCACCAAGCGCGGTCGCCGCGCGGTGAGCATCGTCCCGGCCGCGGAGTAGATCCGCCCCGGACACCAACAAGCAGCGCGATGAGGCGGATCGAGCATTCGGTCCGCCTCATTCGTTTTTTCATACGGCAGTAAGGGGGAGCGGCTGATGGCCGACTTCGTGGACCACGTCGTCCTGCACATCAAGGCGGGTGACGGGGGCAACGGCTGCGCCTCCATCCACCGGGAGAAGTTCAAGCCGCTCGGCGGGCCCGACGGAGGCAACGGCGGACGCGGCGGCGACGTCATCCTGGAGGTGGATCCCAACACCTCCACCCTGTTGGAGTACCACCACCGGCCGCACCGTCGCGGGGGCAACGGCAAGCAGGGCATGGGCTCCAACCGGGACGGCGCCAACGGCGAGGACGTCGTCCTGCCGGTGCCCAACGGCACGGTCGTGAAGGACGCCGGGACCGGGGAGGTGCTGGTCGACCTGGTCGGCGCCGGCACCCGCTACGTCGCCGCGCAGGGCGGCTTCGGCGGCCTCGGCAACGCCGCGCTGGCCAACGCCAAGCGCAAGGCCCCGGGGTTCGCGCTGCTGGGCGAGCCGGGTGACGAGGCCGAGATCGTGCTCGAACTCAAGACCGTCGCCGACGTGGCGCTTGTCGGGTTCCCCAACGCGGGCAAGTCGTCCCTGATCGCATCGCTCTCCGCGGCCCGCCCCAAGATCGCCGACTATCCGTTCACGACCCTCATCCCCAACCTCGGCGTGGTGACGGCGGGCGAGACGGTCTTCACGGTCGCCGACGTGCCGGGGCTCATCCCGGGGGCATCCGAGGGCCGGGGCCTCGGCCACGAGTTCCTGCGGCACGTCGAGCGCTGCTCGACGATCGTGCACGTGCTCGACTGCGCGACGATCGAGCCGGGGCGCGACCCGGTCACCGACTTCGAGGTGATCGAGGCCGAGCTCGCGGCGTACGGCTCGCTGCAGGACCGGCCGCGGCTCGTCGCGCTCAACAAGGTGGACGTCCCCGACGGCCGGGACCTGGCCGACATCGTCACGCCCATGCTGGAGGAGCGCGGACTGCGGGTCTTCGAGATCTCCGCGGCCAGCCACGAGGGCCTGCGGCCCCTGGCGTACGCGATGGCGGAGATGGTGGCCGCGGCCCGGGCCCAGGCCCCGGTGGAGGAGCCCACCCGGTTGGTCATCCGGCCCAGGCAGCTCGGCGAGACCGGGTTCGCCGTACGCAGGATCGACGAGAACCGCTTCCAGGTGACCGGCGAGAAGCCCGAGCGGTGGATCCGCCAGACCGACTTCTCCAACGACGAGGCCGTCGGCTACCTGGCCGACCGGCTCGAACGGCTCGGCGTCGAGGAGCAGCTGATCAAGGCCGGCGCGACGGCCGGCGCCGAAGTGATCATCGGTCCGATGGAGGGCGGCTACGTCTTCGACTGGCAGCCATCGCAGGGCACGGAGGCGACCATGGGACCGCGGGGCAGCGACGCGAGGCTCGGCTGACCGGCGGGCCGGAGTGGGAGACGGCGTGACAGGCAGGGAACGGATCCGCGAGGCGGCGCGGCTGGTGGTCAAGGTCGGGTCGTCGTCGCTGACGACGCCCCGGGGCACGATCGACGTCGACCGGGTGGACGCGCTGGTCGACGTGCTGGCGGCCCGGCGCACGGCCGGCACGCAGATCGTGCTCGTGTCGTCCGGCGCGATCGCCGCCGGGCTCGGGCCGTTAGGACTGCGCGCCCGGCCCAAGGACCTGGCCACCCAGCAGGCGGCCGCCTCGGTCGGGCAGGGCGTGCTGGTCGCCCGCTACACCTCGTCCTTCGCCAGGTACGGCCTGCGCGTGGGGCAGGTGCTGCTGACGGCCGACGACATGATGCGCCGCATCCACCACCGCAACGCCCAGCGGGCGCTGGCCCGGCTGCTGGAGCTCGGCATCGTGCCCGTCGTGAACGAGAACGACACGGTGGCCACCGACGAGATCCGGTTCGGGGACAACGACCGGCTCGCCGCGCTGGTGGCCCACCTCACCCACGCCGACGGGCTGGTGCTGCTGTCGGACGTCGACGCGTTGTACGACGGCGACCCGCGCAAGGACGGCGCCCAGCGGATCGCCGAGGTCCGGGGGCCCGAGGACCTGGAGGGCGTCGAGCTGGGCACCTCCGGCCGGGTCGGCACCGGCGGCATGATCACCAAGGTGGAGGCGGCCCGCATCGCCACCGGGGCGGGCGTCCCTGTCGTGCTCACGGCGGCGGCGCACGCGGCGCAGGCGCTCGCCGGTGCCGACATCGGCACCTGCTTCCACCCGGGCGGCCGGCACCCCGGCACTCGGCTGCTGTGGCTCGCCCACGCGACGACCGGCCGGGGCCGCCTGCACCTGGACGCGGGCGCGGTCGAGGCCGTGGTCGATCGGCGCAAGTCGCTGCTGCCCGCGGGCGTCCTGAAGGTCGAGGGCGACTTCGCCGCGGGTGATCCGGTCGACCTGTGCGCGCCGTCGGGCGCCCTCGTCGCCCGCGGTCTGGTCAACTATGACGCGGGGGAGGTCCCCGACCTGCTCGGCCGCTCCACCCGGGAGCTGGCCAGCACACTCGGCCCGGAGTACGAGCGCGAGCTGATCCACCGGGACGACATCGTGATATTGGAGCCTGTTCACCACCACAAGTGACGGAGCGCGAGGCAATGTCTGAGGCAGAGGAATTTCTGAAGGTCGCGCGGGCGGCGAGGGACGCCGCCACGTTGCTCGCGCCGATGCCGCGCGCGCCGAAGGACGCGGCGCTGCGTGCCGTGGCCGACGCCCTGGAGGCGGCCACGGACGAGATCGTCGCGGCCAACGCCGTGGACGTGGACCGGGCCAGGGAGAGCGGCACCTCCGAGGCGATGATCGACCGGCTGCGGCTCGACGCGGGCCGGATCGCCAAGATCGCGGAGGCCGTCCGCCAGGTGGCCGACCTGCCCGACCCGGTCGGTGAGGTCGTGCGCGGCAGCACGCTGCCCAACGGCCTGGAGCTGCGTCAGGTGCGGGTGCCCCTCGGCGTCATCGGCATCATCTACGAGGGCCGGCCCAATGTGACCGTGGACGCGGCCGCGCTCTGCCTCAAGAGCGGCAACGGCGTGCTGCTGCGCGGGTCGTCCAGCGCGTACTCCTCCAACACCGCGCTAGTGCGGGTCATGCAGGAGGCGCTGGCGGCGACCGAGGTGCCGGCGGACGCCGTGCAGCTCGTGCCGGGCCAGACCCGCGAGTCGGTCAAGCACCTGATGCGCGCCCGCGGGCTGGTGGACGTGCTGATCCCGCGCGGCGGCGCCTCGCTGATCAACAGCGTGGTCGAGGAGTCGACCGTGCCGGTGATCGAGACGGGGGTGGGCAACTGCCACGTGTACGTGGACGCCGACGCCGACATCGACACCGCCCTGAAGATCCTTGTGAACGCCAAGGCGCAGCGGCCCTCGGTGTGCAACGCGGCCGAGACGGTGCTCGTGCACGCCGCCATCGCCGACGCGTTCGTGCCCAGGGCCCTGACGGCGCTGAAGGACGCGGGCGTGACCGTCCACGGGGACGAGCGGGTGCGGGCCTACGGCGCCGACGTCGTGGCGGCCACCGAGGAGGACTTCACCACGGAGTACCTCTCGCTCGACATCGCCGCCGCCGTCGTCGACTCGCTGGACGACGCGGTCGCGCACATCCGCAGGTATGGCTCGGCCCACACCGACGCCATCGTGACCCGCTCCCAGCAGGCGGCCCGCAGGTTCGTGGCGACGGTGGACTCGGCGGCGGTCGCCGTGAACGCCTCGACCCGGTTCACCGACGGCGGCGAGTTCGGCTTCGGGGCGGAGATCGGCATCTCCACCCAGAAGCTGCACGCCCGGGGCCCGATGGGGCTGCCGGAGCTCACCTCCACCAAGTGGATCTACACCGGCGAGGGCCACGTACGGGGGTGACCGCCGGACGCGGGTGAGCACGGGGACACGAGCCGGGGCACGCGTCCCCGTCCCCGGCCCGCAGGGCGTCTCTTCCGCGGCGCCCGTATGGCGCCGGCATCGGCTTGTCCGCGATCGGACCGGCGCGCCTCCGCCTATTCGGACGGCCGGGCCGCTATGGTTGGCGCTCCTATGGCTGGACGTCTCGGGCGGGTCGGCCCCTACGCGCTGCTGGAGCGGCTGGGCCGGGGTGGCATGGGTGAGGTGTACCTCGCCGTCGGCCGCCGGGCCGACCGCGTCGCGGTGAAGATGCTGCGCGACCCCATCGAGAACGATGCCGACGCCCGATTACGGCTCGAACGCGAGGTGCGGGCGCTGCGCCGGGTCGAGAGCCCGTACGTCGCCCAGGTGCTCGACGCCGACCTGTCGGGCGACCGGCCGTACCTCGTCATGGAGTACATCGAGGGGGAGAACCTCCTCGACGCCGTACGGCGCCGCGGGCCGCTGCCCGAGTCTCGGCTCATCACGCTGGCACAGGGCCTCGCGGCGGCTCTGGCGATCATCCACGCGGGTGGGATCGTGCATCGCGACGTCAAGCCGGCCAACATCTTGCTGGGCGAGGACGGGCCGGTGCTGATCGACTTCGGCATCGCCCAGGTGCTCGACGCGACGCGGGTCACGATAACCGGGACGTTCCTCGGCACGCCCGGCTACTGCGCCCCCGAGGTGTTCGCCGACGAGACCGTGGGTGAGCCCGCCGACGTGCACGGCTGGGCCGCCACGGTGGCGTTCGCCGCCACCGGACGGCCGACCTTCGGCCGGGGCACCGCCGAGTCGCAGATGTACGCGGTGCTGAACGGCAAGGCCGACCTGGTGGGGGTGCCGGCCGCCCTGCTGCCGCTCGTCCGCGCCGCCCTGCATCGCGACCCCTCCCGCCGCCCGACCGCCGCGCTGCTGGCCGACCGGCTGTCCCGCCTCGCGCGGGCCGCGGGGGAGCCCTCCCGCGCGCCGGGTGAGCCGTCCGCCGCCGAGACCACCACGCGTACGCCCGCGGAGGCGGCCCGGGCGCGTGCCGCCTCCGACGCGAAGTCGGCGGCGAAGACGGTCGCGAAACCGGTCGCGAAGCCGGTGGCGAGGAAGACGGCCAAGACGGAGGACAAGCCGGTCAGGAAGGGCGCCGAGACCCCGGCGCGGGAGCCGGCGACGGCGGCCGAGCGGGCCGCCCGGCGCGGCGGCTCCGGCTCCGCGGCCCGCCCCCGGAAAGCGAGGGCGGCCACGGCCCTCGCCGCAGCGCCGGAGGGCGCGCCGGAAGGGGCGCTCGGCATCCCGACCGGGAACGCGGCCCTGGTCCTGGTCGCGCTGCTCGCCGTTCCGTGCGTGGTGGCGTCGGTGGTCTACCCGCTCGCGACCTTCGCGATCACGGCGGCCCTCGCGGTGGTGATCAGGGCCGTGTGGACCAGTCACTGGCTCGTGCGCAGCCGCAAACCCGGCCGGGCCCGCGCCTGCCTGCGCGCGCTGGCGTTCCCGCTCACGCTGACGGGTTCGCTGCTGTCGGCCGTCGCGTGGCCGGGGCTGCCCGCGGTCGCGGCGGCGTTCGCGGCGCTGTGGGTGGGCTCCGGGGGACGCCTGGAGCCCGAGTGGTGGTCCCAGCCGGTTCCGGTGACGGTCGCCGGCATCGCGTTCGGCGTCGTCAGCGGCGCGATCATCGGCCGGGAGATCGAGCGTGCGGGCGCGGCGATCCCCGGCCTGCGGAGGGAGGGCCTGCGGGCGCTCGCCGTCCTTGGCGGCTTCGTCGCGCTGTGCGCCGCCGCCGTCCGCGCCGTGGCCTTCTTCTTCTGACGGGTGTGGAAAGCCCGCCGCGGCGCACGTGCGGCTGGTGCGGGCGGGCCTACCCGGTGCCCGATCGCGCGGCTCAGTTCTCGCGGCGGGCGAAACGGTTGAAGATGCGCTCGCCGGCGTTGACCGCGCCCTCGGCGACGTCGCGCAGCACGCCGATGAACGGGTCCTGCGACTGCGCCCACGACTCGCGGTAGGAGTTGGCCGCCGCCTTGATCTCCTCGGTGATGCTGGCGTTGCCGTCGTCCTCGCGGCGCGGGTAGGTGCCGGCGATGATCCGGTCGTACTCCCCGCTGCGACGCCAGCGGTCGAGTTCGGCGACGCGGGTCACCGCGAACGGGTGGGTCGTGCCGAGCATGTTGAGGACCTTGAGCAGGCCGTCGCGCACGTCGCCCGCGGTGTCGTACTCCCTGGCCTGGTCGAGGAACGCCTCGATGTTCATCTCGTGCAGGCGGGAGCCGCCGGCGAGCTTCATGAGCGCCCGCAGCGCGGCGTCGGGGTCCTGCCCGGCGAGCAGGCCGCCGCGGTCGGCGGACATCTCCGCCTTGCGCTGCCACTCCTCCAGCGCGGCGACGATGACCCGCAGGCCGATGTAGCCGAGCGGGATCCAGGCCACCCGGGTGGCCAGGCGGGTCAGGATCGTGAGCATCGTGCCGTAGACCGCGTGGCCCGAGAGGATGTGCGAGGTCTCGTGGCCGATGACGAAGCGCAGCTCCTCCTCGTCCATGAGGTCGAGCAGCCCCGTCGAGACGATGATGAACGGCTCGTCGAAGCCGATCGCCATCGCGTACGCCTTCGGGTCCTGCTGCACGTAGATCTCGGGAATCCGGTGCAGGTCGAGGATGTAGGCGCTGTCGCGGCCCATGTCGTGCAGGGCCCGGAACTGGGTGTCGGTCGTGCGCACCGCGGAGGCCAGGAACATGAGGCGGAGCCGGCGCTCGCTGAACAGGCCGGACGTGCGCTTGAGCACCGCGTCGAATCCGGACAGCGATCGCATCGCGACGAGCGCGGAACGATCGGCGGGGTGTTCGTAGGCTCGCGAGCTGATGCCCGGCAGCTGCACGCGATTGCGATCGGGAGTGGTCATGTTCCGCATGCTATGTCTCAGGGGCCGGACGCGCGCGGGCCCCGTGGGGAGCCTGGGCCGTCACGGGAGGGCCGGTTTCCGGTGTGGTCCGATAGGGGCGTTATCGTCCGTTCCATGCGTAACGGGACGGCGATCCGGCGACTGGGCGTGATGGGCGGGACCTTCGACCCGATCCACCACGGCCACCTGGTGGCGGCCAGCGAGGTGGCCCACCACTTCGACCTGGACGAGGTGGTGTTCGTCCCGACGGGGCGGCCCTGGCAGAAGGCCGAGCAGAACGTGTCCTCGTCCGAGGACCGCTACCTCATGACGGTGATCGCCACCGCGTCGAACCCGCGCTTCTCGGTCAGCCGGGTGGATATCGACCGGCCCGGCCCCACGTACACGATCGACACGCTCCGTGACATCGGCGCGGCGTACGGGCCGGACGTGGAGCTGTACTTCATCACCGGCGCCGACGCGCTCGCGCAGATCCTGAGCTGGCGCGACGTCGACGAGCTGTTCACCATCGCGCACTTCGTCGGCTGCACCCGGCCCGGCCACACGCTCCAGGACCCCGGCCTGCCTGCGGGCAAGGTCAGCCTGGTCGAGATCCCGGCGCTGGCCATCTCCTCCTCCGAGTGCCGCGACCGGGTGGCCGCCGGGGAGCCCATCTGGTATCTGGTCCCCGACGGCATCGTGCAGTACATCAACAAGCGGCACTTGTATCGCGATCCGGAGTCCTGACGGCCCGTCGCGAATCCCGCAGGCCGTACGCCGCGGCGAGCGCGCCGGCGAACGCCGCCGCGTACAGCACCGGACGGTAGGAGGTCAGCGCGAGGAGCCCGGCGCCGACCGCCATCCCCACGGCGGTCGGGACGAACAAGACGGTGTTGGCGGTCGCGGACACGGTGGCCAGCAGGTCGCGGGGCGCGATCCGCTGCACGGCGGTGAAGGCGGCGACGAGCACCCAGGGCAGCCCCAGTCCCGGCAGCAGGCTCGCCGCCGTCACGACGGGCGTCCAGGGGACGGCGCGCAGCGCCACCGAGGCGGCGAAGAGGAGCCCTCCCACGGCGGACAGCCGCGCCTCGCCGGCCCGGCGCAGCAACGGCCCCGCGATCAGGCCGCCGAGGACCGTGCCGCCGCCCTGGACCGCGGACAGCACGCCGGTGAAGCCGGGCTCCCGGTGCAGACCGTGGTCGACCACGGCGAAGACGACCGCCCCGTTGACGCCGGAGACCAGCATCAGGGCCGCTCCGGACAGCATGAGGCGGCGCAGGAGCGGGTCGCGGAACAGGAAGCGCGCCCCCTCCGCCGTCCGGGCCGCCCAGCCGCGCGTCACACGGGCGCGCCGTGCGGAGGCGGCCGGAAGGCGCAGCGTGCCGAGCAGCCACGCGCCGGCCGCGAAGGTGGCCGCGTCGAGCGCGACCACCGCGTCGCCGCCCGCGACGGCGAACAGCCCGGCGCCCAGCAGCGGCGCGGCGAGGCGGGTGCCCTCCGACGCGCTCATGCGCATCCCGTTGACCTCGGCCAGCAGCGCCTCCGGCACGGCCGCGGGCAGGACGGCCGCCTCCGCCGCGTCGAGCACGACGAAGCTCACGCCGTACAGCAGGAGCACTGCGAACAGCAGCCAGACCTGCGCGGGGGAGCGGACCAGGAAGAGCAGGCAGAGCGCGGCGCCCATCACGACGTTCGTCCAGACGAGGACGGGCCGCGCGCCGAGGACGTCGACCACCGCGCCGAGCGCGGGCCCGGCCGCCGTCGGCGCCCAGAAGCAGAACGACGTGAGGGCGGCGAGGCTGTCCGAGCCGGTCAGCGACTTCACCCAGATGCCCGCGACCAGGGACATCGCCATGGTGCCGAACCCGGAGACCACGACGGCGCTCAGGTAACGACGGGCGTTGCGATCGGCGAGGGCGGCTTTCATGCCGGCGATCATCGCCGCGAACCAACCCCCAAGTCAATGCTTGGGGGTTGTGATGGTGTTTACTTTCCGCCATGGCGGAGGGGGATCCCAGGCTCAGGGCGCTCGCGCATCCGGTGCGGCTGCGCATGCTCTCGCTGATGTGGGGCGCGCCCATGTCGGCGGCCGAGCTGTCCCGGGAGCTGGGCATCTCGCACGCCCTCTCCAGCCACCACCTGCGCTGCCTGGACGACGCGGGGCTGGCCGAGCTGGCCGACGTACGGGTCCGGCGCGGCGGCCGGGAGCGCCGCTACCGGGCGGCGGGAGGCACGCCGCTGACCGAGCAGCGGGACGGCTTCCCGCTGCTCGCCGAGGCGCTGGCGCGGTCGCTGCGCGAGCGGGCCGGGCGGCGCCGCGCGGGCGAGGAGGGGGTCACGGCCGACGCCGAGCTGTGGGTCGAGCCTGAGCTGTGGCACGACGTCCGCGGTAGGATCCTCGCCGCGATCGTGGACCTGCACGAGGGCGCTGCGGCCCCGCGTACGCCGGGGACGATCCGGGTCGGCGCGACCGTCGCCGCCTTTCCTCTGACGGAATCCACGGGCCCGGAAGGTCGTTGAACCCCTGATCCCGGGCATAACACCGGTATCGACAGGGTGTGCCGGTAGGGTCTCCCCGGGAAAGCCGGTTGTACGGGACACGCGGACTGTGCACCCTGGAAAGAGCCCGTCAACGGAGGACAGAACCGAATCGTGACAGCATCCGAGAGATCGATCCAGCTCGTGCGGGTGGCGGCCGAGGCCGCCGCCGAGAAGCTGGCCGACGACATCATCGCCTACGACGTGAGCGACCAGCTCGTCATCACCGACGCCTTCCTTCTCTGCTCCGCGTCCAACGACCGGCAGGTTCGCGCGGTCGTCGACGAGATCGAGGAGCGCCTGCGCGTGGAGGCCGACGCCAAGCCCGTGCGCCGTGAGGGCGAGCGGGAGGGTCGCTGGGTCCTGCTCGACTACCTCGACATCGTGGTGCACGTGCAGCACGAGGAGGACCGCAACTTCTACGCGCTGGAGCGCCTGTGGAAGGACTGCCCGTCCATCGAGCTGCCGGAGAGCGTCAAGCGGGTCGCCGAGCAGCGCGGGCACGGAGCGGCCCGGTGACGAACGCCATCATTGGGGCGGCGCGATGAGCCGTCGCGTCGTCTGCCTGCGGCATGGGCAGACGCTGTGGAACGTCGAGAAGCGCTTCCAAGGGCACACCGACATCGCGTTGGACGAGACCGGCGTCGCGCAGGCGGCCCGGGCGGCGTCCCTGCTCGCGGCCCTGCGGCCGACCATGGTCGTCGCCTCGGACCTTCGGCGCGCGTACGACACCGCCTCGGCCCTCGGCCGGCTCACCGGCCTCGACGTGGCGGTGGACAAGGACCTGCGCGAGCGCGGCGGCGGCGAGTGGGAGGGCCTGACCCGCGACGAGATCAGGGCGGGCTGGCCGGTCGAGTACGAGGCGTGGGAGGCCCCGGGCGGCGAGGACGTGGCGCACGTCGCCGACCGGGTCGCCGACGCGATCGGGCGCTGGGCGGCCCGCCTGGACGAGGACGGCCTGCTGGTCGTCGCCTCGCACGGCGCCGCGCTGCGGCTCGGCATCTGCCGGCTGCTCGGGCTGCCGCAGGAGCACTGGTCGGCGCTGGGCGGCCTCGGCAACTGCTCGTGGTCGGTGCTGGAGGAGGGCCGCCGTGGGTGGCGCCTGCTGGAGCACAACGCCGGCACGCTGCCCGAGCCGGTCAGCAGCGACGACAGCCCCGCCGCCACCGCGGACGCCTGAGACTCGGGTGACCTGAGTGACGATTAGGTAAACGGACGGGCATACCTATATGCTCTCCGAGCGCCGCGCCGGGAACACCCGGAGCGGTGGCAAGGGGCTATAGCGCAGCTGGTAGCGCACTTCCATGGCATGGAAGGGGTCTGGGGTTCGAATCCCCATAGCTCCACCCTTCAGGGCCGGCGTTTCTCCGTTTTCGTCTCTCACCTGGCCTGCGGTCCCGGCGAGGCGTCAACCGGCGAGGAGCGGGCCGCGACGAGCACGGCGCGTCGAGGCCAGCCCTCCCACCAGGCCGCTCACGGCGCAGACCAGGACCAGAGCCAGATACTGCGGCACGGAGAACGCGAACCACAGCTCGCCCACGGCGGCTTCGCCCAGCGCCGCCAGCGAGGCGGCGGCGATCGACGTGCCGAGCAGGGCGCCCGCGCCCGTCACCACCAGCGACTCCCAGCAGACCATCCGGGTGAGCTGGCCCGGCCGGGTTCCCACCGAGCGCAGCAGCCTGATCTCCTCCGCCCGCTCCGCCATGGACATGGCCGTGGCGTTCAGCACCGCGACCACGGTGAACAGGACCGCCGATCCCACCAGGAGGGGAGCGCCCCAAGCGTCCGGCCCCGTGCGCGTCACACCCGCCACGGCGTCGGAGGTCGACACGGCGAACAGGAAGGTGCAGGCGAGCGCCACGGTCAGCATCACCGGGGAGGCCGCCGACATCGCCCGGCGCGGCTGTGTGACCAGCGCCGACCTGGCGAGCATCCCGGCGCCCGGGTCGAGCCAGGCCACAGGTGTCGCGAGGGCCCAGCCCGCCGCCTTCAGCGCTAGGGGACCCAGCGCCGACGCGCCGACACACAGGGCCATCGTCGCCGCCAGCCCGGTCGGCAGGGCGGCCACGGGCTTCACCCGGGGTACCAGCCACAGCAGCGCCCCGCCCCCGGCGAGCGCGGTCACCCCGAGCGCCGCTCTCGGCCACGGCATGATTCGCTGCTGCACCGCGCTGTCACGCAGCACCTCCAACGGGCCCACACGCGCGGCCTTGCGCGCGGCGGCCCTCGCGGCGACCAGCGTCACCAGCAACCCGGCCACCAGCGCCAGGACGAACGGCCCCGGCGTCACCGTGACCGGAACGCTCGCGGTGGCCAGCCCGATCGCGCGCACGGCCGACCCGATCACCCGGGCGTACGGCACGGCCAGCGCGCAACCGGCCCCGCTCGCCAGCACGGCCACCACCAGCGCCTCCGCCGTGATCAACCGGCGCAGCTGCCGGGGCGTCATCCCGGCCGAGCGGAGCAGGCCCCACGTTCTGCGTCGCCGCAGCACGTGCAGGCTCAATGTGCCCGCGACCACGAACACCGACACGAAGATCGACACCAGGGCGGACAGGACCAGCAGCCCCATGACACCGCCCAGTTCGTCGCGACCGCCGGCGCCGGCGATCAGCAGGCCGCTGCCGCTCACCAGCGTCACCGCCAATAGCACCGCGGTGAACGATCCGGCGAATCCGGCCCGGTCGGTCCGCACGTTGTTCCAGGCGAGCATCAGCGTCATCGCCGGCCCCCCAACCGCAGGCTGATCTGCTCCGGCGACGGCCGGTCCAGCACGTCCACGATCCGTCCGTCGGTGAGGAAGAGCACCGAATCGGCCCGGGCCGCCGCCTCGGGGTCGTGGGTGACCATCACGACCGTCCGGCCGAACTCGTCGACCGCCTCCCGGAGCAGATTCAGCACCTCATGCCCGGTGCCGCGGTCCAGCGCGCCGGTCGGCTCGTCGGCGAACAGGATCTCCGGCCCGCCGAACAACGCCCGGGCGACGGCCACCCGCTGCTGCTGACCCCCCGACAACTGTGCCGGGCGATGTCCCTCCCGTCCCGCCAGCCCGACCCGATGCAACAACTCGCGCACACGCGCCGGATCGGGCCGTCGCCGGGCGAGCCTGCTGGGCAGGATGACGTTCTGCCAGGCGGTCAGCGACGGCACGAGGTTGAACGCCTGGAAGATCACCCCGACTCGGTCGCGCCGGAGCACCGCCAGCTCCTGTTCGCTCATCTTCGTGATGTCCTGCCCTGCGATGCGTACGGCGCCCGACTGCGGGCGGTCCAGACCGGAGGCGCACTGCAGCAGGGTGCTCTTGCCCGAGCCGGACGGGCCCATCACCGCGGTGAAAGCGCCGCTCCGGAACGCGACGCTGACCAGGCGCAGGGCGACCGATTCCGTGCTGCCCCTGCCGTATGTCTTGGACACCTTCTCGAGGACGACAGCGTGATCGCTCATGACCTCGAGTCTGCATCGCCCGGGGCGGGGTCAGAGGCTCTTGAGATAGGCGAGCGACGGCATGAAGAAGTACTCGCCGCCTTTCATGGTCACGGTCTGGGGGACCTGGCGCTGGGGGGCGCTGAGCTTCGTGCTGTCCCACGCCTTCGGGTAGCGCACCTTGGCGTCCCGCTTGCCCTGGCCGATCACGGGGTCGTGGCCGGTGCCCTCGGCCGGGAAGTCGGGGTTGTCGGCCCAGGTCTGCTGGGTGAACTCGAACTGACTCTGCAGGCTGGCGTTGAACGCCATGAACAGCAGGCCCACCCCGCCGGTCGGCCGGGTCGCCGCGGGCGCGTCGTCCCACGGCCTGTCGGTGCGGCCGCCGTAGGTCTGGCCGCGCCGGGCCATCATGACGCCGAGCGCGCGCTCCAGGCCGCCGTCCCGCGAGTCACGGGGGTTGGCCTTGCGGATGTGCGCGCCGACCGGGCACTTGGCGCCGGGGTCGTCACGGTAGCTGAAGTCGTTCTGCACGGGGTGGCCCTCGGAGCTCGGCTTGCCGTGCAGCCGCAGCGGCGTGCCGTTGCGGAACCGGCCCACCAGCATCGCGCCCGCGAGCGGCCGGTCGTCTCCCTTCAGACCGAGCGCGTCGGCGAGGGCCTCCTCGGCCTCGCGGAACGCGCGGACGTTCTGCTCCAGCTTGCGCAGGACGAGGTAGCTGCCGAAGTGCCGGGCCGGGTGGGGAGCGAGGGGGTCGGAGACGAGCACGTGGCTCAGCGGGAAGAAGGGGTTCCAGTTGGTGCCGGACTCGGCGGCCGCCTGGTCGGCGAGGAACAGCGGCTGGCTGCGGCCGTCCACGTAGCCGAAGTGCTCGATGCCGCGGCCCTGCGCGTCGCGCAGGCCCTCGCCCTTCTCCTCGCCGACGATCTTCGCGGTCTTCGGCAGCAGCGCGAGGACGCGTGCGCGGGTGGCGGCGACCGGCTCGGGCGTGGCGTCGCCGATCAGGACGATCGCGTGGATCTCCTCCTGGTAGTGCTTCTCCCAGGCGCTCACCGCCGGGTCGCTCAACGTGTCCTTTCGCCGCTTCATCCCCGACTTGAACGCGTTGTCGGTGAACCGGGTGGTCGAATGGCCCAGTTTCAGATAGCCGATTTTGCTGATGCCGACGCCCACGTACGGCGTGCCGGATTTCTTCGTGCGGTTGAAGTCGCGGACCTCTTCCAGATGCTTCCTGGCCGATTTCATGAGCGGGACGAGGGCGCGCAGGAAGCGCCTGCCGTCCGGGCCGTCGCCGAAGTGCACGAAGAGCAGGGACATGCTCTCCCGTACGTGCGCCTGCAGGATGTTCGGCTGCAGGTTGTCGAGCATGGCCTTGGTGTCGGCGTCGAGTTTCGCCGAATCCCAGGCGAGCGGTTTGCCGTTGGACAGGTCGACCGGCATGTCGAATCCTTCCCCGTAGTGGAAATGTCGGGCCCCCACCCGATAAGAGCCATCATTCACGGAAAAGGTTCCGCGTCCAGGGGGAATGCGGCGGCGATGCCGGGCGCCTCCCGACCGGGGGTCGTGCCCCGGCGCCGATCCATGCGTGATCGGCCAGGTCACGCCTATTCCGCACCACCGGGGTAGTGATCGGTCATGACGAAGAAACGGCCTGTCGGCGTTGAAGAGGAGTTCCTTGTCGTCGATCTCGAGACCCGGCGGCTGACGCCGCTCGCGGAGTCGATGCTGGAGCGGCTGCCGGACGAGGGGTTCGCGGCCGAACTGCAGCGCTCGGTGGTGGAGACCAACAGCACCCCGATGGAGGACCTGGGCGACGTGCGGGCCGAGATCGTGCGGCTGCGCCAGGCGCTCGTGTCCGCAGGCGAGCCGCTGGGGGTGGGCGTGATCGCCTCCGGCACCACCCCGGTCACCGGCATCGAGGGCTACACGTTCACCCCCGGAGAGCGCTACGAGTACCTGTCGGAGTCCTACCGGTTCCTCGCCCAGGAGCAGCTCATCTGCGGGGCGCAGGTGCACGTGGAGATCGACGACAGGGACGTGGCGGTGCTCGCCGCCCAGCGCGTCGAGCCGTGGCTCCCCCCGCTGCTCGCGCTCAGCGCCAGCTCGCCCTACTGGATGGACGAGGACAGCGGATATGCCAGCAGCCGCGCGCTGACCTGGCAGCGCTGGCCGACCGCGGGCCCGCTCGGCCCGTTCGCGGACGCCGCCGAATATGACAGGACGGCCGAGGACCTGGTGGCCTCCGGCGTCATCGAGGACCGCGGCATGGTCTATTTCGACCTGCGGCTCAGCGCCCACGTGCCGACGGTGGAGATGCGCATCTGCGACTCCTGCCCGCTCGCGGACGACGTGGTGCTGCTCGCCGGTCTCTTCCGCGCCCTCATGACGAGGGAGATGGAGGCCGTGGAGCGGGGCGAGTCGGCGGCCGGCGAGCAGCGCCTGGCGCTGCTGCGGGCGGCCAACTGGCGGGCGGCCCGCGACGGGCTGGAGGGCGACCTGCTGTCGCCGGTGACGAGCAGGCCGGAACCGGCCCCGCGGCTCATCACCTGGATGCTGGAGAAGCTGCGGCCGACCCTGGAGAAGCTGGGCGACTGGGAGATCGTCTCGGAGCTCGCCGACGCGGCGCTGCGCCGGGGCAGCTCGGCCTCGCGTCAGCGGGGGGCGCACGCGGTCAACGGGAAGCCGGAGGACGCGGTCGACCTGCTCCTCGCCGAGACCCGGCAGCGCTAGCGGCGCGGGCAGGCCGTGCGGCAGGGCGGGCGTGCGGGCCGATACCCTACTGGCCATGTCTGCGATCCCCGCCCTGTGCGCGGCATGAACGGCGCCTACTCGGGCTGGCTGATCGGCGCCGCCCTGCTGCTCGCGCTCGTCGGCGTCGTCACCGCCGTACGGGACCGGCCGATGGGGCCGGTGCTGCTGGCCGGGCTGGGACTGCTTGAGCTCGCCGTGCTCGCGCAGGCGGGCTTCGCGCTCGCCGGTCTCGGCCACGTGGCGGAGAAGGCGACCTTCATCGGCTACCTCGCGGGCACCGTGGTGATCCCGCCCGCCGCCATCTGGTGGGGCCGGGCGGAGCGCACGCGCTGGGGCTCCGGGGTCATCGCCGTGGCCGCCTTCACCGTGGCCGTCATGACCGGGCGGCTGCTGCAGCTCTGGAACGCGGGCGCATGAGCGAGCGTAGCGAGCGAATCAATAGACACAGCGCGATTCGCTCATGCGACTCCGAGCCGCAAGGCGAGGAGGTGGCATGAGCGAGCGTAGCGAGCGAATCAATAGACACAGCGCGATTCGCTCATGCGACTCCGAGCCGCAAGGCGAGGAGGTGGCATGAGCGCTCCTTCCGGGCAGGACCGGGGAGGCGAGGCCGTACGCTCCGGGCCGGGACGCGTGCTCGTGGCCGTGTACGGCATCTTCGCGCTGGCCGCGACCTCACGCGCCGCCGTGCAGATCGCCACGAGATTCGCCGAGGCGCCGCTGGCGTACGTGCTGTCGGCGTTCGCCGGGGTGGTCTACATCGTGCTCACGGTGGCGCTGGCCCGCGGCGCACGGCGCGTCGCGGTCGCCGCCTGCTTGGTCGAGCTGGCCGGAGTGCTGGTCGTCGGCACGCTGAGCCTGGCGGACCCCGCCGCGTTTCCGCAGGCCACCGTGTGGTCGGGTTACGGCAGCGGCTACCTCTTCGTGCCGCTCGCGCTGCCCGTGATCGGCCTCCTGTGGCTGCTGCGCGGCGTACGACGTTCGTAGCGAGTTCTCCGAAGCTGGAACAAATGAGAGAGATGAGGGCTTTGGTATGGTGTCAATCGTAGGATGACCCGATGAGGGGAGATGTTGCGGCGATGAGTGCCGTCGTGACGCGGAGGGCCGTGCTCGGGGCACCGTGGAGGGCACACGGCGGATCGATGGCGTGGCTGATCGCCGGGGGCATCGCCCTCGCCGCGTTGAACCTGCGTACCGCGGTGACCAGCGTGGGCACCGTTCTCGACCAGGTGAGCGCGGGGCTGGGCCTGTCGGCGGCGATGACGGGGCTTCTCACCACGCTGCCGGTGATGAGCTTCGCCCTGTTCGGCGCGCTGACACCGGCCATGTCCCGCAGGATGGGGGAGCACCGACTGCTGCTGGGCGCGATCGTCCTGCTCGCGGCAGGGCAGGCCGTGCGCTCCCTCGTCGACTCCGCCGTGCCGTTCATGGCGGCCAGCGCGGTCGCGCTGGCGGGCGGCGCGGTCGGCAACGTCGTCATTCCCGCCCTGATCAAGAGGCACTTCCCCCGGCGGGCGGGTGCGATGACCACCGTCTACTCGACGGCCCTCGCGGCCGGGACGATGGTCGCCGCCGCGGCGACCGTTCCCGTGCAGCAGGCCGCGGGAGGCAACTGGCACGTGGCACTCGGGGTGTGGGCGGCTCTGGCCGCCGTGGCCGCGATTCCGTGGCTCGCGCTCAGGCGCGGTGAGCCGGAGCGGCGCGACACACCCGCGAGGGCCGGTGCAGACGGCCTCCTGCGCAGCAGGCTCGCCTGGGCCGTGGCCGGATACTTCGGCTCGCAGTCGATCATCGCGTACGTGATGTTCGGCTGGCTGCCGCTGCTGCTCCGGGACAACGGCTACACCGCCGGTCAGGCCGGGCTGGTCCTCGCCGTGTTCACCGGGCTCGGGATCCCCGTCTCGATGGCGGTGCCCGCCCTGGCGTCCCGGCTGTCCGGCCAGCGTCCACTGGTGATCACCTTCGCGGCCCTGTACACGGTCGGCTTCGCGGGCCTGCTCACCGGGCAGGCGCTGTGGGCGTGGTCGATCGTCGTGGCCGTCGGCGGAGGCACTTTCCCGCTCGCGCTCGCGATGCTGGCCATGCGGACCCGCACGGCGGCGGGCACCGCCGCGCTGTCGGCCTTCGGGCAGAGCGCCGGATATCTCATCGCGGGCGCCGGGCCGATCACGTTCGGCCTGCTTCACCAGGTGAGCGGCGGGTGGGCGCTGCCGTTCGGGCTGCTGTTCGCCGCGCTCGCCGTCCAGGTGGTGACCGGGTGGTACGCGGCGGCCGACCGCACGCTGGAGGACGAGACGTCGTCCGCGCCCACCGGGCGCCGGCACGACCACGT
The DNA here is from genome assembly GCF_044460045.1 of Microbispora rosea. NCBI lineage: Bacteria > Bacillati > Actinomycetota > Actinomycetes > Streptosporangiales > Streptosporangiaceae > Microbispora > Microbispora rosea. The sequence continues at coordinate 1,084,601 of NZ_JBITJO010000002.1, read as the reverse complement.
CTCGCGGGGCGTGCGCGACCTCGTCGTCGGACGGGGGCGCCGGTCGGCCGAGAAGGCGCGGCGCGCGCGGGCGGCCGACGGGGGCGGCGCGGCCCGGCCGCGGCTGGCCCGCCCGGCCGGGCGGCGCGGCGGACGCCACAGGTCGGCCTCCCGCTGACGTCGCGTACCTGGGTTTACGTCCATCTCTCAGGGCAGGCGTAGTGCAGAAACCCACGAGAGAAGGAGAAGGCATGAGCTCGATCGAGCAGTCTGTCGACGTGAATGTCCCGATCCGCACCGCGTACAACCAGTGGACGCAGTTCGAGAGCTTCCCGGAGTTCATGGAGGGCGTGGAGTCGGTCAAGCAGATCGGCGACACGCGTACCGACTGGGTCGTCGAGATCGCGGGCGTCCGTCGCGAGTTCGAGGCGGAGATCACCGAGCAGCACCCGGACGAGAGGGTCGCCTGGCGCTCGGTGGACACGCCGCGGCAGGCCGGCGTCGTCACCTTCCACCGGATCGACGACAACACGACCCGCGTCACGCTGCAGATGGAGTACGACCCCGAGGGCTTCCTGGAGAAGGCGGCGGACGCCTTGCAGATCGTCCGCATGCGCGTCAAGGGCGACCTGGAGCGTTTCAAGACGTTCATCGAGTCGCGCGGCGGCGAGACCGGCGGCTGGCGGGGTGAGGTTCCCGGTGCGCACCAGCAGGGCGGCACGGGCACCGGCGGCTCCGGCACGGGTTACGACATCGGCGAGCCGATGCCGCCCCAGACCGTGAACCCCGAGTATCCGCGCGAGACGCCGCTGCCGCCGCCCGGCACCGGCCCGATCCCGCCCGCTCCCGGCACGGGTCCCGTCCCCGGCCCCGGCCCGGTGCCGCCGCGGGACACGCCCGGTCCGGTGATCTGATCCGAGCATTCGGCCCGAGCATTCAGGCCCGTCTCCCGAAAGGAGATGGGCCTGTTGTTTTTCGGATATCGATAATTTATTTCGTGCTGATATGATGTGAAATTCGTAATATAGCCTCACGGGCGTACCCGCCGACCTCACCGAAAGGCCTATCGCCCGTGTGTTACGAGCCCGACGCCGTGCCGCCCGTTCACGGCTCTCCGATCACGACCGTCACGTCCGAGCGCCTCGTGCTGACCTCGGCCGACGGTGCGAACTTCGCGGCCTTTCTGTCCCGCCCCGGCCGGGCGTCCGGTCCCGCGGTGCTCGTCCTGCCGGACAACCGGGGCTTGTCGGGATTCTACGAGCGCCTCACCGAACGGCTCGCCGAGCAGGGGCACACCGCGCTCGCCGTCGACTATTTCGGCCGTACGGCCGGGACCGGCCCGCGGCCCGACGACTTCCCCTTCATGGAGCACCTGGGCAAGGCGCACAAGGACGGGCTGTTCGCCGACATCGCCACCGGCGCCGCACACCTGCGGGCCGAAGGGTGCGCGGACATCGTCTCTCTCGGCTTCTGCTTCGGCGGGAGGCTCGCGTTCATGACGGCGAAGCCGGCCTTCGGGCTCGCCGGAGTCATCGGCCTGTACGGCTATCCGGACGTGCTGTTCGGCAACCCCGGCCCCACCCAGATGGCGGGCGAGCTGCGCGGGCCGATCCTGGGACTGTTCGGCGGCGCGGACGAGGGCATCTCCCCCGAGGTGGTGAGCGCGTTCGGCGAGGCGCTGGAAGGCGCCGGGGTGGCGCACGAGTTCGTCACCTATCCGGGAGCACCGCACAGCTTCTTCGAGCTGGGCCGCCCGGAACTCGCCGAGGCCTGCGCGGACGCCTGGTCGCGCATTGCCGGCTTCCTGAAGCGGACAGCCCGAGGCGACCTGACCTCGCCTCGGGCTGCCACGATGCAAGACTAAGCCTTCTGCCTCCCGCCGCGCGCACCGGCACCCCCGAAAGTGCCCAAATGGTGATGCGGCCGACCGTGCGGACACGTTACGGTGCCCGCGTGACATTGATCGTCTCTCCGCCGCCCGCCCGCTAGCGGGCGGCGCCATCCGGTGATCCGGGCCAGGGCGGCCCGGCCGGTGGCCCATGCCCGCCTGCGGGAATCGGGCCCACCTCACTGGAGAGACATCGATGAACCATGCTCCAGCCCTGTCCGTACGGCAGGGCCTCGTCTACGTGTCCACCGCCGCGGTCGCCTGGGGAACCGGGGGAGCGGCGGGGGCGGTGCTGCACGGTGCGGGACAGCTGAGTCCCGTCGCCGTGTCGTTCTGGCGCTTCGCCTGCGGCGCGGCGCTCCTGCTCGCCGTCGCCCGCAGCCGGCCCTCCTGGCGGGCGGTGCTGCTCGTCGGCCCGGCGATGGCGGTCTGCCAGGCGACCTACTTCGCGGCCATCGCCGAGGCCGGCGTCGCGGTCGCCACGATGATCACGATGGGCGCCACCCCGCTCCTGGTGGCGGCCGGCGGCCGGCTCTTCCTGGGCGAACCGCTGGGCCGCACCGGCCTCGGGTGCGCCGCGCTCGCCGTCGCGGGCCTGGCCATGCTCACGGGAGGCGCGCAGACGGTCACCCCGGCGGGCGCCGGCTACTCGCTGCTGTCGGCGGCGGCCTACTCCCTCGTCACCCTCACCACCCGCCGGATGCCCGCCGAAGGCGTGGCCGTGTGGGGGTTCGCCGGAGGCGCGGCCTGCCTGCTCCCGATCGCCGCGGCCGGAGGGCTGCTGCCCGCCGGGCACACCGTGACCAACGTGCTGCTGCTCGGCTATCTGGCGGCCGTGCCGACGGCGCTCGCGTACGGGCTGTTCTTCGCCGGGCTGCGCGTCGTCGGCGGCACCACGGCCGCGGTCCTGTCCCTGCTCGAACCTCTCGTCGCCGCCGTCATCGGCGTCGTGCTGCTGGGGGAGCGGATGACGGCCGTGCAGGTGGGCGGGGCGATGACGCTCCTGTGCGCCCTCGCCTGGCTCGCCAGGGGCGAACTTCGCGACGCCCCACGCTAACGCAGGGGGACGAGGATCTGTTAGCGATACCATGAGCTGGGGCCACTGCGCGTACGCGGCCATTTGAGGGAACGTTCCCCGCCGGGCACGTGACGCGCAGTGATCATCGTAGTGGTGGTACGGCTTGCTGTTATCGCAAACACTCAGGAAACCTGACCGGAATGAGCGGGGCGCGGCGGATGACGAAGGTCCGGCCTGGAGAGAGCCCGACCGAACGCCCGAAGGCGGCGGTCATGGAGGACGTCGCGGAGCTGGCGGGGGTGTCGGCGATGACGGTGTCGAGAGTGCTGAACGCTCCGGAGAAGGTGCGCCCGGAGACCCGGGCGCGGGTCCTCGCGGCGGTCCGCGAGCTCGACTACCGGCCCAATTCGGCGGCGCGTGTCCTGGTGACCGGCCGCTCGGGGGTGCTGGGGGTCGTCTGCTTCGACACCACCCTGTACGGCCCGGCCTCCACGTTGTTCGGCATCGAGCAGGCGGCCAGGGACAGCGACTACCTGGTCAGCATCGCCAGCCTGCCCGCGCTCAACCGCAGCTGGATCACCAGGGGGATCGACCGCCTGCGGTCCCAGTCGGTGGACGGCGTCATCGTCGTCGCGCCGCACGAGTCGGCCGCCGAGGGGCTCCGCCACCTTCCCCAGGGGCTCCCGGTGGTCGACGTCGGCGGGGGAACCGACCTGCTGGTGCCGGTCGCGGCGGTGGACCAGCGCGCCGGCGCCGCCCGCGCCACCCGCCACCTGCTCAGTCTCGGTCACCGCACCGTCTGGCACCTGTCGGGCCCGCCCAACTGGATCGACTCGAGCGGCCGGGTGGCCGGCTGGCGGTCGGCGCTGGAGGCGGAGGGCAGGGAGGTGCCCGAGCCGCTGGTCGGCGACTGGACCGCCCACTCCGGCTACGAGATCGGCAAGCGGCTCGCCCGTGAGCCCGACGTGACGGCGGTCTTCGTGGCCAACGACCACATGGCGATGGGCGTGCTGCGGGCCCTGCGGGAGGCGGGCCGGCGGGTCCCCGAGGACGTGAGCGTCGTCGGGTTCGACGACGTCCCCGAGGCGGCCTACTTCTGGCCGCCCCTGACCACGGTGCGGCAGAACTTCGGCGAGGTCGGCCGGCAGGCGTTCCAGCTCCTGCTGGACCGCATCGCCGGGGTTGACGGCAAGGCGAGGCGCATGGTGGAGCCCGAGCTCGTGGTGAGGGAGAGCACCGGCGTCAGCCCCTGACGGAGTCGCCGCCTGGATGAACGTCACCGAGTGGGCGGGGAAGTCGTAGGTGAAGGCAGAGGAGAATCCGCTCACCTCCCGTTCGACCGGGGAGATCTTCGCGGGCTCGTCGAGCGAGTTCACCGCGGCACCGGGTCACCGGTCAGCGAGGTGACGAGGGCCTTCGGCGCGATCGCGGCGTCGCCCGGGCCGACCGTGCTGCGCACGGCGGTGTCCTGGACGTTGACGGTCTTGATCACCGTGGCGTAGAGCGGCTCGACGGAGGCGTTGTCGGTGAAGTCGTTGATCTTCTGGCCGTCGAGCCAGGTGGTGATGCGGGCCGCTCGCCATGTCACTCGCCATGCCACTCAACAGGGCCGCCGACAAGGCCGGTGACCAGGCCTTTCTGCTCATGCGGGCGGCTCCTCCGAGCTCTGTTAGCGCTAACGTCACGGGATGGTCGCAAAGTGAGCGTTAACAAGGTGGATTCGGCCACCAGTTAATGGCTATGCGGCATGTCCGTCAATAGGACGTTAACGCGATGTTTCGGTGTGACCGGACCGTAATCGGCCACCACCTTGACGGGGGGTCGTGTTAACGCTCACAGTCTTCCCAAGCAGTGGAGAGGAGCGCCAGTGGGACCCAACGTCGAGCGTCGCCCGCCCGTCATGGCCGACGTGGCCAGGCTGGCCGGAGTGTCGCATCAGACGGTCTCGCGGGTGCTCAACGACCATCCGAACGTCCGCGCCGAGACCCGCACCCGGGTCATGCGGGCCATCGACCAGCTCGGTTACCGCCGAAACCTCGTCGCCCGGGCCCTGGTCACCAAGCACTCGCGCACGCTGGGCGTGGTCAGCTTCGACACGACGCTGTACGGCCCGGCGAGCACGGTATACGGAATCGAGCAGGCGGCGCGGGACGCGGGCTACTTCGTGAGCATCGTGAGCCTGCGGACCATCGACAGGGCCGGCGTGAACGACGCGATCGGCTACCTCGCCGAGCAGGGCGTGGACGGCATCGTCGTCGTCGCCCCGCAGCGATCGGCGGCCCGGGCGCTCGACGACCTGCCGGCGGGCATGCCCGCCGTGGCCGTCGAGGGCTGGCATCAGGGCGAGGTCTCCGTGGTGAGCGTCGATCAGGTCGAGGGCGCCAGGCTGGCGACCTCGCACCTGCTCGACCTCGGGCACGAGACCGTCTGGCATGTCAGCGGCCCGGCGGACTGGCTGGAGGCCGAGGGCCGGATCGAGGGCTGGCGCGCGGTGCTGACCGCCGCGGGGCGGCCCATTCCCGGCGCGCTGACCGGCGACTGGAGCCCGCGTTCGGGTTACCGGGCAGGCAAGGAGCTCGCCGCGATGGCCGGCGACGTCACCGCGGTGTTCGTCGCCAACGACCAGATGGCGCTCGGCCTTCTGCGCGCGTTCACGGAGGAGGGGGTCAAGGTCCCCGAGCAGATCAGCATCGTGGGCTTCGACGACATCCCTGAGTCGGAGTTCTTCTCCCCGCCGCTCACCACCATCAGACAGGACTTCGGGGCCGTCGGCAGGCGCAGCATCGACGTGCTGCTCCGGCAGATCGAGTCGGGCGAGGCGCTGCCTCACGAGCGTCTCGTCGTGCCTCCCCAGTTCGTGTTCAGGGGAAGCACAGCCGCGCGCTAGCCGTACGGAAACACATCGGATAACCAGCGCTGCACCTTGGGTGTTAGCGCTAACAGTTAGAAAGGATCCCCCCAGTGTTGAAGAGGATCTCGGCACTGATCCTGGCCGGTGCCACGGCCCTGACGATGGCCGGTTGCGGCAGCAGCGACAGCGGCAGCGGCGGCAGCGGCGATTCGTCCGTCGGTGGCGCCAAGGACGGCAAGATCGTGATGGGCTTCGCCCAGGTCGGCGCGGAGAGTGGCTGGCGCACCGCCAACACCAAGGACATTCAGGAGACCGCCAAGGAGGCGGGCATCGACCTGAAGTTCTCCGACGCCCAGCAGAAGCAGGAGAACCAGATCAAGGCGATCCGCTCCTACATCCAGCAGAAGGTCGACGTCATCGCCTTCTCGCCGGTGGTGGAGTCGGGCTGGGACACCGTCCTCAAGGAGGCCCAGAACGCGAAGATCCCGGTCATCCTCACCGACCGGGCCGTGGACTCCCAGGACACCAGCCTGTACAAGACCTTCCTCGGCTCCGACTTCATCGAGGAGGGCAAGAAGGCCGGTCAGTGGCTGGTCGACCAGTACAAGGACAGCAAGGACGACGTGAACATCGTCCAGCTGGAGGGCACCACCGGGTCCGCGCCCGCCAACGACCGCAAGTCGGGCTTCGAAGAGGTCGTCAAGGCCGACCCGAAGTTCCACATCATCGCCTCGCAGAGCGGCGACTTCACCCGGGCCAAGGGCAAGGAGGTCATGGAGGCCTTCCTCAAGTCCAACCCTGACATCGACGTGCTCTGGGCGCACAACGACGACATGGGCCTCGGCGCCATCGAGGCGATCGAGGGCGCGGGCAAGGTCCCGGGCAAGGACATCAAGATCATCACCGCCGACGCGACCCACGACGGCATGCAGGCGCTCGCCGACGGCAAGATCAACTTCATCGTCGAGTGCAACCCGCTGATGGGCAAGCAGCTCATGGAGCTCGCCAAGAAGGTCGTCAACGGCGAGCAGGTTCCCCAGCGGGTGGTCACCGAAGAGACCACCTTCACCCAGGAGCAGGCGAAGGAAGTCCTGCCCAGCCGCAAGTACTGACCGGAAACCGGGCCGCCCCCACCGCGGGGGCGGCCCGGCCCCGCTGGTGAGTGGATAACACCGAGCGATCCGATGGTGAGCGGGAAACACGGAAACACGGGAGAGGGGCACCGCATGGCCGCACCCGCGCCGATCCTGCGGATGAGCGGGATCGGCAAGCAGTTCCCCGGCGTGAAGGCGCTGGACGGCGTGGACTTCCGGCTGCTGCCGGGGGAGGTCCACGCGTTGATGGGAGAGAACGGCGCCGGAAAGTCGACCTTGATCAAGGTGCTGACCGGGGTCTACGACATCGACGCCGGAGAGATCGAGCTGGAGGGCAGGCGGGTCGCCTTCTCCAGCCCGCTCGCCGCGCAGCAGGCGGGCATCAGCACCGTCTATCAGGAGGTCAACCTCTGCGCCAACCTGTCAGTGGCGGAGAACATCTTCATCGGACGTGAGCCGCGCCGCTTCGGCCGGATCCAGTGGCAGACGATGCGCCGCCGGGCCACGGAGATCCTCTCCCGTCTCGACCTCGACCTCGACGTGTCGGCTCCGCTGACGTCGTACTCGCTGGCCATCCAGCAGATGGTGGCGATCGCGCGGGCCGTGGACATCGACGCGAAGGTGCTGATCCTCGACGAGCCCACCTCCAGCCTCGACGCGGACGAGGTCGCGCAGCTGTTCCGGGTGATGCGCAGACTGAAGGAACAGGGCATCGCGATCCTGTTCGTCTCGCATTTCCTCGACCAGATCTACGAGATCTCCGACCGGATGACGATCCTGCGCAATGGCACCCTCGTGGGGGAGTACCTCACCAGCGAGCTGAGCCAGGTCGACCTGGTCGGCAAGATGATCGGCCGCGAGCTGGCCGACCTGGAGAAGCTGGAGGCCCGCCCGCCCGCCCGCGAGGCCGCGCCGCTGGTCGAGGCCGACCATCTCGGCCGCTCCGGGGCGATCGAGCCGTTCACGCTCACCATCCACGAGGGCGAGGTCGTCGGCCTGGCCGGGCTGCTCGGCTCGGGCCGTACGGAGGTCGCCCGGCTGCTGTTCGGGGCCGACCACGCGGGCACGGGCTCCTTGAAGATCGGCGGCGAGCAGGTCAACCTGCGTACGCCGCGCTCCGCGGTCTCCAGGAAGCTGGCCTTCTGCTCGGAGAACCGGCGGGCCGAGGGGCTCATCCCCGACCTCACCGTCCGCGAGAACATCATCCTCGCCCTGCAGGCCGCGCGCGGCTGGAGCCGGCCGATCCCGCGGCGCAAGCAGGACGAGCTGGTCGACAAGTACATCGCCGCGCTGAACATCCGCCCGGCCAACCCCGACCAGCTCATCAGGAACCTCAGCGGCGGCAACCAGCAGAAGGTGCTGCTGGCCCGCTGGCTCATCCTGGAGCCTCGCCTGCTCATCCTCGACGAGCCCACCCGGGGCATCGACGTCGGCGCCAAGGCCGAGATCCAGCGCCTGGTCGCCGAGCTGTCGGACGGCGGGATGGCCGTGCTGTTCATCTCCGCCGAACTGGAGGAGGTGCTGCGGCTCAGCCACAAGGTCGGCGTGCTGCGCGACCGCCGGCTCGTCGCCGAGCTGGACAACGACGAGGGCCTGACCACCGACACACTGACGGAGACGATCGCGAGCGGAGCCCGATCATGAGCCGGATCCTGAAGCACCGCCTGTTCTGGCCCGTGGTCGTCCTGGTCGCGCTGCTGCTGCTCAACCTCGTCTTCACCGACGGCTTCTTCAGGATCGAGATGAAGGAGGGCCACCTCTACGGCAGCCTCATCGACATCTTCCGGTTCGGCGCGCCGCTGATCCTCGTCGCGACCGGCATGACGCTGGTCATCGCCACGAGCGGCATCGACCTGTCGGTCGGGTCGGTCGTGGCGATCGCCGGAGCGCTGGCCTGCATGCGCATCAGCGACCTGAGCGACCAGAACTCGGTGGCCGGCGTGCTGTCGGCCGTGGGCATCGCGCTGGTGCTGTCGGTGGTCCTCGGCCTGTGGAACGGCTTCCTCGTCGCGGGCATCGGGATCCAGCCGATCATCGCGACGTTGATCCTGATGGTGGCCGGGCGCGGTCTGGCCCAGCTCATCACCGACGGCCAGATCACCACGGTCCAGAGCTCGTCGTACAAGCTGATCGGCGGCGGCTACTGGCTCACGCTGCCGTTCGGGATCATCATCGTGGCGGTCGTGCTCGCGCTCACCGCGTTCCTCACCCGGCGCCTGGCGCTCGGCCTGCTCATCGAGTCGGTCGGCGGCAACGCCGAGGCGAGCCGCCTGGCCGGCATCAGCGCCCGCGGCGTGCTCATCATGGTGTACGCGTTCTGCGGGCTGTGCGCCGGCATCGCGGGCCTGATGATCAGCTCGAACGTCTCCAGCGCCGACGGCAACAACGCGGGCCTGTGGATCGAGCTGGACGCGATCCTCGCCGTCGTCATCGGCGGCACCCCGCTGTCCGGCGGCCGGTTCTCGCTGAGCGGCACGGTGCTGGGCGCCCTCATCATCCAGACGCTGACCACCACCATCTACTCCATCGGCGTCCCCCCGGAGACGACGCTGCTGTTCAAGGCGCTCGTGGTGACGATCGTCTGCCTGATCCAGTCCCCGGCCTTCCGTGCGAAGGTGTTCCACCGCCGCAGGCGCCCGGTCCCGGCGTCCACGGCGCCCGAAGAGAAGGTGAGGGTCTCGGCGTGACGGGTATCACCGGTCTGCTGGACCGCCGCCGTACGGTTCCACAGAAGTACATCCCGGTCCTGGTGACCGCGGGCCTGTTCGTGGCCATGTTCGTGGCGGGCGGCATCCGCTACGAGAACTTCGGGACCGGGCAGATCATCCTCAACGTCTTCATCGACAACGCGTTCCTGCTGGTCGTCGCGGTGGGAATGACGTTCGTGATCCTCACCGGCGGCATCGACCTGTCGGTCGGTTCGGTGGTCGCGCTGGCCACGATGCTGAGCGCCAGCCTGCTGAAGGACGGCTGGCCGGCGTTCGCGGTCATGGCCCTGGTGCTGGTGATCGGCGCGGTGCTGGGCCTGGCGATGGGCGCCATCATCCACTACTTCGAGATCCAGCCGTTCATCGTCACGCTGGCCGGCATGTTCCTCGCCCGCGGCCTGTGCTACACGATCAGCACCGAGTCGATCCCGATCGACAACCCGACGTTCACCGATATCGCGCAGACGCGGATCAACTTCGGCGGCGACCTGTCGGTCACCCCGAGCGCGCTGATCGCGGTGGCTGTCGTGCTGATCGCGGCGTACGTGCTGCATTACACGCGGCTCGGCCGCAACGTCTACGCGACCGGCGGCAGCGAGCAGTCGGCCCTGCTCATGGGCCTGCCGGTGGCCCGTACGAAGATCGCGGTCTACACGATCAGCGGGTTCTGCTCGGCCCTCGGCGGCCTGCTGTTCGCCTTCTACTCGCTGTCCGGCTACGGACTGAGCGCCGTGGGCATGGAGCTGGACGCGATCGCCGCGGTCGTCATCGGCGGCACGCTGCTGACCGGCGGGAGCGGCTTCCTGCTCGGCACCGTGCTCGGCGTGCTCGTGCTGGGCCTGATCCAGACGATCATCAGCTTCGAGGGGACGCTGAGCTCCTGGTGGACCAAGATTTTCATCGGTCTGCTGCTCTTCGTCTTCATCCTCCTGCAGCGCGTATTCTCAGGTGGCTCGCGCCGCAGAGCTCCTTGATGTGCGGAAAGTCCTACCCCTTCTACCGGCCGCACACCGGTGTGCGGCGACCCCCAAGGAGATGTACATGAGGTTGCTACGAATCGGGGGCGCGGTGTCCGCCATCGCGCTCGCCGTTACCATGACCGCCTGCGGCTCCAGCCAGAAGACGGTGGACACGGAGGCGTCCGCGTCCTCCGGGGCCGGCGCCGCCGGAGCCCTGGTCGGCGTCACCATGCCCACCAAGTCGTCGGAGCGCTGGATCCACGACGGCGACAACGTCAAGCAGCAGCTTGAGGCCCTCGGCTACCAGGTGGACCTCCAGTACGCGGAGAACGACATCCCCACCCAGGTCAACCAGATCGAGAACCAGATCACCAAGGGCGCGAAGCTCCTGATCATCGCCTCGATCGACGGCACCGCGCTCACCTCGCAGCTGCAGGAGGCCGCGGACAACAAGATCCCGGTCATCGCCTACGACCGGCTCATCCGCAACAGCCCGAACGTCGACTACTACGCGACCTTCGACAACTTCAAGGTCGGCGTGCAGCAGGCGACCTCGCTGCTGAAGGGCCTCGGCGTCGACGGCGGCAAGAAGGGCCCGTTCAACGTCGAGCTGTTCGGCGGCTCGCCCGACGACAACAACGCCACCTTCTTCTGGAACGGCGCGATGTCGGTGCTCCAGCCGAAGATCGACGACGGCACGCTGAAGGTCAAGAGCGGCCAGACCGACTTCAAGCAGGCCGCCATCCTGCGGTGGGACCCCGCCACGGCGCAGAAGCGCATGGAGGACATCCTCACCAAGACCTACACCGGCGACGCCAAGGTCGACGGCGTGCTCTCGCCGTACGACGGACTGTCCATCGGCATCCTGTCGGCGCTCAAGAGCTCCGGCTACGGCACCAGCGGCCAGCCCTACCCGGTCGTGACCGGCCAGGACGCCGAGCTCGCCTCGGTCAAGTCGATCATCGCCGGTGAGCAGTACTCCACCATCTTCAAGGACACCCGCAAGCTCGCGGAGCAGACCGTGAAGATGGCCGACGCGGTGCTGAAGGGCCAGAAGCCCGAGGTGAACAACACCACGGACTACAACAACGGCAACAAGGTCGTTCCGTCTTACCTGCTGGACCCTGTGGTCGTCGACAAGGACAACTACAAGGACGTCATCGTCGGCAGCGGCTACTACACCGAGGACCAGCTCAAGTAGGGATCCGGGCCCGGGGAGCAGTCCCCGGGCCCTCCCTGAGCGGGGGGCACATGACCGAGCACATCTTGCGGATGAGCGGGATCACCAAGACATTCCCCGGGGTGAAGGCGCTACAGGACGTCAACCTGGCGGTCCGGCGGGGTGAGATCCACGCGATCTGCGGCGAGAACGGCGCCGGCAAGTCGACGCTGATGAAGGTGCTGTCCGGGGTCTATCCCCACGGCCAGTACGACGGCGAGATCACCTTCGAGGGCAGACGCTGCGAGTTCGGCGGCATCCGCGACAGCGAGCACGCCGGCATCGTCATCATCCACCAGGAGTTGGCGCTGTGCCCGCAGCTGTCGATCGCCGAGAACATCTACCTCGGCAACGAGCGGGCAGCGCGCGGCGTCATCGACTGGAACCGCACCAACTACGAGGCCGGCGAGCTGCTGAAGCGGGTCGGCCTGCGGGAGAACCCCACGACGACGGTCTCCGACATCGGCGTGGGCAAGCAGCAACTCGTGGAGATCGCCAAGGCGCTGTCGAAGGAGGTCAAGCTCCTCATTCTCGACGAGCCGACCGCGGCACTCAACGACGAGGACTCGGCCCACCTGCTCGACCTGCTGCGCGGGCTGAGGGACGAGGGGATCACCTGTGTGATCATCTCACACAAGCTCAACGAGGTGATCGCGATCGCGGACTCCGTCACGATCCTCAGGGACGGGCAGACGATCGAGACTCTCGACATGACCGTCGACGGCGTGACCGAGGACCGCATCATCTCCGGCATGGTCGGCCGCGCCCTCGACAACCGCTTCCCGCCGCGCACGCCGGCGATCGGCGAGGAGGCGTTCCGGATCGAGGACTGGACGGTCTACAGCCCCAGCCAGCCTGGCAGGAAGGTGGTCGACGGGGCCTCGCTGACGCTGCGGCGTGGTGAGATCGTGGGCCTGGCCGGGCTGATGGGCGCCGGCCGCACCGAACTGGCGATGAGCGTGTTCGGGCGGACGTACGGGGTGCACATCTCCGGCAGCATCTTCAAGGACGGCAAGCCGATCGAGATCCGCACCGTGCAGGACGCGATCAGGCACGGCGTCGCCTACGCCACCGAAGACCGCAAGAGGTACGGCCTCAACCTCATCGAGGACATCAAGCGCAACATCAGCGCGGCATGGCTCAAGGGCCTGTCGAGGCGTGGCTGGGTCAACGAGTACGAGGAATACCGCGTCGCCCAGCAGTTCCGCGCGAGCATGAACATCAAGGCGCCGAGTGTCGACAGCGTCGTCGGCAAGCTGAGCGGCGGCAACCAGCAGAAGGTCGTGCTCTCCAAGTGGATCCTGACCGAGCCGGACGTGCTGATTCTCGACGAGCCGACCCGGGGCATCGACGTCGGCGCCAAGTACGAGATATACACGATCATCAACCGTCTGGCGGAGCAGGGCAAGGCCGTGCTGGTGATCTCGTCCGAGCTGCCCGAGTTGCTCGGTCTCTGCGACCGCATCTACACGCTCTCGGAGGGGCGCGTCACCGGTGAGGTGCCGCGCGAGGAGGCCACGCAGGAACGCCTCATGTATTTCATGACCAAGGGACAGGAGTAGCCGGCATGAGCAGCATCACGCCCGCCGACGTGGAGGTCGGCGCCAAGGGCGGCGGGGGAGCGCCGGGGCGGCCGGGCCGGGTGTCGCTCGGCGGGCTGTCGCTCAACCTGCGCTCCAGCGGCATCTACATCGCGTTCGCGCTGATCATCGTATTGTTCTCGGTGCTGACCGACGGCGCACTGCTGCAGCCGCAGAACATCTCCAACATCATCGTCCAGAACTCCTACATCCTGATCCTCGCGATCGGGATGATCCTGATCATCATCGCGGGGCACATCGACCTGTCGGTCGGCTCGGTGGTCGCGGTCACCGGCGGGCTCTCCGCGGTGCTCATGGTGAACATGGGCATGCCCTGGCCGGTGGCCCTGCTGATCACGATCGCGGCCGGCGCGCTGATCGGGGCCTGGCAGGGGTACTGGATCGCGTACTTCGGCATCCCCGCGTTCATCGTCACGCTGGCGGGCATGCTGCTCTTCCGGGCGCTGACCCTCACCGTCCTGGGCAACCAGGGCATCGGCCCGTTCCCCGACCAGGTCCGCACACTGGCCAACGGCTTCACCGACGGCTGGCTGGGCAACATCGGCCTCGGCCCGCTCGGGGGCGCCGACCTGTTCAGCCTGCTGGTCGGCATCGTCGCGATCGCCGGCATGGTCCTCGCGCAGTGGCGCAGCCGCAGCGCGCGCAAGGGGTACGGCCAGGCGGTCGACCCTCTGGCGCTGTTCGTGCTGAAGATGGCGGCCGGAGCCGCGCTGATCCTCTTCCTCGTCGTGCAGCTCGCCCGCTTCAAGAACCTGCCGTGGGTGCTCGTGCTGCTCGCGGTGCTCGTGCTGGCGTACTCACTGATGGCCAACCGCACCGTGTTCGGGCGGCAGGTCTACGCGATCGGCGGAAACCTGCACGCGGCGGTGATGTCCGGCGTCAAGGTCAAGTCGGTCGTCTTCTGGATCTTCGTCAACATGGGGGTCCTGTCCGCGATCGCCGGCGTCATCTTTGCCGGCCGGCTCAACCAGGCCGGCCCCACCGCGGGCAACAGCTTCGAGCTGGACGCCATCGCCGCGGCCTTCATCGGTGGCGCGGCCGTTCAGGGCGGCGTGGGCAAGGTGGTCGGCGCGATCACCGGTGGTCTCATCATGGCGGTGATCAACAACGGCATGTCGCTGATCGGCTCGCCCAGCGAGCGCGTCATGCTCGTCAAGGGCGCCGTGCTGCTCGCCGCGGTGGCGTTCGACGTGTGGACCAAGCGCAGGGCCGGCACCGCCCGCTGACGGCCGCAGAGATCGACAGGAAACCGGGTCGCCGGCCTCATCGCAGGCCGGCGGCCCTCGCCCCAGCCGGCACGAGAGCTTGTGGAGGTTGAGTGTGAGCGTTAACAATGAGCGTTATGTGGTCGGTGTGGATTACGGCACGTTGTCCGGCCGCGCCGTGGTGGTGCGCGTGAGCGACGGCGCGGAGCTGGGGAGCGCCGTGCACGAGTACGCCCACCGCGTGATCGAGGACGTGCTGCCCGGCTCGGGGGCCCGCCTCGGACCCGACTGGGCCCTGCAGTCGCCGGCCGACTGGATCGACGTGCTGCGCAACGCCGTGCCGAAGGCCCTGGCCGACGCGCAGGTCTCCGCGGAGCAGGTCGTGGGCATCGGCACGGACTTCACGGCCTGCACGATCCTGCCCGCCACGGCCGACGGCCACCCGCTGTGCGAGGAGTTCCCCGAGCGGCCGCACGCCTGGCCGAAGCTGTGGAAGCACCACGCGGCACAGCCGCACGCCGACCGGATCAACGCGCTGGCCGCCGAGCGCGGCGAGGCGTGGCTGCCGCGGTACGGCGGCAAGATCTCCTCCGAGTGGGCCTTCGCCAAGGGCCTGCAGCTGCTGGAGGAGGACCCGGAGATGTACGACCGGGCCGACCGCTGGATCGAGGCCGCCGACTGGATCATCTGGCAGCTCACCGGGGTGGAGACCCGCAACGTCTGCACCGCCGGATACAAGGCCGTATACCAGGACGGCGCCTACCCGTCCGAGGACTTCCTGGCCGCGCTGAACCCCGCCTTCTCCGGGTTCACCCGGAAGCTCGGCCAGGATCTCGCTCCGCTGGGCGGCCTCGCCGGTCACCTGACCCCGCGGGCCGCCGAGTGGACCGGGCTGCCCGAGGGGATCGCGGTCGCGGTCGGCAACGTCGACGCCCACGTCACCGCGGCCGCGGCCGACGCCGTGCGGCCGGGTCAGATGGTCGCCATCATGGGCACCTCCACCTGCCACGTCATGTGCTCCGACCAGCTCGCCGAGGTCCCCGGCATGTGCGGCGTGGTGCGCGACGGCATCGTCCCCGGGCTGTGGGGCTACGAGGCCGGCCAGTCCGCCGTCGGCGACATCTTCGGCTGGTACGTGGACAACTGCGTGCCCGCGTCGTACGCCGAGCGGGCGGCGGAGGCGGGAGTCGGCCTGCACGAGCACCTGACCTCGCTCGCGGCCGAGCAGAAGGTCGGGCAGCACGGGCTGGTCGCGCTCGACTGGCACGGCGGCAACCGCTCGGTCCTGGTCGACCACACCCTGTCCGGCGTCATCGTCGGGCAGACGCTCGCCACCCGCCCCGAGGACGTCTACCGCGCGCTCATCGAGGCCACCGCGTTCGGCGCCCGCACGATCGTGGAGACGTTCGAGGCGGCCGGGGTGCCGGTCGAGGAGTTCGTGGTCGCCGGCGGCCTGCTCAAGAACCGCTTCCTCATGCAGACGTACGCCGACGTGCTGCGCCGCCCGCTGTCGGTGATCGGCTCCGACCAGGGGCCGGCGCTCGGCTCGGCCATCCACGCCGCCGTCGCCGCGGGCGCCTACCCCGACATCACGGCCGCCGCGGCGGCGATGGGCAAGCGCGAGGCGGCGGCGTACGTGCCCGACGCCGAGCGGGCCGACGCCTACGACCGGCTCTACGCCGAATATCGCAGGCTGCACGACCACTTCGCGGACGGCGAGATGCTCCACCGGCTCCGCGCGATCAGGAACGAGGCCAGCGCATGATCGATGAACTCCGCAGGGAAGTCTGCCGGCTCCACGCCGAACTGGTTCGATACAACCTCGTCGTCTGGACGGCCGGCAACGTGTCGGGCCGGGTGCCGGGCGAGGACCTGTTCGTCATCAAGCCCAGCGGGGTGTCGTACGACGACCTGACCCCCGAGTCGATCGTGGTCTGCGACCTCGACGGCAACCTCGTCGAGGGTGACCTGTCCCCGTCCAGCGACACGGCCGCGCACGCCTACGTGTACCGGAACATGCCCGAGGTCAACGGGGTCGTGCACACCCACTCCACGTACGCCTCGGCCTGGGCGGCCCGCGGTGAGGCGATCCCGTGCGTGCTCACCGCCATGGCGGACGAGTTCGGCGGCGAGATCCCCCTCGGGCCGTTCGCGCTCATCGGCAACGACGACATCGGCAAGGGGATCGTCGCGACCCTGAGCGGGCACCGTTCCCCCGCCGTGCTGATGCAGAACCATGGCGTGTTCACCATCGGCGAGTCGCCGAAGGCGGCGGTCAAGGCCGCCGTGATGTGCGAGGACGTCGCCCGCACTGTGCACGTTTCCCGGCAGCTCGGTGAGCCGCTGCCGATCGCACAGGGTGACATCGACCGCTTGTACGACCGGTATCAGAACGTCTATGGACAGAGGAGTCACCTGTGAAGCTATGGTTCCTGACCGGTAGCCAGGGCCTGTACGGCGAGGACACGCTGCGGCAGGTGGCCGAGCAGTCCCAGCGCATCGCCGAGCAGCTGGGCGAGGCGTTGCCGTTCGAGCTCGAATGGCGGCCAGTGCTCACCGACGCGGCGGCCATCCGCCGCGTGTGCCTTGAGGCCAACGCTGACGACGACTGCATCGGCCTGATCGCGTGGATGCACACGTTCTCCCCGGCCAAGATGTGGATCGCCGGCCTGGACGCGTTGCGTAAGCCGCTGCTGCACCTGCACACGCAGGCCAACGTTGAACTGCCGTGGAGCTCCATCGACATGGACTTCATGAACCTCAACCAGGCCGCCCACGGCGACCGCGAGTTCGGCTACATCCAGACGCGGCTCGGCGTGCCGCGCAAGACCGTCGCGGGTCACGTGAGCGACCCCGCGGTGGCGGCGCGCATCGCCACCTGGGCCCGCGCCGCGGCGGGCCGGGCCGAGGTCGGCTCGCTGCGCCTGGCCCGTTTCGGCGACAACATGCGCGACGTCGCCGTGACCGAGGGCGACAAGGTCGAGGCGCAGCTGCGGTTCGGGGTGTCGGTGAACACCTACGGCGTCAACGAGCTGGCCGAGGCCGTGGACGCCGCCGCGGACGCCGACGTGTCCGCCCTCGTCAAGGAGTACGAGGACCTCTACCGGCTGGCCCCCGAGCTGCGCGCGGGCGGGGAGCGGCACGAGTCGCTGCGGTACGCGGCCCGCATCGAGCTGGGCCTGCGGCACTTCCTGGAGGGCGGCGGCTTCAAGGCGTTCACCACGAACTTCGAGGACCTGGGCGGGCTGCGCCAGCTTCCCGGCCTGGCCGTGCAGCGGCTCATGGCGGAGGGCTACGGCTTCGGCGGCGAGGGCGACTGGAAGACCTCGGTGCTGCTGCGCACGCTCAAGGTCATGTCGGCGGGCCTGCCCGGCGGCACCTCGTTCATGGAGGACTACACCTACAACCTCACCCCGGGCGAGGAGCTCATCCTCGGCGCGCACATGCTGGAGGTCTGCCCGACGATCGCGGCGGACACCCCCGCGTGCGAGATCCACCCGCTGAGCATCGGCGGGCGGGAGGACCCGGTGCGGCTGGTGTTCGACGCCGCCCCCGGCCCCGCCGTGGTGGTCGGCCTGTCCGACATGGGCGAGCGGTTCCGGCTGGTGGCCAACGAGATCGACGTGGTCGCGCCGCCCGAGCCGCTGCCCGCCCTGCCGGTCGCCCGCGCCGTGTGGCGGCCCCGGCCCGACCTGCGCACCTCCGCCGAGTCGTGGATCACGGCGGGCGCCCCGCACCACACGGTGCTGTCCTCGGCCATCGGATCCGAGGAGCTGACCGACTTCGCCGACATGCTCGGCGTCGAGTTGCTCGTGATCGACGAGGCGACCACCTCCCGCCAGTTCACCAAGGAACTGCGGTGGAACCAGGCCTACTACCGGCTCGCGCAAGGATTCTGACAAGCAGGAAGTGAGTGGTGGGCGGCCCGGCCGCCCTCACCCTCGGGCCCTTCTCCTCCGGGGAAGGGCCCGTTTCCGTCGCGTCAGACCGCCCGCCGGTACGGCGATCAGGAGGCGAGGGCGGCCCGGGCCGCCGCGAGCGCGCTGTTGATCGACACCTCGGAGAGCATGCCGGGCGCCGCCACCTGGTCGCCGGCCAGCCACACGCCGTCGCCGCGCTGGACCGCCGGCCTGTCGCGCCACATCGTGCCGGGCGGGTCGAGCGCGCCGCTGCGCCCGGCGGCCACGGCGTCGCGGCGCCAGGTCGTCCGCCCGCGCCAGTCCGGCAGGGCCAGGTCGGCGATCCGTTCCAGCCGCGCGAGCGCCGCGGCCTTCGGCTCATCGGGGCGCATCGGCATCTGCATCTGGACGAGGCTTTCCCCGGGCGGGGCCAGGGACGGATCGGGCAGCGAGTAACGCTCCAGGAAGCCGCCCTCGTCCAGGTCGCTGACGAGGAACATGTCCCGCGGATCGGCGCGCACGGCGAGGTCGAGCAGGACCGACCGGCCGCTCTCCCAGCGCAGCGAGTCGTCGCCCAGCAGGCCGCGGGCGGCGTCGAGGGAGGTGGCGACGATCACCCGTCCCTCCGGCAGCCGGTCCGCGCGCGATCCGGTCTCGATGCGTACGCCGAGGTCGCGCGCCCGCGCGGCCATCCGGTCGATCACCCGTCCCCAGCCGCCGGCCACATAGCGCGCGGCCGGGTAGCGCGGGGCGAGCACCCGCCGGAGCCGCTCCCAGGCGAAGGCCGCCGACAGCCGGCCGGGGTCCGACTCGTAGGTGACGACTCCCAGGAACCGGGCGGCGGCGCGCGCGGCGCCGGCGCCGAAGCGGCGGGTGGCCCAGGATCCGAAGTCCTCGTCCACCGGCGCCGTGAGACCACGCCGGGCGACCATCCGCAGCAGCCCGGCCGGCGGCCGTCCGGTCAGCCTCCCGTCCCGGCGGAACCGGACCCGGGCCAGGTGTCCCGGCCGTATCGGCGCGTACGGCCGGACGAGTCCCCGCTCGTCCAGCCACCGCCAGGGCAGGCCGTCGGAGTAGAAGACGTGGGTGCCGTCGTTGGCGACGTACGGCGTGGCGGTGGAGCGGGCGCGCCCGCCGAGGGTGTGGTGCGCCTCGCGCAGGACGACGGCGGCGCCGCCCTCGGCGCAGGCGATGGCGGCGGTCAGGCCGGCGAGCCCGCCGCCCACGATGGTGATGTTTTCTCTCATGCACTCCCGGACGAATCGCGGGCCCCGATCCGTGACATCTTGTCCGGGTTGGCGATGAGGTAGATCGTGTCCACCAGTCCATCGGCGATCACCAGCGAGATGACCGTGACGGGACGGCCGTCCAGCCGGGCGACGATCGCGGGGCCGCCGTTGACGTGAGCGATCTCCATGTCCATCTCCCTGTCCGGGGAAGCGCCCATGGAGGCCAGGAAGCGCCGGCGGCCCTCCGCGCTCGCGATCGCGACGAGGAAGCGGGCGACCGGCGCGGCGCCGGCCAGCTCCCGCAGCGGCGCCCGGACCTTGCCGCCGCCGTCGCCGACCATGCGGACGTCCGCGGCGAGCAGCGCGGTCAGGCCCTCGATGTCCCCTTCCGCGCAGGCCGCGACGAAGCGCTCGGTGATCGTGCGCCGCTCGCGCCGATTCACGTCGAAGCGCGGCCTGCGCTCGCGCACGTGGTCACGGGCGCGTCTGGCGAGTTGCCGTACGGCGGGCTCGCCTCGGCCGAGGATCTCGGCGATCTCGCCGTGGGAGAAGCCGAACGCCTCCCGCAGGACGAACACGGCCCGTTCCAGCGGGGACAGCGTCTCCAGCACGACGAGGAGGGCCAGCTCGACGCTGTCGGCGAGTTCCGCGGACTCCCCGGAGTCCGGTGCGCCGACGACCGGCTCGGGCAGCCAGGGCCCGACGTACGCCTCCCGCCTGGCCCGCACCCGGCGCAGCCGGTCGACGGCGAGGTTGGTGGTGACGCGTACGAGGTAGGCCTTCGGGTTGGCCACCGACGCGGCGTCCACCTCCGCCCAGCGCAGCCACGCCTCCTGGACCACGTCCTCAGCGTCCGCGGCGCTGCCGAGGATGCGGTAGGCCACACCGGCGAGCAGGCTCCGGTGCGTGGTGAAGACTTCAATGGTCATGTCATGCCAGACGTATCATGCCCGCCGCGGTGTGACATCGGCTCGTCCGGTTACCGTCCCCGCGCGGACTCCTATACACTGACTGCGTCGCGAGGGGCTATAGCGCAGCTGGTAGCGCACTTCCATGGCATGGAAGGGGTCTGGGGTTCGAATCCCCATAGCTCCACAACACCTCAAGGGCGGTCGATCGACCGCCCTTTTGTCGTTCGGGCCGCACACGTTCATAGAGCTGTGCTGATGCGATCGGGCGCTTGTCCGTCAGGGCACGCCGAGGAGGCGGAGGACCGCCGTCGTGGCGGCGGCGAGGACGACGATCAGGGGGAACGGCGCCCTCCGCAGCGTGAGGATCCCGGCGACGAGCACTCCGGCGGGCCTGGCCCATCCGGCGAAGCCGTGCCCCTCGGTTAGGGCCGAGGTGGCCACGAGGGCGATGAGCAGCACGGTCGCGGCGACGGACAACAGGTGGCGCAGGTGGCCGGGCAGCCGGAGCCGGTGCCGCAGCACCGGCCCGGCCAGGCGGAACGCGTAGGTGCCTGCGGCCAGCGCGAGGACGGCGATCAGGGGCATGAGACCTCCGAACCGTAGGGGGTCCGCACGGTGAGCACGAGACCGGTCAGGGCGAGCAGCACCGGCAGGCCCGCGGGCAGGAACGGCGTGGCCGCCACCGCGACGGCCGCACCGGACACGCAGGCCCGGCGCAGGGCGGCGGTCCGCACGTTCCCTTCGGTGAGCGAGGGCAGCACGAGGGCGAGCAGCACCGCGGGGAAGGCCGCGTCCAGTCCCAGAGCGGCGGTGTCGCCGATGCCGCGTCCGGCCAGCGCGCCGAGCACGACGGCCGCGTTCCAGCTGACGAACAGACCGAGCCCGCAGGCCCAGAACGCCGCGTGACGCCGGCGGGGGTCGGCGTCGCGCAGCACGAAGGCCACGGCCTCGTCCGTCAACAGGTGCGCACCGGTGAGGCGCGTCCACCACCGGTCGCCGAGGGCGTCGCCGACCGCGAAGCCGAACGGCAGCAGGCGCGCGTTCAGCACCAGCCCGGCCGCGACGGCGGCGAGCGGGGCGCCGCCGGACAGCACCACGCCGACCGCGGCGAACTGCGCCCCTCCGGCGAACACCAGCAGGGACATGACGACCGGCACCCACGCGGGCAGGCCGCCGGACACGGCGATCGCGCCGAACGCGGCGCCCACCATGGCGTCGGCGAGGCAAACCAAAGCGATGTCGCGGAGCGTGCCGCGATCGAGTGTTCGCCAGAGCGAATGCATGTCCAGTAGAGTGAACAACGACGATGGTGTTCGTCAAGTCGAACAAGCGGAAGTGTGGAGCGAACACGTGGCTGAGAGGCCGTCCTTCGACCTGATCACGCTCATCGCCGCGTCGATCCGCAGGGAGCGCGAGCGCGCCGGCCTGTCGCTGACCGAGCTGGCCAAGCGCGCGGGCATCGCCAAGTCCACGCTCTCCCAGCTGGAGTCGGGCGCCGGCAACCCGAGCGTGGAGACGCTGTGGGCGCTCGGGGTCGCGCTCGGCGTGCCGTTCAGCCGCCTCGTGGACCCGCCCCGGCCGGCCGTACGGGTGATCCGGGCAGGGGAGGGGCCCGCGACCTACTCCGAGCAGGCCAGTTACGCGGCCACCCTGCTGGCGTCGTGCCCGCCGCACGCGCGGCGCGATTTGTACCGGATCTCGGCCCAGCCGGGGCCGCCGCGCACTTCCGACCCGCACATGCCCGGCACCGTCGAGCACCTGCTGATCGGCACCGGGCGCGCGCTTGCCGGGCCCGCGAAGGAGCCGGTCGAGCTCGGGCCGGGTGACTACATCGCCTATCCCGGCGATGCCCCCCACGTCTTCGAAGCCCTCGAACCCGGCACCACCGCGGTCATCGTCATGGAGCACGTCTAGGCCGCCTGCGGCTCCCCGCTGCGGACGACGGCCGCCCAGACGGCGACGCCCGCCACGGTCGCGGTGGCGCAGGCCGCGAGCGCCAGAGGCGGCGTCAGCGGGGTGAGCGCCGCGAGGGCGGCGAGGACGAGCACCCCCGCGAGATGTGACCTCGGGACGCGCCCCCAGACGACCCGCTTGAACAGCGCGTGCCCGGTGAGGAAGAGCGCGGGGCCGCCCAGCACGGCGATCGCCGTTCCGGGCGCGGTGTGGCCCCCCGGGTGGTGGATCACGAGTTCGTCGGCCACGGCCGACACGACGACGCCGGCGACCATCGGCAGGTGGAGGAAAGTGTAGGCCGAGCGGGCGAGCCGCCCAGGGTCGTCCGCCGCGGCGATCACCCGGCTGCCCGCCTCGGCGCTGCTGCCGAAGTAGGTCCACCACAGGCCGACGCTCGCGCCGAACGCGGTGAGCAGGGCCGCACCGGCCACGGGCGACGGATGCGCGGCGAAGGTCGCCCCGGTGACCAGGATCGACTCGCCGAACGCGATGATCAGGAAGAGCTGGCAGCGCTCGGCCAGATGGGCGCCGTCGACCGACCAGTCCGTGGTCGACGACCTGCCGAGGCCCGGCGTGACGAATCCGACCCAGGGGGCCAGCAGGTCGGCCCCCACCGCCGCCGTCCACAGCAGTTCCCTCGACAGGCCGTGCGTGAGACCGCCCGCGATCCAGAACGCCCCCGACAGCACCGCCCAGGCGAGCACGCGCGTCAGGTTGCGCCGCAGCGGGCCCCGCGGCGCGGCGGCCACCGAGCACGCCGTACGGACAACCTGCACGGCCACGTACGCCGCGGCGAACATCAGGCCGTGCTCGCCGAAGGCCCGGGGGAGGGCCGCCGACATGACCAGGCTCGCCAGCATGACGGCGACCAGCACGATCCGCACCGAGGGATGGTCGGGGTCGAACCAGTTCGTGTGCCAGGCGGTGTAGATCCACGCCCACCAGACGGCGAGCAGCAGCAACAGGGTCTGCGCCGCGCCGCGCCACGACAGGTGGGCGAGCAGCAGATGGGAGAGCTGAGTGACCGCGAACACGTACACGAGGTCGAAGAACAGCTCGGTGAACGTGACCCGTTGCTCCCCGCCACGCCGGCGGAGCGTGCCCGTGTGCATCGTCACGGCGGCCCACGCTAGGGATCTTTGTGTCAAAAGGGAAGAAGATAGCTTGATATTGCTGCGGCCACGAGGCGGTCCTCGCCGCTGTAGAGGCGGGCGACGCCGCGCAGCGCGCCTCGCGGACCTCGTC
This sequence comes from Microbispora rosea, assembly GCF_044460045.1. NCBI lineage: Bacteria > Bacillati > Actinomycetota > Actinomycetes > Streptosporangiales > Streptosporangiaceae > Microbispora > Microbispora rosea. The sequence goes on along the minus strand of NZ_JBITJO010000002.1, from coordinate 1,060,842 downwards.
GATCATGCCAGCCTCCCTGGTGCGGCATCTGGCATATCGGTATGCCGACCACGTGAAGTTGACAACGATCTTTGACACAATTGATGGCCGAAATGCCCATTTAGCGGCGCTATGTCTTGACTTGTTCGGGTGTAGTCCTCTATCTAGAAGAAGGCAAAAGACGGCTGATCTCTAACGGCGGCAACTATGACAATCGAATCAGGACCGGACACTCCGCGTCAGGAGTACCGTGCCATCCAGGCCGAGGCGTTCAACCGCATCGGCGGCCGGTATGACGAGGCCTTCCCACACAAGGAAGGCCAGGTGGCCGCCGGTGAATGGATGATCAAGCAGCTCAAGCCGGGGGCACGCGTCCTCGACGTCGGCTGTGGCACGGGGTCGCCCACGGCGCAGCAGTTCGCCGAGGCGGGCTGCGAGGTGGCCGGCATCGACATCTCCCCGGTCATGCTGGACCTGGCGCGCAAGAACGTGCCGACAGGGACCTTCCTCGAACGCGACGTGCTCGACCTCGACGATTCGCTCGGCGTTTTCGACGCCGTGACGGCTTACTTCAGCCTGCTCATGCTGCCGCGGGCCGAAATCGAGCAGGCGCTGCGCAAAATCCACGCGGTGCTCGCCCCCGGTGGCCTGTTCTCGCTGAGCATGGTGGAAATCGACCTCGACGACGTGCCGTTCCAGTTTCTCGGCGCTCCGGTGCGGGTGACCGGATATCTGCGCGACGAGTTGCGCGAGGTCATCGAAGCCGCCGGATTCGGCGTGCTGTCGGAGAACCACATTTCGTACGCTCCGGCGACCACGCAGGCGCCGCCGGAAATCCAGCTGTTCGTCAACTGCCGGCGTGACCGATTCTGAGCGGCCACACCCGTGTCGGGAGGCGGGGATCCGTTCTCAGTGCTGAGTCACGTCAGCGGGGTCGTCCGGGCCATGGGCGAGAGCCGGGGCCCGGAGGAGGCGACGAGGGTCCTCTGCGAGGCGGTGGTGCCGGAACTGGCCGACGCGGCCGCGGTCTACGTGGACGGGGCCGTCCGGCACCGGGTCGATCCCGGCGGGCGGCTGCCGCCGCGCTGGGACGGCGACGGGATCGCTGAGGCGGCCCTCATCGACGAGCACCTGCTCGCCGCGCCCCTCAGGGCGTACGGCGAGCCCGTCGGCTGCGCGCTGCTGGCGCGGGACGCACGGCGGCCGCCCTTCGGGGAGGCCCACGTGCTCGCCGTGGGGCAGCTCGCCGTGCCCGCCGCGCTCGCGATCCACCACGGGCGCAAGGACCGGCGGCAGGACGAGACCCTGGAGACCCTCCAGCGCGGCATGCGGCCGGGCGACCCGCCCGCCCTGCCCGGGCTGGAGATCGCCTACCGCTACAAGCCCGCCGCCGAGCGGGTGGGCGGCGACTGGTACGACGTCATCCCGCTGCCGGGCAGCAGGGTGGCCCTGGTCGTCGGCGACGTGATGGGACACGGGCTGGCCGCCGCGGCCGTGATGGGCCAGCTCCGCACGGCCGTGCAGACCCTGGCCTCGCTCGACCTGCCGGCCGAGCAGGTGCTCCACTCGCTCGACGAGATGGCCCAGCGGCTGGCCGCGCAGACGCTGACCACGTGTGTCTACTGCGTCTACGACCCGGTGCTGCGCAGATGCACGATCGCGAGCGCCGGGCACCTGCCGCCGATCCTGCTCGGACCGGACGGCAAGGCGGAGGTGCTGTCGCCGCCCCGGTGCCCGCCGATCGGGCTGGGCCGCACGCCGTTCGAGACGATGGAGATCGCGGCGGAGGACGGCAGCATGCTCGTCCTCTACACCGACGGGCTCGTGGAGGAGCGCGGGCAGGACATCGGGGTCAGCGTGGAGTCGCTGCGCCGCAGGCTCGCGAACGGCACCTCGATCGAGGCGCTGAGCGACGAGGTGCTGTCGTCGGAGACGACCGACGACGTCACCGTGCTGGCCATCCGGTTCCGCGGCATCCCCAGCGAGCACGTCGCCCAGTGGCTCCTGGAGCCCCAGCCGACGGCGCCCGGCCGCGTACGCGGTCTGGTACGCCGGACGCTCGGCCCGTGGGGTCTCACGCCCATGATCCCGGTGGCCGAGCTGCTCGCCGGAGAGCTCGTCACCAACGCCGTGCAGCACACCCAGCGGCCCATCACCCTCAGGCTGCTGCGCACCGACCACCTGCTGTGCGAGGTCAGCGACGACGACCACCGGCTGCCGGTGGTGCGCGAGCCCGGCCCGCTCGACGAGGACGGCAGGGGACTCTACCTGGTCAACCAGCTCGCCGAGCACTGGGGGACCAGCCGGGTCGCCGGGGGCAAGACCGTCTGGTTCTCGCTGCCCATTCCCTGACGCCGGAACGCCTTGCGGTACGCCGACGGCGACGTACGCATCGAACGGCCGAAATGGTGACGGAACGTCACCGGGCTCTCGAAGCCGACGGCGGCTGCCACCTCCTCCACAGGAGCCGCCGTCGTCTCCAGGAGCGGCAGGCTGGCGGCGATCCGCTGCGCGATCACCCACCGCAGCGGGCTCGTCCCGGTGCGGCGGCCGAAGTGCCGGATGAAGCCGCGCTCGGACATCCCGGCGACCCGTGCCAGCGCGGCGACCGTGACCGGGCGGGTGAGATCGGTCAGCACCCACTCCATCGCCCGGCCCACCGGATCGCCGGCCTCCACCTCCGCGACCGGCGCCTCGACGAACTGCGCCTGCCCGCCCTCCCGGTGCGGCGGCACCACCAGCCTGCGGGCCACCGCGTTGGCCACGCTCGGCCCGTGGTCACGCCGCACCAGATGGACGAGCAGGTCGAGGCCCGCCGCGCTGCCCGCGCTGGTCAGCACGTCGCCCTCGTCCACGTACAGCACCCCGGGATCCACCCGGACCTCGGGATGACGCCGCTGGAGCAGTGCGGCGTACCGCCAGTGGGTCGTCGCGGCCCGCCCGTCGAGCAGCCCGGCGGCGGCGAGGGCGAAGGCGCCCGAGCAGATCGACACGATCCGGGCCCCGCCGTCGTGAGCCCGGCGCAGGGCGGCCGTGAGGGCGGGGGAGATCTCCGCTCGCACGTCCGGGACGCCGGGCACGATCACGGTCCGCGCCCCGGCGAAGACGTCGAGCCCGTGCGCCGCCTCGATCGTGAACCCGCCGACCGCCCGCAGCGGGCCGGGCCTTTCCGCGCACACGGCCAGCTCGTACCACGGGACGTCCAGCTCGGGGCGGGGCAGCCCGAAGACCTCGACGACGCAGCCAAGTTCGAAGGGACTCATGCCGTCGAAGGCCAGCACCGACACGGTGCGGCTCCGGTCGGGGAGCGGGAGCATGGCGGGATATTAGCGATAACGGGCGTTCATGCCTCTTCTGGGGTGGCAGGGCGACCGGGCACCCTGGTCGGCATGTCCGCCGTAACGCACACGCCCGCGGCCGAGCCGGCCGCCGCCGTCGCCCACTTCTCCGCCCGCCTTGCTTTCGAGACCGACGTGTCCGACGTACGCGCCGACCTGCTCTCCGGGGAGCCGGCGATCGTCGTGGTCGACTCCCGCAGCGGGGAGAGCTGGCGGCAGGGCCACATCGAGGGGGCCGTCCATCTGCCCACGGCTGAGATCGCCGCCCGGGCGCCCGAGCTGATCCCCCGTGACGTGACCGTCGTCACCTACTGCTGGGGGCCGGGCTGCAACGGCGCGACCCGCGCGGCGCTGGAGTTCGCCCGGCTGGGTTATCGGGTCAAGGAGATGATCGGCGGGTTCGAATACTGGGTGCGTGAGGGCTTCCCGGTCGTGGAGTCCTCCGGAGTGCGCACCCGGCCGGCCGATCCGCTCACCGCTCCCGCGGGAGCCGCCTGCGCCTGCTGAGACCTTCTCGGTTACACCCACACCGCGGAAGTCCTATACACTGGCGAGGCATCGCCGACGCGGTGTGGCAAGGGGCTATAGCGCAGCTGGTAGCGCACTTCCATGGCATGGAAGGGGTCTGGGGTTCGAATCCCCATAGCTCCACAATGGCTGAACCATCCCGAGAGCCGTCCTCCGTCCGGAGGGCGGCTCTCGGCGTTCTGATGGACGCAGAAACGGTCTGCGGCATCTACGGCTGTCTCGCCGAACGCGGAGTGCGGATCTGGATCGACGGCGGCTGGTGTGTCGACGCTCTCCTCGGGAGGCAGACGAGAGAGCACCCCGACCTCGACGTGGCGGTCGACCACGAGGGTGAAGCGGAGTTCGCCGCACTCATGCGGGGTCTCGGATACACGAAGAGGCGCGACGGCGACGACACCGCGTGGAACTACGTCCTGACCGACGGCCGAGGCCGCAGCGTCGACGTGCACGTCTTCGAATACGACGAATCCGGAAAGAACGTCTACGGGATCGCCTACCCCTACGGCTCGCTCACCGGACAGGGCACGATCGACGGCCGGGCCGTGGACTGCGTCGCACCGCAGTGGATGTTCACCTTCAAGACGGCGTACACGCCCCAGGAAAAGGACCGCGAGGACGTCCACGCGCTGGGGGAGAAGTTCGGCTTCGAGATACCGCCGACCCACCGCTGATCACCGGCTCGTGAGGCGCAGGGTGAGCTCACGGAGGTCCGCGGCCATGGACGGCGCTTCGTCGTGGGTCCATTCGAGGTGGTCGCGATTGATCCAGACGGTGTCCAGCCCGGCCCTTTGAGCGGCGACGACGTCCTCGACGGGGTCGTCGCCCACGTGCAGGACGTCGCATCCCTCAAGCCGCATCCGCTCCAGCATGACGTGGTAGATCTGCGGATCCGGCTTGTGGAATCCGCATCTCCGGACGTCGACGCGGAAGGCCGATCGACCACCCGGTGGTTCAGGCCGCCCTGCCGCCGTCGTCCGGCCGCTCAGTGGCTGTGCGTACGAGGGTGACCGCGTCCAGCGGGACGGCGCGCCCCTCGGGGTCGGTGAACGACACGTCCAGCCGCGCCCCGGTCCGCCGATCGCGGCGTTCGACCGTCGGTCCCGCGAGCCGGGGGGCGTGGCGGTCCCCCCACTGCTGCAGCGCTCCGAGGATCACGAGCGCGTCGCGGCCCGAGTCGGTCAGGTGGTACTCGTACCGGGTGCGGGCCCCGGTGTCGCGGTAGGGCCGCTTCTCGACGACGCCCGCACCGGCGAGCGTCGCCAGCCGTGCGGTCAGCAGATTCGTGGCAATCCCCAGGCGTTGCTGGATGTCGGCGAAACGGACGACTCCCGCGTGCAGCTCCCGCAGTATCAGCGGCGTCCACCGCTCTCCGAGCAGGGTCACGGTCCGCTCGATGGAGCACGTCATCGAGTCGGGGAGTTCGGTGGTCGTCATCGCACGCCTCGCTCGCTGGTCGCCGGTGGCATCCAGGCTAGCCCGAAGAAGCTACCTTGCAATTTTAAAGTCAGACTGTCTAGTGTGGACGCGAAGTCGTCGAGGGATGGAGGCAACAATGAAGATCGAGGGATCGGTCGCGCTGGTCACGGGCGCGAACCGGGGGCTGGGACGGCGTTTCGCAGCCGCGCTGCTGGAGCGTGGCGCTGCCACGGTGTACGCGGCGGCGCGCAGGCCGGAGACGGTCGACCTGCCGGGCGTGGTGCCGCTCGCCCTGGACATCACCGACCCCGCGTCCGTCCGGGCCGCCGCCGAGCGGGCCCGTGACGTGAACCTGCTGATCAACAACGCCGGAGTCTCCACGGGCTCGTCGGCCCTCGCCGGGACGCTCGACGACATCCGCCTGGAGATGGAGACGCACTACTTCGGCACGCTCGCCATGGCTCGTGAGTTCGCCCCGGTCCTGGGCCGCAACGGGGGCGGCGCGATCCTCAACGTGCTGTCGGTGCTGTCGTGGTTCACCGCCCCGCGGGTGGCCGCCTACTCCGCGGCCAAGGCGGCCGCGCTGCAGCTCACCAACAGCCTTCGCCTCGAACTGAAGGAGCAGGGCACGCTCGTCACGGCGCTGCACGTCGGATACATGGACACCGACATGGCCGCCCACGCCGACGGCCCGAAGGCCGACCCGGCGGAGGTCGCCGCCCAGGCCCTGCGGGGGATCGAGCAGGGGAGTTTCGAGGTGGTCGCCGACGACACGAGCCGCTACGTGCGGGCCAAGCTGTCCGGCGGCGTGACCGACCTGTATCCGCAGCTGGTGTCCTGACCGGCGCGCACATGATCACATCCGTGCCGGGTAGGGGCGGATGTCATGAAGAGGATCCTGCAGCTCGTCTTCACCCGCTGGCTGGCGCGCACGCCGCTCGGGATGATCCTGCTCGGCCTCGGCTGGCTGTTCATGCGCAAGCGGCGGGCCCGCAGGCAGCAGCAGCCCGCGAGCGCCCCGGCGCGTCGCGAGCCCGGACGCCGGTCGGGCGACCCGTACGCCTGGCGCGGCCCCGCCACGGGTGACCGCCGCCGGCACTGATCAGCAGCCGGCACTGATCAGCAGCCGGCACTGATCAGCAGTCGGCACTGATCAGTCGGCACTGATCAGCAGTCGGCGCCGATCAGCAGTCGGCACTGATCAGTCGGCACTGATCAGCAGTCGGCGCCGATCAGGCGATGACGGCCGGAGTGCGGAACGTCTGGCGGTAGACCAGGGGGGACACCCCGACTGCGGCGTGGAGGTGCTGGCGGAGCGAGACCGCGCTGCCGAACCCGGCCTTCCTGGCGATCGCGTCGACCGGCAGATCGGTGGTCTCCAGCAGGTCCCGGGCGTGCGCGATCCGCTGCCCGGCGAGCCACCTGGCCGGGCTGAGGCCGGTCTCCTCCCGGAACCTGCGGGTGAACGTCCGCACGCTCATGCGGGCGTGCGCGGCCAGGGCGGCCAGGTTGACCGGCTCCTCCAGGTGTTCCAGCATCCACGCCCGGGTGGGCGCGGTGGTGGTCCCGACGGGATCGGGGAGCGGGCGCTCGATGTACTGGGCCTGCCCGCCCTCCCGGAACGGCGGGGTGACGCAGCGGCGGGCGGTGCGGTTGGCCACCTCGCTGCCGTGGTCGCGCCGGATGACGTGCAGGCACAGATCGATGCCCGCCGCCACGCCGGCCGAGGTGAGCACGTCGCCGTCGTCGATGAACAGCACGTCGGGATCGAGCCGTACGCGGGGGAACAGCACGCCGAAATCCGCGGCGTTGCGCCAGTGGGTGGTCGCCGGACGCCCGTCCAGCAGGCCCGCGGCGGCCAGCACGAAGGCGCCGGTGCAGATCGAGATGAGCCGGGCGCGCCCGGCGACGCCCCACAGCGCCGCGCGCACCTCCTCGTCGAGCGTGCCGTTCTCCAGCGGGGTGCCGCTGTGGATGCCCGGCACCACCACCGTGTCGGCCGTGGCGAGCACGCTCAGGTCGTGGTCGGGAAGGACGCTGTAGCCCGCCTGGCTCCGCACCGGACGGCCGCCCGGGCTGCAGGTGACGACCTCGTACAGCGGGCCGGGGTCGTGGGCGGCCCAGAACACCTGCCCGGGGACGCCCAGATCGAGTGTGGCGAAGTCGTCCAAGGCCAGTACGGCGACGCGGTGCATGGCCCGACTCTTTCACATGTTGACCTCCGGGCCACTGTCGTCCGAGGCGGGCGCAACGGAGGATGCTCGCCATGAAGTCGCTGCATCGTGCCTGGATCGTCGCCGCCGTCGCCTTTGTCGCGATCATCGGGGCGGCCGGGTTCCGCGCCACGCCGGGTGTGCTGATCACCCCGCTGGAGGACGCGTTCGGCTGGTCGCGGGGCACGATCTCGCTCGCGGTCTCGGTGAACCTCATGCTCTACGGGCTGTGCGCGCCGTTCGCGGCGGCGCTCATGGACCGCTTCGGCATGCGCCGCGTCGTCGCCTGCGCCCTGCTGCTGGTGGCGGCCGGGAGCGGCCTGACCGTGTTCATGACCGCGAGCTGGCAGCTCATCGCGCTGTGGGGCGTCCTGGTCGGGCTCGGCACCGGCTCGATGGCGCTCGTCTTCGCCGCCACGCTGACCGACCGCTGGTTCGTACGGCACCGCGGCCTGGTCACCGGCGTACTGACGGCCGGCGGCGCGACCGGGCAGCTGATCTTCCTGCCGGTGCTCGCGCACCTGACGGAGATGCAGGGGTGGCGATGGGCCTCGGTCACGGTGGCGGGAGCCGCGCTCGCCGTCGTGCCCCTCGTGTGGTTCCTGCTCAGGGACACCCCCGAGGAGATCGGCCTGACCGCGCTGGGCGCGACCGAGCCGGTCGTGCGCACGCCCGCCGTGCGCACGCCCGTCGTGCGCGCGCCGGACGGGGGCGCCGCCGCGCGGGCCGTCCGCGTGCTGCGGGACGCCGCCCGCACCCGGCACTTCTGGTATCTCGCCGTCGGCTTCGCCATCTGCGGGGCGAGCACGAACGGCCTGGTCGGCACCCACTTCATCCCGGCCGCCCACGACCACGGCATGCCGGAGACCACCGCGGCCTCGCTGCTCGCCGTGATCGGGGTCTTCGACATCGCCGGCACCGTCTTCTCCGGCTGGCTGAGCGACCGGGTGGACCCGCGGCTCCTGCTCGTCGTCTACTACGCGCTGCGCGGGCTGTCGCTGCTGGTCCTGCCGCAGCTGTTCGCCGCCACGGCCGAGCCGAGCATGCTGGTCTTCATCGTCTTCTACGGTCTCGACTGGGTGGCCACCGTGCCGCCGACCGTCGCGCTGTGCCGCAGGATCTTCGGCGCGAACGGAGCGGTGGTGTTCGGCTGGGTCTTCGCCTCTCACCAGGTCGGCGCGGCCGTCGTCGCCACCGCGGCCGGGATCACCCGTGATCATCTGGGGAACTACGACCTGGCGTGGTACGGCGCGGGCGTGCTGTGCCTGCTCGCCGCGCTCATGTCGTCCCGTATCGTCACGCGTGTCCGGGATGGCCGCGAAGCTGCGATCCTTGTCGGGTGACCGAACGCGTTCTTCCCCTGGTCGTACGCATCGAACGGGCCGCGCCGCCGCAGCGCACCGACGCGCTGGAGGCGGCGGCGACGGCCGTGGTGTGCCTGCTGGACAGTGCCGGGAGCGAAGGCCGGTGGCCGCAGGAGGTCGCCGAGTGGCAGGACGGGCGGATCAGGAAGGTGGTCAGGCGGGCTCGCGGAGCCGAGTGGCGGCGGGCGCTCGCCCTGCCCGGCATCACCGTCGCCGTGCGCACGGCCGAGGTGCGGGTGCATCCTCCCGTGCCGCTCGACGACTGGCCGCGCGACCTCGCCCGGCTCCAGGTGTCGGGCACCGAGTTGACCGACGAGGCCACCCCGCCGGAGCCGGGTCCGGAGGACGTGGTGCTCTGGATCAACCCCGGGCTGGAGATGACCGCGGGTAAGGCGATGGCCCAAGCGGGCCACGGCGCCCAGTTCGCCTGGTGGGGCGCGGGCGAGGCGGACAGGGCGGCCTGGCGCGAGCGCGGCTTCGCCGTACGGGTCAGGACGGCCGGCCCGGCCCGGTGGGACGCGCTGGCCGCGAGCGGGCTGCCGGTGGTCAGGGACGCCGGGTTCACCGAGATCGCACCGGGCTCCGCGACGGTCGTGGCGGACGCTCCGTGGCTGCGGGTCGGCGTTCCCGAAGTGTGATGGGGAACGCACCCGAAATATCGGGATATGCCGTACGCTCCCGATCGTGTCACCTGGGGACTATGGGACGAAGGCCGTTCCCTCTTATATAGCGGCCGAGGCCGAGACCACTCCGCTACCGAAGATCACGGTCCCAGTGGCTGCGCCACCGGCGAGCTCGTCCAAGGGGCTCGGAGACCTGCCGATGCGGGTGGTCTACCGTACGATCGCGGTCGCCGCGGGAATCGCCGTCCTGGGCGCGGGCGCGACCGCCGTGCTGCTGAACCGGGACGACCCCGCGACCGCGGCACCGCGAAACTCCGCGGCCGCCGCCGCTCCCTCGGTCATATCGGCCTCGTCCGCGTCGAGCGCCGCCGCACCCGCCGCGGGCGCGGTGGCCACGCCCGGCCTCAGCCCGCTGTCAAGCACGGGGGCGAGCGCGACGCCCGGCGCGGACGTGGACGCCGTCTCGAGTCCGGCGGCCAGTCCGGACACGGCCGATGTCGCGTTGGCGGCCGCCCTCAAGGACCCCCGCGTGCCCGCGCTGCCGAAGAACAGCCGCCGCCTTCGCACCCTGCCCGGCCGGGCGGCCGCCGCCCACGGCTCGATCAAGGACCGGCGCTCCGGCGTCGCCCTGCCCCGCTTCACCAAGACCTGGGCGCTGGCCACGCCCGCGCCGTTCGCCTCCCGCCAGTTGCTGCCCAAGGTCAAGGGCGCGTCGTACCGCGGGATGCTGGTCTCCTGCCCCGTGCCGATCCCCGAGCAGAAGACGCTGCGCGACACCGCCTTCCTGGCCGCCCGGTGGACGCTGAACCACCACCCCTCGGGCGCGACGATCACCTGGACGGCCTCGCAGCCCATCAAGGCGGGCAAGCGGCAGGGCTGGCTGCTCGGCTACACGGTGCACTACACGCTCAAGGGCAAGAAGCGGGTCTCCGCCGCGGCCCTGGCCCTCGTGGACGTGCCGGAGAAGAAGCCCGCCGTCGTGTTCGTCACGATCCCCGACAGCCAGAAGAAGCGCTGGCACGACATCAACAAGGTGATGTCCTCCGTCAAGGCGCTCTGACCCGGCGCTCGGACGGAACACGGCTCGACCGGCTCCCACGGGCCGGGGGGATCGTGGCGGCGCGGGCCGGCCGACCGGCTCGCCGTGCGGTGGGACGGCCGGGCTCAGTGTTCGGCGAGGACGATCACGGAGTCACCGGGCGTGAACGTCACCGCCCGGGACCGGTCCGGGTTGAGCACGACGCCGTAGTGGGGCGGCTCCCCGGACTTCGCCGCCACGCGGTAACCGATCGCGGTCTCGCCCCGCCGCAGGGCCGACTCCACGATCGTGCGGAAGGCGACGGGCCCGCCTGTTGTCACGTAGTCCTCCACGGGCCGGGGATAGACCTCCGAGCCCGCGGAGTCGAAGAGATAGGTGAAGACCTCGGCGAGATGCGGGTTCTCGGCGAGCTGCGCGAGCAGCAGGCCGATGACGGTGTCGCTGATCACGATGTCGTCGGCCTCGGTGACCTCGGCGAGCGCCCGGTTGTTCTCGTCGTGCATCTCGCTCACGATCGAGTACTTCTCCCCGAGGGTCGCCTGCATGTCGCGCAGCTGCAGCAGCGTCATCAGCGTCCGGTTGTCGGCGTGGCCGGGGTCGTAGCGGTCGTCGGAGAGCACGATGACGTGCTGGTAGACGCCGACGCCAAGGGACTCGAGGGCGTACCTGTCGGTGGCGTCGCACTCCTTGACGTTCACCGTCAGGTTGCGCAGGCCCTCCAGACCGGCGCCCGCGCCGGGGTGGTCGCCGGCGACGTCGAGCACCGATCCGGGGGTCACGTAGCCGTCCAGGTAGCGGATGATCCTCGCGGCCCGGCCGTTCCAGCCGAGCATCAGGGTCCGCTCGGGGGCCGGCGCCGGGGCCGTGGCGGGGACGATGTGCCGTTCGTCCGCGGGAGCCGTTCCGTTCGCCAGGCGGATGAGCGAGTCGTCCTGGGCGAGCACCACGATCTCGTCGGACGTCCCGATCGTCGTGTCCGCCGGCGGGTTGAGCACAACACCGCCGGGCGTGCGCAGGCCGAGGACGGTCGCGGTCGCGTACGCGTCGAGGGCCCGGCCGTACGACCTGTCGGCGAGGGAGGGGTCGCGGCGCAGGTAGATCTCACCGCCGTCGAAGTTCAGCAGGTCCATGCAGACGACGGACACGCCGGACTGCCGGGACGACTGCACGATCAGCCGCGCGGCGATGTCGTCGCTGTCGACCAGGTGGACGCCGGGCCCTCCGGCCAGACGGGCGGCGGCCATGTTGCGCGAGGCGGCGATGGCGGCGACCACCGGAGGATGCTCGCCCGCCCGCTTGGCCAGCGCGAGCAGGGTCTTGATGACGTGCGCGTCCGGGTCCTCCTTCTCGGGGGACAGCACGACGATCGTCCGCGCGGTGCTCAGGCTCAGCAGGTCGAGGTCGCCCGGCTCGGTGGGCCGGCCGGTGCGGCACACCAGGCGCGTCTTGCCCGTGTCGCCCACCCGGGCCCTGATGGCGTCCTCCATGGCCGGCTTGTCCCTGTCGGCCAGGATCGCGATGACCGAACCGTGCTGGCTGGCGTGCGCCTTGGTGAGCTCGGAGACGATCGTGTAGAGCTGCTCGGACCAGCCGAGGATGACGGTGTGGCCGCTCTCGATGACGCGGGAGCGGCCCTTGCGCAGCTCATCGATCTTGCCGCGCAGCCCGGCGGAGAGCACGCCCACGAGGATGCTGACGATGAAGATGCCGCCGAGGGACGCGCCCAGCATGATCGCGAGAAAGGGCGCGGTGCCGGCGTCTCCGGCGATCTTGCCTGGGCTGAGGGCGTGCATGAGCGACAGCCACAGTACCCCGGGCCAGCCGTCGTGCCGGAGCGCCTCGTCGGGGGTGAGCCACATCGTCAGCGCGCTGACCACCACGATGAGCACCAGCGACACCAGGGCCAGCCAGCCGATGAGGGCGGCCGTGCCCCTGGCCATGGTGTTGTCGAACCAGTAACGCGCACGCTCTTTGACCGTGGCTTTCGACACCGGCCCCCCTCGTAAGTGATCAGTAAACGTCAGACATAGTAGAAGCGGCTAGGCTGACTCGCGTGACGGAACTGGTGCTCGCCTCGGCCTCGCCCGCCCGCCTCGGTGTGCTGCGGGCGGCCGGGCTCGACCCCAAGGTCGTCGTCAGCGGCGTCGACGAGGACGCGATCACTGCCGCCACCCCCGAGGAGCTGTGCCTGGAGCTGGCCGTGGCCAAGGCGGACGCCGTCTCGCGTACGCTCGCCGAGGGCATCGTGATCGGCTGCGACTCGGTGCTCGAACTCGACGGCGTCGCGTACGGCAAGCCGGGGACGCCGGAGAACGCGCTGCGCCGCTGGCAGACGATGCGCGGCAGGACCGGCCGGCTGCTGACCGGGCACTGCGTGGTGGACGTGGCCCGGGGCCGGAGGGTGTCGGAGGTGGCGGCGACCGTGGTGCGGTTCGGCACGCCGTCCGACGAGGAGATCGAGGCGTACGTCGCCAGCGGGGAGCCGCTGCGCGTGGCGGGGGCGTTCACGCTCGACGGCCTGGGCGGCTGGTTCGTGGAGGGCATCGAGGGCGATCACGGCAACGTGCTCGGCATCTCGCTTCCCCTGCTTCGCCGCCTTTTCGCCGATGTGGGCGTGCCTGTGACGACCTTGTGGCGCTAGCCTGCCCGCCATGAGTGGCATCGGGCGGCCCGCCGGACGGCGCGGCGTCGGCGGTTTCGCCGAGGGAGTCGGTTTCAGCCTGCGGGGTCTCGCCTGGGTTGCCCGGCATCCCCTCTGGTGGTTGTTCGGCCTGATCCCGGCCTTGATCGCGCTCGCGCTCTACGTCGCGGCGCTGGGGTGGCTGGGCACGCACGCCACCGACGTGGCGGCGTGGGCGACCCCGTTCGCCGACGACTGGGGCTGGCGCGACGTGTTCCGCACGCTGGTCGGCTTGATGATCTTCGTGGCGGGTCTGGCGCTCGCCGTGCTGACGTTCACCGCCGTCACGTTGGTGATCGGCGACCCCTTCTACGAGAAGCTCTCGGAGAAGGTCGAGGAGGACCTGGGCGGGCTCCCCGGCGGCGGCGACCTGCCTTTCTGGGCTTCCCTGTTCCGGTCGATCCGCGACAGCCTCGTCACGCTCTGGTGGGTCCTGCTGTTCTCCGTGCCGCTGTTCGTGCTGGGCTTCGTGCCGGTCGTCGGGCAGACCGTGGTGCCCGTGGTGGGGGCGTTGGTCTCCGGGTTCTTCCTCACGGTCGAACTGACCGCCTTGGCGATGGAACGCCGAGGGCTGCGGCGCAAGGAGCGTTTCGCGCTACTGCGATCGAACATGTCCGCCTCGCTGGGGTTCGGCGTGCCGCTCTTCGTCGCGTTCATGGTGCCGTTCCTGAGCGTGCTCCTGATGCCCGGCGCGGTCGCCGGCGCCGCCATGCTCGTCCGCATGCGGCTGGCGCCGACGACCGTTCCGGGACAGTGGGCACCGGACGGTCAGGCCAGGGACACGAGACCGGCGTAGTCGGAGTTCCACATGTCCTCGACCCCGTCGGGCAGCAGCAGGACGCGGTCGGGGCGCAGGGCCTCCACGGCCTTGTCGTCGTGGGTGACCATCACGACGGCGCCCTGATAGGAGGCGAGCGCCGCCAGCACCTCGTCCCGTGACGCCGGGTCGAGGTTGTTGGTGGGCTCGTCGAGCAGCAGCACGTTGGCCTGCGAGCTGACGAGGGTGGCGAGCGCCAGCCGGGTCTTCTCGCCGCCCGACAGCACGCCCGCGGGCTTGCCCGCGTCATCGCCGCCGAACAGGAACGAGCCGAGGATCCGGCGCACCTCGCCGTCCCCCAGGTGCGGCGCGGCGGCGGCGAGGTTCTGGGCGACGGTGCGCGCCGGGTCGAGCGTGTCGTGCTCCTGCGCGAAGTAGCCCAGCCGCAGACCGGGACCGTGCACCACGCGGCCCGAGTCGGGGCGTTCCCGCCCGGCCAGGATCCGCAGCAGCGTGGTCTTGCCCGCGCCGTTGAGACCGAGCACGACGAGCCGGCTGCCCCGGTCCACGGCCAGGTCCACCCCGGTCAGCACCCGCAGGTCGCCGTACGCCTTGGTCAGGCTGATCGCGCCGAGCGGGGTGCGGCCGCAGGGGGCGGGCTCGGGCAGCCGGATGCGGGCGACCTTCTCGGGGCGGCGGACCGGCTCCACCGCGGCCAGCATGCGGTCGGCCCGGCGCGCCATCTCCCTGGCGCGTACGGCGGTCGCCTTGCCGGCGCGCATCCTGTCGGCCTGGGCGTGCAGCGCGGCGGCCTTGCGTTCGGCGACGGCCCGCTGCCGGGCGCGTCCGCGTTCGGCGGCGTCGCGGTCGGCCAGATAGGTGCGCCAGCCGGTGTTGTGCACCTCCAGTGCGGCCCGGTCGGCGTCCAGGCGCCAGATCCGGTTCACGGTGTCGTCGAGCAGCGCGGTGTCGTGGCTGATCAGGACCAGCCCGCCGGTGCGGCTCGCGAGGAACGACCGCAGCCAGGCCACGGAGTCGGCGTCCAGGTGGTTGGTGGGCTCGTCGAGCAGCATCGTGCCCTGACCGGCGAACAGGATGCGGGCGAGTTCGACCCGGCGCCGCTGCCCGCCGGACAGGGTGCCGACCGGCTGGGTCATGACCCGGTCGGGCAGGCCGAGCCCGGCGGCGATGCGGACGGCCTCGGCCTGCGCGGCGTATCCGCCGCGCGCCTCGAACTCCGCCTCGGCCCGGACGTACCGCCGCATCGCCCGCTCCTGCTCGGCGGGATCGCCCATGGCCGCCTCGGCGGCGCGCAGCGCGCGCTCGGCCTCGTCGAGGCCGCGGGCCGACAGGATGCGGGCGGCGACGGGAAGGGACGGATCGGCCGCCGCGGGATCCTGCGGGAGATAGCCGACCTCGCCGGTCCGGATGATGGTGCCCGCGGCCGGCTGTAGCTCGCCGGCCAGGGTCTTCAGCAGGGTGGTCTTGCCCGCGCCGTTGCGGCCGACCAGGCCGACGCGGTCGCCGGGGGTGACGTGGGCGGTGACGTCCGACAGCAGGAGACGGGCGCCGACGCGCACGTCGACACCGCGAAGGGTGATCATTTGATGACGCTCCGGAGAAGCTCAAGGACACACGGGTGGCGTGAAAGCGGGTGTCCGAGCTAAGAGATCCGGGGCGTAGCCATGGCGCCGAGTGTAGGTCGCGCATCCGGCCCGGCGCCAATGGTTTTGCGGCCGCCGGTTGTCCACAGGAGGACCGCTGTCCCCAGAACGCGCTTCGGCCGTCGTGGGGGCGCGGCCGTCCGGCGAGGCTTGCGGCCATGACTATCCCGAAGCTCGTGCTCTCCTCGCCGGCGGACATCCTCGCCGCCGTGCCCTACCTCGTCGGGTTCCACCCCGCCGACAGCCTCGTCGTCACCGGTGTCGCCGGCCCGGAGGTGCGGCTGACGACGCGCTGGGACCTGCCGGTCGCCGCAGGGGACCTCGACCGGCTGGTCGCGCTGCTGCGCCGCGAATCGGTGACCGCGGCCTTCGTCGTCGGATACGGCGCCGGCGCCCTGGTGACCCCCGCCGTCGACACGGCGACCCGGCTGCTGCACGCCGGGGGCATCCGGGTGGCCGAGAGTCTCCGGGCCGAAGGCGGGCGCTACTGGTCCTACTCCTGCGGCAGCGCGAGCTGCTGTCCCGCGGAGGGCACGCCGTACGACACGCAGCGCAGCCAGGTCGCGGCCGAGGCCGTGCTGCACGGGCTGGTCGCCCTGCCCGACCGGGGCAGCCTGCGGCGCTCGGTCCAACGGTGCGGCGGAGCGGCGATGCGGCAGGTCACCGCCCGGGTCGCGGCCGAGCTGCGGGCGATGCCCGAGCCCGGGGCGCCGCTCGCGGACGAACTGGCCGCGCGGTTCGTGACGGAGGGGCTGGCGCGGGTGCGCAGCGCCATCGGCCTCTACGACTCGGGGGGCAGGCTGGACGACGAGGGCGCCGCCCGGCTCGGGCTCGACCTCGCCGTGGTGAGGGTGCGCGACGAGGCGTGGGCGTTGATCGACGACCGTGACGCGCACGTCGCGCTGTGGCGCGACCTCACCCGCCGCATAGAGCCGGGCCACGTCGCGCCGGCGGCCTCACTGCTGGCCGCCGCCGCCTGGCATCGGGGGGAGTGCGCGCTCGCGGGGATGGCGCTGGAGCGGGCGCTCGCCGCCGACCCCGGCTATTCGATGGCGCTCCTTCTCCGGCAGGCACTGACGCACATGATGTCCCCCGCCATGCTCCGCGACCGCATGCCGACACCGGAGGAGCTCGACGACGAGATGGGCCCTCCCCGGGCGATCTGGCTCGCGCCGCTGCGCGCGCTGCTGGCCCTGGATCTGCCCGGTCCGGCCTCCGCGTCGGCTCTGCGACGACCCTGAGCGGCCGTCAGACCGCCTCGCCGTCCTGAGCCTGCCGCCGGCGCTCGTTGTACGCGCGCATCCGGGCGGGGTAACCGGTGAGCTGCACGTCGTACACCGGAAGGGCGAGATCCCTGGCGACCTTGGCGATCACCGCGGGCGCTCCGACGCGGCGACGGGTCCACTCCCCGTCGTGGGCCACGGCCACCGCGGTGGTGTCGGTCGCGAAGGTCTCGGGTTCGACGTAGAACTCGACTCCACGCCGGGTCTTGGCGAACTCGATGAGGGCCTCGACGTCGGCGTCGGTCGCCTCGCGGTCGAACTTGGCCACGCGGGCGCCCCGGCGTCGCCGGAGCCCGTAGCGATCGCGCCATCTCATAGTGCTTGTATACATCGCCGCGGATCACGATGGCGTTAAGGGAACGGTCTCGGGGCGATGTCGGGGATGTCCCTGATGCCGCCGGACGCGTACACGGCACAAGATGGAGGCAGACTCGAAGAGAGCCGAGCAGTCGATCGACGGAAGGCGATGCCGTGATGCCCGCGACAGCGACACCACCGTGGCCGGGCCGCGCCCCGATGCCGCACCCTCAGTTGCGCGTCACCAACCAGGACCGCGAACAGGTGGTCGAGCATGTCAAAGCGGCCTACGCCGAGGGCCGGCTCGACAAGCACGAGATGGACGAGCGGCTGCACCTCGCCATGACGGCGCGCACGCACGCCGATCTCGTGCCCATCATGAACGACCTGTACGGCACGCGCCCGGCGTACGTCCCCCGGCCGCCCTCGTATCACGCCGCGGTCCCTGACGGGGGAGACCGGGTCGGGGCCGCGGCCTCGCACCTGTTCGGCCTGCTGGGGTTGTTCATCATCGGCCCGCTGCTGATGATGGTGACCGCGGGGCGGACGTCCCCCTACATCAGGAAGCACGCGGTGGAGTCGCTCAACTTCCACCTCACCGTGCTGGGCGCGACGGTGCTGCTGCCGTTCACCGTCGTGGGCGTCGTCCTGCTGCCGGTCATCTGGGTCGTCGGGCTGGTCCTGTGCGTGGTCGGCGGGGTGTCGGCGCTCGCCGCCACCGAGTTCCGCTACCCGCTGACCGTCCGCCTGATCAAGTAACTCGTGGCGCGGCCCCCGGTCAGGGCATGAGCGCGCGGACCGCGGCCACGGTGTCGGCCTCCTCCGGCCGCTTGTCGGGCCGGTAACGCAGCACCCGGGCGAACCGCAGCGCCATGCCGCCGGGGTAGCGGCTCGACCGCTGCACCCCGTCGAAGGCGATCTCCACGACCAGCGCGGGCTTGAGCGTGACGACGTAGTCGTCCGCCGGTCCCTCCGCCAGCCGCAGGAACTGCTCGGTCTGCCAGGTCAGCAGTTCGTCGGTGAGGCCCTTGAACGTCTTGCCGAGCATCACGAACCCGCCGCTCTCCGGGTCGTAGGCGCCGAGGTGCAGGTTGGACAGCCAGCCCTGGCGCCGTCCGTTGCCCCACTCGGCGGCCAGCACGACCAGGTCGAGGGTGTGCCGCGGCTTCACCTTGATCCAGCCGGCCCCTCGCCGGCCCGCGGCGTACGGCGTGCTCAGCGACTTCACCACGACGCCCTCGTGGCCCCGCCGCACGGCGTCGCCGAAGAACGCCTCGGCCTCCTCGGCGTCCGCGGTGACGAGCCGAGGGGTGATCAGCCCGGCCGGGACCGCGGCCTCCAGCGCGGCGTGCCGCTCCTCGTCCGGCAGGTCGAGCAGATCGGCGCCGCCCACGCGCAGGGCGTCGAAGAAGAAGACGGTCAGCGGCACCGTCGCCCGCAGCGACGCGACGTCGGTCCTGCTGGCCACCCGGCCCGAGGTGACCTGGAACGGCTCGGGCCGGCCGTCCGGGCGCAGCGCGATGACCTCGCCGTCGAGCACGAGATCGGTCCCAGGGAGGCCGAGCACGGCCTCGACCAGCTCGGGGACCTGCGCGGTGATGTCGTCGAGGGTGCGGGTGAAGACGGCGACCCGGTCGCCCGACCGGTGGGCCTGGACCCGCACGCCGTCGAGCTTCCACTCGACGGCGGCAGGGGCGCCGGCCTTCTCCAGAGCGGCGGTCACGCTGGCCGCGCTCTGCGCGAGCATCGGCGCCACCGCCCGCCCGACCTCCAGGTGGAACGCCTTCAGCTCCGCGACGCCGCCGCGCAACGCCGCCGCGCCGACGGCGGGCAGGGAGCCGCGCAGGGTCAGGGCCCGGCGCACCTCGGCCGCGGGCACGTTCGCGGCCATGGCGATCGCCTCGATCATCACCCCGTTGAGCGCCCCCTGGCGCAGCTCGGCCGTCAGCAGCCGGTGCAGAAACGACTGTTCCTGCCGGGTGAGGGCGCCGAACAACTCGCCGAGCAGCTCGCGGCGCGCGGCCTGGGAACCGGTGCCCGACTGCGACTTGATGCGTTCGAGCAGCGCGTCGACCTGCGTCAGGGTCGCCGTGGCGATCTGACGCGGCTCGGGGAGATCCGACAGACTCCGCCAGCCCACCCCGATCTGGCGCTGCGGCAGCTCACCCGACAGGTAGGCGATGGCGGTCTCGGCCTCGTCCGGTCCCACCCTGCCGAGGAGCTCGGCGAGGTGCCTGATCTTGGCGAGCCGAGCCGAGTCCGCGGCGACGGCCGCGGACGTCCTGGCAAGGTCGATCAGCAACACACCGTAATCCTGCCTCACCACTGCGGCAGATGCCCAGGCCGGGGTCGGACACGCGTCGTGGCGCTAGCTGTAGTGGCGCACGCGCGGCCACAGCTTGCGCCAGGGCTGGACGGGGTCGTGGCAGACCGTGATCGGCACGCCCTGCTCCTCGCCCGGCATCCCGCTCAGCCTTCCCCCCGGGACGCAGCGGGCGAAGACGGTGGCGAGTCCGGCGGGCGGATAGCCCACGGACACGACCACCCGCGTCCCCTCCGGCGGCGGTCCCCACCACCACAGCTCGTTGTGGCCGCTGTAGACCGCGGGCAGCCCGAACTCTCCCGCCCAGCGGTGCAGCGCGCCTGCCTCGCCGTAGTTCGCCGCGAGCAGCACCGCACCGGCGCGCTCGGCGGCGGGCAGGCCGTTCACGACCCGGGCCGTCTGCGCCGCCACATCGCGCATGCCCACCGACTCAGCGGCCACCTCGTTCATGGCGGCGACCGGCGTTCCGCCGAGCGACGCCGCGGGGACGACCGGCAGCGCCACGACCACCGCCACCACGGCGTTGACCGCCAGCGCCGCGATCAACACTCGTCTCCACCGCCATCCGGCCGCCGTGACGCAGCCGGCCGCGAACAGGTAGAGCAGGAACCCGCCGGTGTAGTCGGGCCGGCCCCCCGAGTAGAGGACCAGCGCGCAGGCCACGGGGTAGGCGATGGCGAGGGAACGGACCCGTCGGTTCCGCCACAGCCGCAGCCAGCCGGTCACGCAGATCACCGCCTGCACGGGCCCGAGCAGCACGATCTGCAGGGGGACGAAGGCCGCCCGGTTGTCCGCGCCCTCGTCGGCCCGCAGCGCGTCGGCCATCTGGAACTGCGGCCAGTCGTGCGTCACCTGGTAGATCAGGTTGGGCGAGGCGATCACCAGAGCCAGGAGGGCGCCGGCCCACAGCCGTCTGTCCCGCAGCACCTCGCGCGGGCCAGCGACGAGGATGCCCAGGCCGACGGTGCCCAGCAGCACCACGATCAGATCGCGGTTGTACGCCGCGATCCCGGACAGCGCTCCCACCCAGAGCCAGTAGCGCCCGTCTCCCCTGAGCAGCACCCGGAGCAGGCACAGCGTGACCGCGCTCCACAGCACGAGGTCGGGGGTGAGGGTCAGCAGCGAGTGACCGGCCAGCAGAGTCAGCACGGAGGTGGCCGTCCCGGCCGCGGCGAGGATCTGGGCCGCGCGGCCGCCACCCAGCTCCCGGGCGGCCAGCGCGACGAGCACGACCAGAGCCCCGGCGCACAGAGCGGGGACGATCCGCAGCGCGACGACCGTGTCTCCGAAGATGGCCGTGGACAGCCGGGCGATCATCGGCGTCAGCGGCGGGGTGTCGAAATATCCGAGCCGCGGCCGCTCGCCCAGCATGCGGAAGTACAGCTCGTCGCGGTGGTAGCCGTACCACGGGCTCACCGCGAGCAGCACGGCCACGGTCACGGCGGCGATCGCGGCAACGGCCCGGGGTGTCGCGGTGAGCGGAGCGTCCGCACGAACGCCCCTGCCGGGGGACGCCCCCTCGGCGTCGTCCTGTGCCGGCGTGCCGCCGGTCACCTTGCCGTCCGCGGTCACGCCGGCCTCCCGGAAGCCGGCGCTCGCAAGGGGCCGCCCTGCGGGCGGCCGTGACGGGAGGAACCCCGATCGAGGGGGTTCATGACGAGGCGGTTCGGGGGGGTATCGGCCACCCGGCCATCATCCTCGAACCGCTCCCGCTCTCCTACCCCTGAATTCTGAGGCGCCGCGTCGCCTCAGCGGGTGTCCAGGTCAGCCGACGCCGAGCAGGTCGACGACGAAGATGAGCGTCTCACCGGGCTTGATGAGGGCGCCCGCGCCGCGGTTTCCGTACCCGAGGTGCGCGGGGATGGTCAGGCGCCGCCGTCCGCCGACCTTCATGCCGGCCACGCCGCGGTCCCAGCCGGCGATGACCCGGCCGCCGCCGAGCGGGAACTGGAACGGCTGGCCGCGGTTCCAGGAGGCGTCGAACTCCTCACCAGTGGAGAACGCCACCCCGACGTAGTGGACGGTCACGTTCTGCCCCGGCTTGGCCTCCGGCCCGTCCCCCTCGACGAGATCGACGATCTCCAGGTCCGCGGGCGGAGCGCCCTCGGGAAAGTCGATCTCCGGCTTCTCCAGTGCCACGTGGGCCTCCTGTTCTGTCTGTGTCCACAGCGCTTCCAGTGCCGGACGTTCCGGCAGGCTGACGACTCTACCGGGGACGGCCGACACGAGAACGCCTTCCCCACGCGGGTGGGGAAGGCGTCGGAACTCCGCCGATGGCGAAGGTCACTGGCGACGGCCCCTCGACAGGCCCGCCCGGTCGTCGTCGCGCGCCGCCTCGGCGCGGGCCTCCTCCGCACGCGCCGCTTCAGCACGCGCTTCCTCGGCACGGGCCTCCTCGGCACGGGTCTCCACCCGATCCTCCGCCGCCGGGTAGGCGGGGGCCTGCGGAGCGGTGTCGCCCGCGGCCGGTGACGTCGTGACGGGCCCGGCCGACGGCGGACGCTGGACGACGACGGTGTCGGCCGGCTGCACACCGCCCTCCAGCAGCGCCTGGGCCTGGTCGAGCATGGGAGAGGCCACCAGCACGTCGTAGCGGCCCGCGACGATCGAGCTCCTGGAGGAGAAGTCGCGCGTCCCGCCGGTGAAGGCGTGGCTGGTGAAGCCGAAGGCGGCGCCGGCGATGGCGCCCCAGAGGATCGACCACAGCACCAGCCCGAAGAACGAGGTCGTGGCCGAGGTGAACAGCCCGAGGAACAGGCCGACGATGAGTCCGAACACCGCACCGGTGATCAGGCCGGACAGTGCCGCCTTGCCGTTGGTGAGCCGTCCGGTGACGGTCTCCTCCAGGCGCAGGTCGCTGCCGACGATCGCGGTGTTCTCCACCGGGAACCCGGCGTCGGACAGGGTGTCCACGGCGCGCTGCGCCGCGGCGTAGTTGTCGTAACTGACCAGCAGCCGTCTGTCGGCCGCGGGACTGACCGGCCCTCCGGCCGGGGAGTACTGCATGATCGCCTCCGCGGGGTAGTGCGGTCGGTACACGAACGCACTACCCCCGGAGAGCCCGATATTCCTCTACGGAATAGGAGGAGTCACCAACTTTGGTGCAGTGGCATGCCCTCGCTGTAGCCGGAGGCGCTCTGCACGCCGACCACCGCCCGCTCGTGGAACTCCTCGATCGTCGCGGCGCCCGCGTACGTGCAGGAGGAACGCAGGCCGGCCACGATCGCGTCGATCTGGTCCTCCACGCTGGGCCGCGCCGGGTCGAGGTACATCCGCGACGTCGAGATGCCCTCCTCGAACAGCGCCTTGCGGGCCCGCTCGAACGGCGAGTCCTCGGCGGTGCGCAGCCGTACGGCACGGGCCGAGGCCATGCCGAAGTTCTCCTTGTACTTGCGCCCGTCGGGGGCGGTGCGGGTGTCGCCGGGCGACTCGTACGTGCCGGCGAACCACGAGCCGATCATGACGTTGGAGGCTCCCGCGGCGAGCGCAAGCGCGACGTCGCGGGGGTGGCGCACGCCGCCGTCGGCCCACACGTGCCGGCCCAGGCGGCGGGCCTCGGCCGCGCACTCCAGCACGGCGGAGAACTGCGGCCGCCCCACGCCGGTCATCATCCGGGTCGTGCACATGGCGCCCGGGCCCACGCCGACCTTCACGATGTCGGCGCCGGCCTCGACGAGGTCGCGTACGCCCTCCGCGGTGACGACGTTGCCCGCCGCGACCGGCACCGAGGGCTCGAGCGCCCGCACGGCCCGCAGCGCCGAGATCATCTTCTCCTGGTGGCCGTGCGCCGTGTCGACCACGAGCACGTCGACGCCGGCGTCGAGCAGCTCCTTGGACTTGGCGGCCACGTCGCCGTTCACCCCGACCGCCGCGGCGACGCGCAGCCGGCCGCGCGCGTCCACGGCGGGCTGGTAGAGGGTGGAGCGCAGGGCCCCGGTGCGGGTGAGGATGCCGACCAGGCGGCCGTCCTCGTCCACCACGGGCGCCAGCCGGTGGCGGCCCTCGTGCAGCGCGTCGAACGCGGACTGCGGATCGACGCCCAGCGGCAGCGTCTGCGGCGAGGCGGTCATCACCTGGGCGAGCTGGGTGAACATGTCGACGCCGTGGCAGTCGGCCTCGGTCACCACGCCGACCGGGCGGTTGTCCCAGTCGACGACGATGACCGCGCCGTGCGCCCGCTTGGGCAGCAGGGTGAGCGCCTCGCCCACGGTGTCGTGGGGGGTGAGGGTGATGGCCGTGTCGTGGACGAGGTCGCGGCTCTTCACCCATTCGATGACGTCGGCCACCACGTCGATCGGGATGTCCTGGGGGATGACGGCGATGCCGCCGCGCCGGGCGACGGTCTCGGCCATGCGGCGGCCCGCGACCGCCGTCATGTTGGCGACGACGATGGGGATCGTGGTGCCGGTTCCGTCGCCGGCGGACAGGTCCACTCCGAGGCGCGACCCGACCGAGGAGCGGGACGGCACCATGAAGACATCGCTGTACGTGAGATCGTAGGGCGGCGTCACATCATTGAGGAATCGCACGTTTGTCCAGCCTACGTTGTGAGCGGGTCATATCCGGCATTCCCGGCCGACGCCGGAGCAGACCCGGACACGGGATACATTGACCTCGCCTGAGAGGAGAGCACGTGATCATCGTTGACCGTCCGGAGGCGCTCGTCGTCGGCTATGCCGTACGAACGACCAACGCGGCGGAGGCGGACCCGGCCCGCGCCCAGTTGCCGGGCCTGTGGACCCGTGCCGGAGCGCCCGGAGCCTTCGCGCACGTGCCCGGCCGGATCGACGAGAACCTGTACGCCGTGCTCACCGACTACGAGAGCGACCACAACGGCGCCTACACCCAGGTCGTCGGCGTGGCCGTGCGCACGGCGGCGCGACTGCCCGAGGGCATGGTCGCCGTGCGGGTGCCCGGCGTGCCGGCGCTGCTGTTCGAGGCGAGGGGACCGATGCCGGGGGCGCTCGTCGACGTGTGGCAGCAGGTGTGGAGCCACACGGAGTCGGGCGGCGCCCCGGCCCGCGCCTTCACCACCGACGTGGAGATCCACCACCCCGACGGCGTCGACCTCTTCGTGGCCACGCTGCCGTCGTTCGGCGAGCCCTCCGGCCCCCCGGCGCAGGTTCAGGCGGCGCCGGCCTGATCGTCGTCCCGGTCGTCGTCGTCCGGCGGCGGGTCGGGCAGCCGCCACCCGGCGACCAGCAACGGCAGCACGAGATGCGTCAGCCACATCGCGATGAGGCCGAGGGCGATGGCGGCCCCCGGCACCCGGGCAGCGGGGCCGTCTCCCCACATCGAGGCGAGGACCAGGGCCAGGACGAGCGTGAGGATCAGCCGCATCAGCGTGTTGGCCACCGTGTAGGCGCGCAGCCGTTCCGCGACCTGCCGCTCGTCCAGGCGGCGTTCCGGCAGCGACGCCAGTCCGCGCGTGGCGGCGTTCAGCGTCGTCACGGAGGGCAGGTAGCACACGAGCGAGACGGCCAGCAGCACGAAGTTGACCGTCACGGCCGTGTCGCTCGGCGCGATGTACCAGGACACGATCGCGTCGGCCCATATCACCAGCAGGCCGGTCGCGCCCGCGGCGACCAGCAGGCGGCGCCGGGCGCGGGTGCGGTACAGCGGCACGAACATCGCGTGCTCCATGCTGCGGGCGGTGTGCGCGTGCCATCTTTCGCGCCAGCTCACAGTGTGCTCCCCAGCTTGGGAAAGGGCTTGAGCGAGAAGACGACCTCCACCGGCACCTCGAAGAACTCGGCGATCCTCAGGGCCAGGTGGAGGCTGGGGCTGTACTCGCCGCGCTCCAGGTAGCCCACCGTCTGGTAGTGCACCCCGAGCGCGGCGGCCAGATCCCGGCGCGAGACGCCGCGGTCGGCCCTCAGCACCGCGATGCGGTTGAACACCGGTTCCTCGGCCACGTGTCACCTCCGTCGGGCCCACGAGTCCGCTCACCGTCCGCGGACCCGGCGCAGCAGCCAGGGGGCTAGAACCATACCGCCGACGGCCCACGCGCCCAGAACGGCCGCAGCCCGGCCGAGCGGCCAGCTGTTTCCGAGCTCGGCCGCGAGGACGGAGTCGGGCAGGAACGCCGCCCGCAGTCCGACGCCCTGCCAGTAGAGCGGGAAGACCTGGGCGATGCCGCGCACCAGGCCGGGCATCATCTCCACGGGGAACATCACCCCGGAGACCAGCATCAGGAGCATCGCCGGCAGGCCGAGCATGGCCGCGGCCGCCTTCGGCCCGGACACCAGGCTGCCGATGGCCGCGCCCAGGGGCACGACGGCCAGCGTGCCGAGCACCAGGACCCAGGCGAGCGTCAGCCACCGCCCGGGCGTCGGCGGCGCGGCCACCCCGGCGAGCGGCACGGCCACCAGCAGGACGAGTGCGGCGTTCAGCGCGATCGTGAGCAGCGTCGAGACGGCCCGGCCGGTCAGGTAGACCCGGATGCCCCCCGGCAGCGTCCGGGCCCGCATCAGCGTGCCCTCCTCGCGGTCGGCGGCGATCAGCATGGGCAGTCCCATCAGCCCGGTCGAGAACACCGCGAACGCCAGGAACCCCGGCGTCATGAACGCCGCCATGGACACGGGCGTCCCGGGCACGTCGTTGCCACCGATGAACAGGATGAGCACCACGTATGTGCCGACGGTCCCGACGAGGGCGTTCAGCAGCTCCTTGCGGTCGCTCCACAGGTTGAGCTGCTCGGTCCAGCCCCGCCGCAGCCCCAGAATCGTCGCGTTCATCGCGTCCCTCCCACAACCGCCGTCTCGCGGGTTCCGCGCGTCTCCTCGATGAGATCCAGGTAGCTCTCCTCCAGAGTCGGCCGCCTGATCTCCAGCCCGGGAACCGGGCCGCCGTACCGCTGGTGCAGGTCAAAGGCCACGCCGGAGGGGTCGGCGGTCTCCAGTTCGCCGTCCTCCCAGCGCACCAGCGACGGGACCTGCACGGCCCGCGCCAGCTCGGCCGGGCTCCCGCAGGTGACCACCCGCCCGGCCACGAGCACGGCGATCCGCTCGGACAGCCGCTCCGCCTCGGCCAGGTCGTGCGTGGTGAGCAGCACGGTCAGGCCCTCCTCGCCGGCCAGCCGCTCGATCAGCAGGTGGAAGTCGCGCCGGGCCTCGGGGTCGAATCCGGTCGTGGGCTCGTCGAGGAAGAGCACCTCGGGGCGGCCGACGATGCCGAGCGCGACGTCCAGCCGGCGGCGCTGGCCCCCGGACAGCACCCCCGCCCGGTTGCGCGCCGCCTCGGTCAGGCCGAGCGCGGCGAGCAGTTCGTCGACGTCGTGGGGATCGTCGTAGTGCGCCGCGACGTGCGCCACCAGGTCGCGCACCCGCCACCGGGGGTGGTCGCGCCACGACTGCACCACCACGCCGAGCCGCGCCCGCCAGGCGTCCCCGGCGCGTGCCGGGTTCTCGCCGAGCACCTCGGCCTCGCCGGACCAGCCGGTGCGGAACCCTTCGAGGATCTCCACCAGCGTGGTCTTGCCGGCGCCGTTGGGCCCCAGCAGTGTGAACACCTCGCCTCTGCGCAGGTCGAGGTCGACGCCGTTCAGGACCTGAACGGGCCCGTACGCCATGCGGAGTCCGCGTACGCGGATGGCGACGTCATGCATGCGCCCTCCAATGAAGTAGCCATGCTCTCGAATGTAGTAGGTGTACTACATTCGATTCAAGACCTGCTTCATCGGAGGGCGGTCAGCGTGATCGGCTCAGGGCGTCCAGAGGGGCTCGGGGATCTCGAAGCCGACCGGCTCGCCCCACTGGTTGCGGAACGACACCTCGTGGACGGGCCGGCGCGGGGCCACGCCCCACCGGCCGGTCGGATAGCCGAAGGTCACGGTGCAGGCCACCTGCCAGCCCTTGCCCTCGGGAACGCCGAGGATCCGCAGGGTCTCCTCACCGTGGAACAACCCCAGCACGGTGGTCAGCGCGCTGCCCACCCCGAACGCGCGGGCGGCGAGCTGGGCGCTCCAGACCGAGGGGTAGATGGAGCCGCCGCTGGAGTCGTTGCGGGTGAAGGCGAACAGCATCAGGGGATAGGACTCGAAGTGGTCCGCCAGGTGCTGGGCCGACCGCATGACGTTGAGCGTGCGGGTGTCGCCGGTCGCCTCGGCCCGCTCGCGCATCGGCTTGTAGTGCGTCTCGAACAGGACGCCGAGCGCCTTCCGGTAGAGCGGCCCGAGCTGCTTCTTCACCTCGGGGTCGTCCACCAGCAGGAACCGCCAGCCCTGGGTGTTGCCCGGGCTGGGGGCGCGGACGGCGGCGTCCAGGATGCGTTCCTGCACCTCCATCGGGATCGGGTCGGGCTTGACCCGCCGCATGGCGCGGGTCGTGTAGAGGGCCTCGAAAAGGTCCATGTGCGGGAAACTCCTCGATCGTCACGGGGAACGGGAAGCGGGGGACGGAGAAGCAGGAGGACGGGGAAGCAGGGGGGCGGAGCAGGGGACAGCCGGCGCGGTCAGGGGGCGGGGGCGGGCCGGAACGGCCGGGGGAGCCGGTCAGGCCGGTCGGGCCGGAACAGTCGAGGGAGCGGGATAGGGGCGGGAGCCGGTCAGGCCAGCACGCCGGCGGCGCGCAGGGCCTTCGCCTCGTCGCCGGGCAGACCCCAGGCGCTCAGGTCGTGCAGCCGGGTGGCCGGGGACAGGTCGCCGCGCGGCACGCCGGCCAGCCGGGGCGCGGGCGCGGCCTGCGGCAGCCCCTCGACCTCCACGAACGTGCCGCGCGCCTGGTTGTGCGGATGCCGGGCGGCCTCGCGCGGATCGAGCACCGGGGACACGCAGGCGTCGGACCCTTCGAAGACCGCCTCCCACTCGGCCCGCGTACGCGACAGGAAGGCCTCGGTCAGCCGCTCCCTGATGGCCGGCCAGTTCGCCGGGTCGTCGCGGCCGGGCATGTCGTCGATGCCCATCCTGGCGAGCATCTCCGCCCAGAACTGCGGCTCCAGGGCGCCCACGGCCAGATAGCCGCCGTCGGCCGTCTCGTAGGTGTCGTACATGGGGGCGCCGGTGTCGAGGAGGTTGGTGCCGCGCGGGCCCCAGTGGCCGGAGTGCACCCCGCCGTAGAACATCGAGAACAGCAGCGCCGCGCCGTCGACCATCGCGGCGTCGACCACCCGGCCGCGTCCGGTGCGCTCGCGCTCCAGCAGCGCCAGCAGCACGCCGTACGCCAGCATCAGGCCGCCGCCGGCGAAGTCGCCGAGGATGTTGATCGGCGGGGTGGGCTTGCCGCCCGCGCGGCCCAGCATCGACAGCACGCCGGCGATCGCGATGTAGTCGATGTCGTGCCCGGCGGTGGAGGCGAGCGGGCCGTCCTGTCCCCAGCCGGTCATGCGGCCGTAGACCAGTCGCCCGTTCACCGCGTGGAGGTCGGCGGGCCCGATGCCGAGCCGTTCGGCGACGCCGGGCCGGAACACCTCGATCACCACGTCGGCCCGCCCGGCCAGCCGCTTGAAGGCGGCGACACCCTCCGGCGACTTCAGATCGAGGCCGATCGTGCGCTTGCCGCGGTCCATCACGTCGCGGCGCGGGACGTCGCTCACGGCCTTCACCCGGTCGACGCGCAGCACCTCGGCGCCGTGGTCGGCCAGCATCATCCCGGCGAACGGCCCGGGCGCGAGACCGGCCAGCTCCAGCACCCGGATCCCCGCCAGCGGCCCCCGCGACTCCTCCATCCGAACCCTCCTCAGAGCGGCATCACTTCACGCGATTAGTAGAACATGTTTCTGTAGGCATGCGAGACTGCGCCGGTGACGTGGAATGTTCTCGCGCTGCCCCCGCTCCCCGAGGACGCGGTGCGCGGCCTGCTCGCCGACCTCGACGGCCGCGCCGAGGTGCGCGTCCCCGCCCGCCACGACCGCGCGGCACTGCTGGACGCGCTGCCCGAGGCCGAGATCGTCGTCGGCGACTGGAGCGGGGTCCTGGCCCTCGACGCGGAGGCCGTACGGCTGGCGCCGCGCCTGGCGTTCGTGCAGCAGCCGTCGGTCGGCGTGGACGGGCACGACCTGGAGGCGCTGGCCAGCGCCGGGGTGCCCCTCGCCAACACCGCGGGGGTGAACGCCGCCGCGGTGGCCGAATGGTGCCTGGCCGCCGCGCTGTCGCTGCTTCGCCACCTCGCCGACGGCGACAGGGCCATGCGGGCGGGGGAGTGGCCGCAGTTCGCCTACCAGCGCCGCGAGCTGGCCGGATGCGGCGTGGGAGTGATCGGCTTCGGGCCGGTCGGCGCGGCCTGCGCCCGGCTGTTCCGCGCGCTCGGCTGCCGGGTCTCCTACTGGTCGCGCACGCCCAGGCACGAGGCGTACGGCGCGGCCTACCTGGACCTCGACGCCCTGGTGGCGGGCAGCGACGTGCTCGTCCTGGCCGTGGCGCTCGCGCCGGAGACCCGCGGGCTGATCGACGCGGAGAGGATCGCTCGCATGCCCAAGGGGTCGGTGCTGGTCAACGCGGCCAGGGGCGGGGTGGTCGACCGGGCGGCGCTGCTGGCCGCGCTGGAGTCCGGTCACCTCGCC
This sequence comes from Microbispora rosea, assembly GCF_044460045.1. NCBI lineage: Bacteria > Bacillati > Actinomycetota > Actinomycetes > Streptosporangiales > Streptosporangiaceae > Microbispora > Microbispora rosea. Next base: position 1,030,841 of record NZ_JBITJO010000002.1, on the reverse strand, counting down.
GGCGCGGCGCTGGACGTGTACGACAGCGAGCCCCCGGCGCCGGACGACCCACTGCGCTCCTGCCCGCAGGTCCTGCTGTCGCCGCACGCCGCGGGGGTGACGCCCGAGGCGACGACCCGGCTGATCCGGTGTGTGCTTGACAACATCACCGCCGCGACGGACGGCCGTCCGGTCGTCAACGTGGTCAACGGCGCCGATCCGCTCGTTCGCCGACGTTCGCCCAGGATATGAAGGTTTACCCTGTTACGGCAGGGGCGGCGGAGGCGATGAAAAAGGGCAGGATACGATCTACGCCGACGGGGCGCCGCGGGAATTCCAGATAGTTTTCGCGGGCGTAACGTGTCTACTCTGGTCTGCGTTCCCCTCCGGGGATAGCGTGCCAAGAGCCGATCTCTACGATCCATGGGGGTGGTGTCATGCCAGAGCGCACGGCCAGTATGACCGCCCATCAGAAGGCCGTCGAGCAGATCAGGGACTCCTACGCGGCCATACCCGAGGACTCCGCGCCCCGGCTGGCCAAGGCCACGACGAACCTGTTCCGCTTCCGCGCGCCGGCCAAGACGGCCACGCTGTCCGCCCGCGATCTGGACCAGGTCATCCACGTGGACCCGGTGTCCATGACGGCCGAGGTCCAGGGCATGACGACGTACGAGAACCTGGTGGACGCAACGCTGCCGCACGGGCTCATGCCGTACGTGGTGCCGCAGCTCAAGACGATCACGCTGGGCGGCGCGGTCACGGGCCTCGGCATCGAGTCGACGAGCTTCAAGGACGGCCTGCCGCACGAGTCGGTCGAGGAATTGGAGATCCTCACCGGCGACGGGCGGATCGTGGTGGCCCGGGCCGACAACGAGTACGCGGACCTGTTCCACGCGTTCCCCAACTCCTACGGCACGCTCGGCTACGCGCTGCGGATCCGCATCAAGCTGGCCAGGGTGAAGCCGTACGTCAAGCTGACGCACATCCGCTTCAGCGACGCCGACAAGTGCATGCTCGCCATGCAGGAGATCTGCGAGAGCCGCGAGCACGACGGCGAGCAGATCGACTTCGTCGACGGCACGTTCTTCGGCCCCGGCGAGCTGTACATCACGGTGGGCTCGTTCTCCGACCGGGCGCCCTACACGTCCGACTACACCGGCATGCGGATCTACTACCAGTCGATCCGCAGCCGCGTCCGCGACTGGCTGACCGTGCGCGACTACCTGTGGCGCTGGGACACCGACTGGTTCTGGTGCTCGCGCGCCTTCGGCGTGCAGCAGCCGCTGGTCCGCTCGCTCCTGCCGCGCCGCTACCTGCGGTCGGACGTCTATCGCAAGCTCGTCGGCCTCGACCAGAGGTACGGCGTGACCGCCCGGATCGACCGCTGGCGGAACAACCCCGTGCACGAGTCGGTCATCCAGGACGTCGAGGTGCCGATCGAGCGCGGCGCCGAGTTCCTGGAGGTCTTCCACGACAAGGTCGGTATGACCCCGGTGTGGATGTGCCCGCTCAAGGCGACCGGCGATTGGGCGCTCTACCCGCTGGAGCCCGGCCGCCTGTACGTGAACTTCGGTTTCTGGGGCATGGTTCCGCTGCCGCGCGGCCAGTACGACGGGTACTACAACCGGTTGATCGAGCGGGCGGTGCATTCGCTCGACGGCCACAAGTCGCTGTACTCCACCTCTTTCTACGAGCGGGAGGAGTTCTGGCGGCTCTACAACGGAGACGCCTACTGGCCGGTCAAACGCGCCTATGACCCGGGCGGCCGGCTGCTGGACCTCTATGACAAATGCGTCAGAGGCCGGTAGGCGTCGTTACGTCGGGAGAGGTGCAATGACTCTTGCGAAGATCTTCGAGAAGATCGTGGGTCCTGACGCGGGCGTCGAGTTCGTCGCCTACGACGGCAGCAAGGCCGGATCCTCGGGGGCGGACCTCCGCATCGAGGTGAAGTCGCCGGCGGCGGTGGCCTACCTCGCGCAGGCGCCGGGAGAGCTCGGCCTCGCCCGCGCGTACATCTCCGGGCACATCGACGTGCACGGGGACATGTACACCCTGCTCGATCGGATGTGGTCGCTGACCCTGAACGACCTGCCGCTCAGCGAGAAGGTCGCCGCGATCCGCTCGCTCGGGATCAAGCCGCTGCTGATGCGCGTGCCGCCGCCGCCACAGGAGGCGCGGCAGAGCACGCTGGCGAGACTGGGCAGCCGGCACGCCAAGCAGCGCGACGCCGAGGTGATCCACCATCACTACGACGTCTCCAACCGCTTCTACGAGTGGGTGCTCGGCCCCTCCATGGCGTACACGTGCGCGGTCTTCCCGCGGCAGGACGCGACGCTTGAGGAGGCGCAGTACACGAAGTTCGACCTGGTCGCCAAGAAGCTCGACCTCAAGCCCGGCATGCGGCTGCTGGACGTCGGCTGCGGCTGGGGCGGCATGGTCATGCACGCGGCCAAGGAGTACGGCGTGAAGGGCCTGGGCGTCACGCTGTCGCGCCAGCAGGCCGAGTGGGCGCAGAAGGCCATCGCGGAGGCCGGGCTGTCGGAGCTCGCCGAGGTCCGCTACACGGACTATCGCGACGTCGCGGAAACCGGTTTCGACCGGGTCAGCTCGATCGGCCTCACCGAGCACATCGGCAAGGACAACCTGCCGTCGTACTTCTCCTTCCTGTACGGCAAGCTCAAGCCGGGCGGGCGCCTGCTCAACCACTGCATCACCCGCCCGACCAGCACCGAGAAGACCCTGAACAAGGGCGGTTTCATCAACCGCTACGTCTTCCCCGACGGCGAGCTGGAGTCGGTGGGCCACCTGATCCGCCAGATGGAGGACACCGGTTTCGAGGTCCGCCACGAGGAGAACCTGCGCGAGCACTACGCGCTGACGCTGCGCGAGTGGTGCAAGAACCTCGACGCCAACTGGGACGAGGCGGTCGAGGAGGTCGGCCAGGGCACCGCCCGGGTCTGGCGGCTCTACATGGCCGGCTGCGTCGTCGGGTTCGAGCGCAACAAGGTGCAGCTGCACCAGGTGCTCGGCGTCCGGCTCGACGAGGGACAGTCGCACGTTTCGCTGCGCCCGTCCCTCGACTGGCCGTAGAAACCGTTACCGCAGCTCGCGCTTGAGGATCTTGCCGGTGGCGGTCATCGGCAGGGACTCGCGGAACTCCACGATCCGCGGGTACTTGTAGGCCGCCATCGTCTCCCGGCACCACGCCACCAGTTCCTCCTCGGTGGTCGTGGCGCCGGGCTTGCGGATGACGTACGCCTTGACCTCCTCGCCGTGGGAGTCGTGGGGCACCCCGACGACCGCGGCGAGCGAGACGGCCGGATGGGTCATGAGGACCTCTTCGATCTCCCGGGGATAGACGTTGAAGCCGCCTCGGATGATCATGTCCTTGGCCCGGTCGACGATGAAGTAGTAGCCGTCCTCGTCGCGCCGGGCCACGTCGCCGGTGCGGAACCAGCCGTCCTTCATGACCTGGGCCGTCGCCTCGGGCCGGTTGTAGTAGCCCTTCATGATGTTGTGGCCGCGGACGGCGATCTCGCCGATGTCGTCGGCCGTGTTCCACTCGGCGTCGACCAGCTTCATCTCCACGCCCCAGATCGGCGTGCCGATCGAGCCGGCCTTCGCGGGCCTGCCCGGCTGGTTGAACGAGGCCACGGGCGCGGTCTCCGACAGGCCGTACCCCTCCAGGATGTCCACGCCGAACGTCGCGCCGAAGTCCTTGAGCACCTCGACCGGCAGCGCCGAGCCGCCGGAGGCCGCCGTCACCAGGGAGGACGGCACCTCGGCCGCCCCGGCGTGCACGGCGGTGAGCATGGCCCAGTACATGGTCGGCACGCCCGCGAACAGCGTCACCTTCTCCCGCTTCATCAGCGTGAGGGCCTCGGCCGGCTCGAAGCGCGGCATCAGCACGAGCGTGCCGCTGCGCCGGAACCCGGCGTTCATCAGCACCGTCTGCCCGAAGGAGTGGAACAGCGGCAGCGCGACGAGATAGGTGTCGTCCCCCTGCCGGGGGAACATCGCGTCGCTGACGAGGGCGTTCATGACCATGTTCTGGTGGGTGAGCTCGGCGCCCTTCGGCTGGCCGGTGGTGCCGCTCGTGTAGAGGATCACCGCCGTGTCGTCGGCGGAGGTCTGCACGGTCTCGAACTCGCCGGACACACCGTCGAGGGCCGCCCACAGCGTCTCGCCGAGCTCGGACTCGGTGGCGAACGGGGTGGCCGGCAGCACGAAGAAGTGCTCGGCGCGCTCGGCGCCGGCGAAGCCGGCCCGGCCCCGCTCGCCCAGCGGCAGTTCCGGCGAGCCCTCGAAGCAGAAGAAGGCCGTGGCGTCGGAGTCGTCCAGGTGATAGGTGATCTCCCTGGCCTGCAGCAGCACGTTCAGCGGGACGACGGTCGCACCCGTCTTGAGGATCCCGTAGTAGACGAACGGGAAGTACGGGACGTTGGGGCAGGCCAGCGCCACCTTGTCGCCCCTGCCGATGCCGCGCGAGACCAGCAGGTTGGCGACCTGGTTGGCGACGGTGTTCACGAGCGAGTACGGCAGGCGCATGTCGCCGAAGACGACCGCGGTGGCGTCGGGCTTCTCCCGTGCGCTGTCTTCCAGCACGACGGCCAGGTTGAGCATCGCCGCTCCCTCTTCTATCGGACCCTCGGTCCATACCAACCGGTAGGTACCTCAGCGTAACGGCTCGGGGAGTGGAATTTGAGGGTCCGGTTACAAGGGCGTTCTCGACCCTTGACGATGCTGTGCCCCCGCACAAGAGTGGGCGTTATGGACACGGCTGCCGACCTGTCCCACATCCCGTTCTGGGGGCTGCCCCAGGCCGAGCGGCACGAGGCGTTCCGCCGCCTGCGCGCGCTCGACCACCCCGCCTTCTTCCGCGAGAACAAGATCCCCTTCATCGGTCACGGCGCCGGTTACTACGCGCTGGTGCGGCACGCCGACGTGACCGGGGCCAGCCGCGACCCCGCCGTCTTCAGCAGCGAGCCGACGGCCAACAGCGTCCCGGACATGCCGCGCTGGCTGGCGGTCTACTTCGGCTCCATGATCAATATGGACGATCCCCGGCACGCCCGGCTGCGGCGGATCGTCTCGCGGGCGTTCACCCCGCGCATCCTGGCCAAGATGGAGGAGGACCTGGGCCGGGCCGCCCGGGAGATCGTCGGCGAGGCCGTCCGGGAGGGGCCGGGCGACTTCGTCACTCAGATCGCCGCCCGATTACCCGTACGGGTGATCTGCGACATGATGGGCATCCCGGCCGAGCACCACGACCGGGTGCTGCGCCGTACGAACACGATTCTGGCCAACGCCGACTCCGAATATTCGGGCGTCGCCGTGGACCCGTCCCGGCCGGACGGCTCCTTCGGCCGCTGGACCACGGCCCGGGGCCTGGCGGCGCTGCTGCGAGCCGGGCACGACCTGAACGCGCTGGCCCGCCGCCTGGCCGGGGAGCGCCGCCGCCGGCCCACCGACGACCTGACCAGCATGCTCGTGCACGGCGAGGAACACCTGACCGCCCAGGAACTCGGCTCGTTCTTCATCCTGCTGGTCGTCGCGGGCAGCGAGACGACCCGCAACGCCATCGCCCACGGGCTCAAACTGCTCACCGACCACCCCGGCCAGCGCGCGCTGCTTCTGGAGGACTTCGACGGGCGCATCGCGGGCGCCGTGGAGGAGATCGTCCGCTACTCCAGCCCCGTCATCCAGTTCCGGCGCACCGTGACACGGGACCACACGATGAACGGCCACGACTACCGCGCGGGCGACAAGGTCCTGCTGTTCTACAACTCGGCGAACCGGGACGAGGCGGTCTTCCGCGATCCCGACGTCTTCGACATCACCCGCAGTCCCAACCCCCACGTCGGCTTCGGCGGCCACGGCCCCCACTACTGCCTGGGCGCCCACCTCGCCCGCCGGGAGATCACCGTGATGTTCCGCGAGCTGTTCGGCCGCATGCCCGCCATCCGATCCGTGGGCGAGCCGTCCTACCTGCTGTCCAACTTCATCAACGGCGTCAAGCACATGAGCTACCGCTTCTGAACGCCGGCGTCAGTGCGCGTACTCGTCGCGGCGCCGGAACATGGCCGCCAGCATCAGCGGGAACATCGCGACGTGGGCCGCGACCATCAGGGCCATGCCGTCGATCAGGCCCAGCCACAGGAGCGGGAACAACGGCACGACCGGGACGAACATCGCCCCGCACATCTCCAGGACCGGAGCCCAGGCGTGCCCGCGCACCCGCATCCAGACGGCCATGCCGGCCGACATGTCGAACGCCATCAGCAGATAGGCGAGCTCGGGATCGCGGGCGTACGAGGGGGCGATCCCCAGAGCGGACCACAGCAGGCCGAGCGCGAACATCCCCGCGAACATCGCGACGATCATCTCGATGTAGTGCAGGGCGAAACGACCCCATCGCCGTGTGGCGGTGCGGCGACCGGTGTGCCTTACAGGCGTGGTGTCAGTCATGGCCCAACTGTCCGGGCGGCCCGCGACCGCGCCAAGGAGCGAGACGGGGACGGGTCCGAAATCTTGGGGTCTCCGTCCGTCCGGCCTACAGTTGTCTCATGATCCAGCGGCGCGTGGTGGTCGTCGGATATCACGCGGCGGAGCTCGTGGACATCGCGTGTGTGACGTCAAGCCTGATCATGGCGAACGCGTACGGCGCGTCCCCGTGCTACGACGTGTGCCTGGCCACCCCCTCGGGTCTGCCCGTCACCTGCGGCAGCGGGTTGACGCTGCAGGGGCAGCAGGCGCTCGAACGCGTCACGGGGCCGCTGGACACGCTTGTCGTTTCCGGGGGAATCGGGCACGAGGAGGCGGCGGCCAACCGGGTCATCGTCGGGCACGTCCGGCGGCTGGCGCGGGAGAGCCGCCGCGTCGCGTCGGTGTGCACGGGCGCGGCGGTGCTGGCCGCCGCCGGCCTGCTCGACGGGCGGCGTGCCACCACGCACTGGCAGTTCGCGCACACGCTCGCCGCACGCCACCCGGAGATCGACGTCGACTCCCGCCCGATCTTCATCCGCGACGGCAACGTCACCACCGCCGCCGGCGTCACCAGCGCGCTGGACGTCACGCTCGCTTTCATCGAGGAGGACCACGGCCCGGCCCTCGCCAGGCAGGTGGCCCGCAACTTGGTGACCTACCTGCAACGACCCGGCAACCAGGCGCAGATGAGCATGTTCACCGAGGGCCCGCCGCCCGGCGACGGCCTGGTCAAGCGCGTCGTCGACCATGTCACCGGCCGTCCCGACGCCGACCTGTCCACCGCCGCCCTGGCGGCCGGCGCGGGTGTGAGCGAGCGCCACCTGACCCGGCTGTTCCTCAAGCACACGGGCCAGACGCCGGGCCGGTTCGTGCGCCGGGCCCGCGCCGAGGCCGCCGCCCACCTGCTCGCCTCCACGTCGCTGCCGATGACCGCGATCGCGGTCCGCTGCGGCTTCGGGACCGCCGAGGCCCTCCGCCTGGCGTTCGTCGACCTGTACGGCGTCCCGCCCTCGCGCTACCGCTCGACGCAGGCGACCGCGTTGCCGTCCTCCTTCACAAACGACAAGTGACGATTCTGTCGGTGCCGGCTGCAATGGTGGCGGCGTGGTCTACTTCGTCTACCGCAGCGTCTACGAGGGGCCGTCCGGCCGGCTCGTCCGGCACTTCCCCGACGCAACCGTGCTCGACTGGTTCCGCAGGGTGTGGGACGACGCCGCCTCGCAGGACGCGTACGAGTGGGTGGAGCGCGAACTCGGCGCGAACGTCTACGGTCTGCACACCATCTTCGAGACCGGCCTGCCGACCCCCCGCACCCATGGCGAGTTGCGCCGGTTGCTCAAGGAGCACCTGTACGTCGAGAGAACGCTGCGGGTGGACCGGCACAGCGTGCGGGTGCTCACGCCACCTTCAACAGCGTGGGGGGTTCATGGCCGGATGCGTTCCCGGGCGTACGGCTGCCGGGGCTCGCGGCGGCCCTGCGCGCGGCGGATACCCATGAGCTGTCCGGCGAGTTGCGTGCCCTGCGCGCATTGATCGCCCCCGGTGAGGAGGAGATCGCGTCCGCACTGGAGCGCTGCAACCGCTGGGGGCCTCTGGAGGAGTGGCCGCCCGAGATCAGTGCTCCGCACTACCGGGCGCACGAACACGCGCTGCGGCTGCTGGAGGACTTCGTCCCGGCGGACGGACGTGACCCGGGTCGCACGCTCATCCGATGCGACGGTCACCTGGCCCAGATGGCGATCCACATGGACGAAGGTTCCGGTTATCGGCAGTGGTTCCTCTTCGACGACGTCTGGGCCGCTGCACATCCCGAGATGGCCGCGTCACTGATGCGGTTCGGTGCGCACTGGGATCCGCGCTGCCGGCGCAGGCATGCCCGCCTGACCCACTGTGGCTGAACCGGCAGGTGTGGCAGACTGGCAACCGAATGTGGTTCTAGTCACTCGGAAGGGCCGGCCCCCACCATGACGACACAGCCGACGGAGCCCACGGGGCGCACGCCCATCACCTCGGCGGCGGACATCGACCTGAACGACTGGGACTTCTGGGGCCGCCCGGACGAGGAGCGGGAGCACGCGTTCCGGCTGCTGCGCGACCTGGACAAGCCGGCCTTCTTCCCCGAGCCCGAGTTCAGCCTGGGCGGCGTCACCGGGCCGGGTTACCATGCGCTCGTCAGGCACGCCGACATCCTGGAGGCCAGCCGCAACCCCGAGGTCTTCTGCTCGGGCGACGGCGGGGCCACCAACATCCCCGACCTGCCGGCGGAGTTCGCCGAATACTTCGGCTCGATGATCAACATGGACGACCCGCGGCACGCGCGCCTGCGGCGGATCGTCTCGCGCGCCTTCACCCCGAGGATGATCAAGCAGTTCGAGTCCGACGTCGATGTCGCCGCCTCGCGCATCGTGGACGAGCTGCTGGAGACCGGCTCCGGCTGTGACTTCGTCACCGAGGTGGCCGCCAAGCTGCCCCTGAAGATCATCTGCGACATGATGGGCATTCCGGAGAAGGACTACCAGTTCGTCTTCGACCGCTCGAACATCGTCCTCGGCGCCACCGATCCCGAGTACGTCAGCGAGCGTGCGGACATCGCCCACGCGCTGCTCACCGCGGGGATGGAGCTGCAGCAGCTCGTCCAGGACCTGGCCGCGCTGCGGATGCAGACGCCCACCGACGACCTCACCTCGTCCCTGGTCAACGCCAACATCGACGGGGAGCGGCTGACCGCACAGGAGCTCGGCTCGTTCTTCATCCTGCTCGTCGTGGCGGGCAACGAGACCACCCGCAACGCCATCTCCCACGGCATGCGGCTGCTCACGCTCAACCCGGAGCAGCGCCGGCTGTGGCTGGAGGACTTCGAGGGCCGGGCGCCGCGCGCGATCGAGGAGATCGTCCGGCTGGCCGCGCCGGTCAACTACATGCGCCGCAAGGTCACCCGCGACCACGAGATGAACGGCAATCTCTACCGCGAGGGTGAGAAGGTCCTGCTGTACTACTGGGCGGCCAACCGCGACGAGCGGGTGTTCGACGACCCGCTGCGCTTCGACATCCGGCGCGACCCGAACCCGCACGTCGGCTTCGGCGGCCCGGGTCCCCACTTCTGCCTCGGCGCCCACCTCGCCCGCCGCGAGATCACCGCGATGTTCCGCGAGCTGCTGCGGCGGGTCCCCCAGATCGAGGCGGGCGCGCCGGAGCGCCTGCTGTCCAGCTTCATCAACGGCATCAAGCACATGCCCTGCGAGTTCTGACCCGCCGGACCCGGGCCCGGCCGGTGGTCAGCCGAGGGGCTTGATCGACCGGAAGACCGTGTTGATGTCGGGGAGCAGCTCGTCCTTGAGCTCGGGCACGGCCATGTAGACGATCGTGGGAAGGTCGGCGCCGGTGTTCACGGCCGCGATCACGACCGTGGTGGTCGCGCCGTCGGCGGTCACCTTGTAGGCCGCCGCCAGCCCGGTGAGGTTGTTGCGCGTCAGGCGCTGCTGGGCGACCTTGGCGATCTTGTTGTCCTTGGGGAACTGCGTCTGCCGCGCCCGGTACATCACCGCGTTGATCACGGGTCCCAGGCTGCTGGGTGTGGTGTACTTCGCGGCCAGCGACTGCGACAGGGGGCCCGACATCACCGCGGCGAACTCGCGCTTGCCCTTGGTCGTCATGCCGGCCGGCACGTACTGCCTGCTGGTGAAGCCGTACGCCGCCTTGGTCTGAGCCGGGTCGGCGTCCGCCTGCCAGGGGCCGCCGAGCTTGGGCAGCGTGATGCGGCCGGCGGTGTCGGTGAGCACGCCGTTGACCGGGGAGGCCGTGCCCTTGTAGACGGGCAGCCGTGACGCGGTCTGCGTTTGCGGCTTGGTCGTGGCGCCGGTCTTGACGGGGGTCGGCTTCGCCGACGTCGCCGCCTCGGCCGCGTCGCCGGAGCTGAGCGGCCCGGCGGCGAACGCCCACACGAGCACCCCGACGAGCGCGGCGACGACCGAGGCAACCAGCGCGTACAGCCAGACCGGCCGGCCGGGCTCGTCTTCGTACTCGTCGATGGCCTGGTAGTTCTCCCCGAACACCGTGTTCCACAGCTCCTGCTGCCGGTGTGCGGGAGGCGTCTTGGGCCCGCTGATCTGTCCCGCCGTCACGAACGGCCGGTACGGGTCCTCCGGCTGGGGCTGGGGCTGGGAGTGGTGCGGCTGGGGCGGCGCGGTGGTGGCGGAGGGCGGCGCGGTGGAGGCGAGCGGGGCGGACTCGGCGTACGAACGCACCGAAGGAGTGAACGGAGCCGAGGGCCGGGGGTGCTCCGGGCCGCCGGGGAACGGGCGGCCCCCGTGCGGACCGGGCTGCCCCTGGCCGGGTCCCTGCCCCTGCCCCTGGCCGGGTCCGAATCCCTGCCCGGGGCCCTGCCCCTGGCCGGGCGCCTGTCCCTGGCCGGGGCCGAATCCCTGTCCCTGTCCGGGTCCGTATCCCTGTCCGTGTCCCTGGCTCTGCCCCTGACCCGGGTGCCGGTACTGCTCCTGACCGGGGCCCGCGGCGCCCGGCGCGCCGTACGCCGGCGCGGGGCCGCCGAAACTCTCCGCTGCGCCGAAGCCCTCGGACCCGCTGTAGCCGTCCCGCGTGAAGGCGGGGAAGGACCGCTCCGGGGCCGTGCCGGGAGGCGGGCCCGCCATGGTCGCGGTCGCGTCCGCGGCCTGCTGTGGCTGCTGGTGGGGCGCCCCCTCGACGAAGGACCGGACGGTCGGGGTGAAGGACGAGGACGGAGGCGCCTCGGGCCATGCGGGCGGCATCTCCGGCCACGACGGCTCCCGCTGGTGTTCGCTGCGGTCCGTGGGCACGGTACCTCCCGAGATCATGCCCGAATTAGGGGTGCCTGGCATGATCTCATGCGAGCCGGGGGCTGCCGCAGCGAAACCGCGGAATGCCTCACGGAACTGCTCACCCGTGGGGTCGGTGGGCGGGTCCTGCATCGGCAAATCCGCGGGCGGAAAAGAGTTGGCCACGGCAGCACAGTAGGGGAATGGACATAAGAGCCCACAACGGAACTATCACCATCGTGTATCGCGCTCTGACACGCGAGGTCAGCCCGCAAGATCGATCGGCGACCCGGTTGCGGTCTGCGCTACGCTTGACACGCGTGCCGCCACCCTGCTGAGCGGGCAGCCACCTCGGAGCGCGAGAGCGCGGAGACGGGGCCGCCTCGACAGTGACGCGGGGACCTGCCCCCGGCGGGCGCCATCATCTGTGTGATTCCAGCCGCCTGGCGAGGAGTGGAAGTGGACGACCCGGTGTACGACCCGCAGGCGCTGCAGGCCAAGTGGCTGCCGCGGTGGGAGGAGCTGAACCCCTTCGCGGCGGTCGAGGACCTCGCGGACACCAGGCCGCGCAAGTACATGCTCGACATGTTCCCCTACCCCTCCGGCGACCTCCACATGGGGCACGGCGAGGTCTTCGCCATCGGCGACGTCGTCGCGCGCTACTGGTTCCAGAAGGGCTACAACGTCCTGCACCCGATCGGGTGGGACTCCTTCGGCCTGCCCGCGGAGAACGCGGCCATCAAGCGCAACGCCCACCCCGCCGAGTGGACGTACAAGAACATCGAGACCCAGGCGAACTCGTTCAAGCGGTACGCCATCTCCTTCGACTGGTCGCGGCGCCTGCACACCAGCGACCCGGAGTACTTCCACTGGAACCAGTGGCTGTTCACCCGCTTCTACGAGCGGGGCCTGGCCTACCGCAAGGGCGGCCTGGTCAACTGGTGCCCGCAGGACCAGACCGTGCTCGCCAACGAGCAGGTCGTGGCGGGCAAGTGCGAGCGCTGCGGCGCCGACGTCGTCCGCCGCGAGCTGACGCAGTGGTACTTCAAGATCACTGACTACGCCGACCGGCTGCTCGACGACATGGCGCAGCTGGAGGGCGGCTGGCCGGATCGCGTGCTGACGATGCAGCGCAACTGGATCGGCCGCTCCACCGGGGCGGACGTCCAGTTCCGGATCGAGGGCCGGGACGAGCCCGTCACCGTCTACACCACGCGTCCCGACACCCTGTACGGCGCGACGTTCTTCGTGGTGGCCGCCGACGCCCCGCTGGCCGAGGAGATCGTCGCCGCCGACCGGCGTGAGGCGCTGGCCGCCTACCGCGCCGAGGTCGCCAAGCTCTCCGACATCGAGCGGCTGTCCACGGAGAAGGAGAAGACCGGCGTCTTCCTCGGCGTGTACGCGATCAACCCGGTCAACGGGGAGCGCATCCCGGTCTGGGCGGCCGACTACGTGCTGTCCGACTACGGCCACGGCGCGATCATGGCGGTGCCGGCGCACGACCAGCGCGACCTCGACTTCGCCCTGAAGTTCGGCCTGCCGGTGCAGGTCGTCGTGCACACCGGCCTGGCCGACCCCGGCGAGACCGGCGTCGCCACCGCGGGCGAGGGCAGCCTGGTCAACTCGGGCCCGCTGGACGGGCTGACGAAGGCCGAGGCGATCCAGAAGATCATCGAGGTCTTGGAGGAGCGCGGCACCGGCAGAGCCGCGGTGAACTACCGGTTGCGCGACTGGCTGCTGTCGCGGCAGCGGTTCTGGGGCACGCCCATCCCGATCATCCACTGCCTGGACTGCGGCGAGGTTCCGGTCCCCGACGACCAGCTCCCGGTCACGCTGCCCGACCTGCGCGGCGCCGACCTCCAGCCCAAGGGCGTCTCGCCGCTGGCGAGCGCCGCCGACTGGGTCAACGTCGCCTGCCCCAAGTGCGGCGGCCCCGCCCAGCGGGACACCGACACGATGGACACCTTCGTCGACTCGTCGTGGTACTACCTGCGTTACTGCGACCCGCACTTCGACGGTGGGCCGTTCGACGTCGAGAAGGTCCGCAAGTGGGGGCCGATCGACCAGTACGTCGGCGGCGTGGAGCACGCGGTGCTCCACCTGCTCTACTCCCGGTTCTTCACCAAGGTCCTGTACGACATGGGCATGGTCGGCTTCACCGAGCCGTTCCTGCGCCTGCTCAACCAGGGCCAGGTGATCAACCAGGGCAAGGCGATGTCCAAGACGCTGGGCAACGGCGTGGACCTCGGCCAGCAGATCGACGCGTACGGCGTGGACGCCGTGCGGCTGACCATGGTCTTCGCCGGGCCGCCGGAGGACGACATCGACTGGGCCGACGTCTCGCCGGCGGCGTCGCAGAAGTTCCTCGCCCGCGCGTTCCGCGTGATGGCCGAGGCCGGTGCGGCGTCCGCCCCGGGGATCGACCTCTCCGGCGGCGACGTCGAGCTGCGCAAGGTCACCCATCGGACCATCGACGAGGTGACCAAGCTCGTCGAGAGCTACCGCTTCAACGTCGCGGTGGCCCGCATGATGGAGCTGACCACGGCCGCCCGCCGGGCGATCGACGGCGGGCCCGGCGCGGCCGACCCCGCCGTCCGCGAGGCCGCAGAGACCCTGGCGATCATGCTGTCGCTGGTCGCGCCGTACGTCGCGGAGGAGGGCTGGGAGCGGCTCGGGCACACGCCGTCGGTTGCGAAGGCCGGCTGGCCCGAGGCCGACCCGGCGCTGCTGGTCCAGGAGTCGGTCACGGCCGTGGTGCAGGTGGCGGGCAAGGTCCGCGACCGGCTGGAGGTCTCCCCGGGCATCTCCGAGGCAGACCTGCAGGCCCTGGCCCTGGCGTCGGACAAGGTCCGGCCCTACCTCGACGGCGAGCCGCGCAAGGTGATCGTGCGCGCGCCCAAGCTCGTCAACATCGTCCCCTAACGGGTCGCCCCGGCTCCGCCGTACCAGGAACGAACCTGTCCGGTACGGCGGAGCCGTCGCCGTTCGGCATAAGGTGCGGATGTGGCGAACGGTGCGTACCTGAGATTCCCCCATCTGAACGGCGACCTCCTCACCTTCGTGGCGGACGACGACGTCTGGCTGGCACCCACGGGCGGCGGCAGGGCCTGGCGGTTCACGGCCGACCGGGTCGAGGTCTCGCGCCCCCGGTTCTCCTCCGACGGCGCCCGCATCGCCTGGACGAGCACCCGCGAGGGCGAGCCCGAGGTGTTCGCCGCCGAGTTGGACGGCGGCGAGGGCGAGCGGCTCACGCACTGGGGCAACGCCAAGACGGGCGTGTGCGGCTGGACCGAGGACGGGAACGTGCTGGCGGTCACCGCCGCGGGCCACGGCTCACGGTCCCGGCTGTGGGCCCACGCGGTTCCGCTGGACGGCGGCCCGGCGACGGCCCTGCCGTACGGCAGGGTCAGCGAGGCCGCGGTCAGCGGCGCCAGGGTGGCGACCGTGTCGGCGGTGTGGCGCGAGCCGTCGCAGTGGAAGCGATACCGGGGCGGCACCGCGGCCAAGATCTGGGTGGACGCCACGGGCGACGGCGAGTTCACCCGCCTGTTTGCCGGCAATCCCGCACAGCACTGGTCGGTCATGTGGGTGGGGGAGCGGCTGGCCTTCCTCGCCGACACCGACGGCGACGGCAACCTCTACTCCTGCCTGCCCGACGGCTCGGACCTGCGGCAGCACACCACGCACCGCGGCTTCTACGCGCGCCACGCCGCGACGGACGGCTCCCGCGTCGTCTACAGCCTCGGCGGCGACCTGTGGCTGCTGGAGAGTCTGGACGCGGAGCCGTACAGGCTGGACATCACCCTGAGCGGGCCGCGTCCGGCCAGGGCCAGGCGGCCCGCGCCGAACGACGTCGGCGGCTTCGCGCCGGACCGCACTGGGCGGGCGAGCGTGGTCGAGATCCGGGGCACCGCCCACTGGCTGACCCACCGTGACGGCCCCGCGGGCACGCTGCGCGCCGAGCCCGGCGTCCGGGTGCGGCTGCCGCGGCCGCTGGGCTCCTCATCCCATCCGCAGGCCGGCCGGGCCGTCTGGGTGTCGGACGCCTCCGGCGAGGACGCGCTGGAGATCGGCACGCCCGGCGGTGAGATCCGCACGCTGGCCGCCGGGCAGCTCGGCCGGGTGCTCGACCTGGCCGCCGCGCCGAACGGCGAGCACGCCGCGGTCGCCACGCACGACGGGCGGCTGCTGGTGGTGGACCTCGACTCCGGGAACGTCCGCGAGGTGGACCGCACCACCCACGGCGACGTTCGGCACCTCACGTTCTCGCCGGACTCGGCCTGGCTCGCGTGGGCGCACGCCTACCAGCCCTGGCGCTGCCACCTGAAGCTCGCCCGGGTGGACGGCAGCACCGCGATCGAGGTCACCCCGCCGCGCTTCAACGACTACTGTCCGTCCTTCACGATGGACGGCAAGCACCTGGCCTTCCTGTCCGACCGCACGTTCAACCCGGTCTACGACAGTCACGTCTTCGACCTGTCGTTTCCCGCCAGTTGCCGGCCGTACCTGGTGCCGCTCAAGGCCACGACGCCCTCGCCGTTCGATCCCTCCCTGGCCGGCCGCGGCTTCGGCGGAGACGACGACGCGGGCCCGGACCCCCAGAACGCACAGCACACAGAGAGCACCCAGAACGCCAAGAACGACGCCAAGTCCGACCCGCCGCCCGTGACCGAGGTGGACGCCGAGGGACTGGCGGCCCGGATCGTGCCCGTGCCGGTGCCCGCCGGCATCTACTCGAACCTGCGCGCCGCCAAGGGCGGCCTGCTGTGGCTGCGTCACCCGCTCACCGGCGAGCTCGGCGACGGCACCGAGCCCGGCGATCCGGTCCTCGAACGCTACGACCTGGTCAAGCGCAAGGTCGTCGAGCTGAGCAGGGAGTTCGGGGCCTTCGAGGTCAGCGGCGACGGCACGCGGCTGGTGGCCACCGGGGAGCACGGCCTGCAGACCCGGGCCACCGGGGAGGACGACGAGGTCGTCACCGTCGACCTGGACCGCGTGGCCGTGACCGTCGACCCGGTCGCCGAGTGGCGGCAGGCCTACAACGAGGCCGGGCGGCTCATGCGCGACCACTTCTGGCGGGCGGACATGAACGGTGTGGACTGGCCGGGCACGCTCGGCCGCTACGCCCCCCTCGTCGAGCGGATCGGCGCCTACTCCGAGCTGATCGACCTGCTCTGGGAGGTCCAGGGCGAGCTGGGCACCTCCCACGCGTACGCGCGGCCCGTCGGCGCCGGCGGCGATCCCCGGCGCCGCCAGGGCCTGCTCGGCGCCGACCTCGCCCGGGACGAGAACGGGGTGTGGCGGATCGGCCGCATCCTGCCGGGGGAGTCCTCCGACCACGAGGCCCGCTCGCCGCTGCTCGCGCCCGGCGTCGCCGTCCGGGAGGGCGACGCGATCGTCGCCGTGGGCGGGCGCCCGGTGGATCCGGTCCGCGGGCCGCTGGCGCTGCTGTCCGGGATGGCGGGGCGGCCCGTGGAGCTGACCGTACGGCCCGGCTCCGGCGGCGAGACCCGCCGGGTCGTCGTCAGGCCCGTCGCCGACGAGACGGTGCTGCGCTACCACGACTGGGTGGCCGGACGGCGGGCGTTCGTGCGTGAGGCGTCGGGCGGGCGGCTCGGCTACTTACACGTGCCGGACATGATGTCGACCGGGTGGGCGCAGTTCCACCGGGATCTGCGTGCCGAGATGGACTGCGACGCGCTCGTCGTGGACGTCCGCGACAACGGCGGCGGTCACGTGTCGGAGCTGGTGCTGGAGAAGCTGCAGCGACGGGTGACCGGGTGGCAGCTCAGCCGGGGATATGAGCCGGCGCGCTACCCCGAGGACGCGCCGCGCGGGCCCGTCGTGGCCGTCACCGACGAGTTCGCGGGGTCGGACGGGGACATCGTCAGCGCCGGGATCAAGAACCGCGGCATCGGGCCGCTCGTGGGCACGCGGACCTGGGGCGGTGTGATCGGCATCGACTCGCGCTACTGGCTCGTGGACGGGACCGTCGTCACGCAGCCGCGCTACTCGTTCTGGCTGGAGGGCGAGGGGTGGGGCGTCGAGAACCACGGTGTCGAGCCGGACGTCGAGGTCGTCACGACGCCGCAGGATCTGGTCGCGGGGCGGGATCCGCAGCTGGCGCGGGCCGTGGAGCTGGCCCTGGCCGCGCTTGAGGAGCGGCCGCCGGCCGCCCCGCCGGAGTTGCCGCCGCTGCGGTGACCCGGGGGGCCGAAGCTCGTCGGCATCGTGCCGTGACGGGACGTTGACGATGGCCTGGCCTACCGGACAAAATTACGCCCGAGCCACAAACTAGTCATATCGATGTAGGCGTGCGGTCAGGGCATGCCGCGACCACCACCGCTCCGGCGGTGGTCTGGGGTGCGCGCCTGACCGAATGGCTCGCCGTCGGCGTGCGCCCCGCGTGGGAGGCACGTCTTGTACAGACGAATTCTCGGCGGGCTGGCGACCGCCGCCGCCATGGCGGCGACCGTGCTCGTCGTCACCGGGTCGCCGGCGAACGCCGCCGGCACGGGCACCGGCTACCTGCACACCAGCGGGAACAAGATCGTCGACAGCACCGGCGCCACCGTCCGGCTGACCGGCATCAACTGGTTCGGCATGGAGACCGACAACAAGACCTTCCACGGGTTGTGGGCGAACAACCCGTGGAAGAGCCAGCTCGACCTCATGGCGAGCCTGGGCTACAACACCATCCGGGTGCCGTTCTCCGACGACGCGCTGAAGCCGGGTGCGCAGGCGACCAGCGTCAACACCTACTCCAACCCCGACCTGATCGGCCTGTCCCCGCTGCAGATCCTCGACAAGGTCGTGGACTACGCGGGCCAGAAGGGCATGCGGATCATCCTCGACCGGCACCGGCCGACCAGCGCGGGCCAGACGGCGCTGTGGTACACCTCGGGCGTTCCCGAGTCGACCTGGATCAGCAACTGGAAGTCACTGGCCCAGCACTACGCGGGCAACACCACCGTCATCGGGGCCGACCTGCACAACGAGCCGCACGCCGACGGCACCAACCCGAACGCGACCGGCTCCTGCTGGGGCTGCGGCGACGAGTCGCGCGACTGGCGCCTGGCGGCCGAGCGCGCCGGCAACGCCATCCTGTCCGTGCAGCCCAACTGGCTGATCTTCGTGGAGGGCGTGAGCTGCCCGAGCGGCGGCCTGTCCAACGTCTGGGACAACGACACCAGCAACGACGAGGACTGCGGCTGGTGGGGCGGCAACCTCACCAAGGCCGGGCAGTACCCGGTGCGGCTCAACGTGGCCAACCGTCTCGTCTACTCGCCCCACGAGTACGCCACCTCGGTCTTCCACCAGACATGGTTCGACGACCCGTCGTACCCGGCCAACATGCCGGCCATCTGGGACAAGTACTGGGGCTACCTGTACAAGCAGAACATCGCGCCGATCATGGTGGGCGAGTTCGGCACCACGCTGGCCAGCAACATCGACAAGGTCTGGCTCCAGGAGCTCATGAAGTACATGGGCAGCGGGGTGAACGGCATGTCGTTCACCTACTGGTCGTGGAACCCCAACTCGGGTGACACGGGCGGCATCCTGAAGGACGACTGGGCGACGGTCGACCAGGCCAAGCAGAGCATCATCTCGCCTTACCTGATCCCGCCGACGGGCGGCGGCAACCCCACGCCGCCGGTGTCGCCGTCGGCCTCGCCCTCACCGAGGGTTTCCCCGTCGGTCTCACCGTCACCCTCTCCGTCGGCCTCGCCGAGGGTGTCCCCGTCGCCCTCTCCCTCCGCGTCGCCGTCGGCGTCTCCTTCGTCGCCGGGCGGGAAGACCTGCACCGCCACCTACAAGGTCGCCAACCAGTACCCCGGCGGCTTCCAGGGTGAGGTCACGGTCAACGCGGGTTCCTCGGCCATCTCGGGCTGGACCGTGAAGTGGGCCTTCCCGAACGGCCAGAGCATCAGCCAGCTCTGGAACGGCACGCTCAGCGCGAGCGGGTCGAACGTCACGGTGACGAACATGTCCTACAACGGCACGCTGGCCGCCGGGGCCTCGACCATGTTCGGCTTCAACGGCAGCTGGTCCGGCAGCAACGGCGTTCCGTCCACGGTGACCTGCACGGCGAGCTGAGCGGGCGCCTCACGTCAGTGCGGCGGCGATCCTGGACAGGATCTCCTCCAGGATCGCCGCCGACGTCGCGAAGTTGAGGCGGGCGAAGGTGTCGCCGCCTCCGTAGTTCGGGCCCGGGTTGAGTTTGACCCGGGCCTCCCGCTCAAGGAAGTGCGCCGCGCCGGGCACGCCGAAGTCGAGCCAGGCGAGATAGGTGGCTTCGGGCATGCGGTACCCCACCGAGGGGAGCCGCTCGGCGATGCGCCTGCGGTTGCGGTCCAGGATCGCCAGCACCTCCTCGAGCCACGCGTCGCCGTGCCGCCACGCCGCGACCGTGGCCTCCACACCGAGAACGCTGGGCGCCCCGTAGATGTGGGCGGGCTGGCGGCCGAGCGTGGCCCTGGCGTCCTTCGCGCCGATGTGGGCCACCGAGCAGTGCAGTCCGCCCATGTTGAAGGCCTTGCTGGCGGAGGTCAGCGTGACCGTGCGCTCCGGCAGGATCGTGGCGAACGGGATGTGCCGGGCAGGGGCGTACGTCAGGTCGGCGTGGATCTCGTCGGAGATCACCAGAGTGCCGTGCCGGTCGGCGTACGTCGCGATGGCCTCGAGCTCCTCACGGGTGAACGAACGGCCCGACGGGTTCTGCGGGTTGACCAGCAGGAGCACCCGGACGGGCTCACCGGGCACCTCGAACCTGCCGTCGGCCGTCAGCGGCATGGGCACCAGGCGGCGGTTCATCGCGGTGATCGTGGTGAGGAAGGGGTCGTAGGCCGGAACGTGCAGCGCCACCGCGTCGCCGGGGTCGGTCATGACGTGCAGCAGCACCTGGAGGGCCTGGTTGAGGTCGGTGTAGGACCGCACGTGTGCCGGATCGGCTCGCCAGCCGTACCGCGTCTCCATGCGCTCGGCGAACGCCTCCGCCAGGGGCCCGGCGGTGGGCTCCTCCAGCCAGGCGGGATAGCCGAGGTCTGTGGCGGCACGTCTCGCGATCGCCTCCGTGACCGCCTCGGGCACGGGGAAGTCCATGTCGGCGACCCAGGCGGGGATGACGCCGGACGCGGCGCGGGCCCATTTGATTCCGTCACGACGGCGGGCCGCATCCAGAGACAGTGAGTCGAGTTTCACCCGACTCACCCTAATTGCCGGTAAGTGACCGCCTGGAAGGCGGCCGCCGCGCCCCGCGGTGCCTCGTGCCGCGGGGCGCCGGCGCGGCTACAGCTTGCGCAGGACCGCCGTGACCTTGCCGAGCACGGTGGCCTCGTCGCCCGGGATCGGCTCGTAGTTGGGGTTGTGCGGCACCAGCCACACGTGCCCGTCCTTGCGCTTGAACGTCTTCACGGTGGCCTCGCCGTCGATCATCGCGGCCACGATGTCGCCGTTGTCGGCGACCGGCTGTTGCCGCACCACAACCCAGTCGCCGTCGGCGATGGCGGCCTCGATCATCGAGTCGCCGGAGACCTGGAGCAGGAACAGCGTGCCCTCGCCCACGAGCTGCTTGGGCAGCGCGAACACGTCCTCGATGCTCTGCTCGGCGAGGATGGGGCCACCGGCGGCGATGCGGCCGACCAGCGGCACGTAGGCCGCGGTGGGCCGGTTGAACCCGGCCTCCTCCTCGGAGGTGGCGTCCGGGTCCACCCACAGCACCGGCTCGCCCGGCAGCCGGACCTCCAGGGCCCGGGGCCGATGGGGATCACGCCGGAGGTAGCCCTTACGCTGGAGCGCCGTGAGCTGGTGCGACACGCTGGAGGTGCTGGTCAGCTGGACCGCTTCCCCGATCTCCCGCATGGACGGCGGATAGCCGCGCTGCTGGACCGAGTCGCGGATGACCTCGAGGATCTTCCGCTGCCTGGGGGTGAGGCCAAGCGAGTCGCGCCTGCGAACCGCGAGGTCGCTGACGCCATCCGCTTGCTCACTTCGGTCACTCACGATGCCACCTCTCAATCCGTGTTCCTCATGTCGCACAGAGCGACCGTACCGCGATTCAAGATCACCGTCAAACAATTGTTCGATATCCAGCGAAATCGCCGATCTCGCCGTCCACCTCATCGTACGGGAGTTCGATCGATCCCGTGTTCGATTTACCCGATCTTCTCTGGCCGCCGTACGCCCAGGTCAGAAGCCGTACGGAAATCGGCCCGGGAAAGGCGCGCAAAGGGCCTGTTCCGCAACGGCCGGGGCAGTTGATGCGGCCGTGACAGGAGGCGCGACACGCGCGCCGAGCAGGAACTTCCACGCCCGCGGCCGGTTCGACTTGCGTTCAAGGTCGGGCGCTCCTACGGTTGGACCACAACATCTAGTAGTCACATCGGTGTAAGTTCACCACACCTTGTGTTCCGGGATGTGCGTTCAGGGAGGCGATGAAGTGCACTGTCCGTTCTGTCGCCACCCGGACACCCGGGTCGTCGACAGCCGTGCGGCCGAGGACGGGTCGGCGATCCGCCGCCGGCGCACCTGTCCCGAGTGCGGGCGCAGATTCACCACGCAGGAGACCGTACTGCTGATGGTGAGCAAGCGCAGCGGGGTCACCGAGCCGTTCTCCCGGGAGAAGGTCATCGCCGGCGTACGGCGGGCCTGTCAGGGACGCCCGGTAAGCGAGGACTCCCTCGCCCAGCTCGGGCAGCGCGTCGAGGAGAGCATCCGGGGCACCGGCGCGGCCGAGATCGCCTCGCACGAGGTGGGCCTGGCCATCCTGGGCCCGCTCCGCGACCTCGACGAGGTGGCCTACCTGCGCTTCGCGTCGGTCTACCGCAGCTTCGAGACGCTGGCGGACTTCGAGGCGGAGATCGAGCGGCTCCGCGCGGCCCACAGCACGGTCGGCGAGGAGTAGGCGCCTTCCGGGGGACCGGGACGAGGCGGGCGGCGGCGCGCGACGGCGCGGCGCGACGATGTGGTTATAACGAGCGTGGTCGGAGAAGGGGCTCCATCGGGCCCTGGGAGGGGGAAGTCATGACGGAGACCGTGAGCGGCACCGTGTCGGGTGTGGGGGGCAGGCCGGGCAAGCGCCCGCGCAAGGGCCTGAAGATGAAGCGCATCTTCACCACCCCGGGGGTGCACCCGTACGACGAGGTCCGCTGGGAGCGGCGCGACGTCGTGATGACGAACTGGCGGGACGGCTCGGTCAACTTCGAGCAGCACGGCGTGGAGTTCCCCGACTTCTGGTCGGTCAACGCGGCCAACATCGTCACCACCAAGTACTTCCGCGGGGCGGTGGGCACCCCGCAGCGCGAGTCGAGCCTCAAGCAGCTCGTCGACCGGGTCGTGGGCGTCTACACCAGGACCGGCGTCGAGAACGGCTACTTCGCCTCCGAGGAGGACGCGGAGATCTTCGACCACGAGCTCAAGCACGCGCTGATCCACCAGACCTTCAGCTTCAACTCCCCGGTGTGGTTCAACGTCGGCACCCGCTCCCCCCAGCAGGTGAGCGCCTGCTTCATCCTGGCCGTGGACGACACGATGGAGTCGATCCTCGACTGGTACAAGGAAGAGGGTGTGATCTTCAAGGGCGGCTCCGGCTCCGGGGTCAACCTCTCCCGCATCCGCTCGTCCAAGGAGCTGCTGTCCAGCGGTGGCACGGCCAGCGGCCCGGTCTCCTTCATGCGCGGCGCCGACGCCTCCGCCGGCACCATCAAGTCGGGCGGCGCGACCCGCAGGGCGGCCAAGATGGTCGTCCTCGACGTGGACCACCCCGACATCGAGGAGTTCATCGAGACCAAGGCGCGCGAGGAGGACAAGATCCGCGCGCTGCGCGACGCCGGGTTCGACATGGACCTCGGCGGCAAGGACATCGTGTCCGTGCAGTACCAGAACGCCAACAACTCGGTGCGGGTCTCCGACGAGTTCATGCGGGCCGTCGAGGACGGCGGGCAGTTCGGCCTGCGGGGCCGGCTGACCGGCGAGGTCATCGAGGAGGTCGAGGCGCGGTCGCTGTTCCGCAAGATGGCCAAGGCCGCCTGGGAGTGCGCCGACCCCGGCCTGCAGTACGACGACACGATCAACGACTGGCACACCTGCCCCGAGACCGGGCGCATCACGGCCAGCAACCCCTGCTCGGAGTACGTCCACCTGGACAACTCCTCGTGCAACCTCGCGTCGATCAACCTGC
The DNA here is from genome assembly GCF_044460045.1 of Microbispora rosea. Taxonomy (NCBI): domain Bacteria; kingdom Bacillati; phylum Actinomycetota; class Actinomycetes; order Streptosporangiales; family Streptosporangiaceae; genus Microbispora; species Microbispora rosea. The sequence goes on along the minus strand of NZ_JBITJO010000002.1, from coordinate 1,007,408 downwards.
TGAAGTTCCTGCGCGACGACGACTCCTTCGACGTCGCGACCTTCGTGAAGGTCACCGAGCTGATCATCACCGCGATGGACATCTCGATCACCTTCGCCGACTTCCCGACGCAGAAGATCGCCGAGACCACCCGGGCGTACCGCCAGCTCGGCATCGGCTACGCCAACCTGGGCGCGCTGCTCATGGCGACCGGGCACGCGTACGACTCCGACGGCGGCCGGGCCATCGCGGCCGGGATCACCTCGCTGATGACCGCCGTGTCCTACCGCCGCTCGGCCGAGATCGCCGGGATCGTCGGCCCGTACGACGGCTACCAGCGCAACGCCGAGCCGCACAAGCGGGTCATGCGCAAGCACGCCGCGGCCAACGACGACCTGCGCACGCTCGACGACATGGACAAGGCCCTGCACGGCGAGGCCACCCGGCAGTGGCAGGAGTGCCTCAGGCTCGGTGAGAAGAACGGCTACCGCAACGCCCAGGCGTCGCTGCTCGCCCCGACCGGCACCATCGGCCTGATGATGGACTGCGACACCACCGGCATCGAGCCCGACCTGGCGCTGGTGAAGTTCAAGAAGCTCGTCGGCGGCGGCTCGATGCAGATCGTCAACCAGACGATCCCGCGGGCGCTGCGCCGGCTCGGCTACCTGGAGGAGCAGGTCGAGGCCATCGTCGAGTACATCGCCGAGCACGGTCACGTCGTGGACGCCCCCGGCCTGCGGCCGGAGCACTACGAGGTGTTCGACTGCGCGATGGGCGAGCGGGCCATCGCCCCGATGGGCCACGTCCGGATGATGGCGGCCGTCCAGCCGTTCCTGTCCGGCGCGATCTCCAAGACCGTGAACCTGCCCGAGTCGGCCACGATCGACGACATCGAGCAGGTCTACCTGGAGGGCTGGAAGCTCGGCCTCAAGGCTCTGGCCGTCTACCGCGACAACTGCAAGGTCGGCCAGCCGCTGTCGGTCGCGAAGAAGACCCCCGAGGAGGTCCCCGCCGAGACGGCGGAGAAGGAGCCGATCGTCCAGGTCGTGGAGGTCGCGCGGCCGACCAGGCGGCGGATGCCGAACCAGCGGCCGAGCACCACCACCCGCTTCACCGTGGGCGGCGCCAAGGGCTACATGACCGCCTCGTCCTACCCCGACGACGGTCTGGGCGAGGTCTTCCTCAAGATGTCCAAGCAGGGCAGCACGCTCGCGGGCGTGATGGACGCCTTCTCCGTGGCGATCTCGATCGGCCTCCAGTACGGCGTGCCGCTCGACACGTACGTGCAGAAGTTCGTCAACATGCGCTTCGAGCCGGCGGGCATGACCGACGACCCCGACGTCCGGATGGCGCAGTCCGTGATGGACTACATCTTCCGGCGGCTCGCGCTCGACTACCTGCCGTACGAGGACCGGGCCGCCCTGGGGATCTTCTCCGCCTCGGAGCGGGCCGCGCAGCAGCGCGGCGAGGACCCGGCCGCGCTCCAGGACGTGGACACCGCCGCCCTGGCGCAGTCAGCACCCATCGAGAGCGGGCAGTCCGCGCCCATCGAGAGCGGCAAGGCCGTGCCCGTCGAGAAGGCGCAGCCGGCGCCGGTCGAGGCCAAGCCCGCCGAGGGGCCGTCCGCCGGGCAGGTCGCGCCGGTGGCGGTGCCGGAGCCGCGCCGGGTCGGCGCCTCGCTGGAGAGCCACCAGGGCCGCACGGCGGACGCGCCGCTGTGCATGACCTGCGGCACCAAGATGCGCCCGGCCGGCAGCTGCTACGTCTGCGAGGGCTGCGGCAGCACCAGCGGCTGCAGCTGACCTCGGGTCACACCCCGTGAGCGAAGGGGGCCGGCGGAATCGCCGGTCCCCTTTCTTGCGTGAGATGACCGCAAGGCCCGGGTTCGTCGAAAGTTTCGATCACAATGCGATACTTTCCGCTCCGAGCTGTGAACGGTTCACCGGTGCCCGTCGAGTGTCGTGCGTGCGCCGGTCGGTACCGCACGGCCGGGAGGAGTGTGCACCACAGCCCCAGCACTAGGGCGTTGACCAGGGGAGACGGACCCACATCGCGGGCACTCCTCTCATCGCATGATGAACCGAAATTTTCGGGAAATCTCCGGTTATATTGAGTCAAATCTTTCGGCGTGTTATCTCTGTAAGTGTTCCGATCCGGTGTCGCCCTCGGCCTGAGCCTCCCACCGACTGCTCCACGCCGCGCCGCGGCCACGCGACGCCGGCCCTGTCCCGAGGTGCCTTCGCGGGCGCAACCCCCCTCGACACCGGAGTACCCATGCGTAAACACGCCCTCGCGGCCGCACTGCTCGTCGCTCCACTGATCGGGCAGGCACAGCCGGCGGCCGCGTCGACGGTCACCGTCGACATCGACAACAGCGTGAAATACCAGAAAATCGACGGGTTCGGCGTCTCCACCGCGTTCCGGCGGAACGAGCTGATCAAGGCCCTGCCGGAGGACAAGCAGCAGGAGATCCTCGATCTGTGGTTCAGCCGCGAGAAGGGGGCCGGGCTCAGCATTCTCCGGCTCGGCATCGGAGCGAGGCCGGCGGGCAGCCCCTACGACCAGATGGTCTCGATCCAGCCGGACGACCCGGGCGGCCCGACGGCGCCGCCCAGGTACGTCTGGGACGGCGACGACAACAGCCAGGTCTGGATGGCCAGGGCCGCCCAGAGGTACGGGGTTAACCGCTTCTTCGCCGACGCTTGGAGCGCGCCCGGCTACATGAAGGACAACGGCGACGCGAGGAACGGCGGCACGCTGCTGCCGGAGTGGCAGCGGGCGTACGCGAACTATCTCGTGCAGTACACGAAGTTCTACGCGCGGGAAGGCATCAGGATCACCGACCTGGGCTTCACGAATGAGCCCGACTGGACGGCCGGCTACGAATCCATGCGCTTCACGCCCGAGGAGGCCGCCCGGTTCGTCAAGGTGCTCGGCCCGGTGGCCAGGGCCGCGGGCGTGAACATATTGTGCTGCGACTCGTTCGGCTGGGACCAGGCCAAGACGTACACGCAGGCGATCGAGGCCGACCCCGAGGCCGCCCGCTGGGTGAGGGTGCACAGTGGCCACTCCTACGCCAGCCCCCCGACCTCCCCGCTGCCGACGGACCGCAACACGTGGATGTCCGAGTGGGGCCCCGGCGGCAGCACATGGGACGAGAAGTGGGACGACGGCAGCGGCCAGGACGGCATGACGGTCGCGCAGGCCGTCAACGACGCGCTCACGCTCGGCGGCGTCTCCGGCTACATCTACTGGCTGGGGGCTTCGAGCGGGGCCACCAGGGCGTTCATCCGCATCGACACCACGACGAAGACCTACCAGGTGTCGAAGCGGCTGTGGGCGTTGGCCGCCTACAGCAGGTTCATCAGGCCCGGCGCGGTGCGGCTCGGGGCGACGGCCTCCGACCCCGGCCTGAAGGTCTCCGCGTTCCGCAACGCCGACGGTTCCCGTGTCGTCGAGATCCTCAACGCGGGCACGGACCCCGTCACCTGGGACAAGATCAAGGGCCACGGCCGGGCCAGGGCCTACCTGACCGACGAGAACAACGCGGTGGCCCCCATCCCCCTGCGGGACAAGGGCGTGACGATCGCGCCACGCGCCCTGACGACGATCGTCCTGGACTGAGCCACCCCGCGTAATCGGCGCGCAGCGCCATGAGCACTGCTCGCCGAGGGGTGGCGGGAGAGCCCGCCGCCCCTCGGCTTATGCGTTCAGCGGGCCGGCTGGAAGCGAATCTGTCACTGCGCCGAAAGCAGTCGATTCACACGCGATCGTCATCCTGGTCGCCGCTCGATTTCGGGACACCCAGGTCGGTACGCATCATTGAGCGAAGGCGCTTGTTCTGATTCCAGAACTGGTCGCCATGTATGAAGGCAGCCTCCAGAGAGTCGCTTTCCCGCGTTGCTCCGGATTCCAGCCGCTTGGCCAGCCCGAACCAGGTACTTAGGTGTTCTCGCACGGCGCCTGCGGCGCTTAGGACGTCGTCGGGAGCCGTCATCTGCGCTTCAGCGTGTCTTTCGATGTACAGCCGCCGCGATTCTTCGAGTTCGTCCCGTACGTCATCGTCGGCTTGCCCACGCTGGACCGCGTGCAGGAAGTCGATGATGGCCGCGCGATGCCTTCTGATGGCGATGTTCAGCGCCACATAGCATGCGCGCCGTTGCTCAAGCACCGCCTTGCGTTGGGCGCGCTCGTGCTCTTCCTGCCGCTGGGCTCTACCCAGTTCGAACTCCTGCTGCCTGCTCCGCAGAGCCGTCCGCTGGGAGTAGAGGGACGTCACTACAGCTCCGACTACAGCGATCAGGGAGGTAACAAGGGCTGTGATATTGGCTGTCAAGGTAGCTCCAGGACAGACGAGACGGATTGGGGGAGGAAGAAGCCAATTTATCGGCTTCGGCGGTTGTGGGAGGAGGCGACAGCGGGGTGACTTGTCCAGGTCACCCGCGTGAGGCGCACATACGCGCGGATTGGCCGGACATGGGGCTGAGACAGTGCTCACAAGCATCACTCAATCGCCGCCACAAGTAGTCGTCGGTGCTGAAACACCTGAGTCTTGTGGTTGCGATTCCCGTCTGATGACCGCGAAAACTCCTCGAAAATCCCGACTGTGGATAGCGCGTCCAAATGCTCCAGCCCCGCTTCCCGCACAGGCCGAGCAGGAGCGCGGTGAGGAGACCCGGCCGAAAGCGCTGCCCTGGTGTCTCCCACTCGGGTCCGCGTGGGAGGCATCCACCTTCCTCGCCCGGGACCGTTGCGTGGGCAGGAGCGAGCCGTCGTCCTACGGGACCCGCCGGCCGGGAATGACACCGGTGGTTCCCGTGTTGCCGCAGCCATGGTTATCGGATTCATCGGCAGCGGGAAGATCGGCGGCACCCTTGCGAAGCTGGCGGTCGACGCCGGGCACTCGGTGGTGCTGAGCAACTCCCGCGGACCGGACACACTCTCCGAACTCGTGGCCGGGCTGGGCCCGAACGCGCGCGCCGCCACCGCGGCCGAGGCCGCGGCGGCGGGGGACATCGTGGTCGTCACGATCCCCTTCGGTAGATACCGGGAGGTGCCGGTCGAGCCGCTGGACGGCAAGGTCGTCATCGACACGAACAACTACTACTTCGAGCGGGACGGTCGCTTCCCCGAGATCGACGCCGGGGAGACCACCGACAGCGAGGTGCTCGCCGCGCATCTGCCGGGGTCGCGGGTCGTGAAGGCGTTCAACGCCATCAACTGGGTCCACCTCTCCGAGCAGGGGCAGCCCGCCGGCACGGAGAACCGGCGGGCGCTGCCGATCTCGGGCGACGACGACGAGGCCAAGAAGACGGTCACCGAGCTGATCGACTCCTTCGGCTTCGACGTCGTCGACGCGGGCCCGCTCGCGGAGGGACGGCGGTTCCAGCGGGACAAGCCCGCCTACGGCCCCCGCCTCACCGCCGCGGAGCTGCGCGACGCCCTCGCGCGAGGCTGACCGATCAGGCCGGGGTCAACGTCTGGCGGGTGCCGGTCTCCGCGGAGCGGCGGATCGCGTCGAGCAGGCCGTGCAGACGCAGGCCGCGGGCGAAGTCAGGCACCCGCCCTTCGCCCGTCCGCAGGTCGGCGGCGAGCGCGGCATAGAGCCCGGCGACATTGCGCGCGTCGCCCGCCGCCCCGGGCACCCGGACGTACTCCTCGGGAATCGGCAGCTTCTTCCACGCGCCGCCCGCCGTCCCGTGCAGGCACAGCTCGGTGATCTGGACGCCGTACGGGCTGCCGGGACCGGTGGACACGAGGGCGAGGTCGCCCTCCGTGCCGGAGATCTCGATCCGCGTGCCCGGCTCGGTGACCTTGCCGCTGTGCAGGTGCAAAGAGAGCACCGCGCCGCTCGTCATGGTGGCGGAGAGCAGGAGCTGGTCAGGGGTGTCGGCCTCGATCGTCTCGCCGCTCTCCTCGATTACGTAGTGCCCGCGCTGCACGGAGAGGGCGGCGGACAGGGAGCCGACGCCGCCCAGGAGATGCTCCACGACGTCGAGCGTGTGCCCGCCCACGACCTCGAGCAGCCCGGCCGCGCCGGCGCGGGTGACCGTGTACGCCGCCCAGGACGGCAGCCTGCCGCTCGCGCCCTTGCCGACCGCAGAGTGGACGTTCACCGCGGTCACCCGGCCCACCGCGCCGTCCCTGAGCAGGTCGCGAGCGTAAATCACGGCGGGGGCGAACCGGCCCTGCAGTCCGAGCGCGTGGCGAACACCGGCGGCCCGCGCCCGGTCGAGCAGGTCCCGCGCCTCGTCGGTCGTACGGGCGAGCGGCCACTCGCACAGCACGTGCGTGCCGGCCTCAAGGGCGGCTTCGACGAGCTCGGCGTGGTGAGGGACCCTGACCGTGACGGCGACGAGGTCCACCTCGGGATGCTCGGCAAGGGCCCGGGGGTCGGTGAAGGCGTGCGCGGCGCCGAACCTGCGCGCGGCCTCACAGGCGCTGTCCTCCCGGCTGGTCGCCACGGCCGTGATCGCGTAATCCGGCAGCGCCCGCAGCGCCGGGACGTGCGCGCGCAGCGCCCAGCCGCGCTCGGGGTTGGCGCCGACGATGCCCACACGGATTCTGCTCATTGTCCGCCTCCATGCAATAACCGGACTTGTGGCGTCCGGTTGCGACCGTAACATAATCGGACTCGAAGCGTCCGGTTGATAGGCTCCGTTCATGAGCAGTCGGGACGGAGCGGTTGGCGTGCTGCTGGCGGCGGAGCCGGGGCGGATGCCCCGGGCCGACGCGCGGCGCAACATAGAGCGGCTGGTGGAGGCTGCGCGGGCGGCGGTGGCCGAGATCGGAGTCGAGGTCACGGCGCACGAGATCGCCCGCAGGGCCGGAGTGGGCATCGGCACCTTCTACCGGCGTGTGTCCTCCCGCGAGGCGCTGCTGGAGGCGGTCCTCGACGAGGTGCTCGCCGAGATGACCGACCTGGCCGCGAACGCCGCTGAAGACCCCGACCCCTGGCGCGCATTCGAGACCTTCGCCGCCGCGTACGTGCGGCTGCGCGCGGAGAGCTGTGGCATCCGCGAAGCCGTGGGCGGCGCCTGCGGGCCGAATCTCGACCCGGTTCTCGGGGAGATCCAGGAGGGTCTGCGGCTCCTGGTGGAGCGCGCGCAGGAGGCGGGGGTGGTGCGGGCCGACGTGGCCTGGCAGGACGTGCCGTTCCTGCTGGCGGCCGTGGCGACCGGGCCGCGCACGCTCAGGCTTCGGGCCGGGGAGGAGCAGTGGGGCCGGAACCTGCGCATCGTGCTCGACGGGCTGCGGGCGCCGCGATCACAGGGGCTGCCGGGAACGCCGCCCGCCTGACGTCGTCGTGGATCCGCCCGCTGACGATGCCGGCGAGTTCGGCGTGACGCGGCCGCTCCCGAAGACTCCCTCCGTCACGGCGGGCGTCGCCAGGGCGAGGACGGTAGCGGCAAGGGCGCTGAACTGCTTTCCACTCGCACGCGCGGGCCGCGCGGCCTTTCGCAATTGGGATGACAGATCCGGTGAGATCGGTTAATTTCTGCCTCTCGTCCTCACCTTCACCGGAGTCATGACATGGTCACCGCCTTCCGCGCCACGATCGCATTCGGCCTGCTGGCGGGCTTCTACGTGCTGGTCGCAGCGGTGCTCGGGGCCGCGGCGCTCGTCGACGTCGTGGTCGTGCGGCACGTCACCGCAGGCTCGGTGAAGATCGCGATCGTGCTCACCCTGGCCGCCCTGGCGCTGCTGCGCGGCCTCATCCTGGTCAACCGCCGCGGACGTCAGGAGGAGCCGGGCGTCGCGGTCGGCCGGGGGGACGAGCCGGTGCTCTGGCAGACGGTCGAGGAGCTGGCCGCGCGGGTGGGGACCCGCCCGCCGAACGAGATCCGGCTGGTCGCCGAGGTGAACGCGGCGGTGTGGGAGGACACGAGCTGGCTGGGGCTGCGAGCGGGCCGACGCGTCATGTACGTCGGCCTGCCCCTGCTGATGACGCTTTCCGTGGACGAGATGCGCGCGGTGCTGGGACACGAGCTCGGTCATTACAGCGGTGCGCACACGCGGCTGGGCGCGCCGGTGTATCGCGGCAGGATCGCCGTGCTGGCGGCGGTCGCCTCCCTGCGGAACCACGCCTTCATCCAGAAGCTCTTCTCCCTGTACGCCAGGCTCTTCCTGCGGGTCTCCCAGGCCGTCTCCCGCAGGCAGGAGCTGGAGGCCGACCGGTTCGCGGCCGCCGTCGCGAGCCGCGAGGCCGCCGGGGACGCCCTGCGCAAGGTGCACGGCACGGCGGACGCCTGGAACCTGTTCATGGAGCGGTACGTCGGCATGACCGGCATGGCGGGCAGCCGTCCAGCCGACCTGTTCGGCGGTTTCCACGCCCTCGCCGACGCGCATCGGACGCAGATCGCCCAAGCCGACGGGGACGGCGAGGAGGCCGGGTCGTACGACTCCCACCCGAGCCTGCCGGAGCGGCTGGCCGCGATCGCCGTCCTGCAGGACGTCCCGCACGCCCGTGACCCGCGTCCCGCCCTGGCGCTCCTGCGGGACCCCGCCGTCGCCGCGCGCGCTGTGGAGCAGACCTTCTGGACGGAGGAGGCGCTGAAGCTGCGCCCGCTGCCCTGGGAGGAAATGGTCGCCCAGGGCATGTACATGGGCGTAAACGACGAGGCGCTGCAGGATCTGTCGGCCGCGGGCCAGCGGATCGCGGGCGGGCCGGAGCCGTCCTTGGACGCCGCCCTGGAGGCGCTGGCCCGTGGTCAGGACGCCGCCCTTCATGAGGAGCTTGTCCGCCTCGGATGGCGGCCGTCGCCGGACCTGGTGGCCAAGGTCCTCGCCCGCGCCGTCGAGGGCGTGCTGATCGGCGGAGGCAGGGCCCGGTGGACGCTGTCGTGGACCGGCCCCGCCACCTTGCGCGACGCGGCGGGCAAGGAAGTCGACGTCGAGGAGTACGCGGCCCGGGTGGCGGCCGATCCTGCGCAGGTGCCGGGCCTGCGTCAGTGGTTCGCCCAGGCGGGCGTGTCGCTGCGGCCGCGGACGCCCGTCGCCCCCTGACGCCGGCCGCGCGCCGGGACAGGTCCCGGTGCGAGCACTAGTCGGCCTCGAAGGCGAGCCGGTCGGTGAGCCAGCGGTAGAACTTGATCGAGAACCTGACCCAGTGGGCCACCATCGTGGTCAGGTGTTCCCTGGTCACGCCGGCTCCGATGTAGACCTGGGAGTCGCCGACGACCCGGATCGTGCCGTTGTCCTGGGTGAACGCGTACACCTTCGGCCACATCGTGTCCGCGTTCCACTCGTTGAGCGCCGTGAGCAGCATCCGCTTGTCGTCCACCGAGTAGTTCCTTTCGTAAAAGGTCCGCACGGTGAACAGGTCTCCTTCCTTGCCGAACAGGAAGAAGATCGTGAGGTGGGCGGTGGAGATCGCCAGGTCGCCCTCTGTGTCTATCGTGTGCTCGATGTCCAGCTCGTCGAGGATCTCCTCAAGGAGGTCCCGGTCCGGCCGGACGACCGCTGGGGAAGGCGTCACCGCTCCATCCTGCCGCATCGCGTTGTCGCTGAAGTGGCAGACGTGACAGAGGATGCGGGGGACGAGTCCAGCGGCCATCGCGCCCGGCTTTTCAGGTTCGCCGCACGCCCCGCCTCCGTACGGCGCCGACGGGAGCGCGCGGGTCCGCCTCCAGCGGTGAATCGCGCCGCGGTACCTCGCGCTCACCGAGGCCGTCGTCGGGCTCGCCGTCCTCCGAAGGCGCGTCAGCGCGGGGGTTCCCCATGGGGTCCCGGGCTTGCGGCGATCCTGGCCACGAGCGCCGTGACGTCTCCCGCCAGGGCGGCGTCGAGGGGGCCGTGCCGGTTGAGCAGCCGATACCACATGACACCGAAGATCATGTCGACCAGGAGGTCCAGGTCGGCGCCGGGGGGCGGCGGCATCCGCTCCAGCACCGCCCGCAGGGCGTCCCGCCGCGGGCCGATCAGCCGCTCCCGCAGGCGCTCGGCCAGGGCGGGGTCGCTCTGGGCCTCCGCCATGAGGCCTGCCACCACCCTGCCGACCACGCCCTCCGCCAGCGCGAAGGTCTCGCGCAGGAACGTCTCCAGGTCGGCCTGCGACGGCGCCCGGGAGCTTTCGACGAGGTCGGTCATGGCCTCGAGCAGCACGTCGGCCTTGGTGTCCCACCAGCGGTAGAGCGTCTGCCTGCCGGTTCCCGCCTCCTCGGCGATGCTCTTCAGCGTCACGTTCGGATAGCCGTCGCGCTCGCACAGCCGCAGCGCGGCCTCGAGTATCGCCCGGCGCGCCTGCTGGCTGCGTGGCCTCCCCACCATGCCGCCACTTTACAGGACATCGTGTCTCGTTTATTGTTTCGAGGCATCATGTCTCATATTGGGGGAAATCCATGAGCGAGCGCGTAGTGATCGTCGGCGGCACGAGCGGAATCGGCCTGGCCGCCGCCGTACGGCTGGCCGCATCGGGGCGCGAGGTCGTCGTCACCGGCCGCACGCCCGAACGGCTGGAGCGGGCCGTCAAGGAGATCGGGGAAAGGGGCTCCGGTGTGGTGGCCGACGCCCGCGATCCTGAGGCGATGCGGACCCTGTTCGCCGAGGCGGGCCCGGTGGACCACGTGGTGATCAGCGTGTCGGGCCGCAAGGGGGCCGGTCCGTTCCTGTCGCTCTCGCCCGACGACCTGCGCCGGGCCCTGGACGACAAGCTGATCGCCCAGGTGGTCGCCGCCCAGGCGGCGCTCCCGGCGCTGCGCCGGGACGGGTCGCTGACGTTCGTCTCGGCGGCCAGCGCGAACAACGCGCTGGCCGGGGTGGCCGGGCTCGCGGCTGTGAACGGCGCGATCGAGTCGATGGTCCCGGGGCTCGCGGTGGAGCTCGCCCCGGTCCGGGTCAACGCGGTGTCGCCCGGCGTGATCGACACCGAGTGGTGGGACGAACTGGGGGACGGCCGGCAGGGCGCGCTCGACGCGTTCGCCGCCGCCACCACGGTCGGCAGGATCGGCACTCCCGGCGAGGTGGCGAACGCGATCGCCTACCTGATCGAGACGGGCTACGCGACGGGCACCGTGCTGACCGTCGACGGCGGCGTCCGGCTCAAGCCGAGCGTCCAGTCGTGAGGGCCGCCCGCCGCGACCGGCCGTACGGCGCCGCGGTCAGTGGGGCGTGGTGCGGGCGAGGATGTGCGGCGGGACGGGATGGGCGGCCGCCTGCGGGTCGGTCACGGGGGCCTGCCACGACCGGGTGAGCGGCAGGACCCCGGCCCAGACGTCGTGCGGGTCGTCGGCGTCGCCCGGATGGCCCTCGCGCGCCTTCACCGACGCCTCGGCGAGCGGGACCGCGAGGATCGTCGTCGCGGCCAGCTCCTTGCGGTTCGGCTGCCGGGCGTAGTCCCACTGTCCGGGGGTGGCGTGCTCGGTCAGGCACCGAAGGGCGGCGATCTTCTCGTCGCCTTCCAGCACGCGGGGCACGCCGTAGATCATCGCGCTGCGGTAGTTCACGCCGTGCTCGAAGACCGATCGGGCCAGCACCAGGCCGTCGACGTGCGTGATCGTCACGCAGACCGTCGTGCCGCGGGTGAGGCTGCGGCTGGCCACCGAGCCGTGCACGTACAGATGGTCGTCGTCGAAGCCGTACACCGTCGGCACCACCATGGGGTCGCCGTCCACGACGACGCCGAGGTGGCAGACGAACCCGGCCCGGAGCACCTCGAACAGTGCCTCCCGGTCGGTGCGCCCCTGCTCCCGCAACCGGCGGTGCCGGGTCCGCGCGGTTGCGGACAGATCACTCATGAGGCGACATTCAACCAGTAAAGCCGTCGGCCCGCCCGGCGGGGACGCCGGGCGGGCCGTCTCGTGGATCGCTGCGGAAGAGCCGCTCAGGCGGCGGACGTCGGCCCGGACGTCCTCGGGAACCGGATGACGTTCCCGCCCGTGTAGGCCCTGAGATCGACGATCTTCCGGTCTCTCCTGTCCCGCGCGGGCCTGCGGCGCAGCGCGGACCTGATGTCCCTGACCTTGGCGAGCGACGGCACCACCGTGACCATGTTCGTTTCCCCCCGACCGTGATGGTTCCGTGACCTTCCCGGGTATAGATATCGGACGCTTAGTAAAACGGGCGTAAAGCGTCCGGAGTCACACGACTTTCAGTACGGAAGCGGCCGGCCGGAGGGGGTGCGCAGGTCGAGGTCGGCGGCGGGACGACGGACGCGGCGAGGCCTGCGAATCGTGCTACGTCTCATGGCGTTCCTCCTTCCATGACGTTAGGCAGACTATTCGCCCCGTGTGCCGCCGTCCTCCCCTTTTCGCTCAGACAGAGCCGGGCGCCCTGCGGCTCACGACGCAGATCCGGTTCCAGGCGTTGATCTGCGCGATGGCGACGACCAGCGCGGCCAGCTGCTCCTCGGAGTAGTGCTTGGCCGCATCCGCCCAGATCTCGTCCGGCACGGGGTCGGGCCGGTCGGCCAGCCGGGTCGCGGCCTCGGTCAGCGCCAGCGCGGCCCGCTCGGCGTCGGTGTAGCAGGGCGCCTCCCGCCAGGCGGCGACCGACCACAGGCGCTCGTCGCTCTCCCCGGCCTTCTTGGCTTCCCGGAAGTGCAGGTCCAGGCAGAAGGCACAGCCGTTGATCTGGCTGGCCCGGATCTTGGCGAGCTCCAAAGTGGCGGGGGGCACGTCGCACTCGTGCAGGAAACGCTCCACCCCGCGCATGGCCCGGTACGCCTCGGGGGCCAGCTCGCGGACGTTGATCCTCTCGGTCACCGTCATCTCCTCGTCTCGTCGGCCCGTGTCACACGGGCGAGTTTCTCGGGGTTCAGGACCATGTCGACGGCGGTGACGCGGCCGTCGGCGACGGTCAGGCCGATCACCGCGACCAGCCGTCCGTCCCGGTAGCGCAGCAGACCCGGCCAGCCGTTCACCACGGCGGGGACCAGCTCATACCGGCCGAACCTCTGGATGCCGGACAGCAGCCTGGCCACCTTGGCCGCTCCGGAGACGGGCCGCCTCCCGGCGCGCACCCGGCCGCCGCCGTCGCTGCGTAGCACGACGTCCGGGTCGAGCAGCGCGACCAGCGCGTCCATGTCTCCGCCGAGGCAGGCCCGGGCGAAGGCGTGGACCACCCGCCGGTGCTCGGCGGGGTCCACGTCGAACCGGGGCGCGCGCGACGCGACGTGCGCCCGGGCCCGGGCGGCGAGTTGCCGGCAGGCCGCGGGGCTGCGCCCGACGGCCTCGCCCACCTCGGCGAACGTCAGGCCGAACACGTCGTGCAGCACGAACGCGGTCCGCTCGGCAGGGCTGAGCGACTCCAGCACGACGAGCATCGCCATGCTCAGCGACTCGTCCAGGGTCACCCGCTCCGCGGGGTCGGGCCCGGTGAGAGCGGAGCCGGTGAGAACGGGCCCAGAGAGAACCGGCCCGGTGGGAACAGGCCCGGTGGGAACCGGCCGGGTGAGAACCGGTTCCGGCAGCCACGGCCCCACGTACTCCTCTCTGCGGTGCCGCGCCGAGCGCAGCACGTCGAGAGCGAGCCGGGAGACCGTGACCACCAGCCAGCCGGTCACGTCCCTGATCTCCTCGCCGCCGCCCGCGGCCGTGGCGGACCGCAGCCGCAGCCAGGCGTCCTGCACGACGTCCTCGGCCTCGTCGAGGCTGCCGAGCAGGCCGTACGCGACGCCGAGCAGCCGGGGCCGCATCGCCTCGAACGTCGCCTGGAACGTCGCCTCGGACGTCGCCCGGAACTCGGTGTCGAGGACGGCCGTGCCGTCGTCATGGTCGTTCACACAGTGAGGACGAGACACCACCTCAGTGTGTGACATCCCCCGACGGGGAAATCAGGCGGACTCCCTCACGATGAGGCGGGTGGGCAGGATCACGGGGTCCACCGGGCCGCCTCCGTCGATGAGCGCGAGCAGCAGCCGTACGGTCTCCTCCGCGACCTCGGCGAGCGGCTGGCGGATCGTGGTGAGGGGCGGGTGCGTGGTGGCGGCGACCGACGAGTCGTCGAAGCCGCCCACGGCCACGTCGTCGGGGACCCTGCGTCCGGCCGCGCGCAGCGTGGACAGCGCGCCGGCCGCCATGAGATCGGAGGCCACGAAGACCGCGTCGAGGTCGGGGGTGCGCTCCAGCAGCCGTGCCATGCCACTCTCGCCGCTGAGCTGGGTCCAGTCGCCGTGCTCGATCAGCCTTCTGGAGGCCTTCCTGCCGAGCACGTCGGCGAAGCCCTCCAGCCGCTGGATGCCGCCCGGCGTGTCCATCGGGCCGGTGATCGTGGCGATCTTCCTGCGGCCCTGCTCGACCAGATAGCGGGCCATCTGCCGGGCGCCCTCGCGGTCGTCGGCCGCCGCGTAGGGGATCACGTTCTCCTTCCCGATGACGGCGCCGCAGGCGACGGCCGGGATGCGCAGCGACTCCAGCTCGTCCACGAGCGGGTCGCCCGCGTGCGTGGACATCAGCAGCACCCCGTCGGCGTGGCCGCCGCGCACGTAGTGCACCACCCTGGCCCGGTCGCCGTCGTCCCCGGCCAGCATGATGACCAGGGAGACGTCCCGCTCGCCGAGCCGCCGGATCGCCGTGCGGATCGTGGTGCTGTAGTTGGGGTCCTCGAAGACCTTCTCGTGCGGCTCCGACAGCACCATGACCACCGACCCGGTCCGCTGGGTGACCAGGCTGCGGGCGTTGCGGTTGACGATGTAGCCGGTTTCGGCGATGGCGCGGCGGACGGCGGCGTGGGCGGCGGGGCTCACATACCGGTCGTCGTTGAGCACCCGGGAGACGGTGCCCCGGGAGACGCCCGCCGCCGCGGCCACGTCGTGAATGGTCGGACGCTTCGCCATGGTCGTATTGTCCCCCCGCCGATCAGCGTGTTTCCCCGCGCCCATCAGCTTTTCACGGCCCCGCCGGACAGGTCCGTACGCCAGTAACGCTGCATCGTGAGGAACAGCGCGATCAGCGGGATGAGCGACAGCATCGTCCCCGTGATGATCAGGTTGTAGAGCGACGGCTGGTTGGCGCCCGCGGCGAGCAGGGTGTAGAGGCCGACCGTCAGTGGGAACTTGTGGTCGTCGCCCAGCATGATGAACGGCAGCAGGAAGTTGTTCCAGATCGCGACGAACTGGAACAGGAAGATCGTCACCATGCCCGGCGTCAGCAGCGGCAGCGCCACCCGGCGGAACAGCCGCCACTCGCCCGCGCCGTCCAGCCGGCCCGCCTCGATCAGCGAGCCGGGGATCGCCGCCTGAGAGTAGATCCTGGCCAGATAGATGCTGTAGGGGTGCAGGATCTGGGGCAGCAGCACCGACCAGTACGTGTCGGCCAGGCCGGCCTTGGAGAACAGCAGATACTGCGGAATCGCCAGCACGACCGACGGCACCAGGATGCCGCCGATGAGCAGGTTGAAGATCAGGCCGCGGCCGGGGAAGGAGTATTTCGCCAGCGCGTACCCCGAGATCGTGGACACCGCGGTCGACAGCACCGCGCCGCCGCCGGCGTACAGGGCCGTGTTGAGCAGCCAGAGCCAGAAGACGCCGTCGCGGTAGGCGAACAGGTCGGCCAGGTT
Organism: Microbispora rosea; assembly: GCF_044460045.1. Lineage (NCBI taxonomy): Bacteria > Bacillati > Actinomycetota > Actinomycetes > Streptosporangiales > Streptosporangiaceae > Microbispora > Microbispora rosea. Next base: position 991,934 of record NZ_JBITJO010000002.1, on the reverse strand, counting down.
GGACAGCAGACCGGTGCCGGGCGCGAAGGTCGAGGTGGAGAACAGCTCGGCCTTGGACTTGGTGGCCGCGACCACCACCCAGCTCACCGGGAACAGGGTGTAGATCGCGCCCAGCACGAGCACCCCGGTCGGCGCGATCCCCAGCGGGCGGTGCCGCGAGGGGCGTGCCTGCCCGCGGCTCCCCGGCAGTGCGGTGGCGGCCATCAGCTCTCCCCGAACGCGCGGTTCTTCACGACCCGCAGGAAGCCGAACGACAACACGAGGGAGATCCCGGCGATCACCATGGACGTCGCGGCGGCCGAGTAGAGGTCGCCGGTGACGAACGCGTCGCGGTACACCTTCATCAAGGGGCTCCAGGTCGAGCTGATCGTGTTCGTCAGCGGCCGCAGGGTGGTCGGTTCCGTGAACACCTGGACGGTCGCGATGACGGAGAACACCGTCGTCAGGATGATCGACGGCACCAGGATCGGGATCTTGATGCGCAGCGCGATGCCCAGCTCGCTCGCACCGTCGATCCTGGCCGCCTCGTAGTACTCCCGCGGCACGGCCCGCAGGTTCGTGTAGAGCACCAGCATGTTGAAGCCGGTGCCGCCCCAGACCGCCACGTTCGCCATCGAGAACGTCACGAGGCCGGCGCTCAGGAACGGGTGCTCGCCGAACGGGCTGAGGCTGGGCAGGTAGAGGAAGCCCCATATCAGCGTCGCCGCCACACCCGGCACGGCGTACGGCAGGAAGATCGAGATCCGGGTGAGGCGGGCGAGCCGCACGTGCGCCGCGTCGAGCATCAGCGCGAACACGAGGGCGAGCCCCAGCATCAGCACGAGCACGAGGGCTCCGTACGCGAGGACGCGCAGCCATCCGGCCCACAGCTCGCCGTCGCCCACGGCGGCGGCGTAGTTGGCGAGCCCGGCGAAGACCTCCCTGCGGGCCCCCTTGCCGAGGCCCAGGCCGGAGACCTTGGTGCGCCGCAGGCTCAGATAGATCGTGTAGCCGATGGGCAGGGCCATGAAGAGCGCGAACAGCGCCATCGCCGGGGCGAGGAACAGGTAGGGCGCGGCGCCCGCGCGGTGCACGCGGACGCCCTTCTTCCGCGATGTCATGATCACTGGGCCAGGGTGAAGCCGGACTTCTGCATGTCGGCGACGGTGGCGTCCTGCATCGTCTGCACGGCGCCGGCGAAGTCGGACTTGGCGGCGACGGCCTTGTCGAAGGCGTCCCTGTACGCGTTGTACGTCACGTTGACGTTCGGGCCGAAGGTGAAGCCGCGGGCCGTGGCGCCGATGGAAGCGGCCTGCTGCCAGAAGTCGGGCTGGCTGGAGAAGTAGTCCGGAGCCTCGGTCATGAGCGCGCCGCCCTTGACGGAGGCCGGGTAGATCGCGCCCTCCTTGATCAGCAGTCCGAGTGCCTGCGGGTCGGTGTTCAGCCAGGTGGCGAACTTCGCGGCGGCGGCCTTGTTGGGCGACTTGGCGGCGACGGCGGTGGAGGAGCCGCCCCAGAAGCCGCTGTGGTTCTCACCCGCGTTCCACTGCGGCAGCGGGGCGACAGCCCACTTGTCCTTGCCCTTCGGCGCGTTGGCGGACAGCACGCCCGGGCCCCACACGGCCGACGGCCAGGTGAGCAGCCTGCCCGCGTTGAGCGCCTTGTTCCACTCCGGGGTGAAGTAGGGCATGCCGTCGATGACCCCCTCCTTCACCAGGCCACCCCAGTAGGAGGCGACCTTCTTGGTGGCCTCGTCGTTCACCGAGACCTTCCAGGCGTCGCCGCTGATGGACCACCACTGCGCCCCCGCCTGCTGGGAGAGCCCGGCGAACCAGCCCGGGTCCTTGCTGGAGAAGGTGCCGAGGAAGACCTTGGGGTCCTTCTTGTGCAGCGTGCGGGCGGCCTCGGCGTACTCGTCCCACGTCTTCGGCACCTCGATGCCGTACTTCTCGAACAGGTCCTTGCGGTAGTAGAGCATCATCGGCCCGCTGTCCTGGGGCACCGCGTAGACGGCTTCCGTGCCCAGCGTCACCAGGCCCCAGATGCCCTCGCCGAACTCGGCCTTCGCCTGTGCGGTCTCGGCCTTGAGGTCGGCCACGGCGTCGGCGGCGACGAAGGAGGGCAGCATCTGATACTCGGCCTGGACCAGGTCGGGCGGGTTGCCGGCCTTGGCGGCGGTGAGGAACTTGGCCGCCGCGTCGTCGCCCCCCGCCTGCTTGCTGACCGTGACCTGGATGTCGGGGTGGGCCTGGTTCCAGGCTGTGACGATCTTGTCCATGTTCGGGACCCAGGTCCAGTAGGTCAGTTTCACCGGGCCGGCCGGCGCCGCGCTCTGGCCGGCGGCGGGCGAGGACGGCTCGTCGGAGCCGCCCGAGCAGGCCGTCGAGAGCGTGGCGGTGAGGATCGCGACCGCCGCCACTGCTAACCGGTTCACGCGCATGTGTTCCTCCAGGCGGGTGGGGAGGGGGACAGGAGGATGGAACGTCTGGGAGCGTTCACAGACTGAAAGGTGCCCCGTGTGCTGTCAATGGTCGTTACGCGGTTGTTAGCGCCCCTGGTTGATCAGGGTAGATCGATGGCACCTTCTCGATGAGACGGTTCTGCGTTACTGTGCACGTTCACAGAAGCAGAATCGAGGGGGAGACGTGCCCGGATATCCCGTCCTGCCCGAGGGTCTCGCGTACGGCGGGGACTACAACCCGGAGCAGTGGCCGGAGGAGGTGTGGCGGGAGGACGTCCGCCTGATGCGCGAGGCCGGGGTCACCCTGGTGACCGTCGGCGTCTTCAACTGGGGGCTGATCGAGCCGCAGGAGGGCGAGTACGACTTCTCCCTGCTGGACCGGATCCTCGACCTGCTCCACTCGGCCGGGATCTACGCCGACCTCGCCACCCCCACCTCCTCGCCGCCCACGTGGTTCCGCCGCCGCTATCCGGGCAGCCGCCTTATGGACAGGGAGGGCCACGTGCTCGGCGGCGGCTCGCGGCACAGCTTCTGCCCGAGCTCGCCTGACTACGCCGCGGCGTCCGAGCGGGTCGTCGCCGCCCTGGCCGCGCGGTACGCCGGCCACCCCGCCCTGGCGATGTGGCACGTGCACAACGAGTACGGCTGGGCCAACGCCCACTGCTACTGCCCGACGTCGGCCGAGGCGTTCCGCGCCTGGCTGCGGGACAGGTACGGAGACGTGGGCGCGCTCAACGCCGCCTGGGGCACCACCTTCTGGGGGCTGACCTACGGCGCGTTCGAGGAGGTCGAGCCGCCCGCCGCCGCGCCGGTGGGCCTGCTCACCGGACTCCAGCTCGACTTCATGCGGTTCTCGGTCGACGCGCACATCGCCTGCTTCCGCAGGGAGCGCGAGACGATCCGGCGGTTCAGCGACCTGCCCGTCACAACCAACTTCATGATCCCCAACTGCAAGCCCATGGACTACTGGCGCTGGGCGGCGGAGGTCGACGTGGTGGCCAACGACCACTACCTCGACTCGGCCCGCGCCGACCCGCACATTGAGCTCGCCATGGCCGCCGACCTCACCCGGTCGGTGGCCGGGGGCCGCCCGTGGATGCTGATGGAACACTCGACGGGCGCGGTCAACTGGCAGCCGCGCAACCTGGCCAAACGGCCGGGGGAGATGCGCCGCAACACCCTCGCCCACGTGGCGCGCGGCTCGGACTCGGCGATGTTCTTCCAGTGGCGCGCCTCCCGATACGGCGCGGAGAAGTTCCACTCGGCGATGCTGCCGCACGCCGGCACCGACTCCCGGATCTGGCGCGAGGTGGTCGCGCTCGGCGCGGACCTCGGGAGGCTCGCCGGGGTCAGGGGCGCGTGGGTGACGGCCGAGGTCGCCGTGGTGTGGGACTGGGAGTCCTACTGGGCGCTCGAATTCGAGTGGCGCCCCTCGGCCGACCTGCGCTTCCGGGAACGGATCGAGGCCTACTACGAGGCGCTGTGGCGCGAGCACGTCACCGTCGACTTCGTGCACCCGTCGGCCGACCTGTCGCCGTACCGGCTGGTCGTCGCGCCCAGCTCCTACCTGCTCGGTGAGGGGGCGGCGAAGAACCTGCACCGCCACGTGGAGGCGGGCGGCCACCTGCTCGTGTCGTACTTCTCCGGCATCGTGGACGAGAACGACACCATCCACCCGGGGGCCTATCCCGGGGCGCTGCGCGAGGTGCTCGGTGTGGCCGTCGAGGAGTTTCACCCGCTCCGCGAGCACGAGACGGTCACGCTGCGGCCGTCGAAAGCGTCCGGGCCCGAGTCATCCAAACCCGGGGCGACCGGCCGGATCTGGTCCGAGCGCGTACGGCTCGCGGGGGCGCGGGCCGTGCACGAGTTCGCCGACGGGCCCGACGCCGGGCATCCCGCCGTCACCCGGCACGACCTGGGAGCGGGCAGTGCGTGGTACGTGTCCACCGCACTGGACGCCGGGTCCGGCCTGCGCGATCTCGTCGCGGGGGTGCTCGACAACGCGGGCGTGTCCCGGCCGCGCGGCCTGCCCGACACGCTGGAGCTGGTACGGAGGGGCGACCACCTGTTCCTCATCAACCACGCGGACGCGCCGGTGACGGTGGACGGGGTGACCGGCACCGGTGTGCTCGACGGCGCCGCGTACGACGGTGCGGCGACGGTGCCTGCCGGCGGCGTCGTGGTCGTCCGCACCTGAACGCCCCGGCGTCGTGCCGCGGCACTGTGCGCTTCGACGATCGGGCGCTGCCCGCAGCGCGGGAACTCGCCCGCCGGTAGCGCGGACGCGGTCTCCCTCCCGGCGGCGACCTGACCACGTCGAGGGGAGGGCCCGGGGGCGTCCTTCAGGTTTCGGGGGACCGGCACACCGCAGGCCCGCCTTCAATCGAACAGGTCGTCGGCCGATTTGACCTTGGGAACCTTTCGCAGCCAGGCGCCCAGCTGGTCGAGGCTCTCACATTGGCTGATCCGTTTCCCTGCGTCCTCGGAGACCTTCATGCCGCGCATCTCCGGCACGGTGACAATTCCCGCGACCAACGTTGCCTCCGCCTCCCCCAGGGCGCGGCCCGCTTCGATCCAGTGCGGGAAGTACTTCTCTCCGAGGTCCTCGAAGCCCCGCATCATCTCATTCGGTGATCGCCTCATTCGGCGAACAGCTCCTCGACCGACGTGATGGTGCCGACCTTGCGGGCCCAGGCGTCCAGTTGGTTCGTGTCCTCGCATCGCTGGATGCGTTCACGCGTGTCGTCCGAGACCTCGAGGCCGCGCGAATCCAGCACGTTGAGAATCGTCTTGATCTGACCTTCCGCTACCCAGTGGGAGAAGTACTTCTTGCCGAGGTCCTCGAAGTCCCGAATGGTGGTCACCATCTCCTCCAGACGCTTGATCGTCACTTCAGGTAGCGATCTGAACACGTAGTTCAAATATAGGGTCCTGTGCTCCCGATCCAGGGTCTTCAACCCTGCCAGCATCGCCTGCAGCACCGGTTCGTCGTCGGCCTCGTCGGGGTGCGCCACGGCCGAGAGCACGGCGAGTTCCGGGCAGGCGCGGGCCTGGTCGGGGTCGGTGATCAGGGGCACGCGGCCGGGGTCGATCGCCAGTGGGGTGACGACGCCGCTCGGGCCCAGCCGGATGGTCCTCTCGCACCACCGGGCCATCGACCGGTCCGGGCAGATGACCAGCAGCACGGTGTCGCACCTGTGCTGGGACCGCAGCGTCGTGACGTAGACCGGCCAGCTGAAGCGCTTGCCGGAATCTGCGGAGTTGCACCTCCACGATCACGGCCATCAACGCCGCTCCGGTCTCGTCCCGGAGCACCACCACCGAATCGGCGCGAAACTCGATCGGCGCCTGGGTGCAGTCGACCGTCTCCAAGCGGGCGGTTACGTGCGGCGGAATGTCCACCTTCTGCACGCAACGCAGCAGTTCCAGCGCGGTCTCCGGCCGGTTGCGGATGAGTTCGAGGGGCATCTCGTGATCGATACCGGGCATGACCGAGACATTACTGACTGTTGTCAGTCAATTACTGTGCGTTCCCGAAACTGGCAGTGATTGGCGGTTGTTAAGCCGCGGATCGGCTCAGGACTCGGGGATGGCTTCCCACTCGTGGCAGGGGCTGAGCGGGTGGTGCTGGTAGATCACGCCGACGGCGGGGTGGGGCCAGCCGAGGATGACGGCGTCGCGCTCCGTGTGCGGAACCGGCTCGCCGAGGTCGGCGGCCGTGACGGGCTGTCCGCCCGGGCCGCAGACGCACTCCGGGCTGCCCTCGTGGTCGATCACGTCGTCGAGCGGCATTACGTGTACGAACCTGTCCATGTCACCTACCTAGCCGGGGATTGCGGTCACATTACCCCAACTAGACACAAACCGGAATAACTTGGACAAATCCGGAGCGGTACCAACCCATTGACCTTTGTTGGGATGGACGGCAAACTAACTCCACAATCGCCGGATGAGCCGATGGAGTGCCGCAATGCCGTACCGTCCCCCATTGATCGCGCGCGAGTTCTTCGTGGCGGATCCTCCAGAGCTTCCGGTGCGCGAGCCGGGCGAGGAGGGCCTGTCCGCGCTGACCAGCGCGGAGGTGGTGGTCTCCGACGGGCGGGGCGTGACGCTCAAGGGTTCCACCTCGGCGGAGGAGACGCTCGTCGTGCAGATCACGGTCGCGGGTGAGGGGGTGATCCGGGTGCGCCTGTCGGAGGACCCCGACGCGCGCACCCGGTCCTCCCGCGCGATCTCGATGGTCACCCCCGGCGAGTACGGCGCGGCCGTCGTGGAGGCGAGCCACAGCCGCGTGGTGATCGACGCCGGGTCGCTGCGGGCCGAGGTGCGGCTGAACCCCTGGAACCTGCGCTTCACCGACCGGGCCGGCCGGACGCTGGTGGAGCAGGACCCGGGCCACCCCGACATCAGCGGCCGGCTGCGCACGCTGCCGTTCGGCCGCTCCACGGTGGACGGCGCCCCCGTCGCCTACCACGACACGTTCGTGGCCCCGGCGGACGAGGCGTTCGGCGGCTTCGGCGAGTCGTTCACGCCGCTCGACAAGCGCGGCCAGCGCCCGCTCATGTGGAACTTCGACGCGTTCGGGGCCGAGTCGCAGCGCGCGTACAAGAACGTGCCCTTCTACCTGTCCAGCAGGGGGTACGGCATCTGCGTCGACAGCGGGACGCCGGTCGAGTTCGACGTGTGCCAGTCCACGCACAGCGCCGTGCAGATCATCGTGCCCGACGACCTCATCGACTACTACGTGATCGCGGGACCGACCCCCGCCGAGGTCCTGGACCGGTTCGACGGGCTGACCTGCCGGCCCGAGCTGCCGCCGAAGTGGGCGTTCGGCACCTGGATCTCCTCGGGCTTCTTCCGCGACAGCCAGGAGCGCGTGCTGGAGCGGGCCAGGAAGATCAGGGAGCGGGGCATCCCCTGCGACGTGCTCCACCTGGACTGCTACTGGCAGGCGGACGGGCACTGGTCGGATCTCCAGTGGGACCCCGAGACGTTCCCCGACCCGGCGGGCATGCTGGCCACGCTCAAGGAGCAGGGCTTCAAGGTCTGTCTCTGGATGAACTCCTACATCTCGCACCTCAGCCCGGCCTTCGCGGAGGCGGCGGAGAAGGGCTACTTCCTCAACCGGCCCGACGGCGAGACGTACGTCGCCGACACCTGGCACGGCTCCTACCCCGCCTGCGGCATCGTGGACTTCACCAACCCGGAGGCGGTGGAGTGGTTCAAGGGCCTGCTGCGCGACCGCCTGCGCGAGGGCGTGGCGGCGTTCAAGACCGACTTCGCCGAGGGCGTCCCCGCCGACGCCGTGGCCTTCAACGGCATGACCGGCACCGAGCTGCACAACGTCTACGCGCTGCTGTTCAACGACATCGTCGCGGACGTGACCCGCGAGGTGAACGGGCACGGCCTGGTCTGGGCCCGCTCGTCCTACCTCGGCGGTCAGCGCCACTCGGCCCAGTGGAGCGGAGACTCCGACACGACCTACCCCGCGATGGGCAGCACGATCAGGGGCGGCCTCTCGCACGGCCTGTCCGGCATACCGTTCTGGAGCCACGACGCGGGCGGCTTCAGCGGCACGCCCAGCCCGGACCTCTACATCCGCTGGTCGCAGTTCGCGGCGCTGTCCCCGCTCGTACGGTTCCACGGCACGACCACCCGCGAGCCCTGGGAGTTCCCGCCGCACGCCGAGCGGGCCGCCGTCGAGGCGCTGCGGCTGCGTTACCGGCTCATGCCGTACATCTATTCGGCGGCCGTCACCGCGGCCGAGACGGGCGCGCCGATCCTGCGCGCGCTGTGCGTCGACCACCCGGACGACCCGGTGGCCTGGCAGGCGGACCTGGAGTACCTTCTCGGCACCGACCTGCTCGTCGCTCCGATGACCTCCGCCGACGGCACCCGGAAGGTCTACCTGCCCTCGGGGGTGTGGGTGGACTACTGGACGGGTGAGGCCGTCGACGGCGGGCGTTACGTCACGGTGTCGCCGCCGCTCGACCAGATTCCCCTGTTCGTACGGCACGGCTCGCTGATCCCGGTCACCGAGCCGGGCGACACGGTGGCCGACGACCCCCGGGTCTCGCTGCTCGCCTTCGGCCTGCCGGAGCGCGAGAGCCGTACGACGATCAGGGACCTGGACGGCGACACGACGGTCACGGCGGTGCGGGACGGCGACAGGCTGGTCGTCACCGCCGAGGGCCCCAAGCAGATCGACGGCGTCGAGTTCGTCGGCCCCGGCGCCCCGGTCGTCATCAACTAGGCACACCCCCCTGGAGAAAGACCATGTTCAGAGTAGGCAGGAGCGCGGCGGTGGCGGCACTGGCCGCGGCCGCACTGGCGCTCAGCGCGTGCGGTGGATCCTCTGGCGATTCCGATAGCGGCAGCGGCGGCTCCGCCGAGGGCAAGACCCTCACCCTCTGGCACTACGAGACCGGCAACAGCGCCATGGGCACCGCCTGGGCGCAGGCGATGAAGGACTTCGAGGCGAGCCACCCCGGCGTCAAGGTGAAGTTCGAGGAGAAGGGCTTCGAGCAGATCCAGAAGACCGCGGGCATGGTCCTCAACTCCGACGAGGCCCCGGACATCATGGAGTACAACAAGGGCAACGCCACCGCGGGCCTGCTGTCCAAGCAGGGCCTGCTCACCGACCTGACCGAGGAGGCCACCAAGCGCGGCTGGGACAAGCTGCTCAGCCCGTCGCTGCAGACCACCGCGAAGTACGACGAGCGGGGCATCATGGGCTCGGGCAAGTGGTTCGGCGTGCCGAACTACGGCGAGTACGTGATGGTCTACTACAACAAGGACATGTTCGAGAAGGCGGGCGTCAAGGTGCCCACCACCTTCGACGAGTTCACCGCCGCGCTCGACGCGTTCGCGAAGAAGGGCACCACGCCGATCGCGATGGCGGGCGCCGAATACCCCGCCCAGCAGCTGTTCTACCTGCTCGCGCTGAACAAGGCCAACCGCGCCTGGATCGACTCCTTCGAGCTCTACAAGGGCAAGGTCGACTTCCACGGCCCCGAGTTCACCTACGCGGCCCAGACCTTCTCCGACTGGGTGAAGAAGGGCTACGTCAGCAAGGACTCGGCCGGCATGAAGGCCGAGGACATGGGCGTGGCGTTCATCGGCGGCAAGTTCCCGATCATGGTGTCGGGCAGCTGGTGGTTCGGCCGTCTCCAGGAGGAGATCAAGGACTTCACGTGGGGCTCGTTCCTGTGGCCGGGCCAGTTCGCCCCGGGATCCAGCGGCAACCTGTGGGTCGTGCCCGAGAAGTCCAAGAACAAGGACCTCGCCTACGACTTCATCGACATCACGATGAAGAAGGAGATCCAGAACCTGCTCGGCAACTCGGGCGGCGTCCCGGTCGCGGCCGACCCCACCGCGATCACCGACGCGCAGAACAAGGAGCTCATCGAGAACTTCAACAGGCTCTCGACGCAGGACGGCCTGGCCTTCTACCCTGACTGGCCGGCTCCCGGCTACTACGACGTGCTCGTCGCCGGCATCCAGGAACTGATCAACGGCAGCAAGAAGCCGGAGGAGGTCCTGGACGAGATCGCCCAGCCGTACAACGACAACCTGGCCGACATCGGCAACTAGAACGGGTCCCGCCGGCCTGAGCAGGGCGGGGCCCGATCTCCCTCCGACTCCGGCGGCGGGGCTGCCTGACCGGTCCCCGCCGCCGGGCCCCCTTCTGGAAAGGTCTCCACACATGGCACCACCCGGCGCGGGCACGGCCCGCCCGCGCGGGAGGGGCGGCTACTGGCTCTACCTGGTTCCGAGCCTGGTGCTGTTCCTCGCGATCATCGTCGTCCCGCTCCTGATGAACGTGGCGACGAGCTTCACCCGCTGGTCCGGCGTCGGCGCCCCCACCTGGATCGGGCTCGACAACTACACGAAGCTGTTCAAGGACGAGCGCTTCTGGGCGTCCTTCGAGCACAACGTCGCACTGATCATCGCGATGGCCGTGGTGCCGACGATCATCGGCTTGGTGCTCGCCTCCGCGCTGTTCGACTACATCGCCAAGCGGTTCGGCGGGCGTACGGCCTCGGCCCTGCGCGCGGCCTTCTACCTGCCGCAGGTGCTGCCCGTCGCGGTGGCCGGCGTGGTGTGGGGCTGGATGCTCCACCCGTCGTACGGCGCGGTGAATCAGATCTTCGGGATCAAGGTCAACTGGCTGGGCGACCCCGACATCGCGCTGGCGACGGTCATGGCGATCATGGTGTGGTTCCAGCTCGGCTACCCGGTCGTCATCTTCATGGCCGGGCTCCAGCGGGTCGATCCCTCCCTGTACGAGGCGGCCGAGATCGACGGCGCCTCGTGGTGGCGCAGGTTCTGGCACATCACGATCCCGCAGATCCGGCCGGAGATCTTCGTGGTGCTGCTGACCTGCACGATCGCGGCGCTCAAGGTGTTCGGGCCGATCTTCGTGCTCACCAGGGGAGGACCCGGCTCCGCGACGATGGTGCCGTCGTACTTCTCCTATCTGAACTTCTTCGAGAAGGTCAACGTCGGATACGGCTCGGCCATCGCGACCGTGCTTGCCCTGATCATCGTCGTGGTGACCTTCCTCTTCCTGCGGGTGCAGGAGCGTGACCAGGAGAGTGAGTCGTGAACGCCGATCGCACCTTCCGCCAGCCGGGGCGGTGGGCCGTGCTCGCGGCGCTGGTTGTGCTCGCGGTCGTGATGCTCTTCCCCTTCGTCATCGTCACGCTCAACGCGTTCAAGTCCCCGGCCGAATACTCCTCCGGCGGCCCGCTGAGCCTGCCCCACGGGTTCTACCTCGACGGGATCGTCGCCTTCTGGGACCGCGTCGACTTCGGCCTGAAGCTCTGGAACAGCCTCCTGATCAGCGGCGTCGTCGCGGTCGCCGCGGTGGTGCTGTCGGTGCTCAACGCGTACGCGCTGGGCATCGGCAGGGTCCGCGGCCGGCTGTGGATCCTCGTGCTGTTCCTGGTCGCCAACACGCTGCCGCAGGAGGCGCTGGTCTACCCGCTCTACTACCTGTCGAAGGAGGTGGGGCTGTACGACTCGAAGCTCGCCGTCATCCTGATCTTCACGGTGATCCAGGCGGCCTTCGGGACCTACCTGCTCTCGTCGGTGCTCGGGCAGTTCCCCCGGGGGATCCTGGAGGCGGCCGAGATCGACGGCGCGAGCAGGCGGCGGATGCTGTGGGGCATCGTCGTGCCCATCAGCCGCCCGACCCTCTCGGTGCTGCTGATCTTCTTCTTCATCTGGACGTGGAACGAGTTCTTCCTGCCGATGGTGTTCCTCATCTCCAACGACAACCAGACCGTGCCGGTCGCCCTGGGTGTCCTGCAGGGCGAGAAGATGATGGACGCCACCATGTCCAGCGCGTCCGCACTGCTCGGCATCATCCCCGCCGTGGCCTTCTTCCTGATCTTCCAGCGCACGCTGACCCGTGGCGTCACGGTGGGCGCCATCAAGTAACACCCCCAAATAACACCCCCGAATAACGCGTCACTACCTGACCTGGAGGCGCAATGTCCCATCGCCGTTCGGCGATGCTGTCCGCGTCGGCCGCCCTGGCTCTGGCACTGAGCCTGGGCGCCGGCCCCGCGAGGGCGGCCGACGACTATCCGTTCCGCGACCCGTCGCTGCCGCTCGCCCAGCGCGTCGACGACCTGCTCAACCGGCTCACGCCGGACGAGAAGGTGGCGATGCTGCACCAGTACGCCCCCGCGATCGACCGCCTCGGCATCAAGCTGTTCAAGACGGGCACCGAGGCGCTGCACGGCGTCGCCTGGTCGACCGACTACACCGACAACGGCGCCGTGGTCACCGCCAAGGGCACCGTCTTCCCCCAGGCGGTCGGCCTGGCCAGCACCTGGGACACCGGCCTGATCAAGCGGGTCGGCTCGGCCGTCGGCGACGAGGCCCGCGGCCACCACGCCGAGAACCCCACCGTGTGGGGGCTCAACCTCTGGGCCCCCGTGGTCAACCTGCTGCGCGACCCGCGCTGGGGGCGCAACGAGGAGGGCTACTCGGAGGACCCCACGCTGACCGGCGCCATCTCCACGGCGTACGGCTCCGGCCTGGAGGGCGACGACCCCGACCACCTGAAGACGGCGCCCACGCTGAAGCACTACCTGGCCAACAACAACGAGGTCACCCGCGACACCTCGTCGTCGGAGCTGCCCCCGCGGGTGAAGCACGAGTACGACGAGGCGGCCTTCAAGCCGGCCATCGAGGCCGACGCGGCGACCGGCGTGATGGCGTCGTACAACCTCGTCAACGGCCGGCCGAACACGGTCAACCCCGACCTCGACGACGTCGTCCGCTCCTGGACGAAGCGGACGCTGTTCAACGTCACCGACGCCGGGGCGCCGAACAACCTGGTCAACTCCGAGAAGTACTACGCCACCCAGGCCGAGGCCGACGCCGCGCTGATCAAGGCCGGGCTCGACAGCTTCACCGTGGACGACGCCAACGGCGCCCCGACCGTCGCGGCCGTCAAGGAGGCGCTGTCGAAGGGGCTGCTCACGCAGGCGGACCTCGACGACGCGGTCCGGCACCAGCTGAGCATCCGCTTCCGGCTCGGCGAGTTCGACCCCGACGGCGGGCCGTACGCGAAGATCACCAAGGACGTGATCGACAGCCCGGAGCACCGGAAGCTGGCCCGCGAGACCGCGGCCAAGGCGATGGTGCTGCTGAAGAACTCCGGCGGCGCGCTGCCGCTGAAGCCCGGCAAGAAGGTCGCCGTGGTCGGCCCGCTGGCGAACGTGCTCTACACCGACTGGTATTCGGGCAGCCTGCCCTACAAGGTGACCCCGCTCGACGGTCTCAAGGAGCGGGCCGCGTCGGTGGCCTCCTCCGAGGGCGTCGACCGCATCGCGCTCAAGGACGTCGCCACCGGGAAGTACATCAGCGCCCCCGCGTCCGGCGGCGACCTCAAGGAGAGCGCGACGGTCCTCGGCGACACCGAGCAGTTCGACGCGTTCGACTGGGGTCAGGGCGTGCTGACGCTGCGCAGTGTGGCCAACGGCAAGTACGTCAGCCGGGCCAACTGGGCGACGCTGGCCAACACCGCCGACCAGCCGTCCGGCTGGTTCGTGCAGGAGCAGTTCACCCTGGAGCCGCAGTCCGACGGCACCTCCCTGCTGCGGTACGCCGGCTACGAGACGGCCTACGACTGGTTCGGGCAGGACAAGTACGTCAAGGCGGCGGCGGACGGCACGCTCAGCCTGACCACCGCCGACCAGGCCACGCACTACGCCAAGGAGGTCGTCTCCCGAGGCGTGGACGACGCCGTCGCCAAGGCCAAGGCCGCCGACGTGGCGGTCGTCGTGGTCGGCAGCATGCCGTTCATCAACGGCCGCGAGGACCACGACCGCACCGACATGAACCTGGCCGAGGGCCAGGAGGCGCTGGTCAAGGCCGTGAAGGCGGCCAACCCGAACACGGTGGTGGTGCTGGAGAACAGCTACCCGACCACGATCAACTGGGAGCAGGACAACGTCCCCGCGATCCTGTGGACCACCCACGCGGGCGCCGAGACCGGGCACGCCCTCGCCGACGTGCTGTACGGCGACGTCAACCCGGCGGGACGGCTCACCCAGACCTGGTATCGCTCGGCCGACGAGCTGCCGGGCATCCTCGACTACGACATCGTCAAGAAGGACCGGACGTACCTGTACTACCAGGGCAAGCCGCTCTACCCGTTCGGGTACGGCCTGTCGTACACGTCGTTCTCCTACCAGAGCCTCAAGGCGGTGCCGAAGGGCGACGCGTACGAGGTCTCGGTCAAGGTGACCAACACCGGCTCCCGGGCCGGCGACGAGGTCGTGCAGCTCTACACCCACCAGCACAAGTCGCGGGTGAAGCAGCCGGTCAAGCAGCTTCGCGCGTTCCAGCGGGTGACGCTGGCGCCGGGTCAGACGAGGACGATCGCCTTCACCGTCAAGAAGAGCGACCTGGCGCTCTGGGACGTCACCCGGAACACGTGGACCGTCGAGAACGCGACCCACGACGTGCTCGTCGGGTCGTCCTCGGCGAACATCCGCCAGCGGGCGACGATCAACGTCAAGGGCGAGAACATCCCGCACCGCGACCTGTCGCAGACCACCCGCGCGGTCGACTTCGACGACTACTCGGGCATCCACCTGGTCGACGAGACCAAGGTGCGCGGCGACGCGGTGGCGGGCGCGAACGGCGGCTGGATCGCCTTCAAGGACGTCCAGCTCCGCAAGCCCCGCACGGTGACGGCCGGGGTGGCCTCCACGGGCGGCGGGACCATCGAGGTGCGCCTCGGCTCGCCGACCGGCGCCACGGTGGCCACGATCCCGGTCGCCGCGACCGGCGGGATCTACTCCTGGGCCCCCGCGACCGCCTCCGTGTCCGGCGCGAACGGCGTGAAGGACGTGTACCTGGTCTTCACCGGCGACGTCCGGATCAAGGACCTCGCCCTGCGCTGAGGCTCCTGCCCAGAACAACGGACGCCCCGCGCATACGTGCGCGGGGCGTTCCGGTTGTGCGGCGACGAGCGGGGCGTTCGGCCGTGCGGCGGCGAGTGGGCGTTCGGTCGTGCGGCGGCGAGTGGGGCGAGCGGGCTGATCGCTTTTGGTTGTGTGTTGTGCGTGACGCATCGGGGTGGGGTCAGGTGACGGGTCGTTTCTGGTTGTGTGCGTCGCCTCGGGAGCGGGCGGGTGCTCCGGCCGGCCGTGATAGTTGCGGTCCGGTGAGCCTCGGGAGCGGCCATCGCGGGCGCGGTGGTACAGGGCACGGTCTTACGCCGGCCTCCGCACCCGCCCACCCCCGAGTCCGGACGGCGGCCCACCCCCGAGTCCGGACGGCGGCCCACCCCCGAGTCCGGGCGGCGGCCCACCCCCGAGTCCGGGCGGCGGCCCACCCCCGAGTCCGGGCGGCGGCCCACCCCCGAGTCCGGACGGAGTTGTAGACGTGGGGCAGCCCGTTCCGCCCCCTCTGATGACGTGGCCCCTATGGGCTGCACACCCTTGCCCGCCGCGTCTTTTCTGACGTACGGTGATCGTTCTGAGCCGATAACCGGCGCTTTGGCAGACAGGCCGGTTCTGTGCGCGGCGGGCGTATCGATCACGCTTTCGCTATTCTCCCCGATATGGCCGAATCGCTGAGGGGGACGCTGGCCTCGCGATACCACCTCCTGCGCCCGCTGGGCTCCGGCGGCATGGGCACGGTGTGGCTGGCCAGAGACTCCGTGCTCGACCGCGAGGTCGCGATCAAGGAACTCCGCCTCCCGGAGGGCCTCGGCGAGCGCGAGCGGGCCGAGCTGATCGCCAGGGTCATGCGCGAGGCGGAGGTCACCGCGCGCGTCCGGCATCCCGGGATCGTCGCACTCCACGACGTGCTCCTCCAGGACGGCAGGCCGTGGATCGTCATGGAGCTGCTGCACGGCCACGATCTCGCCCGGCAGATCACCGCGTACGGGCCGCTGGCGCACCGGCAGGTGGCGGACCTCGGCGCCCGCCTGCTCGACGCGTTGGGGGCCACGCACGCCGAGGGCGTGCAGCACCGGGACGTCAAGCCCGGCAATATCTTCCTCTCCGCCGACGGCCGGGTGCTCCTCACCGACTTCGGCATCGCCCGCCCGGCCGACCAGGCGTCGATCACCGAGGCCGGCCTGATGGTCGGCTCACCGGGGTTCATCGCCCCGGAACGGCTCGCGGGCGCGCCCGGCGGCCCGGCCGCCGACCTGTGGTCGCTCGCCGCCACCCTCTACACCGCCGTCGAGGGCGTCGCCCCCTACCAGGGCTCGCATTCCGAGGTGATCCGGGCGACCCTCACCCAGGATCCCCGTCCGCCGGTGCTCGCGGGCCCGCTCGGCCCGGTGCTGACGTGGATGATGGCGCGCGACCCGGCCGCCCGCCCCGACGCGGCGACCGCGCTCAGGCTGCTGCGGCAGGTGGCCGACGGCGGCGTTCCCGATCTCGGCCCCCGGCCCGGCCTGCGGATCGAGGCGCGGAAGCGGAGTCTCCGATGGTGGTACGCCGCCGGGGCCGTCGCCGTGGCAGGCGTCGCGGTCGCCGTGGCGGCGGTCGTGTTCTCCGTCAGGGCGGGCGATCCGCCCCGCGACCCCGTACGCCGGGTCTCGCCCACCTTCAACGGTGCCGTGGACCTGTGCCGCGCGCTGCCGGCCGAGGAGGCGCGGCGGATCCTGGGCGCCTCGGCGCAGCCCCGGCCGGGGAAGACGAGCTGCCAGTGGACCGTGAAGGGCAGCGGCGTCGAGCTGAGCGCCGAGACCGACTCCGACACCCCTGAGCCGTGGGGGCTCGACACGACCTCCGCGCAGACGCTGATGGAAGGGCTGCGCAGGCAGTACGCGTCGGGGCCGCGCGACGTGAGCTGGCTCTGGTACGAGATCGGCCTCGACCGGAGGACCCAGGCCATCGAGACGGCAGGACGGGAGACGCCGGGCCTGGCCGACGAGGCGTTCGCCGTCGACCTCACCACCCCGGAGGGCAGGGCACAGGCCGTCTACGTGTACTTCAGGCTCGGCGACCTCGTCATCCGGCTCCAGTACGCCGACCTCGACGTGAGCTCCCCGGCCGACCTCCGAGCCCGGGCCGTCGCGGCGTCGGCGTCGGCGGCCGAGGGCCTGAGGGGGCTGGCCTAGCCGTGGACGTGCTCGCCGGGCGATACCGCCTCGCCGAACCGCTCGGCGAGGGCGGCGGCGGCACGGTCTGGCGCGCCCACGACCAGCTGCTGCGCCGGGAGGTGGCGATCAAGCAGCTGCACGTCCCGCCGGACCTGGACGACCGGCAGCGCGCCGACTTCCTCGGCAGAGCCGTCGAGGAGGCCCGGGCGGCCGGACGGCTCACCCACCCGTCCATCGTGACGGTCCACGACGTCGTCGGGCACGCCGGGCAGCCGTGGATCGTCATGGATCTGGTGCCGGGCCGCTCCCTCGACAAGATCATCCGGGAGGACGGGCCGCTGGCCTCCGAACGCGTCGCCGAGATCGGGCTGGCCGTGCTCGACGCGCTGGAGGCGGCCCACGCCCGGGGCATCCTGCACCGCGACGTCAAACCGGCCAACGTCCTCATCGGCCCGGACGGCCGCGCCCTGCTCACCGACTTCGGGATCGCGGCGCCGCTCGGCGGCGCCGGGCACTCCTGGCAGAGCTCGGCGGGCTCGCCCAACTACATGGCCCCCGAACGGTTCCGCGACGAGCCGGACGGGCCGCCCTCCGACCTGTGGTCCCTCGGGGCCACGCTCTACACCGCCGTCGAAGGGGAGCCGCCCTTCCACCGCAACATGGCGGCCGCGCTCGTCGCCGCCGTCCTGCTCCACGAGCCCCGGCCGATGACCCGGGCCTCGCGGGTGCTCGCGTGGATCGTGGTCGCTCTGCTCGACAAGGACCCGGCGCGCCGTCCGCCGCCCGAGGTCGTACGGCAGGCCCTGCACGCCGCCGCCGCGCAGCCCGCCCCCGCTCCCGCACCCACCGGACGGCCCGCCGGAACATGGCGCCTCGTCGTCGTGGCGGCCCTGGTGGTAGTGGTCGGCCTTGCGGCGGGCCTGGGCGCCTGGTTTCTCTTGTCCGGGAAACAGGGCGGCTCGGGGCGCTTCGCCGGCGCCCCCGACGCCTGCCGGAGCCTGACAGACGCGCAGATCCGTGACCTCCTCGGCGCCACGCCGCGTGGGGAAGCCGCCGAGGGGCGATGCGAGTGGAAGGAGCACATCACCGGCCACGACGGAACGATCACGGTCGGATACCGGTTGCCGTCCGAGGGGGAGGGGGAGGGGGAGGCGGCGGCCTCCCGTGACCTCGCGGCGGAGCGGGCCTCGCGGGGCGCCGCCGCGCGCGACCGGCCCGGGATCGCCGACGAGGCCTTCACCTGTGACTCCTCCGACCCCGCCGCCGGGACCACCGGGGCCACGGTCTGGTTCCGCCGCAGCAATCTCATCGTCGAGGTCGCCTACCGGCGTGCCGGTGACCCCTCGGTCACCCCGGCCGACCGGCGCACGGCCGAGCGCGCAGCCGAACTCGTCGGCATCGGGCTCGGGTGACCTCCCGCTCAGCATCTGTAGGAGACCCCCATGACCAGCGGTGACGACGCCCCCGTCGAGCCCGGCGAGACGCCTCCCCGGGACGACCGCCCCCGGCAGGGCATGCCGCCGTACCCGCCTCAGGGCTACCCCCAGCCGGGAGCGCCGGTCCAGCCGGGAGTGCCGCCGTACCCGCCCCCGTACGGTCCGCCGCCCGGGTCCCAGCCCGATCCGCCGCCCGGTTCGCAGCCGTCCGGCGCACAGCCCGGTTCGCCGTTCGGTTCGCAGCCGGGTGCGCAGCCGTCCGGCGCACAGCCCGGGGCCCAGCCCGGCATGCCCGCGGCTCAACCGCCTCACCCGGGTGGGTATCCCGGTTCACCACCGGGTCCGCAATCGCAGCCGGGCGGGTACCCGGGTTCACCGCCGGGTCCGCAGCCGCAGCCGGGTGCTTATCCCGGTCCACTGCCAATTTCCCAGCCGCAGCCGGGTGCCTACTCGGGTCCCCAGCCGGGTGCGTATCCCGGTTCACCGCCGGGTCCGCAATCGCAGCCGGGTGCGCACCCCGGTCCTCAGCCTCAGCTGGGCGGGTACCCAAGTTCACCGCCGGGTTCCCAGCCGCAGCCGGGCGCGTATCCCGGTCCGCAGGCGCAGCAGGGCGGGTATCCCGCCCCTGGGCCCTATCCCGGCCCTTCCGGGGCTCAGCCCGGTCCGCCGTTCGGTTCGCAGCCGGGTGCGCAGCCGGGGGTGTACCCCGGTTCCCAGCCGCAGCAGGGCGGGTACTCGAGCCCATATCCCGGTCTGCCGCCCGGGCCGCAGCCGCAGCCCCATCCCGGTGCCTACCCGGGTGCCGTGCCCGGGGGCGCCCCGCAGCCGTCTCGATCACCCCAGTCGAATCCCTATCCATCGCCGGGCGGGCAGGGTGGGCCGGGTGGTCCGCCGCTTGGGACGCCGGGGCAGGGGTGGCAGGCGGCGACGCCGCCCCCGCCCGAGTTGTGGCAGATGCCGACCCAGCCCTCCGCCCCCGCGCGGCGGGTGTGGGTGCTGCCGGTGGCGGCGATCGTCGCCGTGCTGGTGGTGGCCGGGGGGACGTTCGCGTTCATGACGGTGCGCCAGACGGGGACTCCCGCCAAGGCGGGAGCGACGACGGCGGCGACGGCCGAGAAGTCGGCGTCGGCCGCGCCGGTGGCGGCGACCGCCGACGTGTGCTCGATGCTCGACCCGGACGAGGCCGAGCGACTCGTGCCGGGAGCCACGATCGACTCCTCGACGAACGACAACCGTGGCGACACCCTCGTCAGCTACGTCCGCTACACGTGCGGCTGGGTCAACCGGAACATCTCGTACAAGGACGTCACCCGCAGCCGTGAGATCACGGTGAACGTGTCGAAGTACGAGGCGATCGGGACGACCACGGCGGAGAAGGCGGCGCGGATCCAGTTCGACGGTGAGTTCAAGCAGTACAAGTACCAGTCGACCCATTCGGACGAGGAGCACTACTACTCGCCGGTCCGGGAGTACCAGGGCGTCGGAGACCAGGCGGCCGCGCAGTACCAATGGACCCGGGAGGGGGACAAGTACTGGTACTCCTTCGGCCAGGGAGTCGGCCGGGTGGGCGACGTGGTCTTCCAGGTGAAGTTCGAGGCGAGCCAGAAGAAGAAGGAAGCCGATTTCCTGTCGACGGAGAGCACGCAGTCGATCACCGAGGAGAACGCCCTGCGTGAGGTGAAGGGCCTGCTCGGGCAGCTCGCCAAGTCGGTGACCGCCTGGCGGGCCGGGCAGCCGCTGCCGTACCACGCGCGTCCCAAGCCGAGCCCGTCAGCGTCGCCCTCACCCACCCGGATCCCCCTGCCCAAGGCCTGCGTGAGCCTCAAGACGCTGGCCGCCACCCTGGTGCCGGACACCGAGGGCGCGGCGGTGCGGAGCAAGGAGGGCCACTCGAACGTCTCCCAGTGCCAGTGGTGGAACGAGAAGCTGCCGCTCGGCGGAGGCAAGGTCCGGTGGCGCAACCTGCGTGTCGCCATCCACACCTTCTGGGACGCGGAATCCGCCCGTTACTACCTCATCGATCAGCGCTCGAAGACCAAGTTCACGGCGAGCAGCGAGATCGGCGGCATCAAGTGGGGCAAGGTCGAGAAGCTGGCCGGCTTCGGGCAGGAGGCGTTCGGCCAGGCGATCCGGCAACGCACCGACACGGCCCAGGGCAACCGGTACGAGATCTACGCGCTGGACGGCAAGAACGTCATATGGGTGCTGCTGTCGGGCAGCGACCGTCCGGAGAACACACCGATCAACGCGCCCGACTCCGTCCTCATGGACCCGAAGGAGGCGGCCACCGGGGCGAAGTCCGTGGCCAAAGCCCTGCTCGGCGCCCTGTAAGCCGGTGTTCGTGCAGGTTCACGCGGGTATTTCCCCCCTCGACCGCGAGTCGACGGGGGGAAAACCATGGCTACCTGTGAGGTCTGCGGCAACGATTACGACATGGCCTTCGAAGTGCACACGCAGGGAGCGGTGCACGTCTTCGACAGTTTCGAATGCGCCATCAGCCGGATGGCGCCGGTATGCGAGCACTGCGGGTGCCGCATCGTGGGCCACGGCTCCGAGCTCGACGGCCGCTGGTTCTGCTGCGCGCACTGCGCCCGGGAGGCCGGCGCGACCAGGATTGTCGACAGAGAGGTCACCGGTGCCGTCGCACGCTAGTGCGCAGTCCGCCACCGTTCACCGGCTGGGGGAGCGGAGCGCGGCGCGGCTTGTTTTGCCGGACACGCCCAAGGGCGGCGGGCCACCGTGACAGTCGTGAGGGCCTCCGAGCGGGATCGACTCCCGCGGGAGGCCCTCATGCCGTATGTCAGGGCTCGAACGCGACCAGCCGGATGATGAGGAATCCCTCGCCCTCGCGCTTCGGCGGCAGCGTGGTGCCCGGCACGGCCTCGAACACCTCCGGATGCTCGTCCCTGGTCACCACGCCGAACAGGTCGTCCGGCAGGGTCATGCCCAACGCCATGGCACGCCTCGCCGCGGCGTAGAAACTGCCGCCCGCCTCCAGGTCGGCGGCGACCGTCTCGGCCGCGGGCCGGTCGGGCACCCGGATGCGGGCCACCCGGGCCCGCTCCGGCCGGGCCGATCGGGCACGGAGATAGTCCTCGATCTCCCACACGAGCAACTCGCCGAGGTAATGCGACATATCCCTCTTCACGGGGCTCAGACTCGCCTATGGCGGTTGATTCCCGTTTGCACTCCGTTTGCTCTGTGTTCGGCCTTCCGGCGTCCGTGTTTCCGGCGCCCGTGTTTCCGGTGCCGGCCGAGGGCCCGCCGGGGCCCGCTCATCTCGCCCGGGTGCTTGCCCCTGGATTCACATGACGCTCCACGGTAGTCTTTTAGTTAGTTTCGTAGCCAAACAAATGACGGAGGAGCGAGTGCCACCAGGTTACCCGGGAGGCGCTGGGACCGGTGGCCGGTGCCAAGCCGGGCGCGGCGCTGCCCGTGCGTTCGCGAGTGCCACGACTCCGGCCGCTGCTGTCGTGTCAAATTGCTTGCAATTGCGGCATGATGAGCCCGAGCGGGAACGGGGCGGACATTGATCACATCGCACAACGGGCCACAGCCGGCCGACTTCACCGACGTGCGGGCGACCAACCTCGCGGTCGTGCTGCGGTTCGTCCGGGAGAACGCCCCCTGCTCGCGTGCCGACATCGCCGCCTCGACGGGCCTCAACAAGGCCACCGTGTCCAGCCTGGTCGCCGACCTCATCGACCGGCGACTGCTCCGGGAGACCGGCCTGACCGAGCACCGCGTGGGCCGGCCCGCCACCATGCTCGTCCTGGACGGCTCGCCGTACGCCGCGATCGGCATCGAGGTCAACGTCGACTACATCACGGCGGTCGCGGTGGACCTCAAGGGCGAGGAGCTCCTGAACTGGCGGCGGTCCTTTCCCGGCGGGACCTCCAGCGCGGCCCAGGCGGTCGTCGCCATGGCGGCGCTCGCCCGGCGGGTCGTCAGCCGGATGACCAAGGAGGCCCGGCAGGTGCTCGGCCTGACCGTGGCCGTGCCCGGGCTGGTCGACGTCAACGGGATCGTGCGGGTCGCCCCCAACCTGGGCTGGCGTGACGCGGACCTGGCGGGCGACCTCACCAAGGCGCTGCGCGACCCCGGCTTCCCCGTGCTCGTGGACAACGACGCCAACCTCGCCGCCCTGGCCGAGCACCGGTTCGGGCCCCACCGCAACGCCGCCAACCTCGTCTACGTGACCGGCGAGGTCGGCGTGGGCGCGGGCATCGTCATGGACGGCCGGCTCAGGCGGGGCGGGCAGGGCTTCAGCGGAGAGATCGGTCACATCGAGATCGACCCCGCCGGGCCCACCTGCCGCTGCGGCCGGCGCGGCTGCCTGGAGGCCGTCGGCGGGATCGGCGCGATCCTCGCCCACACGGCGCCCGACGCCTCGCCGTCCGAGCTCGAACTCGAGATCGACGAGGTCGTACGGCGCGCCCGCGACGGCGAGCCGGACATCCTCGCGCTGCTGGAGGGCGTGGGACGCCACCTCGGCAGGGGAATGGCCGCCGTGGCCAACCTGCTCAACCCGGAGGTGGTGATCCTCGGGGGCTACTACGTGCCGCTGGCGCCCTGGCTCGTCGCGTGCGCGGAGGAGGAGATGTTCGGCAGGGTGCTCGCCCCCGGCGGGGGAGGCTGCCGCCTGGAGGTGTCCACGCTCGGGTACGGCGCGGCCGCGCTCGGGGCCGCCGCGCGGGTGCTCGACTCGGTCGACTCCGGGCGCCTGCCCGCGCAGCGCTGACCGTCGTCCCCCGGGGCCGGGCGGGCCGTTCCCCGCGGCAGCCGTACGAATATCGAGGGCGATGCGAACCCGGCCGGGGCGTGATGCGTCGAACAACGCACTGTCGACGAATTGGACCATCATGAAGACTCGCCTGCTGCTCTGCACCGCGCTCACGGCCGCGCTGGCCGCCCCCGCACTGGCCGCCCCCGCGTCCGCCGCTCCGGCCGCGGCCTCCGCCGCGCCCAAACCCCTCACCGGGGTCGCCGTCTACCTCTCGTACGGCAAGGGGTTCCCGGTCAGCCGTTATGAGCCAGGCAAGGGCTTCACGAAGCTGGGCGCCATGCCGATGACGAGCCAGTTCTCCGCCTCCCCGGACGGCAGGAAGCTCGCCTGGATCACCGCCGCCGGGTACGTGCGGGTCGGCGACGGCCGCAGGGTCACGACCGCGGCCAAGGGCGCCGCGGCCGGGTTCCCGTGCGCCACCCCGGTCTGGTCGCCCGACTCCAGGCAGGTCGCGTACGTGGGGAAGGGCAACTCCGACGCGGCCGCCGTCTCGGTCGTCGGCGCCGACGGCAGGGGCCGCAGGAAGGCGGGCACGACCCTCGGGGTGTGCCACCTGGCCTGGTCGGCGGGCGGCCGCTACCTCGCCGGGTACGCCGGGACGACCGAGGGCGTGTACCGCCTCGACGTGAAGACCGGCAAGGCGACCAAGGTCAGGGGCGTCGGCCTCGCCAACCACGTGCAGAGCCTGTCGCCCGACGGCTCGAAGGTCGTCGTGGCGCCGCTGTCGAGGAACGCGCCGGGGGGCGACGGCTCCTGGCCGGGAGGCTTCCGCCCGGCCGTGGTCGACGTGACCACGGGAAAGAAGATCGCCATCCCGGTGAAGGGCTCGCTCATCGGCGCCTTCTACCTGCGCGACGGCCGTCTGGTCGTCCGGGTCGCCGGGCGCACCGCCAACACCCTCGTCGTGCTCGACAAGAACGGCAGGCAGGTGCAGCGCCTGGCCGAGCCCGCCGCGGCCAGGCGGCAGGCGCTGCTGCAGATCGTCGGCTGACCTGAGGCTTCCGGCCGCGGCCGGAAGGGGCGGGCGCGGACCGGCCGGGACT
Organism: Microbispora rosea; assembly: GCF_044460045.1. NCBI lineage: Bacteria > Bacillati > Actinomycetota > Actinomycetes > Streptosporangiales > Streptosporangiaceae > Microbispora > Microbispora rosea. The sequence goes on along the minus strand of NZ_JBITJO010000002.1, from coordinate 967,642 downwards.
CCGGCCCGCGCCCGTCGACACCGATGGGACATCGGGGTGAAAGCCGGTGCGACGGGGGTCTTGACCTGAGCCGAGGATGAGGGCACTCTTCCGGATAAGCCCGGATTTACACGACGGAAACTTCCGGTAACCCTTTCGAAGCGCTTCGACAGCGGCGCTTCTCCAACCGAACATGCGGATCCTCGCGACGCCCCCATGGGCGCGTTTTTCGGCAGGTCATCGAAGCGCTTCGACGCGAAGGGTGAGTCTCCAGATGAACGAACCGGCGAGACATGACCAGGACCCGGCATTCCGGAACCCCGCGCTGTCTCCCGCCGAACGGGTGGACGACCTGCTCGGCAGGCTCACGCTCGACGAGAAGATCGGCCTGCTGCACCAATACCAGGCGCCGGTGGAACGGCTCGGCCTGCGGGGCTTCCGCACCGGCACCGAGGCCCTGCACGGCCTGGCCTGGCACGGCCCGGCCACCGTCTTCCCCCAGGCCGTCGGCCTGGCCAGCACCTGGAACCCGGACCTGGTCCGCCAGGTGGGCGAGGCGACCGGCGACGAGGTCATGGCCTATCACCACAAGGACCCGCAGAGCGTGGGCCGCAACGTCTGGGCGCCGGTGGTCAACCCGCTGCGCGACCCGCGCTGGGGCCGCAACGAGGAGGGCTACTCCGAGGACCCCTGGCTGACCGGCGTCATGGGCACGGCCTACGCCCGCGGCCTGCGCGGCGGCCACGCCGTGCTGAAGACGGCGCCCACGCTGAAGCACTTCCTGGGCTACAACAACGAGACCGACCGGTGCGTGACCTCCAGCGGCCTGCCGCCGCGGGTGCTGCACGAATACGAGCTCAAGGCGTTCCGCCCGGCCGTCGAGTCGGGGGCCGCGGTGGCCGTCATGCCGTCGTACAACCTCGTCAACGGGCGGCCCGCGCACCTGTCGCCGCTGATCGGCAGTCACCTGCGGACGTGGGCGCCCGACGACGTCCTCGTGGTCAGCGACGCGTACGCGCCGGGGAACCTCGCCGGGCTACAGGGCTACCACAAGGACCTGCCGGAGGCGTACGCGCACGCGATCAAGGCCGGGCTGGACAGCTTCACCCAGGACGACGCGGACACCGCCGCCACCCTGGGCCACGTCAGGGCCGCGCTCGACCGCGGCCTGCTGACCGAGGCCGACGTCGACGCCGCCGCCCGGCACACGCTGTCGATCCGGGTGCGGCTCGGCGAGTTCGACCCCGCCACGCCGTACGACGACATCACCCACGACGTCGTCAACAGCCCCGAGCACCGGCGTCTCGCCCGGGAGGCGGCCCGCCAGTCGATCACCCTGCTGAAGAACGACGGTCTGCTCCCGCTGGCCGCCCCGCGTACGGTCGCGGTGATCGGCCCGCTTGCCGACGCGTTGTTCAAGGACTGGTACAGCGGCACGCTGCCCTACCAGGTCACGGCCCTGGCGGGGCTCGCCGAGCGGTGCGAGACCGTCTACTGCGAGGGCGCCGACCGGGTGGCGCTGCGCACCGAGGGCGGGTACGTCGGCGCGTCCGCCGACCCCGACGGCGGGCCGCTGCACGTGGGGAGCGAGCGCTCCTGCTTCGACGTGTTCGACTGGGGCGGCGGCGCGTTCGCGTTCCGCTCCTGCGCCAACGGGCGGCACGTGTCGGCGGGCGAGGACGGCGTGCTGTCCAACGACCAGCCGGGACCGAACGGCTGGGAGGTGCGCCAGACCTTCCGGATCGAGGAGCGGCCGAGGGGCGTGGTGCTGCGCAACATCTCCTCGGGCCGGTACGTCACCGTGGCCGACGGCGTCGTGCGCACGACCGACGACCCCGACGCCGCGTCCGTGCTGTCCCTGGAGCCGGTGGAGAGCGGCGCGGCCCGCGCGGCGGAGGCGGCGGCCCGCGCCGACGTCGCGATCGTCGTGCTGGGCGACCACCCGCTGGTGAACGGCCGCGAGACCGAGGACCGCGCGACGCTGGCGCTGCCCGAGCGGCAGGAGGCCCTGCTGAAGGCCGTCCACGCGGCCAACCCGGCGACCGTGCTGGTGGTCTCCAGCGGCTACCCCTTCGCCGTGACCTGGGCACAGGAGCACCTGCCCGCGATCGTCTGGTCGGCCCACGGCGGCCAGGAGTACGGCCACGCGCTCGCCGGCGTGCTGCTCGGCGACGACGGACCGGGCGGCCGCCTCACCCAGACGTGGTACCGCTCGGCCGCCGACCTGCCGGACCTGTTCGACTACGACATCATCGCCTCGGACGCCACCTACCTCTACTACCGTGGCCGGCCGCTCTACCCGTTCGGGCACGGTTTGAGCTACACCCGCTTCGCCTACTCCGATCTGGAGCTGTCGTCGGCCGACCTCGCCGAGGGCGGCACACTGACCGCCCGGGTGACCGTGACGAACGCGGGCGAGCGCGAGGGGGAGGAGGTCGTGCAGTTCTACACCCACCAGCGGCGCTCCCGGGTGAAGCAGCCGCTGCGCCAACTGCGCGGCTTCGTCAAGGTGCGGCTCGCGCCGGGCGAGAGCCGTACGGTGTCGGTGGACGTGCCGGTCGCCGACCTGGCCTTCTGGGACGTGACGCGCGGCAGGTTCGTGGTCGAGGAGGCCACGCACAAGGTGCAGGTGGGCGCATCGTCGGGGGACATCCGGCTGTGCGCGTCGTTCCGCGTGCGCGGCGAACGAATCCCGCCGCGTGATCTGACCTCGGGGCCACTGGACGCGGCCGATCACGACGAGTACGACGGTGTGGTGCTGTGCGACGCCGCTCTCGACTCCGGCGACGCGGTCCGCTCCACGGGACCGGGGGCGTGGGTCGCCTTCAAGGACTGCGACCTCGGCGATCGGGGCTCGTCCGCCTGCGTGCTCGCGGTGTCGAGCGACGAGGGGGGCGTGGTCACGCTCCGGCTCGACGATCCTCTGATCGGCGAGGTCGCCGGCGCGGTCAGCGTCCCGCCCACGGCGACCAGGCATGATTTCGTGGAGGTGAGCACCCCTCTGGCGGGAGCCGCGGGAGTGCGCGATCTTTATGTGGTGTACGAGAGCGAGGGGGTCACGGTGAGCGCGCTGGGGTTCTGCCCGTGAGGACCGTGACGATCGCCGACGTCGCCAAGCACGCGGGGGTGGCCGTCAGCACGGTCTCGTACGTGCTGAGCGGCAAGCGGGCGATCTCGGCGACCACCCGGCAGCGGGTCCTGGACAGCGTGCGGGTCCTCGGTTACCACCCCAACGCCGGCGCCCGCGCGCTGGCGAGCAAGCGAGCGAAGGTCATCGCCCTGGTGCTGCCGCTGCGGGCCGGCATGAACCTGCCGGTCCTGATGCAGTTCGCGACCTCGGTCGTCACCACGGCCCGCCAGTACGACCACGACGTGCTGCTCATGACGGCCGACGAGGGGGCGGACGGGCTGCATCGGGTGGCGGCCAGCGCGCTGGTCGACGGGCTGTTGCTGATGGACGTGGAGATCCACGACCCCCGCGTGCCGCTGCTGCGCAAGCTCGCCGAGCCGAGCGTGCTGATCGGTTTCCCCGCCGACCCCGAGGGGCTGACCTGCGTCGACCTCGACTTCGCCCACGCCGGGGCGCTGTGCGCCGACCACCTGGCCGACCTCGGGCATCGCGAGATCGCGCTGCTCGGCGCGCCGCGCGTGGTCTACGAGCGCGGCACGGGTTTCGCGGAGCGGACGATGGCGGGTTTCGTCGAGGCGGCCCGGCGGCACGGCATCGAGGCCGACGCACGGCCCTGCGAGGAGTCGTTCGACGAGATCCACGCCGCCGTGAAGCTGCTCCTCGACGAGCGGCCGGGGCTGTCCGGGCTCGTCGTGCACAACGAGGCGGCCGCCGGCCATGTGCTGGGGGCGTTGCGGATCCTCGGGAGGCGGGTGCCCGAGGACGTCTCGGTGGTGGCGATCTGCCCGGACGACATCGCCGAGCGGGCCAGCCCCGCGCTGACCTCCGTGCTCATTCCCGCCGAGGACGTCGGCAGGCAGGCGGTCCGGCTGCTCATGGCCAAGCTGGAGGGCCAGGCCGTGCCGGAGTCGACGCTCCTCGAACCTCGGCTGACGATTCGCGAAAGTTCACGATGACCTCTTTTCCCGACGGCTTTCTTTGGGGGGCCGCGACCGCGTCGTACCAGATCGAAGGAGCGGTCCACGCCGACGGTCGCGTCCCCTCGATCTGGGACACCTTCTCCCACACCCCCGGGATGGTCGCCGACGGCCACACCGGCGACGTGGCCTGCGATCACTACCACCGCTATCTCGAGGACGTCGAGATCATGGCGTGGCTGGGGCTCAAGGCCTACCGGTTCTCGGTGGCCTGGCCGCGCCTGGCCGACCTGAGCTTCTACGACCGGCTCGTCGACGCCCTGCTCGCCAAGGGCATCACGCCCGTCGCGACGCTCTATCACTGGGACCTCCCGCAGACGCTGCAGGACACGGGCGGCTGGACCAACCGTGAGACGGCCTTCCGGTTCGCCGACTACGCCGCCGTCGTACACCGGCGACTCGGCGACCGCGTCGGCCTCTGGACGACGCTCAACGAGCCCTGGGTGTCGGCGTTCGTCGGGCACGGTTCGGGCCGGCACGCGCCCGGGGTGACCGACCCGGCCGCCGCGTTCACCGCCGCCCACAACCTGATGCTCGGGCACGGCCTGGCCGTGCAGGCGCTGCGGGCGGGGGGCGCGGAGTCCGTCTCGCTGACGCTCAACCTGACGCCGATCCTCGGCGACCCCGAGCCGGCCCGCCTGATCGACGGGCTGGCGAACCGGCTGTTCCTCGACCCCGTGCTGCGTGGCGAGTACCCCGCCGACGTCCTCGCCCACCTGGAGCGTTTCACCAAGGTCAACCTGGACGACCTGCCGACGATCGCGCAGCCGATCGACGTGCTCGGCGTCAACTACTACACGGTCAACCGGGTGGTCGCCGACCCCTCGTCCGAGGGGCATCTGGAGTATCCGGGCAGCGAGGGCATCGCCTGGGAGGACCCGCACGGTGAGGTCACCGAGATGGACTGGGAGATCAACCCCGCCGGTCTCGAGGACCTGCTCGTACGGCTGTCGCGCGACTACCCGGGCGTGCCCCTGATGATCACGGAGAACGGGGCCGCCGTTCCCGACGGGGTGTCCGACCCCAGCCGGATCTCCTACCTCGACGCCCACTTCCGCGCCGCCCGGTCGGCGATGGACCGGGGCGCCGACCTGCGCGGCTACTTCGTGTGGTCGCTGATGGACAACTTCGAGTGGGCCCGGGGCTACCAGAAGCGGTTCGGGCTCGTCCGCGTCGACTACGACACGCTGGAGCGCACGCCGCGCGACAGCGCCCGCTGGTATCGCGAGGTGATCGCCGGGAACGGCCTGGCGGACTGAGGCGGCCGGCCCCTACAGGACGGTCTCCACGCAGATCATCGCGACCAGCAGGACGACCAGCGCGCCGAGGTGGGCGGCCGACGACCACAGGCCGATCGGGACGGTCGCCGCGGCCAGCAGCGCAGCGGCGACCCGCACGGCGGTCCGTCCCATCCCGAGCACCCGGCGGAACCACAGGTCGCCGAGCAGGAACAGCGCGGTTCCCCCGGCCAGCGCGACGGCGGGGCCCAGGCCGAGGTGGTCGTGGCCGACGGCCTTCTTGATTCCGGCCGCCGTCGCGACGATCCCGAGCAGGATCGGGATGTGGGCGTAGAAGTACGCGCCCAGGATGAGCCGTGTCCGCTGGACGACGTCGGCCCGCATCAACGCGTGCTCGGGCCCGCTCTCGCCGCGTCCGAAGTACACCCACCACAGCGACGCGGTGAGGGCGAGGCCCAGCAGGGCCGCGATGATCAGCGCCGCGCCCGGGTGGCCGTCGGTCGCCCCGATGCCGATCGCCACGATCGACTCGCCCAGCACGATGATGACGAGCAGGCCGTGCCGTTCGACGATGTGCGCGGGGTGCAGGGGAAAGCCCTTCTGCCCGATGAAGATCGGGCTCAGCCAGATCAGCACGAGGGCCGCCGTCCACAGCGCGTAGTTCCACGGCGAACCGGCGAAGGCGGCGGCGAAGACGAGCGCGGTCGCGGCCAGGTTGAACGGCACGACCCGGGCGATGGCGGCCGTCGCCTGCAGATAGAGCCCGCCGTGAACGAGCACGATGACGAGGTAGCCGACGGCGAACGCCACGCCGCTGCCCGAGAATGTGTGCGGGATGGCCAGGGCCATGATCAGGAATCCGGCCATGCCGCACAGGATCAGCACCCGCCGGGCCGCGCGCTCCGGCGGCACGGTGTTGGTGAGCCAGGCGTAGCCGGAGTACATCCACCAGAGCAGACCGAAGATCAGGACCGCCTGCACGGTGCCCTGGCCGGTGAACCCCGCTCCGTTCCGCCGGGTGAAGTCGTCCACCAGCAGCGACGTGAGCTGCGTGATCGTGAAGACGAAGACGAGGTCGAAGAAGAGCTCGATTGTGGAGACGCGCAGTTCTGCGTCCGGAGCGGTCGGCTCGACGCGCTCGGCGAACCAGCGGGGGAGAGGCATGGCGCTTATTGTGCCGGTTACACCGCTTTCTTGATTACATATTTTCACGTGCTCCGGAGGCCGGAGGCAGCACCCGGTCGCCGAGTCCCGGAAACACCTTGGCGACCTTCGCGGTCAGGTAGTCGCCGTACGTGCCGGTGAAGGCCCGCAGGTCCAGGCCGTCCCAGCGGGCGCGGCCCCCCTCGCGGGCGGGCAGGGAGGGCAGCGGCGGCACCTCGCAGTCCCAGCCCGGGTCGAAGAAGAAGGGGAAGGAGAGCCTGCCGCGGCCCGTGGCGTTGCGCACGCGGTGCGGGGTCGACCGATACAGGCCGCCGGTCAGCTTGTCGAGCATGTCGCCGATGTTGCAGACCAGGGTGCCGGGGATGGGCGGCGCCTCGATCCAGCCGCGGGAGGTGTGCACCTGGAGGCCGGGATTGTCGTCCTGGAGCAGCAGCGTCAGCAGACCGTAGTCGGTGTGCTCGCCGACCCCCCACTCCTCCGGGCCGGCGTACGTCGGCGGCGGATAGTGGAAGATCCGGAACAGGATCGTGGGCGTGGCCGTGTAACCGGCGGCGAAGTAGTCCTCGTCGAGTCCCAGGCTCAGCGCCACGCCCCGCATGACCGCCTGCCCCGCGTGGGTGAGGGCGTCCATGTACGCGAGCACGGCCCGGCGCAGTTCGGGCACCTCCTCGGGGAAGAGGTTGCGTCCGTGCAGCGGCCGGGGGTCGTCGGGGTCGAGCTCGGCGCCGAAGTAGACGCCCTCCTTGAGGTCGGGCCGGCCGGAGGTGAGCTCGCCGCCGACGGGGAAGTATCCGCGCCAGGCCCGTCCGCCGCGTTCCATGGAGATGCGCGACTTGTGCTCCTCCGGCAGCCGGAAGAAGCGCGCCGCGGCGTCCCTGAGCTCCGCGATCAGGGCCTCGGGCACCCCGTGGCCGGTGATGTAGAAGAAACCGCTGTCCAGGCAGGCGGCCTCGATCCGGCGTGCGACCTCGGCGCGCGCGTGGCCCGCGGTGGGGCCGGTCCCGGGGCCCGTCCCGGGGCCGGTGAGGGCGGTGACGTCGATCACCGGCAGTGGTCCGGCGGCGTTCATACCCCATATCCCACCATCCGGGAGGGCCGCTCGGAAGGCTCCTTTACCCGCTTGCCGGTCGTGTGGCGCGTGTCAGCACTTCGACCCAACGGGACCATCTCGTCCGGTTTGTTCCGTTACCGATTAATAACGCCCTTAAGGGTAAATTTCTTACGCATGGTTAATTCGGCCACGGCGTGAGTGGGCGATCACGTGGGTTTCTGGGATCGTTGGTCGGTCAGGAGTCGCATCGCGCTGTTCACCGGCACGGTGGTCGCCCTGCTGTGCACCGCGTTCTCGATCGTGCTGGTGTGGTCCCTGCACCTGGCGGCGCGAGACAGCCTTCTGCTGAGGGTGACGGCGGCGGGCGGGCGGGTCGCCTACCTCGTGGACCATGGACAGGCGGGGAGCGTGCTGCCCCCCAGCGGGCCGGATCAATCCGTCCAGGTGGTGGACCCGCAGGGCAGGGTGCGTTCGGCGACGCCGGACATCGCCGGAAAGCCGGCCATGGCGACCTTCCGTCCCACGGCGCCGAGCCGCAAGGCCACGCGCGAGGTCTGCGGTGGCGTCTTCGGCGCTGACGGGTGTCACATCGTGGTCGCGCAGCAGGTCTACGCCAACGGCGGAGACTGGACCGTCTACAGCGCCGCGCCGGTCCAGGAACTCGACGTGCCGCCGGGCCTGGTGGCCGGTCTGACCGCGGGATCCGCGCTCGTCACGGCCGCCGTCGCGTACGGCGCCCGGCGCAGCGTGAAGCGGGCGCTGTCGCCGGTGCGGGCCATCAGGGCCGAGCTCGACGAGATCAACGCCTCGGACCTCGGGCGGCGGGTGCCGGTCCCCGAGGCGAAGGGGGAGATCCACGACCTCGCGCAGAGCGTCAACTACACGCTGGACCGGCTGGAGGAGACGCTCGAGCAGCAACGGCGCTTCACCTCCGACGCGTCCCACGAGCTGCGCAGCCCGATCACCGCCATCCGCGCGCAGGTGGAGGACGCGCTGCTCGCGCCGCAGGAGTCCGACCTGCGGGAGATCGGTCCGGCCGTGCTGAAGAGCCTCGAACGGCTCCAGGCGATCGCCTCCGACCTGCTGACGCTCGCCCGTCTCGACGCGGGCGCGCCCTGCGAGCGTGAGCCGCTGGACCTCGGCGGGCTCGTGGCCGCCGAACTGGACGCCCGCCGTCCGCTCAGGAGGATCGTCTCGCAGCTGACTCCCGGTGTGGTCGTCCGGGGAGACCGCATCCGGCTGGGCCGCCTGGTCACCAACCTCCTCGACAACGCCGAAAGGCACGCCGTCACCACCGTACGGCTGGAGGTGCGCAGAGAGAACCCGCTCGACGGCGACCCCCGGTTCCGTTCCGGCGTCGCCGTGCTCGAAGTGCTCGACGACGGCGCGGGGATCTCACGTGACCAGCGGGAGCTCGTCTTCCAGCGGTTCACCCGGCTGGACACGGCCCGCAGCAGGAACGCCGGGGGAGCGGGTCTGGGCCTGCCCATCGCCCGGCAGATCGCCGAGAGTCACGGCGGCACGCTGACGATCATCGACAGCCCGGGCGGCGCGCGCTTCCTCCTGCGCCTGCCGCTCTCCCGGGAGCCCTGACCGGGGCGGCCGGCCCCTGCGCATCCCGCATACCGGAGTCCAGGGCCGCGCCCGTGGCCCGTACGCCTGACCCGGCGTCAGCGAGCCTCGGCCCGGCTCTCCGTGGTCGTCTCGTCCTCTCGCCGGGTGCGCCGCTGGCGAGGCGTGGCCTTGCGTACCGTCGTCGTGGCCGGAGCCTCCTCGCCGGGCCGCTCCTCGTCACGCCGCCCTGTGGCCGTCCCGGTTCCGGCCCCGGTTCCGGCCGCGGTGGAGCCCGCACTCTCGCCGGAGCCGCCCGCCGGTGCCGGGTTCGGCGACGCGGGCGAGCCGGCGGAGGGGGCGGGCTTGGACTGCCGGTCCCCGGAAGCGGGCCCGGACGGGGCGGGGCGGGCCGGGGCAGTGCGGGCCGGGGGTTCGCCCGCGCCCGGCTCGCCGGGTCGTGGCGGACGCAGCGCCGCGATGACGGCGTCGGCCTCCGCGTCGGCCGCGAACTCTCCGGCCGCCTCGGCCTCGCGCCGTTTGATGACCACCATGTGATCGACGGAGATCCGGCCCGCGCCGGTGACGGCCAGCAGCACGGAGGCGGCTCCGAGGGCCACGATCAGTTCGATGTCGCCTCCGGTGAGCGGCAGGCCGTTGTCTCCGGCCGTGACCACGAACACCGCGAGGGCCTCGGCGAACAGCAGCAGCCCGACGGCCGGCACGGCGAGGCCCGCGATCAGCAGCGTGCCGCCCACCAGCTCGGTCAGCATGGTCACCGGCGCCCACACGTGGGGCAGCGGGGCCTGGAGCGCGGTGAACTGGTCGGCGGTGGCGTTGAGGCCGGCTTCGAGCTTCTGCCAGCCGTTGGCGAAGAAGATCCCGCCGACGCCCATGCGGGCGGCCAGCGAGGCTAAGTCGTGCAAGGTTCTCTTCACGGCTTCTCACTCTGGGTGGGGGGTGACTTGCCCGGACACTTCCCCGACTGCGCCGCCGTCATGCGTCCGGCCCGCTCAGGTCCGTACGCCGTCGGACTCCTCGGCATCGGCGCTCGCGGGGGTGGGAACGTGGCGGGGGAGCAGCAGGGCCACGGCCAGCGCGGTGAGCGCGAGCAGCGCCAGGCTGACGACGATGGTGGAGTGCAGGGCGGTGACGAAGGCCGCGCGGGCGGCCTCGAGCAGCGCGGTTCCGGTCGTGCCGGTCTCGTCGGCCACGTGCGCGGCCGCGGCCAGCGACTCGCGCGCCTGCGCCATGAGCCCGGCCGGGATCCCCGGGACGCTGGTGAGGGAGGGGGCGTACACGATCGTGGTGATCGTCCCGAGCACGGCGATGCCGAGGCCCGCCCCGAGCTCGTAGGCCGTCTCCTCGATCGCGGCGGCGCCCCCGGCCCGCGACTCCGGCACGGTGGCCATGATCGTGTCCGATGCCGCCAGCAGGGCGACCTCGACGCCGAAGCCGATCCCCACGAAGCAGGCCGTCAGCATCACCGGATGCTGCTCGGTTCCCCAGGTCAGCACGGGGGTGAGGGACAGCGCGGTCAGGGCGAGGCCGCCGCCCACCGTCGCGCGCAGCCCGACGCGTCCCAGCACGTGCGCGGCGGCCAAGCCGCCCGCGATCGCCGCGACCATGAGCGGTAGCATCCGCACGGCGGCCTGCAGGGGCGACAGCCCCAGCACGAGCTGGAGATACTGCGCCAGCATCAGCTCCAGCCCGACCAGCGCGAAGATGGACAGCAACACGCAGCCGACGCCGGTCGCGAAGCCGCGCTGCGCGAACAGCCCGATGTCGAGCAGAGGAAACGGCAGCCGCCGCTGCCGCCGAACGAACCAGACGAGCAGCGCGACACCGGCCACGAGCACGGCGAGCGAGAGCCCGCGGCCCAGGGTGTGCCCCGACCCCGCCTCCTTCAGCCCGAACGCGACGGCCAGGATGCCCACGGTGGACAGCGCCGCGCTCAGCGCGTCCCACGGATGGTCGGCCCGCCGCGGCGACGCCGGCAGGATCCGTACGGCGAGCGGCAACGCGACCAGCAGCAGCGGCACGTTGATGAGGAAGACCGCGCCCCACCACAGGTGCTCGACGAGGACCCCGCCGATCAGCGGCCCCACGGCCGCTCCCGCGGCGGCGACGGCGCTCCAGACGCCGAGCGCGATCGCCCGCTCGCGCCGGTCGGTGAAGACCTGCCGGATGATCGAGAGCGTCGCCGGCATGATCATCGCGCCGCCGACGCCGAGGAAGGCCCGCGAGACGATGAGCGCGAGCGGCGTCGCGGCGAACGCGGCCGACAGCGAGGCCAGGCCGAACACCACGTAGCCACCGAGCACGAAGGGCCGTCTGCCATATCTGTCGCCCAGCGTGCCGAACGTCACCAGCAGCGGCGCGACGACCAGCGAGTAGATGTCGATGATCCACAGGAGCTGCACGGACGACGGCTCCAGGGCCGCGGTGAGCGCCGGGACGGCGATGTGCAGCACGGTCGCGTCGACCGCGATCAGGAGCAGGCTGAAGCAGAGAAGCACGAGCACCGACCACCGGCTCGCCCTGTGCTCCCGCAGGGCACCCGCGGCGCGGACGGTGGCGGACTCGACCGAAACCATGATCATAGCCCGCTCAGTGCTCCTGCTCCGAAATCCCGGCCGGCTGGAACATGCGTGGCAGCTTAGGCCATGGGAAGCGGATCTCTCAGCCCTTCGGGTGATGTCGGGAACAAATCGCCGGATCCGTATCACCCCAGGTGGTCACGCGGAGCAATCCGCCCGCATCCGGTAGTCGCGTACCACCCGGCTCGGGCGGGCGTCCCGCTCCGGCGACGTGCAGGGTTCACCGTGCCGCATGGGTCCACCCATTCCGTTCGCACGTGCGGTATAACCGGGGTCGAAGCGGGGAGGCGTCGATGCGGGACTCCGACAGGGCACGGGCGGCGAGCCTCTTAAGCCGGACTGCGGCACGTGATCTGTTCGAACAGGTGCGTTTCCGCTATTTCCAACTTCCGCCGTTCGCGCGACGCGCGTTGTTCGTCGTGCTGCTCGTCGCCACCATGGGACTGGCCGCGGCGCTCAACTGGTCGCTGGCGCCCACCTTCATCTACACGTTCCTGGCGCTGTGCTTCCTCGTGCTGGCGCTCAGCTACCCGCGCGCCGCCGCGACCGTGCTCGTGCTCGCCGGGTGGGGCCTGCTGCTGCCGCTGTTCATGGGCGTGTTCGGCGGGCAGTCGATCGTGCCCGGCGCGTTGATGCTGCTGGGCGCGCTGACCGGCGTCGCGGCCCACCTGATCCGCTGGGTCCCGCCATGGTTGACGACACTGATGGCCCTCGCGCCCGCCGGCGTCGTCGCGCTGTCGCTGTCGCCGCTGTCGTCGTCCGCCGCCCTGTGGGGCGCGTACGGCGTCGCCGCCGCCGTGCTCCTCTACCGCCTGGTGCTGGCCCGCAGGGTGCGCGCGGAGGCGGAGCGGGAGGCGGCGGGCGCCGAGACCCAGGTGCAGGTGCGCGGCAGGGCGGGCGGCCACCAGTCCGCCGCGGCCGAGACCGGCGCTCCGCCGCCCATCACGGTCGAGCAGGCGCTCGCGGAGCTGGAGTCCATGATCGGCCTCGAACCGGTCAAGGAGCAGGTGCGCGCCATCGCCGCGTCGATCGAGGCGGCCCGGCTGCGCAGGGAGGCCGGCTACGCCAACGAGCGGCCGATGCGCCACTTCGTGTTCGTCGGCCCTCCCGGGACCGGCAAGACCAGCGTCGCCAGGTCGCTCGCCAAGATCTTCTACGCGTTCGGGCTGCTGGAGACGCCGTTCGTGGTCGAGGCGCAGCGGGCCGACCTCGTGGGGGAGTACCTGGGGGCCACGGCGATCAAGACCAACGAGCTGATCGACCGCGCGCTCGGCGGCGTCCTGTTCGTGGACGAGGCGTACAGCCTCATCAACTCGGGCGACGGCCAGCCCGACCGGTTCGGCGCGGAGGCCGTGCAGACATTGCTCAAGCGGGCCGAGGACGACCGTGACCGGCTCATCGTCATCCTGGCCGGCTACGAGCGGGAGATGAACGACTTCCTCGCGTCCAACCCGGGGCTGTCGAGCCGCTTCGCCACCCGGGTGCGCTTCCCCAGCTACAGCCCCGCGGAGCTGCTGGAGATCACCGAGGCGCTGCAGCAGCGCCGGGGCGACCGGCTCGCCCCCGAGGCCCGTCCCGTGCTGCGCCGGCTGTTCGAGGACGTGGAGCGCCGGGGGCTCGTCGACGACCTCGGCAACGCTCGTTTCGCCCGCAGCCTCACCGAGGCCGCGGCGCAGGCCCGCGACGTCCGCGTGGTGAGCGCGGGCGGGGCGCCGCGCGGCGAGGACCTGGTCACCACCACCGCCGACGACGTGACCAAGGCGTTCAACGAGATCACCGCGCGATACCGCGGCTACCAGGTCACCCCGACCCTGGACGAGGCGCTCGCGGACCTCGACACGATGGCCGGCCTCGAACCGGTCAAGCGGCAGGTCCACGCGATCACCGCCCAGCTCAAGGTGGCCAGGATGCGCCAGGAGCAGGGCCTGCCGGTCCAGTCGCAGATGCGGCACTTCGTGTTCGTCGGCCCTCCGGGCACCGGCAAGACGACCGTCGCGCGCATCCTCGGCCGGATCTTCTCCGCGCTGGGCCTGCTGGCCCGGCCCGACGTGGTCGAGGCGTCGCGGGCCGACCTGGTCGGCCAGCATCTCGGTGCCACCGCGATCAAGACGAACGAGCTGGTCGACCGGGCGCTCGGCGGGGTGCTGTTCATCGACGAGGCCTACGGCCTGGTCAACACCGGCTACTCGGGGGGCGACGCCTTCGGGGCCGAGGCGGTGCAGACCCTGCTGAAGCGCGCCGAGGACGACCGCGACCGCGTGGTCATCATCCTGGCGGGCTACGAGCGCGAGATGGACGCTTTCCTGGCGACCAACCCCGGCCTGGCCTCCCGGTTCAACCAGCGCGTGTCGTTCCCCTCCTACAGGCCGTCGGAGCTGACCGAGATCGCGGAGCTGCTCGCCTCCGGGAGCGGGGACAGGTTCGACGCCTCGGCCGCCCGCGACCTCGCCGACGTCTTCGACTGGGTGTGCCGGGAGGGGCTCATCGACGGGCTGGGCAACGGCCGCTTCGCACGGTCGCTGTACGAGCGGGCCGCGCTGCGGCGCGACGTCCGGCTCGCCGAGCAGGCGTCGGCGAACGCCGCCGAGCTGACGACGATCACCAGCGAGGACGTCCGCAGCGCGGTAGACGAGTTGTCCTGACGGCGTAGGGAACCCCCGGACGCGTGTCCCGATGGCCGCAGGCCGTCACTTCCTGCTACTAATCGACTGCGTATGGTAGCTGGAGGATCGGAGAAGCACGTGAGAGCACGATGGCCGGTTGTCCTGGCCACACTGGCCGCTCTGTGGGCCGCCGGTGCCTGCGGCGTGCAGCGGGGGCCGGGTGAACCGGACAACGGGCTCGCTCCCTCCCCGGTCAAGGCGTACGACATCAATCCGCTGGCCCGTGACAAGGTGAAGGACGGCGGCACGCTCCGGTGGGGGCTCACCGACTTCCCGACCCAGTGGAACCGCAACCACATCGACGGCGACGGCACCGGCGTCAAGGCGGTGACGGACGCGCTGATGCCCCGCACGTTCCGGTCCGACGAGCGCGGGCGGCTGACCCTCGACACCGACTACGTGACCAACGCCAGGATCACCGCGACCTCCCCCCGGCAGGTCGTCACCTACTCCATCAACCCCAAGGCGAAGTGGTCGGACGGCAGGCCGATCACCTGGACGGACTTCGCCGCGCAGTGGAAGGCCATGAGCGGCCGCGACCGGGACTACCGGGTCGACTCGACCATCGCGTACGAGAACATCCAGAGCGTGGCCAGGGGGGCGAGCGACCGCGAGGTGGTGGTCACCCTCGCCCAGCCGTTCAACGAGTGGCAGTCCCTGTTCACGCCGCTGTATCCCAGCACCACCAACGCGACCGCGGCGGCGTTCAACGCGGACTGGATCAACCGCATCCCGGTGACCGCGGGGCCGTTCCGCGTGCAGCGCCTCGACGCCAAGGGCAGGACGGTCACGCTCACCCGCAACCCCGCCTGGTGGGGCAACCGCGCCAAGCTGGACGGCATCGAGTTCCGGACCGTGCGTCCCGACCAGATGGTCCACGCGTTCACCCGGGGAGATGTGGACCTCTTCGAGGTGGGCCCGTCCCCCGACGACTACGCGAGGGTCAGGGAGGCCTGGGACGCCGTGATCCGGCAGGCCGCGGGCACCCAGTATCGGCAGTTCACCTTCAACGGGGAGAGCCCGATCCTGGCCGACGCGCGGGTGCGCGAGGCCGTCGCGGCGGCGCTCGACCGCCGCGGTCTCATGCAGGTGGACCTCAAGGGCCTCGGCTGGCCGACCGTGACGCTGGACAACCACTTCCTCATGAACAGCCAGTACGGCTATCGCGCCAACGCCGGGGAGATCGGCGCGTACGACCCGAAGCGGGCCGGGAGGCTGCTCGACCAGGCGGGCTGGAAGCTGTCGGGCAAGACCCGCGTGAAGAACGGCAAACCGCTCACGCTGCGCTTCGTCGTCCCCGACGGCATCGTCATGAGCGGCGTCGAGGCCGACGTCGCCCGGCAGATGCTCGATCGCGTGGGCATCCGGGTCGACGTGCGCAAGGTGTCCTTCGACGACTTCTTCGGCAAGCACCTCATCCCCGGCGACTTCGACATCACCGCCTTCGCCTATCCGAGCACGCCGTTCCCGGTGTCGAGCGCCTTCGACATCTACGCGAACGGTGAGACCGGCGGCCGGGGCGACGACGTCGAGTGGTACTCCAACCTCGGACGCAGCGGGAGCAAGCAGATCGACGAGGCGATGTACCGCGCCGGCAGCACGCTCGACCCCGGCAAGGTGCCCGGCCTGCTGAACGAGGCCGACGGGCTGGTCTGGAAGAAGGTCAACGTGCTGCCGCTCTACCAGAGCCCCCAGGGCGTGGCCGTGCGGTCCGCGCTGGCCAACATCGGGGCCAACGGGTTCTTCGACCTCAGGTACGAGGACATCGGCTACGCCTCCTGAGCGGCCGCCCACGGGTCGCCTCCGGCGCGCCGGAGGCGAGCCGTGGGTGCCCGGACAGGCCCGGCGGTCACGTGAACGGCTCCACCGTCACGCCCGCCTCCACGAGCGCCTTGCGGACGGCGGTGGCGATCCGTACGGCGTCGGGCGTGTCCCCGTGCACGCAGACGGACCGGGCGCCGACGCGCACCTCGCCGCCCTCGATCGTCGTCACCACGCCCTCCGTGGCCATGCGCACGGCGCGGGCCGCGACCTCGTCCGGATCGTGCAGCACCGCCCCCGGCCGCCTCCGGGGGACCAGCGTCCCCTCGGGCGTGTACGCGCGGTCGGCGAAGCACTCGGCCACCGTCGGCACGCCGTGCCGGGCGGCCACCCGCGACAGGGCCGACCCGGGCAGCGTGAGGATCGGCAGCGCCGCGGCGGCGGTGAAGGCCGCGACGGCCGCCACCACGGCCTCCGCCTGCTCCTCGTCCCGGCAGGCGCGGTTGTACAGGGCGCCGTGCGGCTTCACGTACGACACCCGCCCGCCCATCGACCTGGCCATGCCGTCCAGGGCGCCGAGCTGATAGAGGACGTCGGAGCACAGCTCCTCGGGGTCGACCTCCATCTCCCGGCGGCCGAAGCCGGCCAGGTCCCGGTAGGAGACCTGGGCGCCGATCGCCACGCCGCGGTCCACCGCGGCCGCGCAGGTGCGGCGGATGATCAACGGGTCGCCCGCGTGGAAGCCGCAGGCGACGTTGGCGCTCGTGACCAGGTCGAGCAGGGCCACGTCGTCCCCGAGCCGCCAGATCCCGTAACCCTCTCCGAGATCGGCGTTCAGGTCCATCACACCAGCGTTCATCGCCCTGCCTCCCGCAGCTCGGTGCGGTCTCCATCCTGCCGCAGGGAGAGGGGTCGCCGCGGTCAGGCGGGAGGTTCGTCCGGGATGTCGGCGATGTCGTCCAGTGCGGCGGCCAGCTCGTCCGGATGGTCGCCGATGCGCTCGGCGATCTCGATGAGGACGTGCAGCACGTCGTGCCGGTCGTGCCCCAGGTCGATCAGGCGCTGGGCGGCCTCCCACAGCTGCGGCGGGTCGCCGACCCACAGCCGGCTCGCGATCTCCTCGTGCCAGGCGAGGTGCTCCTCCAGGTCCGTACGGCCGAGCTCGTCGGCGTGGTCGATCTCCAGCAGGATGCGCCGGTCGGCCTCGTCCGCCGGGTTCAGCAGGTCGAGGCTGGTCGAGCCGCGCATGCCCTGCAGCAGGGGGAACGCGAACGCCCGCCGGGCCAGGGCGGACAGGTCGCCGTCGGGCAGCAGCCGTTCCACGAGAGAGCGGTCCAGCCCGAAGGTGGTCGGGTCCCGGTAGGCCTCGGTGAAGCGGGCCGTCGCCTCCCAGACCGCGTCGAGCGTCGCCCGGACCCCCTCATCGGGCAGGCCGATCCTGGGGCCGGCGAAACGCACCCACGCCGACAGCACGTGCGGCATCGCGTCCTGCTCCGACGGGCTGAGCAGGACCTTGCGCGGCAGCCAGTCGAGCAGGAACGTCTCGCACTTGGTCGGGCTCACCCGCATCGGCCGGCCGAAGTCCTGGTCGCAGCCGTAGTCGATGATGTGGTCGGCGCACCGGGAGGCGGCCGACGGGTCCGACAGGTTCTCCGCCGCGTCCGACGCGAGGAACTCGGCCGCCAGCATCGCGCGGCGGTCGCGGCTGTAGGGCGCCTCGGTGTGCGCGGGGGCGGGCCGCATCCGCCCGGGCGGCAGCGCCTTGATCCGGGCCCGGGCGAAGGCGTGGTAGGCGCTGTAGCTGTCGCTCACCAGCTTCCGCCCCGTGCGGCCGTGCGCGGCGGCCCTGGTGGCCTTCATGGCGAACTCCAGCAGCGCCCGCGCCTGCTGCGGCTCCAGCTCCTCGAACCGCAGCAGCGCGTTGCCCGCGGCCTCCAGCCTGGCCTGCTCGAGCAGCTTGTCGACCTGCGACGACACCCAGGCGTCGCGGGCCATGCCGCCCATGTTGTAGTCGACGACCACGACGAGCGCGTGCCTGTCCTCGCCGTTGTAGGCGAACGTGCACACCACGGTGTCCTGGTCGCCGTACACGTCCCTGGAGACGTAGCAGCCGGTCGGCTTGACCGCGCCGACGCGGTCCGCCCAGCGGGGCCTGGCGACGTCCGACTCCATCAGCGCGAGCGCCGCGCCCTCCGCCTTGGCCGCCTGGCGGGCGGTGCCGAGGTAGGCGACGGAGACGAGCAGGGTGAGCGCGGCAGGCGTGCCGGCCTTGGCCGCGTAGTCCACCAGCCCCTCGCCGAGGATCTGCTCGACGTCGCCGCCGCGCAGCCGCCTGCCCCACCACGCCCCGAGCATGTCGGAGACCATGAGCTCGGCGTCGAGCGGGCTGCGGACGGCGAGCAGCTCCCTGGCCGCCAGCAGCATCTCCGCGAACACGTCGTCCGGCGGCCGGGTCTCCCGGGGGTCACGTCGGCGCCGGCGACTCACGAGATCTCGCTCCGCTCGCTCACGGTGACCACCCTCTCGCATTCCCGCCGCGAAGGGCATCAGGAACACGGCCCGGTGACTTCCCCGTTATCTGCCGCCCCGGCCGTGCCCGCCGTACGGGCACGGCCGGGACGCCCGCCGGGCGATCGCCGCGCGGCACCTCACCTCCGGGAAGGCGGCGCCGAGTTGACCATGCCCAGGAGGCGTTCCCGGGCGACCCGCTCGACGATCTCCGGTGTTACGTCGAGTCCCAGATGCTCGCCGCAGGCCCAGGTGTCGGCGACGCACCTGGCGACTGCGGACAGGGGGACGGTCAGGAATTCCGCGGCCAGCCGGTGGGTCACGAGTTCCGCCGGTTCACGGAGACCAGGCTCCGGTGATGGGCCGCCACTGATTCGTGCTGCGAGTACGGGCATGGACTGCATTCCTCGCTGAATGGGGACCTGCCGCCCCTTATTCCACCTCTTTCCCCGGCGGTGTCAAGCCTTGGCGGGCCGCCGCGTGGGAAGCTGATCCCATGCGCATCCGGCTCGCCCAGGATCCCGAGGCCGACGAGCTGCTCGGCCGCAGCCCCCTCGCACTGCTCATCGGCATGCTGCTCGACCAGCAGGTGCCGCTCGAGCGGGCCTTCGCGGGGCCACGTACGATCGCCGACCGGCTCGGCCGCGACCTGGACGCGCGTGAGATCGCCTCTTATGATCCTGAGCAGTTCGCGGCTCTGCTCGCGGCGACGCCTGCGGTCCACCGTTATCCGAAGGCCATGGCGGCCCGCGTCCAGGCGCTCGCGACCTATCTCGTCGAGCATTACGACGGCTCGGCCGAGAAGGTGTGGCAGGATGTCCGCGACGGTGCCGGGCTGCTGCGCCGGCTGCTGGCACTCCCCGGATTCGGCCGGCAGAAGGCCCAGATCTTCCTGGCCCTGCTGGGCAAGCAGTGCGGCGTGCGCCCGGACGGCTGGCGTGAGGCGGCCGGGCCGTACGGCGAGGAGGGGGTGCACCGGTCGGTGGCCGACGTCGTCGACGCCGAGAGCCTGCAGTTGGTCCGCGCGACCAAGCAGGAAGCGAAGCGGGCGGCCAAGAAGTAGGCCGGATCCTCCTGCGCGAGACGCCGGTCTTTTGACAGGATGCGTTGACCGCATGGCGGGCGGGGCTTCCGTCCGCGCATGCCGATCGCCCATGATGTAGGGCAGATCTGCGCTACCAATCACAGTTATGGAGATGTGCCTCGTGGGAGACGCTGGCACGCGACGGAGGTGCCGACCATGAGCGCCGAAACCTCCGTGCCCCGGCCCCGGGAGCCCGGTTTGGACATATCAGACTCCGACCTCTTCAGAGGCCTGATGTCGGAGGCGCCGTTTGCCTTCGCATTTTTCAACCCGGATGGGCGTTTCGTCCGGGTCAACTCCACCTTTACCGAGCTGACCGGCCATCCTGTCGAGTTGCATCTTGACCGCCAACCGTCCGAGCTGCTGCCGGCCGACCTGACCACCATGATCGATGGGGCGCTGCGCCGGATCGCCGACGAGTCGCTGCCGGTCACCGACCAGCGGATCAGGACCCGCGCGGGGAACGGCGACACCCGTCACTGGACGGTGTCGTTCTACCCGATGCGCGGCGACGACGGCGTCGTCGGGACCGCGTTCTTCGGCGTGGACGTGACCGAGCGGCAGCTGAACGAGGAGGTGCTGGAGCGCAGCGAGGAGCGCTACCGCTCGCTGGTGGAGTCGCAGCAGCAGCTCGTGTGGATCACCTCGCCCAGCGGCGCGGTCGCCGAGGACGCGCCCCAGTGGCGGGCCATCACCGGCCAGGGCCTGGAGGAGTACCTCGCCCACGGCTGGCTGGACGCGGTGCACCCGGACGACCGCCCCGGCACCGAGGAGGCGTGGCGCGAGGCGCTGCGCGGCCGGACGATGTTCGAGTGGAGCTACCGGGTGCGCACCCGGGCCAGCGGCTACCGGCACTTCGAGGTGCGGGCCGTGCCCATCATCAGGCACGGCCGCGTGGTGGAGTGGGTCGGGGCGAACACCGACGTCACGCCACAGCGCGAGGCCGAGGAGATGCGCGGCCGCCTCACCGACCAGCTCGGCGCCGCCGCGCTGCGCACCGCCCGCCTCCAGGGCGCGACCGCCCAGCTCGCCGAGGCGCTCACCGTCGAGCAGGTGGTGCAGGTCATCATCGACGTCGGCCGTACGGCCCTCGCCGCCGACCACTCGTCCGTGGCCCTGCTCGACCTGGACCGGGCGACGCTGAAGCTGATCAGCAGCGGCGGCACCCCGGACAACCGGGGCGAGGAGATCGACCTCGCGAACCCCAACGTGATGACGATGGCGGTCAACAGCCGCCGCCCGGTCTTCGCCGAGTCGCCGGACAGCCTGCGCGCCCAGCTCGTGGACGCCGGCGCGGACGAGGCGCAGATCTCCGGCTTCCTCACCCAGACGGACGAGCGGGCCTGGGTGGGCCTGCCGCTGCTGGCGGCCGGGCGGGCGCTCGGCGCGCTGCGGTTCTCGTTCACGCGGACCCAGAAGATCTCGCAGGAAGACGGCGTCTTCCTGGAGGCTCTCGCCGGGCAGTGCGCCCTCGCGGTCGAGCGGGCCACGCTCTTCGAGCGCGAGCACAAGACGGCCGAGACGCTGCAGCGCAGCCTGCTGCCCGAGCGCCTGCCGGTGGTGCGGGGGCTGACCCTCGCCTACCGCTTCCGCTCCGGCTCCCGTCACGTGCAGGTGGGCGGCGACTGGTACGACGCGTTCGTCCTGCAGGACGGCCGGGTGGCGGCCGTGGTGGGCGACGTCATGGGCAAGGGCGTCAAGGCCGCCGCCGGCATGGGCCGGATCCGCAACGCCATGCGCGCGCTCGCGCTGACCAACCCGCCCCCGGCCGCGGTGCTGACGGGGCTCGACCGCGTCTTCGAGGCGACCGAGGAGGAGGAGCAGGTCACCACCCTGGCGTACATGGTCGTCGAGCCCGGGACCGGGGAGGGCACGCTGGCCCTGGCCGGTCACCCGCCGCCGCTGCTGGTCTCGCCGCAGGGCGTCGGGCTGCTGCACGAGACCGAGCCGGGCACTCCGCTCGGCTGGGCCACGAGCCGCAAGCAGTTCCGGTTCTGCGTGCCGCCGGGTCACACCGCCGTTCTGTACTCGGACGGCCTGGTGGAGAACCGCAAGCGCGGGCTGGACGCCGGACTCAGGGAGCTTTCGTCCGTCGTGGCCGAAGCGCCCCCGGAGGTCCTGAGCAGCCCGAATATGCTGCTCGATTTCCTGGTGGACCACATGCTGTCCGGGTATGAACAGGACGATGATGTAACGGTACTCGCGGTCCACGTGCCACCGGCCACGAAGAGTGACTGAATGAATCAGGCATAACGGTTGCTTTCGGGTATCAGTGACCTCCTTCCGTACGCACTAGTGTCTCGGTCGGCCTAGGGTGGAGGAGCAACCGGCGGGACGCGGCCGTATCACGTACCGTGGCGTGCCACAATGGCATGTCGCGGTCTGCGCGACCTCACCACCGGAAAAGAAGAAGCACCTGGGTCCATTCTCGCCATGCGTTCGTTCGAGAGGTGTTCGTGTCGCCTGCAAGTTCGACTCGCTCGAAGCCGTCGGAGCTGAACGAGCCAGTGATTCAGCAGCTCCTCGAGCGTGGGCGCTCGCAGGGTTTCCTCGAGTCCGAGGATGTCCGCAAGGCCTTCGAGGAAGCGGACATCCCGATGTCGCAAGCCGCTGGATTCCTGCGCAGCCTCAGCAAGGAGGGTGTGACCGTCGTGGTGACGGCCGCCGACTCCGCGGCTCCCAAGCGTTCTCGAGGTCAAGCCAAGCGCCGCACCACCGCGCCCGTCAAGAAGACCACCAAATCCGCGGCGGCCAAGGAGTCGCAGCCGGAGACCGTGACCGCCGTGGTGACCGACTCCGCACCGGCCGCCAAGCCGGCGCCGAAGAAGCCCGCGCCGGCCAAGCCCGCGCCGCCCGCCGCCAAGGCTCCGGCCAAGCCCGCTCCGCCGAAGAAGGCCGCGCCCGCCAAGCCGGAGGCCCCCACCGCGGGTCCCGAGGGTAAGGCGCCCAAGGCCGACTCCAAGCCGAAGTCCGCCGACATCGCCGAGGACGACGAGGACATCGACCTCGAAGGTGATGTCGACATCGAGGACTTCGACATCGAGGTCGAGGACGTCGAGATCGACTCCGAGGCGGAGACCGAAGAGTCCGACACCGAGTCCGAGGGGGAGGCCGAGGGCGAAGAGCCCAAGGCCGAGGCGCTCGTCCAGTCCGAGGACGAGGTGCTGATCCTCACCGACGACGATGACGACGCGCCCGTCGCCCAGGTGGCGGCGGCCGGCGCCACCGCCGACCCGGTGAAGGACTACCTCAAGCAGATCGGCAAGGTGCCGCTGCTCAACGCCGAGCAGGAGGTCGAGCTCGCCAAGCGGATCGAGGCCGGCCTGTTCGCCGAGGAGCAGCTCGCCCAGGAGGTCGACAGCCTGCCCGTCGACGTCCGCGCCGAGCTGGAGTGGATCGCCGAGGACGGCCACCGCGCCAAGAACCACCTGCTGGAGGCCAACCTCCGGCTCGTGGTCTCGCTGGCCAAGCGGTACACCGGCCGCGGCATGCTGTTCCTGGACCTGATCCAGGAGGGCAACCTGGGCCTGATCCGCGCGGTCGAGAAGTTCGACTACACCAAGGGCTACAAGTTCTCCACGTACGCCACCTGGTGGATCCGGCAGGCGATCACCCGGGCCATGGCCGACCAGGCGCGGACCATCCGCATCCCGGTCCACATGGTCGAGGTGATCAACAAGCTGGCCCGCGTCCAGCGGCAGATGCTGCAGGACCTCGGCCGCGAGCCCACGCCGGAGGAGCTGGCCCGCGAGCTCGACATGACCCCTGAGAAGGTCATCGAGGTGCAGAAGTACGGCCGCGAGCCGATCTCCCTCCACACTCCGCTGGGTGAGGAGGGCGACAGCGAGTTCGGCGACCTCATCGAGGACTCCGAGGCCATCGTCCCGGCCGACGCCGTGAGCTTCACGCTGCTGCAGGAGCAGCTGCACTCCGTTCTCGACACGCTGTCGGAGCGGGAGGCGGGCGTGGTGTCGATGCGGTTCGGCCTCACCGACGGGCAGCCGAAGACCCTCGACGAGATCGGGAAGGTCTACGGCGTGACCCGCGAGCGGATCCGCCAGATCGAGTCCAAGACCATGTCGAAGCTGCGCCACCCGTCCCGTTCCCAGGTGCTGCGCGACTACCTGGACTGACGTCACCAGTCGATCGTCCCCCCGGCCACGCACCACCGGCCGGGGGGACGTTGACGTGTAGGAGCGTCCCGCAGTAGGCGGAAGATCCAAGGGAGACGACTTAACACCGACGTAACCTCGCGGTAGCGCCACGAGCACGGCGACGCTCCTAGGCTCGCGCCTCATGGGAGTGATCGAAGTGGATCGGGCGCGTGCTCGGGGGCCACGAGTGATCCCGGACCGCCCTTGGGCGGACACCATGCTCGACGAGGCGGTCGAGGCCGCCTCCCGGGGCGACCTAAGACCGGCCGCGGCCGTCCTCGCGGACAGCAGGGGCGACCCGGAGACGCGGTCGCTGCGGGTGGAGGCGCTGTCGCGCGCCGTCGCCGGAGCGAGCCGGTCGATAGAGGCGATGCTCGCCTACGACCAGGGCAATCCCGACCTCTGGCTGTGGCTCGGCCGGGCCCGCCTGGAGGAGGCCTGGGATCTGCGGCCCGACGTGCGGGCCAGGGCGGTGCAGGCGGACCGGCAGCACGCCTACCGGTCGGCGATGGAACAGGCCAGGCAGCCGCTGCTGACGGCGGCGGGGATCGCGCGGAGCGATCCGGTGCCGTGGGAGTGCCTGATGTGGCTGGCGATCGGGCTGGACCGGCCGCGCACCGACAAGGACGCGGTCTGGTACGAATGCTCCCGCCGGTGGCCGACGCTGTATTCGGGGGCCATGGCCCGCCTGATCACCCTGTCGCCCGGCTGGGGCGGCACCGCCGGGGAGATGCTCGGCTTCGCCCGCTCGGCCGCCGCGCACGCCCCGGAGGGCAGTCCGCTCCCGGCACTCGTGCCGCTGGCCCACTTCGAGATCGTCGCCGCCGCGCGCACCCCCATGTCGCGGGGCGGCTGGTTCTCCTTCGAGGCGCAGCGCGACATCGTCTCGGCCGCCGGACACTGGGCGGAGCGGCGTCTCGGCGGGGCGCACCCGCGCTCGGTCGAGGCGCACAACATCTTCGGCGCCGCCTTCTACCTGTCCGACCTCCGGCGTCCGGCGCGCGGGCATCTCGCCAGGACGGGCGGCCGCTTCAGCCGGCTGCCCTGGTCGCATCTCGGCGATCCCGGGCAGCAATATCGCCGGGCCTGCGCCCGGCTCAACCTCTGACTCACTCGTCCACGATCACGTCGAGGGTCCGCGGCCTTCCCCGGCCGGCCGGCGCGGCCAGTTCCACCCGATGCCCGAGGCCGGTCAGCAGGTCGGCCAGATCCCCGGCCGTGCGGGGCCGGTCGGGGGTCTCGACGAGCGCGCGGGCGACCACGCCCCGGGTGGCCTTCGCCATGTGGCTGACGACGGTCCGCTTTCCGGCCGCCTCCCGCAGCACCCGCACGGCCACGCCGCGTTCGCCGGGCTGCCAGGCGGCGGCGTACGTCGCGGACCGCATGTCCACCACGAGCCCCTTCGTCGCGTCGAGCACCGCACTGATCGACGGCCGCCAGAACGCGGCCAGGCCGCCCATGGGCGGGAGCCGTACGCCCATGGACAACCGGTAGGGCGGCACGCGGTCGGACGGGCGCAGCAGGCCCCACAGCGCCGAGAACACGACGATTCTGCGGTCGGCCCGCCGCCGGGCCTCGGGGGAGAGGGTGGCCAGGCCCAGATTGTCGTACAGCACGCCCGTGTAGAGGGCGGCGACGGGCAGGGTGCGCGCCGTGGGAAGCGCCAGGTTGCGCTCGATCTCGCCGGCCTGCCCCTCCGACAGGCCGAGCACGTCGCGTGCCTCGGGCGTCCGGCAGAGCGAGACGAGGGCGTCGAGGACCTTCTCGCGCGGGGAGGCGAGTTCGGGGAAGCCGAGCCGGCGGACGGTGGAGGTGCCCCGCTCGGCCTTCCCCTCCGAGGGCGGAAGCAGGATGAGCACGGTTTCGCAGCCTACTGCGCCCCGACCGGGAAACTCTCCCGATCGGGGCGCAGCCCCTGAAGGGTGGCGTCGCTCACTCGCGGCCGGTGTCCACCGCCTTGAGCACGGCCTCCGCGATCGAGCGCGGGTCCACGCCGAAGTGCCTGCGGACCGCCTCGCGGGTGCCCGACAGTCCGAACCCGTCGGTGCCGAGCGAGGTCCAGGGCCGGTCGATCCACGGGCTGATCTGATCCGGCACCGCGCGCATCCAGTCGCTGACCGCGATCACCGGTCCCTCGGTCCCGGCCAGGGCCTGCCGGATGTACGGCACGCCCGTGGTGGCCATGGCGTCGCGGCGCAGCTCGCTCCAGGAGGTGACCGACCACACGTCCACGCCCAGGCCGTACTCCTCCCGGAGCAGCCGCTGCGCGTCCAGCGCCCAGTGGATCGCGGTGCCGCTGGCCAGCAGGTGGGCCTGGCCGCCACCGTCGGAGTACCGGTAGATGCCCCGGAGGATGCCCTCCTCCACGCCCTCGGGCATGGCGGGCTGCGGCATCGGCTCGTTGTAGACGGTCAGGTAGTAGAACACGTCCTCGCCGCCGGGGCCGTACATGCGCCGGAGCCCCTCACGCACGATCGTCCCCACCTCGTAGGCGAAGGCGGGATCGTAGGCCAGGCACGCCGGGTTGGCGGAGGCGAGCAGCTGCGAGTGGCCGTCGGCGTGCTGCAGGCCCTCCCCGGTCATCGTGGTCCGGCCGGCGGTGGCGCCGACGAGGAACCCGCGCCCGAGCTGGTCGGCCAGCGCCCACATCTGGTCGCCGGTGCGCTGCCAGCCGAACATCGAGTAGAAGATGTAGAAGGGGATCATGGCTTCGCCGTGGGTGGCGTAGCTGGAGGCCGCGGCCGTGAACGACGCCATCGATCCGGCCTCGGTGATGCCCTCAAGCAGGATCTGCCCCTCGGTCGCCTCCTTGTACGCCAGCAGCAGGTCCCGGTCGACGGACTCGTAGCGCTGGCCGAGGGGGGAGTAGATCTTGGCGGTGGGGAACAGCGACTCCATGCCGAACGTCCTGGCCTCGTCGGGCACGATCGGCACCCAGCGGCGTCCCGTCTCCGGCTCCTTCATCAGGTCCTTGACCAGGCGGACGAAGGCCATCGTCGTGGCGACCGGCTGCTTCGAGCCCTTCTCCAGGGCCTTGAACGGCGCCTCGCCCGGGGCGGGCAGCGGGGTGTGGGAGACCGTGCGGCGGGGGACGGGCCCGCCCAGGGCGCGGCGCCGCTCGGCGGCGTACCGTGCCTCCGGGGAGTCCGGACCGGGATGGATGTACGGCGGGAGGCCGTCGTCGAACGCCTCGTCCGGCACCGGCAGGCCGAGCCGGTCGCGCAGCGCGCGGAACTCGTCCTGGGTGAGCTTCTTCATCTGGTGGTTGGCGTTGCGCGCCTCGATGCCCGCACCGAGGGTCCAGCCCTTCACGGTCTGCACGAGGATCACCGTGGGCGCGCCGCGGTTGTCGAGGGCCCTGCGGTAGGCCGCGTACACCTTCTGCGGCTCGTGGCCGGCCCGGGATCCGCCGACGATGCGCCGCAGGTCCTCGTCCGAGTGCGGCACGTCCAGGCCGTGGAACAGCCGCTCCCTGATGTAGTCGCCCGTCGACGCGGCGAACGTCTGGAACTGCCCGTCCGGCACCTCGCCCAGCCGGGTCACCAGTTCGTCCGAGCCGAGCAGCCCGTCCCACTCCCGGCCCCACAGCGCCTTGACGACGTGCCAGCCCGCGCCCCTGAAGACGCCCTCCAGCTCCTGCACGATGCGGGTGTTGCCGCGCACCGGTCCGTCGAGCCGCTGCAGGTTGCAGTTGATCACGAACGTGAGGTTGTCGAGCCCTTCGCGGGCGGCCAGGGTGATGGCGGCCGTGGACTCCGGCTCGTCCATCTCGCCGTCGCCGAGGAAGGCCCATACGTGGCTGCGCGAGGTGTCCTTGATGCCGCGATTGTGCAGATAGCGGTTGAACCTGGCCTGATAGATCGCGTTGAGCGGGCCGAGGCCCATGGAGACGGTGGGGAACTGCCAGAAGTCCGGCATGGACCGGGGATGCGGGTACGAGGGGAGCCCGCCCTCGGGCTCGCGCCTGAACAGGTCGAGCTGGGCTTCGCTCAGCCTGCCCTCGAGGAAGGCCCGCGCGTAGATGCCGGGGGAGGCATGGCCCTGGAAGTAGACCTGGTCGTGGCCGCCCTGGAAGAAGTGGTTGAAGCCCACCTCGTACAGCCAGGCGGCCGAGGCGTAGGTCGCCAGGTGGCCGCCGAGCCCCAGCCGGCTGCCCCTGGTTATCATCGCTGCGGCGTTCCACCTGTCGTACGCCGCGATGCGTTCCTCCAGCTCCAGGTCACCGGGGTAGCCGGGCTCCTCGGAGGTGGGGACGGTGTTGATGTAGCGGGTGGTCGTCGCCAGCCGCTTCAGCAGGTAGTCGGCCCGTTCTGGGCCTGCTGCACGGCGGACCGCCTCGAGGGATTCGAGCCATTCGGCGGTCTCCTGCGGGTCCAGGTCTTCTTCCATGAATCCATTAAACACCCTAATGATCGATCATAGGATGTATGGTGCCCACTATCATCGGACCCGTGGAACCCGTCCTGCGATCGCCGCTTCGCGACCAGATCCGGCAAACGGTACTCGACGGCCTGATGCACGGTCGATGGAAGCCCGGGGACCGCATCGTGGAGCGGCGGATGGCGGCCGAACTGGGCGTCAGCCAGGCCCCGGTGCGCGAGGCGCTGCGCGAGCTGGACGCGCTCAGGCTCATCGAGTCGTCGCCCAACAAGGGCGCGCGGGTCCGCGGGCTCACCCGGAGCGACCTCCGCGAAGTGTACGAGGTGAGGGCGGGCCTGGAGGAGACGGCCGTCCGGCTGGGCAGGCCCCCCGTGGAGGCGTTGCGCACACACCTCGGCCGCCTGGGCGACGCGGTGGCCGGCGGTTCCCTGCACGATCAGGTGCGGCACGGCGTGGCCTTCCACCGGGAGATCGTCAAAGCCTCGGGCAACGAGGTGCTGCTGTCGGTGTGGGAGTCGCTCGGCATCGAGGTGTGGTCCCACCTGTCGATCCGCCTGTTCCGGCACCCGCATGAGAACGTCGCCGACCACGAACCCCTGGTGGAGGCCTTCGAGCGGGACGACCCCGAGGTGGGCGTCCTGCTCCGCGAGCACGTGCTCGGCTACGCCCCGGCCGAGCCCGGAGACACGATCTAGCCCTTCTGCCCGGTCATGGCGATGCCCTGCACGAAGTGGCGAGGGCGTCCCAGTCGGAGGTGTCGATACCGGCAGGGTCCACCCCGGCGTCAACTGGACACGGGATCCAGACCCGCGCAGCGCAGGTCAACTAGGCTGCGGCGGATGAGCGAGGTGAATGCGGAAATCGCACGGTTCGACCTGCTGGTCGACGCGGCATGGCCGGCGCCGGGACGGGCCGAGGACGGCGGCTGGGTCTACCGGCACGCGGGCGGTGTGACGAAACGGGCCAACTCGGTGCTGCCGCTGGGAGAGCGCGCGGATCTGCCGGAGGCGGTCGATCGGGCCGAGCGCTTCTATGCGGGCATCGGGCAGCCCTGCGTGTTCTCGGTCGGCATGGGCGCCTCGCCGGGCCTCGACGACGAACTCGGCCGCCGGGGCTATCGCCTCGTGGACCCCACCCTGGTGATGACCAGGCCGATTTCCGGAGACGAGGCCGCCGTCGGCGCGGCGGTGGAGGACCGGCCGTCGGAACGGTGGTTGCGCACCTGGTGGAGCGTGGACGGCGGGCGCCATCGCGACACCGGGGAGGGCCCGGCGCGGACGTGGGGTGAGCGCATCCTCGGCGGGGTGCCCGCCGGGTACGTCCTCCTCGAGGAGGGCGCGGTGGGAAGGGGCGTGCCGCAGGGGCGATGGCTCGGGATCTACTGCATGGCGGTCGAGCCGCACACCAGGCGGCGCGGGCTGGGCGCGGCCGTGCTGCGCACCCTGCTCGCGTGGGGGCGGCAGTGTGGCGCGGACAGCGCGTACCTGGTGGTGACGGAGGCCAACGCCGGCGCCCGCGCGCTTTACGAGCGTGAGGGGTTCGCCGTCGCCGGCCGCTATCACTACCGGGTGCGGTCCTGACCCGCCGGCGCCACCGCCGCGGACCCCGGGGGAAACGGGGAACGGCGGTCGCGCCGGGCGGGCGGCCCGGGTCGGCGGCTTATGCCGATGGCCTATATGGCGACGGCGCGCGGAGCCGACGTCGTCGTCTGCGCTCCGGCACGCCGTCTATGGGGTCAGCGCTCGCCGTCAGGGGCGATCGCGGGGGATTCACTGAGTCGGGCCGACTCGTCCTGGATCTCAGCACCTTTGTCGCGCAGCACAGTCACGTGCTGACGCCCGTGGTGGGCGCAGAACAGCAACTCCCCACCCACGGGCAGGGTCGCGCGGATGTAGGCCTGAGCACCGCACCGGTCGCACCGGTCCAGGGCCGTCAGCGGCTTGATGGGGGCGAGAGCTCCAGTCACGTATCGCCTTTCGGGTCGCCCCACGCTGTGGGGACGTTGGCGTCAGTCACTTGGGACAACATCTAACCGGATACGGGCCTTCCCAATCATGCTGCGACTACGCCGAGAGCAGAATGATCCGTAAAGTGACGGGGATCACAGCGAAAGTGCCGGTCATTGTGCTGCGCCTGGCAAGCTTGTGCGCGTACAAACATGAGTGGCGTTAAGCTGCGTACGCGTGTTCGATTGATAAGTAGGAGTTGGGTGTGACTGCGGTTCGCGCGGAGACGGGGTACACCGCCCGTCACCTCTCTGTGCTGGAAGGCCTGGAGGCCGTCCGCAAGCGCCCGGGGATGTATATCGGCTCCACGGACACGCGCGGCCTCATGCACTGCCTGTGGGAGATCGTGGACAACGCGGTCGACGAGGCGCTCGGAGGCTACTGCACCCGGATCGAGGTCGAGCTGCACGCCGACGGCTCGGTCGAGGTGCGTGACAACGGGCGCGGCATTCCCGTCGACGTCGAGCCCAAGAGCGGCCTGGCCGGCGTAGAGCTCGTCTACACGAAGCTCCACGCGGGCGGCAAGTTCGGCGGCGGATCCTACGGCGCCTCCGGCGGTCTGCACGGCGTGGGCGCCTCGGTGGTCAACGCGCTGTCCTCGCGCGTCGACGTGGAGGTCGACCGCGACGGCAAGGTCCACCAGATCAGCTTCCGCCGGGGCGTGCCCGGCGTGTTCGACGGCGACGGCCCGACCGCCAAGTTCCGTAAGAAGTCCGGCCTGCGCGACGGCGGCCCGGCCCCGCGCAACACCACCGGCACCCGCGTGCGCTTCTGGGCCGACCGGCAGATCTTCCTGCCCGAGGCGGAGGTCTCGCTCGACGAGATCCATGTGCGGCTGCGCCAGACGGCCTTCCTGGTGCCGGGGCTCACGCTCGTGGTGCGCGACGTCCGCGGCGAGGAGCCGGTCGAGGAGACGTTCCGCTTCGACGGCGGCATCAGCGAGTTCACCGAGTTCCTGTCCAGAGACGAGGCCGTGTGCGACGTGCTGCGGCTGCAGGGCGAGGGCCACTTCCACGAGACGGTCCCCGTGCTCGACGACCAGGGCCACATGACGCCGACGGAGATCGAGCGGGAGCTCACGGCCGACGTCGCGATCCGCTGGGGGAAGGGCTACGAGACGACCGTTCGCTCGTTCGTGAACGTGATCGCCACGCCGAAGGGCGGCACCCACGTCGCGGGCTTCGAACGGGCGCTGGTCCGCACGATCAACGAGCAGCTCAGGGAGACCCGGCTGCTGAAGAACGGCGACGAGCCGGTGACCAAGGAGGACATCCTCGAAGGGCTGACCGCGGTCGTCACCGTGCGGGTGCCCGAGCCGCAGTTCGAGGGCCAGACCAAGGAGGTGCTCGGCACCTCCGCGGCCAGCCGCATCGTCGCCCATGTGGTCACCCGTGAGCTCAAGGCGCTGTTCGCCAACCCCAAGCGGGGGCAGAAGCAGCAGCTGCGCGCGGTGCTCGAGAAGGTCGTGGCCGCGGCCAAGGCCCGCATCGCCGCCCGCGAGCACCGCGACAACCAGCGGCGCAAGTCGGCCCTGGAGAACTCGGCGCTGCCCGCCAAGCTGGTCGACTGCCGCAGTGACGACGTCGACCGCAGCGAGCTGTTCATCGTCGAGGGCGATTCCGCACTGGGCACGGCCAAGCTCGCCCGCGACTCGGAGTTCCAGGCGCTGCTGCCGATCCGGGGCAAGATCCTGAACGTGCAGAAGGCGTCGGTCGCCGACATGCTCAAGAACGCCGAGTGCGCCGCGATCATCCAGGTGGTGGGCGCCGGGTCCGGCCGTTCGTTCGACATCGAGTCGGCCCGCTACGGCAAGATCATCCTGATGGCCGACGCGGACGTGGACGGCGCGCACATCCGCTGCCTGCTGCTCACGCTCTTCCACCGCTACATGAAGCCGATGGTCGAGGCCGGGCGGGTGTTCGCCGCGGTGCCGCCGCTGCACCGCATCGAGGTCACCAACCCCGGGCGGGGCCAGGACAAGTACATCTACACCTACAGCGACGCCGAGCTGCACAAGGTCCTGCGCGACCTGGAGCGGCGCGGCAAGCGCTGGAAGGACCCCGTGCAGCGTTACAAGGGCCTCGGTGAGATGGACGCCGACCAGCTCGCCGAGACGACCATGGACCCCCGCCACCGCGTCCTGCGGCGCGTGCGGATCGAGGACGTGGAGGATGCCGAGCACATCTTCAGCCTCCTCATGGGCAGCGACGTGGGCCCGCGGCGCGAGTTCATCATCGGCAGCGCCGCCGAGGTGGACCGCGACCACATCGACGCCTGACGATCGCCCGCCGGGCATCGGCTCACCGTCGTGAGCCCAGCAGGCCGTCGAGGCTTGACCTCGCAGGCGTCCGGTTTCGACCTCGTGGACGAATCGCCCTCGGTGAGCCCGAGCAGGCCGTACACGTTCAGCCGGGCGTCCACGCAGGCGAGGACGGTCACTCCGTCATCTGTGATCATGGGCTTATGGCACCTCTTCACCACGACCAGAAGAGCCGGGTGACCGTGCGGCCGCTCACCGCCGAGGACATCCCCTGGACGCGAGAGTTGTTCACCGAGCGGTGGGGAGGAGTCGTATCGGTCAGCCGGGGCGTCGCCCACGACACGACGGCGCTGCCCGGATTCGTCGCGCTGCTCGACGGGGAGCGCGCGGGCGTCGCCACCTACAGAATCGCCGGCGGGGAGTGCGAACTCGTCACGCTCGACTCCGTACGCGAAGGCGCCGGAGCGGGCACCGCCCTCGTCGACGCCGTGGCCGGAGCGGCGCGCGCCGTGGCCGGAGCGGCGCGCGCCGGGGGCGCGGCTCGGCTGTGGCTGGTGACGACGAACGACAACCTCCGCGCGCTGCGCTTCTACCAGCGGTATGGCTTCGACCTCGTCGCCGTGCACCGAGACGCCGTCGCACGCTCGCGCGAACTCAAGCCGTCGATCCCCGAAATCGGTCTCGACGGCATCCCCCTCCGCCACGAGCTCGAACTCGAACTGCCCTCGCGTCTGCTCGGGCTCAGCTCGACTCGATCTCCAGAGTGCTGACCCGGTTGCGGGCCTCCAGCATGCCCTCCCGGTAGAGGTCGTCCCACGCGGGGTCGTCGTCGCGGATGGCTTTGACCGTCTGCCTGGTCAGCTCCACCGGCCCGTTGGGGCCGGGGGCGACCTTGCGCACGACGATCAAAGTCCATCCGTTCTCCATGACCGTGTCGGTCTCCCAGCGGGCCGAGCCGGCCGCCTCGCGCCGGGACGCCGGTTTTCCGCCGCGGGCGAGCGTCACGAGCAGATACACGAGTACGGCGATGACGATGAGTGTCACCGGAAGGGCGAGCAGGCGCATCGGGGGTCCGGCTCCCTACTTGGTGGGCAGAGCGACCCCTCCAGTATTGCCCGGCGCGTACACCGTGATGCCCTGGGGCAGGGCCTTCAGCTTCTCGATCTCGGCGCACGTGGGGCACTTGTTGTAACCGTCCTGCCGGGCCTTGTTGGCGTCCGCCTCGGCGCGCGCCTGGGCGACCTTCGCCTGCGCCTCGGTGACCTTCGCGAACGCGGCCTGCGCCTGGTTGACCGCCTCCTGAACCTCGGTCGGCAGGGTCACCCGGGAGAGGTTGAAGTGGATGCCGGTGAGGAAGTCGGCGCCGAGGGTCGCCTTGAGGTCCTCGGCCAGGCTCGTGTTGACCGCGTCCTGGATCTTGGCGATGTTCGCGTTGTTGCCCTGCTGCGGCGTGGTAGAGCCCTGCTGGCCGGCGCTGTTGTTCTGCACGAGCGCGCAGGAGGAGACCAGCTGCGCGCAGCGGAAGTTGTTGATCTGGGTGCGCAGGTCGTTGTCGATCACCGGGCGGATGATCTGGTCGAGGAAGGCCGACCAGCCCTCGTCGCCATCCCAGGGGTAGTAGGTCCCGCCGTTGGTGCTGCGGAACTTGCGCGTGCCGAACTTGTCGTCGAACGACTTCAGCGTCGTGTGGTCGAGGTTGAGCCCGAAGTAGACCGTGCCTTCGATGCCCATGTTGACGCCGTCGCTGCTCGGCACGTTGACCACGTCGACGCCGGACTTCTCGCCCTCGCCGGAGTTCGAGGTGATCGTGTAGAACCGCTGCTGCGCCGGATAGCGGTGGATCTGGGACCACCAGCCGATCCAGGTCACGCCGGAGCCCGGGTCGATGACCTGGCGGACCTTGTTGTCGTCGAGCGGCCCGCCGTCGCGGACGACCGCCACCTCGCCGCCGCTGGTGCGCTCGAACCCGCTGAACGCGCCGATCAGAGACGGCGCTCCGACGACGATGAGCGCGAGGATCACCAGGATCGCGATGCGGCGGAAGGACCGGCGTGACGTGCCGCCGGAGGCGGAGGGAGTGCGGCTGGGCATATGGGCTCCTTGGGGGGCGCCTCGGGACCGGTTGCGGTACCGGGGAAAAGCTCACGTGTCGTCGGCCAGGACAACGTAGCAGTCTGGTGCTCCGGTTCCGGGACGGCCGATAGTCGGGAGAAGGCGCCCAACCGCCCCCGTACGGCAGACCGGGCGGCCCGCCGTACGGGGGTGGGGTTCAGAACTCGACGGGCTGGAGCCGTCCCGTGTGCACGTCGTACAGCGCGCCGCCCACAACGAGGTCATCGGGCAGGTAGGGGCTGGACTTGATGCGGGTGATGTCGTGCCACAGCGCGGCCCGCTGGTCGGGGACGGTCTGGAAGTCGAGGCTGCGGGTGTCGACGCCGTAGTCGGCGGCGATGAGGTTGTGCACGTCCTCGTCGGTCGACTTGGACATCCGGCAGTCGGTGTGCGGCATCACCAGCACACGGTCGACGCCGAGCAGGTAGACGGCGAGGACCAGGGTCCGCAGCACGTCGTCGGTCACCCGTGCGCCCGCGTTGCGCAGGATCTTCGCGTCGCCCGCGGTCAGGCCGAGCAGCCCGAGCGGGTCGATGCGTGAGTCCATGCACGTCACGACCGCGAGCCCACGCGCCGCGCGGCCAGTGAGCCCGGAGTGGGTGAAGGTGCTCGCGTACTTCTCGTTGGCGTCCAGCAGATCGTCGAAAGCTCCGCTCATGTCACAGATGTTGCCCGATGCCCTCCAGCCGGTCATGCAGGGGGGCGGGCTTTTGGGCGTTCCCGGCGGCTGGCGATTACCCGCGACACCAGTATAAGGTTTTCACCGGTGTTCAACCGCGGAGGAGAAGAGGTCACCATGAGCCCTGTCGCACGTGTGCACTCGGTCGTGCTCGACTGCCCGGAGCCGAAGGCGCTGGCCGGCTTCTACGCCGGGCTGCTCGGCTGGGACGTCGCCGACGAGGAGGAGGACTGGGTCACGCTCGCCGGCGACCAGACCCGGATCGCCTTCCAGCGGGTCCCCGAGTACGTGCCCCCGGTCTGGCCGTCCGCCGAGCACCCGCAGCAGTTCCACCTCGACCTGAGCGTGGACGACATCGCCGAGGCGGAGAAGCGGGTGCTCGCCCTGGGGGCCGTCAGGCACGAGCACCAGCCGGGCGAGGGCGGCTGGACGGTCTTCCTCGACCCGGCGGGGCATCCGTTCTGCCTGGTCACCGAGTGAGCTGATGCCTCAGCCCAGGGAGGGGCCGGCGGCCGCCTTGGACCGCGGCGTGCGCGCGAGGCGCCGCAGGACGAGAAGGCCGCCGATTCCCGGTAGCCAGGCCAGCGCCTTGCCGGTCAAGTCGCATCCGGCGTCGCGGACGGCGGCCACGACGACGACCAGGTATGCGCAGCCGTGCAGGGGGCCGACGAGCGAGGAGACGGGCGGCAGGTGCACGGTGGCCAGATTGGCCAGGAGGACCGCCAGGGACCCCAGCTCGACGGCGGCGGCGACGCGCAGGGCGGAATGAGGGCGTGGCATGGTCAGACTCCCGTGGTCGAGCCGGGGCGGACGATCATCAGCACCGTGACGGCCGCCCACAGCAGGTTGAAGACGCCGGTCAGCATGGCGAGACTCGCCACCCCGCCGCCGGCGTCGGCGGGCGTGGAGTCCCCGGCGGCGAGCCGGGCGAGGACGGCGCCCTGGCGCGGCAGGACCGCCAGGGTGAGGACTCCGGCCGCCGCGGCGGTGAGCAGGATGGACGCGATCACCCACGCGTCGCGCAGCACGCCGAGGCTGCTCGCCGTGGCGAACCCGAAAACCGGTACGGCCAGGCCCGCGACGGCGTAGACACGGCAGATGCGATGCAGGACGCGGAGCGCGGCCACGCCGCCGGTCTGTGTGCCCTGCTCCGCCGCGTCCTGGTCCGCAGTGCCCCGATCCGTCGCGCCCCGATCCGGCAAGCGACGTGCGGCGGCGGGAAACATGCTCGCCGCCACGGCGACCGGGCCGACCGCGAGGATCGCGGCGAGGACGTGAACAGCCAGGAGGAATTTCGTCATCGTGCCCGATCCCCGGTCAGCGGGCGGCGGGCGCGTCCCATGAGCCCGGGCAGGCCGGTCGCGAGAGCGCACCCGGGGGTCCGCGCGAACATCGCGGCCGCCCCCAGGGCCTCGCACGGCGTGAGAACACCCAGGGGATCGCACACGTCGAACAGCACGAACTGGCCCGGCATCGCATGCTCTCCTTGTCGTCGGCGGTGCGGTCACCAACCGTAGGAGTGCGATCGGGGTCGATCCCAGGGGCGAGAACGACAAAGGGCAACGGATTCTCGCCAACGGCTCTCACCTCAGAGTTCGCGGATCACCCCTGGCGGGACCCCGTCTATCGTGGCGATCGTGCACACCGTGGCGATCCTGGCACTGGACCATGTCGTGCCGTTCGACCTGGCGACCCCCATCGAGGTGTTCGGGCGCACCCGTCTGCCGGACGGCCGGAGCCCTTACAGGGTGCGGGTGTGCGGGCCCGCCCCCGAAGTGGAGACAGACGCGTTCGCCCTGCGCGTGCCGTACGGCGTGGACGCGCTGGCCGAGGCCGACACGGTCATCGTCCCCGGCCGCTCGGAGCGGGCGGGGCCGCCCCCGCCCGAGGCGCTGGAGGCGCTGCGCGACGCGGCCTCGCGGGGCACCCGCCTCGCCTCGATCTGCGTCGGCGCGTTCACGCTCGCGGAGGCCGGGCTGCTGGACGGCCTGCGGGCGACCACGCACTGGGCGGCGGCGCCCATGCTGGCCGGGCGGTTCCCGCTCGTGGACGTGCGGCCTGACGTGCTCTACATCGACAACGGGCAGGTGCTGACCTCCGCGGGCGCGGCCGCCGGGCTCGACCTGTGCCTGCACATGATCCGGCGCGACCACGGCTCGGCCGTCGCGGCCGACGCCGCCCGCCTGTCGGTGATGCCGCTGGAGCGGGAGGGCGGTCAGGCCCAGTTCATCGTCCACGAGCACCCGCCGGTGCCCAGCGGTTCGGAGCTGGAGCCGGTGCTGGCGTGGATCGAGGACAACCTCGGCCGCGACCTGACCCTGCGGGAGATGGCGGCCCGCGGCGGGATGAGCGAGCGGACGTTCAGCAGGCGCTTCCGCCAGCAGACCGGCACCACGCCGCTGCAGTGGCTGCTGCGCGCCCGGGTCCGGCGGGCGCAGTATCTGCTGGAGAACACCGGCCACGGCATCGAGCGCATCGCCGCACAGGCCGGTTTCGGGTCGCCGACCGCGTTCAGGGAGCGGTTCAAGCGGGTCGTGGGGACCACGCCGCAGGCGTACCGCTCCTCGTTCCACTCCTCGTCTCGGGAGAGCCCCGCCGCCACCTGAGCGCCACGCAAGGGCGCCGGGGCGGCGGCGGGAAGCTACGAGACTACGAGGCCGGCTCCTCGTCTCCGGTGTCGCCCGTGGTGGCCATGCCGCCCTCCGTCGCGGCGGACTCCTCGTCGCCGTCCGCGCCGAGCGCGCCGCCGATCGCGGCGATGGCGTGCACGAGGCGCAGCCCCGAGCCGTCGCGGCGGCCGAGCTCCTCGGGCAGCGGCACCGGCTTGCCGGTCGAGGACACGGCCTTGACCGGCGCAGGGCCGGCGTAGGCGAGCAGCAGGACGTCCTCGCCCTTCAGGAAGCGCTGGGCGCGCACGCCGCCGGTCGCCCGCCCCTTGGGCGGGAATTCGGCGTAGTCGGAGACCTTGCCCGCGCCCATCTGCGTGCCGGGCAGGGCGGTGGAGGAACCGGCGATCGTCACCACACGCGCCTCCCGCGTGGGATCGACCGCGCCGAAGAAGACCACCTTCGCGCCGCCGTCGAGGCGCACGCCCGCCATGCCGCCCGCGGGACGTCCCTGGGGCCGTACGACGGAGGCGGGGAAGCGCAGGAGTTGCGCGTCGCTGGTGATGAACACCAGGTCGTGGTCGGCGGAGGTCAGCTCGACCGCGCCGACCACCACGTCGCCGTCCCGCAGTCCGATCACCTCGAACTCGTCGCGGTTGACGGGATATTCGGGCGCGACCCGCTTGACCACGCCCTGGCTGGTGCCGAGCGCGAGCCCCGGGCCGTCCGGGTCGAGCGAGCCCAGCCCGACGACCTTCTCGTCCGATTCGAGGGCGACGTACTCCGACACCGGATGCCCGCCGGCGAGCGAGGGCGGATTGGCCGAGGGCGGCAGCGCGGGCAGGTCGAGCACCGAGACCCGGATCATCCGGCCCTGGGAGGTCACCACGCCCACCTCGCCGCGCACGGTCGAGCGGACCACCGAGACCAGCACGTCGTGCGCCGTCCGGTCGCCCTCGCCGGAGACCGGCGAGGCGTCGGTCGTACGGGCGAGCAGGCCGGTGGACGACAGCAGAACCAGGCAGGGATCGTCGGCCACCTCCAGCGGCACGACGGCGGCCCTGGCGGCCTCCGACGACTCCAGCAGGACCGTGCGGCGCGGCGTGCCGTACGTCTTGGCCACCTCGGCCAGCTCGGACGACACGACCTTGCGCAGCCGGTCCTCCGAGCCGAGGATCTCGTTCAGCTCGGCGATGTCGGCCTGGAGCTGCTCCTTCTCGCGGTCGAGCTCCAGCTTGTCGTAGCGGGTGAGGCGGCGCAGCGGGGTGTCGAGGATGTAGTTGGCCTGGATCTCGCTCAGCTCGAAGGTCTCCATGAGCCCCGCGCGGGCCTGCGCGGTGTCGTCCGAGTTGCGGATGACCCGGATGACCTGGTCGATGTTGAGCAGCGCGATGATGAGGCCGTCGACGAGGTGGAGCCGTTCCTCGCGCTTGCGCAGCCGATAGAGCGACCGCCTGCGCACCACGTCGAGCCGGTGGTCCACGTAGACCGACAGCAGCTCGCGCAGGCCGAGCGTGCGCGGCTGGCCGTCGACGAGGGCGACGTTGTTGATGCCGAAGGTCTCCTCCATCGGCGTCAGCCGGTAGAGCTCCTCCAGCACGGCCTCCGGGTTGAAGCCGTTCTTGACCTCGATGACCAGGCGCAGGCCCTTGTGCCGGTCGGTCAGGTCCTTGAGATCGGCGATGCCGGTGAGCCTCTTCGCGTTCACCAGCTCTTTGATCTTGGTGATCACCCGCTCGGGGCCCACGTTGAACGGCAGCTCTGTGACGACGATGCCCTTGCGGCGCGGCGTGACCTGCTCGATCGTCGCCTTGGCCCGCATCTTGAAGGTGCCGCGGCCGCTCTCGTAGGCGTCCCTGACGCCGTTCAGGCCGATGATCGTGCCGCCGGTCGGCAGGTCGGGGCCCGGGACGAAGCGCATGAGCTCGTCGAGCGTCGCGTCCGGCTTCCTGATCAGGTAGCGGGCCGCCGCGACGACCTCGCCGAGGTTGTGCGGGGCCATGTTGGTGGCCATGCCGACCGCGATGCCGGAGGCGCCGTTGACCAGCAGGTTGGGGAACGCCGACGGCATGACCGACGGCTCGGTCTCCTGGCCGTCGTAGTTGGGCTTGAAGTCGACGGTGTCCTCGTCGATCGACTGCACCATGAGCATGGCGGCCGGGGCGAGGCGGGCCTCGGTGTACCGCATCGCCGCGGGCAGGTCGTCGAGAGAGCCGAAGTTGCCGTGCCCGTCGACCAGCGGCAGGCGCATCGAGAACGGCTGCGCGAGCCGTACGAGCGCGTCGTAGATGGCCGAGTCGCCGTGCGGGTGGAGCTTGCCCATCACCTCGCCGACGACGCGGGAGGACTTGACGTGCCCGCGGTCGGGCCGCAGGCCCATCTCGCTCATGGAGTAGAGGATGCGGCGCTGGACGGGCTTGAGTCCGTCGCGCGCGTCGGGCAGCGCGCGCTGGTAGATCACCGAATAGGCGTACTCAAGGAAGCTCGTCCGCATCTCCGCGGAGACGTCGATGTCGACGATCCGCTCCTCGAAGTCCTCGTCCGGCGGGGGTGTCGTCGTGCGTCGGGCCATGTCGTGGTTTCCTGCGTGTCGAGGAGCCGGGCCCCGGCCCGTCGGAGCCGGGGAAGGTCAACGTCGGTGGTGTGTCTCGAACATTCTGCCGAGAGTTCATCCTGTTCGCGACTCACCACCATACTGCCGGGCTCGTGCCCGCCGTCCGGCTTCCCCGACGGGACAGCCCTTCGCGGCCGGGGGACGGTCAGTCGCGGGGGCCCGCGCCGGGCCAGGGACCGGGCGTCTCGCCCTCGTCCTCGTCGCCCGGCGCGTTCAGCTTCTCGTCGTAGATCCGGAAGCCCCGGGCCTTGTAGTTCGCCAGCGCCGCCGGGCCGTCGAGGGAGCAGGTGTGCACCCACACCCGCCGGGTGGCCTCCCGCCCCGGCCAGCGCTCGGCGAGGTCCCAGGCGCGGGCCGTGGCCTCGCCCAGCAGCCACCCGCCGAGGCCCTGCCCGATCGCGTACGGCAGCAGCCCGAAGTTGGTGATCTCGACCGTGCCGCCGTCCTGGGCCACCAGCTCGGCGTACCCGGCGGGGGTGCCGCGCACCCAGGCCACCCAGGTCTCGACGCCCGGCTGGTCGAGCCAGTCCCTCCACTGCTTCCAGGTCCACGGCAGCCGGTTGGTCCACTGCCAGTCGCCGCCCACCGCCGTGTAGAGGAAGCGGCTGAACTCGGGGCTGGGGACCTCGGCGCGGACGACCTGCGCGGGGATCGCGGGGGTCCGTCCCGGCCGCAGGCCGGCGGGGCTGGTCTGTTCGAGATACCAGGTGGTCACGTCCATAGCGGGACTCATCCAACCACGACGCCCGTCCGGGTCGGTCCGGCCGTGGCCGCCGGCGCCTCGCGCGCGCTTCCATCGGCACCGCCGGTGAGGCGAATCGGCATGTATGTCCTATTTGTCCGACCAAAGGCGCTCTTCGATACTCTCCTCCCGGGAAAGGGAGGTGCTTCCGGGGTGTACGACGTCGTGAACCGGATGCTCATGGCGATGAACGCGCACGATCTGGACGCGGTGTTGCGGTGCTACGCGCCGGGCGCGGTGGTGGTCGGACCGGAGATGGAGGCGGGGGAGCCCGGGGAGATCGCTTCCTACATGCTGCAGATGTGGGACGGCTTTCCCGACCTGCGCTTCACCCTCTGGGAGACGATCACCCTCGCGGACGCGGTCGCGACCGAGATGACGGCGGCGGGCACGCACACCGGGCCCTACCTGGTCGCCGGGGGCGACATCCTCGCCCCGACCGGCCGGGGCATCAACGTGCGCGTCTCCTGGTTCTGGCACCTGGAGGACGGCCTCATCCAGAGTCAGCGCTTCTACTACGACCAGCTCGAGATCTACGCGCAGCTCGGCCTGCGGTTGCCCCTGTGCTTCGGGGACGAGGGCGCCGGAAGCGGCGCGCCCGCAGACGGCGGCTAGTTTCCGCCCCGCCTCTCCCGGTCGCGGCGGAAACGGTCGGCAGGACCTGGTACCAATGGGCGGGTGGGCGAAGAAGAGCTGACGCTGCGGGAAGAGGCGGAGGCCCGGCTGCGGGCGCTCGCCGGCGATGGGGCGCGGCTGCGCGACGACCAGTGGGCCGCCATCAAGGCCCTGGTCATGGACCGCAGGCGGGCGCTGGTCGTGCAGCGCACCGGCTGGGGGAAGTCGGCCGTCTACTTCATCGCGACCGCGCTGCTGCGCGAGCTCGGCGAGGGACCCACGGTCATCGTCTCCCCGCTCCTGGCGCTGATGCGCAACCAGATCGCCGCGGCCGAGCGGGCCGGCATCCACGCCGAGACGATCAACTCGGCCAACCCCGAGGAGTGGGAGAAGGTCTACGGCCAGGTCGCCGAGGGCGCGGTCGACGTGCTGCTGGTCAGCCCCGAGCGGCTGAACAACCCCGACTTCCGCGACAACGTGCTGCCCGAGCTGGCCGGCAGCGCGGGTCTCCTGGTGATCGACGAGGCCCACTGCATCTCCGACTGGGGCCACGACTTCCGGCCCGACTACCGCAGGCTCCGCACCCTGCTGGCCGAGCTGCCGCCGGGCATCCCCGTGCTGGCCACGACGGCCACGGCGAACGCGCGGGTCACCCGCGACGTCGCCGAGCAGCTCGCCGTCATCCAGGAGTGGGACGAACTGCCCGGTGGCGAGGTGTTCGTCCTGCGCGGCCCCCTGGAGCGCGAGAGCCTCCACCTGAGCGTCGTACGGCTGGGCGGGGCGGACCAGCGGCTCGCCTGGCTGGCCAGGACGCTGCACGAGCTGCCGGGCTCCGGCATCGTCTACACGCTGACCGTCGCCGCGGCCCAGGAGATCGCCGCGTACCTGCGCGAGCAGGGCCACACCGTGGCCTCGTACACCGGGCAGACCGAGCCGGCCGACCGGCTGGCGGCCGAGGAGGACCTGCTCGGCAACCGGGTCAAGGCGCTGGTGGCGACCTCGGCGCTGGGGATGGGCTTCGACAAGCCCGACCTGGGCTTCGTCGTCCATGTGGGCGCGCCCGCATCGCCCGTGGCCTACTACCAGCAGGTGGGCCGGGCCGGGCGCGGCGTGGAGCGGGCCGAGGTCATCCTGCTGCCCGGCCCCGAGGACCGGGAGATCTGGGCCTACTTCGCCTCGCTCGCCTTCCCTCCGGAGGGCGTGGTCAGGACGACGCTTGAGGCGCTGTCCGAGGGGGGAGTGCTGTCCACCGCCGCGCTGGAGACGAGGGTCGACCTCAGCCGGAGCCGCCTGGAGATGATGCTCAAGGTGCTCGACGTGGACGGCGCCGTACGCCGGGTCAAGGGCGGCTGGGAGGCCACCGGCGAGCCGTGGAACTACGACGCCGAGCGCTACGCCCGGGTGGCCGCCGAGCGCCGCGCGGAGCAGGAGGCCATGGTCGGCTACATCGCGACCACCGAGTGCCGGGAGCAGTACCTGCGCCGCCACCTCGACGACGAGACCGCGACGCCGTGCGGCAGGTGTGACAACTGCACCGGCGCCCACCGGTCCGCCGAGGTGCCGGACGAGGCGGTCCGGGCCGCCCAGCAGCGGCTCGCGCGTCCCGGCGTCGAGATCGAGCCGCGCCGCCAGTGGCCCACCGGCCTGCCGGACCTGAAGGGGCGGATCAAGGCCGAGCTGTGCGCCGAGCCGGGCCGTGTGCTCGGCCGCCTGACCGACATCGGCTGGGGCACCCGGCTGCGCGACCTGTTCGCGGCGGGCGACGGGCCCGTTCCCGACGACGTGTTCGCGGCCGTGATCGAGGTGCTGAAGTCGTGGGAGTGGGAGCGGCGTCCGGTCGCGGTGGTCGCGATGCCGTCGGCCGCGCGGCCCGCGCTGGTCGCTTCGCTCGCCGAGCGGCTCGCCCAGGTGGGCCGGCTGGAGTATCTCGGGACCCTCGGTTACCGCGAGGGGTCGCCCGCCGCCAGGCACAACAGCGCCCAGCGGGTGACGGCCATCCGGGGGACGCTCGCGATGCCGCGTGACGTGGCCGCGAGGATCGCGGCGGCGGGCGGGCCGGTGCTGCTGGTGGACGACCGGGTGGACAGCGGATGGACGATGGCGCTGGCCGCCGCCCAGGTCCGTCACGCCGGGGCGCCCGCCGTGCTGCCTCTGGCCCTGGCCATCACCAACTGACCGCCTTCCCGCCCCGGGCACTCGGCCCACGACCGGGGCCGCGTCCCTGACCGGCGGGGGCGGCGCGCCCGGGCCGGGCTCGGGGACGGATCAGGGTGGGGTCAGGGTGGTCACCCCATCCCGGGGCCGGGCCTGATCGCCAAGCTTGTCGCCATGAAATCACTTGTTGTGGCTCCGGTCCTGGTCGGCGCGTACGGCGTCGCCCGGATCGCCGACGGATTCGACGGCAGCCGGGGGCCGGGCCTGGCCTGGACTCTGGGGCACCTGTGCTTCCTGGCCGCGTTGGTTCTCTTCGTACAGATCTTCGGGCGGCTCCGGACGATGGCCGGCGGTGGCGTGATGGCCACGGCGGGGTACGCCGCCGGCCTCGCCGGGGCGCTGGCGCTGGCCGCGCAGTTCACGATCGACATCGTGGTCGGCTTCCTGTCCGCCGACCACGACGCGATGGGGCCGCGCTTCGAAGCCGTCAAGGCGATCCCGGGCGTCGAGCCGGTCGTGTACACCGTCGTGCCGTTGCTGTTCTACGTCGGCATGGTCGTGCTGGTGGCCCGGCTCGCCGCAGGGCGGCGGGTGCCGTGGTGGAGCGCGGTGCTGGTGCTCGCGCAGGCCGTGCTCCCGCTGGTGAGCAAGGACCTGATTCCGCTGGGAGCGGCCCTGCTCCTGCTGGCCTTCGTGCCGCTGCTGCGGCTGCGGCTGCGGCCCGCGCAGCCGGCCGTGCTCGCCCGAAGCCCGTTC
Organism: Microbispora rosea; assembly: GCF_044460045.1. Classification (NCBI taxonomy): domain Bacteria; kingdom Bacillati; phylum Actinomycetota; class Actinomycetes; order Streptosporangiales; family Streptosporangiaceae; genus Microbispora; species Microbispora rosea. The sequence continues at coordinate 922,858 of NZ_JBITJO010000002.1, read as the reverse complement.
TGAGCCCTGCCTATTCTGAGCGCTGCCCGTTCTGAGCGCTGCCGGTTCCGGGCCCCGCCGTTCTCGGCTGGGCCCTTCCTTCCAAGCCGGGCCCTGCCGGGCCTCGGGGTCAGAGACGGGGGCGGGCGCCGAGGTTGGAGATGCACTTGGCGGCGAGGGCGTTGCCCGCCGCCAGTGCCTCGGCGGCCGGCTTGCCGTCCAGCCAGACCGGCAGGAAACCGGCGGTGAAGGCGTCACCGGCGCCGGTGCCGTCCACGATCCGGTCGACGACCTCGCCGGGCGCCCTGACCGGGTCAGGACGGTTGTTGGAGTACCAGAGCGAGCCCTCGGCGTTGAGTTTGATCACGACCTGGGGGAACCAGGCGGTCAGCACCTTGGCCGCGGCGGCGGGGTCATCCCTGCCGGTGAGCACCTTGGCCTGGTCGGCGTTGGCGAACAGCAGCTTCGCGCCGTCGGTCCATTCGAGGAACGGCTCGGCGCCGGTCCGCTCCAGGGGAGCGGAGGAGGCGCAGTCCACGGAGATGGACATGCCGGCGCGCCGGGCCATGTCGAGCGCGGCGAGGCCGGCGTCGCGCGACCCCTCGTTGATCAGCGTGTAGCCCGACATGTGCAGGTGGCCCCCGCCGCCGCCGAACAGGTCGCGCGGCAGGTCCTCGGGGGACAGCGCGGCGTTGGCACCGGGGTCGGACAGCATGGTCCGCTCGCCCTTGTGGGTGACGAGCACGACGCAGGTGCCGGTCGGCCGCTCGGGGTCCATGACGAGCCGGGCGTCCACGCCGTATCCCATGAGCTCCATGTCGCGGTTGCGGCCGGTGATGTCGGCGCCGCGCCGGCCGATGAAGGCGACCTCCGAGCCTTCCACGGCGAGCCAGGAGGCGATGTTGGCGCCGGAGCCGCCACCGTGCATGGTCACGACGGCCGGGGTGTCGCTCGCCCTAGCAAGAGGGAATTTCGCGCGGGCGACCGCGTCCGTCATGAGATCGCCCACCACGACGACCCGCGTCATGATGTCACCACCTTGCCAACTGCTTGTGGAGGTGAGCCATGCCCAAGGAGGGGCGGCGTCCTCTCCGTGCTATGAGGCTGACGTCCAGAAACCTAACAGCTTCCAGGGGCGTCGTGGGGTGGAGAGCGGACAGACGGGCACAGTCGATGCACAAGCGTTGCCCAGCTTGCCACGTCAGGGCTGGTAGATCCCCTATAAGCGGATCCGGAATGCGGATCCGTCAGTCGTAATAAATGTCTCAATACAGGCCAAGCCGGACGCCGCTAGCCTCGACTGTGTGCACCCTCAGTACCCCGCCCACTGGGAGGCGGACGTCGTGCTGTCCGACGGCGGCACCGCCCACGTGCGCCCGATCAGGCCGGACGACGCCGACATGCTGCGCTCGTTCTATTCGCGGCTGTCCGCGGAGTCCATCTACTTCCGGTACTTCGGGCCGCGTCCCCGCCTGACCGACAAGGACGTGGTCTGGTTCACCAACGTCGACTACGACAACCGGGTCGCCCTCATCGCCACGATCGGCACCGAGATGGTCGCGGTCGTGCGGTACGACCGGGTGCAGCCGCGCGACCACGCCGAGGTGGCCTTCCTGGTCGAGGACGCCCACCAGGGCAGGGGCGTGGCCGCGGTGCTGATGGAGCACCTGCGGGCCGCCGCGCGCGAGCGCGAGATCAAGACCTTCATCGCGGACGTGCTGCCGGGCAACCACCGGATGATGGGCCTGTTCCGCCAGGCCGGCTACACGGCGCAGAGCCAGTTCGAGGACGGCGTCGTGCGCATGACGCTCGACCTGTCCAGCACCGAGACCGCGCTGGAGGTGCGGCTCGCCCGCGAGCACCGCGCCGAGGCGCGCTCGATCGCGCGCCTGCTGACGCCGGAGTCGGTCGCGGTCATCGGCGCGAGCCGCGAGCCGGGCGGGATCGGCCAGACGGTCCTGCGCAACCTGCTCGCCGCCGACTTCACCGGCCCCGTCTACCCCGTCCACCGGCACGTACGGGCCGTGGCCGGCGTCCGGGCCCACCGCAGCGTGTCGGCCATCGACGGCGAGGTGGACCTCGCCGTGCTGGCGGTCCCCGCGGAAGGTGTGCTCGAACTGGTCGAGGAGTGCGCGGAGAAGGGCGTGAAGGGCCTGGTCGTGGTCTCGTCCGGGTTCGGCGAGACCGGGCCGGAGGGCCGGGCCCGCCAGGAGGAGCTGGTCCGCATCGCCCGGGCGTACGGCATCCGCGTGGTGGGGCCCAACTGCCTGGGCATCGCCAACACCGACCCCGCCGTACGGCTCAACGCGACGCTCGCGGCGACCCTGCCGGGGCGGGGGAGGGTCGGGTTCTTCAGCCAGTCGGGCGCGCTCGGCACCGCCCTGCTGCAGCGGGTGGCGCAGCGCGGCATGGGCATCTCGACGTTCGTCTCGGCGGGCAACCGGGCCGACGTGTCCGGCAACGACCTCCTCCAATACTGGGAGGAGGACCCGGCGACCGACGTGATCCTGCTCTACCTGGAGTCCATCGGGAACCCGCGCAAGTTCACCCGGCTGGCCCGGCGGATCTCCCGGTCCAAGCCGATCGTGGTGGTCAAGTCGCGCGGCGTCCCCGGCGGGCACCGCGCGCCCGTGCTCGCGCTGCCCGACACCGCGCTGAGCTCGCTGTTCGCGCAGGCCGGGGTCATCCGGGTGGACGACCTGGTCCAGCTCTTCGACGTCGCCCAGCTCCTGGCGCACCAGCCGCTGCCGGCCGGGCCCCGGGTGGGCGTGGTCGGCAACTCCGACGCGCTCACGCTGCTCGCGGAGGAGGCGTGCGCCGGCGCCGGTCTGCAGCCGAGCGTGCCGGTGAACCTCGGCGCCCGCGCCGGCGCCGCCGAGTTCGCCGAGGCCCTGCGGAGCGTCCTGCCTGAGGTCGACGCCGCCGTCGCGATCTACATGCCGCCGATCCCCGGAGACTGCCGCGAGGTGGCCGAGGCGCTGCTGGAGGTCGCGCGGGAGTCGGGCAAGCCGGTGCTGGCCACCTTCCAGGGCGCCCTGGGGATGCCCGCCGACCTGCGCGTGACGGACGGCCCCGGCGACGACTCCCCCCAGCGTGGGTCGATCCCGTCGTACCCCGCCCCGGAGGAGGCGGTCCGCGCGCTTGCCCATGTCGTCCGGTACGCCCGGTGGCGCAGGCAGCCGCCCGGCACGGTCCCGTCCGTCGAGGGGATCGACACCGCCGCGGCGCGGGAGATCGTCGCCGCGGCTCTGGCCGGCGAGGGAACGGCCGGCCAAGGCGTGGACGGCGAGGGGGCGGTCGGCGAGGAGCGGGAGATCGACGCGACCGCGCTGCTGGCCTGCTACGGCATCCAGGTCTGGCCGGCGCACGTCGCCGCCGACGCCGAGGAGGCCGTCGCCGCCGCCGAGCGGATCGGCTGGCCCGTCGTGGTCAAGTCGGCCGACCCGGAGGACGCCCGCCGCGCCGGCACCGTCCGCATCGGCCTCACCGAGCCCGCCGGGGTCCGGCAGGCGTACGCCGATCTCGCCGCGCTCCTCGGACCCGGCACACCGCTCGCGGTGCAGCGCATGGCGCCGCAGCCCTCGGTGCCGACCGTCGTCGGCGTGACCCAGGACCGCTATTTCGGCGGGGTCGTCACGTTCGGGCTCGGCGAGGTCACCGCCCGGCTGCTCGGCGACCAGGCCTACCGCCTCGCGCCGCTCACCGCCGAGGACGCGGCGGGGCTGGTGCGGTCGGTCCGCGCCGCGCCGTTGCTGTTCGGCGAGTACGGCTACCAGGCGGTGGCCGTCGAGGCGCTGGAGGACCTGCTGGTGCGGGTCGGTCTGCTCGCCGACGCCCTGCCCGAGGTCGCGAGGATGGACCTCGACCAGGTCCTTGCGGGCGCGACCGGCGTGGCCGTGCTGGGTGCGCGGGCCGTCCTGCGGCCCGTCACCGCGCTGCGCCCCGACGTCGGGCCCCGCCGCCTGAGCTGATCCGCGCCGTCCGAGCCGATCGGTGCCGCCTGAGCTGATCCGCGCCGTCCGGGCTGATCGGGGCGGCGTCACGCCGTGGGCGGAAAACCCGTCCCGTCGTGGTGTGAAACAGGTGTCCCTTACAGGGCAGGATGGACCCATGAGGGAAACCCGAGTCTCCGCCGCGGGCTTGCGCGAGGCCATAGATCGCAGCGGCTACTACCCGGATCTGGTGGCCGACGCCGTCGACTCCGCGCTCGGCAACGAGGCGGTCACGGCGTACGTCGTGCATCACGAGGCCACGTTCGACCCGGCGATGGAGGTGCGCAGGCACGTCACGGTCCTGGTCCTTTCACCCACCCGGCTGCTGGTCTGCCACACCGACGAGCACCCGCCCGCCGAGGGCATGCCCGCGTCGCACGCCTCCACCACCACCGAGGCGGTGAGGCTCAGCCGCATCCAGTCGGTCGCCGTGACCAGGGTCGTGCCCGACCCCGCGGCGTACGCGCCGGGCGTCCCCCCGACGGAGGTCACGCTGACGATCGGGTGGGGCGCGATCTCCCACGTCGATCTAGAACCGGCGACCTGCGGCGACGAGAACTGCGAGGCCGACCACGGCTACACCGGCGCGATCACGGCCGACGACCTGTCCCTGCGGGTCAGCGAGGCGGCCGACGGTCCCGAGGCCGTCACCCACGTGCTGGCGTTCGCGAAGGCGCTGTCGGAGGCCACCGCCAAGGCGGCGACGACCTGACCGTCCCCCCTTGAGCCGACGGGAGGCGACGTGACCGATCCCCAGCCCTCGGGGGTTCCGCCCGGGGAGCCGTCCGTGGCGTCGCCGGGCGAGCCCGTGCCGTACGTGCCCGCGTACGGCACGGCCTCGCTGGCCGACCTGCCGGGCTCGCTCCTCGCCTCCCTCGGGCTGCCGACCGGCAACACGCTGGCGCTTGAGCCGGCCCCCCGGGTGTGCCTGTTCCTCGTGGACGGCCTCGGGGCCGAGCTCCTGGCCGCACACCCCGGCGCCGCGCCGTTCCTCTCGGCCCATCTGCGCGGGACGCTCACGGCAGGCTTCCCCTCCTCGACCCCGACCAGCCTGGCCACCCTGGGCACCGGCGCCCCTCCCGGAGAGCACGGCATGGTCGGCATCCAGATGGCCGTCCCGGGGGAGGGGCGGCTGTTCAACTGCCTGCGCTGGACGGCTCCCGGCCTGTCGATCGACCCGGACGTATGGCAGCCCGCGCCGACCGTCTACGAACGCATGGCGGCGGCGGGGATCGAGCCCGTCTACGTGGCGCCCGCCTGTTTCGACGGCACAGGACTGACCCGCGCCGTCTACCGGGGCATGCGCTACCGGGCGGCCGAGAGCCCCGGCGAGCGCGTCGAGGCCGTGCGGCAGGCGCTGCGCGAAACCGAGTTCGTCACCGTCTACTACGGCGAGGTCGACCGTGCGGGGCACTTCAGCGGGTGGGGCGGCGGCGAGTGGCTCGAACAGCTCGCCGTCGCGGACCGCATGGCCGAGCGCATCGCCGAGACGCTGCCGCCGGGCGCGGTGCTGTACGTCACGGCCGACCACGGCATGATCAACGCCACGGACAAGGTGGACGTGGACCACCGCCCCGATCTCCGGGAGGGTGTGCTCATGCTGAGCGGCGAGCCCCGCGCCCGCCACGTCCACACCTCTCCCGGCGCGGCTTCCGCGGTCCTGGAGGCCTGGCGGGAGGCCCTGCGCGGGCGGGCCTGGGTGGTCACCCGCGAGGAGGCCGTCGCGGCGGGCTGGTTCGGCCGCCGGGTCCGGCGCGAGTGGCTCGGCCGCGTCGGCGACGTGGTGGCCGTGCCGTACGGCGAGTGCGTGATCGTGGCCTCGGCCGGGGAGCCGGTGGAGTCTTCCATGATCGGCTACCACGGCTCGCTGACCCCGGCCGAGCAGAACGTCCCGCTTGTGGAGATTCGCCGCTGACACCGGTGCGAGCTCGCCGCCGACGCTCGTGCGGCGTTCGCCGCCGATCTGCTTGCCCTCCGATCGCCAGCCTGGACTGCTCAGTTTTGGGTGTACAGTCCGGACTGTCCTTTTTGGGGGAGGTGCGCCATGAGCGATGCCGTCTCGGAGACGGCCGCGCAGGCGGCCGGCGACGCCTGGGTGGCGGTCAGCCGCCTCGTTCGCAGACTGAGAGAGCTGGACGCGGCGGGCGACCTCAGCTCCGGCCAGGTCTCGGTGCTGGTGCGGCTCGCCAAGCACGGCCCGGCGTCGGCCAGTGAGCTGGCCGCGGCCGAGCGGGTCAGACCGCAGTCCATGGCGGCGATCGTCCAGGCGCTGGAACGGGCCGGGCTGGTCGAACGCCACCGCGACCCCGAGGACGGCCGGCGTCAGCTCGTCACGCTGACCGAACTGGGGCGCGAGCGCCGTCTGGACGACCGGAGGGCGCGTGAGGCGTGGCTGGCACGGGCGCTGCAGGACCACTGCACCGAGGCACAGCTGCGCACGATCATCGAGGTGATGGCGCTGCTGGACGCCGTGGCGCAGTCGTGAACGGGGCGCAGTCGTGACCGTGGCGCAGTCGTGAACGGGGCGCAGTCGTCACCGAGGTTCAGCGTGATCGAGGTTCAGCATGATCGGGGTTCAGCATGATCGGGGCGCAATTTTGATCGGGGCGCAGTCGTGAACGGGGCGCAGTCGTCACCGGGGTTCAGTAGTGATCGGGCTCCGGGCATGACCCGGGTTCCGGCCGCCTTCCGGGCCGGGCGCCGATCGGACGCCGGCGGCTTCGACCGCCGGCTGATCGCCCCGATGATCCTGGGCTCGATCCTGAACCCGATCAACTCCTCGATGCTGGCGGTGGCACTCGTGCCGATCGGCCGCTGGTTCCACGCCTCGCCCGCGCACACCGCGTGGCTGGTGACGGGGCTCTACCTCGCCACCGCCGTCGGGCAGCCGGTCATCGGGCGGCTGGTGGACACCTTCGGCCCGAGGCCGCTCTACCTGACGGGCACGGCGCTCGTCGGCGCCGCCGGGCTGCTGGGCGTGCTCGCGCCCAGCCTCGGCGTCCTGATCGTGTCGCGGGTCCTCCTCGGGATCGGCACCTCCGCCGCCTACCCCGCGTCGATGTTCCTGCTGCGCGCCGAGGCCGACCGCACCGGCATGCGCAGTCCCAGCGGCATCCTGGCGGCGCTGTCGATCTCCAACCAGGTCATCGCGGTCATCGGGCCGACCCTGGGCGGCCTGCTCATCGGAGCGGGCGGCTGGCATCTCATCTTCGCCGTCAACGTGCCGCTCTCGGCCGCCTGTCTCGTCCTCGGCGCGCGGCGACTGCCCCGCGGTTCCGCTGCCGCGCGGCCCGGCGGAGGGCTGGACGTGATCGGCATGGCGCTGTTCGCCGGCACGCTCACGGCGTTCATGACGTTCCTGATGAACCCGGCGTGGGAGCTCTGGTGGCTGCTGGTGGTCGTCGCGCTCGCCGGGGCCTGCTTCGCCGTACGGGAACTGCGGACGGCGCAGCCGTTCCTCGACCTGCGGGTGCTGGGCGGCAATCCATCGTTGCTGGCCACCTACGGCAGGCAGTGGCTGGCCTACACGACCTCCTACGCCTTCATGTACGGGTTCCCCCAGTGGCTGCAGGACGGCAGGTCGCTCGGCCCCTCGGCCGCCGGGCTGCTGCTTCTGCCCATGTCGGCGACGGCCATCGCCGTGACCGCCCTCACCGGCCGCCGCGCCGAGGTGCGCGGCAAGCTCGCCGTGGGCGCCGCGGCGCAGATCGCCGGCTGCGCCACGATGCTGACGGCCGGCTCCGGGAGCCCGATGTGGCTGCTGGCGCTGATCGGCGCGTTCGTCGGCGTCGCGCAGGGCCTCAACGGGCTGGCCAACCAGAACGCGCTGTACGCGCAGGCGGACCCGGCCCGCATGGGCTCCTCGGCCGGGCTGCTGCGCACGTTCGGATATCTCGGCGCGCTGAGCGCCTCGGCCGCCAACGCGACGTTCTACCGGCATGGCGCCACCACCGCCGGGCTGCACGACCTGAGCCTGCTCCTGCTGGGTGCCTCGGTGCTGCTGCTGGCCGGCACCCTCGCCGACCGGTCGCTGCGCCGCGTCGGCCGCACCTGAGCCGGCCAGATCGCCGGCGACCTGGCCGGGCGCCCGCGCGTCGTCGTCACCAGGCGCAACCGGTCGGCCTTCTCCCACACCGGCCTCGGCCTGTGCCTGCGCCGCCGCGTCCCGAGGCGCGTTGGACTCCGCCGGCTTGGCACAATGGCTGCGGCATCGTCCGGCAGGGACGCGAAGGCGAGGGGGATGGCATGAGCCCGCTGATCAGTCCTGAGGAGCTCGCCGCGATCGGCGACGCCGCGATCCTCGACGTCCGCTGGCGGCTGGGCGGGCCGCCCGGCGCCGAGGCGTACCGCGAGGGCCACATCCCCGGCGCGGTCTTCTGCGACCTCAACGCCGACCTCGCCGCCCCCGCCGGGCCCGCCGGACGGCATCCGCTGCCCGCGCCCGAGGCGTTCCAGGAGGCGATGCGCCGTCTGGGAGTGTCCGAGGGCCGGCCGGTGGTCGTCTACGACGAGGCCGACTCGACGGCGGCGGCCAGGGCCTGGTGGACGCTGCGCTACTTCGGCCACGACGACGTACGCGTGCTCGACGGCGGGCTGCGGGCCTGGACCCGGGCCGGGCTTCCGTTGACCAAGGACGAGGGCGCCGTCCCGCCGGGCGACTTCACCGCGCGGCCGGGCGGGATGCCGGTGCTCGACGCCGATCAGGCCGCCGCGCTGGCCTCCGACGGCGTGCTGCTCGACGCCAGGGCGGCCGAGCGCTACCGGGGCGAGGTGGAGCCGGTCGACCCGGTCGCCGGGCACGTCCCCGGTGCGATCAGCGCCCCGACCTTCGAGAACGTCGAACCCGGCGGCCGGTTCCACGCCAGGGAGTTCCTGCGCGAGCGCTTCAACAGCCTCGGGGCGGTCGAGGGCGTGCCCGTCGGCGCGTACTGCGGGTCGGGGGTCACGGCCGCCCACGAGGTGCTCGCACTGGAGATCGCCGGGCTGCCGGCGGCCCTGTACGTCGGCTCGTGGTCCAACTGGGTCGCCGACCCCGGCAGGCCGGTCGCGACCGGCTGATCCCGGCGCTCGGTCCGCGCTCGGTCCCGGTGGTGGGCTCGGGTGGTGGGCTCGGGCGGTGGGCTCGGTGTTAGGCCCTCAGCCCGCGGCGAAGGGCTCGTCGCCGGCGCCGAAGCAGACGAAGCCCGGCACGGCCGTCTTCTCGGCGGCCCGGGCCAGCGCCTCGGCGGGGGAGCGGCCCTCGGCCAGCAGGGTGTGGAAGAGCGTCATGAGCGCCGGCGTCTCGTCGTCGCGCACCGGCACCACACCGGCCACCACGCACGCGGCGTCCCCGTTGCGGGCGGCGCTGTCGAGGAAGGCCCCGGCGAGGCCCAGCGCCGCGCCGTCCACCGGGGCGTGGGCCATCCCGGCGTCGCAGGCCGACAGCACGACGAGCCGGGGGATCCGCCGCGCGGCCATCAGGTCGTAGGCCATGAGCGGCCCGTCATCGAGCGTGATCTGCGACAGCATGGGCCCGCGCGGGCTGAACATCCCGTGGGCGGCGACGTGGAGAACGTCGGCCCGCTCGATCGCGCGGAGCACTTCCGCCCTGGTGGCGCCGACGCGCCGCCCCCGCGCGTGCGCGGCGGCGACCATGTCGGCCTCGGCCGCGGCGTGGTCGAGACCCGGCCCGGCGAGCGACAGCACCAGTGGGGCGCCGGCCGAGCCCCGGCGTGGGGCGAGCCACGCGGTGGCGTCGGCCGCCACCGACACGGGCCGGCCGCGCAGCGAGGGAAGCAGCGGCCAGGGCAGCGTGCACAACGCTCCGGTGGGCACGACCGTCACCGGGCCGCCAGGCGTGCGGCCCGCCGACGTCAGGGTGCCGGGACCGGACAGGAGAACATGGTCGAGCGCGCACAGTTCGCGGGCGATCCCCTCGTCCACCGCCCCGGAAAGGGCGTCCGCGCCGGGCGAAGTGTCGCGCAGTGTGTCGGGCGCTGTGACGTGTACGGGGTCTCGCCGGGTGTCGCGCGAGGTATAAGGCACTGTGACGTGTACGGGGTCTCGCCGGGTGTCGAGCAGGGTGTCGAGCATGGCGCGGCGGCGCAGGCCATACCTGATCCGCACGGTCGCCTCCACCGCCGTCTGGTAGCTGCCGAGGGACCTTAGCGCGCATCCCCCAGCCCCGGCCGTGACGGCGAACAGATCGTCGCCGCGCCGCACGAACTCCACGAGCAGCCCAGAACCGGCGGGCGGGACACCGGCCGGCGCCGACGCGGGAGCCGGGGCGCCGCGCACGACCGCCCGCCACCGCTCGGCCCAGCCGAGCACCGTTCGCGCGTCGCCCGTCCGCCGGGCCCGGTCGAGGGCGATCTCCAGGCCGAGCGCGGCGAGATCTTCGGCCGGCCGCGCCGCGTGCACTCGCAGCTCCGCGTCCTGTGCCGCGTCTCGTGCCGTGTCTCGTGCCGTGTCCTGTGCCGTGTCTCGTGCCGTGTCTCGTGCCGTGTCTCGTGCCGTGTCTCGTGCCGTGTCCTGTGCCGTGTCTCGTGCCGTGTCTCGTGCCGTGTCCTGTGCCGTGTCGTGCTCGCGTGGACCGGCGTTGCCGTCGCGCCGATTGGCGTCGCCGCCGAGGGCGTGCACGGCCTCGATCCCCCGGGCCGCGGCCTCCAGGGCCCGATCGAGGTCCCCGTCCAACCGGTGCCGCATCGCCACCGCGTGCCACCGCACGAGCGGGCGGGTGGCGGCGGCGGCGCGGTCGAGCTGCGTGCGGGCGTGCGTGATCGCGCCCAGCCGTACGGCCGCCGCCGCGGCGGTGAGCCGCAGCGCGGCAGAGGCCCCGGGCCACCCGCACGCCGCGAGCTCGTCGGCGCAGGTGATCAGTTCGGTGACCAGGCTCTCGGCGCCCGCCGCCTCGTGCGCGGGTGCGGCCGGTGGAGTGGAGGCCTCCGCGAGGCGGGCGCGCAGGACGACCTCCCTGGCCAGGGGAAGCCAGGCCGTCCTGCCCTGCGCGTCCAGCTCCGCGAGCGCGGTGCGTGCCGTCGAGGCGGCCAGTGCGGCGTCCCCGGCGAGGAGCGCGGCCTGGGCGAGCAGCAGTCGCGCGCCGGGGACCGCTGCCTGCGCCCCGGCCGCCACCAGTTCGGGGACGGCCTGTTCGAGCAGCGTGCGCGCCTCGCCGGTAAGGCGCGCGGCCAACAGCGCCTCGGCGAAGTCCGTGCGCATCACCGCGAGCCGTTCAGGGAAGCCGAACAGGGTGGTCTCGGCCGCCCGGTATCGCGCGAAGGCGGCGGCGATGTCACCGCGCCGGGCGGCCACGAACGGCAGATTGCCCTCCGCCAGCATCGCGACGTGGTCCAGGCCGGCCGACCTCGCGACCCGGGCGCACTCCGCGAGATCGGCCTCGGCCTCGCCGTACTGCTCAAGGTAGGTGTGCGCGAGGCCGCGGTTGAGCAGTCCGCCCGCCCGGAAGCGGGCGTCGTCGTCCAGCAGGCCGATCGCCCGGTCGCAGTGCCGTACGGCCTCCTCGTGCCGTCCCAGCAGGATCAGGGCGACCGACCGCTGCACGCCGAGCCTCGCGAGGTCCGTTCCCGCGAGATCCCGCTCGGCGAGCTCGGCGAGGCGCAGCCCACCCTCGGGGTCGCCGAGCTGGGCCCGCACCGTGACGAGCGACATCCGGGCCTGCGCCACCCGGCGCGGAGACCCGCGTCCCGCCGCGATCGCCTCCTCCAGCCGCTCCCCGGCGAGTTCGAGGTCGCCCAGCTCACGGGCCGCCAGCGCCGTGGCGCGCAACGCCACCGACGCCGCCTCGCCGTACGCGCCAGCGGGCCCCGGCCACCCGGCCAGGTCCAGTACGGCTCTCGCCTCCGCGAGGGCCAGCCGGGGGTCGGTCGCGGAGAGCCGCACGGCGGCCTCGGCCCTGTCGAGCAGATCCATGTCCAGCGGGTCCCCGGGAGAGGTCATAGGTGCACGTGGATCCAGCGGGTGAAGACCGGCGGGTGGCCGGGCCGGTGGCAGACGACGCTCAGCCACCCGGGCGGCAGGCCGGCCACCGCGAAGTGGCCGCTGCCGGAGGGGATGCGGACCTTGGCGATGTGCGGGGTCCGCACCTCGATCCTGGCGTCGGGTCCGGGGGTGGGGGACACCTGACCGGCCACCTCCATGCGCCCGCCGATGACGGCCGTCTCGACGTCGATGACCAGGCCGTCCGCGCTGAAGCGGCGGACGCCGGCCTGCGCGGCTCCGGTCTGCGCCGCTCTGGTCTGCGCCGCTCCGGTCTGCGCCGCTCTGGTCTGCGCTGTCCCGGTCTGCGCTGTCCCGGCCTCAACCGCCTCAGTCTGCCCCGCCTCAGTCTGCGCCGCCCCGGCCTCGGCGGAGGAGCGGGTCCCCGGCGGCACGGGCAGGTCGACCGGCCCGGCGGGCACGCCTCCGGGCACCCGCAGGCCGAAGACCGCCCGGGCGGCGGCCGACACGCCTTCCGGCACCGGATCGGCGCCCGCTCCCATGCGCAGGGCCGCCAGCAGGTATTCCTCCCTCAACGGGTCTCCTCCTCCTCGACGAGAGCGCGCAGGCGGGCCATGCAGCGGGCCCGGGTGGGGCCGATGCTGCCGATCGGAAGGTTGAGACGGACCGCTATCTGGGTGTAGCGCGCCTCGGGGTGAAGCACGTACAGGCGGATGAGCGACCGGCACGGCTCACCGAGCAGGTCGAGCCTGCGCCACACCTGCCTGCCGAAGTCCGCGTCCACCACCGCGGCCGTCGGGTCGGGCAGCGCCGTGTCCGGCACGTCCAGGTCGGAGACCACCTCCCCGCGTGCCCTGCGGCTGAGCCGGGCCGCCTCGTGCCGGGTCGTGGTGACGAGCCACGCGCCGATCCGTTCGGGGTCGCGGATCGTGCCCGCGCTCTCGACGAGCCGGAGCCACGCGCCCTGCACGGCGTCGGCCGCGTCGGCGGCGCTCAGCCCGAACGCCCGGGCAACCGCCCACATCCTGCCGTCGAATCGGGCGACCAGGTCCTCCCAGGTGGCCTGGTCGATGGTGGCGAAGGAGTTGTCTGTCGGCATCCGTCACTCTGCGCGCTCGGGGGGAAGCGTATGGTGACAAGAACCTTACCGATCCCCGCTCGTCACGACCACCCCGAGATCTGCTACCCGCCGGCCGCCGTCGAGCAGGCGCCGTACGGCCTCCGCCGGCGGAACCTCCCGGCACAGGCGGGCGAGCGCGCCGGTGACGACGGCGGCGGCGAACGAGGTGCCGCTCCAGGTGGCGTAGCCGCGGAAGTCGCCGTAACTGAGGAAGCTGCTGGTGAGCCCGACACCCGGGGCCCAGACGTCCACCCATGGGCCGTACGCGGAGAATCCGGCCCTGCCGTCGCCGTCGAGCGCGCCGACCGCGACCACACCGGGCAGGGCCGCCGGCCAGAAGGGACGCGACGACGCGGTGTTGCCCGCGCACGCGACGACGGCGGGGAAGCCCGCGAGCGCCTCGGCCAGCCCGAGGGGCGGCGCGTCGTCGAAGGTGTGGCCGCCGAAGGAGAGGTTCACCACGTCGGTCCTGCCGCCGCGCAGCACGGCGAGCGCGCGCAGCAGCGCCGCCTCGTCGCTCACGCCGTCGCTGTCGAGGAGGCGGAGGACGCGCAACCGGACGCCGGGCGCGTGCCGCAGGATCAGTCCGGCCACGAACGTGCCGTGCCCCGCCTGCCGGTCGCGCACGCCGTCGCCGTCCGCGTCGGGCGTCTCGGCGATGTCGTCGTCGTACCACCGCGCCACCCACGGATGTGGCGCCAGGCCGGTGTCGAGGACCGCCGCGACGACCTCTCCCGGCTCGCCCGGCTCGTACGGCGGGGCCGCCGCGGGCGCGGGTGGCCCGCCGGGCCCGCCGAAGAACAGCGGCTGGCCGGACAGGACGTGGTTGGGGGAGGCGGCGTGCCCGCGGTCGCGGAGCGTGGCCGTCAGGTCGATCACGTCGGTGCCCGGCGGCAGCCGTACGCGGTGGACGCGGCCGGCGCCCGGAAGGGGCTCGGAGGCCAGGGCCCACCGGGCGACGGCGGTGGGAGAGGAGGTCAGGAGTTCGTCGGGCCGGATCAGAACGGGCCGTCCCGGGAGGGGTTCGACGAGCCGGCTGCGCATCGGGGGGCCTTTCCGTGATGGTTACGGAACGTGTCCTTCCCGAATTGGTTGGTCGCCAAGCACCAATCGGTATGACCCCCCTCTGGTGCCAGGCTGCGACGGACGGTAGTCTCTCCTACAGTCATCCAACCGTGATCATTCCAAGTGTGAGGCCGTTGGGGAAGGCGCACCTCATGCGAATTGGGAGGTCCGGTGGCTGCTGCTCGTGGCGTCCTGTACGTCCACTCGGCTCAGCCTGCGCTGTGCCCGCACATCGAGTGGGCCGTCGCAGGCGTTCTTGGCGTTCCCGTCGACCTGACGTGGACCGCCCAGCCCGCCGCGCCCGGGACCTTGCGGGCCCAGGCCGAGTGGGAGGGGCGTCCCGGCACGGCCGCGGCGATCACGTCCTCACTCATGGGCTGGCAGCGCATCCGGTTCGAGATAACCGAGGACGCCTCGCCGGGTGTCGACGGCTCCCGGCACGCCTACACGCCGACGCTGGGCGCCTTCACGGCGGTCGTCGGCGCGAACGGGGACATCCTGGTCCCCGAGGACCGGCTACGCAACGTGATGCTGATGGCCGCCCAGGGCCGGGTCGTCCTTGAGGACGAGCTCGACCGTCTGCTCGGCAAGCAGTGGGACGAGGAGCTGGAGTCGTTCCGGTACGCGGGCGAGGGCGCGCCCGTGCGCTGGCTGCACGCGGCCGTCTGATCCTGCGCCACGGCGGCCTGTTCCGCCCCGCCCGGCCCCCAATGGAGGCCGGGCGCTGCCGGCTCAGGCGAGCCCGTCCAGCAGGGCGATGTCCTCGGGAGACAGGCGCAGCCGGGCCGCGGCCATGTTCTCCTCCAGGTGCGCGAGCGAGGACGTGCCGGGAATGGCCAGGGTGACGGGGGAACTGCCGAGCAGCCAGGCGAGCGCCACCTGGGCGCGGGTCGCGCCGTATCGTCCGGCGACCTCGTCGAGCGCGGCGAACTGCCCGGCCGAGGGGGCCATGCCGGGCGGGGCCTGCGACAGGTCGAGCCCGGGCCGGAGCATGCCGGCGGCGAGCGGGAAGTAGGAGGTGAACGCGATGCCCGCCTCCTCACACGCGGCCAGGACCTCCGCGCCCGACCGGTCGAACAGGTGGAACCGGTTCTGCACCGCGGCCACGGGCGCGATCGCGCGCGCCTCGGCCAGTTGCCCCGTCGTCACGCCGCTGAGTCCGAGCGCCCGGATCAGCCCGCGTTCGCGGAGCTCGGCCAGGGCCGCGAAGGACTCGGCGAAGGGCACCTCGCCGGGGAACATCAGCCCGTCGCCGCCCACCCGCAGATAGACGAGGTCGAGCCGGGCCCGGCCGAGCCGCGTCAGGTTCTCCTCGACCTGCTCGCGCAGCCGCTCCGGCTCCGCGGCGGCCTCGAAGCCGTGCCACTCGTCGCGGACCACGCCGACCTTGGTGGCGATGACCAGGCCGTCCGGATAGGGGTGCAGCGCCTCCTTGATCAGGTCGTTGGCCACATGCGGGCCGTAGAAGTCGCTGGTGTCGATATGGGTGACGCCGAGTTCCACGGCCCGGCGCAGCACGGCGAGCGCGGCGGCGTGGTCCCGCGGCGGGCCCCACACCCCCGGACCCGGCAGTTGCATCGCCCCATACCCCAGCCTCCCGACGGCCAGGCCGTCCGCGAGCCGAAGGACATCGCCGGTGGAACCGATGGGAACAGTCATTCACGCCTCCTCATGCCCGCCGCGGCCTGGTCGCCGCGACTGCGGGAGAGGCGAGCCTGGATCGACGCCGTGGTGATCGCACCCTCGGGATCGCGGTCGAGCTTGCGCCGGCGCACCAGATCGTGCACGCCCTGACGGGTGATGCCGAGCATCGCCGCGGCGACCGAGACCGGCACCGCGGTCGCGGCGGGGTGCCCCGCGCGCCGGGCGACCGCCCGGCCCAGGGGCGTGGCCCACCACGCGGCCGGTGGGTCGAAGGGTGCGTCGCCCGGATACAGCGCGCTCACCAGCCGGATCGCGAGGAAGGCGGCGGCGCGGTCGTCCTCGCCGCACAGCACCTCCGCCCAGGCCCGGCTTTTCACCGTCAGGAGCTCGCGCAGTCGCGTGTCCTCGCCGGACAGCTCGTCCGGCTCGAAGAGGATCTCCAGCGCGCCGAGCACTCTGCCGCCGACGACCCGGCACA
Organism: Microbispora rosea; assembly: GCF_044460045.1. Classification (NCBI taxonomy): domain Bacteria; kingdom Bacillati; phylum Actinomycetota; class Actinomycetes; order Streptosporangiales; family Streptosporangiaceae; genus Microbispora; species Microbispora rosea. The sequence continues at coordinate 906,645 of NZ_JBITJO010000002.1, read as the reverse complement.
GGTCCTCGGCCAGTTCGCGGCGCTCGTCCATGCCCGCCTCCCTTCTACTTGACGACAAGCATCAAGTACTTGTCGATACACGTCAAGTAGTTAGGATCCGCTCTGGGAGAACGCGAAAGCGCCGGCCCCCCGAACGCGGGGACCGGCGCTTGCCGTGTGTCGTCAGAGCGGGATGTTGCCGTGGGCGCCCCGGGCCGGGGTGGCCTGGGCGAGCACCCGGGCGATCACGCCGCGCGTCTTGGCCGGCTCGATCACCTCGTCGATCACGCCGAGGTCGAGGGCGCGCTGGAGGCCGCCCGCCGTCTTCTCGTGCTCCTCGGCCAGCCGGGCCTCGAGGGCGGAGCGCTCCTCCTCCGGGGCGGCGGCCAGCTCGCGCCGCTTGAGGATGCGCACGGCGGCGACCGCGCCCATGACCGCCACCTGGATGTCCGGCCAGGCGAACACCCGGGTCGCGCCGAGCGAGCGGGAGTTCATCGCGATGTAGGCACCGCCGTACGCCTTGCGGGTGATCAGCGTGACGCGGGGCACGGACGCCTCGGCGAACGCGTGCAGCAGCTTCGCGCCGCGCCGTACGATCCCGTCGTGCTCCTGGCCGACTCCGGGGAGGTAGCCGGGCACGTCCACGAGCACCACCAGCGGCACCCCGAAGGCATCGCACATCCGGACAAACCGGGCGGCCTTCTCCGCGGAGGCGGAGTCGAGGCAGCCGCCGAGCCGCATGGGGTTGTTGGCGATGACGCCGACCGTGCGGCCGCCGAGCCGGCCCAGGGTGGTGACGATGTTCGGCGCCCACTTGGGGTGCAGCTCCACGCCGGGCTCGTCGAGCAGCCCGTTGACCAGCGGGTGCACGTCGTAGGCACGGCGGGGGTTGTCGGGGAGCAGGCTGCCGAACTCGACCTCGTCCACCTCGCCGCGCACCCGGCCCTGGTGGCCGAGCAGGCAGGCGAGCTGGCGGGCCCGCAGCATCGCCTCGGGCTCGTCCTTGGTGACGACGTGGACGACGCCGCTGCGCTTGCTGTGCGGCTCCGGACCGCCGAGCGAGGCCATGTCGGTCTCCTCGCCGGTCACGCTGCGCACGACGTCCGGCCCGGTCACGAAGATGCGGCCGTTGTCGGCGAGGATCACGATGTCGGTCAGGGCGGGGCCGTACGCGCCGCCGCCGGCCACCGGGCCGACCACGACGGAAATCTGGGGGACCAGGCCCGACGCCTTGGTCATGGCGGCGAACACCCGGCCGACCGCGTGCAGGGACTCCGCGCCCTCGGCGAGCCGCGCGCCGCCGGAGTGCCAGAGGCCGATGATCGGCACCCGCTCCCGCACGGCGACGTCGTAGGCGTGGACGATGTGCTCACAGCCCTCAGCGCCCATGGCGCCGCCCTGGACCCGGGCGTCGCTGCAGAACGCCACGACCGGCACGCCTTCGATGCGCCCGGCCACCGCCCGCACGCCGCTCTTGTCCTCGGGGGTGATCGGCCGGATCGAGCCCTCGTCGAGCAGGTGGCCCAGGCGCACCAAGGGGTCACGGGGGTCGACGGCGGCGGCGTCGGCGGCGTCGGCCACCGTCCTGCTGTCCAGCACTGTCATTCGAGACTCCCTTGTCAAACCGTCGTGAAGGCCACGGCGACGTTGTGTCCGCCGAACCCGAAGGAGTTGTTGATCGCGGCGAGCTGATCGCCCTCGAGCTTGCGGGGTTCGCCGCGTACGAGGTCGATTTCGATGCCGTCGGCCGGGTCGTCCAGGTTCGCGATGGCCGGCACGATCCGCTCGTGCAGGGCGAGAATGGTGAAGATCGACTCGATGCCGCCGGCGCCGCCGAGGAGGTGACCGGTCATCGACTTGGTGGCGGTGACGATCGCGTGGTCGCCGATGGCGTCCTTGATCGCACGGGCCTCGATCTCGTCGCCGAGCGGGGTCGACGTGGCGTGGGCGTTGACGTGGACGACGTCCGACGGGGCGAGGTCCGCGTTCTTGAGGGCCCGGAGCATGGCCTCCGTGCCGCCCTTGCCGTCCGGGTCCAGCCCGGTGATGTGGTAGGCGTCGCTGGTGTAACCGGCTCCGGCGGCCACGGCGTAGATGCGGGCGCCGCGAGCCAGGGCGTGCTCCTCCGACTCCAGCACCACGATGCCCGCGCCCTCGCCGAGCACGAAGCCGTCGCGGCCCTTGTCGAACGGGCGGGAGGCGCGCTCGGGCTCGTCGTTGCGGGTCGACATGGCCCGCGCCGCGGCGAACGACGCCACGTTCAGACCGTGGATCGCCGCCTCGGTGCCGCCGGCGACCACCATGTCGGCCCGGCCGGAGCGGATCATGTCGATGCCGTAGCCGATGGACTCGGCGCCGGTGGCGCAGGCGCTGACCGTGGCGTGCGCGCCGGCCTTGGCGCCCAACTCGATGCTGATCCAACCGGCCGAGCCGTTGGGCATGAGCATGGGCACGGTGAACGGCGACAGCCGGTTCCAGCCCTTCTCCCGGTAGAGGTCGTAGGCGGACAGGATCGTTCCGATGCCGCCGATGCCGCTGCCGACCACCACGCCCAGACGGTCGCCGTCCACCTCGGGGGCGCCCGCGTCCTGCCAGGCCTGCCTGGCGGCGATCAGGGCGAACTGCTCGGCGCGGTCGAGCCTCCTGGCCTCGGGCCGGGGAAGCACCTCGCCGGGGTCGACGGCCGCCACACCGGCGAACTTCACCGGCACGGTGTCGACCCAGTCCTCGGTGAGCGTGCGGATGCCCGACCGCCCCTCGAGGAGCGCCGACCAGGTCGATGCGACGTCTCCACCGAGGGGCGTCGTCGCGCCGAGCCCGGTGACTACGACACGTACCCGGTCCTTACTCACTTGTCTGCACTCCTCTTGGTATCGGGGCGTGAAAGGGGGCCGGACGCGCCCTGTCGCCTCGCCGGAGGCGGGACGGGCACGTCCGTGCGGCCGTCGAACTAGGCCTGGATGAAGCTGATGACGTCCTTGACGGTCTTGAGGTTCTTGAGCTGGTCGTCGGGGATCTCGACGCCGAACTCGTCCTGGGCCGCGACGGCGATCTCGACCATGGAGAGCGAGTCGATGTCCAGGTCGTCCACGAAGCTCTTCTCCGGGGTGACCTCGTCGGCCGAAATGCCGGTGATCTCGTTGATGATCTTGCCGAGGCCCGCGAGGATCTCCTGCTCGGTCAGTGCCATGTCGCGAATACTCCTTGGATTTACTGTCTTCCGGGTTTCCTGGGTTGCCCCAGCTCTGTACGGCAGGCCGTACAAGTTCCTCAGGGGATCTCGATCACCTGGGAGGCGTAGGTGAGGCCGGCGCCGAAGCCCAGCAGCAGCGCCAGGCCGCCCGACTGGACCTCGCCGCGCTCGATCATGCGCGAGAGCGCGAGCGGGATCGACGCGGCGGAGGTGTTGCCGGCGAGCACGATGTCCCTGGCGACGACCGCGTTGTCGGCGCCCAGCTTGCGCGCGATGGCCTCGACGATGCGCAGGTTCGCCTGGTGGGGGACGAAGGCGGCCAGGTCGGCGGGGTCCACGCCCGCACGTTCGCAGGCGAGCTTGGCCACCGGGTGAAGCGCGGTGGTGGCCCAGCGGAACACCGTCTGGCCTTCCTGATGGAGGAAGGACTGGCGGTCCTTGATCTGGATCGCGTCGGCCTTGTCGCCGGCGCTGCCCCATGCCACCGGGCCGATGCCGGGCCGGTCGGAGGGGCCCACGACCGCGGCGCCCGCGCCGTCGGCGAAGATCACGACGGTCGACCGGTCTTCGGGGTCGACCCACTGGGTGAGCTTCTCGCTGCCGACGACCAGCACGTTGGTCGCCGAACCCGACCGCACGGCGTCGGACGCGGCGGCCAGCGCGTAGCAGAAGCCGGCGCAGGCGGCGTTGAGGTCGAAGGCGCCGGGGGCCGTGATGCCGAGCCGGTGGGCGACGCGGCCCGCGGCGTTGGGGATGGGCGCCTCGATCGTGCAGGTCGCCACGATCACCAGGTCGATGTCGTCGCTGGACAGGCCGCTGGCCGCCAGGGCCTTGCCGCCCGCCTGCACCGCGAGGTCGATCTCCGACTCCTGCGGGCCCGCCACGCGGCGTTCCTTGATGCCGACGCGGCTCTGGATCCACTCGTCGTTGGTGTCGATCCGGGCGGCGAGGTCGTCGTTGGTCACGACCTGGGCGGGCTGGTATCCGCCGAACGCGAGAATCCTCGCCGCGGGGGCGCCTTGGCCGAGCCTCACTGCAGCACCTCCCGGGCGGTGTCCAGGTCGTCAGGGGTCTTGAGCGCGACGGTCTTCACTCCGGGCAGGGCCCGCCGGGCCAGGCCCGTCAGCGTGCCGCCGGGCAGCAACTCGATCATGGCGGTGACGCCGCGCTCGGCCATCGTCGCCATGCAGGAGTCCCAGCGGACCGGGTTGGCCACCTGGTTCACCAGCCGGTCGAGGAACTCGCCTCCTCCGGAGACGGCCGCGCCGTCGGAGTTGGACAGCAGCGTGACCGACGGATCCGCGGGGGCGAGAGCCTCGGCCTCCGCGCGCAGGTGGTCGACGGCGGGGGCCATGTGGACGGTGTGGAAGGCTCCGGCGACCGCCAGGGGGCGCACCCGCGCCTTCTCCGGCGGCTCGGCCGCGAAGGCCTCCAGCTGTTCCCGCGTGCCGCCCGCGACGATCTGGCCCGCGCCGTTCATGTTGGCGGGGGTCAGCCCGTGCTTGGAGATCGCGGCGAGGACGTCCTCCTCCGCGCCGCCGAGCACCGCGCTCATGCCGGTCTCGGTGACGGCGGCGGCCTTGGCCATCGCCCGGCCGCGCTCGCGCACCAGGGCGAGGGCCTGCTCGGGGGTCAGCACCCCGGCGATGGCGGCGGCGGTGAGCTCGCCCACACTGTGTCCCGCGACCATGCCGGGCCGGACCCCGAGCGTCTCGAACGACGCCAGGGCGGCCGCCACGAGCAGGGGCTGGGCCACAGCGGTGTCGCGGATCTCGTCGGCGCCTGCGGTCGTCCCGTACGCCACGAGATCGAGCTCCACGATCTCCGACCACGCGGAGATCCGCTCGCGGAACTCGGGTATCTCGAGCCACGGACTGAGGAATCCTGGGGTTTGGGCGCCTTGGCCCGGAGCGACGATGACGAGCACGTACTCAACCCTGCCCTGTAGAGGTTCACCACACTGATGGAGATCCGAACGAACTTTGTGGCCGCCGCGTTGTGGGGTACCTACAGTTTCGGTGTCGAGCTGATTAAGGCACCCGGCTCAGGTTACGGACAGGCGTCCGAGTATGAGACCCACCTGGAGGGTGAATGCGGACCGCCCCTCCGTGGGCTGGTACCCGGTCAGTTCCGTGATCTTACGTAGACGGTACCGCACGGTGTTGGGATGGACGAACAGCAGCCGGGCCGTCGCCTCAAGGGAGGTCCCCTGCTCCAGATACGTCGCGAGCGTGTCGAGCAGCGGGGTTCCGGCGAGCGGCTTGTAGACGTTCTCCACCAGCTGGGCCCTGGCGTCCTCGTCGCCGTCCAGCGCGCGCTCGGCGAGCAGGTCCTCGGCGAGGACCGGGCGCGGGGCGTCGGGCCAGCCGGCGGCGGCGCGCAGGCCCGCGATGGCGGCCCGGGCCGAGCTGGCCGCCGCGTGCAGGTCGGGCACCTCCGGCCCGATCACGACGGGCCCGGGGCCGAAGCGCGCCACCACGCCGCGCGCCGCGTCCTTGACGCCGTCCGCGCCGCCGACGATGACGATGAGCCGGTCGCCCTGCACTCCGGCGAGCAGCTCGTGGCCGAGGCGCCGCCCCTTGTCGCGCAGCCCGTCGATGACGCTCTGCGGGTCCTCGTCGGGGGCGCACCCGGCGAAGACGACGACCGGCGCGGAGGTCCAGCCGAGCGCGGCGGCCCACGAGTGCAGCCCGTCGTCGACCTGGCCGCGCACCAGCGCGTCCACGATCAGCGCCTCCAGCCGCGCGTCCCACGAGCCGCGCGCCTCGGCCTCCCTGGCGTACACCTGGGCGGCGGCGAAGGCGACGTCGCGCGTGTAGCGCAGCATCGCGTGCCGCAGCAGCTCCGCGCCTCCGGGCGCGGCCAGCTCCTCGACCTGGGCCTCGACGACCTCGACGACGATGCGGACCAGGTCGACCGTCTGCTGGAGCGACACGCTGCGCTTGAGCTCGCGCGGCGCGGTGCCGAAGAACTCGATGCTCGGCGTCGGCCGCCCCTCGCCCGCGTGGCCGAACCACTCGACGAACGCCGCGATCCCGGCCTGCGCCACCAGGCCGACCCACGATCTGTCCTCGGCCGACAGCGCGCGATACCAGGCCAGCCGCTCCTCCATCCGGGCCATGGCGGCCGTCCCGAGGCTGCCCATGGCCCGGTCGAGCCGCCGCGCCGTGTCCTCCCGGATCCTGTCGTCCTCCCGGGTTCCGGCGTCCTCCCAGGTCCCGGCGCCCTCCCGGACCCCGTCGCTCATCGGCACACCGTCTCCGGCCACCCGGACGACGTCTTCGCTCTGCCCGTCCGTACGCACCTGTCCGCCGTTCCACGCGCCCCGCTCGCTCACGCCCTCTAGCGTGCCAGGTCATGCCGTTGATCGTGCCGTACGGGGGTGTGGACGGCGTCTCCGCAGGTCGGAGCGGCGGCTCGCGGCCTCAGGCGCCGATGCGGTGCAGGACGACGATGTCCTCCCTGTCGAGGCGCAGCTCGTAGCCCTCGGTCAGGTAGCTGTCCACCACGCCGCGCAGGTCGTTGTTGACCGAGGCCACGATCCAGGGCGTGCCGCGCTTCTGGTAGTCCCACCACAGCACGGTCGTCCGGCCGGACAGCCGCGCGCCGAAGTCGTCGGTCGCCTCCACCACCACGCCGTCGGGGACCATGCTCATGGCCTGCTCCCTGGCCTCCGTACGGGGGTCGGGGTGGTAGAAGTCCGGGCTCATCAGGTTGTCGAACGGCCGGTAGGGGACCGTGGTGACGGCGACCGCGAAGACCGCGGCGGCGTAGGCCAGCCGCAGGCCGTGCCCGGGACGTGGCACCCCGCGCCGCTCCAGCCAGCGGATGAGCCGGGCGGCGCCGTCCACCCCGGCCATCAGCAGGATCACCACCACGAACGCGTCGTAGTGCCAGCCGGTCGACCACCAGTTGTCGGAGTCGGCGAGCAGCCGCTCCAGGATCAGCGGCAGCGCCGCCAGGAACAGCGGGGACAGCAGGCACACGAACAGCGCCGGCCACAGGAGCAGGCCCCAGGTGTCCCACTTCGAGTGGTCGTCGAAGAGCATGGCCACGAACTGGTGCGGGTGCGTGACGGCGCTCCACACCATCTGCGGCAGGTCCGCGCCGAGCTTGGAGTAGCGCGTGTAGTACGCCGGGTTGCCCCCCGCCAGGGGGATCACGAACTTGCGCACCACCTCGAACACGGCCACGCCGGTGAACACCAGCCCGGCGCCGAGCCTGCGCTGCCCGGTGAAGAACAGCCAGACGCCGAGGCCCGCCACCATGAGGCCCAGGTCCTCCTTCGTGAGCAGCAGGCCGAGCACCGCGAGCAGCCCGGGCAGCCGCCGCCCTGCGTGCAGCCGCTCGACGGCGATCGCGCTCAGCAGCGGCACGAAGGCCACCTCGTGGAACTCCACCGCCGTCGCCTGCGCGATGGGCCAGGAGATCGCGTACGCCACGGAGACGAGGTAGGCGTGCGGCGTGCCCAGCACACGGCGGGTGAACATCCACACGAACGGGATCGCCAGGGCGAACAGCACGGCCTGCGCGACGAGCAGCGTCTCGGGCCCGTCGTGGATCCAGTAGAGGGGCGCCAGCAGGGCCAGGATCGGCGAGAAGTGGTCGGCGAGCTGCATGTAGTCCATGCCGAAGCCGCCGGTGACTCCGCGCAGCGGCACGGTGGGCGCCGAGAAGTGCGAGTATCCGCGCACCGCCTGGTCGAAGATGACCAGGTCGTAGGTGGCCACCTGGAAGTGGGCGAACCTGAGCAGCGAAAGAGTCCAGTTCAGGGCCGACGACAGCGCGCAGAGCACGGACAGCGCGATCAGGTGCCGGTGGGACCTGAGGAACCGCGCGGCGGGGCCTCGCGCGTCCGCAGTGTCGGCCGGCCGCTCCTGCGGTTCGGCGGCGGCCGTGGCGCCGGAGGTGTCCGCGGGCTCCGCCTCGCCGCTCGACCTGGTGCCTGCGGCGTCTCCGGGCTCCGCGACGGCCGTTCCGTCCACGGCGGCTGCCTCCAGGGTGTCGTCGGGGTCGTTGCCTTTCCGGGGCGGCTCCTCCGCCGGTTGCCCGGACGTCGTGGTCCCCGTGATCACGAGGAGGAGAGTAGGCCCTTCCGGAGGGAACGGTCTATACGGGCGTATCTCCGGAAACCCCTCGGCGGGACGTCCGACGCTCCCACCTGGACCTCCTCGTGCGCGCCCATGAATCTTTCAGCGGCGCGGGACGACGACGTCCGTACGGGTCAGATGACGGCTACGGCCGTGATGAGGCCGATGAAGAAGTGCGTCACGCCGAGGAGGACGGTGGCGGGCTGCAGCGTGGTCTCCCGGACGAGCTCGCGCACCGAGATGCCGGCGACCTTGTCGAAGGCCACCATGCCGAGCGTCTGCACGGCGATGCCCACCAGGCCGAACACGAGCGTCGCCAGCAGCCCCTCCTGCAGGGCGCCGCCCGACGACCAGATGGAGGCCGCCACGACGAGCCCGACGCCGGCGACGCTGGAGGCGGCCAGCGCCGTGGCGTTGGGATTGCGGTCGGTGCGGATGATCTTGCTGAGCCGTCCGGGCGTCGCCAGGTCGATGACGTAGAACCCGGCGACGAGCAGCAGCACGCCCAGGATGGCGTACGCGAGGATCGCCAGGGCGCCGTGCGCGAGCACGTCGGCGATGGAGGTTGTCGTGTTCACGGGGGGCCTTCGCTTTCAGCCGTGGATACGGTGGGGGATTTCAGCCGCGGATACGGTGGGGGACGAAAGAGGACGTGTCGTCGGTGACGAGGCCGGAGGTCTCCCGGATGCCGAGCCCGGCCGACTCGTCGTCGACCACCCACGCTCCGAGCACCGGACGCCAGCCGTCGAAATCCGGCAGCGGCAGGAACTCCTGGTGGACGAAGCCCTCCCTGCCGTACTCGCCGTCCGTCTCCACCTCGACGCCCGGCGCGGCGATCCGCATCGAGGCGCCCTCGCGGCCGAGCAGCGGCTTGCGCACGTAGCCGGGGCCGGCGGCCAGCTCGCGGGGACCGTCGAGGTAGGCGGGCAGCAGGTTCGGGTGGCCCGGGTACAGCTCCCACAGGATCGCCAGCAGGGCCTTGTTGGACAGCAGCATCTTCCACAGCGGCTCGATCCACGTCATGGAGACCTGCTGGGCGAGCGCGTGCGGCGCGAACGGCTCGGCGACGATCCACTCCCAGGGGTACAGCTTGCACAGCGTCCGGACGACCCGGTGCTCCATGTCGACGAACCTGTGGTTGAGCGCGTCCCAGCCGATGTCCTCCATGGCGATCGCCGCCGTGACCAGCCCGGCCTGCTCCGCGGTCTCCTGGAGGTAGCCGATGGTCATCGCCTCCTCGCCCGTCTCGTCGGCGCTGGTCCACGCGAAGTGGGCCGGGCCCGTCTGGAGCGTGAGGGACTTCCAACGGTCGACCAGGCGCTCGTGGATCGAGTTCCACTGGTCGCCTTCCGGATAAACGTCCTTCAGCCAGAACCACTGCACGACGGAACTCTCGACCAGGCTCGTCGGGGTGTCGGCGTTGTATTCCAGCAGCTTGGCCGGCCCCGTGCCGTCGTAACGCAGGTCGAACCGGCCGAAGACGTGCGGGTCGCGCCGCCGCCACGACTCCGCGACGGCCGCGCGGCAGTGTGGGGGGATGCCGAGGTCGGCGAACCGGCCGGAGGTCACGATGTGGTCGGCCGCGGCCAGGCACATCCGGTGCAACTCCTCGACCTGCTCCTCCAGGGCCAGGACCTCGTCCATGGTGAACACGTAGTGGACGCTCTCGTCCCAGTAGGGCCGGGTGAGGCCCTCGGGGTGGGCGGAGCGGTGGAACGCGAGCCCCTGCGACTCGACGAGGGCGGCCCAGTCCTCCCTGGGCGCCGAGCTCAGCCTGCGCATGTGCCGGCCCCGCTCAGCCGCCGCCGCGGGAGTGGAAGCCGAAGCCGCCCCGCTGCACGACCCGCCCCGACCGGGTCGAGATGTGGGCGTCGGCCGGCCGGACCGTCGTGCCGTGGTAGACCCGGCCGCCGTTCCGGGTGCCGCCGTAGTACCAGCGGTACGCGCCGTGCGAGCCGTAGTAGTGGCTGCCACTGCCGTCGTCGTCGTCGCAGAGGTCGTCGTCGACGACCAGATACGACCCGTCCGGGTTGAGCGTCGAGGTGTCCACGCAGTCCGCGCCGACCTCCTCGTAGTCGTCCTGCGCCGCGCAGAAGCCGACGACGAGGACGGACAGCACGCCCAGGGTGCCGAGTTTGATCGCCGTGGAGGACTTGATGCCGCGCGACGGCGGCGGCGTTCCCGGCGGCGGCGTGCCCATGGCCATGGGGTGCGGGGGCACGGAGGAGCCACCGGGTGGCGGCGTCGGTGGGGGGCTCTCCCCGGGCTCTGCCAATCGGGCTCCTGCTGTCGAGATCGGCACACATTATCGTCTGGTTGGACGAACGGGACAGGCAGGTGCGGGGTTCCTGGTGAGTCTGTTTTCGCGTTCCCGGCTGAGATTCCGTACGCCGGGTAGCGTGCGCATGTGGATCCCGTCGAGGCGCTGAAGCGCATCGCCTTCCTGCTGGAACGGGCCGGCGAGCCGACCTACCGCGTGCGCGCCTTCCGGGGCGCCGCCGCCGCGATCGAGGACCTGCCCAGGGAGGAGCTCGTACGGCTCGCGCGCACCGGCGGCCTGACCGAGCTGCGGGGCATCGGCAAGGTCACGGCCCTGGCCGTCACCGAGGCGCTGGACGGCGCCGTGCCGACCTACCTGCGGCGGCTGGAGGACACCAAGGACGTCGACCTGGACGAGGCCGCGCAGGCGCTGCGGTCGGCGCTGCGCGGCGACTTCCACAGCCACTCCGACTGGTCGGACGGCGGTTCGCCCATCGAGGAGATGGCCGACGCCGCCCGCTCGCTGGGTCACGAGTACCTGGCGCTGACCGACCACTCGCCCCGGCTGACCGTCGCACACGGCCTGTCCGCCGACCGGTTGCGGCGGCAGCTCGACGTGGTCGCCGAGCTCAACGAGCGGTACGCGGGGGACGGCGGCCCGCCGTTCCGGATCCTGACCGGCATCGAGGTGGACATCACCGCGGACGGCTCGCTCGACCAGGAGCCGGAGCTGCTCGAACGGCTCGACGTCGTGGTGGCGAGCGTCCACTCGCTGCTGCGGATGGAGGCCGCGGACATGACCCGGCGGATGGTCGCGGCGGTGGCAGACCCCGACGTGGACGTCCTCGGGCACTGCACCGGCCGCGTCGTACGCGGGCGCGGGCGGCCGGAGTCCCGGTTCGACGCCGAGATCGTCTTCGAGGCGTGCCGGAGGTTCGGGGTCGCGGTGGAGATCAACTCCAGGCCCGACCGGCTCGACCCGCCCAAGCGCCTGATGCGGCTGGCGTACGAGATGGGCTGCGAGTTCGCGATCGACTCCGACGCCCACGCGCCCGGCCAGCTCGACTGGCAGCGGTTCGGGTGCGAGCGCGCGGCCCTGTGCGGGATACCGCCCGAGCGCATCCGCAACACCCATCCCTGGGGGATTGCCACGGACGTGGGGTGATAGTGCTGTGGCGTCCGAGTGAGGCGTGTTGTGTGGGTTTCGCCGCACTGATCGACGTAGCGTCGAATCATGAAACGCCGCGACGCGCTGGTGAAGGAGCTGGAATCCGCCGGATGCCTGCCGGCCCGCGAGCTCGCCTCGCGTCTCGGGGTCAGCAAGAGCACCGTCGTGCGCGACGTCGCGAAGCTGCGGGAGGCCGGCGTCCCCATCCGGCTCGACCAGGGCGGCTACGCGCTCGCGGGCCCCGACTCCGTGAAGCGCGCCATCGACAGGGCGCTGCGCGGGCGGCACGTGCTGCGCCTGGAGTACGTCAACAGCAAGGGCGTGCCCACCGTCAGGGACGTCGAGCCGAGCATCTGCCTCGGGGGCAGGGGCGGGCACTGGTATCTGGTGGCCTGGTGCCGTTTACGCGACGACGTGCGCGTCTTCCGGCTCGACCGCATCTCCTGGGCCGAGGTCATGGACGAGCGTTTCCCCGAGCCGGGCCGCGACCGTCTCGCCGAGCTCGCCGAGGCCGTCGGCGGCTGACCCTGCCGTCCGCCGACCGGTCCGCGCACCGTGCCGCGGGTACGTCCGGCCGGAACCCCTGCTGAACCCTGGCCGAACCCCGCCGAACCCCGCCGAACCCCGCCGAACCCCGCCGAACCCCGCCGAACCCCGGTCGAACCCCGGGAGGCGCCGGCGGGAGCGGCCGCCCGCGTAATCCGCGTGCCGCTGTGACGACCTGCGCCGACGGGATGTAGTCGAACGCGTCAGCGAGAAATGTCGGTGGGGTGGCCTACCCTCTGCGGCGTGAACCGTACCGACCGGCTCTATGCGATCGTCGAGGACCTGCGGGCGATCTCCCCGCGCTGCCGGTCCGCGCGTGAGCTCGCCCTGCGCTTCGAGGTGAGCTCGCGGACCATCGAGCGGGACATCTCCGCGCTGCAGCAGGCCGGCGTGCCGATCTACGCGGAGGTCGGGCGCAGGGGAGGGTACGCCCTGGACAAGAGGATGTCCCTGCCCCCGCTCAACTTCACCCCCGCCGAGGCCGTGGCGGTGGCGATCGCCCTCAGCCGCACAGAACAGCAGCCCTTCGCCGACGAGGCGCGCAGCGCGCTGCGCAAGCTCGTCGCCGCCATGCCCGGCCCCGAGGGGGACCGGGCCCGGCAACTGGCCGCCCGCGTGCAGATCCTCACCGACGACAAGCCGGAGTCCCGATACACCGGGTCGATCGGCAGGGTCATCGAGGAGGCCCTGCTCAAGGGGGTCGTCTTACGCATCCACTACGGCGACGCTCAGGGCGTGCTGACGACCAGGGAGGTGGAGCCCGGGGCGTTCGTCGGCGGGCGGAGCGGGTGGTGGTATCTGGTGGCCTGGTGCCGGCTGCGCGACGCCGTCCGCGTCTTCCGGCTCGACCGCATCGCCGAGGCCGTCGTCACCGAGGATCCGGTGCCCGGCCGGCCCCTGGAGGCGTTCGACGCCTGCGTGCCGGACATGATCGCGCGCACACCGGTGCTCGACTGACCGTTGATTCGAAAAAATGTTCGTGAATTTCTGGAAACGCCGACAGGGGGGTGTCGCCGGAGAGCGGGAGGCTCTACTCACACGACGAGGAACCGGCCGTGGCCCACCGAGCACCTTCCCCGCTCGTCACGCCGCCGCCGGAGCCGTCGCCCAGGAGAGCAACGCCCGCAGAGGCAACAGAGAAAGAGACCGATGATGACCACTCCCGCCGCCCCCGCCGTCAACACCGTCGCCTGGTTCGAGATCGCGAGCGACGACCCCGAGGGTGTCCAGCGCTTCTACGGCGACCTGTTCGGCTGGCGGTTCCGCACGGACGAGGGCTCGGCCGCCATGGGCATGGACTACCGGCTCATCAGCTACGACGGTGACGACGAGGTGCGCGGCGGCGTGTTCGGCACCCGCGGCGACATGCCTGGTCACGCCGTCTTCACGGTGCTCGTGCGGGACGTGGCCGAGACCTGCCGCACGGTGGAGGCCCTGGGCGGGAAGGTGCTCAGCCAGGTCGTGGGCAACGAGGGCGGCCCCGACTTCGCCTACCTCCACGACACGTCCGGCAACCTCTTCGGCGTCTTCGCTCCCGCCGGTTCCTGACCGGCCGGAGCGCACCCAGGCCGTCCGAACGCCCGCCGGGATCCCCCGTGCTTCCCCTGCGGCGCCTTTCCCTCCGGGCCCTTCCCCTCCGGGCCGTCAGGGCGCTCGGACGGCCGTACCCCGCCCCCGCCGGCCGGGTGGGGTCCGCCGGCCGCCCGTTCGAGGTGCCGAACGGGCGGCCGGCGGCGGCGCGTCGCCACGCCTGCGGTGGCGGTGCCTGCGAGAAAGGCCGGCGGCGGTTGCGTCGTGTCTGGTTGCTCCGTGCCTGGTTGCTTCCTGCCCGGTTGCCCCGTCTGCGGTTGCTTCGTCTGTCCGGTGGAGAAACGCGGACCGATACCGACGGGCGCCGCGGCGGGCCCCGTCACGCCTCCGGCTGCCGGTGCTGCAACTGGCGACGCAGCTCGGCGATCTCCCGCTCCAGGTCGGCGACGTCCGGAGCGCCGGAGTCGCCCGGGCCCCGTCCCGCCGCGGCCTGCGACCGCTGCTGCCCGTAGGGCGAGGGAGCGGGACGCACGTACTGCGTCGCGCCGTCGGGCCGCTGGGGGTCGTAGCCCCCGCCCGGCCGCTGGGGATCGTGGTCGTGCGAGCGTGCGGCCTCGTAGCCTCCGCCCGCCCGCCCGGGCTGGTGGCCGTTGGCCGGCGGCAGGCTCTGCGGCTGCCAGCCCTGCGGCAGCCCGGGCAGCTCCTGGAGCACCTGGCCGTTCACCGGCTGCCGGTCGTAGCCGCCGCCCGCCTGCGCCGGGAAGCCGCCGCCGTTCACGCCGGGGTACGGCCCGCCGTACGAGGGCGAGGGCGACCGGCCCTGCGGAGAGGAGGAGCTCTTCCTGCGCCTGCGCATGAGGAGCAGCAGCAGGACGCCGCCGCCGATCACGATCAGGACACCGGCGCCGACGGCGGCCCACAGCCACACCGGCTGCGGGGTCTCGTCCTTGCCGGACGAGATCGCCTGCTGCGAGTCGGTGATGTACTTCGCGACGTACGGGTGGCCCGGGAACAGCGCCTGCACCTCGCGGAACTTCGGCAGCGCGTCCTTGTAGTGCCGCTGGAAGAAGTCGTCGAGCGCCTCGTTGTACTTCGTCGTCGTCAACGACGCGGCGGGCTTGACGTTCTTCTCGTTGAGCTTCTCCTTGATGATCGAGACCGGGAGCACGAAGCTCTCGTTCTCCGACGCCTCGCCGTTCTCGCTCACCGTGCCGGCGATCAGCATGCCGACGACCTTGCCCGCACGGCTGAAGACGGGACCCCCGGAGTTGCCGTGGTAGGAAGGCGCCTGCGTCTGGATGTACGGCACGCCTTCCTGCGTGCTGCGCTTGGCGTTGTACGGCCCCTCGGTCAGCGCGGGGTCGAGCTTCGACTCGATGCTGAACCACGGCGTGTTGGTCACCAGGCCGGGGAAGCCGCTGATGTAGAGCGTGTCACCGGTCTGCACGTCGGCGTCGTCGCCGAGCGGCACGGTCGGCAGGTTCTGCTGGCCGTTGACCTTGAGCAGCGCGAAGTCCTTGCCCGGGTAGCTCTCGCCGACCGACACCAGCTCGGCCGGGACCTCCTTGGCCGTCTTGTCGACGCCGCCGCCGGGCAGGCTCTGCAGGACCGACAGGCTCTTGCGCAGGCCGCGGATCTCCAGGTGGGTGCTGTTGAAGGTGACGTAGATCTGCTGGACGAGCTCGATCATCTCCTTGTCGGCCTCGAAGTTCCGCAGGGCGTTGATCATGTCCTTCGCGTCCTGCTTGTTGAACTTCTCCAGCGCCTGCTGCGCGAAGGTCTGCGACAGCTCCTCGTTGCTCATCTCGACGCAGTGCGCGCCGGTGACCATGTAGCCGTCGGGGGTCACCCACCAGCCCGTGCACATGCCGCCGACCTGCGCCTTGACCGTGCGCTCCGGGCCGACGGGCTGGAGATACCGGTCGACGTCGGCCGCCACGCGCTGGAAGAGGAACTTGGCGATGCTCCGCTCGTCGGAGGGGATCTTGCCGGCGAGCACGGCCCGGGTGGCGTCGTTGGTCAGCTGGTCCCACGCGGCTTCCTTGGCCTGGCTGCTCGGGACGACGACCTCGCCGGAGTAGGTGATGCTGGTGAGCTGCACGGCCGGGTGGGTGCGAGCGGCCAGCCGGGTGCCGACGGGGACCTCGTCCCCGGTGTCCGCCGAAGCGGGAGCGGCCACGACGAGCAGGGCGAACGCCGCCGTCGCGGCCATCCCCCCGGTCAGTCTGCCGAAGTATTTCCTGAGATTTCCATCCACGGCCGCAAGAGTGATGGAACGGTCTTGTCTCTTGCTTGGAGGTGGCTTGGGACCGGCCGGTGGCGCGCCGCAGCGCCGCATCCGCGCCGCTCAGGTGGGGTGAGGGCGCCCGAGACGACCCGGAGACGACGGCGGCCCCCGCCGGAGCGGGGGCCGCCGGACGATCCGCGGATCAGACGCCCATCGACTGGGTGTCGTTGGTCTCCGGGGTCTGCTGAGCCACCACCTCGGTCACCCCGTTCTTGAGGTGATAACGGGCGACGGCCTCCTGCAGCGTCTCGGCCTTGATCTCGCCGCGCCGCACGAGCTGCGTCAGCACCGCCAGCGTGATCGAGGCCGCGTCCACGTGGAAGTGGCGGCGCAGCGCAGAACGCGTGTCGGACAGGCCGAAGCCGTCGGTGCCGAGCGAGGTCCAGTCGCCGGGCACCCACTGGGCGATCTGGTCCGGGACGGCGCGCATGTAGTCGCTGACGCCCACGAACGGCCCCGGCACGCCCGACAGCTTGGTGGTCACGTACGGCACGCGCTGCTCGGCGTCGGGGTTGAGCAGGTTGTGCTCCTCGACGTCCAGGGCGTCCCTGCGCAGCTCGCTCCAGGAGGTGGCCGACCAGACCGAGGCCGACACGCCCCAGTCCTCCGCCAGCATCCGCTGCGCCTCCAGCGCCCACGGGCCGGCGACGCCGGACACCAGGATGTTCGCCTTCGGCCCGTCGCCCGTCGCCGGGGCGTAGAGGTAGAGGCCCTTGAGGATGCCCTCCACGTCCACGCCCTCCGGCTCGGCAGGCTGCGGATAGGGCTCGTTGTAGACGGTCAGGTAGTAGAAGACGTCCTCGGGGTGCTCCCCGTACATCCTCCGCAGGCCGTCCCTGACGATGTGCGCGATCTCGAACGCCCACGCCGGGTCGTACGCCACGGCCGCGGGGTTGGTCGAGGCGATCAGCGGGGTGTGGCCGTCCTCGTGCTGCAGGCCCTCGCCGTTCAGCGTGGTGCGGCCGGCCGTCGCGCCGAGCAGGAAGCCCCGGCCCATCTGGTCGCCGAGCTGCCACATCTGGTCGGCGGTCCGCTGGAACCCGAACATCGAGTAGAAGATGTAGACCGGGATCATGTGCTCGCCGTGGGTGGCGTACGACGAGCCCGCCGCGAGGACCGAGCCCATCGAGCCGGCCTCGCTGATGCCCTCGTGCAGGATCTGACCCTCGGTCGACTCCTTGTACGACAGGAGCAGCTCGCGGTCGACCGCCTCGTACGTCTGCCCGTGGGGCGAGTAGATCTTGGCGGTCGGGAACATCGCGTCCACACCGAACGTGCGGGCCTCGTCCGGGATGATCGGCACGAACCTGGCGCCGATCTCCTTGTCCCGCATGAGGTCCTTGAGCAGGCGGACGAACGCCATCGTGGTGGCGACGTTCTGCTTGCCGGAGCCCTTGCGCAGGCCCGAGTAGACGGGGTCGCCGGGGAGCTTGAGCGGCTTGGCGCGTACGACCCGCTTGGGCAGGTAGCCGCCGAGCGCCGCCCGGCGCTCCTTCATGTAGGCGATCTCGTCGTTGTCCTCGCCCGGGTGGAAGTACGGCGGGAGGTCGGCCTCGAGGTCCTTGTCCGGGATGGGCAGGTAGAGCCGGTCGCGGAACTCCTTGAGCTCGGCCTTGCTCATCTTCTTCATCTGGTGCGTGGCGTTGCGCGCCTCGAAGTCCTTGCCGAGCGTCCAGCCCTTGATCGTCTGGGCCAGGATGACGGTCGGCTGGCCGACGTGCTCGCGGGCCGCCTTGAACGCGGCGTACACCTTGCGGTAGTCGTGGCCGCCGCGCGACAGCTTGCGGATGTCGTCGTCGGTCATGTGCTCGACCATCTTGCGCAGGCGCGGGTCGCCGCCGAAGAAGTTCTCGCGGATGTAGGCGCCCGACTCGACCGAGTAGGTCTGGAACTGCCCGTCGGGCGTGGTGTTCATCTGGTTGACCAGCACGCCGTCGACGTCGGCCGCGAGCAGCGGGTCCCAGTCACGGCCCCAGACGACCTTGATGACGTTCCAGCCGGCGCCGCGGAAGTACGACTCCAGCTCCTGGATGATCTTGCCGTTGCCGCGTACCGGTCCGTCGAGCCGCTGCAGGTTGCAGTTGATGACGAAGGTGAGGTTGTCGAGCTCCTCGCGGGCGGCCACGCCGATCGCGCCGAGAGACTCGGGCTCGTCCATCTCGCCGTCGCCGAGGAAGCACCAGACATGGCTGCGGCTGGTGTCCTTGATCTTGCGGCTGAGCAGGTAGCGGTTGAACCGCGCCTGGTAGATCGCGCCGATCGGGCCGAGACCCATGGAGACCGTGGGGAACTCCCAGAAGTCCGGCATCAGCCGCGGGTGCGGGTAGGAGGGCAGGCCCTTGATCCCGTGGGACAGCTCCTGGCGGAACGCGTCGAGCTGCGGCGCGTCGAGGCGGCCCTCCAGGAAGGCGCGGGCGTAGATGCCCGGGGCCGCGTGGCCCTGGATGAAGATCTGGTCGCCCGACTCCCCGTGGTCCTTGCCGCGGAAGAAGTGGTTGAAGCCCACCTCGTAGAGCGAGGCCGCGGACGCGTAGGTGGCGATGTGGCCGCCGACGTTGGTCCGCGCGTTGGCACGGGTCACCATCACCGCCGCGTTCCAGCGGATGTAGGCCCGGATGCGGCGCTCGACGTACTCGTCCCCGGGGAACCAGGGCTCGCGCTCCGGGGGGATGGTGTTGATGTAGTCCGTGCTGCGCAGGCCGGGCACGCCGACCTGGTGTTCGCGGGCGCGCTCGAGCAGCCGGAGCATCAGGTAGCGGGCACGAGTGCGGCCCTCGGTCTTGATGACGTTGTCGAGCGATTCGAGCCATTCGTTGGTCTCGCTCGGATCGACATCAGGCAACTGGCTGGGTAGGCCGTCACTGATGATCGAATAACGCTGGCGTCCGGAAGCCACTGGGTCTCGCCTTCCGAGAATGGACTTTGTCTCGTCGGATCTGTTACGTCTGTGTTGCCTGCTGCGATGCGGTCAGCGCATGATCGCGGCGTTGCGGTCTTCTTCCATCCTGTCTCGTCCCACCGGAAAGTGCATCTCTACCGCCCGGTAACCGGACCGTCCGCGCTGGCTACGGGGCAGGTCTTGGCCTAGACCACCGATGGTAGGACGATTTTTACCAACCATCCATTCCCGGCCTCCGCCGGGGGCGTCGCGAGGTCGCGGACGTCACATCGTGCCTGGTCGGAGGCTCCCTACCCGGCCTGACCGCGCCCTACCCGGAAGCGCGGGCGAAGTCGCCGCGCGGTCGCGGTCCTCGCCATTCCGTAATCGTCTTCGGCGCTCTTTCGCCTCGCCTGTCTCCAGGTCCGCGGCATGTCGCAGGAAACGGCCGTACGGGGCCGGTGGTGGTGGGACGGCCACGTAACGTTTTGGTATGAGTTGTCCCTTCCTCTGAGGAGAGGGGGGTTTCTGCTCTTTCCAGGTGGCGATAGCCGTACAAGGCTCTGGAGAGAGGGGGACCGAGATGCACGCAACGGTTGGGGACCGGCTGGTGGTGCACGGTGCCGTCGTGGGCGACCACGAGAAGCACGGTGTGATCGTCGAGGTCCGTGGTCCGGAGGGCGGCCCGCCGTTCCTGGTGAAGTACGAGGACGGGCACGAGGCGCTCGTCTTCCCCGGCCCGGATGCCGTCGTCCTCCCAGCTCAGCGCGAATCGTAATATCGCGGATGTGAAATCGACGGTGATCGAGGTGCGGACCGGCGCGCGCGAGCGCGTGCACGACATGACGAAGGAGTGCGCCGATTTCGTGCGCGAGTGCGGAGGAGACGGGCTGCTGCACGTCTTCGTCCCGCACGCGACGGCGGGCGTGGCGCTGCTGGAGCTCGGCTCCGGCAGCGACGAGGACCTGCTGGCCGCTCTGGGGGACCTGCTGCCGGCGGACGACCGGTGGCGGCATGCGCACGGCTCCCGTGGGCACGGGAGGTCGCATGTCATGCCCGCCTTCATTCCGCCGTACGCGACCGTTCCCGTCCTCGGGGGCAGGCTGGCACTGGGGACCTGGCAGTCGGTCGCCCTGATCGACCTCAACGTCGACAACCCCGACAGGCGTGTACGTTTGTCGTTTTTGACCGATTAAGAGATAACGGTGCGGGTCACCCGCCGTGGCGACCGTTGACGACGAAGGGTCGCAGCGTGTGGACTGTGCCGAAGCATGGCTCTCAACGAGCCGGGACAACCGCAAACATCGGCGGGGTCACCCAAGCAGGAGGGATAAACGTGAGCGCGACCGCGGGTCAGGCGCAGGACGAGCGCGGCCTGGCCGAACGACTCGGCCTCAAAGCCGGTCAGGTGGTGCAGGAGGTCGGCTGGGACGAGGACTGCGACGAGGCGCTGCGCCAGTCCATCGAGGAGCTGACCGGCAACGAGCTGGTGGACGAGGACTACGAGGACGTCGTCGACGTGGTGCTGCTCTGGTGGCGTGACGGCGACGGCGACCTCTTCGACGCGCTGAGCGACGCGATGACCGCACTCGCCGACGGAGGCCAGATCTGGCTGCTGACCCCCAAGGCGGGGCGCGAGGGCCACGTGGAGCCCAGCGACATCGGTGAGGACGCGGCGACCGCCGGGCTGTCGCAGACGAGCAGCGTGAGCGCCGCCAGGGACTGGTCGGGCACGAGGCTCGTCGCCCCGAAGGCCCGCCGCTGAGTATTGCCCTGCCGTACGGCCTGGGGATGCCGTACGGCAGGATGATGGGCGGACACCTGGGGAGGGACTGCTCATGGCGATAGAGGTCGGGCAGCGGGCTCCGGATTTCACGCTCAAGGACCAGCACGGCGTTCCCGTGCGCCTGTCCGGCCTGCGGGGCAGAACGGTGATGCTCGTCTTCTATCCCCTGTCCTTCAGTCCCGTCTGCCATGGCGAGCTCGCGGCCATCCGCGACGAGCTCGCCGGCTCGCTGCCTCCGCACGTCCAGGTGCTGGCGGTGTCGGTCGACTCGATGTTCAGCCAGCGCGCCTGGGCCGACCAGGAGGGCTTCTCCTTCCCCCTGTTGTCGGATTTCTGGCCCCACGGTGAGGTCGCCCGGGCGTACGGTGTCCTCGATGAGGACAGGGGCCTCGCGCTCCGGGGCACGTTCATCATCGACGGCGAAGGCGTCGTGCGCTGGAAGGTCGTCAACCCGATCGGTTCCGCACGCGATCTCGACGAGTACCGGAAGGCGCTCGCGGACATCTGATCGTTTCATTGCCCGCCCCCGGGCACTGACATATTCGACTCCGACTCCGACTCGCCCCATTGGAGGCCACGATGCCCTGCTACAGGTGCGGGGCCCGGCAGACCGACCCCGTTCGCGGCGCCAGCCCCTGGAAGCGCGGGGTGCGTCGCGAAGCGCAGGTCCTCGTCTGCCCGGACTGCCAGCGTGTGCACGACCTCGATCTCGACACGTGCGCCTCGTGCGGCTCGATCGCGCTGATCTGCCGCCTGGGGGAGATCGAGTGCCGCTCGTGCGGTGAGGTGCGGCTCGCCCGCACCGACGAGCCGCTCGTCACGGCCGGCTCGCCGGGCTCCGCCCGCATGCCCGGCCTCGCCGCGGAGGTGGAGGCGGCACTCGACCGCGTCCTGGGCCGCTCGTGACGTACGTCGTCGCACTGGACGTGGGCGGCACCTCCATGAAGGGCGGCCTCGTCACCCGGCGGGGCGAGGTCACCGTCCTCGCCGGGCGCCCCACGGGGCGTGAGAACGGCCCCGGCGCGGTCGTGGACGCCGTGCGCGCCTACGCCGGCGAGATCGCCGACCTCGGCCGCTCCCGGTACGGCGCCGAGCCCGCCGGGGTGGGCCTGGCCGTCCCGGGCATCGTCACCGCGTCCACCGCCGTCTACTCGGCCAACATCGGCTGGCGGGACGTGCCCGCCGAGGCGTTCACGCCTCCCGGCGTCCCGGCGCGGCTCGGCCACGACGTCCGCACGGGCGGCCTGGCCGAGAGCGTCTTCGGCGCGGGCCGCGACGTCGCCGACTTCCTCTTCCTGCCCATCGGCACCGGTATCGCGGGAGCGGTGGTGCTCAGCGGCGAGCCGTACGGCGGCGCGCACGGCTGGGGCGGCGAGATCGGGCACGCGTCCGTCTGGCCGGCGGGGGAGAAGTGCGCCTGCGGGCAGATCGGCTGCCTGGAGACCTACGCCTCCGCCTCGGCCGTGGCCCGCCGCTTCACGAGCCGCTCCGGCCGTACGGCGACCGCGAAGGAGGTCGTCGAACTCGCGGTCGCGGGAGACCCGGTGGCCGCCGAGGTGTTCGGCGAGGCGATCGAGGCCCTGGCCATCGCCCTCGCGTCGTACGTGCTCGTGCTCGACCCGGCCCTGATCGTCATCGGCGGCGGCCTGGCCGAGGCCGGTGCGGCCCTGTTCGACCCGTTACGGGAACGGCTCGCCGGCCGGCTGGCCTTCCGGGAGCCCCCGCCCGTACGCCCGGCCGCCCTCGGCCCTCGGGCGGGCATGCTGGGTGCGGCCCTCCTCGGGTGGCAGGCGGCGGGAGACGACGACGCGGGCGCCGGCTGGTCACTCGATGTGCTGAGAGGCGGGTCGGTGTCGTAAGGTGTAGTCCGGTCCGGGCGGTTAGCTCAGCGGTAGAGCACTCGCCTTACAAGCGAGGGGTCACTGGTTCGAACCCAGTACCGCCCACCTGGTGAAACGGCATGTTGCCGATCTTGTTTTCGCGGACCGAGTGACTATCTGAGTGACTATGCCTCGAAGAGGCTGTCCATCTTCTCCGCGCCCTGCATGAGCACCGGGCGGATCTGCTTGCGGTAGACGGTCTCGGTGACCACGGTGTTCCGGTGGCCGACGAGGCGGGAGATGTCCTCGATGGGGACACCGGAGTCCGACAGCAGCGACACGAAGCTGTGCCGCATCTCCCGAGGGGACCAGTCCTTACCAGGAAGATCGGCGTCGTCGAGGATCTTCCGGAAGTCGCGCCGTACGTTGTGCGCGGTGAGCGCCGTTCCGTTCTTGGTGCAGAAGACGAGATCGGAGTCAGTGGAGGTCTGCTTGTCGGCCAGGGCGTGAAGGGCGTCGACGCAGAGGCGGGGCAGCTTGAGGGATCGGCGGGACTTGACGGTCTTGGTGTCGCCCTTCTGCCGGACCGAGCGCCAGACGTGGATCGCGAACTCCTCGTGGTCCCAGCCGGCCTCGTCAACGGGCAGCCACGCCTGCCGCTCCTCGTCGTACGCGACGACATGCGACCAGGTGAGCGCGCGAAGCTCCTCGGTCCGAGCGCCGATCAGCAGCGAGAGCACGATGTACGCACGCATGCGCGGCGTGGCCTTGGCCGCCTCGTCGAGGATGGCCTGAGCCTGCGCCAGGGTGAGCGCCTTGGAGGGACGACCGGCACGCCCTTCCGGGATCTCGCAGAGGTCGACGACGTTCCGTTTCACCTTGTCGCGGCGCATCGCGCTCTTGACCGCACGGTTCAGGATGCCGTGGATCAGCTTGAGCGACCGTGTGCTGAGCTCTCCCTTCTTGCTGGCCAGCCAGGAGTCCACGTCCTCCACGGACAGGTCACGCAGCTTGCGCGCGCCGAGCGCCGGGAGGACGTGGGTCTCCGCGAACGTGGTGTACATCCGGACCGTGCTGGGGGACCGGCCGCCGAGGCCGTGAGCGAGCCAGTAGGTTACGGCGTCGCTCACGGTGTAGTTGCTCGGGGCAATGGCCAGGCCGTCTTCGTGGTCGCGGATGATCTCTTTGAGCTTGGCCTTGGCTTCGGTCTTGGTCTTGCCGCTGGCCTTCTTCACGATGCGTTTCCCCGCAGGGGAGTAGCCCAGGGTCACCGAGGCGATCCAGCGTTGCCGCTGTTCGTCCCAGTGCAGGCCGCCGTCTCCTTTGCTGCGTCGGGCGGTCATGATGCCTTCCTTGCCTCCTTTTCGAGTAGACGGATGTAGTCGTCGATGGCCGAGGCCGGGATGAGCCGGATACGGCCCTGGCGGACGGAGCGCAGTCGCCCCGAGCGGATGAGTTCGTAGATGACGCTGCGACTGAGGCTGAGCAGGCGCATCGCGTCAGGGATGCGGTAGAGCCGCCGATCGGCGGATGGGGGTGGGGTCATCCGCCCTCGCGCTCTGCCCTGATGGCGCGGGCGGTCTGGACGCGCTGGCGGATGTGCTCGGCCATGATCGCCTCACCAGGCGTGTGGCCGATCCCGGCCAAGCGCCAGTGGTCGAGGACGAGCGTGGTCGCGTCGCCGAGGGCGGGCAGCCCGTGGCGTTCGCGTGCTTCGGCGGCGCGGTGCTGGGCGCGAGCGCCGCGCAGGTCGCCGAGTTTGAGGGAGTAGGCGCGGCTCTTGCTGGAGAAGTGGCCCCGGAAGCCGAGCATGTGCGCCCATGGCCGCAGGCGCAGGGCGGCGAACTCCGGGCGTCCGCCGAGGTCCCAGCAGGTGCGGATCATGCGCCGGGCGTGGTCGGTGACCGGCAGTGCGTCCAGGTGGAGCCCCGGTTTGAGTCCGGTTCCGTGGCAGCGCCCGCAGGTGGCGATCAAGGTAAGTCGTCCGCGACCGCCGCAGGCCGGACACGACACGCGGTGATCGACGGTGCCGGAGGCTTCCGCACCTTTGGTGGCGTACTTGGCGATGTAGCCGGCCACCGCCCGTTCGCTGAGACCTTCGGCTTTCTCGTCGAGGAGGACGGGCCGGATGTCGAGCTGGTCGCCCCAGGTCAGCTCCCACTGTCCGAGGTCGCTTTCGGGTGAGGAGAGACGGACACGGGCGACCGCAGGTGGGACCGCCCGTACGAGCAGGTCGTGATCGGCCCATGCGGGAGGGGGTTCAAGGGCTCCTGCTGACCCGTCGAGACGAATGACCGCGTGGAAGTGGACCAGGCCGCGCCGCTGATACTCGGCGACCTTGGCGAAGGAGACGCGCACCTCCTTACCAAAGGCACGGCGGCTCATTCTCATCTGTGCGGCCAGCTCTTGCCGCATGGCCAGGGTGAAGCGGTGCCACAACGCGCCCGCGTGTGCCTGCCAGAGGACGGCCCCGATGTAGTCGTAGCAGTCCGGGCATATGGGTTGTCCGAGCTGGTCATCTCGTGGTTCGTGCCGGGCATGGCAGCCGACCGGCCGTCCGTGCTCGCACACCTTGTCACGCTTCCGGGGACGGCAGGCACGCCCGTCCCGATGGGAGTGGACCGGGCCGAAGGACGGAGCGGTCAGCGTGACGAAGGCCCGCGGATGGGAGCTGACCGTCTCCGGAACTCCCTTGCCACCTGACAGACCAGCGCGGATCAGGTGGAAGGTGTCGGCCCGGTAGACCTCCGAGCAGGCCGGGCACACCGAGGCGCGCCGGTTGCCGCAGGCGATGAGCAGGCGACCGCCCGGTTGGTCGGCCGTGGTGTAGCTGTGCAGGACCTCGCCGGTGCCCGTGTCCACGATGGCCGACTCGCCGGCCAGGTGGATGGGGTGGGCACAGCCGCCCGTCGCGGCCACCATCGAACGCCACCGGTCATAGCCGGGTGCGTTGATGACCCGAACGAGGTCGGTCATCCAATCGTGTTCGTCGTTCGCGCTCATGATCGGTACCTCCCTCCTGCCGTAGGACTACTTGTAGTACATGTTGACGTGCGTTGCTGGTGCTCGTCAACCTGTAGTACAAGTTGTGTTGAGAGAATTAGGAGGGATCGTATGGAGACCGAGGAGAAAGACCCGCGCTGGCGCGTCATCGCTACCGACCTACGCGCCGCCATCCTCGATGGCCGTTATCCGCCTGGCGGTGCGCTGCCGAGCGAACCGGAGCTGGTCAGAAAGTACGAGGTCTCCCGCCCCACGGTCCGCAAAGCCATCGACACTCTCGTCTCCGAGGGCCTGGCCTACGTCATGCGCGGACGAGGCTCGTTCGTGCGCCCCATGCCCGAGCGGCGCGCCATCATCATCACGGACCGGAACCGGCCGGACCTGGCCGCGCCCGGCAACCATCCGGACGTTCAGGAGTTTGGCTGGGATCTGGCCATGAAGGACGTCGAGCCCGAGGCCCCGCTGTTCACCGACGAGAAGATCAGCGCGAACCGAGACGTCGCCATCATGCTCGGCGTCCGGCCCGGACACCCGGTGATCCATCGCCGCAGCATGTGGCACCGTGGCCACGCTGCAGGCATCCACGGCGCGTCAGCCCGGCTGGAAATCAGCTCCTACACGAACGCGGACATGCTCCCCGAGTGGGACGAACCTGAGCGCTACCAGCAGTTCCGCAAGCGTCCCGGCTTCTTCTACCAGTCACTCATTCGTGAGCACGGCCCCGTCCGGTGGATGACCCTGACGACGGCTCGCATCGCGTACGAGGACGAGCGCGCGTTGCTGGGGCTGGACTACGCCGAGGCACTGCTGATCATCCGACGCACGATGGCCCACGCCAACGGCCGTCCGATCGAAGTCACCGAGGTCAAGGCCCCCGCCAACCGCTACGAGATCGGCTACCACACCGAGCTTGCCGACGATCCTGAGGCTGACCTCACGCCACAGGAACTCAGCGACAACGGCATCGACCTCGTGATTTAGATGCCGGCTAACGTCTTATTGGCCGTAGAGCTCGTTCAGGTACTGATGGATTCGGGGTAGGCGCCGCGCCGACTCTTCCCAGTCGTCGAGCTCCCATTCCTCGTCGCTGGGATGGGGATCTGACCGTATCTCGTGGCCACGAGCTCGAAGAGCTTCAAATAGTTCATCCCTGTTCCTGCAGGTCGCTTGTTCCCAAGCATCGCCCGACACATAGTCCAAGCACTCGAAGTCTGGCCAGTCATCATCAGTCCAGGCCGATATCTTCATGGCCCTCTTGACGGGCAAGCGTAACCACTCCCGCTGCTTTATGAGAAGTCGCTGGACTGCTGGTAATTCAGCAAGGGCATCCGGCTCACTCGCTACCCGTTCAAAGGCCTCACGTCCCAGGGCGACCAGCCACATTTGAAAATACCAGAAGCCATCGTTTGAGCCGAACTTGAACAGGGCTCGCATCGCGCCCCACATCAACCAGGTGTCAACTTTGCTCCGCGCCATCAACAGCCATTCTCCAAAGTCAATAATGTCTTTGGTGGAACGCTGCGCTAACCGCTCTCGAAGCCACTCCAAGCGCGCACTCTTCCCATCGGTTTCGCGCTCGGACTGCTCGATCAGATACCAGAACTCGTCGATCTCCATGAGGTGTGATCCTGACATACGCGTTACAGCCCGCCAAGAGCCAACAGATGCCAGACAGCCACTGCAAAGCTTGACCAGGTCGGCCACGCTGAACTGGCTCAGAGTTTCTTTACTTGTTCAAGGCGGTCCGCACTGCGGCGGCCCGCCCGCGCGCCGGGCGGCCAGCCGGCCGGGCATGCGGCTCTCCGGCCGGTCCCGGCCGGCGCCGCCCCGCGCTGAGCACAGGCGGTGCATAGCCGAGATGAAGCGGTCCTCTACAAGGTCGACCGCGCCAACCGCCGTGAGCACCCGCGGATAGTCCGTAGCCAAGCGGAGGTCCTTTCCTGCCTCCGGCGGGGTCTCCGGCCCCGAGGTGGTCAGGGCGCGTAAGCCGGGGTTAGTGGGTGGCTGGGGAGCCTGATCGCCTCGCCCGCCATCGACCCAGGCAAGCCCAGCAGACCGGCTCCTCCGGCTCAAGCCCGGCCGTAACCGTTGGCATCGAATGACCGAGGAACCACGACCAGGTTGACGTACACGCGAGGCCGACCTTGCGCCTTCGTCTCCGGCCCGCTGCCGCTCCGCGGTGGGTCGACGGCGCACGAGGTGATCAGGGAGTCGGTGAACTAGAGCAGGCTCATCGAAGTTCCTTTCCTATACGGCAGGCGTGCTATTGGGTAAGATTTGAGTCCGACGATCACCTGAACCGGCTCTAGCTTTTGGCCTCTAAACATCCGACCGTTGCGCAGGAGAGTGATGGTTTATGGATAGTCTTACCTCGCGTTTTGGCGCGTACTATCCTCCTTCAAACGAATTGCTCCAACGGATATTCAAAGAAGGTTTAATTGTTCTCGATGCAAATGTGTTGCTGAACCTGTATAGATATCTGCCTTCTGCTAGAGATGAGTTATTTAATGTCTTGGAGAGGCTAGCAACTAGCCTTTGGGTGCCCGATCAGGTTGGTTTTGAGTTCTCTCGGCGCCGATTGGCTGCAATTCGAGATCACCGCTCTGCCTTTGACAGTATTACGAGCGTGTTGACTAAATCCTTGGGTTCGTCAATCTCTGGAATAGCTGAGTTCGCAAATCGCATCTCTCTAGACCCTGAGATCAAGACGGGCATGATTTCTAAGCTGGAGGAGGTCTACGGGGTCGTTAGGAGCGAAATTGCCAAAATTGGTCCAGATTCCCAAATAAGTGGGAGCATCGACGCGGGCGTTGATCCCATTACCGTTCGTCTCGAGCAGTTGCTTGCAGGGAAAATTGGGCCCGCTCTTCCGGCACATGAGAAGGAAAAGGTGCGAGCTGAGGCGGCCCGTAGAGCTGACCTTGGTATACCGCCTGGATATAAGGATAAGGCCAAGGGAGATTCCAGCGGGGATTACTTGATCTGGTATCAAATGATCCTCGAAGCGGGCCTCCGGAAAGTGCCTGTAATGCTGGTGACTGATGACGTCAAGGAGGATTGGTGGCTGCGCGAGCACGGACAGACTCTCGGTCCGCGACCGGAGTTGTACGAGGAAATGTTAGAAAAGGCTGGTGTGTCATTCGTTATTACTACCACTGGAGGTCTTCTTAAGAGAGCTAACACCTTCCTTGGTGCAGAGGTTAGTGCAGCAACTATCGAGGCAGCACAAGAGGTACTTTCTACCGATCCCGACAGAGGGCATAGCTTGAACTCTGAGGCTGTGGAAGTTCTGCTCGCCATGGCAGACAGGGATGAATATCCCGCAGCCTTTCGCGGCACCATACAGTATCTCGCATACTCGGAGAAGGTATACGCTTTCCTGTCCGAGCTTCCAGGGATGAAGGTAAGGCGTCGTTCTGACGGCTCGGGATTCATTCTTGGCTCGAAAGATGGCAGTGCAATCCTCGTTCTGGTTAAATACTTCAGCGCAACATCTACGAGGACGCTCTCTTCTCGACTAAGAGAGTTTGAACAGCGGAAGGCGCCGCTTATTGATGTGGCGGCAGACTCAGTAGGCATACTCATGATCACAAATGTAGAACTTCCGGATTATTTGCTGGAGAGACATGCTCATGAAAATCCAGAAGGGTATCGCCGCGAGGTAGTCACCTGGAATGGGCAGCCACAAGAGACGCGGAGCCTGATCGAGGCGATCTCAAGGCTGATGCATAAAGACTAAGAGGGAAGGACTGATAGGCGAGACTGAAGGCCGGCCTGGCGAGCACCAAAAGGTCGCACTCCCGTCGGCCTGCAACTTCCGCTGTGGCAGAGAAGATCGTCTCAACCAGCCACTTACCCTTGCCGATCAACAAAATTCAGATGCCTGATTCCTCGTGGATGTCTACCACCACGTCTATCCGCCTATCGCGCTTCTCCGCACAGTAGGGCAGCCCATACGTCGCGCGCCTGGCGGAGAGGCCAGCGGTGGGTCTCCTTGATCTCCTGTTCGGGCTCAGACTGGAGAGTGCTGCGGATGAAGGCTTGGCCGCCGGCCTGGCATAGCTCGTAGATCGTCGCCCGGCAGTCGCAAGTCCAAGCCAGAACGCGGGCGCGTCCGATCCTGTAGAACGGTTCATGCCAAGCCAGCTTGAGGTGCCCGCGCTGCGCCAAAGGCACATGCGGAGCCAGACACTTGTCAGATTCGATCATGGTGCGCTGTTCGTCAGTAGGGCGGACAGCGGATGGTGCTGGCGGAGATCCTTGTAGCGGACGGCGATTCGGCGAGCGGTGGTTACAGGGTCGTCGACTGGACCGAACGCGTAGACCCACCGCTGCGTGCGGGCGGACTTACGTCCCGACCACCAGCGGTAGCAGCGGCCATCCGTCCAGACAACCAGTTCGACCCACACAGACACCAGGGCGAGCCCATATCCCTCGTGGATATCAGTCCGTATGCCGAGAGCCGCCAATTCATCGCTCAATCGCCCAGCGGCTAGCGATGGCGTTGTGGGTGCTTTCCTTCTTGCGTCAGTGGGATGGAATCCCGTCATGGCCGGATGCATGCTGCAACGCTATGAGCGGCCACAATAGCCTGGAAGTGCGATTTCGTGTCACTTCCCGATGCCCCCAAACGGAAGTGACACGAGCGGTGTCACAACTCAGTAATCGAGCCGCACAAAGTCTGCGAGATCGCGCATTTCGTCGGTAAGCGTTCGTCGCCTGCCGATAATTCCCTTGAGGATGTCTCGGGCGTATCGCTGGTTGGTCATCCACTCCGGGGCGTCACGTCGAACGCTTTGCAAGATGTCGAAGGCCTCGCTGTGCCGGTGCATCCGGCGGTGTGCCTCGGCCACGTCGAGGAGGTGGCGGTTCCGGTTGTTAGAAGTGGGCCGCAGGTCCGTAACCGGGATCGTCTGCGAGAGCTGGACGACCGTATCCGGCCGATCCTCGATCATCGCGTTCTCCACGCGCTTCATCGCGACTGTGATCGGGCCGAATGTGCGTAGAAAGTCCTCGTCCGGCGTCAGGTCGCGTCCCATGGCGACGGCCGCGGTTCGCGCAAGGCGGATTGTGTCGTCGGCTTCGCCAGGCCGGTTGTCGCGGATGGCGGCTGCTGAGGAGCGAAGCAGCAGCCAGCCCCAGGCGGACAACTGGTGTGGTGTGGCACGGGAAATGCGCGGCTCCACGTCGTCGGCCCAGTGCATCGCCATCTGGCGGGCTTCGTCGAGCCGTCCCTGACGTAGGAGAAGCCAGCAATGAGTGCTAACCGTCGCCGCCGCGTCAAGGGGATCGTTCATGTCGTCCATGGCCCGCGATAGCGCGAACTCGGCCTCGTCGAACTGGCGGGTCTGGGTCATCAGCCAGCCGACAAGGTGCAGCAGCCTGCCTCGTACGTGACGCGCCGACAGGTCCGCCTCTACGAGCGCATCGACGTCCCGAAGCATCACCGGCAGCATGGCCGCGATCTGCGAATAGCGATCCTGCTTCCACAGCGGCATCGACGCTTCTAGGGCTGAGCCCAGTCCTTCTCGGGTCGGCGCCTCTAAAGGCGGACCTTCGAGGCCGTAAAGCGCCCGCCGTACCGGCCCCCACAGGTCGAGAGTCTGCTCGTCGGCTGGCTCCGGGTCGTGCCGGATCATCAGCGAGGTTGTCGGCACCTTGAGGGCCACCGCTATTTTGCGCAGCGTTTCCAGCCGCACGTCTCTCCGGGCGTCCTGCTCAAGCTTCCGGATGAGCGAGGCGGACACGCCGGCGAGGTCGGCCAGGCCCTGCTGAGTCAGGCCCCGCCGCTTCCGGACGCTGCGGATGCGTTCGCCTATCGTGGCCATGAATCCATGCTAAAGACGGTTGTCTCGCGCCGCTGTTATCCGACCTCGCTATGTGGAGGGACGGGCGCGAGGTTGCCTGTGGTGGATCTGTACCGGAAGGAGCGTCTCCGACAGGATCGTCAGCATGGTCTCCTCCTCGTCCGAGAGCACAGCGATGATTGCTGATGGCAGGGTGAAAGTTTGGTACCGCTTCGCACCGCGTGAGGGGTGGCCGCGGTTCGACCAGGAAGGTGTGTGGGCGACCCTGCTCGGCGGGGATCTCGCACGGGTGGATAACGTTCCGTTCTTCGTCGATGGCGCTGCCGAGGGCGACATCGTGCGGTTCACCATGGACGCCGAGGGTGTCCGTTGGGTTGAGGAGCGCGTCGAATGGTCCGGTAGGTGCACGATCCTCGTCTTGCCGGTTCGCGGAGGGCCGAAGGCGACCGCCAAGGCGGTGCACGAGGTATTCGCTCCGTTGGGCATCGGAGCAGAGGGGTACAGCGCGGAATTCCCACTCGTTGCTCTCAGCGTGCCTCCTGATGCCGACGTCCGCGCCGCTAAAGCGCAGTTGAACCGAGGTGTGGAGGCGGGATGGTGGGATTATCAGGAGGCATGCATCGGGGATGCGTGGCGTACTGCATAGCAGCCGGGCAGGCCCTCTCATCCGGACGGTTATTGAGTGACTATCTGGGTGACAATCGCCGTGGACGAGCCTGGACGGCGGTGGATAACAGTGGACTGTACGCCCAGGTCAGGGCGGGAGGGAGTGCTGGTCCCGCCCCTTCCTGGGTTGACTTACAAGCGAGGGGTCACTGGTTCGAACCCAGTACCGCCCACCTGGTGAAACGGCGTATAGCCGATCTTGTTTTCGCGGACCGAGTGACTATGCCTCGAAGAGGCTGTCCATCTTCTCCGCGCCCTGCATGAGCACCGGGCGGATCTGCTTGCGGTAGACGGTCTCGGTGACCACCGTGTTCCGGTAGTTGGTGGGCATGAGGCTTGCCGATTTGATGGCAGCGTCCGGCATGGAATCGCCTTGCTCACGGATCGCCAGTGGTCGGGGGAGCGGGCAGTCTGCATGCTTTCGAGGGCGTCCGGCTCGCCGTGCTCATCGATGTACCGCGTCTGAGTACCCAGGAAGACATCGCATTCCGCCATGCCATAGGCGAGGTTGAGCGTGTGCAGCTGGTAGGACCAGTCGGCCATGCCAGCCGCGCTGCTGAACCGGTAGTTGAGTTGCCAGTGCAGCCACTGCCCGGGTGCGAGGCGTACGGCGGGAGGGTGCCGTCGGCGGGGCGGGACTAGCTCGCCGGTCGATGTGCATTTCATCGGGTTGATCCGTGCTGTCCGTTGGTGATGGTGGCGAGGAGGGCGATGGCCTCGTCGATGGCGTGGGGGGTGATGTTGCCGTAGCCGATGACGACGCCGAGGGGGTCCGCGGCAGGGGTGAGCTGGTAGCGGGTGATGGAGTCGAACGCGATCCCGACGGCTCGGGCGCGCGCGGTCAGCTGGTCGGAATGGGTGCCGTCGAGCTGGGTCGCGAGGGTCTGGACGCCGGCGGGTGCCCCTGCAAGCCGCAGGGGCACGTCATGACGGGTGATGGCCTGCTCGAGGGCTTGCCGGGCGGTTCGGTAGCGGGTCCGGGCGGCGCGGATGTGCCGGTCGTAGTCGCCGGCATCGATGAGGTGAGCCAGAGCGAGTTGATCGAGGGTCGGGCTGCCATGGTCGGCGAGGAACTTGGAGAGCAGCAGCTCGGTGTGTAGTTCGGCCGGGCTGACCATCCAGCCCAGACGTAGCGCTGGGGCGAGTGTCTTGCTGGTGGATCCAAGGTAGACGACACGGTCAGGCGCACGGCCTTGGAGACAGCCCACAGCGCGTCGGTCAAAGCGGAACTCCCCGTCGTAGTCGTCCTCGACGACGATCGCGCCGCAGCGGCCGGCCCAGGCCAGCAGTGCCTCCCGGCGGGCGGGTGCCATGACCGCGCCGGTAGGGAACTGGTGAGCTGGGGTGGTCAGTACTGCGTCAACGCCCTGCTCGGGTAGTTGGTCGACGAGGATGCCGTCGCCGTCGACCGAGACGGGCACGACAGCGAGACCGGCTTGGTGCAGGATCGGTGCGCGGTGAGGCAGCCCCGGATCCTCGATCGCGACGGTCCGGGCACCTCGGGCGCGCAGGGTATGGGCGAGCAGGTGAAGGCCCTGGGTGAAACCGGCACAGATCAGCAGTCGCTGCGCGTCGGCGTCCACGCCGCGGACCCGACCGAGGTAGGCGGCCAGCCCCTCGCGCAGCCGGGGATGCCCGGCGGAGTCGGGGTACGCCAGATCGGAATCTGCGGCAGCACCCAGCGCGGCCGTCCATGCCCGCCGCCACAGGTGGCGGGGGAACGCCGACAGCGCCGGAATACCTGGGCGCATGTCCCATCGGGCTGAGGGCTCCGGCGATCGGAGAGCAGCGGGCGCATTGGCGGCCGGCGGCAGGGGCAGATCAGAGACGCAGGTGCCAGAGCCGGGCCGGCTGACCAGATAGCCCTCGGCGGTCAGCTGCGTGTAGACCTCGACGACCAGGCGACGAGAGACTCCGAGGTCGCCGGCCAAAACGCGGCTGGCTGGCAACCGCTGACCGGCCGCGAGCCGACCGGTACGCACCGCGTCGCGCAGGGCGCTCTCAAGCTGAACGCGGCGAGGTCGTCCGGGCTGCGGTGGTTCGATCGGAAGGAGGAGCTCCACCCCAGAAGTGGTACCCATATCTGGCATGGATTTGGACCCTACTACGGGTCCGACTGTTGGCTAGCGTCGTCGCATGGAAGAAACCACAGCGAGCGCGGATACCCCGCTGATGCGCGCGTGGGCCCGTGAGCTGGAAGATCCGGAAGCTGACGATCAGGTTGTGGCGCTGTTGGCACAGCTGCGCCCGGACACCGTCGACCTGACTGGGGCCATCGCAGCGTCGGCGGCGCAACGGGTGCGTCATCTGGGTGCGTTCGAGCAGGCCGAGAGACTTGTCGGCCTGGCCAGCTGGCGAATCATGTCGACCACACGGAGGCGGGTGCTCTACGTCGACGACCTCGTGACCGATCCGGGGATGCGACGCATGGGCGCGGGCCGTGCGTTGCTCGCCTGGCTCGAGCGGGCGGGCGTCGCCGCGGGCTGTCAGACGATCGAGCTGGACTCGGCTGTGACGCGGACCGACCCGCATCGGTTCTACGCACGCGTCGGCCTGTCCGTAAGCGCTTTCACTTCGCCAGGACGCTCGCTGCCGGCTACGGACGTACGCGAAAAAGAGGGACTCAGAGAGGGAATAAGAGAGGAGTCAAGAGCATGATCAACGCCGACATGCGGCTGATCGTGGAGGCCGCCAAACTTACCTTCGTCGCGACGGTGCGGCCGGACGGCTCGCCCAATCTGTCACCGAAGGGATCGGCGCGGGTGTACGACGACGAGCACATCGCTTTCATGAACATCGCCTCGCCCCAGACGATCGCCAATCTCACCGCGGACCCGCGCATCGAGATGAATGCGGTGGATTTCCTCCGACGCCGGGGCTATCGATTCACCGGAACCGCGACGATTCATGGCCAGGGAACGCCGGTTTACGAATGGCTACGCACCTGGCTGCTCGACCTGAACGGACCGGGTTACCCCGCCCACGAAGCTGTCTTGGTCCACGTCGATCAGGCCCGACCGATCACGTCCCCCGCCTATGCCTTCGGCGACGCGGACGAAACCGCCCTCATCGCCGAGTGGTCTGCCAAGTACCAGATTGTTCAAAGTGAAGAGGAGGAAGTGTGATGCGTGCTGCTGGAGTGCGTGAGTCCGCTGGTCAGGTCGAGTTGCTCGACCTCCCCGACCCTCATAGCCCCGGTCCGGACGAGGTCCTGATCGAGGTCGAGGCGGCCGGTGTCGGCAACTGGGACGACATCGTCCGAACCGGCGTGTGGAACGTCGGGCCAACACCGCCGATGGCGCTCGGCGTGGAAGTCGCCGGCACGGTGATCGCGGTCGGTTCGCAGGTCACAGGCCTTCGGCAGGGCGACGAGGTCCTCGGTCACCCGCTGCCGCTGCATGACCAGGGTTGCTGGGCGGAGCGCGTCGTTGTGGACGCCGGTCTGGTCGTGCGGAAGCCTCTTGGCGTGTCGTGGGAGGTGGCGGCGGCGTTCCCGGTGCCCGCGCTGACCGCGAAGCAGGTCCTCGCTGAGTCGCTCAAGCTCGCCGAGGGCGAGACGCTGCTCGTCCACGGCGCAGGTGGGACAACCGGTGGGCTGATTGTGCAGCTCGCCGCCCTGTCTGGGGCTCGGGTGATCGCCACCGCCGGACCGTCGAGCGTCGCTCGAGTGGCAAAGGCCGGAGCGGCCGAGGTCGTCGACTACCACGACAGCGGGTGGCCCGATCGCGTCCGCGAACTGACCGGCGGCGCGGGCGTCGACGCTGCTGTCAACGCTGTTCGCGGGGGGAGTGCCGACACCATCCTGGCCTTGCAGGAGGGTGGTCGGATGGCGACCATCACCGGCGACCCGCCGGCAGCCGACCGTGGAATCAGCGTCGCCGACGTCTACGTGCGCCCGGACGCCACCCAACTCGCGGAGCTCTGTGCGCTACTGGGAGATGGCCGGCTGACCCTGTCGGTCGGCTCCGCACTGCCGCTGGCCGAGGCGGCGACAGCGCTTGAGCGCGCCATCGCGGGCGCCAACGGCGGTCCTGTTGTGCTGCAGGTCAAGCCCGGGTGACCTGCAGCGAGCCCGCGGTCACCGAATGGATGCTCGCCGGCACCCATCTGGGACCCTTTCTTCTCCCCTGTGGGCGTTACCTGGAAGCGACCGGCCGTCATATCGCCGTCCGCGGTTGCTGCGTGGCTCACGTCGAAGACGACAAGGTCATCACGCACCAGCAGTATTACGATCAGCTGGAGTTGTGCAGCACGCAGCGGAAAGTGCCGATTCGGAGGTGTCGGTATCTGTCGCCTGGTCGGCGGATTCCGGCCGTTGGACGCGTC
The DNA here is from genome assembly GCF_044460045.1 of Microbispora rosea. Taxonomy (NCBI): domain Bacteria; kingdom Bacillati; phylum Actinomycetota; class Actinomycetes; order Streptosporangiales; family Streptosporangiaceae; genus Microbispora; species Microbispora rosea. The sequence goes on along the minus strand of NZ_JBITJO010000002.1, from coordinate 870,307 downwards.
GGCTGATCGCTGAGGCGAGCACGACCGAGGCCAGCAGCAGCGGTGTGGTGAACGCGACGAAGCCGAGGACCCGTTTGATCGCTGTGGCCGCGCCAGCCACTGCGATCACTGCGGGATGTGTGCGGGGCCAGTCCAGCAGCAAGGTCCATATGCCGATGTTCTCGACGTAGTCGAGGACGGTCATGGCAACTGTCGGCACCAGGACCGGCCACCATCGGTCGCCATAGCGGCGGGCCAGCAGTGCCGTTGCCACCACAAGCAGGGCGGCGAGGGCGGCCGGATATGCCAGGTCGAGCAGTTGCTGGTGCAAGTACGCGGTGCGGCCGGCAGGGCCGCATGCGGTCAGCATGGCCCGGGCCTCCTGCAGGGTCCACCAGCTGCGGACGTCCAAGGGCGGCAAATCGGCGCAGGCGCGGCTCACCGCCGCGAGGGAGCCGGCCGAGCCACCGAACATGAGCCCAGCCAGTGGGAGGTAGACGGCTGCCGTCACAGCGAGGTGGCGAGGACGGACGAAGGAGATGATTGAGCGCAGCACAGGGGTCGCCATCACTTCAGTTAGTGCTCTATCGTACGAATATGCAACGTATCGGTAGTAATCCTCGTCCGTCCAGTCTGTTGTTCGACATCTGGCTCGTGACGCACCTGACCACGAACCTGCTCGATGAGGCGTTGCGGGACCTGGCCGTCACCGCGGATGAGTTCGGGCTGTACTCACTGCTTCGCGAACTCGGACCGAGCACGCCGACGCAGATCTCGCGCTGGACCGGGATGGCACCGACAACCGTGTCCGGCATGGTCCGCCGGCTCACCGTCCGCGGGCATATCGCCCAGATGCCCAACCCGCGCGACGCTCGTTCACGACTGCTCGGACTCACCGACGAGGGCCATCGCGTCGCGAACGACGGCGGCGGTCGGCTCGCCGCAGTCATGCCGAAACTGCTCGACGCGGTCGGACCACACACGTCCATGGCACACGTCGGACTCCGGCGGCTCGACCGGGCGCTCCGGGTGGTGATCGGTGCCGCCGAACGGCCGGACGAGCCCTTGCCCGATGAAACCGGCGAGGCCGTCGACGGTGGCAGCGTGCCCTACGCCGGCACACCGCTGACCGAGACGCAACGGCAGGAAGTCCAGCAGTTCATCCGCTGGATCATCGATCGCGACGCATCACCCGCCAATCGTCGCTGACCGGCCGTCATCCAACACAGCAGCCGGCGGTACGCCAGGAACGGCAGCGCCGGCAGACCGCAGTCTCTTGCCGCGGAGCGTGAGCGTCGCCTCGTTCGGAACAGTCAGGACTGCCAAACATCCGGGCGTTTCGCGGCGCTCGTGGACCGGCCGCGCTGAGTGACTATCTGGGTGACAATCGCCAGGGACGGGCCCGGACGGCGGTGGACGACGCTGGACCGTACGCCCAGGTCGGGGCGGGTTCCGGTGCTGCTCCCGCCCTTTCCTGGGTTGACTTATAAGCGAGGGGTCACTGGTTCGAACCCAGTACCGCCCACCTACGAAAAGAGCCCCGTCTCCCATCAGGGAAAACGGGGCTGATGCGCGCCTATGGCATCGTCGGGCTGTACCTGCGTAAGAAGGTCCGTACCACCGTGCCGAAGCCGGCGGCGCAACAGGTGCCGGACCTGCTCAAGCGGGACTTCACCGCGGCGGGGCCGCCCCGGCGCGCGAGACGCTCCAGGGCGCCAGGCGCTGGCCCTCCGCCCGAGCCGCCCGCCTGGCCGTCTTCGCCTGGATCACCCGCTACAACACCCGAAGGACACACTCCAGCCTGGGCTACCTCAGCCCCATCGACTACGAGCAGCAGCCCCATAAGCTGCTGATCGCCGCATAACAGCCGGTGTCCACACATCGGGGGCAACCCCCCTTCTCCGAGAAGATGCGGGTGACCCCGGCTTCGGCGAGGGAGGCGAGCTGAGCGTCCAGGGGCTGCCTCGCGGTCGAAGCGCGGGCGTACCCGAGGCGGACGTGCCCGACGGGCTCGGCGCCGACGCACACCGGCCGGGGCAGCTCGGTCCACACCGACCCCGGTTCCCGTACGGCCGGGGTTGGAGCCTTCAGCACCTTGACGAGTTGGGGCACGAGGCGGAAGCGGGCGGTGTGGTATCGGATCGCCACCTTGCCCTTGCCGGTCCGGCACGGGGAGCCCGTCGGGGCCGCGCAGGTGGACATCGGGCAGTCGCGCGCTTCCATGGGAGTGAAGTCGTCGCTCACGACCCCGGGCTGTTTCATGGGGGCGTTTCAAACGCCCAGTCGTTTGCAACAGCTCATGAAACACGATCGCCGCAGGCGGACCGCCGGGCGGTCTGTTTCACGAGCGACCACCTATGAAACACCGCCCACAGCCGCTGGCATGCCTACGCCGACACCATCCCCAAAGCAGTTCGATCACGACTTACGGCTGCCGTGTCTGAGCGGGCTGGCTCGCTTTCGCGGAGCTGTCTTCGAAGATCCCGAGTTCGGATGGCTACGCTGGATGCGCAAGCTGGGGGAGGTTGCGATTTGTATGGGTGACGGGCACGGGCCCGGACGGTCTGAGCAGGAGGACCCGCTCGGAGCCGAATGGGAGAGGCACCGGCCCGCGGTTTTCGGTGTGGCCTACCGACTGCTGGGGAGTGTGGCCGATGCCGAGGACGTGACCCAGGACGTGTGGCTGCGGGCGGCCGGAACGGACCTACAGGACATCGATGATCTGCGGGCCTGGCTGGTGACGGTGGCCGCGCGACGGTCGTACGACATTCTCAAGAGCGCCCGTTTCCGCCGCGAGACCTATGTCGGGCCGTGGCTGCCGGAGCCGCTGCTGACAGGGCCGGACGCGTCGCAGCCGGTACTCGTCGACGAGTCCGTCAGTTCGGCGATGCTGCTGATCATGGAAGAGCTGAGCCCGCCGGAGCGGGTGGCCTTCCTCCTGCACGATGTGTTCGGCCTTGAGTTCGGCCGGATCGCCGAAGTGCTGGACGTCTCCGTGCCGGGTGCCCGGCAGCTCGCCTCACGGGCACGACGGCGCGTGGCTCAAGCGAAGCAGTCCACGCCGCAGGCGTCGAAGGCGGAGCGCGAACGCGTCCTCATGCTCTTCCGCGCTGCCTACGAGGCCGGGGACCTGGCCGGCCTGGTCAGGCTCCTGCACCCGGACGCCGTCTACGTCACCGATGGCGGCGGCAAGGTTTACGCGGCACGCAAGCTCATCCACGGCGGTGAGCGCATCGCCGAGGTCATGGTGCGTGTGGGGCACCAGTGGCACCCGGATCGCATCGACTTCGCCGAGGTCGGCGGCGAGCTCGCCCTCGTGTTCCGCCGGGAGGGCCGGGTCCACTCTGTCGACACGGTCCAGATCGCAGACGGTCTGATCACCGCGTACCGCAGGGTCATCAATCCCGACAAACTTGTGCGCGTCTGAGCTGTCACACCCTTAGGGGCTACCTCGTCTCCCTGATGAGAACGCAAAACGGGCGACGAAGGAATACACGACAGCAGGTGGGTCGATCCTGCAGAACGGCATACATCCACCTGCTGCGTCACCCCGATGACGAGCCGCTGTGAGTCCTGCGTGTGAACAGGCTGCGCGCTCGAGTCGCCCCTCCCCAGTGAGGACCTGTATGCAAGCCATCACTGTGCGAGACCGTAACGCCGGTCTTGCCGGAATGTCCCTGACGGACATGCCCTACCCCCATGCGGCCGAGAACGACGTCATCGTGCGGGTGCGTGCCGCCGGCTTCACCCCTGGCGAGCTGGACTGGCCCGCCACGTGGACCGATCGCGCCGGCCGCGACCGGACGCCGAGCGTGCCCGGACACGAGCTGTCCGGTGTCGTCGTAGAGCTGGGGTACGGCACCACCGGCCTGAGCGTCGGACAGCGGGTGTTCGGCCTGGCCGACTGGACCCGCAACGGCACGCTCGCCGAGTACACCGCGGTGGAGGCACGCAACGTCGCCCCGCTGCCGGCGGACATCGACCACACCGTGGCCGCCGCGCTGCCGATCTCCGGGCTGACCGCCTGGCAGGGCCTGTTCGACCACGGCCGCCTCACCACAGGCCAGACCGTCCTGATCCACGGCGCCGCGGGCGGCGTCGGCTCGATCGCGGTACAGCTCGCGCGCGAGGCCGGCGCCCGAGTGATCGGCACCGGCCGGGCCGCCGACCGGGACGGGGTACTCGGTCTCGGCGCCGACACCTTCGTCGATCTGCAGACTGAGAAGCTCGAGGACGTCGGCAAGGTCGACGTCGTGTTCGATGTGATCGGCGGCGACATCCTCGACCGCTCGGCCGCGCTGGTGCGCGCCGGCGGCACGCTCGTCACCATCGTCATGCCGCCCAAGGTCCAGCCCAGGGACGGGCGGGCGGTCTTCTTCGTCGTCGAACCCGACCGCGCCCGGCTCGCCGACCTCGCCACACGGCTGAGGGACGGCCGGCTCAAGCCGCTCGTCGGTGCTGTGCGGCCGCTCGCCGAGGCACCCGCGGCGTTCGCTCCCGGCAGGCGCATCCCCGGCAAGACGATCATCCGGGTCACGGAAGACTGAGTAGGAGAGCCATCGTGATTGGAACGCGGATTGCCGGTGGCCTTCTGGCTGTCGGCCTGGTGGCCACGGTCACCGGATGCGCTTCAACAGCAGAGCCCGCAACGAGCAAGGCGTCAGTCGCCGCCGCGAAACCTGTGACTGCCAAGGCGCCGTCCGCCGCCGCGGTTTCGAAGCCACCGTCCGAAACCCTGACGCCTCTGCTCACACAGGCGCTTCCGAACGTCAAGGGCAAGACGTTCACCTCGGCGATCGTCACCCTCCCGCCGACTGCACGCGCGATGCCGCACCGGCACGGCTCGGCGTTCGTCTACGCCTTCGTGCTCGAGGGCACTGTTCGCAGCCAGGTCACCGGCGAGCCGGTGCGTACGTTCCATCAGGGCGAGAACTGGGTCGAGCAGCCGGGTGCCCACCACCAGCTCACGGAAAATCCCAGTCAGACGGAACCGGCGAAGCTGCTGGTCGTCTTCGTCTCCAACACCGGAGAAGAGCTCAAGGTCAACGACCCGGGCTCATAGCCCTGGGCACGCAGCGGGCGGGAACACTCCGCACGAACTCTGCCCCTGCCGGAACACAAATCCCGCCACCAAGACGCGCCCGAAGGGCGCGGCGCAGACCACCAAAGAATCAAAGGAACCATGACCAACCACCAGCGCGTCAACATCGGCGAGCAGCACCCGGCTGCCTACAAGGCCCTCATCGCCCTGTCGTCGGAGGTGGAAGAGGCCGCTGCCGCGGCGGGCCTCAACCCGCTCCTGGTCGAGCTGCTGAGGATCCGCGCCTCCCAGATCAACGGCTGCGCGTTCTGCCTGCGCATGCACACCCGCGCCGCCCTCAAGAAGGGCGAGAATCCCGACCGGATCGCCGTGCTGCCCGCCTGGGCAGAGACCGACTACTTCTCCGAGACCGACCGCGCCGCCCTCCGCCTGACCGAGGCGATCACACTCGTGCCGGACGGACACGTCAGCGACGCGGACTTCGACGCCGCCGCGGCCGTACTCACCGCAGACCAGGTTTCCGCCATCGCCTGGCTGGCAACCGTGATGAACGCCTTCAACCGCGTCGCGATCACGAGCCGGTACCCCGTCGGCGGCTGACCTCGACGGTGACACCGGCCCGTCCGGTTGTCTCGGCTCCGGAATATTTGCACTAGTAACAGGATGTATGTAATGACTTTCGACGATTCATCCCTGCCGCCGGTCCTTCCGGAAGATGCCGCGGCCCTCGTGGCCGCGGTGGCAGGTTCGGTTCTGCTGCCGGGCGACGCGGGATACGACGAGGAACGCGCCGTCTTCAACCTGAATCACGAGCTGGTGCCCGCGGTGATCGTGGTGGCGGAGAGCGCTGCCGATGTCCAGGCCGCCGTCGCGTTCGCGGCAGGGCAGCACCGGCCGGTCCTGGTGAAGACCACCGGCCACCAGATGGTCGGCCCGGCGCACGGCGCCGTCGTGATCGCGACCCATCGGATGAATGACGTGGCCATCGACTCGGTCGGCCGCACGGCCCGGGTCGGCGCCGGAGCGATATGGTCCGAGGTCGTCGAGAGGGCGGCCAAGGACGGGCTGGCCCCGCTGAACGGGTCGAATCCCACGGTGGGAGTCTCGGGTTACACCCTGGGCGGCGGCCTCAGCCCGACCCTCGGCCGCTCCCACGGCTACGCCGCCGACCATGTGCGCTCGCTCGAGGTGGTGACCGCGGACGGCGAACTGCGGCATGTCGACGCGGAGTCCGAACCCGAACTGTTCTGGGCGCTGCGCGGCGGCAAGGGTAACTTCGGAGTGGTCACCGCGCTGGAATTCGCCTTGTTCCCGGTGCCCCGCCTCTACGGCGGCGGCATCTACTTCCCCGGTGAGCGGATGGCCGACGTGCTGCGCGCCTGGACCGCCTGGCACCCCGGCACACCGGAGACCATGATCTCGTCGTTCGCCGTGCTGCGGCTGCCACCGCTGCCCGAACTGCCCGAACCGCTACGCGGGGCGTTCGTGGTGTCTCTGCGGTTCGCCTACAACGGCACGGCCGAGGACGGCGAGCGGATGATAGCGCCGCTGCGGGCAGTAGCTCCGGCGGTCCTGGACACCGTGAGGGACATGCCGTACGCCGAGGTCGCGTCGATCCACGACGAGCCGACCGAACCGTTGCCCTACTACGAACGGGGCATCATGCTGCGGGAGTTCCCCGCGGAGGCGCAGGACAAGCTGGTCGAACTCGTCGGCCCGGGCTCCGAAACGACCCTGTGGATCGCCGAACTGCGTGCCCTGGGCGGGGCGTGGGACCGGGAGCCGGCGGTGCCCAACGCCGTGGCGACCAGGGGCCTGCCGTACAGCCTCCTGGGCGTCGAGGTCGGTCCGCTGTCGGAGGAGCAGCGGCTCAAGGAGTCGGTCGCCGCGCTGCTCGACGGAATGGAGCCCTGGCGGGGCGACCGGCGGCTGGTGAACAACCTCGCGCCGGATGAAGCGACCGACGCCGCCGCGATCTACGGCCCGGAGCGCTACGAGCGCCTGGCGGCCGTCAAGAAGACCTACGACCCGGCCAACATGTTCCGGATCAACCACAACGTGGCGCCGGGCGCCTGATCAGACACTGGCCGACCGGGCGGGGCCGGACGTGATCAATTCGTCGATCATGTCCGGCACCACCGCTCTCGAGTAGAGCCAGTCCTGCTCGGTGTCGCAGCCGATCCGGCGCCGGGCGGCCACCAGCTCGGCCAGGTCGCTGGAGGTGATCCCGGGCTCCAGACCTGCGTCGATACGGTCTTGTCTGCGCCAGTTGCAGCTGGTCTGGTCGCTAGATCGGCGGCCACTTGCTGCACGGTGCGGTCCGCCTTCAGCAGGTCCAGGACTCTGCGACGGAACTCGGGGGGATCTGACCGCCTTGAAGTGACACGATGCCTGCATGCAGCTTGATCAAACCCTTGTCGACGCAGCCATCGCACAGATGGATCGACGATGGCCGGCTGATGAGCCAGGTGGTGCTGCCGCCGTCTACTTGGAGGACGGGAAGATCCTCACCAGCGTCGGCTTGGACAACCTCAACGGCGGAGTGTCCCTGTGTCATGAGACCGATGCCATCTGCCAGGCCTACACGCTCAACAAGAAGGTCACTGCCTCGGTGTGCGTTTATCGGGCTTCCGACCGTGACCGCGTCCTCGTCCTTCAGGTCAGTGCACTACGGGTGGCGAGCATGGCTCCGTACAAACGAGCGGTCGCTGATTCGAACCCAACACCGCCCGCCAGGTGAGACCCGCCTGCGCCGATCTTGCTCATACGGCCTGGGCTCTTCAGCGCATCGCGTGCCGGCGGCGGCCGCCGGACCTTGTCGCCCGTGCCCGACGAGTCGTGACCTAGATCACACGCGGTCCCTGTCAGGGATCGCATGCATGGCCGGTTCAGGGGGGTGAAAGCAACCCCGCATAGGAGCGAGCCATGAAGCACCGCATCGTCGTCCTGGGAGCCGGGTACGCCGGAGCCAACACCGCCGGTCGCCTCGCCAAGCGGCTGCACCGCGACGACATCGAGATCACCCTGGTCAACGGCGACCCGGAGTTCGTCGAACGGGTACGCATGCACCAGCTCGCGTGCGGTCAGGATCTGCAGCCTCGCCCGCTGCGCGACCTCTACGCGGGCACCGGCGTACAGGTCCGGACCGCGCGGGTCACCGCTGTCGATGTGGAAGGCAAGACCGTCGACCTCGGCGGTGAGACCCTCGCCTATGACACCCTCGTGTACGCCCTGGGCAGCGCCGGCGCCGATCACGGCGTCCCTGGTGTCGCGGAGCACGCCTACAACGTGGCCGGCAAGCAGGCCGCTCTCCGGCTGCGGGCGCGCCTGAGCGAGGTGAAGCCCGGTGGGACCGTGCTGATCGTGGGCGGCGGCCTGACCGGTATCGAGGCGGCCACCGAGATCGCCGAAGCCCACCCGGACCTTGAGATCGCCATCGCCGCCCGCGGCCGCGTCGGCGGCTGGCTCAGCGACAAGGCGCAGCGCCACTTGCGCGGGGCCTTGGACCGGCTCGGCATCACGGTCCACGACGCTGTCGACGTCACGCGCGTCGAAGCGGACGGCGTGGTCACCGGCGCAGGCAGCAAGATCCGGGCCCAGGTGACCGTGTGGACCGCGGGTTTCACCGTGCACCCGATCGCGGCAGCCACCACCCTTGAGGTGTCCGACACAGGCCGGATCGTCGTCGACGCCGGCATGCGATCGGTCTCGCACCCCGATGTGTACGCGGTCGGCGACGCCGCGCTCGCCGAAGGAGCGGGCGGCAAGCCGCTACGGATGTCCTGCGCCTCGGCGAACCCGATGGCCTGGCTGGCCGCCGACGTCATCGCCGCGCGCTTGACGGGTCGCAAGGTTCCCGAGACCACGATCGGCTACTCCTTGCAGTGCATCAGCCTCGGACGCCGCGATGGGATCGTCCAGCGCGTGACCCCCGACGATCAGGTCACGTCCACTGTCTTCACGGGCCGGACCGCCGCCCGCATCAAGGAGATGATCTGCGCCAGCGCGGCCTGGAGCGTCTCCCACCCCACCATGATGTTGCCGAGCCGCCGCCGCCACCTCGCCCTCACGGGCGAAGTGGAGACCCGACCCCTCACGCGGTCATGACGAAGGGCGTTGCGATCGCCTGGGTCGCGCCGGGCGCCCCGTGCGTACGCTGGTGGCATGAGCGCGCAACCACAGGAGCTCACTCCTGCAGGTCCTCTTCCAAAGCAGAATCTGCGCGCAATTCGTAGGGCTGTGGTCGTGCCGCAGGACCGAGATGGGTTCGACTCAGGTCTTGACGTCGTCCTGGCTGAGGTCCGCGCGAGTCCGGACCCCTGGGGTCGAGCGGAAGCCGATCGTCAGCGTGGTCTCCCCCTGGTCCGAGAGCACGGCGATGGATGCTGATGGCAGAGTGAAAGTCTGGTACCGGTTCGTACCGCGTGAGGGATGGCCGCAGTTCGACCAGGAAGGCGTGTGGGCGACCCCGCTCGGCGGGGATCTCGCACAGGTGGACAACGTCCCGTTCTTCGTCGACGGCGCTGCCGAGGGCGACATCGTGCGGTTCACCATGGACGCCGATGGCGTCCGATGGGTTGAGGAACGCGTCGAATGGTCCGGTAGGTGCACAATCCTCGTGCTGCCGGTCCGTGGGGGACCGAAGGCGACCGCCAACGCGGTGCACGAGGTATTCGCTCCGTTGGGCATCGGAGCGGAGGCGTACAGCGCGGATTTCCCGCTCGTCGCTCTCAGCGTGCCTTCCGATGCCGACGTCCGGGCCGCAAAAGCGCAGCTGAACCGAGGCGTGGAGGCGGGATGGTGGGACTACCAAGAGGCCTGCGTCGGGGATGCCTGGCGTACGGCATAGCGCCGGGCACGTCCTATCATCCAGGGCGGTCACCGGGTGACGACCGGAGTGGACGAGGCTGGACGGTGGTGGACGATGAGGACCTAAGGCCCAGTCCGGGGCGGGTGGCGTACTCGCGAGGCCGCCCCCGGTCGACGACGGCGGGACGTGGCCGAGTCCCGGGTGTCCCGGCCACGTCCGGCCGCCCGCTCGGATCGGGACGGCGGCGCCGGGGGTGTGATCAGCTGGCCTCGCCGGTAGGCATGATCGTGACTTGCTGAAGGTTGACCCGTGCCGGCTGGGAGGCGAGGAAACCGACGGTGTGGGCGACGTCCTCCGCCGTCAGCCACTCCATCGTCTGCTTGGAGCCCTCCAGCCACTCCAGCGCCCCGGCGTCGGTGACGTGGCTCTGCAGTTCCGTACCGACGATGCCCGGCTCGATCGCCGACACCCGCACCTTCTTCGGGCCCAGCTCCATACGCAGGTGCCGGGACAGGTGCGAGACATAGGCCTTGGTGGCCGAGTACACGGCGAAGTTCGGGAAGAGGTTCTGCGCGGCGATCGAGGAGGTGTTGATCAGGTCGCCGACGCCGCGTTCGGCGGCCGCCTCGACCAGCTGGGGAACGAACGCCCCGATGGCGTTCATCAGGCCGGTGATGTTCAGGTCGATCTGGCGCTGCCACTGGTCGCCGGCCAGCTCCTGGATCGGAGCCGGGAGCATCACGCCTGCGTTGTTGAAGAGCAGGTCCGCGCCGCCCAGGTCGTTCTTCACGCGGCTGGCGGCGGCGCGTACGGCTCGGGCGTCGGTCACGTCGGCGGCGATCGCCAAGGCGGTGCCACCCTTCTCTTCGATGCGGGAGACCAGCTCGGCGAGCCGGTCCTCGCGCCGGGCCAGCACGGCGACCTTCGCTCCCAGCGATGCCAGGTGCTCAGCGGTCGCTTCACCGATGCCGCTGGAGGCGCCGGTCACGACGGTGACACGGCCGGCAAGCGGGGCGACAGAGGTCTGCGAGGTCATGGAGGTACCTTCCGTGGAACTTTCGGGCGGTGGTCCGTTCATCCGGGCCGCCCATCCAGCACACCACCGCCGGACCCACCGCCAAGAGCACCTGCCGTACCCTGCCGAGACTGGTACCGGCAGGGCCACCCACACCGGAAACGCCGCACATGCGAGACGTCACACTGGGGGTATGGACAGCCGAAGCGAGCTCGCCGACTTTCTTCGTATCCGGCGTGGCCGCCTGAAGCCTGACCAGGCAGGGCTGCCCGAGGACGGCCGCACGCGCCGGGTTTCGGGACTGCGTCGCGACGAGGTCGCGCGGCTCGCCGGGGTGAGCACCGAGTACTACACACGGCTCGAACAGGGCCGGGCCGGTAACCCTTCGCCCGAAGTCCTTGAGGCTCTTGGCCGGGCCCTGCACCTGGACGCGTCCGAGACGGAACACATGCGTGATCTGCTGAGCCGGCCGAACGCCGCCGCTCGCCGCGCCCACACCGGCCCACAGCGTGTCCGTCCAGGCCTGCACCTGATGCTTCGGACGTTGCAGCACGTGCCGGCATTCGTCCTCGGCCGGCGGACCGACGTCCTGGCCTCCAACCGACTGGCCCGGGCCGTCCTCACCGACTTCGACGCCCTGCCCGTGCCGGCCCGCAACCTGGCCCGCTACTATCTGCTCGACCCCTCCGCCCGGCAGACCGTCGGCGACTGGGAACGCATCGCTGCCGAAACCGTGGGAATCCTTCGCCTGGAGGCCGGGCGCCGGCCCCACGACCGGCAACTCGCAGACCTGGTGGGCGAGCTCATGCTGCGGTCACCGCACTTCACCACCTGGTGGAACGATCACCGGGTGCTACGGTGCACCCACGGTGCGAAGCTCCATCATCACCCCGTCGTCGGTGACCTGCATTTCGTCTTCGAGTCCTTCCCGGTTCCCGGAGACGCGGAACAGACCCTGTACGTCTACAACGTGGAACCGGACTCGCCGACCGAACAGGCGCTGCGCCTGCTCGAGTCCTGGAACGCACCCGCCCCTGACCGGGAATCGGCCCGGCCCGCGCCGCCCTCAGGCTGATGCCGCACAAACCCTCGGCCTCGGCAGGGGCTGTCATTCCCAGTGACGCTTTCCGTGACGCTCGATTATGTGAGCCGGGCCGGGGTCTCGCTACTTCGAGGCGGCCCGCACATGCTTGCGAATGTGCTCCGCCCAGGTCTCCGGAGAGTCGACGGGGCTGAAATGCCCTGTGTTCTCCATGATGTGCAGGTCGTAGTCGCTGTAGTAGTCGTCCAGCGTGTCGTTCCATTCCACGGGGAAGAGCGCATCGCTGTCCGGCCACAGGATGGTGACATTCTTCGAAAACCTGTCACCCGGCGCCGGTTTGGTCTCGTTGGCGTAGTAGGTGATGGGGTTGCCCTCGGGGTGGCGGAACCACATCGCGCTGGCCAGGAATGCGCCTGGTTCCGAGTGATTCCCGGTGAGATGGTCGAGGAGAGCGTCGACCGCGGGGGAGCCGGGGGGCGACCAGCTCACCAGATTCTCCCGCAGCACGGCACGGACGGCTTCCGGCTTTCCGTCGATCAGGTCCTCGACCAGGCTGGTCTTGTACATGATCGCGTGGAGGAAGGCGTTGACAGCCTTCTCCTCCAGGATTCGCCGCCCGACGCCCATGGTCGGCGGTGCGATGACCAGGGAGTGCGCCAGGTCCGGGCGCTTCATGGCGAGAGTCTGGACGGTGAAGCTGCCCACGTCGTACCCGCACAGCACCGCGTTGCTGATGCCCAGTTCGTCGATGAGCGCGATGACACCGTCGACCTGGCCGCTGAGTGAATAGGCGTTGCCGACGTCCTTCAGGTGTTTGTCGGATTTCCCGTACCCGCGCAGGTCCGGGGTCACCACGTCTGCAGTGTCACCCAGAAGCGGCACCACGCGGGAAAACTCCATGTGATCTCCCGGGTTGCCGTGTATGAGCACAACAGGTGTTCCGTGGCCCGAGCGTTCGTAGAAGATTCTGAAGCCCTGTCTCGCCTGCGAAAAAGGCATGGAATACGCCTCCGGTCGCCTCTCGGTGACTGCCCGGAGATCAGCGCGGCCTGAGCGTGGACGCTGATCCTGCCTGGTTGTCTCCTCAAGAACACTGTGGAGCGTGCTGCGATACCACGCATCGGGGGTTATTCAGGATTTTGGTGCCTTCAGCGCCGAATCTTGGGCATGTGGAGACCAAGGAGTCCCCGCTTCTCGGATGCGGGACCGTTCGTTCTGCTGTGGTCCGCTGTGCGGGCGGTGCCCCACTAAGATCGCATCCCGTGCCTCCGAATGGCTTTTGGCGGATTATCAGGATTGTTTTAGTAGGTCTGGTTCTTGCGTCGGCGGTCGTGGGGCTGGTGCTCGGCGACGCTTGGCTCTGGGCTGCCGTCGAATGGTCGCCGCCGGCCGTTGCGGAGTTCTACATACGCGGCGGGTTCGACACCCCTACGGTTGTGGCGCTGCTCGTGGCCGCTCTCGTGAAGGCCGCGCTCCTGTGGCTGATCCTGCGTGCCCCGGCGCCGGGCCCGCTGGACCGCCGGGCGAAGGCACTGCGCCGGCTGCTGTATCTGGCGGTGGCGTACGCCCTCGTGCTGCGGTATCCGATCGCGCTGCTCCCCGACGCGGTCGATGCGGCATTCCAGCTCGCGTTGTGGACCGCGATCGACGTCCTCTATTTGCTCGTTATCCGCTGGCGGTCCCGCATGCTGCGCGCGACGGCCGGAGCCGTCTTCGCGGTCGAACTGGCCGCGATGGCCGACGTACTGCTCGACGAACTCGACCTCCCAGAGCTGGGATCGGGCTACATCGTCGTACTGGGCTTGATGCTGGGCGGAGTGGCGGCGACCCTCATCACGCTCGTCGGGCAGCGCCGCGACGGCCGCTGGAGCCGCGGCACGCAGACCGCCGGATGGCTGTCAGTGGGTGTCTACGCGCTGGTGTTCCCGCTCGACGTCTTCGGAAGAATGTCCGGCGGCGATATGACGGTGCCGGTCATGGTGGACGCGCTGGGATACGTCGGCACCGTGTGGATCGCGGCGACCGCCCGTGAACTGCCCGAGGAGGGCCGCCCGGCGGACCTGCCGCCCGCGCGGCGGCGCGTGATCCGCGTCGCGGTGACGGCCGTGGCCGTACTGCCGATCATCGCACTGATCCACCCGGAGGCTACCCCGCACCTCACCTACACCGGCTGGTCGATGGACTGCTACGACCGGCCCAGCTTCGGCGACCTGAAACCTGCGGAACGCGACGCCGCGTTCCTGTGCCGGGCGCGGAGCACAGAGGGCGGAGTCCCGCCCATGTTCCCGGACAGCCTGTCGGACCAGGAGATCCTCGCGTACGGGCGGGCGCTGTGCCGGGCGAAGGACCACGACGAGCAGCAGGCGCTTCTGGCGCGGGCCGGGAGCGCGTCCGCGCGCAGCGCGGACCAGTGGGACCTCGTCTACGTCTGCCCGGAGATCGTCGGCGCAGCCCATCCCGAGCTGCTGTGGTCGACCACGGAGGCGGAGGCGGCGAACGCCGCCTACATCGCCGAGAAGAACGCGAAGTGCCGCGACCCGTGGCCCCGGACGAAGGGCGTCGTCCAGGCCACGGCCAACTACTTCCTGTTCGTCGACGGCGATCCCGGCTATCTGGTCCACGACCCCGAAGACGAGGCGGCCGACGAGGCGGAGGAGCAGGCGACGGGCAAGGTCTACGATGACAGCACCCGCGTCGGGGTGGCCGACAGCGCGGTGCTCATCGGCCATGTCGCAGACGTCGCCGACGTTTGTCTCACAGTGAAGGCCTTCCGCACCCCGCCGCCGCAGCGGACGGCCGGATGGGATCAGGTCAACGAGGTGTCGATCGTCAGCCGCAGCGGCAAGCTCACCGTGCCGGAGATGGGCGAGGGCGGAGAGGTGGGCGCGGGTGCCCCGATGCCGAACCTGGCGATCGCGGGGAAGGGCCGCTACCGGCTCCGTGTCTACGTGCGGGTCGACGATGCAGAAGAGGAGCAGCACCTGGTCGTCGTCTTCCCGGGCGCGTCGAGGAAGAGGCTCAAGCTGAAGCCGCGACCTGTTGCGGGGCGCGCGCTCTCCTTCAACAGCCCTTCTTCGGGCGGTCGGAGGGCGGTGGCCCGCGGCGCCGGCGGCCGATCATAGGCAGAGCTGTGGTCGTGAGTGCCATACGCCGCGAGCCGGGCCCGGGGCCGTTGGTGCGCGGCCGTGTCAGCGGCCGGGGTGGACGAGGCCGCATTCGTAGGCGAAGACCACGGCTTGGACGCGGTCGCGGAGACCCAGCTTGCCGAGGATGCGGGTGACATGGGTCTTGACCGTCGGCCCGCTGAGGAAGAGTTCCGCGGCGATCTCCGCGTTGGAGCGACCTCGGGCGATGAGCCGCAGTACCTCGAGTTCGCGTGGGGTCAGCGTCTCGAGCCCGGCAGGCCGGTCAGAGCCCGGCCGCGGGCGGCGGACGTAATCCTCGATCATCCGCCGGGTGATCTCCGGTGCCAGCAGCGCCTCGCCCGCGGCGACCGTACGGACGGCCCCGGCCAGCTCGCGCGGCGGAGCGCTCTTGAGCAGGAAGCCGCTCGCCCCGGCCCGCAGCGCCTGGTAGACGTACTCGTCCTCATCGAATGTCGTGAGGATGAGGATGCGCGCCCGGCAGGTGCCGCCGTTCAGCAGATGGCGCGTCGCCTCGATGCCGTCCAGGCGTGGCATGCGGATGTCCATGAGGATGACGTCGGGCTGCAGCACCGACCCTCGGTCGATGGCCTCGATGCCGTCGACCGCCTCGCCCACCACCTCGATGTCGTCCTGACCCTCCAGAATCGAGCGGAAGCCGCCGCGTACGAGGGCTTGGTCGTCGACGAGCAGGACTCTGATCATCGCTGGCCCGCCTCCAGCGGCAAGCGCGCCGTCACGGTGAAGCCACCGCCGGGCGTGGCCGCCGTCTCGAGTGAGCCGCCATAGAGCCCGACCCGTTCGCGCATCCCGATCAGGCCGTGCCCGACGCGGTTGGCGCCTGCTCCGCCCGACCCGCCCGCTCGCCCGGTGTCGCGGACGCTCACCTGTACGGACTGGTCGTCGTAGCGCAACCTGACGTGCGCGGTGGTCGGCGCGGCGTGTTTCAGCACGTTGGTGAGCGCCTCCTGCACGATCCGGTAGACGGTCAGGTCCACACCGGGTGGAAGCGGGCGGCTCGAACCCTCCACGGTGAGCTCGACGGGCAGGCCGATCGCGGCCATGTGGCCGACCAGTTCGGCCAGATCGGCCGTGCCCGGCTGCGGCTTGAGCGCGAGCCGGGCCCGTTCCCCGCGCAGCAGGCCGAGCATGCGCCCGAGTTCCCCGACGGCCTGCCGTCCGGTCTCCTGGACCGAGCGCAGCGGGGCTCGCGCCTTCTGCGGGTCACGGTCGAGCAGGTCCTCGGCGGCGCCCGCCTGGACCACCATGACGCTGACGCAGTGGGCCACGATGTCGTGCAACTCGCGCGCGATGCGGGCGCGCTCCTCGGCGAGCGCGGCTCGGATCGCTCCCTCGCGCTCGGCCTCCAGCCGCCGGGCCCGGGCGCGGTCGTCGGAGTGGCTGCGGGCGCGGGCACGCAGCACCCGGCCGGCGACGAAACACACCGCCAGAGGCACCGCGACGAACGGGATGTTGCCGACAGTGCCGGACTCGGGGTTGCGCAGGAACACGACGACCAAGCCCACGCCGACGGCCGCCAGGCCGATGAAGGCCCGCGCCGACTCGCTGTGCCGGGCCACCGAGTAGGTGGCGACCAGGATGGGCAGGAAGTCGCCCCACAGTGTGACCGTCAGCGGCGTCACCAGCATCGGCCCGGCGATCGCGACCGCGATGATGACGGCCGTGGCGAGCGGCGTCACCCGGCGCAACGCCAGGATCGAGGTCGCCACCAGCGTGGAGGCGACCACGGCCGGCATCGGGCCGTACGGCGTCGAGTTGTCGAGATGGAACGAAAGGTCGGCCTGGGCGAAGCCGGTGATCACAAGGGCGAGCAGCGCGTCGGGGAGCAGCCCGGCCGGTCTATGCCGCAGCCACGCACGCGTCGGCGACTCCACCCGCGACTGGGCCGGGTTCGTCACGTCCATCACAACCGCAAGTTACCTACGGGCGCGCTCGCGTGGCGTCATCCGCAGGTCGCATTTCCGGCCGCGTGGTTCGCGACCGGGGTATCGACCGGTGCCGACCCCGGTACGACGACGCCGCGGGTGTGCAGGGCCGACGCTGAGGACGCGCAGCCGGCGGACGGCCTTTGCGCACAGCGCCTGGCGCTGCGAACCATGGAGGAGACCATGACCGTGAACATGAGACGCCTCGCGGGGTCGGCGCTCGTCGTCGGCACGATCGTCACGTTGGCGGGTTACCTCGCCGCCAACCTGCTCGCGCCGGGCAACGGCGACGAGGTGTTCCGCTACCAGAACTGGCCGCTGTTCGAGGGGATCGCGCTGGTCGGGGACGTCGTCGTCGCGCTGGGACTGCCGGTGATCCTGACCTTCGCCGGGCGTGCGCCGAAGCTGCACATGGCCGGCTACGCCGGGGTGTTCGCCGCGCTGGTGATGCTCAATGTCGGCGAGGGCACCACTGAGGCGTTCGTCAAACCGTATCTGGCCGGCCACGGCGGCATCCCCGCGCAGGAACCGCCGGGTTTCGCCGCCTTCGAGGGGGTCGCGCTCCTGGCGCTGGTCGTCGGCTCGATCTGCCTCGGCATCGCCGTGCTGCGGGCGCGGACGCTGCCGTGGTGGATCGGGGTCGCATTGATCGTCTCGTGCCTCCTCGGCGCCCTTGGGCTGCCCGGGGCCTGGTTCCTGGTGCCCGACGGCGTCTTCTTCGCGGCGCTGTTCGCCATCGGCGTCTTCGCCGTGCGGGGACGGACGGACCATACCCCCGCGACGGCCGGGCAGCCGGCCGCCGGGACCCGGGGCTGATCTTCTCGTCCCGCTGCGGGGGAGTTCGCGGTACGGCTGTCCGGGTGTGAGCCAGGGATACGTCCTCAGTCGTAGGTGGAGATCTCGATGAGGTTGTGGTCCGGGTCGCGGATGTACAGGCTGGTGATCGGGCCGAGCGCGCCGGTCCTGGGAACCGGGCCCTCCTCGATGGTTACGCCCGCGGCGGTCAGATGGGCGGCCACCTGATCCAGAGGCGAGTGGGTGATCAGGCAGAGGTCGGCGCTGCCCGGCACGGGGCGGAGGGCGTGTGGCCGAATCTCGGTTCCGGCCTGGTGCAGGTTGATCTTGCTGGAGCCGAAGACGAGCGCGTGGCGGCCGCCGCCGAAGGTCACCGGCTCCATGCCGAGGGCGTCCCGATAGAAGTCGATCGTCCGGGGGATGTCGGCCACGGTCAGGACCAGGTGATCGAGGCTCGCGATGCGGACGGCGAATGTCTCCTTGACGGCCTCCCAGGCGGCCGGTGGCAGCAGGTCCCGGTTGCGGGCGAAGAACGCGTGGAGCGCGGTCCCGTGTTTCGCGCGGATCTCCGGGTTGTGCCGGGCGACGTCGATCTCGTTCGCGGCCGTGATCAGGATGAACGCCCGGAGTTCGGCGGCGGAGGGGTCGACCCGCCGGCCCGTGAACCGGTCCGTGAAGCGCAGTGCGGGATAGGTGGCGGCGCGGTCGCACGAGGCGTAGAGGTACACCAGCGCCTCGGCCGGGGCCCCGATCACCTCGGCCAGCGCGGCGCGATCGGTGAGGTCGAGGAGCCGGTGGCCGAAGCCGTCCGTGCCGTAGGCCGCGTGACACAGGCCGGCGAGCTGCACCTCTTCAGGCGCGTCCCAGTCCTTGAGCTGGGCGGCGACGCGGTGCAGATGCTCCAGGAGCGTGCCGCCGGGGTGAGGGAGCCCGGCGGCGCCCTTGGAGGCGAGGAATGCGGTCGAATCCGTAAAGGTATCCGCTGACATATTCGCCTTGTATACACCGGCGGGTGAGACCGTCCCCGGCGCGGGGCCCTGATGCGGAGGTCCGTTTCCGCGGTCGCCGGGGCGGCAGCGGCCGCCACGAGGCCGAGCCGGAGGAGAGCACGGGGGCCGCCGATCTGATCCTTTCAGACGAGGACCTCCCCGCCGTGGACACGCGTGCCTGGTCAGGCGCCTCCGCCGGACGGAGCGAGCCGCGACCGGTACCGGGTCCGATCAGCGCGGGCGTACAGTCCGAGCGGTCCAGGATTTCCGGGAACGCCCGCCTTCGGCCTCGTCGCGGACGACCGGAAAGCCGGCCGAAGAACGCCGGCGGGACCGGGACGCCCGACAGCGACGACGCTCACTGGAGGCGTGTGATGACGCCCGCTCATCCGGCCGTTCACCACGGTGCTCGTTATGCCGCCGCACGCGGAAACACGGCCCGAACGCGGGATCCTGCCCTGCACCGGCAGATTCTGTTCCTGATCGTCGCGGGAGCGTTCGCCGTGCACGCCAGCGGGCTCGGCAACGGCTTCATCTATTTCGACGATCCCGAGGGCGTGGTGGACAACGTCTCCATCCGGGATTTCAGCGCGACCAACATCGGCCACTGGTTCACCACGCCGCTGCAGTTCATGTACACGCCGCTGGTGTACGTGTCGTACGCGATCGACTATCTGTTCGGCCAGGGCGCGATCGGCATCTACCACTTCACGAACCTGATGCTGCACCTGGCCAATGTGGTGCTGGTGTTCCTGCTGTTCCGCCGGCTCACCGAGCGCGCTTTCGTGGCCTGCTTCGTCGCGGGGGCGTTCGCGATCCATCCCGTGAACGTCGACACGGTCGCCTGGATCTCCGCCCGCAGCAACCTGCTGGCCACGCTCTTCTCCCTGGCCGCGATCCTGGTCTACCTGCGATATGTCAGGTCGCTGCGCCGGCAGCCGCTGGCCTGGTCCGTGGTCCTGTTCGGGCTGGCCGCGCTGTCCAAGTCGACCGCCGTCGCGCTTCCCCTGGTGCTGTTCCTCGTGGACCACGTGCAGGGCCGCAGGCCGAGCCGGCGGCTGTTCCTGGAGAAGATCCCGTTCGCCGTCATCGCCGCGGTCACGGTTCTCGTCGCGCTGAACGTGCGGCAGGACGTGGTCCCCCCGCAGGGATACACCGTTGCCGACCGGATCCTCCTGGCCTGCTCGGCGGTGGTCAACCACCTGGTGCAGGCGGTCTATCCGTTCCACCTGTCCCTCGCCTACGCCTACCCCCACAAGCCCTTCCCCTGGTACCTCTACGCCTTCCCGCTGGTGCTCGCAGCCGGGGGCGCCGCTTTGTGGCTGGTGAGGCCGGCGCGCAGAATCGTCGTCTTCGGGCTCGGGTTCTTCGCGGTCACCATCGCGCCGACCCAGGCCGTGCTTCTCATCGACGGCTACCACGCGAACCGCTACGCGTACCTGCCGTATCTCGGCCTCTTCTTCATTTGCGGATATCTCGCGGACGCGGCGCTCCGGCACCGCGATCGCCGGCTGCGTGCCGGTGCGATCGGGGCGATGGCGGTGTTCGCGGTCCTCTTCACCATGCTGACGGTCATCCGGAACACGGCCTGGCGGAATACGGAAACCATCATGAGCGACGCCATCGCCAAAGAGCCGGGCATCGCGCTGGCCTACAGTAGCCGGGGCATCGCGAGATTCCGCGGCGGCGACTACACCGGCGCCACATCCGATCTACAGCGCACCGTGGAACTCGACCCGGACTTCGTCCTGGCGCACCACTATCTCGGTCTGATCAAGTACTACAACGGCGACTACACCGGGGCGCTCGGCGAGCTCGACTATGAGGTGTCGCGGCTTCCGACCTTCGCGGTCGCCTACAGCGAGCGCGGTAAGACGAAAATCGCGCTGAAGGACTACTCGGGCGCGTACGCGGACCTTTCCACGGCCATCGCCTACGACCCGCAGCAGGCGGAGGCCTACTACTCCCGCGGAGTGGCCGCGATCGGACTGGGTGACCCGCGCGGGGCGATATCCGATCTGAACGCGGCGCTCGGGCTGATCCCCCAGTATGCCGACGCGTATCACCAGCGTGGAGTGGCCGAGTCGCGGCTCGGCGACACCGGCGCCGCCTGCGCCGACTGGAACACGGCGGCGTCCCTCGGCAACCCCGACGCGAACACGTCCCTCAGCGACAACCACTGCACGGGGTGACCGGACGTCCTCGGGGGGCTCCGCTTGACCTTGACACGATGACAAGGTCTTCACTGTGGCCCGAGGAGGTGGTCGCGATGACCATGCCGGAAGACGACACGAACACGTTGCGCGCTCTTCGAGGATTGGAGGACGGCAACTCGTCGGTGCGGCTCAAGGCGGTGCTGGCGGTCGGCACGAACCCGGACCCGCGGCTCGTCGACAAGCTCATCGAACGATGCGCGATCGAGCCGGATTTCTACGTGCGCGACATGCTCACGTGGGCGCTCACCCGCCACTCGTCGGCGATGACGGTTCCGAAGCTTGTGGACGAACTTCGTTCGGAGCGTGCGCAGGCGCGGAGCCAGGCGTTGCACACGCTGTCCAAGATCGGGGATCGGCGGGCGTGGCCGGCGATCACACGGGCGCTGCTGACCGACGCCGACGACGAGGTGGCGCGGAGCGCCTGGCGGGCGGCGGTCGTACTCGCGCCCGAGGAGGAAGAATGCGAATTGGCCGAGGTGCTGGCGGCACAGCTCGGACGCGGCGGGCGTGAGACGCAGTTGAGCCTGAGCCGGGCGCTGATCGGGCTCGGTGAGGTGGTCGTGCCGTTCCTGCGCGGCGCGATGCGGAATCAGGACCCTGGCGTGCGCCGGCACGCGATCGCCACGGAACGGCTGCTGCGCGATCCGGATGCGGGATTCGAGTTCGCGATCGAGGAGGCGAAGCGCGTCGCGGTCCTCGGCACGGCCGGCCAGGAGGGGTGACAGGCGGTGTTGATCGGTGAGGTGGCGAGACGGTCCGGGGTCAGCGCCCGCATGCTCAGGCATTACGAATCGCTCGGCCTGGTGCGGCCGACCGGTCGCAATGAGGCCGGCTACCGGGAGTACTCCAGCGAGGACATCCGGCGGATCTTCCATATCGAGAGCCTGCGGTCGTTGGGGCTGTCGTTGCGTGAAGTCGGGCGCGCACTGGACGATCCCGGCTTCACGCCCTCGGAACTCGTCGACGACCTCGTCAGCCGTACGCGGGAACGCATCGCGGCCGAGACGGAGCTGCTCACGCGGCTGCGCCGGATCGGTGCCGCGGAACCCACCGGGTGGGAGGACGTTCTCCGGATCGTGGCACTTCTCCAGGCCCTGGGATCGGAGAGCGCCGGCAAGCGCCAGCACGCGGCCCTGTCCTCGACCGACGAGGCTCCGGCGCCCGTGGAGGCTCTGGTCGAGGCGGCGTTGAGCGAGACGGACCCGAACGTCGCCGGAACCCTTCGATGGGCTCTGGCGCGATCGGGCGAGGGCGCGGTGGCGCTGCTGGCGGAGGGCCTCGGCTCACCCGTGGCCGAGGTGCGCAAGCGTGCCGTCCAGTCCGTCGCCGAGATCGCGGGCGACGCGGCGACCGCACTCCTGCGGGACGCTCTCACGAACTCCGACGTCGTGGTCCGCAGGTGTGCGGCTCTGGCGCTGGGGGCACGCGGTGCAGCCGGCGCGGTGCCGACGCTCATCGACATGATCGTCGAGGGGGCGAACGACGTCGACGCGGCCGACGCGCTGAGCGGGCTGGCGGCCGATCCCGCGCTGGCGGATCAGATCGCCACCGGGCTCGTCGGCCGCCTCGCCCAGGGCGGCGTCGAATCGTCCGCACGCCGGCGGCTGACACAGGCGCTCGCGGACATCCCGGGGGTCACGACCTCACGAGCCCTGGCGGACCTGTCGAACGACGACGACCGTGCCGTCGCGCTCACCGCGACATACCTGCTCACACTGCGTGGCACGCAATGACGGATCTCCTCCGGGGAGACCGGGTGGTTATCTCAAGGCCGGGGTTTGCTCCCGCGGACATCGAGCGAGCCCTGGCCGAGGATCAGGGACTCCCGGCTGACCGTCTCCCCGTCTGTCCGCACTTGGTGTGGGCCACCGAAGGCATCGGAACGGAGCCGGAACCGGCTCACGTCGTTCACGTCGAGAACGCGCAGCCGCCAATTCCGGCTCGGGGACTCTCCGGTGGGCGGGTGCGCGAGAAGCACGACGGCGGAGGAGTCCCTCGGCGTCTTGTAACGGGTGTGTGCGGCTGTGTACTCGGCGAGCCGGAGCTCAGCCTTCAGCGGTGGGTCGAGATCCTGCCCTGTCCCGAGGTGCGGGAGCGCCGCCCTCTGTGCGGTGACTTCTTCGATCCATCCTCTGGTGGTGTCCGGGAGCAGTTCCGAGCTGGCGACCTGACGTAGCTCATCGGTGAACCAGGGTGCCAGAGCGGGACCGCCGTTCTCGATCCACGTCTCGACCAGGTCGCGGAAGGCTCTCTCGCGGCGTCCGCCTCGGAGGGCGCCTGCGTCCAGGATGTCCGTCCCCGCGCCGACGAGCGCGCCGGCAAGCAGCCGGACGGGGATCCGATCGGCGTAGTGGGTGGCGTAGCCGGCCACGCGGATCTCCAGCATCACGATGTGCACGAGCCTGGCGGCGACCAGGGCCGCGGCCTCTGGCCGCGGTCGCCGTCGCTCAGGTGTGCGGCGGGGCCGTTTCTCACGAGGCGGGGTCCGCTGGTCGGCGGCACGGCCGGCGGTGGAAAGACGCCAGGTCGGGTCATCGAGATACACAGTGCCGCTGGTGGCGCGCAGCCTTCCGCCCGCGCCGACACCGATGACCGTCTCCTCCGCTCGGCAGCGCAGGACGGCTCCCCGCCGGTCGTCGGAGTCGAATCGTACGTCGGTGACATCCTCCAGCAGCAGGTGCAACTCGGGCGGATCTCCCGCCTGCGCGCCGCCGTCGTAGCGGCGCGAGGCGACCAGGACGAGTGACCCGGTCAGTCGTGTGCCGACACGTTCGATCAGCAGGGAGCGGACCTCGGCGGCGGCGAGGTCGTAGTCGGTCGCGAGTTCGAGCGCGGCGTCGGCCGTCAGTGGCATGACCGAGGGAGTCACGTGCCCTTGGTAGTCCCTGGTGCGCAGGGGTCTCGCTACCGGCGGCGGCAGTAACCGTTCCACCGGATGCCCCGCCGCCGCGGCCTGCTCGACCATCCAGCGCCGCCGCTCCGATCCGAGCTCGGCCATCCACGCAAGGGCTGCGCGGGCACGCCGTTCCCGCCCGACAGAGATGCGGGCGGTCGCAGCGTCGAACAGAGGGAAGGTGTTGTTGTCCCACGCGTCCGCGACCTCGTTGATCGTTCGCCGGTCGTACGTCCGCGCGTCTGCCGAGGCCTCCGCGATCTGCGCGAGCGACCTGTCCAGCAAGGAGCCCAGGGCGCCCAGTGCCGTCCCCTGCCTGGTCAACCGGTGTACCGATGAAGGACCGGTTCAGGGCGGCCGGCAGGACGGCGGGGGGTGGGGAAGTCGCGTAGGGGGTGGAACGGGCTGAGCAGCAGGATCGCGACCGAGAGGAGCTGGATGACGGCCATCAGGATCATGGTCTCACGTACGCCGATCGCGCCCCCGAGCAGTCCGCCGAGCAGCCCGCCGAGGGGGATCGCGCCGTAGTTCAGGGCCGAGGTGCTCGCGGTGATCCGTCCGAACATGCCGGCTGGGCAGTAGTGCTGGCGGAAGGTGCTCGTCAGGATGTTCGAGGCCACGATGCCGAGGCCGGTGCCGAAGCCCGCGGCGCCGAACAGCACCAGACCCGCGCCGCCGGTGCCGATCGGCCCGAGCAGAGCCATCGGTGCGGCGAGCGCCTCGCACAGCAGGAACCCCCGCGCCGTTCCGAACCGCGTGGCCATCCGGCCGGACAGTGCGGCGCCGAACAGCCCGCCCGAGCTCGCCACCGCCAGCACGACGCCCACCTGTCCCGCGCCCGCGCCGAGATCCCGGGTGAGAAACACGATCTGGATCGACGAGTAGCCCATCAAGGCGATGTTGGACATCGCGCTGAAGGCGGTGAGCGTGCGCAGGTACGGATCGTGCGCGACGAACCGTAGCCCGTCGCCGATCTCCGCGCGCAGCCGCCGTTTCGCGTCGGTCTCCCGGCGGGTCTCGCGCGTGCGCACCGAACGCAGGCACACCACGGCGATCGCGAAGCTGACCGCGTCGGCCAGCACGCCGCTGACCGCGCCGAACCACTGCGCGAGCAGCCCCGCCAGCCCGGGGCCGGCGATCTGCGCGGCCGATTCGCTGCCCTGGAGCTTGGCGTTGGCGTCCAGCAGCCGCTCACGCTCGACCAGGACGGGCAGGTAGGCCCGGTAGGCGAGGGTGAAGAACACCTTCGCCGCGCCGGCGGTCGTCGCCGCCACGAGCAGGTGCGTCGTCGTCAGCGCACCGAGCCATGCCACGATCGGCACGCTCGCGAACACCACCGTCGACACGGTGTTGCACACCAGCATCACCGGCCGTTTCGGCATCCGGTCCACCCACGCGCCCGCGGGCAGCCCGACCAGCAGCCACGGCAGCCACGCGGCCGCGGTCAGCAGCCCGACCGTCAGGGGGCCGGCGTGCAGTGTCACGACGGCGACCAGCGGAAGCGCGACGCCGCCGACGGAACTGCCGAGCGTGCTCGTCGTCTCGCCGATCCACAACAGCCGGAAGTCGCGAGTCGCCGGCAGCCCGCCGCGTACGTCCGGAGTGGTGGTCACGGCCGGCCCGGCACGGCGCGGACGGTGAGGAAGACCAGATTGCGTTCTTCCCCGTCGTCGGGGACCTCCCGGTCGGCCAGCGAGGAGAACAGGGCGAAAATCTTCTCCTCCAACTCGGCGAGCTCGGCGACCGACAGCCTCGCCCAGTGGTCGGTGGTGAACGCCGCTCGCCGCCACGCCTCCGGATAGCCGTCGCGCTCGGCGAACCACTGCCGTACGAGCGCGGTCTGCCGGTCGAGGACGAGGGATTCCGCCGCCGCGGCCACGGGATCGTCGGGGAAGTCCGACGCCGACCAGCTGAGGACGTCCGGCGACCTGCGCCACCAGCGCTCCCGGCGGTCACGCGCGAGCTCGGGCACCTCCTCGACGAGTTCGCTCGCGGCGAGGACCTTCAGGTGATGGCTGATGTTGCCGACGGCCTGCCCGGTCCTTCCGGCGAGCACCGACGCCGTCGAGGGCCCGTCCACCCGCAGGATGTCGAGCAGCCGCCGGCGCAGCGGGTGGGACATCGCGGCCAGCACCTTCGAGTCGCGCACTTCACGCGTCGGACGATCGCTCACCCGCTCACCCTAGACGTGCAAGAGTTGTTGTGCAATTGCTCTTGTGTATCTGGACGCCCCGTCGCGTGGCCACCTGGACACGCCGCGTTCGCACGTGGTGGGGGACGCACGCGAGCCGTCTTTTGCCAAGGCAAGGCCCTACGGGAACCACGAGAAAACCACTCTTTGCGTAGGTTGAATACCCGAGATTCGACGTATCGAGGGCGCCCTATGGCTACTTTCTGGGACCTCAAGCACTGGTTGACCGACGCGATCAACATGCACGACATCCGGGGAATACTCTCCTGCTACAGCCCCAACGCCGTGTATGTGACGCCGTCAGGCGTGGCGGAAGGCCACGAGCAGATCGCCTGGATGTACCAGCAGTTCTTCACGGCCTTTCCGGATTTCCATGTGACGGCCTGGTTCGAGCTCGGCGACTGTGAGAACCCCGCCGTCACGGAGTGGACCTATACCGGCACCCATAAAGGTCCATTCCTGTTGCCGGACGGGCGCGAGATAGAGGGAACGGGCCGTCACATCGCCCTGCGCGCCACCTGCTCGACCTTCGTCAAGGACGACAGGATTGTCACCCACCGCGAATACTTCGACCAGCTGGAGCTCTACAGCCAGCTCGGCTTCGGGCTGACGAAGATCGAGCACGGGTGACCGCGGCCGGGAGGCGTCGTCCTCCCGGCCCGCATCGGTGTCCGCCGGCAGGCGGTCACATGTCAGAGCGCGGAGACGATCTCCTCGACGCGCTGCCGGGCGTCGCCGAAGAGCATCCTGCTGTTGTCCCGGAAGAACAGCGGGTTCTGCACCCCGGCGTAGCCCGTGGCCATCGACCGTTTGAAGACGATCACGTTCTCCGCCTCCCACACGCGCAGGACGGGCATCCCGGCGATGGGGCTGTCCGGGTCCTCGACGGCCCCGGGGTTGACCGTGTCGTTGGCGCCGATGACGAGGACGACCGACGTGGTGGCGAAATCGTCGTTGATCTCGTCCATTTCGAGGACGATGTCGTACGGCACCTTGGCCTCGGCGAGCAGGACGTTCATGTGACCGGGCAGACGGCCGGCGACCGGGTGGATGCCGAAGCGCACCTCGACGCCGCGCTCCCGCAGCCTGCGGGTGAGTTCGGCGACCGGATACTGCGCCTGCGCGACCGCCATGCCGTACCCGGGGGTGATGACGACGGACTTGGCCTCCGTGAGCAGGTCGGCGGTCTCGACGGCGGTGATCTCCCTGTGCTCGCCGTAGTCGTGGTCGCCGCCGGGGCCCGCCTCGATGCCGAAGCCCCCGGCGATCACGGAGATGAACGACCGGTTCATCGCCTGGCACATCACGTACGACAGGTAGGCGCCGGACGAGCCGACGAGGGCGCCGGTGACGATCAGCAGGTTGTTGTCGAGCAGGAACCCGGACGCCGCGGCCGCCCACCCGGAGTAGCTGTTGAGCATCGAGACGACGACGGGCATGTCCCCGCCGCCGATGGAGGCGACCAGGTGCCAGCCGAGCAGCAGCGCCACGGCGGTCAGCGCGACGAGCAGCCCGAGGTTCGGGGAGACCACGAAGAGCACGGTCAGGACCGCGAACGCCGCGAGCGCGCCCAGGTTCAGGGAGTTCTTGCCCGGCAGCATCATCGGACGGGAGTCGATCCGGGCCGACAGCTTGAGGAACGCGACGATCGACCCGGTGAAGGTGAGCGCTCCGATGAACACGCCGATGGACACCTCGGCGTGGTGGACGCCCAGCAGCGAGCCGGACACCTCCGCCTGCGCCCCGCCCCCGTTCTCGACCTCCAGGAAGCCGTTCCACCCGACCAGTACGGCGGCGAGGCCGACGAAGCTGTGCAGGATGGCGATGAGCTCCGGCATGGCGGTCATCTCGACGATCCGGGCCCGCCAGAGCCCGACGGCGGCGCCGATCGCCATCGCGACCAGGAGCAGGACCACCGCGAGCGTTCCGCTGCCGTCGGCGGTGAGGACGACCGTCGCGGCCAGCGCGATGACCATGCCGGAGATGCCCAGGACGACGCCGGAGCGGGCGGTCTCGTGCTTGGACAGGCCGGCGAGGCTGAGGATGAACAGGAGAGCGGCGACGATGTAGGCGGCCTGCGCGGCCGTGGAGAGGGTCACGGTCAGCTCCTCGTGAACATGCCGAGCATGCGCCGGGTCACGGCGAAGCCGCCGACGATGTTGACGCTCGCCAGCAGGATGGCGACGAATGACAGGACGGCGACGACCGCGCCGCCCTGGCCGATCTGGAGCAGCGCGCCGACCACGATGATCCCGGAGATGGCGTTGGTGATCGACATCAGCGGCGTGTGCAGCGCGTGGTGGACGTTGCCGATCACGTAGTAGCCGATCACGATCGACAGGACGAAGACGGTGACGTGCTCGATCAGCGCGTTCGGCGAGAAGGCGGTCAGGAGGAACAGCGCGACGGCGACCGCGGCGGTGACCAGATGACGTCGCCGCCCGGGCGGCGAGGGCGGTCGCCCGGCGGGCGCCGCCGCAGTTTCCCGCACCGGGGCGGGGGCAGCGGGGGCCGCGCTCACCGGCACGGGCGGCGGCGGCCAGGTCTTCTCGCCGTCGCGGACGACGGTCATCGCGCGCTGCACCACGTCGTCGAAGTCCAGCACGAGCCGGCCGTCCTCGCCAGGGGTCAGCAGCTTCATGAGGTTGACGACGTTGGTGCCGTAGAGCTGCGAGGCCTGCGCCGGCAGCCGCCCCGCGAGGTCGGTGTAGCCGATGATGGTCACGCCGTTCTCGGTGACGACCGCCTCCCCGGGCCGGGTGCCCTCGACGTTCCCGCCCTGCGCGGCGGCCATGTCGACGATGACGCTGCCCGGGCGCATGCGCGCCACGTGCCCGGCCGTGAGCAGCCGGGGGGCGGGACGCCCGGGGATCAGGGCGGTGGTGACCACGATGTCCACGTCGGCGGCCTGCTCGGCGTACATCTCGGCGGCGCGGCGATCGTAGTCCCGGGAGGTCTCCCGGGCGTACCCGTCCGTGCTCGCCGCCTGGGCGACCCCGACGTCGAGGAACTCCCCGCCCAGCGACCGCACCTGCTCGGCGACCTCGGGACGGGGGTCGGTCGCCCGCACGACCGCGCCCAGACTGGTCGCCGTGGCGACGGCCGCCAGCCCCGCCACGCCCGCGCCCGCCACCAGGACCTTGGCCGGGGGGACCTTCCCCGCCGCGGTCACCTGGCCGGTGAAGAACCGCCCGAACGCGTGCGCCGCCTCGATGACGGCGCGATAACCGGCGATGTTCGCCATCGAGCTCAGCACGTCGAGCGACTGCGCACGGGAGACGCGCGGCACGGCGTCCATCGCGAGCACGGTGATCGGCCGTCGCGCGAGCGCGTCGACCAGGTCGGCGTCGGCCGCCGGGCCGATCAGGGAGACGAGCGTGGATCCGTCGTGCAGCGCCGCGATCTCGTCTGCCGACGGCGCGTTCACCTTGAGCACGACGTCGGCGTCCCAGGTCTCCTCGCGGCCGGCGATCCGCGCCCCGGCTGTGGCGTACGCGTCGTCGGTGAAGCCCGACCGTCTGCCCGCGCCCGATTCGACGATCACCTCGTAGCCGAGCGAGACCAGCTGCGGGACGGTCGCCGGGGTGGCCGCCACGCGCGTCTCGCCCGGCGTCGATTCGGCGACCACGCCCAGGCGTTGCGCTGATTGACTCATCACGAACCTTTCTGTCGGGCGGGTCGGGTTGGCCGACCCTGCGGTCGCCGCCGTCCTCCGCTCACTCGTGGGTCGCGGTGGTATGGAACGGCGGCATGCCACGCGTCGCCGTACGGGCGGCGGTGAAAGGGATGCATGCGATTTGACGTGAATATCGGGGAAATTGTCCCGACTTTCCGGCGTACGGATCAAGGTGTACCTGCCGGCGGCTGTCCACACGGCATGAGTTCTCGATTCTCCCAGTTCAGAGACGCTGTTCAGTGGCGCTGTTCAGTGAGCATTGTTCGGCGGGTGCTGTTCGGCGTGCGCTGTTCGGTGGGTGCCGTTCAGGGGAGTTCGGTCCACCCGGCGCTGCAACTTTCATCAGAAGCGCCGGACGCCCCGGCTCGTCAGGGCGGAAACCCGAGGTCACCGCGGCTCGCGCGGGCGGCCCCCGGAGCCGCCCTGGCGCGAGGCCTCGGGCGGTTGGCATCATTGGCGATCATGGCGCGGCCGCCGCTCGCCGTGTGGGGCCCAGGGGGAGTAGCAGGTCCGGGGATGGACCCCGCTTCGAGCCGTAAGGACACGTGCTCCGAAGCGATAGGACCCCGCGCGGCGAGGACCGGCAGGTGCGAGAGGAGACGGCACGTGACGGCTTTCGTCGAGGAAGCTGAGCACGACCCCGAACGCGGGGAGCGTACCGGGCCGGACGGGGAGGCCGCCGGGCACAAGGGTCTCCCCGGTGGCGAGACCGCCGCCGAACCACTGCGGCGCAGCGCCACCGTCCGGGACGCCCTGCTGCTGTGGGTGGGCACCAGGGCGGGCATGCTCCTCGTGGCGGTCTACGGAGCCCTGATCGTCTCCGGTCAGAACCACGCCCCGCTGCTGGAGCGGTGGAAACACTGGGACGTCGGCCTGTTCCGGAAGATCGCGGAGTTCGGATACGACGGCGATCCGAAGCTGGAGCCCGACCCCGGGCTGCCGGCCATCTTCCCCGGCATGCCGCTGGCGATGCGCCTGGTGCATCTGGTGGTCGGCGACTGGATCCTGGCCGGCCTGATCATCTCGTTCGTGGCCGGCGCGGTGGCCGTGGTGGCGCTGGCCAGGCTCGCCGACGTCGAAGGGCCCGTCGGTGCGGGCCGCTGGGCCGTCGTGGCGCTGCTGCTGTGCCCGCCCGCCGTCTTCCTGTTCGCCGGTTACTCCGAGGCGCTGTTCCTCGCCTTCGCGCTGCCCGCCTGGCTGGCGGCCCGCCGCCGTGCCTGGCCGCTGGCCTGTGCCCTGGCCGCCGGGGCGTCCTGCGTACGGATCACCGGCCTGTTCCTGGCCGTCGCCCTGATCGTCGAGTTCGTGGTGAGCCGCATCCGGAGGGACGGCTGGGCGGGCTGGCGGCGGGGAGCCTGGCTGGTGCTGCCGTTCGCGCCGCTCTTCGCGTACGCCGCCTATCAGTACTCCCGTACGGGTGACTGGCTGGCCTGGAACAACGCGCAGCAGACCGGATGGGGACGGACACTGGTCTGGCCCTGGGAGGCGTTCCGCACGACCTGGGACTCGACCGGCGGTGACGAAGGGTTCGGGCCGATGTTCCGGCTCGAGATCGCGGCGGCGATCGTCGGGGTGCTGCTGCTCGTCTGGCTGCTCGTCACCCGCCGCTGGGCCGAGTTCGTCTACGTCGGGCTGCAACTGGGCGCGCTGGTCACCTCCACGTTCTACATGTCGATCCCCAGGTCGGCGCTGCTGTGGTGGCCACTGTGGGTGCTCGTCGGCAGGGCGGGCGCCCGTCACCGTTCGGTCATCATCGTCTACGCCACGGTGATCGGCCCGCTCATGGTGCCGATGCTGATGTCCTTCCTCAACAGCTCCTGGACCGGCTGAACCGCCGCCCTGACGACAGCTCGACACGGTGGTGCCGCCGCCATGGCCACTCCGGGGAGGCGTACGGGTTCGGTGACGTGCGGGCGGGCGGGCGAAGACAAATGCAGATGCGAATGTTTCATCCGGCTTGACAGGATCGCGGGGTGGATCGACAACTGCTCAGCGCCATCGCCCATCGTGATCACCCCATCGCCGCGCCCGTCTCGGCCGCCAACCTCGACCGGCTGCTGCGCCGGGCCGCGCTGCCGGAGGGCGCCCGCATCCTCGATCTGGGATGCGGCGCGGGCGAGTGGTCGCTCCGGGCGCTCGAACTCGTCCCGTCCGCCGGCGCCGACGGCGTGGACATCTCGCCGCACGCCGTGGCGTCCGCGAACGAGGCGGCCGTCGGACGAGGGCTGGCCGACCGGCTGACGCTGCACACGATGCCTGCCGACGCCTTCACGCCCGCCCAGCCGTACGACCTGGCGCTGTGCGTGGGGTCCACGCACGCCTTCGGCGGGCTCGCGGAGACGATGGAGGCGCTCGCCCGGTTCGTACGGCCCGGCGGTCTCGCGCTCGTGGGGGAGGGCTACTGGGAACGCCCTCCCGCTCCCGAGGTCGTCGAGGCCGTGGGCGAATATCCGGATCTCGCGGGCACGGTGGACGCCGCCGAGTCCAAGGGGTGGCTGACCGTCTACGCCCACGTGAGCGACCTGGCGGAGTGGGACGAGTACGAGTGGTCGTGGACCGGCACGCTGGCGCGCTGGGCCGCGGACAACCCGGGCCCCGACGGTGAGCAGGCCCTCGCCGTGATGAAGGAGCATCGCGGCATGTGGCTCGGCGGCTACCGGGGCGCCCTCGGTTTCGTCACCCTGCTCCTCCGCCGCATGTGACCCCCGGCGGTCAGCGGCGCAGCAGCCGTACCAGGCGGAACCCCGCGAGGACGCCGACTCCGAGGTGGGCCGTGACGAGGGCGATCTGGAAGACCCGCTGACCCGCCGTGAGGTCGGCGACGTAGCCGCCGTCGTAGAAGCCGGACATGAAGGCGAGCACTCCGGCGACGATCAGGAGGGCCGAGGCCGGGACGGCGACGCCGCGGCGACGCCGGGTCGCGCCGACGACCAGCAGGACCTGCGCGATCATCATGGGAATCGGGGCCGACAGGCGCGCCTGCGGCCCGAGGGCGTCGAGCAGGGTCGGGCTGAGGCCGGCGGACAGGGAGATGATCGCGCCGGCGACGTCCATGGCGATCAGCAGGCCCACGCCGGCGACGAGCGCGGACGCGAGCGGGCGGGCGGCGGGCACGGTGGGGGGCGCGGTGGCGGGTGTGGCGGTGGGTGCGGACATGTCCTCTCCTCGAAGAACGCAGTGAATGGGTGCGGGTTCGAGAGTCCGGCAGGGGACGTCCGGCCGGCATGAGCCGCCGGTCCCGCGCACGACGGGACATCTCGTCCCGTGACGACGGGACACGCGGATGGCAACATCCCCCTCATGACGCATAGATCGGCCAGGCGTGCCGCCGTGGCGGCGGGCGCGCTGCTCGTCCTGGTGCTCGGGACGCTGGTCGTCGAGCCCCGGCTGCGGCAGCTCGGCGTGACGGGGATCGTCGAACGGTTCGACGCCTTCCGCGCGGTCGCGGCGCTGTCGTTCGGCGTACCCGGCCTGTTCGTGGTGGCGCAGCGGCCGGGCAGCCGGGTGGGTTGGGTGATGGTGGCCGTAGGAACGGCCCAGGGGCTCGGGCTCGCCCTCGGCGCGTACGGCCTGCTCGGCATCAACGACGGCGTCAACGACGGCACCGGCGGCGGCATCGACGACGGCGCGGCCGGTGGTGGCGCCGGCCTGCCGGGGGACGACTGGGCGATGTGGGTGTCCAACTCGCTGTGGATCCCCGCCTACCTCCTGGTCCCGACGATCTTCTTGCTGATCTTCCCGGACGGCAGGCTCCCCTCGCGCCGATGGTGGCCCGCGCTCGCCGCGGCGTACGCCGGCATCGGGGTGCACACGCTCGACTGGATGCTCCGCCCGGTGACCTACGAGCAGGTCCCCGGGCTCTTTCCCCGGGGGTACGCCGGCGTGCTGGCCGGACTCACCGGGGTTCCTGACGCCCTCAGGACCGCGGGCACGGTGTGCACGGTCGGCGCGGTGCTCGCCGCGGTCGGCTCGCTCGTCGCCCGCTACCGGTCGGCGGACGAGGAGGTGCGACGGCGGCTCCAATGGGTGCTGGCCGCCGCGCTGCTGACGGTGGGCCTGCTCGGCGTCGCCCTGTTCGTGCCGTGGGGGCCGGTCATCGTGGCGCTCGCCGCCGTGCCGCTGCCGGTGGCGGTGTCGGTGGCCGTCGTCGCGCACCGCCTCTGGGACCTCGATCTCCTGCTGTCGCGCGCGCTCGCGTTCGGCGCCGTCAGCGTCGCCCTGCTGGCCGCGTACGCCCTGGTCGCGGCCACGCTCGGAAACGCGATCGGCTCCGGCGCATCCGCGCTGATCGTGGCGCTCGCGGTGCACCCTCTCTACCTGCGGGTGTCCGCCGCCGCGAACCGCCTCGTGTACGGCGATCGCGACGACCCGGCGCGTGCGCTGCGCCGCCTCGGTGTGCGGCTCTCGGACGCGGGTGCGCCCGGCGACCTCCTGGAGCGGATGGCCGCGGAGGTCGGGCGGGTCCTGCGCATCCACTACGTGGCCGTCGAGGAGCCGGGTGGGGTCGTGGCCTCCTGGGGCTGCCCCGGCGGCGTCGGCGCCGACGCGACTGAGAGTGTCCCGCTCCTCTACCAGGGCGAGCGGGCCGGCACGCTGGTGCTGGGGGAGCGGCTGCGCCCCAAGGACCGTGCGCTGCTGGCGCAGCTCGCGCCGCACGTCGCGGTGGCCGTGCGGGCGCACCGCCTCGGGGCCGATCTCGAGCGTTCGCATGGGCGGTTGCTTGCGGCCCGGCAGGAGGAGCGTGACCGGCTGCTCTACGAACTCCACGACGGGCTCGGCCCCACGCTGGCGGCCCTCGCTCTGCAGGTGGACCGTGGCCGGCGCCTGGTGGACATCGACCCCGACGGCGCCAAACGGGTGATGGACGAGCTGTCGGGCCGCATTCGCGGCACGGTCGAGAACGTCCGTGCGATCGTCAACGACCTGCGCCCGCCGCCCCTGGACACCCTGGGGCTCACCGGCGCGCTGGCCGAGCTCGGCAGGGGCTTCGCGGGCGACCTCGCGGTCGAGGTGGAGGTCCCGCCCGACCTGCCCGCCCTTCCGCCGCCGGTCGAGCTGGCCGCCTACCGGATCGCGGCCGAGGCCATGACGAACGCCGTACGGCACGCCATGGCGTCCCGGTGCACGGTCAGCCTGCGGGCGAGCGGCGCGCCGGGCGTTCTGGAGTTGCGGGTCGACGACGACGGCGTCGGGGTGGGGGCTCCCGCCCGCAACGGGTTCGGCCTCGCCTCCATGCGGCGCCGGTCCGAGGAGCTCGACGGCACCTTCGAACTGCTCGACCAGGCAGGGGCGGGCACGCACCTGGTCGTACGGCTTCCGCTGGCGGTCCGATGATCCGCGTCATGGTGGTGGAGGACCACCCGGTGTTCGCCGAAGGGCTGGTCGCGCTCTTCCGCGATCTGCCCGAGGTGGAGGTCGCGGGTGTGGCGGGCACCGGCGAGGCGGCCGTCGAGCTGGTGGACCAGGTCGTTCCCGACGTCGTCCTGATGGATCTGCATCTGCCGGGCATGAGTGGGATCGAGGCGACGTCCCGCATCACGGCCCGGCATCCCGGCGTGGCTGTGCTGGCCCTGACGATGCTGTCCGACGACGCATCGATCCTCGCCGCCGTGCGGGCCGGCGCCCGCGGCTACCTGCTCAAAGAGGCGACACCCGCCGACATCGTGCGCTCGCTGGAGGCGGTGGCCTCGGGACAGGTCGTGTTCGGCGCGGCGACCGGAAGCAGGGTGCTGGCCGCTCTCACCGCGTCGGCCGTGCGGCCCCGGCCGGTGCCCGAGCTGACGGAACGCGAACTGGAGGTGCTCGACCTCGTCGCCGCCGGTCTCACCAACCACGCCATCGCGCGTCGCCTGTATCTGAGCGAGAAGACCGTACGCAACCACGTGTCGAACATCTTCGCCAAGCTCGGCGTCTCCGATCGCGCCGCGGCGGTGGCGCGCGCCAGGGACGCCGGCCTCGGCGGGCGGTAGGGGGCGGCGCCTGTCACCTCCTCACTTCCTCTTGACCGCGATGACGGATCCACCAGCATGCTGGAGAGTCCGGAAAGCTTTCGGCGAACAGCGCCACCGCCGGAGCCGTGTCCTCGCTGCGAACTGCCGGGGCGTCGACGAGACGGCTTCTCAAGGCGTGCAGTCGGCTCATGCCCTCTCCTCGGCGCACACGGAGATTCGGAGTTTCTGGCGGGGCTTCTGAGATATCGCCGAAGCGGCTGCGGAATGTCACGAGATTCAGCGCGAAGAGCACCGGAAACCGGCGCGGCATGCCGTCGCGGCGAGTGCGTACAGTGAAGAGGTGCTGATCCACCCCTGGGACGCCGGCACGGACGAGGAGGCGCTGGCCTTCGTCCGCGCGAACGAGTTCGGCCACCTCATCGCGTCCGGACGTGACCGCGACGTGCCGGTGGTCGTGCCGACGCAGTTCCTCCTCACCGACGCGTCCACGATCCTGCTGCACCTCGCCCGGCCGAACCCCGTCTGGCCGGCGATCGAGGAGAACCCCGCCGTGGTCATGGCCGTGGCCGGCGACTGGGCGTACGTCGAGGGGGCGTGGAAGGCGCTGCCCGGCACCGATGAGGATCCCCGGCTCGGCGTCCCCACGACGTACTACGCGGCTGTCCAGCTGGTCTGTCACGCGGAGATCGTCGACGACCCCGACGGGAAGCTCGGCATCCTGCGTGCCCAGCTCGCTCGCCTGGACCACGATCTCGCCGACCCCGCCGAGCATCACCGGCGCCTGCCGGGCATCCGCGGTCTCCGGCTGACCGTCCAGAAGGTCAACGGCAAGTTCAAGTACGGCGGGAATGTGGACGAGGACCACCGCCGATACGTCGCGGAACGCCTCGCTGAGCGGGGCGGCCCCGGCGACCGCGCCGCCTGCGAGCACCTCCTGCGCCGGCTCGGCTGACCCCCGGCGCGAACCGCCCGCGCGGCGGCCAAGGAGCGATGACATGCCGAGCCCGGCCCTCGACGCGCGAGAACTGGCCTTCCTGCGAACACTTCGCAGAGGTCAGGTCGTCACGGGAAGAGTCATCCGCTGAGGCCGGGGACCGGGAGCGGGACCACAAGACCGCGCGCGTGCAGCTCAGAAGGCTGCCGGCCACACGCCGGACTCCGGCAGCTCGGACTCCGACAGCTCGGAGTCGCGCAGTGAGTAGGAGACGGTATGTGGCGAGAGGGGCGCCGGGCGGCTACCGGATCTGGGACAACAAAGCCCGCCGATGGTGGGGAGATCTCTACGAGCTGTGCCCCGACGATCTGCTGGACGAACTGAACGGCGGCGCGAACCACGCTCCCGGCGCGGCCCACGGCGTCGCCGGCCGGCAAAGCTGCACGGCGACAAGGGATACGACTACGCCCACCTGCGCGCCTTCCTCCGCGGTCGGGGCATCGTCCCGCGCATCGCCCGCCGGGGGATCGAGTCCAGCCAACGCCTCGGGCGCCACCGCTGGGTCGTGGAGCGGACCGTCTCCTGGCTCGCCGGCTGCCGCCGCTTACACCGCCGCTATGAACGCCGGGCCGACCACTTCGCTTCCTTTGTCGCCATCGCAGCCGCTCTCATCTGCTACCGCCGGCTGGCCAAATGAGACGACCTCTAAGAGGCCTGTCACCAGCGGAAACGCGGCGGCGGGACCGGCGAACACGACGAGCCCTCCACGGCACGATCAACGCGGTGGAGGGCTCGTGGTCACGTGTGGCCGGTGCCGGAAAACGCCGACCTGGGCCGTGCCGTCAGGCCTTACCGAAGCAGCGCTTCAACTCGTTCAGGTCGTAGAAGGCACTGCCCTTGCTGATCGGCTTGCAGGAGGGCTTGAAGGCGGTCTCCTTCTCGTTGTAGAGCATCCGCACCAGGTAGTCGGCGCCCTTCGCGCTGCCGGTCGGTTTGCCATTGTGACCGCTGTGGGAGGTCCTGGCGTACAGGTCCCACTCGATGTTCGCGCTCATCGGAGCCACGTTCTCGCCGCGCCAGGGGTTGTTCTGGTAGCTGTACGGCTGGTCCAGCGCCGCCGCCTTGGTGCTGCCGGGCAGGTCGAGCAGCACCGCGAGTGGCTGGATCTCCTCGGCGTGGGTGAACCGGAGCACCGCCCCGGTGTCATCGGTGCCGTCGGCCTTGGCCTCGACCTTGGCGAACAGGTCGTCGAGCAGGACGCCGGCCATGTCATAGGTGATCGTGCGCCCGCTGAAGGACGGGCCCTTCGTGTAGAACTCCTCGGCGTCGTCGAGGTAGGCGAACCAGCGGGCGTCCTCGGCCGGAAGGAAGGCGTCGAGATCGACGTTCGGCGCCTCGACGCTCAGGGCCGGCACCGCGCTGTAGAGCGCGTACAGCGAGCGTGCGAAGGAGATCTGGTCGT
Source organism: Microbispora rosea (assembly GCF_044460045.1). Lineage (NCBI taxonomy): Bacteria > Bacillati > Actinomycetota > Actinomycetes > Streptosporangiales > Streptosporangiaceae > Microbispora > Microbispora rosea. The sequence continues at coordinate 832,224 of NZ_JBITJO010000002.1, read as the reverse complement.
CGCCGGACATCGTGGCGACAAAGCCGGGGGTGAACAGGCGCGAGACGACGTGCGCGGCCGACTTCGCGGTGGCCGGCTCCCGATCGATCTTGGCCAGGACCGCGGCCAGATCGGGGTCATTGTCCACGTACTCCTGGTACTCCGCGTTCTGCGGCTGCTTGTGGAAGTACAGCAGATCCTTGTCGGTCACCGGAGCCTGGATCAACCCGGCCACCGCGGAGTTACCGGCGGCAAGGCCGCTGGTGAAGGCGTTGGCGCTCGCCACGGCGCGGTCGACGCCGGAGGTCACGACCTTGATCGGCTCCTTGTCGTCGGCGATGGTCGAGAAGAGCGTGGGCATGCGGCGCTCCATGCGCAGCGCGATCCCCTGCTGCTCCTGCACGCCGCGACCGGCGAGATTGCCGAAACCGATCGACGACCCGCCGGCGAGCAGCGCCTGTACCTGCGGCGCGAGTTGCGCGCCGAGCTTGGTCAGCGCACTCTGTGACTGCGCGGTCTGCAGCACCGCGAGCACCGCGTCGCCGTCGTCGCCGTCGCTCATGGCACGCGACCCGTGCCGGACGACGTTCTCGGCGAAAACGGGAGCAAAGCCCTTCGGCGGCGCCTGGTAGGAACCGATCCGCTCCTGCGGAGCGTACGGGGTCTTCGTTGTGTAGTAGTGCGGACCCGTCTGAGCGGGATGTGACAGATCCTGTGCCGATGCGGCACCGGCCGGGACGGCGATGGCGGCGGCCACCAGAGCCGCGGTCAAGGCAGCGCCGGAGGCGAGAATGCGCTTCAAGGGGAGTCCTTTGGGGCAGGCCACTGGGTTGTTGATCAGGAATACGGCAGCCTCGTATGGTGGCAAACTCCCCGGAACCACCAGAGAAGGGTTCATTTCCCAAAAGTGAGGCGGAGATGAACTCGGTCGCCGGTTACATTTGCTACCGCCGACTGGCCAAATGAGACGACCTCTAAGGGGCGGCTGCCGGAGCTGTTCTGCGGGTTCGACCGCCAAGAGTTCCCCGTGCCCGTGCCGTACCCGACCTCGTGCTCGCCGCAGGCGTGGGCGTCGGCCACTCCGATCCAGCTCGTGCGGACTCTCCTGCGCATGGACCCGTGGGTGCCCAGCGGCAAGCTCTGGATAGCTCCCACCTCGCCGGGACCAGGATCACCGTCGAGACGGGGACGGCAGCGAGGAGGTGCCCGTCGTCACTGGGCTGCCCGAGGAAATCAGCCTGATCGCCGGGCCACGCCCAGCGAGCACCGCCTCTCTCCACGCGGCGCGGCAGAGCGGCTGGAGCAGCAGCTCGAAGACGCGTATCGCGCGCTCCCACTGCTCGGTGGCGACCACAGGCCCAGGGGAGTTGGCCGGCGTTTGACCTAGGGCTTCCTAGCCTTGTCGAAGCGGGCCGCGTCGACGTGGTGCGGCGCGGGGCGTCGGTCCCCGACGGCGCGACGTCCGAACCAGGTGACCGGTCATCTGTGACGTGCATGTCCCAGGCTCCCGGGAGGCCGGCATGACGAACGTTCAACAGGGCGGCAGGGTCGCCCTCGTCACGGGCGCGAGCAGGGGAATCGGCGCGGCCGTGGCCCGGTTGCTGGCATCCCGGGGCATGCGGGTCGTCGTCAACTACCGCAGCAGCCGCGACGAGGCGGACGACGTGGTCGCGTCGATCAGGTCAGCCGGCGGCCAGGCGATGGCCGTGCAGGCCGACGTGCGCGACGGGCCCGCCGTGCTCGGCATGGTCGAGCAGGTCCGGGTCGCCATGGGCGAGGTGGAGGTCATGGTCCACAACGCCCTGATCCCGTACGCCGTCAAGTCGTTCGAGGAGATCTCGTGGGACGAGCTGGGCGGCAAGCTGGAACAGGAGATGCGAGCGGCTTTCCTGATGACGAAGGCCGTCGTCCCCGGCATGACCAGGCGCGGTTACGGACGGATCGTCTACCTCGGCACCGTTTTGAGCCGGCGGCCGCGTGCGGGCATGATCGCGCTGGGAACCTCGAAGGCGGCCCTGAGCCAGTTCGCCCGCTTCGTCGCGCAGGAGTTGGGTCCTCGCGGAATCACCGTCAACGTGGTGGCCCCGGGGCCGGTGGAGACCACCATCACCGATGTCTTCGGTCAGGAATTCAAGCAGCGCCACGCGGCCGAGACGGCACTGGGCCGCATCGCCACTCCTGACGACGTGGCCCGGGCCGTCGCCTTCTACGCGGGTGACGACAGCCGATTCATCACGGGCACTACCGCGCCGGTCAACGGCGGACTGGCCATGGACTGACGCATCCCGGAAAGGAGTCCTCGCTGTGCACGCCATCGACCTGCCCTACGTGGGACTGGGAATTCACGAGGAACCGGTCGCCCTTCCAGGCAACGCTCAGCGTCCAGCAAGCGCAGCGGTCAGGAGGCGAGGACGGCGAGGCCGGTGGCGAGGTGGTCGAACGCTTGGCCGATGAGCGCTTGCAGGCCCTCGATCTCCGTTTCCGGATTCCACGTTATGAAGGCCGAGCGGAAGATCGACCCGGTTGCTGACGCGAGCAGTCGCGGATAGAGGCTGCCCGGAGGGCATCCGATGCGGTCGGTGAGGACGTCGACGAGCCTGTCCTCAAGGCGGAAGACCGCGTGCAAGGTCTTCGTCCTCAGTTCGGGAGACGCGCTGAACAGCTCCTTGCGTGCATGCCAACCGGTCTGTGCGGCGAAGCTGGGCATGGTGTCGTCCATCGCCCGACGCAGGGCCGTGAGCGGTGGTTCAGATGATGGCCGCGCGGCGAGCCTGGAGGCGAGTTCGTCGGTGAGGCGCTGGTCCCAGGCGAAGAGTGCTGCCTCCTTGCTCTCGAAGTAGTTGAAGAAGGTCCGGCGGGAGACTCGGGCGGCTTCGCAGATGTCGTTCACGGTGACCGTCGAGGGGTCCTGCTCCAGGAAGAGCCGGATCGCGGCAGCGCGCAGGGCCTCACGAGTCTCGGCCTTCTTGCGTTCACGGAGTCCTGGAACTGCGCCCTGCATCGATCAAGTCCTCTCACAGCCGGCGAGGGCCAGCGTACTCATCATAGATGTTGCACGGGTGCAGTGTTGCACGAGTGCAGGAATCGCTAGCCTGAGCAGCATGGCATCTGCGCACACAAAGAAGAAACGCCCTGGTGAAATCATGCGGACACTCGCGATGGGGCTCTGGCTCCCCGCGATCTTCCTGGCCGGACTGCTCTTCTCCTTTCTGCTGGCCTTCCACAACCCGACGCCGCACCACATCGAAGTCGCAGTCGCCGCCCCGCCGGCCACGACAGCGCAGCTGCAGTCCCAACTCGACACGGCCATCCCGGGCGGCTTCACCCTCCAGCCGGTCGATACCGCGGCCGAGGCACGCTCGGCGGTCCTGAACCACGACGCGGTGGCGGCATTCATGCCGGCTCCGCACCATCCCCAGCTGTACGGCGCCAAGGCGGACGGCCCCGCCATGGAATCCATCATTCGCGAGGTCTTCACCTCCGCAGCTCAGAAGCCCGGCACCACCCTCGCCTTTCACGAGCTGGTCTCGACAAGGCCGGGAGACGGCCTGGGCATCAGCCCGCTGTACCTTCTGATGGCCTGCACTCTCCCCGCCTACTTCCTGGTGGTCGCCATGCAGCGCGCGGTGGGCTTCAGCCGTCGAGCACATGTGGCCACGATGGTCGGAGGCGGCGCCGTCGCCGCCCTCGCCTGTTACCTCACGGGTGCCTACGGGATGGATGCGATCCCGCAGCATCCGCTCGCGCTGCTGTACTTGTTCCTGCTGACGCAGGCCGTGTCACTGACCTCGTACGGGTTCGTGCCCTTTCTCGGCCCGTTCTTCCCAGGGGCCGCCGTCACGCTGTTTGTCCTGCTCGGAGTGCCTTCCAGTGGCGGCACCGTCCCCGTCGACCTACTCAATGGCTTTTTCCGCTTCCTCCACCCCGTCCTGCCTATGGGCAATGCCGCCGATGCTCTGCGCCTCGTCGACTACTTCGACGGCCGGCAACTGGGCCGACCCACCGCGGTGCTCTGCGCCTGGATCGCGACAGGCGCCGCTCTCATCGTGCTCGGGTACCTCAAGCAACTACGGCAGCTCGTGCGCGAGGCACAGGCAGGCATGACGGGATACGTCCCCGCGCCTCCCGCGGAAGATCCCACCGTGGAGCTACCCGAGCCGGTCGCTCTCCCCCCGCACCGACACCATTTCGGCGAGCAACTACCGATACTGACCGGGAGAGTAAGCGGTCTTGCCGGAGAACCACTGCCGGCTACGATCACGGTCACCGACCCGCACGGCCGCCAACTCGTCCGCACCCGTACGGACCAGAACGGCGAGTACGCAGCCACCGGCTTCCACGACGGGTTCGCCATCGTCGTCGCCGGCGCCCCCGGCCGGCAGCCGGCCGCCTCACGCCTACTGCTCAGCCCTGCCACACCCGTGAACCAGGACTTCATCCTTACGGCTGGCCAACAGGCCGTTCCGGGATATGCCCGCTGAGCCCTTGGCCGACGGCCGGCCCCGCACCTCGAAACAGCCGCCTTGCCGTGTGTCAGTAGTCGCCCACGGCCTTAGGCCGAGGTCGATGGCATCTACGCACCCAAGTGAAAACACTCTCCTGAAGCGGTACCGGGCCCTCAAGCGCTGATCGGTCGCCACGCGCCTCCCGATCCCCGCGGCTTCCCGGGAGCGGCAACTCCGGCCTCGGGACCGGGCCGGCGATGAACGCGCACGACCGTGCACCGGGGTTGCGCGACTTGTCGTACCTGAGGTGTAGAAGTGTGGCGTGGCCGCTGAGACGACCTGGGCGCAGGTGCTCGCCTGGAGGCTGAGACGGCAGTTCGTCGAGCCCGCGGGCGGCGGCGACGCGGTGGCGATCGCCCGGCGGCTGTGCGGGGTGCAGGCGCAGGTCGCCTCGTCGGCGGCGCTGGCCGTGGCCGTACGGCAGGCGAGCCCGCGTCCGGGAGAGATCGAGGACGCCCTGTGGCGTGACCGCACGCTGGTCAAGACCTGGACGATGCGCAGCACGCTCCATCTCCTGCCCGCCGACGAGTTCCCCGCCTACCGCGCAACCCTCGGGGCGCTCCGGTTCTGGGAGAAGGCCTCCTGGCAGCGCGGTCACGGGGTGTCCGCCGGGGAGATCGAGGCCGTCGTGGACGCGGTTCCGCGCGCGTTGTCCGGTCGGGTGCTGACCCGCGAGGAACTGGTCGAGGCGGTCATCGAGGTGACCGGGGACGCTCATCTGCGCGAGGCCCTCACGTCCGGCTGGGGCGCGCTGCTCAAGCCGCTCAGCTTCCTGGGCGAGCTGTGTTACGGCCCGCCGCGTGACCGGAGGGTCACCTTCACCACCCCGGCCGACTGGCTTCCGGGCGGTCGAGGGGAGGTGCTCTCGCCGGAGGAAGGGGGAGTGCGGGTGCTCCGCGCGTTCCTCGGCGCCCACGGCCCGGCCACCCCCCGGATGTTCGACGCCTGGCTGCTGCGCGGCGTCACACCGAAGGCCGTGCTGCGCGGGTGGTTCGGGGAACTCGAGGGTGAGCTCGCGCAGGTCGAGGTGGACGGCATGCCCGCCGTGCTGCCGGCGGAGCTTCTCGACGACCTGCTGGCCTGCCCGCCGTCGGCGGACGTACATCTGCTGCCCGGCTTCGACCAGTTCATCCTGGGTGCGCCGCGCGACCTGGAACCGCTCCTGCCGACGTCCGCGCGGCCCAAGGTGAGCCGGGCGGCGGGGTGGATCTCGCCCGTGGTGGTCTACCGGGGCCGGGTGGCGGGGGTGTGGGAGGCCAAGGAGGGGCGTCCCGTCGTCGAGCTCTTCGAACCGGTGCCGGAGCACCTCCTGGCCGCGGAGACCGACCGCGTCACCACGCTCCTCGACGGGCTGTAGCCCGCGGCCGGGGTCGCGGCCGGTCAGGTCACCTCCTTGCGGAGCAGGCGGACCAGGCCCGCGGCCATGGGGATGACGATCCAGAAGACGGCCGACGTGGCGAGCCGGGCTCCCTCACCCCAGGTCATGTCGCCACTGGTCAGCGGAGCACATGTGGTGTTGAGGTCGAGCCACTCGGCGAGAGCGGCGCCGACCGGGCCGAGCCTGCCGACGACGGCCCACAGGACCGGCGTCGTCAGGCTGATCACGATCGCGGCGGGTGCGTTGAGGAGCAGCGCGCCGAGGGCGAGGCCCTGCGCGGCCACGAGCACGTTCACTCCGGTCCAGCCGAGCAGCCAGATCGGCTGGACGTCCCAATCGGCGGGAATGCCGCCGACCTCGGCCACGACGGCCGTGACCGGCACCGCGACCAGCATGGCGAACAGTGAGAGCGCCACCGCCGCGACCAGGGGCGGCACGCTCTTGGCGGCGAGGACGCGATGGCGGCGCGGTTCGAGCACGAAGGTGGTCAGCGCCATGCGGTGCGTCCACTCGCCGGTCATGGTGAGGATGGCGAGCACCGGGAGCAGGGTGCCGAGGGCGATCCCGGCGGTGCCTGCCAGGGTCTGCGGCTTCGGCCCGACGACGGCGCCGCGCGCGACGACCGACGCGACCACCAGGCCGACCATGACCAAAGTGATGATCATTCCGCTGCGGGTGTCGACGAGCTTGCGGGCTTCGACCGCAAGCAGCCTGCGGAACGGGATCGGCCGGTCGGCGTTCGCTGTGCCGTTCACTGTGGCGTTCGCTGTGGCGTCCAACGTGTCGTCTTCCGTGACGGGGCTCGGCGTGGCCCGCGTGATGTCGTGGGGGTGGTGGCCGGCGCGGGTCATGCGGCGCCCCGGCCCGCGTCGACGCCCGGGAACGTGCCGGTGCCCGGGCTCCGGTCGGTGTGCGCGGTCAGTTCGAGGAAGGTCTGTTCGAGGCCGCGGCCCCGGCTCAGCTCCTCGACCGTGCCCTGGGCGAGCACCCGTCCACGGCCGATCATCACGATGCGGTCCGCCACCTGTTCCACCTCGTGCAGCAGGTGCGAGCTGAGCAGCACGGCGCATCCGGAGTCCGCGAGGTGGCGCAGCAGCAGGCGCATCCAGTGGATGCCCTGAGGGTCGAGACCGTTGGCGGGTTCGTCCAGGATGAGCACCTCGGGATCGCCCAGCAGGGCGTGCGCGATGCCGAGCCGCTGCCGCATCCCGAGTGAGTAGCCGCCGATCCTCCGCCGGCTCTCCCGTTCGGTCAGGCCCACCAGGTCGAGCACCTCGCCGACCCGCGTCCTCGGCAGTCCGAGGGTCATCGCGCCGAGGGTCAGGACCTCCCTGCCGGTGCGGCCCGGGTGCCGGGCCCCCGCGTCGAGCAGGGTGCCGGCCCGCAGGCCCGGGCAGGCCATCTCGGCGTACGGCAGGCCGAGCACGGTCGCCGAACCGGAGGAGGGCCGAGAGAGCCCCACCAGCACGCGCAGGGCCGTCGACTTCCCGGCGCCGTTGGGCCCGAGGAAGCCGGTGACGCTCCCGGGCCCGACGGCGAAGGTCACGTCGTCGAGCGCCCGCACCTTCCCGTAGATCTTGCTGACGTGTCTGAACTCGATCATGCCACTCAGTCCACCGCGCGGGCGGGCGCCGCCGCATCGGACCGGGGGTCGGTGCGTCTCGACGCGGGGCGCGGCCTTTCGCGTCTCGGCGATACCCGCGGCTGTCCACAGGTCGACCCAGGTCGCTAAAACCTGTCCGGTGCGGTCCATAAGCTGTGGGGCTGTGCACGGCCGACCGGACTACCAGCCACCCCTGGACAGGTGGGGTGTCGCGCTGCGTTACCTGTGTGCCGTGGTGCCGATGCTCTTCAACGGCATCGTGCTGGCCTGGCTCGTCTTCCGGGACGGCGACCGTCTTCCGCAGGTGCTGATCGACACGACGCTCGGCCTGACCGGGCTGGTCCTGATGGGGTGGCGGCGCCGGTGGCCGTGGCAGATCGCTCTGGCGACCGCCCTGCTGACCACGGTCTCGTCCACGGCGACCGGCCCCGCGTACGTCGCGTACGTGTCCCTGGTGACCCATCGCCGGTGGAGCCGGACGATCCCGATCGCGGCCGCGTACGTGGTGTCCCTGCTGGTCGGCGGGTCTCTGGGCGGCATCGACCAGGCCACGGTCGTCTCCTCGGTGACGGGGCTGACGATTCTCGGCGGGCTGACCGTGTTCGGCCTCTACCTGCGCGGACGCCGCGATCTGGAGCTGTCGCTGCGCGAGCGGGCGCGGGCCGCCGAGCGTGAGCAGCGGCACCGCATCGACCAGGCACGGCTGGCGGAACGCGTCAAGATCGCCCAGGAGATGCACGACGTGCTCGCGCACCGGATCTCCCTGCTGGCGATGCTGGCCGGCGGCCTGGCCTACCGGACCGACCTCGGCCCGGAGCAGACGCGCGAGGCCGCGCTGGCCATCCAGGAGAACGCGCACCAGTCGCTCAACGAGCTGCGCACGGTGCTGCGCACGCTCCGCGACGACGGCGCCGTGGAGGCGCCGCAGCCCGGCCTGAGCCATCTGGAGGCGTTGTTCGGTGAGGTCCGCGCCGCCGGCCAGCGAGTCGAGGTGGACGACAGCATCGACGGCCGGGAGTCGCTGCCCGCGCACACGGGCCGGCACGCCTACCGGATCGTGCAGGAGGCGCTGACCAACGCGCGCAAGCACGCCCCGGGCGCGAGGGTCACCGCCGATCTCGGCGGCCGGGCGGGGGAGGGCCTGCGGATCCGGGTGACGAACCCCACCCGGCCCGGCTCGGCCCCCGGTCCCGGCGGCAGGCTCGGCCTGGTGGGCCTGGCGGAGCGGACGAGGATGGCCGGCGGCACCTTCAGCCATACGATCCAGGACGGGCGCTTCATCCTTGATGTCCGATTGCCATGGGAGGCTGCGGATCGTGACCCGGCTGGTGATAGTGGATGACGACGCGATGGTGCGGACCGGGCTGCGTCTGATCCTCGGCGGCGAACCCGACTTCGACATCGTCGGGGAGGCCGAAGACGGGCTGCGCGCGATGGACGTGATCCGCGACCTGCGTCCCGACGTGGTGCTGCTGGACATCCGGATGCCCAACCAGGACGGGCTGACGACCACCGAGCTGCTGCGGGCCCAGCCCGGCCCGCCGCGGATCCTCGTGCTCACCACGTTCGACGCCGACGACATGGTGCTGCGGGCCCTGCGGCTCGGCGCCGACGGTTTCCTGCTGAAGGACACGCCGCCGCCCCGGATGATCGAGGCGGTCCGCGCCGTGGCGACGGGGGAGCCGGTGCTGTCTCCGAGCGTCGCCCGGCAGGTGATCGCCGCGGCGACCGGCGGGCCGGGACCGGCACTCCCGCAGGCGAGGCAGGAGCTGGGCCGGCTCACCGAGCGCGAACTCGAGGTCGCGGTCGAGGTGGCGCACGGCAGGTCGAACGCCGAAATCGCCGAACGTCTCTACATGAGCGTCGCCACCGTGAAGGCGAACATCACCAGGATCTTCGCCAAGCTCGGCACCGACAACCGCGTCCAGGTGGCGATGAAGGTGCGCGACGCCGGTCTCCTGTGAGCGCACCCCTCGACCGCCGGTTCGGCTGTGACTGCCCGCTCCCGCGCCCGCCGTCCGGCTGCGCCGGTCCGCGACGTCGGCGTCGGGGTGGCGGCAGGGTGCGCGGCCAGTGACTGGGACGGCGACCGGGAAGCCGGGCCGGCGATCAGTCCAGCCAGGCGGCAGGGGAGGGCAGGTGCCGGTCGAGTTCGTCCCACAGACCCGCCGGGATCGGGAGGGTGGCGAGGCGCACCGTCTCCTCGATCCGCTCGGGCTCCGAGACGCCGACGATGGTGGACGTCACCCGGGGGTCGCGCAGCGAGAACTGCAGCGCGGCGGCGGCGAGTGGCACGCCGTGCTCGTCGCAGGCCCGTCGCATGGCGCGGACCGCGTCCCTGACGGCCTCGCCGGTGTCCCGGTAGGCGTAGCGGGGCTGGGCGTCGGGTCCCTTGACCAGCATCCCGCCCCCGTACGGCGCGCCGTTGACGAAGGCGACGCCGCGATCGCGGGCCTCGTCAAGCAGCGGATCGGCCTCGCGGTTGACCAGCGTCCAGCGGTTGTGGCTGATCACGGCGTCGAACGCGCCGGTCGCGACGTAGTCGCGCAGCAGGCCGATCGGGCCGCCCGCGATGCCGATGTGGCCGGCGACGCCGGCGTCCCGCAGCGCCACCAGCGCCTCCACCGCCCCGCCGGGGCCCATGGCCTCCTCGAACGTGATGTGGAATTCGGGGTCGTGCAGGTACAGCAGCGGCACGCGATCGACGCCGAGCCGCTCCAGGCTCTCCTCGGCCGACCGGCGCACGCGCTCGCCGGAGAAGTCGCCGGTGTCGGGGTCCGCGTCGACCTTGGTGGCCAGGACGAACCCGGAGGGGACGCCGCCGCGCTGCCGGACCACGGCGCCGATGCGCCGTTCCGCGCTGCCGCCGCCGTAGCTGTTCGAGGTGTCGAGGAAGTTGAACGGCCCGTCGAACACGGCTTCCACCGTGGCCCGCGCGCGCTGCTCGCCGACCTCGTAGCCGTACAGTCCCGGCATGCTCGCCAGGGGACTGGTGCCGACGCAGATCGGGGTCACCGCCAGGCCGGTGCGTCCGAACGGCCGGCGCACCGAAGGGCCGGGGACCGGCAGGTCGTCGAGGGGCATCAGGGGTGTCCTTCCGTCAGGAGCCGTCGCCCTGACCGGGCGCCAGCCGGGCCACGGCCGCCGAGGCGAGCCGGTGTCCTTCCGCCAGCCGGGCCAGCACCGTGTCGGTCGCGGCGTCGGGCCGGGTCTCCTCCGGATGGGCGGACCGCCAGGCGTGCAGCCGCCTGGCCCCTTCCGCCCAGGTCACGACCGGCCGGAACGACGGGACGAACCGCCTGATCTTCGTGGTGTCGAACAACGCGGTGTGCTGGAGGTCGCCGACGATCAGGTCGGACCAGAACCAGTCCGGCGCGACGACCGGCAGGAACTCCGCGGGCAGGTGGAGGAGCCGGGCAGGCGCCGCGGCCGTCCGCCCGATGACCTCGTAGATCTCGTTCCAGGTCAGCGCCTCGTCGGAGGTGATGTGGAAGTCCTCGCCGACCGCCTGCCAGGCGCCGATCAGACCGACGAGGCCGACGGCGAAGTCGTCCGCGTGCGTGAGGGTCCACAGGTTGGTGCCGTCGCCGGGCACCACGATCTCGTCGCCGCGTGCGACCCGGTCCCACGCCGTCCAGTCGCCGGGCAGCGGCGGGTGCGCGTCGTCATAGGTGTGCGAGGGGCGGACGATCGTGACGGGGAAGTCGCGCTCGTCGTAGGCGCGGCGCAGGACGTCCTCGGCCGCGATCTTGTCCCGGGCGTACGCGAGGTAGGGGTTGCGGCGTGTGGTCGACTCCGTGAACGGCGCCCGCCGCACCGGCTTGTGGTAGATGGAGGCGCTGCTGATGTAGATGTACTGGGCGGTGTGGCCGTCCAGCAGGTCCACGGCCGCCGCGGTGTCCTCGGCGGTGAAGCCGAGGAAGTCGACGACGCAGTCGTACGTCGTCCCGGCCAGGGCGCGGCGCAGCGCGTCGCGGTCCCGCACGTCGGCGGTGAGCGACGTGACGCCCTCGGGCAGGGGACGGCGCCGGGCGGTGGTGCCCCGGTTGAGCACGTGGACGTCAAGGCCCCGGCGCACCGACTCGGCCACACAGGCCGAGCTGATCGTTCCGGTGCCGCCGATGTAGAGGACCTTCACGCGGACTCCGAATCGTGTGGCGGTTGACGGGCCGTGCCGCACCCGGTCGTGCGGGTGCCGGCCGGCCCAAAACTTTCGGGGAAATTGTGAAAATTGTCGGGTTCGGCAGCAACTTAGGACGCGACGTCGTCCCACGTCAAGAGCGCCTGCCACCCCACACCTCGGGGCCGGTCCGCCGCCGGCGACGCCGTCTCGCCGTCATCCGGAAAGAGATCGTGTCGCGTCCTTCAGGCGGCCAGGAGCTCGCGGATGCGAGCGGCATACGCGCGGGGGTGGGTGGTGTTGCCGTTGTGCCCGCCCGGGAATTCCCGCGCCTCGACCCCGAGGAGCGTGGCGAGCTCCCGCGCGCACCGGTAGTCGAAGACGTGCCGGGGCGTGGTGCGGCCGAAGGCCGGGATGACGCGGACCGGGGTGTCCCCGAGCGCGGCGACGTCCAGCGTGTCGCGGGCGATCGCGGTGAAGTCGTTGCGGATGAAGAAGTCGAAGCCGGCCCGCCGCCGGTCGTCCAGCGGATGCGGGGTCAGCCCGGGCTCGGTGTCCTGGGCGACGGGGTCGATCCCCAGCGTCTCCGCGATCTCGACGAACGCGTCGGCGAGCCCGCGCTCACGATAAAGGCGCTGCAGGTCCTCCAGCTCCCGCACGTGACGGGCGCGTTCGGAGGCGCGCAGGAGCCCCGGGGTCACCGGCTCGTGTGCGATCAGGGTGCCGAGCTGTCCGGGATGCTCGACGGCGAGGTGCAACCCGATGGCCGCGCCGAAGCTGCATCCGAGCATGTGCGCCGGCCGGTCGGTCACGGCGGAGAGCAGGCGGTGGACATCGTCCACGTGGTCGGCCATGGTCGCGCCGCGGCCGGGGTCGTCGAGGCTGCTGCGCGACAGGCCGCGCCGGTCGTAGGTGACGACGGTGTGGTCCCCGGCGAGGTGGCGGACCAGGTCGGTGGTGCGGTCCGCGTCGCCCTCGCCGCTCTGTGAGATGAGGAGCACGGGCCCGGCGCCGTGCATCTCGTAGTAGATGGCGGCGCCGTTGGTGCGGAGCATGCCGTTCATGAGGTCGTCCTCTCGGATCGGGTGATCCGGACGATATTCCATCCAATCCGATGCATCAAATCTGATGTATTGTGGAGTGATGAACGGAGTCGACCTCTTCCTGCTCGGCAGGACCCTCATGAAGATCGGCGAAGAGGCCATGCCGGTCGCGGACATCGCGCCGTCGGGTGCGACGCAGGCCGTCGGCGTCCGGACCGTGCTGGTGGTCGTCGCCGACCTGCGCGCTCATCCGGAGACCTCCGTCGGGGAGATCGCGGCTCGCACGGGGCTGCCGCAGAGCGCGGTGTCGGGGGCCGTCGCCCGGCTCAAGGAGGCCGGGGCGGTCGTGACGGCCCCTGATCCGGCCGACCGCCGCCGGGTCCTGATCAGGCACGCGCCCGGGCGGCCGGCGCGCGTGGAGGCGGTGCGGGCGGCCGGGATCGAGGAGCCCCTCGCGGCGGCTCTGGGCACCGGCGACCCGACGCAGGTCGCCGAGGTCGTCGCGGCGCTCGAGTTCCTCGCCCGCCGTCTCGCGCCGGGATCGGCCGCCCGCCGTCCCTGAGCCCGGGGACCGCCCGGATCGGCTCCGGGTTCAGAGGGACACCGGCACCTCGGCGTCTCCGGGCTCGTCGAGAGTGAAGGTGACGGACCGGCCGCCGGCCGTGACCTCGTACTCGCCGAGGAAGCCGTCGAACCGCACGCGGCCGTCCGCGTCGGTGACCATCGTCGTCGGAGGCAGCCACCACTCGCCCTTGACGAGGGAGTGCAGGGCGTCGTACGACGGCTTGGGGGTGCCGTCGGCGCGGACGAAACCTCCCGGCGCGCCGAGCCAGCCACCGTCCGACAGGCCCCAGTACGTCATGGCCTCCACGGCCGGGTGGGACAGCAGGGTCTTGTAGTGCCGGACGACCTCGTCGGCCTGGCGGGCCTCGCCCTCGGGCGTGGTCGGCCACTCGGGGATCTGGTAGTCGTTCAGGTCGACGATCTCCTCCGGCATGATGTGGCCGGAGACGATCGTCGTCTCGGTGAAGTGGATGGGCAGGCCGTACCGCGCGAAACGGTCGATCGTGGCGAGCGTCTTCTCCTCGCCCCAGTAGCCCTGGTGCATGTGGCTCTGCAGGCCGAGTACGTCGATCTTGATGCCCGCCTCCAGCACGCCCTCGATCAGGCACTCGTACGCCGCGGACATGTCGAAGTCGTTGAGCAGCAGCGTGGCGTGGGGATTGGCCTCGCGGGCCGCGTCGAAGACCATCCGGACCATCGGGATCCGGCCCATCTCCCGGCAGATCCGGGTGATGCCGTTGTCGTACTTGTCGAAGATCGGCATGATCACGGCTTCGTTGATGACGTCCCACATGTCGATGACGCCGGCGAAGTCCGTCATGTCGCGCCGGATCCGCTCCACCTGGGCCTTGGCGATCTCGGCGTTCGACAGATCCATCAGCCAGTCGGCGGTCTCGGTGTGCCAGGCGAGCGGGTGCCCCTTGACCGGGACGCCCCTGTCGGCGAACCACCGCGCCGTGGTGAGGAGCCGCTCGGTGTGCGGCCGGCCCCGGACCGGCTCGAACTGCCCCCAGTAGAAGGGCAGCGTGGCGAAGTTGAACAGGTCGAACCACAGGTCGGCGACCTGCTGGGACCCGGCCGCAGGGGCCTCGCCGAGCGACCGTCGCCCATCGGCGTCCGCCGTGGTCTCGCCGTTGGCCAGGGGGATGAAGTCGAACCCGATGCAGCCGAACAGGAACTTGTGCCGGCGCTGCGCGACGACGACCTCCTGACCGGCGAGGGGCGTGCCGTTCGCGGTCACGGTGAGCGTCGCGCCGGCGGTGCGGTGCTTCCTGATCAGCGGGTCGGGGGCGACGGCACCGGAGTCGGAAGCGAGGTGGGACGACATCGAGCGGCCTCCAGGGATCTCAAGGCGGAGAAGTCCCCTCCGGGAGCCTCTTCGCCCCGGCCGGAGAGGTCTGTGATCTCGAGCACATTAGCGCTCGTGACGCACGAAAGTGCACAGACATCTCCTTTGGCGCGATCAACGGCGGAAGCGGCGCGTTCAGCGGATGAAATGGGTGAAGCGGTCAGCGGGCTCGCCGCGCAGCCGTCCCTCGGGCAGCCGGCGGCCGCACAGGACCAGCACCAGGTCCTGCGCCGCGCCGGACAACGGGGTGCCCGTTCCGAGCGACCAGTCGACGTCGTCGGCGCGCAGTTCGACGCCGTCCAGGTCGACGCCGAAATACCTGCGGCTCCGCGGGGACAGCGCGTTGCCGAGCAGGACGCGCAGACGATCGCCGGGCACCCGCCGGTCGATCCCGAGCGCCACGGTGATGTCCATGCCGTGGATGACGTCGTGCGAGAGCGCGCCCGCGTAGCCGCCGCCCGGAGGCCGCCAAGGATGCTCGGCGTTGTCCCGCAGGCACGCGGTCAGCTCTCGCGGGCCGAGCGCCGCCGCGTCGCGGCGGGCGAGGCGGTCGGCCAGCCGGTCGAAGTTCCCCCGGGCCCTGACGAGACCGGCCAGCACGCTCGGCCCGGAGTGCCGGTAGGGCATCGTCATGTGGGCCACCACCTCCCGCACCCGCCACCCCGCGCACAGCGAGGGCGCGTCCCACGACCGCGGCGGCAGCTCGCTCAGCAGGTCGGCCAGTTCGCGGCGTTCCGCCGCGATCTGCTGCCGGATGTCGGTGTCCATTCGTTCGTCGCCCTTCCGGTCGTGTCCGTCCGTACGCCCCACCGACGAACGGGCCCGCGCCGGATGGACACCCTCCGCACCCGCACTCGGATTGCGTGACGCGCATCTTGTGCGTGCCACGCAATATCCCGTAGGGTCGCCGCGTGAACGACGACGACGATGACGACAGGGACCTTCGGGCGCGCAACAAGCAGGCCACCCGGGAGGCGATCGGCCGGGCCGCGCTGCGCCTGGCCATCGAGCGGGGTCCCCACGGGCTCGCCCTCGTCCGGGTCCACGACATCGCCACGGCGGCGGGCGTGTCGCCCCGCACCTACAACAACTACTTCTCCAGCAGGGAGGAGGCGATCTGCGCCTTCCAGGCCGACCAGTCCAGGCGCGCCGGGCGGGCGCTGCGGTCGCGGCCCGCCGGCGAGCCGCTGGACCAGGCAGTCACCGCGGCCGTGATCGGGCTCTACGCCGACCCCGAGCCCGACAAGGCGGGCCTGCTAATGATCATGATGACGCCCGAGCTGGAGGGTGAGGCGCTCAAGGCGTTCAGCATGGCGGAGGGGCCGCTCGCCGAGGCGATCGCGGCGCGCACCGGCACCGACCTCGCCCGCGACGTGTACCCCGCCGTCATGGCCGCCGCGGTCACCGGCGCCGTCCGAGTGGCGGGACGGCACTGGCTCGAACCGGGGAACACCGAGTCGTTCGCCGCCGTCCTGCGCCGCGCCCTGTCCTGCGTCTTCTCCGCCCAGCCGCCCGAGCCGCCGGAGCCGCCGATGCCACCCGAGCCCCCGGAGCCACCCGTGCCGCCCGCACCCTCTGTGCCGCCGGCGCCGCCGGTGCCTCGCGGGATCTCTGAACGTCAGGAAAGGAACAGCGGGAAATGAACGGCAAGGGCATCAACTTCGACACCGGCTTCGCGGACGCGGCCGCCCGCGCCGCCGGGCGCAGCACCCGGGAGCCCTTCGACCTCGACGTGGTCGAACGGGAGATGCGCGTCATCCGCGAGGACCTGCACTGCACCGCCGTACGGATCACGGGCGGCGACCCCGGACGGCTCAAGGCCGCGGCCACCCGCGCCGCCGAGGCCGGCCTGGACGTGTGGTTGTGCCCGTTCACCTGCGACATCACCACCGCCGAGCTGCTCGCGGTGATCGCCGACTGTGCCGAGCACGCCGAGCGGCTGCGCCGCGAGGGCGCGGAGGTCGTGCTGGCCACCGGCTCGGAGGTGAGCCTGTTCACCGACGGGTTCCTGCCCGGCGCCACATTCGGGGACCGGATGCCCCTGCTGGCCCGGCCGGAGGCCCTGCGCGAGGTGCTCCCCCTGCTGCCCGGCCGCGTCAACGCCTTCCTCCGTGAGGCGGTCGCGGTCGCCCGCGAGCGGTTCGGCGGCCGGATCGGCTACTGCTCGATCCCCTTCGAACAGGTGGACTGGACGCCCTTCGACGTCATCGCCACCGACGCCGGTTATCGGTCGGCGGTCACCGCGGCCCACTATCGGGACAACATCCGCGCCTTCGTCGCCCGAGGGAAGGCACAGGGCAAGCCGGTGGCGATCACCGAGTTCGGGTGCGTCACCCACCGCGGCGCGGCCGACCTGGGCGAGCGCGGCGACTCGATCGTCAAGTGGGGTGAGGACGGCGCTGCGGCCGGCCTGATCGGCGACCACGTCCGCGACGAGCACGAGCAGGCGGCCTACCTGCGTGAGGTGCTGGGGATCCTCGACGAGGAGGGAGTGGACGCCGCCTTCTGGTACACCTTCGCCCGATACGACCTGCCCCACCGGGACGACCCCCGTGAGGACCTCGACATGGCGAGTTGCGGCGTGGTGAAGGTGCTGGAGCGCCGTCCGGGCACGGCCTACCCCGGCATGCCCTGGGAACCGAAGGCCGCGTTCACGGCCCTGGCGGACTGCTATCGAACCTGACGTCGGCTCCGTCAGCCGAGGGCGGCGAGGCGGCGGGCGAGGTAGCGGCGCTCGGCGTCGGTGGCGGCCAGGCCGGCCGCCTCCCGGTAGGCGTCGGCGGCCTCCGCCGTACGGCCCAGGCGGCGCAGCAGGTCGGCGCGGGCGGCGGGCAGCAGATGGTAGCCGGCCAGGGCGCCCGTCTCCCGCAGGGCGTCGACCAGCGCCAGGCCCGCGGCGGGGCCGTACGCCATGCCGACCGCCACCGCGCGGTTCAGCTCCACGACGGGCGAGGGGACCAGCCGGGAGAGCCGCGCGTACAGCACGGCGATCTGCGCCCAGTCGGTGTCCTCGGGGCGGGCCGCGGTGGCGTGGCAGGCGGCGATGGCGGCCTGCACCTGGTAAGGGCCGGGCCGTCCCCGCCGCAGCGTGCCGTCCAGCAGGGCCACGCCCTCGGCGATCTGCCCGGCGTCCCACCGGCCGCGCTCCTGGTCCTCCAGCACCACCAGGTCGCCGGCCTCGTCGAGGCGGGCGGCGCGGCGCGCGTGGTGCAGCAGCATCAGCGCGAGCAGGCCCGCCGCCTCCGGCTCGTCCGGCATCAGCCGCACCAGCACCCGGGCCAGCCGGATCGCCTCGTCCGCGAGGTCGTGCCGCACGAGGTCGGCGCCGGCCGTCGCCGAGTAGCCCTCGTTGAACAGCAGATACAGCACGGCGAGCACCGCCGGGAGGCGCTCGGGCAGCAGGTGGGCGGGCGGCACCCGGTAGGGGATGCCCGCATGCCTGATCTTCTGCTTGGCCCGGGCCAGCCGCTTGGCCATCGCCTGCTCCCCGACCAGGAACGCCCGCGCGATCTCGGTCGTGCCGAGCCCGGCGAGGGTGCGCAGGGTCAGCGCCACCCTGGCCTCCAGCGCGAGCGCCGGATGGCAGCACGTGAAGATCAGCCGCAACCGGTCGTCCGGCACGTCCGGCTCGTCGCCGCCGGCGTCGTCCTCAATCCTGAGCACGCCCGCCACCTCCCGCAGTTTGGCGGCGCCGGTGGCCTCCCGGCGCAGCAGGTCCACGGCCCGGTTGCGCGCGGCCGTGGTCAGCCACGCCCCGGGCCGGCGCGGCACGCCGTCGCGCCGCCAGGTTCGCAGGGCCAGGGCGAAGGCGTCCTGCGCGCACTCCTCTGCCAGGTCCCAGTCGCCCGTCCAGCGGATGAGGGTGGCCACGACCTGCCCCCACTCCTCCCGGAAGGCCCGGTCGACGGCGGCCTCGACCGGCGGTGTCACAGGTCGATGAGCGGACGGATCTCGATCGTGCCGTACGCCGCGGCGGGGTGGGCGGCGGCGATCTCGATGGCGTCGTCCAGGTCGGGGCACTCGATCAGGCAGAACCCGCCGAGTTGCTCCTTGGTCTCGGCGAACGGCCCGTCCGACAGCAGCACCTCGCCCTCGCGGACCCGCAGCGTGGTGGCGTCGCTCGGCGGGCGCAGCCCGGCCCCTCCCCGGAGCACGCCGCGCTCCGCCATCTTCTCCGACCACCCGCCGCACCCTTCGTCGGCGTGCTCCGCCGCCGACTCGTCGCCGCAGATCAGCAGCACGTACTTCATGCGTCCTCCTCGGGCTGGAATCCCATCATGTCCCTACGACGAACGGCGACGGCCGTGATGGACGCTTCCAAGGGATTCGCGCGATGTCGTGGGCGTTCTCCACCATGATCTGTTCCTGCCGATCGTCGGAGGGAGAGCGGCATCGACCGGACCCGCCCCTTCCACCTCCCGCCCCTTCCACCTCCCGCGCCGGCTCGCCTCGTGACGGCGTACGGGGAACCGGGCGGCGGGGACGGGTCGTTGGCAGCGGTGAACGATCCGCGACCGAGGGAGTGACCGGTGTTCCGCAAGCTGATGGCCGCGCTCGGGGCCGGCGTGGAGGTCGACACGGTGCTGCGCGACCCGAATGTGCGTCCGGGGGAGACCCTGTACGGCGAGGTCCGCTTCAGGGGCGGGTCGTCCGACCACAAGGTGGACGGGATCACCGTCGACTTCACCGCCGTCGTGGAGGTCGAGCACGGCGACCAGGAACACCACGCGACCTACAGCTTCCTGCGGGCGCCGGTGTCCGGGCCGTTCGACCTGCGGGCGGGGGAGGCCCGCGCGCTGCCGTTCGCGATCCCGGTGCCGTGGGAGACGCCGGTCAGCGCGGTCGGCGGGCGCCCGCTGCCCGGCATGCGGCTCGGCGTGGCCACCGAGCTGGCGCTCGCGGGCGCGCTCGACAAGGGCGACCTCGACCCGCTGCACGTCAACCCGCTGCCCGCGCAGGACCACCTGCTCGGGGCGCTCGTCCACATGGGCTTCCACTTCAAGCGGGCCGACCTGGAGCGCGGCACCCTCCGGGGCTCGACCATGCCGTTCTACCAGGAGATCGAGTATCACGCCGGGCCGGAATGGCGTCGCCACTTCAGCGAGCTGGAGCTGACCTTCATCGCCGGACCGCACTCGATGGACGTGATCCTGGAGGCCGACAAGAGGGGTGGTTTCCTCACCTCCAGCCGCGACGTCTACAACCGGTTCCGCGTCGGGTACGGCGACCACCCCGGCCGGGTGGAGCAGGCGCTGCGCGACGGCCTCGCCGCCATGGCCCGGCACCGCGGCTGGTTCTGACCCCGGTCAGGAAAAGGGGCCCCCGGACGCCGGGCGTCTCGTGCTCCGGTCAGCCGGCGCGATGCCGGACGATGTCGGCCGGGCGTTGGTCGTGCCGGTGGCCGTCGAGGACGGCGTGGTGGTCCACGCCGTCGCGAGGCAGCGGATCGGCGTGCACGATGGCGGCCGTCAGCCGGGGGATGGCGTGGATCAGGTTGTGCTCGGCCTCGGCCGCGACCCGATGGGCCTCCACCACCGTGGCGGCCGAGTCGACGACGACCTCGCACTCGGCCCTGAGCCGGTGGCCGATCCAGCGCAGCCGCACCTGGCCCAGGCCGAGCACGCCGGGCGTGCCTCGCAGGGTCGCCTCGGCGCGGTCCACCAGAACGGGGTCGACGGCGTCCATCAGCCGCCGATACACCTCCCGCGCCGCCTGCCGCAGCACCATCAGGATCGCGACCGTGATGAGCAGGCCGACGGCGGGGTCGGCCCAGGTCCAGCCGAGGGCCGCCCCTCCGGCTCCGGCGAGCACGGCCAGTGAGGTGAAGCCGTCGGTGCGGGCGTGCAGCCCGTCGGCGACGAGGGCGGCCGAGCCGATCTCACGTCCGACCCGGATGCGGTGGCGGGCGACCAGCTCGTTCCCGGCGAAGCCCACGAGCGCCGCCGCCGCGACGGCCCCCAGGTGGGAGACCTCTCGCGGCTCCAGGAGCCGCCCGATCGCGGCGTACGCCGCGGCGATGGAGGAGGCGGCGATCGTCACGACGATGACGACACCGGCCAGGTCCTCGGCCCGTCCGTAGCCGTAGGTGTAGCGGCGGTTGGGCGGACGGCGGCCGAGCAGGAACGCGATCCCGAGCGGCACGGCGGTCAGGGCGTCGGCCGCGTTGTGCAGGGTGTCGCCCAGCAGCGCCACCGACCCCGACAGGGCCACCACGGCCGCCTGGACCAGCGTGGTCGCGCCGAGAACGGCCAGCGACACCCACAGCGCTCGCATCCCCCGGGCGGACGACTCCATCACCGGATCGATCCTGTCGGCGTGCTCGTGCGAGTGAGGGCGCAGCAGGTGCGCCACCCGCGCGCGAAGCGCCGCCACACCTCGCCCATGCCCGTGCCGGTCGCCGTGCCCGTGCCCATGCCCATGCCCATGGCCGTGCTCGTGCTCATGCCCGTGCTCATGGCCGTGGCCGTGGCCGTGCTCATGCCCGGGGGTGGCCGGTCGCTGGCTCATGACACTCACGATGCCGTGGAAAGTCCGTCGCAGCATCTCGACAAGAGCGGGTGCGGCGCAGTTGCGAACGCCCCGCACTGTCGAGCCCGCGGAACTTCCTTGCGGCGTCCCCGGGTCAGGCCGGCGCGTCGCCGGTGCGGCCGGCGTCCCCCACGGCCACGCGGATCTCGCGCAGGAGCGCCTCGCTGCGGGTCACGAGGTGGGGCAGGCCGAGCCGCCGGTGGGCGTCCCGTCCGGCCTCCGCGTGCGTCAGGGCGGCCGGAACATCGCCGACCCGGTGCAGGAGCCGGGCGACCACGTGGTGGAGCGTTCCCCACGACAGGCAGCCCGTGCCCATGGTCATGAGCTCGCCGGCGATCGGCCGCAGCTCGCCGAGCAGCTCGTGCGGGTCGGGCCGGCCGAGCTCCGCGGCGACCAGGGCCCACTGCCAGGCGACGAACTGCCACGTCCAGTCCCGTGGCCGCACCGCGCCCCAGCGGTCGATCAGGCGATGGGCCAGCTCGCGGTCGCCCGCACCCAGCGCGGCCAGGACCGCCGTGGGCCGCACGATCAGATCGGACTCGTCGGCCGCGGCCTCGACCAGGTCCGTCAGCAGTGGGCTGGGCCGTCCCTGGCACCAGTCGGCGAAGAACGCGTAGATCAGCTTGAGGACGTCCGTCCCCCACAGACTGGTGCGGCGGTAGCTGCCGGTGCCGATGACCGCCTGCCGGTCCATCTCCGCCCAGTCACCGGCCAGCATCGCCCGCCCGGCCGCGGCGTACGCGACCTGCGTCTCGATCTCCGGCATCCGCACCTCGGCGGTGAGCCGCAGGCAGCGGGCCAGTTCCGCGTCGTAGTCGGCGAGCATGCCCGCCTTCAGGAACTTGGGCATGCGGTGCAGGCGGGCGACGATCTCGGTGGCCCTGGGCAGGCCGGGCAGGCCCAGCATCTCCTCGGCCGCCCGGTAGCGCTCCTCCTCGTGCTCGGGTGTCCAGGCCGCGATGACGAAGTTGTTCAGCGTGCGCGCCAGCAACAGGGGGTCGCCGGTGCGCCGGGCCAGTTCCACGGCCTCCAGGGCGTGACGGCGGCCCTCCTCGCGCCGGTCGCCGTAGTACAGCTCGACGCCGAGCGTGCCGAGCAGCTCCGCGCGGGTGCGCACGGCGTCCGGGGCGAGCCGGGCGAGCTGGTCCTCCAGCACGCTCACCATGCGCTGGTCCACCACCCCGTACGAGCGCCAGTTCCACAGGGTGACGCCGCCGAAGACGGTGGCCGCCTCGATGACGGCCGCGTCGTCGCCGATGCCGGTCGCGAGCGTCACGGCCTCGTCCAGCGCGCTCCGGGCCCCCTCCACGTCACCGGTCACCCGCCGGGCCTTGCCCAGGCCGATCAGCAGGCCACACCGGGTGGCGGCGGGACCCGGGCCGCAGGCGTCGAGGGCCTGCTCCCAGTGCAGCACGGCCTCGTCGTAGGCGAGCCGGGCCGTCGCCTGGCCCGCCGCCTCCACGGCGTACGAGACGGCCTTGTCCGCGTAGCCGACCCGGGCGGCCAGCCCGAAGTGGTGGGCCAGGGTGGGCAGGCGCGACCCGGCCTCACCCCACCGCAGGGTCTCGATGGCCTCGCCCACCCGGCCGTGGAGCTGGGCCCGCTGTCTGCGGCTGAGCCCGGAGTACAGCGCCTCCTGCACCAGCGCGTGGGAGAAGCGGTAGTCCCAGCCGCCGTCCACCTCGACCAGCAGTCCGGTCGCGACGGCCGGTTCGAGCAGCATCATCACCCGGGCTCCGCCGACTCCGGTCGCGGTCTCCAGCACGTCGGCGTCCACGTCCCTGCCGATCACCGCGGCCGCCCGCAGCAGGGTCTGGGAGTCCTCGGGCAGCCGCGACACCCGCTGACCGATCACGTCGCGCACGCCGTCGGGCACCGCCAGCGCGAGCACGTCCGCCACGCCCACCCCGCCGTCCGGATGGGTGCTGGTCAGCAGGCGCAGCAGCTCGCCCAGGAAGAACGGGTTGCCGCCGGTCCTGTCGTGCAGCGCGGAGGCGAGTTCGGGCCCGGGGCCGGCCCAGCCCGTCTCGCGCAGGTAGTCGGCGATCTGCTCGGGAGTGAGCGGAGCGACGCTCATCCGTTCGGTGCCGCGCTGGCGGGTCAGCTCGCCGAGCGCCTCGGTCAGGGCCTGCCTGTCCACCGCGGGCTCGGGCCGTACGGTGGCCAGCACCAGGAGCGGAACGCGGTGCAGGTCGGCGCCGAGGAAGGTGAGCAGCTTCAGCGAGGCGGCGTCGGCCCAGTGCAGGTCCTCCACCACGACCAGCACGGGGGCGTCCGAGGCCCGCCGCGTCAGGGCCCGCGCCACGCTGTCGTGCAGCAGGAACCGGGCGGTGTCGGGGTCGGCCGTGTCCGTACGGTCGCCGTCGGAGAGGCGGTGGGCGAGCCGGGCGAGGTCGCCGCCCGCCTCCCCGGACTCTCCGGACTCGCCGGTCCCCGGGGCGCCATCCGCTGACGAAGCTCGGGACGTGTCCGGGGCATGCGCCGTTTCCGGGCCATGGGACGCTACCGGGGCATGGGCCGCCGCCGGGCCTCGGGACGTCTGCGGAGCCCGGCCGGCGCCCAGGGCGTTGAGCGTCTGAATCCAGGGCCAGAACGCGGGGGCGCCGCTGCCTTCGACGCACCGGCTCCAGGCCACCCCGACCCCGCGCTCGGCCGCCATACCGGCGGCGGCCTCCGCGAGACGGGTCTTGCCGACGCCGGACTCCCCGCTCACCAGGAACACCCCGCCCACGCCCCGGCGCAGGTCGTCGAGCCGCCCGGCGATCCGGCGCAGGTGGGGCTCGCGCCCCACCAGTCCCGGAGCGGCCGCGTCCCCGGCGCTCCTGTCCCCGGTGCTCCTGTCCCCGGCGTTCCTGTCCCCGGCGTTCCTGTCCCCGGTGCTCCCGCCGGCTGCGCCGCCCCCGGCGCCTACCCCGGCGCCTGCGCCCGTGCCTTCCCGGCCGCCTATCCCGCCGCCTTGCCCGGTGACTTCCCGTGCGCCCGCGGCCGTCTCCGGCGGCACGGCGGCCATGGGGGCCCACACGCCCGCCAGGGACTCGTTCTGGAGGAGGATGGCCTGCTCAAGCCGCCGCAGTTCGGGGCTCGGGTCGAGGCCCAGCTCGTCGCCGAGCAGCGTGCGGCAACGCTGGTAGGCGGCCAGCGCCTCGGCCTGCCTGCGCTCCCGGTAGAGGGCCCGCATGAGCAGCGCCCACAGGCCCTCGCGGTAGGGGTCCAGTTCGAGCAGGCGCTCGACCTCGACCGTCACATCGGCCGCCCGTCCCAGCGCGAGCCATGCCTCGGCGCGTACGGTCAGCGCGTGCAGGCGGGTTTCGCTCAGACGGGCGATGGTGGACCGGGCGAACGGCTCGTCGGCCAGGTCGGCCAGCGGCTCGCCCCGCCACAGCGCCAGCGCCGGGCCCAGGATCCGCTCGGCCTCCTCGGGACGGCCCGCGGCCAGCGCGGCGCGCGCGGCCTCGGCCGCCCGGCCGAACCGCTCGGCGTCGACCTGGTCCGGCTCGATGTCCAGCAGGTAGCCGGGCTCCCGCGTACGCAGCACCCGGGCCGGGGAGCGGGGGCTGCGCCGGGGTTCGAGCGTCCTGCGCAGGTGCGAGATGTACGCCTGGAGCGTTCCCGTGGCGCTGGAGGGCGGCTCATCCCGCCACAGCCGGTCGATGAGCTGGTCGAGCGGCACGACATGGGGCGCGTTCAGCAACAGCAGCGCCAGCACGGCCCGCTGCTTGCGGGGCCCGAGATCGAGGATCGTCCCCGCGCCGTCGGCGACCTCCAGCGTGCCGAGGAGGCGGAAGTCCAGAGCGGAGCCCCGGCGGCCGTCCAAGCCCGGGGGCGGCGCCGGTAATCGCGCGCCGTCGATGCTCATGCGCATCACAACTCCCGAAAGAGCCAGGTGGCCCAGGGCCGGATTTCTGGCTCATCATACCCGTATGTCCGCTCGTTCTCACGGGAGAAACCACGGTTCGTCGCGGCCCTGAAACCGGCGTTCCCCAGCAGGGAGCGCAGGCCGTCGTCCCGGGGACCGGGGAGGAACCACACGGCCCGCACGCCGTCCGCGCGCAGCTCCATCAGCAGGTCGTCGAGCAGGCGGCGGCCCAACCCTCGGCCCAACCCTCGACCCAACCCCTGGCCCAACCCCTGGCCCAGCCCCCGGCCGTGGCACGGCTCGGCCACGGCGAGCACGTGCAGCAAGGCCCACTGCGGGACCTGCCGGGGCGACGCGGTCTCCAGCAGCGCGGCGGCGAGCGGGGCGGCGCCGGCCGGCCGGGCGAGGTCGGTCAGCACGTAGAGACGGCACCGGGCGGCCGGGACCTCGCGCAGGACGTGTTCCAGCGCCGGGCCGATGATGCCGGCTCCCGGCGCGCCCGGGTGCGCCGGCACCTCGCGCAGCAGCAGTGTTCCCGGTGACGTGCCCGGTGACGTGCCCGGTGACGTTTCCGGTGACGTTTCCGGAGACGTGCCTGGCGACGTTTCCGGCGACGCGGCGTACCGCGGCGGGCGCTTCTTCGACGGCGACGACATCGCCCCAGCGTGCGGGGGCCGTCTTGGACATTCCTAGTGCGTCTCTAGGATCCCTTCGCGACGTCCTGCCGCACCCCGGCCCGGCAGGCGCAAGAAAACACCAAGACCCGGCTGCGACAACTGTCACCGTCACAGCAGACGACATCCGAAGGACGGACATGCACAGCACCATCGAAGACGCACTGCGGGGACAGGTCGCCGGCCGGGTCCTGGCGCCGGGACAGGACGGGTTCGAGGAGGAGGCCGCCGGGTTCAACCTCGCCGTGCGCCACCGGCCCGCTGTGATCGTCGCGGCGCGGGACGCAGGCGACGTGGCCGCGGCCGTACGGCTCGCCGCCGCGCACGGGCTGCCCGTGGCCGTGCAGTCGACCGGCCACGGCGCCGTGCAGGCTGCCGACGGCGCGGTCCTGATCAGCACCCGCGCGATGCGGGAGGTCGTGGTGGACCCCGCCGCCCGCACCGCCACGATCGAGGCCGGCTGCACGTGGGGAGAGGTCATCGCCGCCGCCGCGCCGTACGGCCTGGCTCCACTGTGCGGCTCGGCGACCGGCGTCGGCGTGGTCGGCTTCACGCTCGGCGGCGGCATCGGGCCGATCTCGCGGACCTTCGGGTTCGCGGCCGACCACGTGCGGGAGCTCACCGTCGTCACCGGGGACGGCGTGGCGCGCACCGCCGACGCGGTCCGCGAGCCCGACCTGTTCTGGGCGCTGCGCGGCGGCAAGGCCGGGTTCGGCGTCGTCACCTCGATCACCCTGGACCTGCTGCCGCTCACCGGCGTGTACGGCGGCGGCCTGTTCTTCGCCGCCGAGGACGCCGGGCGGGTCCTGCACGCCTACCGCGGCTGGGCCGGCACGCTGCCGGAGACCACCACCACGTCGGTCGCGCTGCTGCGCCTGCCTCCGCTGCCCGAGCTTCCGCCGCAGCTCAGCGGCAGGTTCGTCGTCCACCTGCGGGTCGCCCACGTGGGGGAGGGGCAGGAGGCCGAGGCGCTGCTGGCCCCCATGCGGGCCGTGGCCGAGCCGGTGCTCGACGCCGTCGGGCCTCTGCCGTACGCCGCGATCGACTCCATCCACCAGGACCCGACCGGGCCCATGCCGGTCGCGGAGCGGGGCGCGCTGCTGCGCGAGCTGACCGCGGAGACCGTGGATGCGCTGCTCGCGGTCGCCGGCCCGGCCGCGCAGGTTCCGCTGGCCGTGGTCGAGCTGCGTCAGCTCGGCGGCGCGCTCGCCCGTCAGCCCAAGGAGCCCAACGCCGTGGGCGGGCGCGACGGCGCCTTCACGCTGCTGGCCATCGGCGCGCCGGTGCCCGAGCTGATGGACACGGCCGTCCCCGCGGCCGTACGGGCCGTGATCGAGGCCCTCGCGCCCTGGTCGACCGGCGGCGCACTGATCAACTTCCAGGGCGGCGCCCTGGCTCCCGAGCAGATCTCCCGGGCCTGGCCGCAGGAGACGCTGCGGCGGCTGGCGAAGCTGCGCGAGGTCTACGACCCGGCGAACCTGTTCCGCTTCGGCCACGTCGTCCCCCGCCAGGGCTGAGCATGGTCCTGTGACGGATGCTCGTGTGCTCGGCGTCGACGCGTGCAGGGCGGGCTGGATCGGGGTGGTCCCGCCCGCCTGCCCCCGGGACGGGGGCGCGGCGCGTGCCTACTTCGCGCCCGGCGTCGCGGACCTGGTCGCCCTGGTGGACGCGGACGGCGAGGTCGCCGTCGTGGCGGTGGACATGCCGATCGGCCTGCCCGACGGTCTCCGCGATGTCCATCCCGATGCTCCCCCCGGCGGCCCTGCGCCCCCTGGAGGCCCTGCGTCCCCTGGAGGCCCTGCGTCCCCTGGAGGCCCTGGGGGCCGGGGCCGCCGCCGGGCCGACGTGCTGGCGCGCAAGGAGCTCGGCCCCCGGTGGCGGTCGGTGTTCATGACCCCGGTGCGCGCCGCGATCGAGGCGGACGACTACGCCACGGCCGTGGCCGTCAACCGCCGGCTGACCGGCGAGGGCGTCTCCCGCCAGGCGTTCGGGCTCAAGGAGAAGCTGCTGGAGGTCGAGCGCTGGGTGCGGGAGGCGGGCAGGCGCGTCGTGGAGATCCACCCCGAGCTGAGCTTTGCCCGGCTCGCCGGGGCGCCCCTGCCACACCCGAAGACGACGTGGGCGGGCGCCGAGCGGCGGCGTGAACTGCTGGCGGCGGCGGGCGTCGTGCTCGCGGGCGACCTCGGCCCGGCCGGGGCGGCGGCGGGAGTGGACGACGTGCTCGACGCGGGCGCCGCCGCCTGGACGGCCCTGCGGGTGGCATCCGGGGAGGCGCGGCCCCTGCCCGATCCTCCCGAGGTCTTCTCCGACGGCATCCCCTGTGCCATCTGGGCCTGACCACGCCCGGCCGGGGCGGTGAGACAACCCCGGACATGGAGCCGTACGCCGCGTCCCCGGGAGGTGCGGCGTACGGCCGGGGGAGCTCAGGCGAGGTGCTCGGCGAGCCGGTCGAAGAACTGGAGCCAGCCCGCCTTGGCGGCCTCGGCGTGCGCCTCGTCGGTGTTGTAGCCCTCCTGCGTGAACCTCATCTCCGTACGGCCTCCGAGGTCGGTGAGCGTGACGGTCGCGACCGAGGCCACGGCGCCCTCCTGGTTGTCCGGGTCGCCGGTCGTGAACACCAGCCGCTCGGGGGCCGTGATCTCCCGGTAGACCCCGCTGAGAGGGGCCTTCGCGCCCTCCGGCGACACGAGGCACGCGCTCCACTCCCCGCCGGGACGCAGGTCGATGGTGATCAGCGAGACCGGGGTGGTGAAGCCGCGCGGGCCGAACCACCGGCTGAAGCGCTCCGGCTCGGTCCACGCCTGGAAGACGGTCTCGCGGGGAGCGTCCAGGACGCGGGTGATGGTGTATTCGAGGTCGGGGGTGTTCGTCATCGTCATGCCCTTCGTGGTCAGGAATCCGGACGTGCGGTCTCGCAGGGAAGGTCAGGGGAAGAGTCGGGAGAGCCAGGACCGCCAGGCGGCCTCGACCTGCTCCTGGTCGGCGTCCTCGGCGAAGACGTGGTGTCCGAGGACGACCACGTTCCCCCGCTTCGGGCCGGAGTGGATGAACCGGTAGAGCCCGTCGGCGGTCCGCAGGCCGAGGAAGGCCGGGAAGCCGGTGTAGTCGACCACCCCCTCCTCGGGCGGCAGCCCGTCCACCGCGAGCCGTACGGGGTCGCCCTGCCGGACCGTGGCCGGCAGCCCAAGCGCGTCCCTGATCGCCGCCCAGGCCGGCTCGCTCTCGGCCGCCTGGGGGCGTGCGGCGGACACGACCGTGACCGGGCGGCCGCGGAAGTAGGTGAGGTACTGGGCGAGCTTGTGCAGGTACATGTCCCAGCCGACGCCCATCGCCTCGAACTCGGTCTCCCAGTCGTCGCCGAGGAACCCGTGCTGGACCAGGCGCAGGACCGTGCTGCCGTGATCGCGTCCCTCGACGAGGTACTCCATCGCCATGAACGTGCCGTCGGGGTTCTCGTCGCTCCGGAACGCGAACCGCTTGCCGGGCTCGTACCCGGTAACGGTGGTGCTCTCACTGTTGCCGAACATGGTGAACCGGCCGCGGCCGCCCTCGGCGGACGGGATCTCGGTGCGTCCCATGAACCAGGAGTCCACCCCCGGGCCGGTGGCGATCGCCTCCCAGACCTGCTCGGGGGTCGCGTCCAGCTCGATTTCCTTGCGTAGCTCGAACTCGTGGGGCACGCTTCAGCGCTCCTCGGTGTCGGCCGTCCGGGGGACGGCGGGATGGACGGCGACGACCAGCCGGTGCTCGCGCCCGCCTTCGGCCGAGTCGTCGTGGTACTTGCTCACGAGCGCGGCCACGGCGGCCGACAGCTCCTCGGCGAACGCGGCGCGGTCGGCGGCCGAGGCGAAGCGCACCCGGCCGTCGATGGCGAACGTCGCGAGCTTCTTGCGTGCCTGGGACGCCCCGATGATCAGCGTGCCCACGTCGCGTACGAGCTGGGCGGCGAGCGCCAGCAGCCACCGCGCCGACAGCCGGTCGGGGGCGCGCGACGGGTCGGGCGCGACCGACGCCAGCGCGGCGGGGGAGATCACGAACGACGCCGCCGTCGCCCGCATCACCCGCTCGTTGACGTTGCCCTTGCGGCGCTCCTCGACCAGCTCCACGAGGCCGTGCCGCTCCAGCGTCTTGAGATGGTAGTTCACCTTCTGCCTCGGCAGCCCCACCTTGGCCGCCAGCATGGTCGCCGAGCTGGGTTCCGTAAGCTCGGCGAGCAACCGTGCCCGCATCGGATCCAGCGATGCCTCCGCCGCCGCCGGGTCCTCGATCACCGCCACGTCTTTCATGCCTCAAGGATGGCCTCCGACAAACTAATTTGTCAAGGCAAAGAGAGATGTCGGCGAGGCGTCGGCGCCTGAGTGCCAAATCGGCCTTATCTACTCATTACGCCTATAACGTTGTGCGACTGATCTGTCACGCGATGTAATCACATCGGCGATGGGTCGGACCTACTGGCTCCGAAGGAGTGAATATGACGTTCACAGCTATGAACCCCACGACCATGGCGACCACGCTGGGGTACGGCGCTCAGCACCAGATCTCGCCCCTGCAGCAGCTCGGTCAGCAGATCCTGGGGGCGCAGCACCAGCTGTCGCCTCTGGCGATGATCCAGCAGGAGGAGCACATCCTCCCGCAGGAGCACCTGGTGAGCCCGGTGACCTTCTGGACCAAGGTCGCGCGGTACAGCGTGCGTTACGGCGCTCCCGCTGCCCGTCAGATGCTGGAGGGTGTGCTCTACCAGCACCAGGTCCGCGAGCAGATCCAGCAGCAGGTTCAGCAGCAGGTGCTTCCGCCGCAGGTTCTGCAGGCCCTTCAGGCCATCCAGGCCCAGGCCCAGCAGATCCCGCAGGTTTACGGCCAGCCGTACGCCACCCAGGCGTACGCGCAGCACCCCGCTCAGCAGGCCCTGCAGCTCGGCATGCAGCCCGTCATGCCCCAGCACATCCAGGCGGCGTACGGGCAGCAGGTCCCGCTGACCATGCAGCCGCTGTCGCAGGTTTACGGCCAGGGCTACGGCCAGGGCTACGGCCAGGCCTATGGCCAGGGCTACGGCCAGGGTTACGGCCAGATGCACCAGCAGGCCGCTCAGCAGGTCCCGGTGCCGGCCGGTGCCGCACTCTGATCGGAGGAACACCGTGGAGTCGATGGGTCCCGGGATGAGTCCGGTGACGCCCCCTGCCGTGGGAGTCGCGACGGGGTATCCGGCACAGGTCGCGCCGTTGCAGGCGCACTGCGCCGCGACGCTCCAGCGGCTGTACGGCTGGCTGCAGGCGTCACTCCCGCAGGCGCCCCAGGTCGCGGGGATCATCCCGCTGCTGGTGCAGGCGGTACAGCTGTACCGGGCCGGGCGGTACGACGCGTGCCTCGCGCAGATCCAGTTCGCGCTCGGCGCCGTCGCTCCCGGACGGCCCACGGTTCCACTGCTGTGACGTGATCACCTCGGTGGCCCGGACCGGTCGGCGGCCGGTCCGGGCCCCCGCCGTCCCGAGACCGGCGAAATGTGATGACAGAGCCTGAGCTGCCGTCCGCGCCGTACGAGGCGTGGCCGGCCACACCAGCCTGAGCTGGGGAGAGTCGAGACGTTTGTGACCAGTAACGACAAGCCCAAGGACGGAAGCGAGGAGCCGCGCCCGGCGTCACCGCGGGGGCGGCAGGCGTCCCGCCAGGCGCCGCAGCCGGTGGAGCCCAGGCCACGGCGCTACATGGTGGCCGCGCTGCCCCAGCCGCATCCGGCGGTGCCGGGAGCAGCCGTGCCGGCTCTCGACGGCGACACGGTGCGCAGGCTGCTGGAGGACGACCCCGAGGTGCGCGTGCTGCGCCGCCTGCGGGGAACGGCGGGGAACCCGGGGGCTCAGGCCCCCGGGTTCCCCGCTGTGGTCGTGGCGGAGATGACCGCCGAGCACGTCGAGGCGCTGCGGCGGCAGTATCCGCAGCTCTACTTCGAGCGCGATCGGCTGCTCACCTACAGCGACGTGCCCCAGCCGCCGCGCAGGCGGCGGTCCGCCCCGGCCGTGGTGCCGCCGGGCGTGGAGAGCACGTTCGCCTTCCTGGTCAGGGACGCGGACGGCACACCGCTGCCCGGCGCGAGCGTCCTGGTGACGGGGCACGGCTGGCCCGCCCAGACGTCCACGGGGACCGACGGCCGCGCGGTGGTCACGATGGTCGGGGAGACTCCGGAGTCGATCAACGGGGTGACGGTCCGGCCGCGCTCCGGCTACTGGAGCGTCCACATCGACCGCCCCGCCCTGTCCACGACCCGGGACAACCTGATCGAGCCGATGCGCCTGTCGGAGACCTTCAACGGTTTCCCCGGCAGGCAGGTCTTCGGCTGGGGTCAGCAGGCGATGAACCTCGACCGCCTGCCGCCCACGCTGCGCGGCGCGGGGGTCAGGATCGCCGTCATCGACTCCGGGGCCGACATACGGCACCCCGACCTGCGCGACCGCGTCCACGCCGGCGTCGACCTGGTCGGCGGCGAGCCGGACGGCTGGTCCGTCGACGCCGCCTACCACGGCTCCCACTGCGCGGCCGTCGTCTCCGGCGCCGACGACGGCCGCGGTGTCGTCGGCTTCGCCGTCGAGGCCGAGGTGCACGTCTGCAAGATCTTCCCGGGCGGGCGGTTCAGCGACCTGATCGAGGCGCTCGACTACTGCGTCGAGCAGCGGATCGACGTCGTCAACCTGAGCCTGGCGAGCAGGCACCACTCGCCGCTCGTCGCCGCGAAGATCGAGCAGGCGCGCGAGGCGGGGGTGGCGTGCGTGGTGGCCGCGGGCAACGACGGAGGACCGGTCGGCTTCCCCGGCATCCTGCCGGGCGTGCTGACCGTCGCGGCCGTCGGCAAGTCCGACGCGTTCCCGCCCGGCACCGCCCACGAGGCGGAGATCCGCGGGCCGGTGACCGGCGACGGCTTCTTCTCGCCGCGCTTCACCTGCCATGGTCCGGAGATCGACGTGTGCGCCCCGGGCGTGGCCGTCCTGTCGGCCGTGCCTCCGGACGGGTACGCCGCGCTGGACGGCACCTCCATGGCCGCGCCGCACGTCGCCGGCCTCGCGGCACTGGTGCTCGCCCACCACGGCGACTTCCGGGGCCTTTTCAGCGGACGGGACGCACGGCGGGTCGATCACCTCTTCCACATCATCAGGTCGAGTTGCGTCCCGCTGAACCTCGGCGACCTCCACCGCACCGGTGCGGGGATGCCGAACGCGCTGCGCGCTCTCGCGCCGGCCCTCGCGCAGATCACGCCGGAGCCGGTCGAGGCCGACACGCTGCTCGGGCAGCTCACCGCCGAGATGACCGGCGCGGGACTGCTCGTGCCGGCGGGCGGGGGCCCGGACGGCGACTCCGGGCATACGGGCCGGGGCGGCAAGACGGGCCCCGGGGCGCAGCCCGGCATGACCCCGCAGGCGGCGTACGGCGCGGGTGCGACGGCCAACGGGCCGGTGCCCGGCGGTCTCGTCACCGGTGGGCGGCGCGGGCGCGCCACGTCGACCGGCGGCGCCTCGCCGGCCGGCCAGGGCGGAGCGCCCGGCGGCACGGGAACACGGGGCAAGCGAGGGGGGACGGCCGCCGACCGGCCGTACGCCACCGGGCCCGGCGGGGGCCGGCCGCCCGGCGGCGCGGCGGACGACGCCCCGATGGCTCCCCGTACGGCGAACGGCATGCCGGCGGGCGGGATCGGCCCGTCCGGAGGCGAGCAGGCCGCCATGGCCTGGCTGAGGGAGGAGATGCGGGCCGCGGGGCTCCTCGGCGAGGACCCGGCCGACCCCACGGAATGAGACAGATGACGCCGTGGGCTGCGGACGCCGTTGAAAGAGGACGTTGTGGACTCAGGACGCGGTGGACTGAGGACACCGTCGCATGGGGTCATCGAGCGCGGCGTGGACTCCCGGGGGCTCCGGTGGAGCCCCCGGGCGCGCGGCGCTCTCCGCTACCTGTCCCGTCCCGGGCGCTCCGGTCTCCGGCCGGCGCGGGCCGCTGCCTGTGTCGCCGCCGGAGATCGGGTCGCGGTTTCAGTACGCCTCGTAGGCGGGACCGGCGAGCTGGGCCACGTCCTCCGCGCCGTCCCCGATGAGTTTCGCCCCCAGGTCGGCGAGGGCCCGTCCGGCCGCCAGCTCGTCACCGATCTCGGGCACGGGCCTGTCGGACGGGTTGCGGCGAGCTCGGCCGACGCTTTCGTGGCGTTGCCCCGCGGGCGTGTAGAGCACGGCGGTCGCGGTGGTGACGTCGTCGTTGTCGTCCTCGTTCACGAAGATCTCGACGGTCCAGCGCTTCGATTCCATGTCGGACCACCTCCAGGACTCCAGCATCCCTCCCGGCCGGGGGGCCTCGACACCGGCCCCGGGCTGAGGACCTACGACCCTGGAGGGCCGTGGCCGGCGGTGGTCACATGGAGGAGGGCTCCTGGCAGGAAAGGCCAGTGAGGAAGGAAGGAGCGTCCATGCCCGGCCCGATCATCGTCGGCACCGACGGTTCGCCCGCCGCGACGGCCGCCGTGCGGTGGGCCGCGGACGACGCCGCCCGGCGCGGCTGCCCGCTGCGCTTCGTCTCGGTCGTGGACCACTGGGCCTACGGCATCCCGAAGTTCCCCGTCTCGGGCGGCGACCCGCTCACCGCGCACGCCGAGCGGGCGCTGTCCGCCGCGGAGGCCGTGGCCCGCGAGCGGCAGCCGGACGTGAAGATCAGTACGGAGATCATCGAGGGCATTCCCTCCCGCGTCCTGCGGGACAAGGCCAAGGAGGCCGTCGAGATCGTGCTCGGCAGCAGGGGACTGGGCGGCTTCGCCGGAATCGTCCTCGGGTCGGTCAGCACCAACGTCGCCGGGCACGCCTCGTGCCCGGTCGTCGTCGTACGGCCCGGGTGGAGCGGCGAGAGGGGGGAGATCGCGGTGGGCGTGGACGACTCGCCCGAATGCGAGCCCGCTCTGGCCTACGCGTTCGAGCAGGCCAGGGCACACGCCGACACGCTTCGGGCCGTGCACGCCTGGCATCTGCCCGCCCATCCGCTCGCGCCCGAGATCACCTATGACGTGGAGGAGGTGCGCGAGGCCCACCAGCGCGTCACGCAGGAGAAGCTGGCGGACCCGCGGAAGCGGTATCCCGAGGTGCCGGTGCGCGAGGAGCTCGCCTACGGGCATCCGGTCGACGCGCTCGTCCAGGCGTCGCGCGCGGTCGGCCTGCTCGTGGTCGGGTCCCACGGCAGAGGCGCGGTGGGCTCGGCGATGCTCGGCTCGGTCAGCCGGGGGGTGCTGCACCACGCCGAGTGCCCCGTCGCCGTCGTACGGTCGCCGTCGGCGCCCTGAGCCGAACGAGCTCCGGCCTGCCCGCGCCCGAACGAGTTCCGGGACTGCCCGCGCAGAACGAGGCCTTCCTTCACGCCTAACGAGCTCGGGCCCGTCCGCGCGGCGCGGACGGGCCCGGCGTGGGCCGCCTCAGCTCTGCTGCTGCCCGCCTCCCGGCTTCTCGATGGGGATTCGCCTGCGCTCCTCCCGCTCTTCGGCGAGCCGCACACTCACCTCGAGGATGCCCTTGTCATAGGTGGCCTTCACGTCGTTCTCGTCCACGTTCTGCGGCAGCACGACCGACCGGGTGAAGGCCCCGTACCGGAACTCGGTGCGGTGCGCCTGCCGCTCCTCGTGGCGGCGTTCCGCGTGAATGGTCAGCATGCCGTTCGACACGCTGATCTCCACGTCCTTGTCCGGGTCGATCCCGGGCAGTTCGGCGCGCAGCACGTACCGGCCGTCCTTCACGTAGTCCTCAAGCCGCATCTGCTGTCCGGCCATCGGCCGGAGCGCGGCCATCGGCGCCTCCAGCAGGTCGAACAGGTCGGGAACGAGACCTCTGGACTCCCGTCGCATCGGAGCGCTCATGCCTGTCACCTCCGTCCGGCAGAACTCATCACTAACGAAATACCCGGAAGAAATCGGACAAATCACCACGACTGGGCCGCTACCTTGTGCGATGTTCCTTCGATATCCACCATCGCCGGCCGCTCTGATACCGGGCTGTCGCCGTCCTGACGCCATCGTGGATCATGTGAGCCTGCCCCCGCCGAAGGTGCACCTCACGCGGCTGCGCCTCCTACAGCCGGGCCCGCACCGCAAGGTCACCCTGCAGGTAGGCAACAGACCGCCGGGACAACGGGAAGACCGCGCGCAGCCTCGCGCCCGGGCTGTGCGGGACCACCTGGAGGGTCCCTCCGTGAGCCCGGGCGATATCCCGGGCGATCGGCAGCCCCAGCCCCGAGCCCCCCGTGTCCCGGGCGCGGGCGTGGTCCAGGCGGGTGAAGCGGTCGAAGACGCTGGTGTGGTGTTCCGGGGGGATACCGGGGCCGTCGTCCACGACGTCGAGGACGGCGTGGTCGCCCGGAGACGTGAGGGTGACGTGGACTGACGTGGAGGCGTGACGGACCGCGTTGTCGACGAGGTTCGCGACAAGGCGGCGGAGTCGGTCGGCGGAGCCGTTGACGAGCAGGTCGGGGGTGAGATCGAGATACACGTGGACGTCCGGACGAGGGCGCTTGCGGACGGCCTCCTCGGCGACGACCTGGGCCAGGTCCAGTTCCTCGGCCCGC
Organism: Microbispora rosea; assembly: GCF_044460045.1. Classification (NCBI taxonomy): domain Bacteria; kingdom Bacillati; phylum Actinomycetota; class Actinomycetes; order Streptosporangiales; family Streptosporangiaceae; genus Microbispora; species Microbispora rosea. The sequence continues at coordinate 796,057 of NZ_JBITJO010000002.1, read as the reverse complement.
AACAGGGGTTCGCCGGCATCGAGCCGGGCCAGCAGGAGGAGGTCGGCGGAAAGGGACTGGAGGCGTGCGACATCGTCCAGTGCCGCAGTCGCCAGCGGCTTCTCGGCGGGCCGGGCCAGCTCCAGCCGGGTTCGCAGGACCGCCAGTGGGCTGCGGAGTTCGTGTGCGGCGTCGGCGACGAACTGTCGCTGCGCGTCGACGGCGGTCTGCAGTCGGTTGAGGGTCGCGTTGACGGTGCGGGCCAGTGCCGCGATCTCGTCTCGGGTATCCGGTTCCGGTACGCGTTCGTGCAGGCCGTACGCGGTGATGTCGGCGACCTTCGCTCTGATCGCGGAGACCGGCCGCAGCACTCGGCCGACCGCCAGCCAGGTGAACAGCGCGACCACTGCGAGGAGCGCCGGAACCCCCGGGATCAGCAGGTTCCTCAGCGTGGTCATCGCCGCCAGAGCGGGTACCTTGGAAGCCTTTCCGAGGACGGTGACCGGGCCGTCCTCGGTCTCGAACGTCCGTTTGACCACGAGCACGGCCTCGCCGGATAACGGGGGGCCGTCGGCTTCGCCAGTGGCAGCCGAGCCCGGCATCGGTCCCTTCCCGCCAGGCGGCACCGGTCCCTTTCCACCCGGCGGCACCGCTCCGTCTCCGTCCACCGGCTCACCCGGCCCCGACTCCGCCTTCAGGTGTTCCATCTTTGCCTTGGCGTCGTTCGCCGCCAACTCCTTGGTGGAGGTCGTCAGGCTCGAGTCCAGCGCGGCGAACAGCGCGATCGAGGCCAGGCAGAGCGCCGCCGCCACCGCCGCGGTGGCCGTCAGCGTCGTGCGCAGGCGTACTCCCATGTCAGCCCTCCAGCCGGTAGCCCACGCCCCGCACGGTTTTCAGCGTCGTCCGCCCGAACGGTTTGTCGATCTTGCGGCGCAGCGCGCTGATGTAGACCTCGACGACGTTCGAATCGCCGTCGTACGCGAAGTCCCACGCCTGGGCGAGCAACTCGGACTTGGTCACCACCTCGCCCGTGTGCCGCGTCAGGCAGTGCAGGATCGCGAACTCCTTGGGTGTCAACGCGATCTGTACGTCCCCGCGACTGCACCGCAGCCCCGCCGGATCGACCCGGAGATCTCCGACGGTCAGCACCGTCGGCCGCTCCCGCACCTTGCGCCGGGCCAGTGCCCTGAGTCGCGCCAGCAGTACGACGTACGAAAACGGCTTGGTCAGATAGTCGTCCGCGCCGGTGTCCAGTGCCTCCGCCTCGTCGTACTCTCCGTCCTTCGCGGTCAGCATGAGGATCGGCGTCCAGTTCCCGGCCTCCCGCAGCTTCGCGCAGACCCCATAGCCGTGCAGCAACGGCAGCATCACGTCCAGCATGATCACGTCGTACGAATGCTCGGTCGCCATCCACAGGCCCTCGCGCCCGTCGTAGGCGAGATCGACCGCGAAGCCCTCTTTGGTCAGGCCGTCTTTGAGCAGCTCGGTCAGCCTGCGTTCGTCTTCCACCAGAAGTAGGCGCACGTCAACAGGGTGAAGGCACGCACCTAAGGTAAACATGAAGATCGTCTTTTACCTCTTCAGGGTCGCTTCAGGTGTAGGGGCCCAAACTGCTGAGCGTTTCGTCAACCGATCATGGGCAGCCGATCTAGGGAGTGACCAGAGAGTGAAGAAGAGGAGCATGATTCTCGCGGGGGTCGTCATGACGGTGGGCCTCGGCGTCGGCGGCGCCACGGCCGCGTCCGCGACCTCCACCGGCGCCCCGAAGCCGGGGGTCGCCTGCGTCGTGAAGGGGAGGCCGACGACCGCGGAGGAGGGCAAGTCCACCGTCAAGGTCGACCGCGACGG
>NZ_JBITJO010000002.1:0-794132 GCF_044460045.1 Microbispora rosea | reverse complement strand
GGCAAGGTCTTCGTGGACGGCAAGGAGGTCCCGAAGGGGAAGCTGAGCACCCTCTGCAAGCGGCCCCCGCTGCCCGGCAAGGGCGTCGTCTGCATCATGAAGGTCAAGGCCGACAAGGGAGACATTCACCGAGGGGGCGGGGTCAAGGTCCGCAAGGTCAAGGGCGGCAAGGTCTTCGTGGACGGCAAGGAGGTCCCGAAGGGGAAGCTGAGCACCCTCTGCAAGCGGCCCCCGCTGCCCGGCAAGGGCGTCGTCTGCATCGTGCACGTCAAGGCCGGCGAGAGCGGTGGGTTCGGCACGAGCGACGAGAAGGTCTACGTCGACGGCAAGCCGGCCCCGAAGGGGAAGGCGGGTATCAAGTGCCCGATGCCCAAGAAGCTCGGTGAGGGCATGAAGGACGTGCCCGCCGAGGACGGCGCCCCTGTGACCATCACGCCGAACTGACGCACAACTTGCCGCAGGCGCTGACCACTCCATGCGAACGTCCCGCCGGCCACCTCGCCGGCGGGACGTTCCGCCGGTCAGTCGCGTGCGAGCCGTTCGAGCGTGTCGACGACGCGGTTCGAGAAGCCCCCACTCGTCCTCGTACCAGGCGACCACCTTGACCTGCTTGCCGTCGCCGCGGGTGAGGGCGGCGTCGAAGATCGGTGAAGCGGGGTGACCGGTGAAAACGCCGGGGAGGGCGGGAGCGGCCCCGACGCCGGGCCCCGCCCGGGCAAAATGGGGATATTCGCCCGGAAACGGGCGAATCAGCGAGAACCGCCGATGCCCAGTGAACGGAGTGCGCGATGAGGTTCGTACGCGAAGGTGAGATCAAGGCCACCCGGCCGGGAGCGGACAGGTTCACCGACGGCGTATGGGAGGCGTCGGCGCTGGAGGAGCTGGAGCCGGACGGCCTGCGGGCCCAGCGTTTCTCCTACGAACCGCAGGCCCGCTCGGGCTGGCACACCCACGACGGGGAGCAGGCGCTGTACGTGCTGTCGGGGCGCGGGGTGGTGACGCGCTGGGGCGAGACCGCGGGCACGCGCATCGGGCCGGGCGACTGGGTCCACGTGCAGCCGGGCGAGAAGCACTGGCACGGGGCGGCCGCCGACGACACGCTGGTGCACATCGCCGTCACGGCGAGCGGCGCGACGCACTGGCACGGGCCGGTGACCGACGAGGAGTACCGCGCCGGCCTCGGCTGAGCGGCGGCCGGACGGCTCCGGCCGCCGTCGTCTCCTGGACGACGTGCGGACCCAGGAGGCGGCGCGCGGATCGGGGATCTGCGGCGGGCGGGTCCAGGAGGCGGCGCGCGGATCGGGAAACTGCGGCGTGCGCACGCCGAGGCGTGCCCGGCCGGCGCGGTGCGGCTCAGCCGGTGACGATGACGAGGTCGGCCCGGGAGCGCACGTCGTGGCGGGCGTAGTACCGCTCCTCCTGCTCGGCCCAGCGCCGCCAGTGGGGCGCGTACAGCTCGCCGTCGCGGGCGAGCGCCCGCGCCCTGCGGACCTTCTCGCCGGCCTCCAGCCACACGAGCCCGCTGAGATACGGCCCCGCCTCGCGGGCGCCGCAGCCCACGCCCTCGATCACGACGGCGTCCACCCTGGGGGTCTCGCGCCATTCGGCGTACCGGCCCCGCGTCCAGTCGTAGCGCCGCCAGCGTGCCCGGTCCCCGCGGCCCAGGGGACGCAGCACCCACTCAAGCAGGGCGTCCACCCCGGCCTCCAGGCCGTCCCAGCCGTCGTACAGGTCGTCCATCCGGACGACCGGCGCGGTGAGCGCCGCGGCCACGGCGGCGGCCAGCGTCGACTTGCCCGCGCCCGAGCGCCCCTCGACTGCCAGGACGTGGGTGCCGGCGGCGCGGGCGGACCGCGTGCGCAGCCAGCGCGCGACGGCGGCGGGATCGGGGGTCACGCGGGCCGAGCCTAACGGAGCCCCGGCGCGCCGCCCTCTCTGGCCGGGGGCCGGCCCCCGCAATGATCAGGTCCCCGGGCACGGTCCGGGAGCGGTCACGAGCAGGCCCCGGAGAGACCGGAGGCCACGAGAACGGCCCGGAGAGACCGGCCGGTCCCTCCGGGCCGCTCGTGAGGCCCGTGCCCGCCCCGCTACACGCCGGCGCGGGTGGGGCGGCGGATGTCGCTGCTCTGCTCCTGCCACTCGGGGGTCTCCGGCCCCTTCTCCTCGGCCATCTCCTCCATGCGCAGGGCGATCCCGATCGCGAAGAAGGTCGGCGCCCACTCGCCGACGAACAGCGCCCAGCGGTCGGCGCGCTCGATGCCGGCCGCCTCGTATTTGTTCGAGATGATCCAGGAGGCGATCGACATGCCGATCGACCCCATGGCGGCGCCGTACATCACGCTGGAGCGCAGTCCCATTTTGTGGAGTGTGCTGATCATACGTGTCCCCCTTGTGGTGTTTTGCCCCGATTCCGGGCGTACCCGGCCTGTCCTTCTGTAACCCGGCGGTTCCGCGACGCCGTGCGATACTCGCGACCGCGCATGAGGCGGGGACGGCCGGGTAGCCGTCCAGTCGGACCAGGAGGGGCGTCAATGGAAGTTCTGGGCATCGACATCGGCGGCTCCGGGATCAAGGGCGCCACGGTGGACACGGCCGCCGGCGTGCTCACCCGGGAGCGCCTGCGCATCCCGACGCCGCGGCCCGCCGTGCCGGGGGCGGTCGCCCAGGCCGTACGCGAGATCGTGGCGCACTTCTCCTGGACCGGCCCGATGGGCGTCACCTTCCCCGGAGTGGTCCTCGACGGGGTCGTCAGGACGGCGGCCAACGTGGACAGGTCGTGGATCGGCGTGAAGGGCGCCGACCTGTTCGGCGAGCAGACGGTCGTGCTCAACGACGCGGACGCGGCCGGCGTCGCCGAGATGGCCTTCGGCGCGGGCCGGGACCGGCGCGGGGTCGTGCTCATGCTGACCTTCGGCACCGGCATCGGCAGCGCGCTGTTCGTGGACGGCGCGCTGGTGCCCAACACCGAGTTCGGCCACATCGAGATCCGCGGCAAGGAGGCCGAGCACCGCGCCTCCGACCGGGTGCGCGAGGAGGAGGACCTGAGCTGGGACAAGTGGGCCCGGCGGGTGGAGGAGTACCTCAGGCACATGCGCGACCTGCTGTCGCCCACCCTGATCGTCGTCGGCGGCGGCGTGAGCAAGAAGGCCGGCAAGTTCCTGCCGTACATCGACCTCGGGGACACCCCGGTGGTGCCCGCCGAGCTGCGGAACGAGGCCGGGATCATCGGCGCGGCGATGGCCGCCACGGGGGCAACCACGGGTGCCGCCGCGGGGGCCGCGCGCCTGCCCTGAGCTCCCCGGGGCGCCCCCAGGGCATTCCTTGAGCATCCCCGGGTGTCTCCCGGGCGATAGAAGTCCCTTATTCCTACCTGGACAGCGGGTAATATCGCTGCCATGATGACCCCATGAACTCCTCGGGGAGGTTGACCCAGCGCCGGCACATCGACCTGCTGCGCGTCTGCGCCGCCGCCTGTTGACGACCGCGGTCACCACCGTCCGGTACGCCACGAGGCAAGGAGAGGGGCATGTCCCACCAGAACGTGATCGACTTTGTGGAGCGCAGGCGCGAGCAGGGCCATGAGCCCCCCGATCTCGGGCAGGGGTCCGTGCTCGGCGTGCTGCCGGTGCCGGAGACCGGCGCCGTGCTGATGATCGTGGGCTATCTGGTGCCCGCCGGGGGCGCGGCGGACGCGCCGGAGCAGCCGGTCGCCGCCCTGCAGAGGCGGGCGGCCGCCGGCGAGGAGGAACTGGTCCTGGACCGGGCCGCGCGGGTGGCCCGGGCCGGCGGCGAGGAGATCGAGCTGACCTTCCGGGAGTTCGAGCTGCTCGACTACCTCAGCTCTGCCCCCGGCCGGGTCTACAACCGCCGCCAGCTCATGGCCGCCGTCTGGGACCGGTACGACGACGAGGGCGGCCGTACGGTCGACGTGCACGTCCTGCGGCTGCGCCGCAAGCTGGGCGGGCACGCGGGCCGCATCGTGACCGTCCGCAACGTGGGGTACAAGTACCAGCCGGCGCGCCGCCGCTGACACCGCTCGAAGGGGCCGCCGGAAAAACGGCTGGCAGATCGGCGGGGGGCGTTGCCTATCCTTGAGCATGGAATGAACACGCTCGCCGATCTCCAGGCCCGCCTCCCCGACCTGATGCTGCGCGACCAGCGCAGGCTGCGCCGCCGTCTCGACGGCATGCGCCGGGTCCGCGACCGCGCCGCCCGCCAGTCCGTCGTCCAGGAGATCGCGGGGGACGTGGAGGCCGCGGAACTCCGCGTGGCCGCGCGCCGCGCGGCCGTCCCCGCTCTCAGTTACCCTCCCGAGCTGCCGGTCAGCCGGCACAAGGACGACCTGCTCACCGCGATCAGGGACCACCAGGTCGTCATCGTGGCCGGTGAGACCGGCTCGGGAAAGACCACCCAGATCCCCAAGATCTGCCTGGAGCTCGGCCGAGGGGTCCACGGGCTCATCGGCCACACCCAGCCGCGCCGCATCGCCGCCCGCACGGTCGCCGAGCGCATCGCCGAGGAGCTGTCGATCGAGCTGGGGGAGGCGGTCGGCTACAAGGTCCGCTTCACCGACCACTCCAGCGACGGGACGCTGGTCAAGCTCATGACCGACGGCATCCTGCTCGCCGAGATGCAGACCGACCCGCTGCTGCTGCAGTACGACACGCTGATCATCGACGAGGCGCACGAGCGCAGCCTCAACATCGACTTCATCCTCGGCTACCTCAAGCAGCTCCTCCCCAAACGGCCCGACCTGAAGGTGGTCATCACCTCCGCCACCATCGACCCCGAGCGGTTCGCCCGGCACTTCGCCCAGCCGGGCGGGGAGCCGGCGCCCGTGATCGAGGTGTCCGGGCGCACCTATCCCGTGGAGGTGCGCTACCGCCCCGTCGACGAGGACGACGACCAGACCCAGGCCATCGTCGACGCCGTGGACGAGCTGTGCGCCGAGGGACCGGGCGACATCCTGGTCTTCCTCAGCGGCGAGCGGGAGATCCGCGACACCGCCGACGCGCTCAAGGGCCGTCCCGAGGAGGTCCTCCCGCTGTACGCGCGGCTGTCGGCCGCCGAGCAGCACCGGGTCTTCCAGTCTCACCGGGGCCGGCGGATCGTGCTGGCGACCAACGTCGCGGAGACCTCGCTGACCGTGCCGGGCATCAAGTACGTGGTCGATCCGGGCACGGCGCGGATCTCCCGCTACAGCCATCGGCTGAAGGTCCAGCGGCTGCCGATCGAGCCGGTCTCCCAGGCGTCGGCCAACCAGCGCAAGGGCCGCTGCGGCCGTACGTCGGACGGCGTGTGCATCCGGCTCTACTCGGAGGAGGACTTCCTCTCCCGGCCGGAGTTCACCGACCCCGAGATCCTCCGTACGAACCTGGCGAGCGTCATCCTGCAGATGACGTCGCTGGGCCTGGGGGACATCGCGGCGTTCCCGTTCGTGGAGCCGCCGGACAGCCGTCAGGTCAGGGATGGTGTCAACCTGCTGCTCGAACTCGGCGCCCTGGCGGACAAGGGCGCGGGCCGGGAGGCGGGGAAGGGCGCGCAGCTCACGCCGCTCGGGCGCAAGCTGGCCCAGCTCCCGGTCGACCCACGCCTCGCCCGGATGGTGCTGGAGGCCGACAAGAACGGCTGCGCCCGCGAGGTGATGATCATCGCGGCCGCGCTGTCGATCCAGGACCCGCGTGAGCGGCCGGCCGACAAGCAGCAGGCGGCCGACGAGAAGCACCGCCGCTTCGCCGACAAGGAATCGGACTTCCTGACCTACCTCAACGTCTGGAACCACCTGCGCGACCGGCAGAAGGAGCTGTCGTCGAGCGCGTTCCGGCGGCTGTGTAAGGCCGAATACCTCAACTACCTGCGCGTGCGCGAGTGGCAGGACATCGACAGCCAGCTCCGTCAGGTGGCCAAGACGCTGGGCATCGTGCCCAACACCGTGCCGGCCGACCCCCAGCGGATCCACCAGTCGCTGCTGGCCGGCCTGCTGTCGCACATCGGGGTCAAGGACGTCGTCGAGAAGCGCAGGCAGGACGGGCGCAGGCCGATCACGGAGTACATCGGCGCCCGCAACGCCCGCTTCGCGATCTTCCCCGGCTCGGCCCTGGCCAAGGCGCAGCCGCAGTGGGTGATGTCGGCCGAGCTGGTCGAGACCTCCCGGTTGTGGGCGCGGGTCAACGGCAAGATCGAGCCCGGCTGGATCGAGCCCCTCGCGCAGCACGTGGTCAAGCGCACCTACAGCGAGCCGCACTGGGAGAAGGACCAGGCCGCCGTCGTCGCGCTGGAGAAGGTCACGCTGTACGGCGTGCCGATCGTGACCGAGCGGAAGGTCAACTACGGCCGCATCGACCCCGAGCTGAGCCGGGAGCTGTTCATCCGGCACGCCCTGGTCGGCGGCGACTGGCGCACCCACCACAAGTTCTTCCACGAGAACCGCAAGCTGCTTGAGGAGGTCGAGCGGCTGGAGGAGAAGGCCCGCCGCCGCGACATCCTCGTGGACGACGAGACGCTGTTCGACTTCTACGAGCAGCGGATTCCCGCCGACGTGGTCTCGGGCAGGCACTTCGACAGCTGGTGGAAGAAGGCGTCACGGGAGACGCCCGACCTGCTGACGTTCTCGCCGGACATGCTGGTCAACGACAGCGCCGGGGTCAGCGCCGGGGACTACCCCGACGCCTGGCGGCAGAACGGCCAGCGGATGCGGCTGACCTACCGCTTCGAGCCCGGCGCGGTGGAGACGGGCGAGGCCGACGGCGTGACCGTCCACATCCCGCTCGCGGTGCTCAACCAGGTCGACCCGGCCGGCTTCGACTGGCAGATCCCCGGCCTGCGCGAGGACCTCGTCACCGCGCTCATCCGGTCGCTGCCGAAGAACCTGCGCCGCAACTTCGTCCCCGCCCCCAACTACGCCAAGGCCGTGCTGGAACGCGTACGGCCCGGCGGCGAGCCGATCCTGGAGGCGCTGGAGCGCGAGCTGCGGGCGCTGACCGGGGTGGAGGTGCCGCGCGACGCGTGGGCCCTCGACCAGCTCCCGGCGCACCTGCGGATCACCTACCGGGTGGTCGACGACCGTAAACGCACGGTGGACGAGGACAAGGATCTGGAGGCGCTCAAGCGGCGGCTCGCGCCGAAGCTGCGCGCCACGCTGTCGAGGGCCGCCGACGACCTCGAACGCGACGGCCTGCACGGCTGGACGATCGGCACGCTGCCGAAGGTGTTCGAGCAGGGCAGAATGCGGGCCTACCCGGCCCTGGTGGACGAGGGCACGAGCGTCGCGGTCCGGATGTTCGAGACCGAGCGCGAGCGCGACAGGGCCATGTGGGCGGGCACGAGGAGGCTGCTGCTGCTCAACGTGGTCAGCCCGGCCAAGGCCATCCTGCGGACCCTGACCACCGCGCAGAAGCTCGCGCTCAGCCGCAGCCCGCACGGCGGGGCCGCCGCCCTGTTCGACGACTGCACGGCGTGCGCCGCCGACAAACTCATGGCCCAGGCGGGCGGGCCCGCCTGGGACGAGGCCGGGTTCGAGCGCCTACGCGACCACGTGCGCGCCTCGCTGTTCGAGACGACCGAGGAGGTCGTCTCCCGCGTGGAGCGCGTCCTGGCGGCCTGGCACGCCGCGCAGAACCGGCTCGGCGCGCTGGGGGGCGGCGCGGCCGACCTCAGGGCCGACATCGCCGACCAGCTCGACGGGCTGGTGCACGACGGGTTCGTCACCGAGACGGGCTACGACCGGCTGCCCGACGTGCACCGCTACCTGCGGGCGGTCGAGCGCCGGCTCGACAAGCTCCCGGACGATCCGCGCCGGGACCGCGAGTGGATGCACCGCGTGCACGACGTCGAGGACGAGTATCGCGACCTGCTCGACCGGCTGAAGCCCGAGGAGCGGGACGCCACGGCCGTACGGGACATCCGGTGGATGATCGAGGAGTTGCGGGTGAGCTTCTTCGCCCAGCAGCTCGGCACGCCCACCCCGGTCTCCGAGAAACGCATCCGCAAAGCCCTCCACAACCTCACCACCCCCCACCCCGCGTGATCTTGGGGGTTAGTGGCCGAGGGCGGCTCCGATGAGCGCGCGGGGGTCGGCCGCCCCGGCGAGGACGCCCGACGGGAGCAGGTCGATCAGGTGGGCGTGGCCGAAGTTGGAGCCCCACTCCACCGGCTGGACCGTGTGCCCGCGCTCGCGCAGGCCGTCGGCCCACGGCGCGCCCTCCTCGACCTCTACGACGGGGCTGGACCGCCAGGTGTCGAAGCCGGTGCCGCTGCCGAGCGCCCAGCGCGGGGCGCCGATCGCCTCGCCGGGCGTCTGGCCGTGCGCGAGCAGCCGGGTGACCAGCTGCAGCAGGATCTGCGGCTGCGCGTCGCCCCCCATGGTGCCGAGGACCGTGCGCAGCCCACCGTCCGGCCGGGTGATCAGTGCCGGGCACAGCGTGTGGGGCGGCCGGCGGCCCGGGCCGTACTCCGCGGGATGGCCGGGCGTGAGCGAGAAGCCGATGCCGCGGTTGTGTAGGTTGATCCCGGTGCTGGGCTCGAAGAGCAGGCTGCCGAAGCCCGACGCGTTCGACTGGATGAGCGAGACGCCCATGCCGTCCCCGTCGACCACGCACAGGTACGTCGTGTCGCCCGGCCCGGCGGGGGCGTCGGGCAGGGGGGAGCGGCGCTCGGGGTCGATCAGCGCGCGGCGGGCGGCGGCCGTGCCGAGCGGCGCGACGGCGCCCTCGTGGAGGACGTCCAGCCGGTCGTGCCCGGCGGCCCTGGCCGCCTCCACCAGCAGATGGGCCCAGCGCGGGTCGGCCGGGTCGGCGGGCCGGTCAAGCTCGGCGAGGATCTCCAGGGCCAGCAGGAGCAGGTAACCCTGGGAGTTCGGCGGAACGGTCCAGATCCGGTGCCCGAACACCTCGACGCTCAGCGGCTCCACCCAGTCGGCGTTCGGCCGGGCCAGGTCCTCCTCCGTGTACTCGCCGCGGCCCAGTTCCAGCAGGCCCTTGCCGAACTCGCCCTGGTAGAACGCCGCGCGGCCGCCCTCGCCGAGCGCGGTCAGGGCCCTGGCGACGCCGGGCCTGCGGATCACGTCCCCGGCGCGGCGGGCGGCGGCGAAGTCCCCGGCTCCGGGCAGTGAGCCGATGAACTCCCCACCCGGGGCGAGCAGCGGCGAGGCGGGGAAGCCCTCCGTCGCGAGGCGGATCGCGGGGGCCAGCAGGTCGGCGAGCGGCAGGCGGGCCCACCGCTCGTGCAGCGCCAGCCATCCGTCGGCGCAGCCGGGCACCGGGACCGAGCGGATGTCGTACAGGTGGGGCATCCGGTCGAGGCCCTCGGCCCGCAGCCGGGCGGGGTCGGCTCCCGAGCCCGCCCGCCCCGAGGCGTTGAGCGCGCTCACGGTCCCGTCGTGGACGAGGGCGAACAGATCGCCGCCGAGACCGCACATGTGCGGAGCGGTGACCGCCAGTACGGCGTTGGCGGCGATGGCCGCGTCCACCGCGTTTCCGCCTTTGTCCAGCATGGCGACGCCCGCCGCCGAGGCCAGATGATCGACCGTGCATACCATGCCGTTCGGGGCATACCGAGTCTCGCTCACGTTGGGCGATGTTACGGCACACCTTAGAGTGGCTGCCGTAACAGGACGAAGGGGAGAGACGGTCATGGTCCGGGCGCTCGTGTTCGACGTGGGAGAGACACTCATCGACGAGACCCGGATCTGGTCCCGGTGGGCCGACCGGCTGGGCGTGCCGCGCCTGACCTTCATGGGGGTGCTCGGCGGTATGGCGGCGCTCGACCGGAGCCACCGGGAGGCGTTCGAGCTGATCAGGCCGGGGATCGACCTCGACGCCGAGATCGACGCGTGGCGGCGCGAGGACCCGGACGGGTTGCGCGAGAACTTCGACGCCGACGACCTCTACGCGGACGTGCGGCCCGGTCTCGCGGCCCTGCGGGAGGCCGGCTACGACCTGGTCGTCGCGGGAAACCAGCCGCCCCAGGCGTACGACGCGCTGGTCGCGATGGACCTGCCGGTGGACGGGATCCACACCTCGGCGGGATGGGGGCTGGAGAAGCCCGACCCCGCGTTCTTCGCCAAGGTCGCGGCCGTCTGCGGCCATGAGCCCGGGCAGATCCTGTACGTCGGCGACCGTCTCGACAACGACGTCCTGCCGGCCGCGCGCGCCGGGATGCGGACGGCCCTGCTGCGCCGCGGACCCTGGGGCTACCTGCACGCCGCCCGTCCCGAGGCCGCGGAGGCCGACATCGTCGCCGACGGTTTCACGGACCTCGTCCGTCTGGCGCCCACGCTCGGCTGAACCACCGGGCCCCCGTGCTCGCCGATCATCTCGTCCGGCACGGTCCGCGTCATGCGACTCAGCGCCTGGGCGGGCGCGGTCCGCACGCCCGCGCTCGGCCGATCAGGGGCGCAGCCGGCGGGCGAGGAGCTCGCGCAGCGCGCCGGTCTCCTCGCCGAGCCGGTTGAGGGAGGCCAGGAACTCCTCCGGCGCGTCGAGAAGGCCGAGCATCCGGGCGGACACGTCCTCGCGGGCGGCGCGGCCCGCCTCGATCGCGGCTCTGCCGTGCGGGGTCAGCTCGATCATCCGGGCCCGCTGGTCGCCGGGGTCGGCCCGGCGGGCCACGTAGCCGACGCGCTCCATCTCGGCCGCCACCTTGGAGGCGCCCTGCGGGGTCATGCCGAGCAGCCCGGCCAGGTCGGAGACCCGTACGGGACCGGTGAGCAGGTGCTGGAACACGTATCCGTGCACGGTGCGCACCTGGTCGTGCCCGGCGGTGGCCATCCGGGCGCGCACCTCGGCGTCGCACGCCGCGGCGAGAGCCGTGAACAGCAGGGTCAGGTCGCTTGACACCACCTCGGGATGCTCTAATACTCAACCATGGTTTCGCAACTTAGGTTGAGTAATGTGGAGGGACATTCGATGTGGTGTGATCCGGCCTTCGCGCGCGTCGCGGACGCGTTCAGGGAGACGGGCGGCGGGGAAGGGGGCGCCGCCCTCGCCGTGTACGCGGACGGGCGCATGGTCGTGGACCTCTGGCAGGGCACGGCCGGCCCCGGCGGCGTACGCCCCTGGGAGCGGGACACGGTCGTCAACGTCTTCTCGGTGTCGAAGGGGGTGCTGGCGACGCTCGCGCACCTGTACGTCCAGCGCGGGCTGCTCGACCTCGACGCCCCGGTGGCCCGTTACTGGCCCGGGTTCGCCACCGCCACCACCGTCGCCGACCTGCTCGCGCACCGGTCAGGGCTGCCCGCCGTCCGCCGGGAGCTGCCGCCGGGCTCCCTGTTCGACTGGGACGCGATGACCGCCGCGCTCGCGGCCGAGCGCCCGTGGTGGACGCCGGGGGAGCGGCACGGGTATCACGCGGTGACCTTCGGCTGGCTCGTCGGCGAGGTGCTGCGCCGGGTGGGCGGCCGGCTGGTCCGCGACCTGGTCCGCGACGAGCTCGGCGTCCCCGACCTGTGGATCGGCCTGCCGGCGTCCGAGGCGGGCCGTGCCGCGTACCTCGCCCCGCCGCAGGCCGGGCGGGACGCCGCACCGTCATCGCTGACCACCGCCATGTCCGAGCCCGGCTCGATCACGATGATGGCCTTCTGCAACCCGGCCGAGCAGCTCACGCCCGGTCTGGCCAACACCGCGCGCTGGCGGGCCGCCGAGATCCCCGCGTCCAACGGGCACGCCACGGCCAGGGCCCTCGCGACGCTGTACGGCAGGCTCGTGTCGTGCCGGGGGCGCGCCGCCGACGGCGCCGGCCCGCTCCTCGACCCTGACGTGCTCGGCCGGGCCGTCGCGCCCAGGAGCGAGGGGCGCGACGAGGTCCTGCGGGCGCAGACCAGGTTCGCGCTCGGCTACATGCTGCCCTGCGAGATCCGGCCGTTCGCGCCGAACCCGCGCGCCTTCGGGCACAGCGGCTCGGGCGGGGCGCTCGCCTTCGCCGACCCGGACGCGCGGATCGCCCTGGCCTACACGCCGAGCCGCCTCGTCGTCAGCGCGGCCGGCCCCGACCCGAGATGGGAACCCATGGTCGCGGCGCTGTACGCCTGCCTGTGACGGTCCGCAGGGGGGACGGACAGCGTCGCGACGGGGGCGCGTTCAGCGCTGCGCCTGCTTCTTCTGCCTGACGGCGGCGACCAGCTCGTCCTTGGTCATCCCCGACGCGCCCTCGACGCCCAGCTCCCCGGCCTGGTGCAACAGCTCGTCCTTCGTCCGCGAGCGCGGCTTGATCGGAGCGGCGAGCACCTCGGCCTTCCGCTTGCTGAAGGCCTTGCCGAGCTGCACCCGCTCCTCGAAGGGGACGGCCTTCTCCAGAACCGGGAGGATGTCGTTCTCCTCCTCCTCGACGTGATGCGTCACCGCCTCGATCAGCTCGTGCAGCAGCGTGTCGAACTCGGGGCTCTCCGGGGCGGTCTCCAGGAGCCGGGAGAGCATCTCCTCGGCCTCGTGGTGCTCCTCGGTGCCGTGGTGGACCTCCTCCTTCTCCTCGGGCTGCCGCCTGGCGAGCACGGGGTAGACCTCGTCCTCCTCGCCCTCGCTGTGGGCGATGAACTTCGCCGCCAGCTCCGCGAGAAGGGCCGGCCGGTTCTCCGGCATCTTCCGGAGCCGCTCGAACAGCGACTCCACGTCGCGGTGATCTTCCTTGATCAGGCTGATGACGTCGGTTGCCATGGGTTTCCTCCTGTGCGTGGACGCGCTCGCACTACCCGGAGGCGCCGTGCTCACACCGTCATGGCCGGTTGCGGCCGTTCGTTCGCAGATGGCGGCGAATCGTGTCCCGTAGACTCGGCTCATGATCGAGGGAGGCCGGTCGCGGAGGCTCCGAGGTCCTCGGCGCGGCGACCTGAGCGTCGCCGAGATCGCCGAGCTCGCCGGGGTCTCACCGCCGACGGTCTCGAAGGTGCTGCACGGCCGGACCGGCGTGGGGGAGAGCACCCGTCAGCGGGTGGAGGCGCTCCTGCGTGAGCACGGGTTTCGCAGGGCGGTGCCCACCGGGTCGGGCTACGGCCTGGAGGTGGTGTGCAGCAACATGCTGGGTTCGATCGCGATCGAGATCATGCGGGGCGTCGAGCAGGTCGCGGCCGCCCGTCAGCTGGCCGTCGGCTTCACCGACGTGCGCTCGTGCGACACGGCAGGCCTGCCCTGGGTGGAGCCGTTGTTGCTGCGGCAGCCGGTGGGGGTGATCGCCGTCGTCTCCGGAGTGACCGTCGCGCACCGCGACCTGTTCGAGGCAGCCGGGGTCCCCCTCGTGGCGCTGGACCCCACCGGGGACGTGCATCCCACGCCGGCGGTGGGATCGACCGGCTGGAGCGGTGCGCTCGCGGCCACGCGGCACCTGCTGGACCTGGGGCATCGGCGGATCGGCGTGATCACCGGGCCGGCCGGCTTCCTGGCCTCGCGGGCGCGGCTGGACGGCTTCCGCGCCGCTCTGGACACCGCGGGCGTCCCGTTCGACGAACGGCTCATGCGCGACGGGCCGTTCCTGTTCGAACACGGCCGGGACCTCGGGGCCGAGCTGCTGGCCCTCCCCGACCCTCCGACGGCCATCATGTGCGGAAACGACCTGCAGGCGTTCGGCGTCTACGAGGCCGCCAGGATCGCCGGTCTGCGCATCCCCGACGACCTCAGCGTCGTCGGGTTCGACGACATCGAGCACTGCGCCTGGGTCGCGCCGCCGTTGACCACGGTGCGCCAGCCGTTCTCCGAGATCGGCGCCACCGCGGCGCGCATGGTGCTGGCGCTGGCCGACGGGGAGAGACCGTCCGAGAGGCTCGTCGAGCTCGGCACCACCCTCGTGGTCCGCGACAGCACCGCCCCGCCCCGTCGGAACCCGAGGATCAGGAGTCCCTGGTGAGGGTGCCCTCGTAGGCGAACAGGCCGAGGTCGTCGGTGTGGCGGTAGGCGAGGGCGTCGCCCCGGAGGGTGAGCGTGACGTCGCCGGGCACGCACTGCGGGACGTCCTCCAGCCGGAACGTGAGCGCCGGGCCGGACGCCGCGGTCAGCCGCAGCGTGCCGTCGCACGAGTTCGCCGGCTCCTTCCACCTGCCGGACGGCTTGCCGGCCTTCAACTCGATCTCGATGTCGTACTCGCTCGTGAGGAGGCCGGCGGTGGGCGCGATGTGCCCCCGCCACTTCCCCTCGAACGCCTGCGGAATGCCCGCCGGCGCGGAGGCGGTCGCCGGGTCCGCCCCGCCCGTGGTTCCGGCGGCGGTCGGCGTCGGGCCCGCCGTGTACGTGCTCTGGGCGGGCGCGCTCGCCAGGGGAGTGGGGGACGGGTCGCCGCCGGACATCGCGGCCAGGCGGGGGACCAGCAGCGCGGCGGTGATCCCGAGAGCCGCCACGGCGGCGCCGGCCCCGGCCAGGACCCGGGTGCGCGATCCGCCTCGGCCGCCCCGGCCGCCCCCGGGCACGGTGTCGGCCGCCCCGCTCCCGGCCGCCCCGCTTCCGGCCGCGGTGCGCCCCCCGGCGGGCCCGTGCTCGCGCGCGGGTCCGTGTTCCTCGGCCGGACCCGCCGGCGGCGAGGTCGCCGGCCACGAAGACGGCCCGTACGGCTGCGCGGGCCCGCCGGGAGGGACGACGCTCGCCGCCGCACCCGTACGCACCGGTCCGGTCGGGGTGCCGACGAGTTCGAGCAGCAGGTCGCGGGCCGCGGGACGGGCGGCGGGATCCTTGGCGAGGCAGCGTTCGACCGGTGCGCGCAGGGGTGGGGGCACCGGCGTCAGGTCGGGGAACGTCGTCATGATCCGGTGCAGCACGGCGGCGACGTTGCCGGCGCCGAACGCCGCCCTGCCGGTGGCGGCGAAGACGATCGTCGCGCCCCACGCGAACACGTCGGAGGCGGGGGTGGCCGGATGCCCCGCGATCTGCTCGGGCGCCAGGTAGGCCGGGGTGCCCACCGGGCCCGCGGTCATCGTCTCGCTCTCGTCGTGGCGGGCGATGCCGAAGTCGACCACGCGGGGACCGTCCGGCCCCAGCAGCACGTTGCCCGGTTTGAAGTCGCGGTGCACGATGCCCGCGCCGTGGATCGCCGCCAGCGCGGTCGCCGTCCCCACCGCGAGCCGTTCCAGCTCGCCTCCGCGCAGCGGCCCCGACGCGGTCACCCGCTGCTGCAGCGAGGGGCCGTCGACGAACTCGCTCACGACGTACGGCTCGCGCCCGTCCACCATCGCCGTGATCACCCTGGCGGTGCAGAAGGGAGCGACGCCCCGCAGGACGTCGAGTTCGCGGGTCAGCCGGGCCCGGACGACGGGATCGAGCCCGGTCTTGAGCACCTTGACCGCGACCGGAGCGCCGTCCGGCGCATGGCCCAGGTAGACGACGCCTTGGCCGCCCTCGCCGAGACGTCCGCTGATGCGGAACCCGCCGAGCGTGCGCGGGTCGTCTGGTTCAAGGGGGGCGACCATGGTCACACGGTAGCGACCCCGTGGCCGTCGCGGGATCAGAGCATGCGGAGGTTCACCGCGTCGGCGAGCGCGAGCCGCCCGGCGTCGCTCAGGTGCAGGTGGTCGCCCGAGTCGTACGAGACGGCCAGCTGCTCGGGGAACTCGGGGTCGCGTACGGCCCGGTCGAAGTCGAGGACGCCGTCGAACGCCTTGCTCGTGCGGATCCACTCGTTCAGCCGCTGCCTGATCTCCTCGCGCTCCGGAGTCCAGGTGCTCCAGCCGTAGAAGGGGGTGAGCGTGCCGACCAGCACCTTGACCTTGCGGGCGTGCGCCTCGCGGATCAACCTCTTGTATCCGTAGGCGAGCGGCTTGATCGAGGTGTAGTCGCCCCGGGCGATGTCGTTGATCCCCTCGTAGACCACCACGGTGCGCACCCCCGGCTGGGAGAGCACGTCGCGGTAGAACCGGCTGAGACCGCTCGGGCCGACGTTGGAGTGCAGCAGCCTGTTCCCGGCGATGCCGGCGTTGAGCACCCCCATCCGCCGCGACGCCGACTGGCGGGCCAGCCGCTGCCGCAGGTAGTCGGTCCAGCGGCGGTTGGCGTCGACGGCCTGGCCCGCACCGTCGGTGATCGAGTCGCCGAACGCGACCACCGAGCCGACCGTGGCCCCGCCCGCCTCGACCGCGATCCGGTCGAGGAAGTACCACTGCGTGCTCGTGTAGGTGAAGCCCTCGCCGCTCTCCTCCGCCGCGTGGTCCCCCGGGCCCGACAGGTATGTGGTGCTGTAGGCGCGTTCGTGCCCGGTCACGCCTCTGACCGTGCCGGGCAGGTGGACGCTGACGACCAGGGCGGATCCGCCGGCGATCCGGCCCGGGATCGGATCACTCCAGACGGCCTGGCCCGGCGGCACCTTCACCGCGGTGCGCTTGCGGAAGGTCACCGGCCGGTTGGTGCCCGCGATGATCTCGGCGCCGTACGCCTGGACGCCCACGTGGACGTCGGCGAACGTCACGGGCGCCGCACCGAAGAGGTTGGACAGCCGCAGGCGCGTACCGCCGCCGCCGACGCTGGCACGCACGATCATCCGCACGGTCTGCCCGCCGAGGGCCGCCGTGACCCGGTCGGTCGAGGTGGTCCACGCGCCGACCAGGCGGTGCTGTGCGCGTGAGTCGCCACCGGGCCTCGGCGCGGCCGTGCGGCGTGTGCCGGTCGCCGCGGCGAGCCCTCGGGCGGCGGACGGCGAAGCGGCCGCGGTACGCGCGGCCGTGAGGGACTCCGCGTGGACCGGCGCCATGGGAAGCGCGGCGGCCGCGCCGCTGACGGCGAGGGCGAGAGCGGCCATGGTCAACCGGTGAGCCGGCCGTGCCATCCGGGGTCCTCCATCTGGGGTGTGGCTGCCTGAGGCAAGTCCGTTCCATGCGGCCCCGCTTCCGATCGCTCCGCCGAGACCGTTGATCGAAAAGCGTCCGCGACGCCATACATTACGACTGTTTGGGGAACGCGGGGTGAGAAGTTGACCGTCAGTCGTAAGAGTCGACCACATTCCGGCTGAATACCGGCTGTCGCCGTGCCCGATCTCCGCGCCGTCCCACGTCGGCCGCGGCCCGCGTACCAGGCGCTTCGCCCGCCTGGGAAGGGACGCCTAGGTGAGTAGCGGGATCGATGCGACAGTAGGTGCAGATCTTCACTCTGCACTCATTTCTCCGTCATAGAGGGACGGATAGGCTCGGAACGATGAATGCATACGAGCGTTGGATCGTTCTGGAAGGCGCGGCGAACGTACGGGACCTCGGCGGCCTGCCCACCGCCGACGGTGGGACCACGGTGCCCGGCCGGATCCTGCGGGCCGACAACCTGCAGGGCCTGACCGAGGGTGACATGGCACTGCTCGTGGCCGACCTCAAGCTGCGGCACGTGGTCGACCTGAGGTCGGAGACCGAGGTACGCCTGGAGGGCCCCGGTCCGCTGACCCTCCTGCCGGAGGTCGGCATCCACCACCACAGCCTGTTCGCCGAAGGCGGGCATCTCACCGACGTCGAGGCCGACACCATCGACGACCGGGCCCTGCCGTGGCAGGGCGAGCGGGACGAGGAGGACCTGGCCGAACTCCGCGTGACCGGCTACTACTACGGATATCTGCGCGACCGGCCCGACTCGGTGGTGGCCGCCCTGCGGGTGCTCGCCCGCGACGACGGCATGGCCGTGGTCCACTGCGCGGCGGGCAAGGACCGCACCGGAGTGGTCTCCGCCCTGGCGCTCGCCGTCGCCGGCGCCACCCGGGAGGCGATCGTCGAGGACTACGTCGCCACCGGCGAACGGCTGGAGGGCATCCTCGCCCGGCTGCGCGCCAGCCGCACCTACCGCGAGGACCTCGACTCGAAGCCGGCCGACAGCCACCTGCCGCGGCCCGAGTACATGTCCCAGTTCCTGTCGACGCTGGACGACCGGTTCGGCGGCCCCCTCGGCTGGCTGCGCACCCACGGCTGGACCGACGCCGACACCGAGGCCCTTCGCGGCCGGCTGCGCGACTGACCTCCGGCCGGTGCCGGAGGCGGGGTCAGGCGAGGGTTTCGCCGCCGTCGACGGTGATGACCTGGCCGGTGACGTAGTTGTTGGCCATGAGGAAGACGGCCGTGGCGGCGGCTTCCTCGGCGGTGCCGAAGCGGCCGAGGGGCGTGGACGTTCCGGCGGCGGCGATCGCGTCGTCGGAGTCCAGCCCCGGCAGTGAACGCAGGAGCGGGGTGTCGATCCGGCCGTAGCGTACGGTGTTCACCCGCACCCGAGCAGGGGCGAGCTCCACGGCGAGGGCCCTGGTGAGGGTCTCCACGGCGCCGGCGGCCGACAGCGGGACGGTCATCCCGGGGTAGGGGCGGACCACGAGAATCCCCGAGCTGAACGTGAGCGAACCTCCCGCGGGAAGCCGGGTCGCCGCCGCGCGGGCGACGGCGAAGACCGTCTGGAGGGGGCCCGAGCCGAGGGTCGTGCGGATGTCGTCGGCCGACAGCCCGGTCAGCGGACCGGCGCCGCTGATGCCGCCGGCGGTGACGTACACGTGGTCGACGTGACCCGCCCTGTCGAACGCCTCGGCGAGGATCCGCTCGTCCCCGGCGTCGCCGGGAA
The DNA here is from genome assembly GCF_044460045.1 of Microbispora rosea. NCBI lineage: Bacteria > Bacillati > Actinomycetota > Actinomycetes > Streptosporangiales > Streptosporangiaceae > Microbispora > Microbispora rosea. The sequence goes on along the minus strand of NZ_JBITJO010000002.1, from coordinate 775,653 downwards.
CGCCCAGCACGGCGTCGTCGGGGTCCCCGGCCGGGCCCGCCTCGCGCACGCGGGCGACGGCGGCCTTCAGCCGGTCGGGGTCGCGGCCGACCAGCACGACGCGGGCGCCGACCGAACGCAGCAGGACGGCCGCCGCCAGCCCGATGCCCGAGCTGCCGCCGATGAGGACGGCGGTCGCGCCGGAGAGGGTGCCCGGCAGCGGCGACCGGACGGGGATGGGTGTCGCAGTGCTCATGAGAGAGCCTTTCGGTGAAATAAACCATCTGGTTGTTTTATTGCTCGCCCCGATACTGCCGCCCGGAGGGGGGAGGAGTCAACCGGATGGTTTAATTCGTGCATGGCCTACGACGCGGAGGACACCAGACGGAGGATCTTCGACGCCGCCGCCGTCGAGTTCGCCGAGCACGGCCTGGCCGGGGCCAGGGTGGACCGCATCGCCACGGCCGCCAAGGCCAACAAGCAGGCCATCTACCTCTATTACGGCAGCAAGGAGAAGCTGTTCGCCGCCGTCCTGCGGGCGAAGCTGGAGGACGTCCGCGCCTCCGTCTCCGTCGATCCCGACGCGGTGGCCGAGTCGGTCGGGCAGATGTTCGACTGGTATCGGGAACACCCGGAGCTGATCAGGCTGCTGCTGTGGGATGCGCTGGAGGTGGGCGACGAACCCGGCGAGGGCGAGCAGGAGTGGCGCGACGGTTTCCGCGAGAAGGTCGGCCAACTCATCGACGCGGGCGCGGCCGGCGACCTCGCGGAGGACGCACGGGTCCGCGCCTCCCAGGACCTGCTGTTCACCATCATGGGACTGATCTCCTGGAACTTCGCGGTGCCCCGGATGTGCCGCCTCGTTCTGGACGAGGAGACCGAGCAGGCGGCCTTGGCCCGCCGTCGCGAGACGGTGATCGAAACCGCCCGCAGGCTGGCCACCCCGCCGGAGTGAGCGGCCGTCGAAGTGAACGGCCACAGGAGTGAGCGGCCGTCGAAGTGAGCGGCCGTCGAAGTGAACGGCCGCCGGAGTGAGCGGCCGCTACTCCTCCGCGACGGGAAGGGCGACCATCTGGCCACGGGCGGCCGACAGGGCGGCGGCCTCCAGGACGGCGATGGTGTCCGCGGCGTCGCCGGGCTCGACCGGGGGCGGCGCACCGTCGCGCAGGCAGGCCACGACGCCCTCGTAGAACCGCTGGTACGCCCCGGGCTCGGTGGGGACCCGGCGGGTGTCGCCCCCGGCCCCGACCATGCCCCAGCGCTCCGGGGCCTCCACGCCCCATCCGGCGCCCGCGCCGGAACTCCCGCCCGGGCCGAAGCCGGCGGCGTCCGGGCGCTCGCCCGCACGCAGGCGTTCCTCCTGGGGGTCCAGTCCCCACTTGACGTACGACGCGCGGGAGCCGAGCACCCGGAACCTCGGGCCGAGGTCCGCGGCCACCGCGCTCATCCACAGGTGCGAGCGGGTCCCGTTCCGGTGGGTCAGCGCGACGAACGCGTCGTCGTCGTTGCGCACCCCGGCCCGCCTGACGTCGGTCTCCGCGTACACGCCGGAGACCGGGCCGAACAGGCGCAGCGCCTGGTCCACCAGATGGCTGCCGAGGTCGTAGAGGGTGCCGCCGACCTCCTCCGGGCCGCCCGACTCGCGCCAGCCGCCCTTGGGCACCGGCCGCCACCGCTCGAACCGCGACTCGAACCGGTGGACCTCGCCCAGCTCGGGCAGCATCCGGCGCAGCGTCAGGAAGTCGCCGTCCCAGCGCCTGTTCTGGAAGACCGTCAGCATCAGCCCGCGGTCGCGCGCGAGCCGTACGAGGTCGCGGGCCTCGGCGGCGGCACCGGCCAGCGGCTTGTCGACGACCACGGGAAGCCCGGCCTTGAGCGCCTCGGCCGCCATGGGCACGTGGGTGCGGTTCGGCGTCGCGATCACCACGAGATCGCAGCGGTCCCACAGGTCCTCCACGGCGGGGACGACGGCCGCGCCCGGATAGACGGCGTGGACACGCTCGGCCCTGCCGGGGTCGCGGGTGACGACGGCGGCGAGGCGCAGTCCCGGCGTGGCGGCGATCAGAGGCGCGTGGAAAAAGGATCCGGCCGGACCGAAACCAGCCAGTCCGACGCGAATTTCGGGCAAATCTGAGGACGGCATGAGGCGCGGGGAGTCCTTCGGGCGGGTCGGGGCGGCGGCTTCGCGGCGGGCTTCGCGGCGGCTCAGGCGTCGCCGTCGTCCCGTTCGGCGAGGAACGCCTCGAACTGGGCGGCGAGCTCGTCACCCGTGGGCATCTGCGCCTCCTCGGCCAGCAGGCTCTCCCGTTCGGCGCCCGACTGGAACGCGTCGTACTGCTGCTCCAGGCCGCGGATGGCGCCGGCGAGCTCGTCGGACGCCGCGATCTGCTCCTCGATCTCGACGTTGGTCTTGTCGGCCGCCTCCCTGAGCGCGTCCATGGGGAAGACCAGCCCGGTGCCGCGGGTGACGGCCTCCAGCGCCGCCACGGCGGCCTGCGGGTACTCCGCCTGGGCGAGGTAGTGGGGCACGTGAACGGCGTAGCCGAGCGCGTCGTGACCCTTCGCCCCGAGCCGGAACTCGATGAGCGCGGCGAGGCTCCCCGGCACACGGACCTTGCCGAACGGGCTGGTCTGCCCGTTCACGAGGTCGGGGCGGGTGGCGTGGGCCGTCATGCCGAGCGGCCGGGTGTGCGGAACGCCCATCGGGATGCCGTGGACGGTCACCAGCCTGCCGATGTTGAGCCGGGTCACCAGCATGCCGACGGCCTCGGTGAACAGCTCCCACTCCCGGTCGGGCTCCGGGCCGCTCAAGATGAGGAACGGCGTGCCCGTGACGTCCTTGGTCAGGTAGACGGCCAGCTCAGGAGTGTCGTAGTCGCTCCAGTGATCGGTGTCGAAGGTCATCGCCGGGCGGCGGGATCGGTAGTCGATCAGCCGGTCCACGTCGAAGGTCGCGATGACCTGGTGCTCCAGTTCGGCGAGGAGGTGCCCCAGGGCGAGCCGCCCGGCGGCGCCGGCGTCGACGAACCCCTCGAAGTGGTAGAGCAGCACCGGATCGGTCAGCTCGGGCAGGTCCACGTCGAGCCGATAGAGATCCGTGGGGTCGGACACGTGTCCCAGCCTTTCTCGCGAGGTCTTTACCTACTGAACCTACGGGACCCCCGGTCGATTCCGGCCTGTTCCGTGCTCGATCCGGAGGGGTAGCGGCGACCTTACCGTTGGACTATGGGGAACATGGAGCCGGACCCTGAGATGGAGGAGTTCGCCACCAGGCTTTTCGATCTCGCGAGGTCGGGGCGGACCGAGGCGCTGTGCGCGTACGTCGACGCGGGCGTGCCCGTCGACCTGCGCAACCAGAAGGGCGACACCCTGCTCATGCTGGCGGCCTACCACGGGCACGCCGCCACCGTGCGCGCCCTGGGCGAGCGGGGTGCGGACCCCGACCTCGCCAACGACCGCGGGCAGACCCCGCTCGCCGGCGCGGTGTTCAAGAAGGAGCCCGAGGTCGTGCGGGCGTTGCTGGAGCTGGGAGCCGACCGCTACGCCGGGACGCCCTCGGCTGTCGACGCCGCCCGCATGTTCGGGGACGCGGAGATCGTCACGCTCATCGAGGGCTCATCCGGCTGAATAGATCTGTCTGGATAGATCTATCTGGCCGGTGTGTCCGTAATTATGGCAAGGCTGGCGCCGATCATCTGCTAGGACCATGCTTGTCGGATGGCTACTGCGAAAGCGGATTCCCTCAGTGGGAGCCCCCTCCGCCTTCCCTCGCTCACCTGCCCCTTCCCGAGTGCGGTGAACCCGCACGTCGACGAGGTGAACCGGGACACGCTGGCCTGGCTGGCCGCCTCCGGCATGATCGCCGACGACGGCCAGCTTGAGCGTTTCCGGCTCGCTCGTTACGGATGGCTCGGCGCCCGGACCTACCCCTACGCCTCCCAGGAACTGTGCCAGCTCGTCACGGACTGGTGCGTGTGGCTGTTCGCGTTCGACGACGCCTACTGCGAGTCGGACCGGCGGGCGGCCGAGATCGCCCGGGCCCTGCCCCAGCTCTACAGCGTCGTCGAGGACAACGAGGGGGGCGAACCGGTCGAGAACGTCTTCGCCCGCTCGCTCCTCGACATCAAGACACGGATCAGGAAGAACGGCACCGCCGACCAGCTCGACCGGTGGCGCGCGACGATCAAGGACTATCTGTTCGCCCAGGTCTGGGAGGCCGCCAACCGGGAGGACGACGTCGTCCCGACCATCGACGACTACATCTTCATGCGCCGCAGGACCGGCGCGATGCTCACCGTCTTCGCGCTGATCGACGTGGCCGCGGAGGTCTGCCTCACCACGGACGAGTGGCGCCATCCGGTGGTGCACGAGATGACCGAGCACGCCAACGACGTGGTCGTCTGGGACAACGACCTCATCTCGTACGCCAAGGAGCGGGGCGAGGCGAACATCCGCAACAACCTCGTCAGCGTGCTGGTCGGGCACACCGGGTGCACGGTCCAGGAGGCGATGGACCGGATCGGCGCGATGCGCGACGAGGCGGTCGCCGCGATGGCGGCGCTCGCCCCTGCCGCCGAGGCGCTCGGCTCGCCCGCCGTCGACGCGTACGTGAGAGGCCTGCAGTACTGGATCAGCGGCAGCGTGGACTACTCGCTGACCAGCTCCCGGTATTTCGGCGCCTGGCAGTGACCACCCATCGGCGATCGGGGGCCGCGGTGAACCCGGTCAGTCCAGGTGGAAGTCGTCGAGGTCGTCCAGCGCGTACTCGACGAGGTCGCCCAGGCTGAACCGGGTCCCGGCGGTGTACGCCTCGTCGTAGGCGGCGTCGCCGATCAGCTTCTTGCACTCCTTGACGCACTGCTCGTGCTCGGTCGTGAAGAACGGCGACCCGAACTGAGGCAGCCCGAAGGTCCGCCAGTTGGCCTGGGCCGCCCCGAGGAGGGTCGCCGTCCGTCCCGGCTCGCCGGCCTCGAGGTTCAGGGTGGCGAGGTTGTCCACGCACAGGACGATCCCGAGCACGTCGTGGAAGTGCCGCTTGATGCGCAGCGCCTCCTTGCACGCCACCAGCGCCTCGTCGCGTCTGCCGGTCGCACGGTGGACGAGGGAGGAGACGTACCAGGAGTAGGACCGCAGCCACAGCTCGCCGCGCTCCTGGCAGACCTGCAGGCAGTCGGCCAGGAGCGTCTCCGCCTCCTCGAACTCGCCCTGCGCGAACAACACCATGGACAGCTCGACGATCGCGGGCAGCAGGCCCGGGTTCAGCTCCCGGCCGCCGCGGTGGAACTCGATCGCGACGCCGAGCAGCGCCGTCGCCTTCTTCGCGTCGCCCTGCAGCATGGCCGCGGTGCCCTGCATCTTGGTGGCCAGCAGCACCGCGCCCGAGTCGCCCACGCGCACCGCGTCGGTGCTGCACTCCTCGGCCGCGGCGAGCGCGCCCGCCATGTCGCCCTGGGCGCTGCGGATGTAGGCCAGCACCCACAGGGCCTTGCAGCGCTCCTTGCTGGGCGAGGGGCTGATCTTGAGCGCGCGCTCCAGGTAGACCACGCCCTCACGGGCGAAGCCGCAGGCGACCCACAGGAACCACAGGGCCGACAGCAACTGCAGCCCGACGCGTTCCTCGCCCGGCGTCGAGAGGCAGTAGTCGAGCGCGACGCGGATGTTGTCGTGCTCCTGGCGCATCCGCGTGTACCAGTGGACCTGGCGCGGTCCCGACCACGAGTGCTCGCTGCGCTCGGCGAGCTGCAGGTAGTAGTCGCGGTGGCGGCACCGCAGGTCCTGTGTCTCGCCGAGCTTGTCCAGCCACTCGCCGCCGTACTGCCGCAGCGTGTCGATCAGCCGGTAGCGCTGCCCGGCCGGGGTGGGGAAGCTCAGCAGGACCGACTTGTCGACCAGGCCGCCGATCACGTCGAGGATCCGCTCGGACGGCAGGGCCTCGCCGGCGCAGACGCTCCGGGCCGCGTCCAGGTCGAAGTCGCCGGCGAACACCGACAGCCGCGCCCACAGCAGCCGCTCGGCCGGTTCGCACAGCTCGTGGCTCCACCCGATCGCCGCGCGCAGCGTCTGGTGCCGCGGCAGCGCCGTACGGCTGGCCCCGGCGAGCAGGCTGAACCGATCGGCGAGCAGCGCGAGGATCTGCTCCACCGACAGCGTGCGCAGGCGTACGGCGGCCAGTTCGATGGCCAGCGGGATTCCGTCGAGACGGCGGCACAGCTCGGCGACGGCCGTGATGTTGTCCTCGTCCACCACGAAGTCGGGCACGACGGCGGAGGCCCGGATGCCGAACAGCTCGACGGCCTCGTTGGTGAACGGATTCTCCGACGGCTTGTCGCCGGGCACCGTCAGCGGCGGCACGGCGGCCGTGTACTCGCCCGGCGCGTTCAGCGACCGCCGGCTCGTCGCGAGGATGCGCAGGTGCGGCGCGGTGTTGAGCAGATCCTGGGTGAGCTGGGCGCAGGCGTCGACCAGGTGCTCGCAGGTGTCCAGGATGAGCAGGAGCTCCCGGTCGGCCAGCCATTCGGTGAGGGTGGCCGACCCCTCCCGCGGCGACTGGTCGGCGATGCCGAGCGCGGCCGTGATCGTGTGGTAGACCATCGCGGGGTCCTGCAGCCGGGCCAGGTCGACGTACCAGACGCCGTCCCTGAACTGGCGCCGCACCTGATGCGCGACACGCAGCGCGGTGCGGGACTTGCCGACCCCGCCGATGCCCGTCACGGTGATCAGCCGGTGCTCCTGCAGCTTCTGTCGCAGCGACGCGAGCAGCCGCGTGCGCCCGACGAAGCTCGTCAGCTCCACGGGCAGGTTGCCCTCTTGCCGCCATCCTGCTGGCGTTGCCATGCCGCCTCACGGGGGGTTCGTCCGGCGTGCTCCCTGCTCCCGCATCGTACCTTTGCGTGCGGTTGGCTGTCCGGTGGTACGGGCGTGACGTTTGCCCGGCGATGAGGCGGCGTGATCTCCCCTCGGCGGAAGGAGTCCCAGCGCCGCCCGGCCGTCGCACGGACCCCAGAGCCGCGCCCGGCGCTCGCCCGGGACGCCGCGGCTGTCCCGCTCCCGTAGCTCCGTGGCGCCGCGGCTGCGTGGCTCCGCGGCTCCCGGACGGAGCCAGTAATATTGGCGGCGTGAGTGCGCAGCATCCGGATGACATGCGTCCGGTGGACCTCTTCGACGAGGGGCTGCCGGTGCTGCCCGACCAGACGAGCGACGACACCGACCTCGGGTGGGGCGACTGGCGCTCCGACTCCGACGTCTCCCACCTGCTGGAGGAGCGCCCGCCGCACTGGGGCTAGCTCTGGGCTAGCTCAGGACCGGGGCGCCAGCTCGAACCACACGGCCTTTCCCCTGCTCGTCGGGCGTACGCCCCAGGAGCGGGACAGGCACTCGACGATCAGCAGCCCCCGGCCGCCCTCCGCGTCGTCCGGCGATCTGTCGCGGGGCCGCAGCGGAACGGGGGCCTCGTCCTCGACCTCGCACCGTAGGACGCCGTCCCGCAGCACGAGCGCGAGGACCGGTTCGCCCCGCCCGTGCCGCACGGCGTTGGCGACCAGTTCGCTGACGAGCAGTTCGGCCGCCTCGGCCACCTCGCCGTCCGCGCTGCCCGTCCAGTCCCGTAGCACGGCGCGGACGAGCCGGCGTGCCCGGCTCGTGGACGACGGGACGGCGGGGAGGACCCACGAGGCCCGGCACGCCCCGGGCACGCTGTCGCCGTCCGCGCCGTCCGGCGCGGCGAGAGGCGGTTCCCCCGGCAGGGCGCCGTACGGCCGCCGGGGCGCGGGCACGAGCATCGTCGCGTTCATGGGCTCACGCTGCCTGCGCACAGCGGGCCCGGTGCGGGAGAAGGCTCCGGCCGTCGGGCAGCAGTTCGCCGGTGTCCTCGAACACCACGACACCGTTGCAGAGCAGCCCCCACCCCTGCTCCGGGTGGAAGGCCACGAGACGGGCGGCGTCGTGACCCGGGGCGTACGCGGGCGGACACGGCGGGGTGTGCGGGCACATGCGTGTCACCTCGATCCATCGGCGAACGGCGGACAGCTCACGAGAGGCCGGTTCGCACTCGCTTGCACTTCACACGATTCCGGACGAAAGGCTCGCTGTCTGCGCCGGAAGCCCCCATCTCGCATGCCTGTCCGCCGGACTCCGGGATGGCGGCTACCTGGAATGACTCGGAGATGCTCCGATGTCACTCTGAACGTGTGGCCCTGCGGTGTCTCATCGTTGACGACAGCGATCACTTCAAGGAAGCCGCCCGCCTGTTGCTGGAGGCGGACGGCATCGCTGTCGTGGGCACGGCCGCCACCTTCGCCGAGGGTCTGCGGCGGTTTCACGAGCTGCGGCCCGATCTCGTGCTGGTCGACGTCGACCTGGGCGAGGAGAGCGGCTTCGACCTGGTCATGCGGCTGTGGGAGGAGGCGGAGGGCCGTCGTCCGCGGATCATCTTGATCTCCACCTACGACGAGCAGGACTACGCCGAACTGATCGCGACCAGCCCGGCCGTCGCCTTCCTGTCCAAGCCGCATCTCTCGGGCCGGGCGATCGACGACATCCTCCGGAAGGCGAACGCCTGACCGGACCGCACGGGTCCGTGCCGCGCCGGTACCGCCGGCAGACCGGTCCCGGTCACCGTTGCCTCCCTCTGGGTCCTCCTTGCCGTGGGCGGCGTCAGCGGGCGTCGAGGAACGCGAGCACCGCGAGCACGCGGCGGTGGTCGTCCTCCGTCTCCGGCAGCCGCATCCTCGCCATGATGTTGCGCACGTGCTTTTCCACCGTGCCCTCCGTGATCCACAGCTTGTGCGCGATTCCCGCGTTCGAGCGGCCCTCCGCCATGAGGGCGAGCACCTCGCGCTCGCGCTGGGTGAGCTGCTCCAGCGGATCATGCCGGCGGCGGGCGTTGATCAGTTCCGCCACGAGGCTGGGATCGACGACCGAGCCGCCGCTGACGATGCGTTTCAGTGTCCCCACGAACTCGGACACCGCGGTCACCCGGGTCTTGAGCAGATAGCCGATCCGCTGGCCTGTGGCGAGCAACTCCATCGCCTGATCGACCTCGACGTGCGCCGACAGCAGCAGGATGCCGACCTCGGGGAGCTCCGCCCGGATGACCTTGGCCGCCTCGACCCCCTCCGTGGTGTGCCGGGGAGGCATCCGGATGTCGATGATCGCGAGGTCGGGGCGGCACCGCCGTACGAGGGCGATCAGCTCGGGCGCGTTTCCCGCCTGGCCGGCGACCTCGAACCCCGATCGCTCCAACAGGCTCGCCAGCCCCTCGCGCAACAGGACGTCGTCGTCCGCCAGGACCACTCGTGCCGGGGCCTCGTTCACCGTTCCGCCGCCTTTCGCGCACGATCACGCCCGCGCAGGGACCGTACCTCGATCGTGTCGACGATCGGGCAGTCACACCATGCGCGGCCGATCAGCGTCGATGTGGTACATATGGCCGCGTAACGTTGGGTTATGCGTGCGCGATGGCTGTCGTCGCTGCTCCGGATGGCACGTCCGCCCCTTGCTCTGGGCGTCGTCGTCGGCGTCGTATGCGTGACGGCGGAGACGCTTCTGGCCCTCCTGCTGGTCAGAGTGGCCTCCATGAGTCCCCTGGGCCTAGTTTATCTGCTCGGAATTCTCCTGGTTTCGTACCTCTGGGGCCTGCCGCTCGGCGTGGCGACCGCGCTGGGGAGCGGTCTGGCCTACGACCTCTTCCTGGTTCCGCCGACGCACCAGGTCACGCTCTTCAGCAGCTGGTCGTGGATTGCGCTGCTGGTCTTCCTGGTGGTCGCGCTGCTGGTCAGCGGTGCCGCGGCGCTGCTGCGATCGCTGCTCCTGGAGGCCGACGAGCGCCGCCGCGAGGCCGACGTCAGCGCCGGCACGGCCCGTCTCCTCCTGCGTGCCGAGCAGCTGCGCGCGGCGCTGCCGGTCGTGGCCCGGCGTCTGGCGCAGGACCTCGGTCTGCCGTCCGTGGCGATCGAGCTCGGGCCGGCCGGCGGCGACCGGCGCCGCGCCGCACTGCCCCTCAGTGACGAGGGTGCCCGGTTCGGCTCGCTCGTCGTGCCCGCGGATCTGCCGCAGGCGACGCTGCGCCGCCTGCGCGAGCGCGTGGTGCCCTCACTGGAGGCGGCGCTGGTGGCGGCGCGTGGTCGTGAGGCCGTCGCCTGTGCCCTGGCGGCGAGCCGGGACGAGCTGGCCAGGGTGGCCGAGGAGCAGGCCGCCCTGCGGAGGGTGGCGACACTGGTCGCACGCGGAGTCAGCCCGACGGAGATCTTCAACGCGGTCGCCGGTGAGATGGGCCTGATCGTGAACGCGGACCACACGGCGATCGAACGATACGAGCCCGACCGTACGGTCGTCCTGATGAGCTCCTGGAGCGCGTCGAGCGGCGGGAGCCCGCCGCCGGTGGGCGCGCGCCGGCGGCTTCACGAGGATGGCCTGTCCGCCCTCGTCCTGCGATCGGGACAGCCGGGCAGGATCATGGTGGACGAAAGGACGGCCGGGGAGCTGGGCAGGTGGGCCAGAGACGAGGAGAACGGCGTCGCGATCGGCGGCCCCATCGTCGTCGAGGGACGCCTGTGGGGCGTGATGATCGCCTTCTTCCGGGGCGTGGAGCGGCAGCCGGAGGGCGTGGAGGAGCGCATGCGGGACTTCACCGAACTCGTCGTGACGGCCATCTCCAACGCCCTGACCCGCGACGAGCTCGCCGCCTCACGCGCCCGTGTGGTCGCCGCCTCGGACGAGACCCGGCACCGGATCGAGCGCGATCTGCACGACGGGGCGCAGCAGCGCCTCGTCTCCCTGGGGTTGCAGCTGCGCATGGCGGAGACCGCCGTGCCGCCGGAGTTGCCGGAGCTCAGGCGGCAGCTGTCCCACACGGCCGAGGGCCTGGCGTTGGTGCTGGAAGACCTGCGGGAGCTGTCGCGCGGCATCCACCCGGCGATTCTGTCCAAAGGTGGTCTCGGACCGGCCCTGAAAATGCTCGCGCGCCGCTCGTCCGTCCCCGTCGACCTGCGGGTGGGAGTCCGGGAACGCCTGCCGGAGCGGGTCGAGGTGGCCGTCTACTACATCGTCTCGGAGTCGCTGACGAACGTGGCCAAGCACGCGCACGCCTCGCTGGTGGACATCGACGTCCACGCGACGGGCGGAAGGGCGACGGTCGTGATCCGCGACGATGGGACAGGCGGCGCCGACCCGGCCAAGGGTTCCGGGCTCATCGGTCTCAGCGACCGCGTCCAGGCGCTCGACGGGACCATCGAGATCACCAGTCCGGCCGGCCAGGGCACCACGCTGACGGCCGTCATCCCGGTCGGCGACCGCTGACCACCCGGTCCGCGTCCGGGCTGTCGGAGCGCGGTCGCGGGTGCCCCTCAGGATCCGGCCGGGCGAGAGGGTCCGCGAGCGGCAGGCGGACGACGAAGCGGGCGCCGCCCTCCGGCGCGTCCTCCACACCGATGGTCCCGCCGTGGGCCCGCACGATCTCGCGAGCGATGGCGAGGCCGAGGCCGGGGCCGCCCCGGCCACGCGACTGGTCCAGCCGGATGAACGGCTCGAAGACCCTCCCCCGATCGGCTTCGGCGATGCCGTCGCCGTCGTCGGACACCGCGATCTCCGCGTGGGCGCCCTCCTGGCGCACCTCCACCAGCACGCTGCCTCTGGCGTGGCGCTGCGCGTTGTCCAAGAGATTGCCCAGCAGGCGGTGGATCTCGTGCTCGACGGCGTGGATCGCCACTCCGGGGATGACCCGGAGCAGCGTCGGCGTCCGGGGCGTCCGAGTGGAGACCTCCGCCAGGACCAGCTCCGTCAGGTCGGCGAGTCGTGTCCCCTGCGAGGGCATCGTCGCCGCCTTCACGAGTGTCAGCAGGTCGCAGACGACCGTCTGGAGGCGGTCCACGTCGCGCAGCGTGTGGTCGACGAGTTCGGCGAGATCCGTCTCGTCGGGGTGCAGCCGGGCCACCTCCAACTGCGTCCGCAGTCCGGCGAGGGGCGTGAGCAGCTCGTGGGAAGCGCCGGCCAGGAAACGGCGCTGCCGGTCGGCGGTCCGCTCCAGCTCTCTCCTGGCGGTGGAGAGCTGCCTCAGCACGCTCTCGGCGGCGTCCGCCGACAGGGAGTCCTGGCTCTCGTCGTGCGGATCGCGGGCGCGCCCCGACGGATCGCCGGCGGCCGTGTGGGGGTGCCGGTGCATGACGCTCACCTCATCGGTGCCGGATCGGTCGTGGTCGCCGGTGTCGTGAGCGCGGCTCTCGTTGCTTTCATGACCGTTCTCTGCATCGCGCACCTCCGGCTACACAACCGCGGTCTGTGGCAGCGGCGGTCTCGTACGTACGTCCGTCCGGGCGCGCGGTGCAGTGACCTCGTCAACAGGTCGGCCCGGCGGGCGTGCGGGCGCCGGTTTCTGGGCCCGTTCACCACAATGGCCCAGCCGGGCCCTGGCCGTCAGCCGGGTCAGCCTCCATCACGCCCTGCTGACAGCCATGCCGGGATATTCCGGCTAGCTGGAATGCCCGGGGGACGCCGGGCCGCGCGGCCCTTCGCCCGGCCCGCCGCCGCACCGGCTCCCTGGACGGCGTGCGCCATCGCGAGCACGGGGCGGCCGGCCGGAAGGCGGCGGCTCGAGGTCCATCCGTGCACTGCGCCGGCCGGGGCCCGTCAGGAGACGACGTCCCGGCGGCGGAAGCGGCGGAAGGCCAGGGCGATGAGGACCGCCGAGTAGGTCACGGAGACCGCCACACCCTTCACCATGCCGCTGTAGTCGGGCTCCGGCGCGAGCGCGTCGAGCCACGCGGAGTTCCAGAACGTGGGAAGGAACTCGCGCAGCGAGCCCAGCGCCTCGACCGCCTGCAGGATGCTGCTGACGATCACCAGGCCGACCGCGCCGCCGACCGCGCCCAGCGGGGAGTCGGTGCCGACCGACAACAGGAAGGCGACCGCGGCGACCACCAGCTGGCTGACCAGGGCGTAGCCGATGACGACGGCGAACTTGGGCAGCACGTCGGCGGCGGGGATCACCTCGCCGGTCCCCGGCACGGTGATGTCGTTCCACCCGAAGGCGAGCGTGCCGGCGAGCAGGGCCATCAGCGGGAGCACGGTCACCGCGGCGGCCGAGTACGCCAGCGCCACCACCAGCTTCTGGCGCAGCAGCCGGTCGCGGGGAACCGGCGCGGCCAGCAGGTAGCGCAGCGACGACCAGCTCGCCTCGCTCGCCACCGTGTCGCCGCAGAACAGCGCCACGGCGACGACCAGCAGGAAGTTGGCCGACACCGACAGGGCGAACGCGGCGAAGTTGAGCCCGCCCGCCGTGGCCAGATCCGACAGCCGCAGGCTGCCCTGGCCCCGCCCGGCCGGCCCGAACTGGAACGCCACCACGAGCACCCACGGCAGGGCGAGCAGCACGCCGAACATCGCCATGGTCCGGCGCCGCCGCAGCTGCCGTACGAACTCCACCCGCAGCGGCAGCGTGCGTCCGGGAGCGTAGCCGGGCGCCCGGCCCCCCGCGCCGTCCGCGCGCCTGTCCGGTCCGTCCGGTGCGTCCGGCGTGGCCCGCCCGCCGCCGGGGACGTGTTCGGTCGGGTCCGGGGCAGGTCGCTTCGCCGGGCTCAACGGTTCTCTCCGATCAGGTCGAGGAACACGTCCTCAAGGCGGGGGCCGGCGCCGTTGACGGCCGTCGCGGTGCCGAGCAGGTCGCCGACCGGCCCGGCCGACACCAGCCGCCCGCGGTGCATGACGACCACGTGGGTGCAGGTCTGCTCGACCTCGGCGAGCAGGTGGCTGGAGACGATGACGGTGCGGCCCCGCTCGGCGTACGCCTTGAGCACCCGGCGCATCTCCGCGATCTGCGGCGGGTCGAGGCCGTTGGTCGGCTCGTCAAGCACGAGCAGGTCGGGGAGGCCGAGCATGGCCTGCGCGATGGCCAGGCGCTGGCGCATGCCCTGCGAATAGGTGCGCACCGCGCGCTCCAGGGCCGCGCCGAGCCCGGCGATCTCCAGGGCCTCATCCATGTGGGCGTCCTGCGGCGGCCGTCCCGTGGCCTGCCAGTACAGCTCAAGGTTGGCCCGGCCGGACAGGTGCGGCAGGAACCCCGGCCCCTCGACGAACGACCCGAGCCGCGACAGCACCGGGGCCCCGGGGCGCACCCGGCTGCCGAAGATCCGGATCTCGCCCTCGTCGGGGTGGATGAGACCCATCAGCATGCGCATGGTGGTGGTCTTGCCCGCGCCGTTCGGCCCGAGCAGGCCGAGCACCTGGCCCTTTTCGACCCGGAACGAGAGGCCGTCGACGGCCTTCTCTCCGTTGCGGTAGCGCTTGCCCAGCCCGCTGATCACCAAGGGCACCTCGGACGGCTCGGCATCCGCCGCCGAGTCGTCGCCGGTCTCCTCGCGGCGCCTGAGCCTGCCGGTCAGCAGGAGCACGGCCGCGACCAGGATCGCGGCGAGCGGCATGGCCCACGTCCACCAGGCGGGGCCGGTGGCGGGCGTCCGCAGTGCCGCGTCCCCGGGCAGCTCCAGCGTGGGGGACTCCAGCGCGACCCGGTAGACGGCGGGGGCGGCGGGCGTGGCGTACCCGAGGTCGGTGGTGGACACCACCAGCCGCATCCGGTGCCCGGCGTCGAAGCTCCTGTCGATGGCCGGAAGCGTCACGGTGACCGGAGTGCCCGCCTCGCTCGCGGTGACCCGCAGCGGCGAGACCAGGCTCGACGGGAGCACAGGAAGCGACCCTCCGGAGACGTCGTAGAGCTTGGCGAACAGCGTGGCCTCACCCGTGCCGTACACCCTGATCGTGACGGTCGGGCTGCCGGTGACCTGGGTGGGCGCGGCCATCGGGGCGGACTCGAAGACCGCCGCCTGGCCGGGCATGTCCAGCGCGATCGACCCGCCGCCGCCGTTTCCGCCGAGCAGCCCGCCGAGGCCGGGGACCGCCGAGATCGACGACGGCGACCCGCCCGCCGGGTTGGCGATCGACTGCTGGGGGCCGTTGAGCGCGACCGTGGTGCGCTCCCCGCCCGCCAAGCCGGGGTAGCGGCCGGCGGTGGCGTGGAGGAGCACGGGACGGCGTGTGCCCGGGTCGCGTCCGCCGTCCCTGGTCACGGTGAACGCCGTCGGGTCGCCCGAGCCGGCAGAGGCCCCCTTGAGGTAGCGGTCGAACCAGCCGGTCGTACGGTCGGACAGCCAGTCCGCTTCGCCGTCGCCGCCGTCGTGGCCGCCGTTGAACCAGGCGACCTCGACCGGGGCGCCGGTGGCGGCGATGGCGCGGGCGTTCGCGTCGGCGTGGGAGAGCGGGAACAGCGAGTCGCGCTGGCCCTGGACCAGCAGCGTCGGCACCTTGATCCGGCCGGGCACCGAGACCGGACTCGACCGCCGCAGGAGATCGACCGCCTCCTTGGTGGCCCGCCCGGTCTCGGCCACCTTCTGGTACATGTCGCAGATCTGCGGCAGGAACCGCCCGCACTGGACCTGCTCGGCCCCGGGCGTCCGCCCGGTCTCCCGGCCCCCGGACGCGTCGCCGCCGGAGCCCGCGGCCGCGCCGGTGAGGCCGGCCAGACCGCCCGCGCCGAGGCCGCCGTCCGGGGCCAGCCGGTCGGCGGCGGAGCTGAAGAAGATGCCGGCCCACATCTTCTTGAAGACGCCGTTGAGCGGACCCTTGCCCGAGGCGTCGGGGAAGAGCGCGTCGGCGAGGTCGTACCAGGTGATCTGGGGGACGATCGCGTCGACCCGGCTGTCGTAGGCCGCGGCCATCAGCGCGATCGCCCCGCCGTACGAGCCGCCGGCGATCCCGACGCGAGGGTCGCCAGGGGCGTCGAGACGCACTTCGGGCCGTCCGGCGAGCCAGTCGATCAGCCGCCGAACGTCCTTGACCTCGTAGTCGGGAGAGTTGAGCGCGATCTGCCCGGTCGAGCGGCCGAAGCCGCGGGCCGACCAGGTCAGCACGGCGTAGCCCTGCTCCGCGAGCCGTCCCGCCTGCTCGCGCATGCTCTCCTTGCTGCCGCCGAAGCCGTGGGCGAGCAGCACGGCCGGAGCCCTGCCGCCGGAGGCCGGGGGATAGAAGGTGGCGTCGAGATCCACGTGCTGGTCGTCGGCCGGCCCGTCCACAACGGGGATGACCAGGTCACGCCCCTTCACCACGGAGCCGGAGGGCCACAGTGCCCACGTCACGCAGCCGGCCACCAGGATGACCAGCGTGACCACGATCGCGAGGGCACGCCGCCCACCCGGAAACGCCATGTCGCGATGCTACTTGTCTCCGCTGAGAGACCGCTGAGGAGCCCTCGCACCTGTGGATAACCGCCGCGACGGCGTGCGCGGAGCCGGTCCGCGTATGAATCGTGATGATGCATCGGGGTAATCCCTGATTGCGCCCCACCATAGGGAACGGCATCATTTCGCGGGTGAATGGAACGCCGCTCAAGCAGATTCCCGCTCGCGCGATCGAGTGGGCTCTTCCGTACTGGACGCGGGGGGAGGCGGGCCGGCAGACGCCGCAGGACCTTTTCCGGGTGCTTTACCTGGGCTGGCTCGCGGCGTTCGTCCTCAAGGTGCTCGGATCGAGCTGGGACGTGTCGTGGCACTTCAAGTGGCTCCGCGACGACCTGGCCCCGCCGCACCTGCTCAACACCGTCGGCACGGTGATCGCCGTGGCGCTGACGATCGTGCACTGGTACACCGGCTACGGGGTGGACCGCACGGCCTCTCGCCTCATCGTGTGGGGCACCGGTGTCTTCCTCATCGCGATCCCGCTCGACCTGATCAACCACCGGGTCAACGGGATCGACATCACCGCGTGGAGCCCCTCCCACGCGCTGCTGTACATCGGCACCGCGCTGATGCTCGTCGGAGCGATCCGCGGCTGGTACCTCGGCTCGGGCCGTTATGCCGAGATCACCCGCGGCCGGCGCGCGCTGGTGCTGGGCGGCCTGTTCGCGTTCCTCCTGGAGAACGTGCACTTCCCCGAGCTGCAGCAGGAGTACGGCGTGCTGGAGCTGGCCTCCTGGGACCGCGGGCAGCCGTACGCCGAGCCGACGCTGCTCGACTTCGCGGCCAACCAGATGGGCCAGGCCGTCGACCGCGCCATGGTGCTCAAGTTCTCGCTGCCGATCCCGGACGTCGTCTACGCCGTGTACGCGGGGGTGATGGGCGTCGCGGTCCTGGTCTTCGCCCGCGTCATGGTCGGCCGCCGCTACACCGCCACCGCGATCGCCGGGGTGTACGTGGCCTACCGGTGCCTGATCTGGCCCCTGCTCGTCGGTGGCGGGTTCCCGCCCTCGACCATCCCGTTCTTCCTCCTGCTCGCCGGACTCGGCGTCGACCTGGCCTTCCTGGTGCCGATCAGGCACCTCCGGCCGCTCGTGGGCGCGGTGCTCGCCATCGCCGGGGTGTACGGAGGGCTGCTGGTGCAGGACAGGGTGCTCGAAGCCCCGCCGTACGCGCCTGAGGCCTGGCCGGTGGCGCTCGCCGGGCTGGTCGTCGTGTGGTACGCGGTGGAGTGGTTCGCCGGCCGCAGGGGGCTGACGGCCGCCGCCGCGGAGGAGCGGATCGCCGCGGAGGCGCGTTCCGTGGACAGGGAGATCACGGCCGAGCCCGGCGCGTCTCGCGATGCCGCGCCGGAGGCGGAGTCCGAGGCGACCCCCGCGCCCGCCGCCGTGTCCGAGCCGACCGCCTGACGGCCCGCACCCCTCACCCGCCTCTCCTGAGCCGCTCCCTCCCCGGGGGCGGCTCTCGGCGTCTCGGGGGCGGGGGCCGGGCACGGCGGTGGCCGCGCCCGGGCTAGCGGGCAGGGCGGCAGGCAGGGCAGTGGGCAGTGCGGTGGGCAGGGTGCCGGGCACGCCGTGGGCAGGGCGGTGGGCAGTGCGGGGGCAGGGCGCGGTGGGTCAGGCGACCGGGGTCTTGGTCAGTGTCACCGCGACGCCGAACGCGAGACCCATCACGGTGAGTTCCAGGGCCGCCCAGGCGGCGAACGCCGTCGGGGCCTGACGTGTGACCGCCGGCAGCAGCCGCCAACGGATGTTGCCCCCCAGCAGTGCGATCACTGCGGTGAACACCGCCTTGGCGACCACGAGCCGCCCGTACCCCGTCGTGACCAGCGACGCGGGGAAACTCTCGCCGGGCGTGAGCAGTAGCTCCACCAGGCCGTTGAAGAGCCCGGACAGCCCCACGACGACCAGCGCGTACGTCGCCAGCCGGGAGAACCGGGGCAGCGTGCCGGCGAGCAGATCGCGATGGCGCGGCAGCAGGACGGCGAGCGCGACCAGGCCGCCCACCCAGGCGCAGGCCCCGATGACGTGCAGCTCCATCGAGACCATGCTGAGGTCGTGCCAGTACCAGTTCGAGGCGTGGCCGGTGACCGGGAGCGGCAGCAGCCCGAATCCGGCGACGAGCACCCGCAGCTCGGCCGGCACCTTCTCGCCGAACCGCACCGCGAGCATTCCCACGGCGGCGCTGGCCAGGGCGCACGACGCGCTCACGATCATGCCCTGTCCCGCGCCGATGCCGTCGACGTACGCAGCCACGTCGGGGAACGCGCCGGGGGTGAGCTCGGCGGCGCTGAGGACGGCCGACACCAGCGCGGCCGCGCACCAGACCAGTGAGAACAGCACGGCCCAGTGCCGGGCCCTGGCGGCGACCGGCTCGGTCCGGTCCGGGTCGTCGAAGCCGAGGAGCTTGGGGAGCAGGCTGAGCCCGATGGTCGCGGTGGCGGCCAGGTCGAGCACAAGCCGGACGACCGGCAGTCCGTACTCCACGATCGTGCCCGGCATGGGCAGTCCGGGCACCCTTCCGGGCAGCGTGAGCCAGGTCGCGATCACGACCGCGAGTAGGGCGCCGGCGGTCAGCCCCGCAACCGGGACCCGGGCGCGGGCGTGCGCGGTCCCGGGGCCGGACCGGCCCGCCGAGACGTGGGGTTCCGAGGTTGTGGTCACGCGGCGCCGCCCGAGGCCGGGGAGCTTCCGGCGCCGGTCCCGGCGGCGGTGGAGCGTCCGGTTGGCTTCCCCTCCGCGCCGGAGGCCGCGTCCGAGGTGCCGGCCGCCTCTGCCTCAGACGCGGGCGCGCCCGACGACTCGGTTTCCGGCGCCTCTGCACCCGACACCTCTGCGCCTGAGCGCTCTGTGCCCGACGGCTCTGTGCCCGACGGGTCTGGGGCGCCCGGAGAGGACGCTCGCGGCGTCCCGGCAGCCGCGGGAGCCGGGATCGTCCCGTCGCGCAGGCGACGGTCGTGCCGCACGAGCACGCGGGCGCACAGCGCCAGCAGGGCGGCGGTGACGACCAGCAGCCCCCACACCCAGCTACCGCCCCCCTGACCGGTCGTTCCCGCGCCGGTCGTCGCCGTGCCGGGGTTCGCGGCGCCGGGGTTCGCCGTGCCGGTCGCGGGGGTGACCGTCGGCGCGGTGACCGCACCGGGAGCCGCGCCACCGCCGGTCACGGTGAACTTCACGGCGCCGGTGACCGGGTGGCCGTCGTTCGACACGATGCGGTAGCCGATCGCGTACGCCCCCGCGGGGGTGCCCGTCCGTACGCCGATGGAGACGTTCCTGCCGTCCACCGTGATCTCGCCCTGCTCGTAGTGCGCGCCGTCCGGCCCGGTGACGGCGATCCGCGCGAAGTCGCGGCGTACGGCCTGGTCGAAGGTGAGCGTCACGGAGGCGGGCATGGCGCCGAGGACCGCGCCGTCCTTGGGGTCGCTGGCGACGAGCACGTCGTGTGCCCGCGCGGGCGTCGCGACCAGCATCACCGAGAGCAGGGCCAGCAGCGGCACGGCGAGCATCCGCAGACGGCCGCGCGGCATGACCAGCGCCCGAAGACGACCGCGCGGCATGACCAGCGCCCGAAGACGGCCGTGCGCCATCGCCAGTGTCCGTGGACGGCCGTGCGGCGCGGTGAGCATCCGCGGACGGGTGCGTGATGGGACGGCGCGCGCGGCCGCCGGGGGCGGTGCGGTCCGTCCGGTCGTTCGCCGACCGCCGCGCGTGGGTGGGGCGTCCTTGCACATCCAGGCGACCTGGTCCACCTGTCTTGCCTTCCTTTTTGCCGGGCGCCGACCCAGCCATGGTCCCATTGATCGAGGGCCGCGCATGCCGCGCGGCGACCCGGCGACGGCCGCGGACCGTGCCCAAAACGATCGTTTCGGGTGATCTGCCGGGCAGCGTGCGCATTTCCCTGATTGAGTGGACGACGGCTGGATCCGGCATTCGGCGCCGTGCGTGCGTCGTGACGGCCGCCGTGGAGGAGGAGCTCATGACCCCCAGCCGGACCGTGGGCGGATCCGGGCGGAGCGAGGTGCCGACGCGGCGCTCGCCGTGGCTGACGATCCTCGTCATCTACCTCGCCGGCGTCGTGGCGGCCATGAGCTACGGCAAGTTCTCCGCGGTCGGGCCGTCGATGGCCGGCGAGCTCGGGCTGTCGTTGTCGCAGCTGGGCTGGGCGATCTCGGCGGTGGTCGGGGTGGGCGCGGTCGCCGGACTTCCCGCCGGCTATCTGGTCCGCCGGTTCGGCACGGGCAGGTCGCTGGTCGCCGCCCTGGCGCTGATGGTGGCGGCGAGCGCGCTGAGCACGGCCGCGGGGAGCTTCGGCTGGCTGCTGGCCGCCCGCGTCGCCGAGGGCGCCGGCTATCTCGTGGTCTCCATCGCCTGCCCGGCGCTGATCCTCCAGCTCGCCGAGGAACGGGACCGGGGGCTCGCCCTGTCGGTCTGGGCGACGTTCGTCCCCGTCGGCATCGGACTGAGCACGCTCGCGGGCGGCGCCGCCGGCGAGGCCTTCGGCTGGCGCGGCTGGGTGCTGCTGATCGCGGGGCTGACGCTGCTGATGACGGTGGCCGTCCGGGTGCGATTGCCGCGGACGTCCGCCTCCGGGGCGGCCGCCGGGCCCATGCCCGGTGCGCGGGCGCTGGCGTGGCCTGCGCTGCTCACCGTGTGTTTCTGCCTGATGGTGCTGGTGACGATGCCGGTGGTCGTGCTGCTGCCCACGCTCCTGATCGACGAGCACGCGAGCTCGGCAGGAGCCGCCGGCGCGCTGACCTCGGCCATCTCGTTCGCCGGTGTCGTCGGCGGGCTCTCCGTGGGCGTCCTGCTCCGGCGGGGCGTGCCGCTCGCCTGGCTCGCCGTGTCCGGGCTGCTGGTCGTGCCGGCCGCCTGGCTCGCCTACGGCGCGGACGCTCCGCTCGCCACCGCGGCGACCGGCGCGGGGATCGTCTCCCTGGAGAACGGGCTGCTGGGCGCCTTCGCCTTCGCCACCCTCCCCTTCGTGCTTGAGCGCCTCGACCATGCCGACGTGGGCACCGGGATGGTGGCCCAGATGGGCAGCCTGGGTTCGCTCGTCGGGCCTCCGCTGTTCGGCTTCGTCGCCGGGGCCTCCGGGTTCGGGGCGGTCGTGCCGGTCATCGCCGCCGGCACGCTGGCCTCGGTCGGCGGGATGCTCCTGGTGACGAGGTACGTCGCCCGCCGTGCCCGGGGCCTCGCCGCGGACGGATGAGAACGTCCCGGGCGTGGGCCGGACCAGCCCGTGAGGCGAGCGTGATCAGGACAGCAGCCAGCCGTACAACCAGGCGAGCAACGCGAGGCCGGTCAGGGCGGGGACGATCCGGGCGGCGGCGGCGTTCAGCCGGAAGGCCTCGACGATCGACAGTCCGGTGGAGACCAGGGCCAGCAGGCCATACCAGGCCAGGGCGTGCGGCACCCCGATCGCGAGCGTGGTCCAGTCCTGGATCGCCGACAGGCTGAGCGCGGACAGCGCGCACAGCGCGACCCCCGCCAGGCCCGCGAGCGCGCTCAGCCCGCCGCCGCGCCTGCGCAGCAGGGACACCAGGCCCGCGACGAGCTGGACGGCCGACACGAGCAGGAAGACCGCGGGAACGGCCAGCGGGATCGGCGACCGGGACAGCCGGTAGGCCGACGACGTGAGGAGCAGGCCGCCCGGACGCACGATGGGGTACGGCGCCTTGCCCGGGTCGCACGCGGGGGCCGTCGCGGCCGGGTCGTCGAGGAACGCGGCGATCGTCTGGCGGCCGCAGGCGCTCGACAGGAAGACGGCGTGCCCGACCCCGGCGAACTCGGCGAACCGCGCGCCCGGCACGGCTGCCACCGCCTGCCTGGCGGCCTCCGGCGGGGTGGTGGGGTCGTACTGGCCGCCGAGGACCAGGACCGGCGGCGTCGCCCCCTCTGACGGCGCTCCCTCCGGCGCAGAGCCGTCCGAGGACGCTCCCTCCGGTGTCGCCCCTTCCGCGGAGGCCCCTTCCGAGGGGACGCGGTTCGACACGACCGTGGTGACCGACGCGCCCGGCGTCAGGAGATCGGGTTCCGCCCACGCGGCGGGCAGATCCCAGGTGTCGCAGACCGCCGCGTCGACGACCCCGGTGAACAGCCGGGGTCCCCGCGCCTTGGGGAAGGAGTTGTACGGCGTCTCGTCCTGGCACTGGACGGCGTAGTACAGGCCCCACTCGTGCGAGGTCAGCCCGTCGCCGGCGGCGTCCACCAGGGGCTGCAGCAGCTCGGTGTGCCCGGAGGCCAGCCCGTCCACGAGGGCCGGAATGATCGGGATGACGTCGGTCTCGTGCAGCGCCTCGCCGAGAATCGTCGCCACGTCGTCCCCGTTGAGATGAACCGTCAGCCGCTTGCGGGTCAGCGGGTCCACGGTCTCGTACGTCGCGGGGTGCGCGTTGAGCGCTTTCACCATGGCGTCGAACCGGGAGGCGACCCCCAGCTTGGTCATCGTCGCCGAGAGCGCGGCGGACGACTCGTCATACCAGCGGGCGCCCGCCGGAAGCAGCGAGTCGAGCACGATTCCTCGGGTGCCCAGCGGGTCGCGTGCCGCCGCCAGCAGCATCGGACGGGTGGAGTAGCTGACGCCGAACAGGTACCACTGCGGGTAGCCGAGCGCGGCCCGCAGCTCCACGATGTCGGACGCTATCTCGGCGGTCTGGTAGCCGCGCAGGTCGACGTGCTGGGCCTCCAGACGCGACTGGCAGGCCAGCGCCTGCCGGGCGAGCGGGGCGGTCTCGGCCGACGTGGGCCCGGGCGTGGTCAGGGTGTCGACGACACCGCGGACGATCTCGGGGCAGCTCAGCCGGGGCTCGGAGTAACGCCCGCCGCGCTGTTCGAGGACGACCACGTCGCGGCCGGGGAACATCTGGGAGAGGAACCCGGTGAGCTGGAGCGAGGCCGATCCCGGCCCGCCGCTCATGTAGACGACCGGGTCGGCCGCCTGTCCCGCGGCCTGTGACGCCCGGTGCACCGCGTAGCCGACCTTGATGGTCCTGCTGTTGGGGACGTCACGCCGCTCGGGGGCGAGAAGGTATCCGCAGGTCGTGCCGGACGGCACGGCGACAGGACAGGGATGCTCCTCGACCGGCGGCGCCTCGGCCGCTCGCCTGCCCGGAACCACCGCGCCCCGTTCCGGCGCGGCCTGCGCCGTGCCGGCTCTCACGGTCCCGGCGTGCACGGTCGTGTCCACATCGCGGACCGGCGCCGCGAGGGCCGCCGACCCGGAACCTCCCAGAAGCATGAGCGCCGCGGCGAATGCCATGACGGCCGCTCCACGCGAACTCCGCAACCGTCAGCCCCGTCCCGCGAACCCGGCGATATCCGCAGAAACCTTAGCGTGTTCGTCGGCCATCCCGCCCCCATTCGTCCAAGCCCTCCCATTTTGGACGATCATGGGGGCGCCTCGGCTTCACCGGGGTCGTGCGGTGCTCTCCCGGACCACCAGGTCGGTGGACAGCTCGACGCGGCGGGCCTCGGTGTTCTCGCCCCGGCCCATGGCCAGCACCATCCGCGCCGCCAGCGCGGCCATCTCCTCCAGGGGCTGGCGCACGGTGGTCAGCGGCGGCCACGCGGACCGGGACAGCGGCAGGTCGTCGAAGCCGACCACGCTGAGGTCCTCGGGCACCCGCAGGCCCCGCTGCCGGGCCGCCTCGAACACGCCGAACGCCTGCATGTCGCTGCCGGCGAAGATGGCGGTCGGGGGCCTGTCCAGCGAGAGCAGCGCGTGGCCGGCGTCGTGGCCCGAGTTGACCAGGAAGTCGCCGTAGCGGATGAGCTCGGGGTCGATGGACACCCCGGCGGTCTCGAGCGCGGCGCGGTAGCCGTCGATCCTGGCCCGGCTGCACAGCATGTCGGGCGGACCGCCGATCATGCCGATCCGGGTGTGGCCGAGGTCGAGAAGGTGGCGCGTGGCCGCGAGGCCGCCGTGCCAGTTGGTCGCGCCGACCGACGCCACTCCGGGCGGCGGCTCACCCTCGGGGTCGACGACGACGAACGGGATCGATCGGGCGCTGAGCTGGCCCTGCTGGCGCACCGAGAGCCGGGAGCTGACGATGATCACACCGTCGGTGCGCCGCGCCGCGATGCGCTCCAGCCAGTCACGGCCGGGACCCGCGTGCGTGTGCAGCACGGAGATCACCACGCTCGCGGCGGCCTCGTGTGCCGCCTGCTCGGCCCCGCGCACCAGCTCCATGGCCCACGGGCTCTCGATCTCGGCGAAGACCAGGTCCAGTAAACCGACCGGGCCGTCGCCCTGCCCCGTCCTGCGCTGGTAGCCGTGCTTCTGCAGGAGGCGCTCCACCCGCTGGCGGGTCTCCGGCGCCACCTCGGGACGGCCGTTGATCACCTTGGACACGGTCGGAACGGAGACTCCGGCCTCCTCCGCTATCTGGGCGATGGTCACCCGCCTCTTCACTGGCATGATGCAGATCGTAGCCGAAAGTTTCGGGGTACCTGAACCGGTTCCCCCTGATGAGACGCTGGACCGCCGTGATCAAGCCGTAAGCGCCCTTGACGCTTAACCTCAGCTTTACTTATTCTCCGGACCACGAAACATTCGGATTTTGACCGAAACTTTCAGCGCGACTGCCAACAACGGGTAGCGAAGGAGAAGTCGGGGGCCGACGCTCTCCGGCCACGCCGCCTGAATTCGAGGATTCGCCGGTTTCGAGGATTGAGGAGAGTCGATGACGTTGCTGCGCGTGTCCGGATCCCGGCTGGTGGACGAGGCGGGAGACCCGGTCAGGCTGCGGGGAACCGGCCTTGGCGGCTGGCTCAACATGGAGAACTTCATCACCGGCTACCCGGCCGACGAGTCCTCGATGCGCGCGGCGGTGCGGGAGGTGCTCGGTGAGGATCGTTACGAGATGTTCTTCGATCGCTTCCTGACTTCGTTCTTCACCGAGGCCGACGCCGATCTCCTGCGGGACGTCGGTGTCAATTGCGTGCGGATTCCGGTGAATTACCGCCACTTCGAGGCGGACGACCGTCCGATGGAGATCGCCGAGCGCGGCTTCCGCCACCTCGACCGGGTCGTCGGGATGCTCGGGGAGCGGGGCATCTACAGCGTCATCGACCTGCACGCGCTCCCGGGAGCCCAGAACCAGCACTGGCACTCCGACAACCCCACCCATGTCGCCTCCTTCTGGCAGCACCGGCACTTCCAGGACCGGGCGGTGCACCTGTGGGAGGCGATGGCCGACCACTACAAGGACAACCCGTGGGTGGCGGGCTACAACCCGATCAACGAGCCGGCCGACCCGAGCGGCCAGGTGGTCGGGCCCTTCTACGACCGCCTGGTCAAGGCGCTGCGCGCCGTCGACCCCGCCCACGTGCTGTTCCTCGACGGGAACACCTACTCGACCGACTTCTCGGTGTTCCGCGAGGTCTACGAGAACACCGTGTTCGTCTGCCACGACTACGCGCTGGCCGGCTTCGCCCACGGCGGGCCGTACCCCGGGTACACGCGCGGCGAGTGGTGCGACCGCGAAGAGCTGGAGCGCACCTTCGCCCGCCGCACCGCCTTCCAGCGGGAGACCGGCACGCCGATCTGGGTCGGCGAGTTCGGGCCCGTCTACACCGGTGACCCCATGGTGGACGAGCAGCGCTACCAGATCCTGCGCGACCAGCTGGAGATCTTCGACGCGCACGAGGCCGGCTGGTCCATCTGGACCTACAAGGACGTCGGCCTGCAGGGCCTGGTCTGTGGCGGCGGGTCCTACATGGAGAGGTTCGGGCCGTTCATCGCGAAGAAGAAGCGACTCGGCGCCGACCGGTGGGGCTCGACGATGGAAGAGACGGCGAGCGAGCTCGCGCCGCTGCACCGGCTGATCGACACGGAGTTCCCGTCCTGGGACCCTTACCCGTGGGGCGCCCGCTACCAGACCGACGACCTGGTCCGGCACATCCTGATCGCCCAGGCGCTGCTGCCCGAGTACGCCGAGCTGTTCCGCGGGCTGGACGACGACGAGCTGCTCGCGCTCGCCGACTCCTTCGCCCTGTCCAACTGCACCCGGCGGGAGCCCCTGATCCGGCTTCTCACCGACAACCTGGCCGCGCGCTAGCGCGGAACGAGGAGACCCCCCGATGCGCAGCCTCCTTCACCGGGCGGCCGCGGTAGTCCTGTTCCTGATCATGGGACTGCCCGCGATCGCGGCGAGTTCGACAGCCGCCGACGCCGCGGCCGTGCAGGTCGCGAAGTACGACTTCGAAGACGGCACCACCCAGGGATGGGGGCCCAGAGGCGACGGGGTCGAGGTCGGCGCGACCTCGGACGCCGCGCACTCGGGATCGCGCTCCCTGCTCACCTCCGGCCGTACGGCCACCTGGCAAGGCGCGTCCATCGGCCCGCCCTTCGAGAAGGGCGTCACGTACCAGGTCACCGCGTACGCGCGCATGGTGAGCGGGGAGCCGTCCAGCACGATCGCGCTGACCGTGCAGCGCACCCCCGACGGCGGCGACACCACCTACGAACGGGTGGCCGCCGCGACCGTGACCGACGGCGGCTGGGCCGAGCTGTCGGGCACCTACTCCTTCGGCTCCGACTCCACCGGCCTGCAGCTCTACGCCGAGAGCTCCGAGGCCACCGCGAAGTACTACATCGACGACATCGTCATCACCTCGGACACCGACCCCACGCGCTCGGGCCTGAGTACGGACTTCGAGACCGGGACGGCCCAGGGCTGGTCGCCGCGCGCCTCGGCGTCCCTGACGGCCACGACCGACGCCGCGCACGGCGGCGCCACCAGCCTCGCCGTCACCGGCCGCTCGGCCTCCTGGGACGGCCCGGCGATCAGCGTGCTCGGCAAGATGGCCAAGGGGTCGAAATACACCCTGTCGGCCTGGGTGCGCCTCGGCCCGGACACGACCTCGGGCAGCCTCGGCCTGTCGATCGAGCGCCGGACGAACGACACCCCCAGCTACGAGCGGGTGGCCGTGCCGAAGGCCGTGCCAGAGGGACAGTGGGTGCAGCTCACCGGCACCTACACGCTCGCGTACGACGTGAACTTCCTCAGCGTCTACGTGGAGTCCGACGACGGCACGTTCCCCTTCTACCTGGACGACTTCACGCTGACGTACGTCGAGCCCAAGCCGATCCAGACGGACATCCCCTCACTCAGGGACGAGGTGCCGTTCACGATGGGGGCCGCGATCTCCCGGGCGCAGACGCTCGGCGAGCACGGCGACCTGCTGCTCAAGCACTTCGGCGGGGTCACCCCCGGCAACGCCCTGAAGTGGGACGCGACCGAGCCGCGCGAGGGCGGGTTCACCTTCGACGAGGGCGACTACCTGGTGAACTACGCCGTCGAGCACGGCCTCACGTTCCGGGGGCACACGCTCGCCTGGCACAGCCAGACGCCCGACTGGGTGTTCAAGGACGGCGACCGCGACCTCACCTCCTCGCCGCAGGACAAGGCGCTGCTGCTGAAGCGGCTGGAGAACCACGTGAGGACGCTGGTCGGCCGCTACACGGGCAAGATCGCGGTCTGGGACGTGGTCAACGAGGTGGTGGACGAGAACCAGCCCGACGGCCTGCGCCGGTCGAAGTGGTTCCAGATCACCGGCCTCGACTTCATCCGTACGGCCTTCCGCGTCGCGCACGAGACCGACCCGGCCGCCAAGCTGTTCATCAACGACTACAACACCGAGTTCCCGCGCAAGCGGGAGGCGCTGTACGCCCTGGTGAAGAAGCTGAAGGCCGAGGGGGTGCCGATCGACGGCGTCGGCCACCAGCTCCACCTCAACATCGAGCAGCCGCCCGCCGCCGAGGTCGAGGCCACCATCGAGAAGTTCGCGACGCTCCGCGTGGACCAGCAGATCACCGAGCTGGACGTGAGCGTCTACCCCGACTTCGTCTCCACCTACGACGAGGTGCCGGCCGAGGTGCTCGCCGAGCAGGGCTACCGCTACAAGGAGCTGTTCGACGTCTTCCGCAGGCATAAGGCGCAGATCAGCTCCGTCACCGTGTGGGGCCTGGCCGACGACGACACCTGGCTGTCGACCTTCCCGATCACCCGGCTGAACGCCCCGCTGCTCTTCGACGACGAGCTCCAGGCCAAGCCGGCCTACTGGGGCGTCGTGGACCCGGCGAAGCTGCCGCCGCTGGTGCGCCGGCTGGAGGCCCCCGCCGCGACGCCGAAGGTGGACGGCAAACGCGACCTCGAATGGGACCTGCTGCCCGACACCCCGATCGCCCGCGTGGGTGACGTGTCCGCCGGGCTCCAGGCCCGCTCGTCCGCCAAATGGCTGTACGTCCTGGCCGAGGTGCGCGACCCGAGCGACGACCGCGCCGACCGGGTGACGTTCACCGTGCGCGGCAAGACGTACACCGTCGGACGCGAGGACGGCCACCCGCACGGCCCCGACGCGGCCGTGGAGAAGACGACCGGCGGCTACCGGGTTGAGGCGCGGTTCCCGACGGGGCCCTCCGCGGTACCCGGCACCGACGTCGCCGTGGCGGTCGCGGACGCCTCCGGCGGCGCGCAGACCTCCTGGACCGGGAAGGTCACGGCGACGCCCGCGGTGAAGCTGACGACCGCCCCCAACCGCCGGCCGGTGGTCGACGGCGCCGTCGACCCGGCCTGGGCGCCGGCGCCGGAGATCCGCACCGCCACCTGGATCCAGGGCACGTCGGGGGCGACCGCGCGAGCCCGGGCGCTGTGGAGCGGCGACACGCTGTATCTGCTCGCGCAGGTCGCCGACCCCACGCTCAGCGAGCAGTCGGCCAACCCGTGGGAGCAGGACTCCGTCGAGTTCTTCGTCGACCCCGGCAACGGCAAGACCAGGGGCTACGGCGACGACGACGGCCAGTATCGGATCAGCTTCTCCGGGAAGACGTCGGCCGGAGGTCCGCTCGACCCCGCCGCCATCGCGGGCAACCTGACGGCCGCGGCCAAGGTCGTCCCCGGCGGCTACGTCGTCGAGGCCGCCGTCAAGCTGCCCACGGTCACGCTGCGGGACGGCACGCTGCTCGGCTTCGACGTTCAGGTCAACGACGCCACGGGCGCCGCCAGGACCGGCGCGGTGACCTGGAACGACGCCACCGGGCGGGGATATCGGGACACGAGCCACTGGGGGGTGCTCCAACTGCGGCACTGAGGCATACAGGGAGCCCGCACATCGAGCTCACGCGCGGAGCTCGCACACCTGACTCCGGCACGACCGGAGCCCGGAGCCGGGCAGACGGGGCCTGGCGCAGGGAGGCCCCGCGCTGGAAGGCTCTGGCGCACCGTGCCGCTGCCGGACGGCCCGGTTCCCCGAGCGGGGAACCGGGCCTGTCACGTTCGAGGAAGGGACGAATGATCGACGAAGTCGACGGGTGGGAGTACCGGAACCCCGTCATCCCCGGATTCCACCCCGACCCATCGGTGTGCCGGGTGGGCGAGGACTACTACCTGGTGACCTCCAGCTTCGAGTGGTTCCCCGGCGTCCCCGTCTTCCACAGCCGCGACCTGGTCAACTGGCGGCAGCTCGGGCACGTGCTCGACCGCCCGTCTCAGCTCGACCTGGACGGCATGCGGCCCTCGGGGGGCGTCTACGCCGCCACCATCCGGCATCACGACGGCGTCTTCTACGTCGTCACGACCCTCGTGGACGGGCGGGGCAACTTCATCGTCACCGCCGACGACCCCGCAGGCCCCTGGAGCGAACCCCGATGGCTGCCGGGCACCCGCGGCATGGATCCCTCGCTGCTGTTCGACGACGACGGCCGGCTCTGGTTCACCGGCACCAGGGAGAAGGAGGCGGCCCGCTATCCCGGCGAGACAGAGGTCTACCTCCTGGAGCTCGACCCGGCCACGCTGGAGCCGCGTGGCGAGGAGCGGGTCGTCTGGGAGGCCGTCCAGCGGGGCGCGGTGTGGTGCGAGGGACCGCACCTGTACAAGATCGGCGGCAGGTACTACCTGCTGACCTCGGAGGGCGGCACGTCGTACGACCACGCGGTCGTGGTCGCCAGGGCCAACCACGTCACCGGGCCGTACGAGCCGAACCCGCGCAACCCGATCCTCACCCACAGGCATCTCGGCATCGGCCATCCCATAGCCTGCACGGGTCACGCCGACCTGGTGGAGACCCAGAACGGCGAGTGGTGGACGGTGCTGCTGGCCACGCGCCCGTACGGCACCCCGGGCGACCTCGGCGCCGGCAACCTGAGGGGCGACAACCTGGGCAGGGAGACGTTCCTCACCCGGATCTCCTGGGAGGACGGCTGGCCGGTCGCCGCGCAGGTCGAGCCCGTGGCCGCGGGACCGGCGCTGCCCGAGCACCGCTGGCCCGCCGTCCCCGCCTGCGACCACTTCGACGCCGACCGGCTCTCGCCCGTCTGGAACCACCTGCGCACCCCGCGCACGTCCTACTGGAGCCTCGGCGACAGCCGCCTGCGGCTGCGGCTGCGGCCCGAGACGCTGGCCCAGCGGGTCAACCCGAGCCTGGTCGCCCGCAGACAGCAGCACACGGACTTCGCCGTCCACGCCGCGCTCGACTTCACGCCCGCGGCCGGGGAGTGCGCCGGTCTCGCGCTGGTGCAGAACGATGACCACCACGTGCTGCTCGTACGGACCGTGCGCGGCCTGGAACTCGTCCGCAGGAAGGCGGGCGGCGACGACCTGCTCGCCTCCGTACGGGTGCCCGGCCAGCGGAGGCTGTATCTCGGCGTGGAGGCGCGCGGGCAGGCCTACCAGGCCAGGTACGCCGTGGCGGCGGGGGAGTGGACCGACCTCGGCGACCCGGTGGACGGCAGGATCCTCAGCAGCGCCGTGGCCGGCGGCTTCACCGGCGCCTACGTCGGCATGTACGCCAGCTCCAACGGCCGCCCGAGCTCCAACGTCGCCGCGTTCGACTGGTTCGAGTACCTGCCGCTCGGCCCGTGACCCGGCCCTGACCCCGGCGCCTCCGGCCGCGACTCAGCCCATGATGCGGCGGAAGGCGGAGCCGGCCGCCCGCACCGCCAGGGCGGGCGAGAGCCGTACGGCCCGCCAGGTGGCGCGGGCGGACGCGGGCGCGACGATGAGCGCCTGGTTCCTGGCCACGCCGCGCAGCACGTCGCGGGCGAGCGACTCCACGGGATACAGGCGGCCCTGGGCCCGCACGGCCGTCGTGCGGGCCCGCAGGCCGATCTCGGTCTGCGGCAGCCCGGGGTTGGCGTTGTCCAGCAACGGGGTGTCGGTGAACCCGGGGCACACCACGCTGACCTTCACGCCCTGCGCCGCCGCCTCGGCCCGCAGCGCGAGCGACAGCCCGACGACGGCGTGCTTGGTCGCCGTGTAGGGCAGCATCATGGGCGCGGGGGCCAGCCCGGCCAGCGACGCGGTGTTGACGATGTGCCCGTAGCCCTGCTCGATCATGAGCGGGTACGCCGCGTGCACGCCGTGGACCACCCCGCGCAGGTTCACGTCGATCGTCCGGTTCCAGTGGTCGAGTGTGAGCTCCTCGGCACGGCCGCCCACCGCGATGCCGGCGTTGTTGAACAGGAAGTCGAGCCGCCCGTGCCGGGCCGCCACCCCGGTGACCAGATCCCGCACGGCCTGCGCGTCGGAGACGTCGCACACGACGCCCGCGCAGCCGAGATCCCTGGCGGCGTCCTCGGCCCCCCGGACGTCGGCGATCGTCACGTGGACGCCGCGCCGTACGAGCTCGGCGGCGACGGCCAGCCCGATCCCCGACGCTCCTCCCGTGACGACGGCGGTCTTCCGCACGCGTTTCCCCTCGCCTGAGCCTTCGGCTCATCCCAGACGCCCATCGCCCGCCAAAGACGGCGGCCGACCGAGTTCATCATGCCCAGATCGGCGCAAAGCTCTCTTGCCCTGGCCACCGATTCGCGGGTCCGCGCGGCCGCCCCGGGGTTCTCCCGCCGGCGACGAGCTCGTCATTTCCCCTGGTCAGGGCAGTCTTCGGCGCGGCGGACCTGCGGCCCTCCCTCCCGGCGTCGCAATTGTACGACTCATCCAATAACTGGGAAAGGGGGCGCCGTGTCGCGACTCGGCGGATTTCCCGGCCGCCAAGATTTCCGCGCGGTACAGTTCGGCGAGGTCACCCGTGTATGACCTTCATGAACGGCCCTCCCTCGCCTACTGTCGAAGCGAGGGGACGGCGAATTGGAGCCCGCGTGCCTGAATCCTGCGACGTCGTGATCATCGGTGGTGGCGTGATCGGCTGCGCGATCGCGCACAGGCTCGCCGCGCGCGGCACGAGCGTGGTGCTCGTGGACGCGGGGCAGCGTCTCGGGCTGGGCGCCTCCGACGGCGCGATGGGCGGCATCCTGACCCAGACGGAGCCCTCCTGCCTCGGCCCGCTCAGCAGCGTCATCAAACGCAGCCGCGACGCCTATCCGGGATGGCTGGAGGAGATCCGCGCCGACTCCGGGGTCGAGGTCCCGGTGCTGGACGGCGGCGACATCCAGGTCGCGCTCGACGAGGCCGAGATGGAGCGCCTGGAGTCCAAGGTGCTGCCGCAGTGGAAGAACTCGCCGTTCGCCGTCGAGCGGCTGACCGCGGCCGACGCCAGGAGTCTCGAACCGCTGCTGAGCGAGCGCGTCGTCGGCGGTTTCCTGCTGCCCGAGGAGCTCGCGCTCGATCCGAGGGTGCTCATGGCCGCCCTGGCGACGGCCGTGCTGTCGGGGCACACGCCGATCCGGGTGCTCAGCGCGGTGCGCGCCACCGGCCTGCGGACCGGGCCGCGCGGTGTCGAGGTGGACCTCCACGACGGCCGCCGGGTGTCGGCGGAGCAGGCCGTCGTCGCGGCCGGCCACCTGAGCGGGGTCTTCCTGCCGAGCCACCGCGACCACCTGTTCCCCATCAAGGGCGTGGCCTTCGACGTCCGCCCGCCCGGGGCCGGCACCTACCCGCTGCGCCACCACATCTTCGCGGAGATCAAGGAGGACGGGCGGGAGTACTTCCCCTATCTCGTCCCCCGGCACGACGGCAGGGTGGCCGTCGGCGTCACCTACGAGGAGAACGTGGGGGACGTGACGGTGACCGCCGCGGCGATCGAGGAGATCCGGCGGGGCGTCGCCGCCCTGATGCCCAGGGCGGCCACCTGGCCCATCGGCCGGCGCTGGGCCGGACTGCGGCCGGGCAGCGCCGACCACATGCCCATCATCGGCCACGTGGACGACCACGGCCGCGTCGTGGCGGCGACCGGTCACAGCGGCCTCGGCGTCACGCTCGCGCCCGTCACGGCGGAGCTGGTGGCGGCCCTCGTCGGCGGGACCGCCGGCGCCCGGGAGAGCGAGCTGCTCGCCGTCTGCCGGCCCGACCGCCCCTTCCCGCCCGCACCGGCTCCGTCCGCCCCGGCCGCGCCGCCGGTAACGGCTACGCCGGCCTCGTCTACGCCGCCGGTGTCGCCGCCTCCCACAGCTCGGTGAACCGCTCGGCCCGCTCGCGCACCCTCTCCTGGTCCTGTACGAGGACCGTGCTGTGGATCACGGGGGCGATGCCGTCGCCGACCTGCGGGGCGGGGTTGGACTCGTAGTAGACGACCCCGTCGAACAGGATGAAGTCGGACAGCGAACCGCGCAGCAGGGGCGGCGCGTCGGCGAGCAGGAGCGTGCGCACCTCGATCCCGACCGTGGTCTGCCACTTCCACACCCGGCGGAACGCCTCGGAGTCGAGCCGCTCGGAACGATCCACCACGAACACCCGGCGCACCCGCGCCCCACGCTGGACGAGGTCGCGCTGCAGCTTGACGTAGCGCTGCCCGAGGTCGGTGTGCCAGAAGCCGCCCTCGAACTCGGTGTCGCGGGCGTCCACGCTGGTCAGGCTGATCGCGTCGAGACTGACCCGGGCGTTGCGCGCGAGCGCGAGCAGCCAGTCGCGGTCCTCGCCCTCGTACAGCGCGTACCTGCCGTCGGACAGCTCGCCGAGGAACTTCGCCATCCGGGTGACCTCGTGGTGCACCAGGCTCTTGACGAGGCCGGGCATGTCGTCACGGATCTTGGCGGCGTTCTGCACCAGCTCGGCCACCCCCCTGGTCTCCAGCGCGGACATCTCCACGACGCCGAACAGCTTGCTCGCTTCGTTGATCTTGGAGAAGCTGTCGGCCACCAGGTTGTGGGTCTTCGTGTGCTGCCTGCGCTGCTCCTGCAGCACGGTCTCGAGCTGGTCGTCCACGTCGGCGAGGAACTGCACGACGAAGACGACGCCGCTGATGAACGTCGCGAGCAGCAGGCTCCACAGGTCCTGGTTCGGTCC
Source organism: Microbispora rosea (assembly GCF_044460045.1). Taxonomy (NCBI): domain Bacteria; kingdom Bacillati; phylum Actinomycetota; class Actinomycetes; order Streptosporangiales; family Streptosporangiaceae; genus Microbispora; species Microbispora rosea. The sequence continues at coordinate 741,279 of NZ_JBITJO010000002.1, read as the reverse complement.
GTGGATGAGCGCGTTGCTCACCAGATAGCTCACGCCGCCCACGAGCACCGTCACGAGGACCTTGCGCACGATCCTCGGGACGAGCGACGGGGAAGGCTCGGGTGTCGCTCCGGTCATGGTCACCTCCGTCCGGCATCTGCGGTCGCGTTGAGCAGGGCCAAAGTGTTCATCGCGACCTGGTCGCGGACCCGGTCGACCAGGGAGCGCCACTGCCGGGTGAACCCCGGCCGCCGCTCCAGGCTCTCCCAGAAGGGTGTCAGCCACTCCTCGACCCGGGCGGCGGGCATCCACAGGTGCATGAGGTGGTCGATGGCCGGTGCCAGGCGGGCCACGGCCTGGGCTCCCGGAGTCCCGCCGATCCGCGCCCGCTCGACGATGACCAGCAGCGACGTCAGCAGCCAGTCGTGCGTCGCCAGGTCCTCGCACAGGTCGACCACGGCGGTGGTGAACGGGCCGGGATGCGTCAGGCGCAGCGTCCGCTCCTGCTCGGCGTGCAGGGTGAAGCGGATCGACGGCTCGCCGGTCTCGGCCACCCACCGCAGGCTCGTACGCGGGATCTTGAAGGGGGCCCGCCGGTCCAGCAGCGTGGACTGCTGCACGAGGTCGAGGAAGCGACCGCTGACGGCCCCCAAATCGAGGCAGGCGCCGTCGGGGCGGCCGGGCGCGGAGTCGCCGGTGAACCCCTCGGCGAGGTCGGCCGCCTTCGCCTTCCCCAGGACCTCCACGACCCCCGGCCGGGCCAGGTAGTGCGACCAGGGGAGCCTGCGGTCGGCGTCCGAGCGCACCACCCGGACGTACGAGGATCCCTGGGCCACCCGGCCTCCGGTCACCGCGCAGCGGGACACCACCGTGCCGACGCCCCTGACCCGGGAACGGGACGCGGTGGGCAGCGCGCAGTCCACCCCGGTCAGCCGCTCCGGCGACAGCGCGTGGACGATGGGACGGCGGGAGACGCGCACGGTCTCCCCGGCCATGAGTCCGAGCACCTGACGGCACGTCGACTCGGAGATCTCCCCCGAGTTCTGCAGCAGCCCGGTGTGGACTTCCCCCATCACCAGCATCGGGCCGCCCCCATAATCGAAAGCCTCAGACGAAGACGTAGGAGATGCGGTCGACGAGCTCCTCTTCGAGCCGGACTCCCTCGCTCTCACTCCGGGTGGCGACCTGCCGCAGGACCTCGTCGTCCACCGCGACCTGGCTCAGGATCGTCCGTACGGCCAGCTCGACGGGCAGGAACCGGGGGGAGAGGACGGACAGCGTGGTGTACGCGCTGAACGGCGCGGCCTGGGGGTTGAGCCGGACGACCGCGGGCAGCCCGTCCCAGTCGCGGGGCCAGCCGCCGTCCAGGGCGACCGGCGGGAGCGGCACCTGGCCGTCGCTGCGCAGCAGCCCCAGCCGCAGGAGCTGCCAGACGGCCGCGAGGAAGGGGCACGACCAGGTGCGCCGCGGCCCCTTCTCGTCCCACAGCTCGACGTCCACGAAAATCGAGTGGCCGCGCTTGGCGTTCTGCGCGGGCGGCTCCCACGGCCGGGTCTTCCCCATGGCCTGCATGGGCGCGGTGCGGGGCGAGCGGGAGCCGTTGCACAGCCAGCCCGTCTCCTTCACCGGGGGGCGGGAGCCGTCGGTCTCCGGCGGCGGGTCGTCCACGAGCCGGTCCTCCACCAGCCGGGCCAGCTCGACGCCGCCCGACCGCGCGTCCTCGAACTGGGCACAGGCCGATTCGCGGGCCAGGTAGTCGATGGACAGGTCGTGTTCCGCCGCCGCCTCCAGGACCATCGGGACCAGTTCGGCCGGGGTGCTGAAGCGGCTGAAGTAGTCGTCCACGAGGAAGCAGGTGCTCACCCGGGCCCGGCCGCCCGGCACCCGCTCCTGCCACAGGGAGCGGACCGTGGCGAGCCACGGCGCGACCCTGCGGAACTGCTCGCGCAGCCGGTCGGGGCCCGCCTCGTAGTCCTCCATGTACAGGTGCCCGAGCTCGACGGACACATGGGAGAGGGGCACGGAGGCGATCCTGCGTTCGGCCGCCACCTCGCCGAACGTCGCGTGCACCGGCGTCACAAGCCCTCCCACGCGCTGTCGTCGACGATCTTCTTGGCGAGATCCTCGAACGCGGTGGCGGTCTCCGCGTTGGCGATCTTGCTGGCCAGCACGTCCTCGTCGGTGATGAGCTGCTCGCGCCACTGCAGGACCGGGTCCAGCGGGATCTTGCCGAGCATGGCGGTGCGGCCGACGCCGTGGCGGCCGGCCAGCTCGCGCAGCTCGCTGTCGCACGCGCTCAGCCAGGCCCGCTGCTCGTCGCGCAGCCCGACGAGCTCCGCGGCGTCCGGTTCGAGCACGGCCGTGCGCACGAAGCGGATGCGGTCGCGCAGGTCGTCGGTGTCGTGGCCGAACCTGGTGCCGACGTCGAGCAGCCCGTCGGCGCCGGTGACGAGCCCGTCGGCCGCGATGATGTGCTGGCGCGTCCAGCGGTGGAAGACGAGCCACCGGAACGGGATCGCGGGCATCCGCACGGTCGCCGCCAGGACCAGCTCCGCGGTGAACGACCGGCCCGCGCTGACGTCGATCATGCAGAGGTCGAACTCCTCGTCCAGCCGCCCGAGCAACTGGACGCAGCGGCCGACGACCTCGTCGGTGAGGGCCGACAGCTCGCCGCCGCCCTCGCTGCCCGGCAGCAGCACGAGCCGCCCCGCGCCGGGCGGGCGGGTGCGCAGCCCCTCGCGGTCGGACTCGGCCCACACGTCCACCCGCCGCGGCTGCGGGCACTCGCCCCGCAGGTAGTGGTGCAGGCCGTTCTCCCGGGTGCCGCGGGCCACCGCGCTGACGCTGAAGATGGCCCCCGCGGTCGGCGAGCCGAAGTCGAAGTCCAGGTAGCACACGTCGTTGCCCTGCAGGGCGTGGCGGTACACGATGTTGGTGCCGGTGACCGAGCGCCCGGTCCCGCCCTTGTCGGAGATCGCGAAGACGAGCAATTCAGATCGCCTCCGACGCGCTGTCGCGGGCGGCGGACAGCCGTTCGAGCCCGAGCAGGGCGTCGCTGATCAGCGCCTGGGCGGTGGCCGGCCGGTCGCTGACGATCGCCCTGGCGCGCTGCAGCGACGCCTGGATCGAGCGCAGCTTGGGCTGGATCGTCTGGCCGCCCACCAGCGGCCGGGTGACCAGCTCCTGGTCGAGCAGGTGCTCGGCCTCCCCGAGCATCTGGAGGGCGAGCTCGACGAGCTGGGGGCTGCGCAGCGGCGGCTCCCCGCTGGAGGACGCGGCGGAGACGAGGAACTCGACGACCCGCTCGCTGAAGTACCAGGACGGCTCCTCGTCGCGCACCTGGATGTCGGTGAAGGCGTTGCCCGGCTGGTCCCACAGGCCGGCGGCCGGGCCGTCCGTGTGGCGGCGCAGCGTGATGTGCCGCCAGATCTGGTCGGCGAGGGCGACCAGCCGCTCGCGCATCCGCGTGTTCTGCGCGATGGAGGCGGCCCAGATGGTGCGTTTCAGCAGCGTGATGGAGAAGTCGGAGACGACCCAGAGCAGGTGCGGGCCGAGCGTGTCGCTGCCGTGCAGGTTGATCGGGACGCCGGGGGAGTGCATGAGCACGGGCGGGTCGCCCGCCACCGCCCTGCGGGTGATCCTGGCGCGGATGGCCAGCTCCTCCAGCACGGCGGCGACCCGGCCGAGGTCGACGTCGGCCGCCCGGTTGTTGACCAGGCTCTGCACCACCATGGCGGTGACGCCGAGGCTGTAGTAGTCCGACTCCTTCTCGTCGACCGTTCGCCAGGGGATGTCCTCCAGCGGCCACGTGCCCCGTCCGAACGTCGCGATGGTGCGCCAGTAGGACTGGGTGAGGTCCCAGCGGCGCTGGATGGCCTGGGCGAGGGTGATCTGGTCGTCGTTGAGCAGGCTCAGGACGCGGGTGCGGGAGGAGAACAGATCGGCGATGCCGACGAGGGCGTTGACGGTGAAGTACAGGAACGGGGTGTCGGCGGCCACGCCTATGGGCTGGGGGCCGATGTCGAGCGGCGTGACGATGTCGGGGGCGTCCTTCACGATGCCCCACGTCCACCCGCACTCGAACAGCAGGTTCTCGTTGTCCAGGTCCACCTGGCTGCCCGAGCCGATGGTCAGGTCGCGCAGGCCGGCCCGTACGGGCCGCAGCTCGCGCCGCAGGTCCTCGAGCACGCGGCGGGTGGGCGCGCCGGTCTGGTTCACGGTGCGCAGCAGCGCGCGGCCCGCCGTGGAGCCGGGGTCGAACGCGTTGACCGTGAAGCTGCGCAGCAGGCCCGCCATCGCGGCCGACAGCCGCTTGCTGGCCAGGTCCTCCAGTTCGCGGATCTCGCGGCGGATCGACTCGCGCCGCACGCTCTGGCGGAAGACCTTCAGGAAGCCGAGTGTGCCGAGCGCGAGCGTGACCGACATCGAGAAGGAGTCGACTACGTCGAGCTGGAGCTGCTCGGGGGTGACCTTCGCCTCGTCGTCCAGCGGCCGGAAGTAGCTGCCGCCGGAGAACAGGGGCCGCCCGTCCTCGGCCGTGTAGGTGCGCAGATACTGTCCGATCACCCGCAGCAGCAGCTTGGGGATCTCCACCGAGTCGCCCAGGACGGCGAGCGTGGCCAGCACGTCGTCGGCCGTCTCGTCCGGGGTGTCGAGGCGGAAGCCGGGCAGTTCGGAGGCCGGGTACATGAAGCACAGAAGCTGTTCGGCGTCCGAGATGGAGTTCGACCCGTCGCGGCCTCCCCAGTTCCAGACACCGTCCCGGTAGGAGGCGCGCGCGGCCGCCTCCCACAGCTCCAGAAGCTGCTGTCGCGGCTGGATTTTCATCCGTGGCCCTCTCTGCGCTGCGCCGTGCGCGCCCTCTCCGTGCTGCCGCAGCGGAGAAAAGCCCGCTCGTGTGGCCGGGCGGGAACGAGGCCGGGGTCCTCAGACCCTCCCTAGGGGTTTCCTTTTCCGATTCAGGTGGAGACGGAACCACCACAACCCTTATACCATTGGATTCCTGCTCCGTCGCCTGGACCATCCGTGGTATTTCATGCGCCGCCTGGTTGTCGTGATTGGAGAGATACCACAGAGAAAAACAGACATTCATGTCCTAAGTCTGAGAGATATTTGAAATGTCCCAAACTGCGGCTCCAAGGGATATAACGGACTATCGTCCCGCGCAGCCGCGGCCGGCGGCCGGAGCGGAGCTCAGGGGTGGGACGGTCCTCGTGACCGGCGCCGGCATCGACACGGCGCTGCTGGAGCCGCTCGCCCGGCAGGGGCTCACGGTGCGGCGGCACGCGTCGCCGCTGACCGAGGACCTCCTGGCGCGCGAGCTGCGGGGAGCCGTCGCCTATCTCCACGGGGGCGAGGAGCGGGCGACCGCGCGGGCCCTGCGCAAGGCGCACAAGACGCTGAAGGTCGTGGCCTTCCTCGGCGTGGGCTACGAGAACTTCGTCGACGTGGCGGCGGCCGACCGGCTGGGCATCGCCGTAACGAACACGCGGGGGGCGGCCACCGACGCGGTCGCCACGTTCACGGTCGCCCAGATCGTCAACGCCAACCTGGGCATCCCCCGGCACCTGGGCGAGCGGGTCCCCGGCTGGCAGGGCTCCGACGAACTGCCCCACGAACTCGCCGCCCGCAAGGTCGGCATCATCGGCATGGGCGCGAACGGCCGGCGGATCGCGGAGATCCTGCGGCGGGGCTTCGGCGTCCGCGTGTCCTACTACAGCCGCACCCGCAAGCCGGAGGCCGAACGGGACCTCGGCATCTCCTATCTGTCTCTGCTCGACCTGGCCGCGAGCAGCGACATCCTCGTGGTCATGGTGCCGGAGACGGGCGAGACCAGGTCGATGGTCGACTCGTCGGTGATCGGCCGGATGCCGGAGGGCGCCATCCTCGTCAACACCGCCCGCCCGGCCATCGTCAGTCCCGGCGCCCTTTACACCGGCCTGGAGAAGGGCCGCGTCAGCATGGCGGTCTTCGATGGCTTCTACGGCCGGGAATGCGAGGAGGCCGGCGAATTGCGGCGGGATTTCCCCGACCGCCTCCTGGTCACCGGGCACATCGCCTCCCACACCGCGGAGGCTATGCACCGCATGGTGCGCCAGGCGGTGAAGTCCATTGAGAATGTGCTGACCCGCGGATCGGACGAGCACGAAGTGGGAACGCGTCCCCGGCCCCGTTTCTGAAAAATCGGCACGCGAAACGGTAGGGCGGCGCGTGGAGGGGGGAAACCAATTGGGAAACCCCAAGGGAAACCCCTCCACTCTCCCGGGATGTGATACGTGGACGGCCATGACCCGATCCCCCGTGTGGGGACGATCACGACGCCCACGGGGGCGCGCGCCCTGGTCGAGGCGCTGAGGCTGCACGGCGTCGACACGATCTTCGGCATTCCGGGCACCCACAACCTCGCGATCTACGAGGAGCTCGACCGATCGGGCGTGCGCTGCGTGACGCCCCGGCACGAGCAGGGCGCGGGCTACGCCGCCGACGGGTATGCCAGGGTGACCGGCAGGCCGGGCGTCGTCGTCACCACCACGGGACCCGGCGTGGTCAACGCGGCCACGGCCCTCGGTCAGGCGTACTCCGACTCCTCCCCGATCCTGCTCGTGTCCCCGGGCGTCCCCACCGGCCATCCCCGCGACGGCCGCGGCTACCTGCACGAGAGCAGGGACCAGTCGCGGGCGATCGACGCGCTGTGCGCCTGGAGCCACCGCGTGACGACCGTGCGGGAGATCCCCGCCGCCGTCGCCCGCGCCTTCGGCCGCTTCGCCGAGGGACGCCCCCGGCCGGTCCACATCGAGATCCCCTTCGACCTGCTCGACCTGCGGGGTCCGGTCAAGACCGTCCCGCCGTACCGGATCACCCGCCGCGAGCCCGATCCGGTGGCCCTCGACGCGGCGGCCGGGCTGCTGCGCACGGCGCGTCGCCCGGGGTTCGTGCTCGGCGGCGGCGCCCAATGCCCGGGTGAGCGGCCCCCGGGCGAGGACGAGCCCCCGGTGGGCCGCCTGGCGATGCGCCTGGCGGAACGGCTCGGCGCACGGGTCGTGACCACGGTCAACGGCAAGGGCGCGGTGCCGGAGAGCCACCCGCTGGCGCTCGGCACCACGCTGCACCTGGCGGCCGTCCGCCGGTGGCTCGCCGCGTGCGACGTCGTGCTGGCCGTGGGCACCGAGCTGGGCCCCGCCGACCTGTGGGACGACACCTTCACCCTCTCCGGCCGCCTCCTGCGCGTCGACATCGACCCGGGGCAGATGCACGGCGACCACGTGGCCGACGTGGCGATCGTCGGGGACGCGGAGCTTGCCCTGCGCGGGCTGGCCGAACGGCTCGACCGGCAGGGCGCCGTGCCGCGTCCCCGCCGGGAACGGGATCCCGGCGCCGGCCACGAGGTGGAGCTCGAAGAGCTCACCCGCAGATGGTCGGACCAGCTCGCGGCGCTGCGCCGGGCTCTGCCGCCGGAGAGCGTCGTGGTGGGGGACAACTCGATGTGCGTCTACCACGGCGCGCTCGTCGGCATGCCGATGGACCCGCCCGGGCGGTTCCTGTTCCCGACCGGGTTCGGCACACTCGGCTTCGCGCTGCCGGCCGCCATCGGCGCCAAGCTCGGCCGGCCCCACCTCCCCGTGGTGGCGCTGGCGGGCGACGGGGCGTTCCAGTTCAGCCTGCAGGAGCTGGCGACGGCGGTAGAGCTGGAGCTGAGCCTGCCGGTCGTCGTCTTCGCGAACGGCGGCTTCGGGGAGATCCGCGAAGAGATGCGGGAGCGGGGCATGCGGCCGGTCGCCGTGGACCTGCACGCGCCGGACTTCCCCGCACTCGCCGTCGCGTACGGCGCGCGGGGCCATTCCGTCAAGACGCCGGGGGAGCTGGAGGAGGCGGTCGCCGAGGCCCTGCGCGTCCCGGTGCCCACGGTGATCGTCGTGCCCGAGGACGACTGACCGGCCCGTCAGCGGGCGGGCGCGAGCGGGAGCCGCAGCACGAAGCGGGCACCCTGGTCGCTGTCCTCGAGCGTGAGCGTCCCCCCGTGCGTCTGGGCGATCTGGCGGGCGATGGACAGCCCGAGCCCGGTGCCGCCGGCGTCCTTGGACCGGCCGGCGTCGAGCCGGGTGAAGCGCTGGAATACCAGCTCGCGCTTGTCGGGCGAGATGCCCGCGCCGTCGTCGAGCACCTCAAGCATGCCCTTGCCGTCCTCGCGCCGCACGGTGACCGTGAGCCTGGACACCGCGTGCCGCTCGCCGTTGTCGAGGAGGTTGTTGAGCAGGCGCGCCAGGGCCAGCCGGTCACCGACGACGACCACGCCGGGCGTCAGGTGCCGCACCACCTCCACCTTGCGCGACCTGCGGTCGAGCTCACGGGCGGCGAGGCCGCCGAGGTCGGTGGGCTCGCAGCGGGGCGGCGCGCCGGCGTCGAGCCGGGCGAGCTGGAGCATGTCGGTCACGAGCGCCTGCAGGCGGTCGCAGCTGCTCAGCAGGGCATGCCCGGTGGCCGGCCAGTCCGCGTCGTCGCTGTGCAGCAACGCCTCCTCGATCTCCGTGCGCATCGCGGTCAGCGGGCTGCGCAGGTCGTGCGAGGCGTCGGAGGCGAAGCGCCGCTGCCTCTCGACGGCCGCCTCCGCCCGGTCCAAGGTCTGGTTGGCGGTCTGGGCGAGCCGCCGGATCTCGTCGTGATACTTCGGCACCGGAACGCGCTGGCTCAGGTCGGTCGCGGTGATTCTGGCGAGCTTGCTCGTGATCGCCTCCACCGGGCCGAGCGCCTTGCGCACCGTCTGGTACGTGCCGAGCGCGGTGAGCGCGACCAGCAGGAGCGAACCGCCGAGGAGCGCCCCCAGCAGCGGGCCGCTGACGTACCACGGCACGGTGTCGTCGGCCGCGTAGATCGTCCACAGTCCGCCGGTGTTGTGGAAGCGGAACGCGACGATGATCATGCACCGGTCCGGGAACGCCGGTGAGGCGCACAGCATCTTGCTCGTCTCCGGAGTCGTCAGCTCCGGCCGGAACGCGGCCATGCGCGGGCGGCCGGTCAGGGTGTCGCTGACGGAGACGATCCGGCCGCGGTAATCGATCACCTGTACGCCGGCGACGCCCTGATCAAGCAGCACCGGAGGCAGTCGATCGCGTTTGGCCTGGTAGGCGAGGCGTACGGCGTTGGTGGTGATCTCGTCAATCTTGTAGCGTTCGGCGGTTCCGTGCAGCACGCCGAAGACCAGCAGCACGGCAACGGCGCACAGCAGCGCCATCACCGCGCTCGCCAGCACCGTCAAGCGGATCCGCACCGAGGATCCCCGCCACCTGCTCATCTGATTCCCCCCGGTAATCAGATGATCTATGAGGCCCGTGGCCCCGCCCGGTGTCCCCACCCGGCTCACCTGGCACGTTACCTCTGCCGGAGATCGCCGCCGTGGCCGGGACGCCGCTGTCCGATCCCTACCCAGTCCGGCCGCTTACACAGCGCCCGGTCACGTGACCCGTCTCACCGCGACTGTTTCACCGCGCCCTGTCTCACCCCGGCGAGCTCACCCCGGCTGTCTCATCCGGGGGAGTGCCGTTCGACGACGTAGCAGCCGCCGGCGAAGCCCGTCACCGGTCGGCCCCGCGCCATCAGCCCGCCCAGCACGTCGCGTACGGCGTGCCGCCAGGCCTTGGCCGTCTCCGGGGCGGTACGGCGCAGGGTCTCCATGTCCGCGGGCACGGCGACGAGCACGGCCGGGGCGTCCGCGGGCAGGGCCACCGGCAGCCCGTCCCGCTCGGTGAGCACGGCCACCGCGCCGTCCGCACCCGCGGGCCGGTGCGGCAGGCCGTCGCACGCCCGCACCACCCGCGGGTCGTCCAGCCGCCACACCGCGAGGACCCGGTCGGACTCGTCGCCGGCGTTGACCGCGTCGCGCATCGGGCCGTAGAAGTCGGGCAGGTACTCCTCCGGCAGGGCGGCCAGCTTGGCCAGGTTGAAGTGGGCGTTGCGGCGCACGAGGGGATCGAAGGTCCAGGTGATCCGGCTCAGCCCGCGTTCCAGGGCCCAGGCCCGCTGGTGCAGCTTGAGCGCGAACCCGGCGCCGGGCCGTACGGCGCCGGTCACGTGCGAGTGCAGCGCCTGCCCCGCGGGCGCGGCGAGGAAGGCGACCGCGGCACCGACGAGTTCCCGGCCGTCGAACGCCCCGGACACGTATCCGCCCGCGTGCGACAGCGCCCGCATCAGCTCCGCCGTGATCGGCGGGTTCCACGGCTCCGGCCGCCAGATGCCGTCGAACAGCCGGACCACCCGCTCGAACTCGGCGATCGTGCGCAGCTCGGCGACCCGCAGGCCGCGCCGCTCGGCCGCCCCGGCCGCCTGGTCCCAGGCGGCGGGGCCGCAGGGGTTCACGCGGCATCCCCGGCGGTCCGTCTCATGTCCCGCCGTGCGGGATGGGCGCCGGTGATCGGCCCGCCCGACAGCACGTACTCGGTCAGCGCCGCGACCAGGCGGGCGCGGACCGGCATCTCGGCGGCCAGGACGTGCTCGTCCGCGGCGTGCGCGCCGCCGCCCACCGCGCCGAGGCCGTCGAGTGTCGGGCAGCCGGCGCCCGCGGTGAAGTTGCCGTCCGAGCCGCCGCCGACCGACGCCCCGCGCAGCGGCGCCATGCCCAGCTCGGCGGCGAGCCGTACGGCGACCTCGAAGAGCCCCGCGGAGGCGGCGGGGTCGAGGGGCGGGCGGTTCGGCCCGCCGCGCAGCTCCAGCCGGACGCCGGGAGTGCGCGGGGCCAGCGCGCGCATCAGCTCGTCAACCCGGCGCTGCGCCGCCCGGTCCGGCACGCGGACGTCGACCGCCACCCGGCCCAGGGCCGGCACCGTGTTGGTGCTCGTCCCCGCCGTCAGCATGGTGGGGGTCACCGACGTCGCCCCCGCCCTGGACGACGAGTCGACCTGGGCCGCGACGCCCGCGATGGCCAGCACCTGGTGGGCCAGCTCGACGCCGGCGTTGGCCCCCAGCTCGGGTTCGAGACCGGCGTGCGCGGCCCGGCCGTGCACGGTCAGCTCATACCGCGAGATGCCCTTGCGCGCCGTCTTCAGCGCACCGCCGTCCGCGCTGGCCTCCAGCACGAACGCGGCGGCGCACCGCGACGCGATCGACTCGATCAGCGGGCGGGAGGTCGGCGAGCCGAGCTCCTCGTCCCCGACGACGAGCACGGTCAGCCCGTCGGGGGACGGCAGCGAGGCGACCGCGTGGAAGAGCTGCACGAGGCCGGCCTTCATGTCGAACACGCCCGGCCCCCGCGCCACCCCGTCCCGCACCGACCACGGGTGCTCGCGCAGCGTGCCGACCGGCCAGACCGTGTCGTGGTGGCCCAGCAGCAGGACCCGCGGCGGGCCGAACGACCAGCGCAGGTGGGTCACCCCGCCGACGACCAGGGTCTCCGGCTCGGCCCCCAGCAGCCTGCGGCCCAGCGCCCCCACGACGCGGGCGCTGCGCGCCACCGCCTCGTGGTCGGTGGAGTACGACTCGCAGAGCACCAGCTCCTCGAGGTCGGCCAGCATGGCCTCCAGATTCACCGCCGGGGCCGTTCCGGCTCAGGCCGTTCCCGGGCGGGCCCTTCATGCGCGGGCCTTTCATGAGCGGGGCGGCCCAGCTCTGCCCGGAACAGGCGCATCACGTTGGCGCCCAGGATCTTCTGGATCTCCTCCTCGGAGAAGCCCCGCTTGACCAGCGCGTCGGTCACCAGCGGCAGGCCGCGCGGGCCCTCCAGCCCGGGAATGGCGGCGTTCGAGTCGATCCCGGAGTAGCTGAAGCCCTCGCAGCACGGCGGAGTGAGGTCCTCGTTCACCTCGCGCATGAAGTCGGGGCCGAGGCCTACGTGGTCGATGCCGGCGACGCCCGCGACGTGCTCGATGTGGTCCACGAGGTGGTCGATCGTGGCCGAGCGGGCGTCCTCGGTGAGGAACGCGGCGAGGAAGTTCACGCAGACGACGCCGCCGCCCGCGGCGACGCCCCTGAGCTGCTCGTCGGTGAGGTTCCTGTGGTGGTCGCGCAGGGCGCGGGCGGAGGAGTGGGTCGCGATGACGGGCCGGGTCGCGATCTCCAGCACGTGCGCGACTCCCGTCGCGCCGAGGTGCGAGATGTCGAAGAGCATGCCGAGCCGCTCCATCTCGCGCAGCGCCTCGACGCCGTGGCTGGTGAGCCTGGAGCCGGTGCCGTCCTGGCCGCTGCCGTCGGCGAGAGCCGTACGGCCCCAGTGGGCGATCGAGGCGACGCGGACCCCGAGGCGGTGCAGGGCCGGGATCAGCTCGACGCTCTCGTCGATCCCCGGCATGCTCTCCAGGGCCGGCACGAGGGCGATCCTGCCGAGGGCGAGGGCCTCGTCGATCTGCCGCCCGTCGTGGCACAGCGCCACCGCGTCGGGGTTGCCCTCGGCCAGCACGTGGGCGCACTCGATCATCCGCAGGGTCTGGCGCAGCGCGCCCTCCGGGCGGAACTGGCTCTCCACGAACACGGGCAGCACCTGCACGTCGACCCCGCCCTCCACGAGCTGGGGGAGCCACCGCTCGCGGAAGAACGAGGCCCACATCGCGGGCGGCCGGGCGGAGACGGCCATGAGCAGGTCGTTGTGGGTGTCGGCGACCACGGACCTGACGTGCAGGCTCTGCTGGTCAACGGGCATGGTGTCGACGGGCACGCTGGGGATCCTTCCTGACGGCGGGGTCAATGGGGACGTTACTCTTCCCGGGTCGTTCCGCCAGCAGGCTGTAGTGTGCGCGGGTGGAATCGATCTCCTGCACCCTCGCCGAGGTGGTCGAGTGCCTGGAGGCGCTGTACGACCCCTCGTGGGCCGAGTCCTGGGACGCGGTGGGCCTCGTCTGCGGCGACCCGGAGCAGGCCGTACGGAAGGTCCTGTTCGCGGTCGACCCGGTCGCCGTGGTCGTGGACGAGGCACTCGGCTGGGGGGCCGACCTCGTCGTGACCCACCACCCGCTCTATCTGCACGGCACCACGAGCGTCGCCGCCACCACCTTCAAGGGCCGGGTCGTGCACCGGCTCATCCGCGGCGGTGCCGCGCTCTACGCCGCGCACACCAACGCCGACGTCGCCGACCCGGGGGTCTCCGACGCGCTCGCGCGGGCCGTCGGCCTGACCGGAGACCTGCGGCCCCTCCAGCCCTCCGCCGACGACCCGCGGCGCGGGCTCGGCCGGATCGGGGACCTGCCCGCCCCGATGCCACTGCGGGAGTTCGCGGCGCTGGCCGCCTCGGGCCTGCCCCGTACGGCGGGGCCGCTGCGGGTCGCGGGGGATCCCGGCAGGCCGGTGCGGACCGTCGCCGTCTGCGGCGGCGCGGGCGACTCCCTGCTGGGCACGGCCAGGGCCGCGGGCGTGGACGTCTTCCTCACGGCGGATCTGCGGCACCACCCGGCGAGCGAGCACATGGAGGCGGACGGGCCGGCGCTCGTCGACGCCTCCCACTGGGCCACCGAATGGCCGTGGCTGGCGGACGCCGCCCGGCGGCTGACGTCAGCGTTGGCGGCCAGGGGCATTACTGTTGAGGCGCGCGTCTCAGACGCCGTCACGGACGCCTGGACGGCGACGACCACCGACTTGGACCCCCGAGCATCTTGAGGGATTTGGGATGAAGGCCGCACCTGAAGCACAGAAGCGTCTGCTCGATCTCGCTGAGCTCGACACCGGGCTCGACCGGTTGCGGCACCGCCGGCGCAGCCTGCCGGAGCTCGCCGAGATCGACGAGCTGTCCAAGAGGCTGGCCCAGGTCTCCACGCAGATCATCGCCGCCGAGACCGAGGCCGGCGACCTCGCCCGCGACCAGGCCAAGGCCGAGTCGGACGTGGACGCCGTACGCGTCCGGGTCGAGCGCGACCAGAAGCGCCTCGACTCCGGGCAGGTCTCCTCGCCCAAGGATCTGGCGAGCCTCCAGTCCGAGCTCGTCTCGCTGCGGCGCAGGCAGTCGGACCTGGAGGAGGTCGTGCTGGAGATCATGGAGCGCCGGGAGGCGGCCGACGCCCGGGTCACCACGCTCAAGTCAGAGCGTGAAGAGGTGACCGGCACGCTGCGCGCCGCCGAGGACCGCAGGGACGCGGCGTTCGCCCAGATCGACAAGGAGTCCGGCGAGCTGACCTCCGGCCGGTCCGTGATCACCGCCGACGTTCCCGCCGACCTGCTCGGGCTGTACGAGAAGATGCGCGAGCAGAGCGGCGTCGGCGCCGCCATGCTGCACGGCGGCCGCTGCCTCGGCTGCCGCACGAGCCTGTCGATCGCCGACCTCAACCGGATCCGGGCCGCCGCGCACGACGAGGTGGTCCGCTGCGAGGAGTGCCGCCGGATCCTGGTGCGTACGGCCGAGTCCGGTCTGTGACGGTCGCGATGGGTGCCACGGGGGGCTTCATCGTCGAGGCCGACGGCGGGTCGCGGGGCAACCCGGGCCCGGCCGGGTACGGCGCGGTGGTCAAGGACGACGCCGGGCGGGTGCTCGCCGAGGCGGCCGAGTCGATCGGCACCGCGACCAACAACGTGGCCGAATACCGCGGCCTGATCGCCGGGCTCCGGGCGCTGCTCGCGCTCGGCGCCGAGGGCGGGCAGGTCGAGGTGCGGATGGACTCCAAGCTGGTCGTCGAGCAGATGGCCGGCCGGTGGAAGGTCAAGCACGAGGGCCTGCGGCCGCTCGCCCTGGAGGCGGCGGGCCTGGCCCGGCGGTTCCGGGTCACCTGGACGTGGATTCCGCGCGAGCGCAACAGCCACGCCGACCGGCTCGCCAACGAGGCGATGGACGCGGCGGCCCGCGGGGAGACCTGGCAGGCGAGCGAGATCACCTCCGCGCCGGACTCCGCCCCGGTCGTCGAGCCCGGCGCCGAGCCGCCCAACACCGACGCGCCCACGCTGTTCGACGAGCCCTCCGCCGCCCCTGCTCCTGTGGGCTCGGCTCCGGCCGCCGCCGACGGGCGCTCGGGGACTTCCGGCGCGTCCGGTGTGCGGACCGCCGACGGGGACGCGGGCACGGCGGCCGGAACCGCCACGTCCCACGACAGGCGCGGGCACGGATGGATGCCGCGAGCCACCCGTGTCGCCACGTCGCTGCTCCTGCTCAGGCACGGGCAGACGCCGCTGTCGGTGGAGAAGCGGTTCTCCGGGCTGGGCGACCCGTCGCTCACCCCCACCGGCCTCGCGCAGGCCGAGGCCGCCGCCCTGCGCCTGTCGCGGCAGCCGTACGAGGTCGAGGTGATCGTCGCCTCCCCGCTCGCGCGCGCCCGGCAGACGGCGGAGGCGGTCGCCGCCCGGACGGGCCTGACGGTGCTGGTCGACGACGACCTCCGCGAGACCGACTTCGGCGACTGGGAGGGGCACACGTTCGCGGAGATCCAGCAGCGCTGGCCCCGCGAACTGGCGGCCTGGCTGGCCGACCCCGACACGGCGCCGCCCGGCGGGGAGAGCTTCGCGTCGACCGCCCGGAGGGTCGAGCAGGCGAGGGACCGCATCGTGAAGGCCCACGAAGGCCGCAGCGTCGTCGTGGTCTCCCACGTGACCCCGATCAAGATGCTGGTCCGCTTCGCGCTGGGCGCTCCGCCGGAGGCCCTCTATCGGATGCACCTCGACCTGGCCTGCCTGTCGGCGATCGACTACTACGCCGACGGGCCCGCCGTCGTACGGGCGCTCAACGACACCGCCCACCTCTCCTGACGCCGTCCCTCCCAGGGGACGAACCGCCGCGGGATCGCACGCGCAGCCGTGCCCCCGCGGCGTCGGCGTTTTCCGGCCCGGACGAGGCGTCGCCGTACGCCGGGTGCTTGAACCCGTCTGTTGAGAGTTTCTCCGCGAGAACCTGGTGGTTCGCCGGGCAAGTCTCCACGTGAAGGTTCAACGATACCGTTGAAGGTATGGATATCGGCATCAAGGACGCCGTCCAGGCCGTCGAGGCCGCCTCGGTCATGAGGCTGCTCCCGGGCCGGCCACGGCTGCTCGCCCTGGGCGAGCCCACCCATGGCGAAGACCTCCTGCTCGACGTGCGCAACGCGCTCTTCCGGCAGCTCGTCGAGCAGGAGGGCTATCGGACGATCGGCATCGAGAGCGACTGCCTGATGGGCCTGGTCGTGGACGACTACGTCACCTCGGGCACGGGCAGCCTCGACGAGGTCATGGAACGCGGCTTCAGCCACGGATGGGGCGCGTCCGCGGCCAACCGCGAGCTCGTGCGCTGGATGCGCGCGTACAACGAGGGACGTCCCGCGTCCGAGCAGGTGCGCTTCGCCGGTCTCGACGGCCCGCTGGAGATCAGCCACGCCGCGAGCCCCCGGCGGGCACTGACCGCCCTCCACGGCTACCTCGCGGCCGGGGTGGACGCGGACCTGCTTCCCTGCGACGCGGAGACGCTCGACCGCCTGCTCGGCGCAGACGACCGCTGGGCCAATCCCGCCACGATGATGGACCCGTCCCAGTCCGTGGGGCGGTCGGCCGAGGCCAGGCAGCTCCTGCTGCTCGCCGACGACCTCATGGCGCTGCTCGACGCGGAGACGCCGCAGCTGATCGCGGGCTCCTCGCGGGATAGCTGGGACCGGGCCCGCCTGTACGGGCGCGCCGCCACCGGCCTGCTCCGCTATCACCAGTGGATGGCCGACACCTCACCGGGCCGCATGCCGCGGCTGCTGGGCCTGCGGAGTTCGATGATCGCCGCCAACATCCTCGCCGTCGCCGAGCGGGGCCCGGCGCTGCTCCACGCCCACAACGCGCATTTCCAGCGGGACAAGAGCACGATGCGGATGGGCGACGTCCCGTTCGAGTGGTGGAGCTCCGGCGCGATCGTGCGCGCCCAGGTGGGTGAGGAATTCGCCTTCCTGGCCACGGCCCTCGGCACGATCCGGCACCGGGGAGTGGACACCCCGCCCCCGGACACGCTCGAAGGGCTCCTCTACGCGCTCCCCGAGGACCGCCACGTCGTCGATGCCCGCAGTCTGGCCGCCGTCCTCGGCGACGCCCGGCCCGCCCTCCGGGTGTCCCCCTGGTTCGGTTACGCCCCGGTGGACCCGGCGCACCTCGCCGCGTACGACGGGATCGTGTTCGTCAAGGACGTCCCGCCGAGCTAGGTCGTGTGGTGCGGAAGCCCCTCGCGGGGCAGGACGACGCGGAAGGCGGCCCCGGCGCCGGGCCGCGTCCGCAGCTCCACCCGGCCTCCGTGCGCCGTGACGATCGACCGGACGATGGCCAGCCCCAGCCCGGCCCCTCCGGCGCCGCTGCGGCTGCGTGAGCCGTCCACCCGATAGAAGCGGTCGAACACCCGGGCGGCCTCCTCCGCGGGCATCCCCGGCCCCTCGTCGGCGATCACGAGGACGCCGTCGTCCCCGGCCGTGCCGACGCCGATCCGCACCGGCGTGCCCGGCGGGGTGTGGGCGACGGCGTTGCCGACCAGGTTGGAGACCACCTGCCGCAGCCGCGCCTCGTCCCCGAGCACCGGCGCCTCGCCCGGCGGCCCGCCGTCCGGCCCGGTCAGTGTGACTTCCCGTCCGGGGTCGAGCGCGCGCAGGTCGTTGTGGGCGTCGGCGGCGAGCGTGCGCAGGTCCATGGGCGCGAGGTCCATGGGCAGGGCCTTGTCGCTCTCGTCCAGGCGGGCCAGCAGGAGCAGGTCCTCCACGAGCCGGACCAGGCGTCCCGCCTCGCTCTCGATCCGATCGAGGGCGAGTCCGGCCTCGGGCAGCCCGCCCATCCGGTGCAGTTCCGCGAACCCCTTGATGCCGAACAGCGGCGTGCGCAACTCGTGACTGACGTCCGCGACGAAGCGGCGCAT
The DNA here is from genome assembly GCF_044460045.1 of Microbispora rosea. Classification (NCBI taxonomy): domain Bacteria; kingdom Bacillati; phylum Actinomycetota; class Actinomycetes; order Streptosporangiales; family Streptosporangiaceae; genus Microbispora; species Microbispora rosea. Next base: position 723,560 of record NZ_JBITJO010000002.1, on the reverse strand, counting down.
CCGTGCCTGCGCCCGTTCCCGCGCGGCGAAGGCCGCCTCCAGCTGGCCGAGCATGACGTTCAGGGCGGCCGCCAGCCGGCCGACCTCGGTGCGGGGCGCGGCCAGCGCCGGGACGCGCCGGGACAGGTCGCCCCCGGCGACGGCCGCCGCGGTCTCCTCGATCTTCCCCAGTGGCCGCAAGCCGCGCCGGACGGCGAACCACCCGATGACGGCGAGCGACGTCAGGAGCGCCGCCGAGGTCGCCGCGCAGACCATCGTCAGGCGGCCGACGGTCGACCTGACCCCGCCGAGCGACGCCGCCACGACGACGCTGCCCCGGCTCGTCGCGGGGGCCGACCCCGTCGCGGGGGCGTGCCCCGGGACGGCGACGACCCGCCACCTGCCGTCGGAGCCGGTCGCGTCGAACGGCCGCCCGCCCAGCCGCCCAACCGCGGTGGTGTCGAGCCGGGGCAGCGCCGGGCCCCGATCCCGCGGCCCGTCCCGCAGCCACCGGTCGCTCTGCTGCTCGACGCCGCCGTCCGCGCTCAGATAGGCGACGTACACCTGGTCGATCAGGTCCATGCCGGGCACCGCGGTGAGTGACTGCGTACTCAGCCGGTCGGATGGCAAGGCGGTCAGCCGGGCCGGGATCCGCGACAGCACCGCCGCCATCGCCGTGAGCTGCTGGTCTACGCGTCCGATGAGGTGGGCCCGCAGCGTGGCGACCGCGACCGCGCCACTGACGGTCAGGCCGGCCGCGAGCAGGGCCATGGTGGTCAGCAGGAGCCGCCCGCGCAGCGACAGGCCGGTGGCCCACGGGCGCGACCCCGGACGCTCCCGTGTCCCGGACGGCGTCGTGGTCACGGCCGCGGCCCGCGCAGGACGTAGCCCACGCCGTGCATGGTGTGGATGAGCTTGGGCCCGGACGTGTCGATCTTGCGGCGCACGTAGCTCACGTACGTGTCCACGATGCTGGAGTCGCCGGCGAAGTCGTACCGCCAGACGTGCTCCAGGATCTGGGCCTTGGACACCACCCTCCCCGCGTTGAGCACCAGGTAGTGGAGCAGCCGGAACTCGGTCGGCGACAGCCGTACGGGGACGCCCGCCCGGATCACCTGATGGCCTTCCGGGTCGACTTCGAGGTCGGCCACCCGCAGCGTGCGGTCCTCGGGGGCCGCCCCGGCCCGCCTGAGCACGGCCTCGATCCGGGCGAGCAGTTCCTCCAGGTCGAACGGCTTGGTGACGTAGTCGTCGCCGCCCAGACGCAGACCGTTGATCTTGTCCTGCGTGGTGTCGCGCGCGGTCAGAAACAGCACCGGCACCTGACCGGGACGGCCACCGGACAGCGGGCGGGGAAGCTCCCGGAGACGGCGGACGACCTCGAAGCCATCCATGCCGGGCAGCATGACGTCGAGGAGCACGAGGTCCGGCGGCGTGGTCCGGGCGTTCTCCAGGGCCTGTGCCCCGGTCGCGGCCGAGGTCACCTCGTATCCCGCGAAGCGCAGTGTGGCCGCCAGCAGTTCCCGCACCACGGGTTCGTCGTCGACCACCAGCAGGTGCCGCCCCTCCACCCGGGCCTCCCTTCTGCCGATCACCGGAAGATTAGGCACGCGGTGTTAAGCCCGCCGTACAGGACGGCGCGCGACGAGCTCCCGCACGCGGCCGGCGGTCTCACGTCACGCGTCCCGCCGGCGGAAGACGGCGACGGCGGCGCAGAGCAGGACGAGCACGGTGGCGGCGAGCACGCCGGCGCCTACGAGCGGCGCGAGCAGCTCGGTGCCGGGATGGACCACGAAGATCCGGGCGCCCGCCGCGCTCGGCCACCAGGTGACGATCCACTCGGCCACCGGCTTCGGGAACAGACTCGCAGTGCCGGGCAGGATCAGAAGGAACGTCCCGAGTGAGACGGCCCCCGCCGACCTGCGCAGCAGGAACCCGAGCGCCATCCCGTAGAGCCCGATCAGACCGGTGAACAGGCCCGCGCCCAGCAGCGCCCCGGGCACTCCGGGATCACCGAGCCCCGCACTCGGCACGCCCCGCGCCGCCAGAGCCGCCTGGCTGAGCGTGAACGACAGGAGCGCCAGCAGCGGCCCGGCGAGGAGCGTGGTCAGCGCGACGACGGCCCCCTTGCCGAGGAGGAGCAGCCCGCGTCCCGGCACGGCGGTGATGCTGACCGGCATCGTTCCCGCGGCGTATTCGCTGGTCACGGCCAGCACGCCGACCGCGCTCACGAGCACCCCCACCAGCACGAGAGCGCGGAAGGCCGTCTCGGTGGGGTCGAAGGCCGCCCGGTCGGCGGCCGACGCGTTGAAGTACTCGCGTGCGGCCGCCGTGCCGAACAGGTAGCCGTACGAACCGGCCGCGACCACGGCCCCGGCCAGGCAGCCGAGCATGGCCCGGACGCTGCGGAACTTCACCCACTCCGAGCGCAGCACGCCGTACGCGGTCATGAGGCGCCCCCGGCGGCACTCGCGGCGAACTCGACGCTGTCGCCGGTCAGCTCCAGATAGGCGTCCTCCAGGGACGCCCGCCGGGGCGTGAGTTCGTGCAGGACGATTCCGTACGCGCCGGCGAGACCGCCGACCTCGGCACCGGACATTCCAGTCACCATCAGGCCGCCGTCGGCGCCGGGCCGTACGGCCGCGCCGGACTCCCGGAGCAGCGAGGCCAGCCGCTGCGCATCGGGGGTGCGCACGAGCACCCCCTGCCGCGCGGCCGACCGGACGAACGCCTCCAGCCCGGTGTCGGCGATCAGCCGCCCGCGGCCGATGACGACGAGGTGGTCGGCGGTGAGAGCCATCTCGCTCATCAGATGGCTGGACAGCAGGACGGTTCTGCCCTCGGCGGCCAGGCCCCGCGTCAGCGTGCGGATCCAGCGGATGCCTTCGGGGTCCAGCCCGTTGACGGGTTCGTCGAGCAGGACCACCGGGGGATCGCCGAGCAGCGCCACCGCGATGCCGAGCCGCTGCTTCATCCCCAGGGAGAACCCGCCGGGCCGGCGGCGCGCCACGTCGGCCAAGCCTACGAGTCCGAGCACCTCCTCGACCCGGCGCCGTCCGATGTCGTTGGCGTACGCCAGGAAGAGCAGGTGGTCGAACGCGGTCCTGCGCGGGTGCATGGCCTGCGCGTCGAGCAGGGCCCCCACCTCTCGCAGGGGTACGGGCAGGTCGGCATAGCGCCGCCCGCCGATCGTCGCGCTGCCGCTCGTCGGCCTGTCGAGCCCGAGGATCATCCGCATCGTGCTCGTCTTGCCCGCGCCGTTCGGCCCGAGGAACCCGGTGACGACGCCCGGCCGTACGTCGAAGCTGAGGCCGTCCACGACGGCGACCTCGCCGTACTTCTTGGTCAGCTGCCGCAACTCAATCATGAGACGCAGGCTCGCTCACCGGACTGCGTGACCTCTGAGAGGATCTGTGCGGTTTCTGTGAGCGGTTCGCCCCCGACCTGGGCCGGTGTCGTCCTGCGCTGCGGTCCGGCGGGAGAACTCAGAGAGTCTTCACACGATCCCCGGCCGGTCCGGGGAATGATTCGGGAGCCGCTAGGCTTACCTTCACGGTGGACGAGCCGGCCGGGCGGCCGCGTCAGGGCCTCACGGCCCTGCCGAGGAAGGTCCGGGCTCCACAGGGCAGGGTGGTCGGTAACGCCGACCCGGGGTGACCCGCGGGACAGTGCCACAGAAAACAGACCGCCCCCTTCGCGGGGGTAAGGGTGAAACGGTGGTGTAAGAGACCACCAGCGCCCACGGTGACGTGGGCGGCTCGGTAAACCCCACCCGGAGCAAGGTCAAGAAGGGACGTTCTCCGGAACGTCCCGCGCGCGACGTTCGAGGGCTGCCCGCCCGAGCCGCGCGGGTAGACCGCTTGAGGCCGCCGGCAACGGCGGTCCTAGATGGATGGCCGCCGGTCAGCCTCACGGCTGATCACAGAACCCGGCCTACAGGCCGGCTCGTCCACCTTCCGCTCCTGAACCGCTCTGAGGGAGTCGCGGCGTGGGCGTGAGCGAACCTTCCTACCTGTCCTGCTGCCGACGCGCCATCTCGGTGATCCAGACGGGCGCGAACGGAGACGTGCAGCCAGGAGGAGTCGGGTAGTCCTTGAGCACCTCCAGGCGCTCACCTATGTCGATCGCGCGGGCGCGGTGCTCGGCGTGATCGATCCCGATCTGCGCCAGGCAGTGATTCATCGCCCATTGCAGGCGATCCGGGGCGTCTTTCATCTTCGCCTCGATGACGTCGAGCAGCCCTGCGAGGTCGAGGCCCTCAGGCTTCTTCGCCACCCGCTCGGTGGTGAGCGCCCAGCCGGCACTCGCGACCACCGGATCCGGATCGGCGGACCAGGCCAGGCGCAGCTCTTCCGAGTGCGGGTTCTTCTTCACCACGTAGTTCACGAGCCAGTCGTGCACCTTCGGTGTGCGCGCCTCGCGCACCATGGTGTTCAATTCGTCGCGCTCGAACGCCTTCGGGCGGCAGATCAGGATCGCCAGCAGTTTCGCCGCGGTGTCGTCCGTCTCCCAGAGCCGGCGCGCGAGTTCCTGCTGCGTCTTCAGCCGCTTCGCGAGGGCGCGCAGCTTGCCGAGGTTCACACCGTGATCGTCACCGTGTTTCTCATTCACCTTGCGGGTCTTCGGGTCCTCGAACCCGGCCAGCTCGGCCATCACCTCGGCCACCGTCGTCTCGGCCACCTCAGCCTCCTGTCCACCGCGTGCGGGGTTCAGCCTACGAGCACTCGCATCGCCCACACGAGAGCGCCGGCAGCACGTTCACATGCCGTCAGGCGATGGCGCGGCCTGCTGGAATGCGCCCGCCGTCCCGATAATCCATTCGCGTGACGGGCCCGCGAGCGCCTAGCGTTGACCCCTCCACGGGCGCGGAGGACATGCCCTGCCCGCGGCTTCGTATCAGGAAATGGAGGTGCGGAGCGGAATGACCTGTCATCTTGTCGCGCTCTGCTTCGATGCGCACGACCCGCTCCGTCTCGCGCGCTTCTGGGCCGGCGTCCTGGGCTGGGAGATGACCGACGACCCCCAGGACGGCATCACGCTCCTGCCGAGCGATGACACCGGGTTCCGGCTCCGATTCGTTCCAAGCCGGGAGCAGAAGACCGGGCAGAACCAGATGCACTTCGACCTGACGAGCACGTCCCTTGAGGACCAGCAGCAGACGGTGGCGAGGGCGCTCGAACTCGGCGCCCGGCACATCGACATCGGCCAACGCCCGGACGAGGATCACGTCGTGCTCGCCGACCCTGAGGGCAACGAGTTCTGCGTCATCGGGCCGGACAACCAGTTCCTCGCCGACTGCGGATTCATCGGAGCGCTGGCGTGCGACGGTTCGCAGGAGGCCGGGTACTTCTGGAGCAAGGCACTGGGCTGGCCGTTGGTCTGGGATCAGGATCAGGAGACCGCTATCCGCTCGCCGCAGGGCGGGCCGAAGATCACCTGGGGTGGTCCGCCGCTCATGCCGAAGACCGGGAAGGAGCGGCTGCATTTCGACCTCGCTCCACCCGCCGACGGCGACCGGCAGGCGGAGGTCGACCGTCTCATCTCCCTCGGGGCGACGCGCGTCGACATCGGTCAGGGTGAGGTCGACTGGGTGGTCATGGCCGATCCCGACGGCCACGAGTTCTGTGTGCGGGCCCCGCGATAGCGCGAGACCGGCGCCCGGGTCCCTTCAGTTCCATGCGGGAAAAATGGGTACGAGCGTCGCAGGATTCGCTGCAAAGCTGAGCGCGTGAACGATACGCACACCGTGGTCCTTGTCGAGGGAATGAGCGACAAGTCGGCCATCGAGGCGCTGGCCGAGCGCCGGGGCCGGAACCTCGCCGCCGAAGGCATCGACGTTGTCGCGATGGGCGGTGCCACGAACATCGGGGCGTACATCGGCAGGTTCGGCCCCCTGGGTCTCGAACTCCGGCTGGCCGGTCTGTGCGACGCCGGTGAAGAAGGCGCCTTCCGGAGGGGGCTTGAGCGCGCCGGGTTCGAATCCGCTCTCACGAGAAGCGATCTGGAGGCGCTCGGATTCTTCGTGTGTGTGGCCGACCTGGAAGACGAGCTGATCCGCGCCCTCGGCACGGCCACGGTCGAACGCGTCGTCGATGCCGAGGGCGAGCTCGGCTCGTTTCGCACGCTGCAGAAGCAGCCCAGCTGGCGCGGGCGCAGCACTCACGACCAGCTGCGCCGGTTCATGGGAGCAGGCAGCGGCCGCAAGATCCGCTACGCGGGCCCGCTCGTCGCGGCGTTGGAGCCCGATCGCGTGCCGCGACCGCTGGAGGGGCTGCTGGCCCACCTGTGAGGCTCCTCGCGTACCGGGACGTTGGCTAATCGAGAAGCCTGAGCAAGAGGCTCCCTGCGCGAGCGCGGCTGGTGAGCTCGGCAGTGGGCGCCATCTCTGCGCGAGGACGCCACTTTCCGTCTGCGTGGGACGGTGGCGGGAATCCGAGCGTTTACGGCTGGCCTGGGAAGAACATGGGGCCCTCGCCCCACAGTGAATGCCACATCAGCGCCAGCGCCAAGAAAACGCCTCCTCCGATCCCGGCGCCCAGTAAGAGAGTCACCGCGACCAGCTTCATCAGCGCGTACGGAGAGCGCCGAGTTGAGCGTCGGGAAAACGACATACCGATAATCCTTCGTCACCGATCCCGGCGGGTCAATCCCGTTCATGGAGAGATCCGATTGCGGTTCCGGGCCTACTGATTCCCATTGGGCCCGATCCCGCCGGACTGGGCTTCGGTATCGATGCTCGCGCCCCACTACTCGACTGGAGGCGGGGGAGTGGTTAGGGGGTCTCGCCGACGACGTCCGGCATTTTCCGGAAACCTGGGACAGGGATAAGGGATAGGAAAACACCGGGGAACGAGGCGGCGATTTTAGCCGGCCATGGGAATCGTCCCGGACGGGTCAGGGAATCCCGGAGACGTGACCTCGCTCCGCCACCTCCGTGATTGTCTCGGCGAACTCGATGAGCTGGAGCGAGGTATCAAGCACGGCATCGACAGCATGTGCAGCAAGCTGTATAGGGCCATCGACTGGCAGCGGCGGTTCGAGGCCGATGTGTCACACGAACTGCGCACCCCGATCGCGGGACTGCGGGCCCAGCTGGAGGAGGCGCGGCTGCATCCCGGTGAGCTCGACGTGGACGACCTGCTCGAAAGGGCGCTCAGGGACGTGGAACGGCTCCAGTCGCTGGTCGACGATCTCTACCTGCTGGCCCAGCTTCAGGCCGCCGCGCAGCCGGCCGAGCCTGCCCTGCTGGACCTCGGCGATCTCGTGCAGAGCGAACTGGCCCGGCGCGCCGACAGGTGCGACGTGAAGGTGCAGGTCGTTCCCGGCGTTCTGGTGCGCGGCCTGGACGCGCGGCTCCGGCGGATGCTGTCCGAACTGCTCGACAACGCGCAGCGGCACGCGAAGACGGTCGTGTTCGTCCGGGTCCGGCGTACGGCCGATGTCGCGGAACTCGTCGTGGCCGACGACGGCCACGGAATCGGGGAGGAGGACCGGGAGCGCATCTTCGATCGCTTCACCCGCCTCGACGCCGCCCGATCCCGTGACCGCGGCGGGACCGGCCTCGGCCTGGCCATCGTCCGCAACATCGCGCACGGCCACGAGGGGCAGGTGCACGTGGAGCCCTCATCGGGCGGCGGCGCCGCCTTCGTCGTCCGGCTCCCACTGGCCTGACCGCTCGTCAGCGCCACTCGCACGGCCCGGGGCTGGTGATCGACGACGCCGACCACCAGTGTCCAGGACCCCTGCCGGTGGAAGAGCATGCGGGATCTTGCGGGCGGGGCAGGGCTCGGCTAGGTTCCCGCCCCATGCGCATCCCCCTGCTCGCCGTCCTGGCCGCGGCTCTGATCACCGGTCTCCTGCCTGGAACGGCGGCCGGGCAGACCACTGGTGGGACCCAGGCGCGCTCTCACGCCCGTACGCCCTCGGCGCCCGTGGAGCTCATCCGGAACCGTCTCTACGAATCCGGCGTGCTACCCCGGAGTGCCTGCTCGGTGCCGAGGCTGAAGAAGAACGACACGAATTCCGCCGCCAAGCACCTGCGCGCCTGGTTCGGTTGCCTCGGCAGGTCCTGGCGGCCGCTGCTGAAGGACGCGAAGCTGCCCTCCGCCGCTCCCAAGGTTCGTTTCATCACCGATCCTGGCACCGATGCCTGTGGCACCGACTGGCAGGAGGTCGGCGTGGCGCAGTACTGCGACAAAACGATCGTCATCTACCTGAAGGACAGCGTCTTCAAGAGGCTTGATCCTCTTTTCCTGCTGTACATGGCCGCCTATGAGTACGGCAACCACGTGCAGGCGCTGTCCGGCATCGCGAAAGCCGCCGACAGGCTCAAGGGCGGCGACGAGTCCGCGCAGAGGCCGGAGCGTCTGCGCCGTTACAACCTCCAGGCTGCATGCTTCGCCGGGGCTTTCGTCGGCAGCGTATGGAAGTCCCTCCACCGCCCCAGCAGCGACTGGCGGGAGTTCCTCGATCTCGTACGCCGCACCGGAGACGACGTGCAGGGCGTGGAGGACCGCTGGCACGGGAAGGGCGCCACGATCGTGCACTGGGTGAATCGGGGGTTCACCAAGCCGTCCCCCGGACGCTGCAACACCTGGACCGCCGCCGGGAAATCGGTCGCCTGACGCGCGGGGTCCTGCGGCCGTTGACGGTGTGGTCGACGCGGGAGGCGTCGGGGATGGTCACGGTCCGATGCGCCTTGAACCTGTCGAGTTCGGCCGTGAGGTCGAGCGGGGCGAGCCCAGGCGATGCTCCCCCCAAGTCGGCGCGTTCGATCAGGGGCCGGTCCGGGGGGCCCCGGCGATCGCCGCCACGGCGTCGGCGATCTGGGTACGCAGCGTGTCAGGGTCGGCGGCCAGCCCGGGGCTGAGTCTCGGGCCGAAGGGGCTCGCCGCCGACCAGGCCGTGGCGAGCGCCAGGATGGCCGTCAGCAGGAATTCGGGTGCGAAGCGCGCTGCCGGGCCGTCCGCGTCCCGCGCCGCCTCCATGGCCGAGACCTTCGCACTCTGCGTCGCGTTGCGCAGGGCGACCTCGCCGGTCTCCTGCTCCAGGCCCGCCCAGGCCATCAGCCGCATCAGGCCGGGCTCGGCCATCGCGAAGTCGAAGACCCGCGCCGCGTACCCGGGCAGGTCGTCGGGAGTGAACCGCAACTCGTCGTAGACCCGCCGCAGGTTCTGCTCCAGGACGGTGGCGAACAGGGTCTCCTTGCTCTGGAAGTAGATGTAGAGCAGGTTCTTGTTGCAGCCGGCCGCCTTGGCGATGCGGTCGACGCGCGCCCCGGCGATGCCGTGGGCGGAGAACTCGTCCCGCGCCGCTTCGAGGATGCGTGCCTTGGTCGCCTCGGCGTTCCCTGTCGCCACGGCGGCATCTTACCGCTGACTAACCGGTTAGAACGCGGCGTATGCTAACTAACGAGTTAGACAGCTGCTGGAAGGGACACGACGATGGACGCACGTACATGGCTGATCACCGGGGTGAGCAGCGGCTTCGGCAGGGAGATGACCGAACGGCTGCTGCGGCGCGGCGACCACGTCGCCGGGACGGTCCGGCGGATGGAGGTGATGGACGACCTGAGGGCGGAGTACGGCGACCGGCTGTGGCTCGCCCGCCTCGACCTGACCGACGGCGCCGCGATCGGGGCGGTCATGGACCGGGCGTTCACCGACCTCGGCAGGATCGACGTGGTCGTCAACAACGCCGGATACGGCCTGTTCGGCGCGGCCGAGGAACTCACCGACGAGCAGATCGTCCACCAGATCGACACGAACCTGCTCGGCTCGATCCGGGTGGTCCGCGCCGCGCTTCCCCACCTGCGCCGTCAGGGCGGTGGCCGCCTCATCCAGCTCTCCACGTACGGCGGTCAGGCCACCAACGCGGGTGCGTCGGCGTACCACGCGAGCAAGTGGGGCATCGAGGGCTTCATGGAGTCGACGGCCAAGGACGTCGCCCCGTTCGGCATCGGGGTGACCATCGTCGAGCCGGGCAGCGCCCGCACCCGATTCCGCGACGGGAGCTCACGGCTCGCCACGCCGCTGAGCGCCTACGACGACAGCCCGGCCGCCCTGACCCGGGGCATCCGCGACCCCGCGCTGCCGTCCGTCGGCGACGTCGCGAAGACGGCCGCGGCGATTCTCGGCTGCGCGGACATGGACCCCGCGCCCGTACGGGTCGCCCTGGGCAGCGATTCCTACACCCACATCCACAGGGCGCTCACCGAACGGCTTGCCGAACTGGAGGCGGGACGGGACCTCGCCTTCTCCACCGATGCCGACACCGACACCGACACCGACACTGACGCCCGCGCGGGCGCCGGCGCAGAGGCCGCGCGCCGCTGAAGACGGCCCAGCCTTTTCCCGGCGCCGGTCCTCTCCCGACCTCCTCCATGAAGCCACTCCCTCAGGGAGCCGGTCCGGCATGGCTCCGCGAGCCGGGCCGCGTCGCGCACCCCTCCGGCAGCCGGAGCCGTCCGGGCTCAGGAGAACCGCTCGACGGTCACGGGCACCGCTCCGGCGTGGCGCATCGCCGTCGTCAACCGCCGCAGCAGCGGCCCGAGGGCCTCGGAGGACGCGGTCCCCAGGTGGGCCGTGAGATCGAGGCAGCAGGCGACACCGGGCCCGATGCGGCGTACCTCCCACGTGAAGACGTCCGGGTCCGTTCGCAGCTCGCCAGAGCCGACGATCCGGGTCCCCGGGTCGCCGGCCTCCCCGGCGAGCGCCACCACGTCCGCGAGGAGAGGCAGGCGTGGCTCACCGGCGAACAGGACGCGGTAGACCCGCGTGTCGTGGAACCCGTCGGGGACCCGGGGCGGGGTGAGGCGCAGGGGAGGGGAGTCCGGCAGAGGCTGGTGGTCGCGGAACAGAGCCCGCAGCCGCGTCTCGCCGGGCAGTTCGCCCCCGCCGAGACCGCGGTAGGCGGCCTCGGCCTCGGGACGGCTCACCGCGCGGGCCCGGGCACGCAGGCCGGGGTCCTCGCGCAATGCGCGTCCGAAAACCGCGGAACTCCACCAGCCGCCGTCGGCAGCCGGCCACCACCCGGCGGTGTCCAGGCCGACGGTCCTGAGGTCGTCGGTGAGCGTGAACTCCTCGACGACGATCGCCTCGGCCGGGGCTCCGTCCGCGTCCGCCGCCGGCATGATCAGGTAGTAGTCGAGAGCCGCCTGCGCTTCGGGCGCGGCGGTGGCGGCCGCCCGCCCGCGCTCGCGTATGTCGCCGGTCATGGGCGCACCCTACTGACCTTCGGCCGTCCGCACGCCGGGTGGGCGGCTCGCCCAGTGCCTCACCGGGACTGCGCTCGGAGGGAGCGGGGCGGGCTCAGTGAGGCATGGCGCTCATGTCCGAGCCGATGCCCGAGCTCATGCCGCCCATGTCGTGGCCGGGGACGTTCCCGTTCTCGTCGGCCACCATGAACACTCCCGCCATCCCCATGTCCGAGTGGCTTTGGACATGGCAGTGGTACATCCAGGCGCCGGGCCCGACCCGCTCCCCGGCGATCACCTGGAAGCCGAACGACTCGGCCGGCCCGGTGATCTTGGTATCGATGATCCGGCTCTGGTCCTGCGGGTTGTCCAGCAGACCGGTGCGGTTGTCCGCCCAGCGGTGCCCGTGGAGGTGCCACGTGTGGAAGAAGTCCCCATGGGTGACCACGATGAACTCCACACGCTCGCCGATCTTCGCCATGAAGTGGGGAGCCTCGCCGGCCTTGGCGTTGTTGACGGTCATGTCGTTGAAGAAGACGACGAACTGCTTGTCCGGCAGGATGTCGCCCTTGCGGCGCACCACCAGCGCGCCGTACAGGCCTCTCTTGATGCCGCCGGTGCCGTGGTCGGTCCCCACGACGTGGTCGTGGTAGTGCCAGTAGCCGGCGCTACCGGGCTCGATCGTGCCGCCCGGGCGGCGGCCCGGCGCGTGGGTGCGCCAGACGTAGGTGCGCCGGCCTCCCGGCTCCACCACGCTGTCGCTCATTCTCGTGCCGTCGCTGGTGAACTCGTAGTCCACCCCGTGCACGTGCAGGCTGGCGGTGACATCGGTGTTGTTCACCAGCTCGATCTCGAGGGTCTCGCCTTCGACCATCTCGATGAGCGGGCCGGGGATGGTGGCCTTGCCGGGCTCCAGACCGTAGCCCAGCAGGTTGTTCGGCAACTTCTCCGCGTACAGGGTGATGCGGCGGACGTCGCCTTTGTCGGGCTTGCCGGTGACCTTGTCGGATGGCGCCGCGTCGGCCTGGCTCGTCCCGACCAGCGGCACGAACGCGGCGGCCGTCGCGGCCGTGGTGAAGGCGCGCCGGGAGAACAAGCCTCGCGTCGTACCCCTGCCTACCTCGGTCATGGTTCCCCATTCCGGTCGTGACGCCTCACTGTCGTGAGGCGAACGGCACCTGTCGTAGCGCCGGCCCGGGGGCCGGCCTGGACGGCGCGACGTCTCGTTGCGGCTCCCCCGCAGTGGAGTGGGTTCCGGCCTGGACGGGGACCGGTCAACGAGCCTTTCGACACCGTGGATAAAGCTTTCGAAGGAAGTAGGCGATACTTCTGCTGAAAAGTCAAGAAGTCATGTTGTAAATAAGAGAACTTTGTCACGGGACTGGCTGAAGTTCGGCGAGGCTGCTACGTTGAGCCCAAACCGCCCCCTTGACTCGGCTCGACTACCACAGTCCACGCAGGTCTCTGGGCATCACCTGGCCCTCGTCCCCCCGCCCGCCCACGCAACCATCCGCGACTCCCCGAAAGGCTCAGCGGTGCTTCGGCGACACCCCCCACAGCCGACATCCGCCCCGCACGGTCCGCCCTCTCACGTCCCGGCGGACCTGCGGCTCAGACGAACCGGACCACGCCCCGGCGGCGCCGCCAGGCGTCGCCGGCCTCGCGGCACCCCGGCCTGAGACCGGCAAGACACCCTCATTCCGGTCGCCGTCCCCGCAGGGCGGCCGGCGACCGCTGCACGCGATCAGTCCCGGCGCCCGCCACGACGGGCTCCGCGGTGATCGCCCGCCGACAACGCGATGAACGGCGATGCCGCACGTCCGTGACGGCCCAACCGCCCCGACCGCGCCATCACGCGACGCGTCATCGCGTCACCGCGACGCGGGCTCAGGGACAGAACGGCAAGTGAGAGGAGGAGACCGGCAGAACCCTCGCGCCTTTCGGCATCTGCGTGCCCGGTCGCCGCCACGGCTGACCGAACGACCTCCGCAAGGTGCTGATCCAACCCCCCGACCTGAAGGAGCGAACGATGGGTCGCAGAGACCTGCTCGTACACCCCCGGCCACCCGCCTGGCGCCGCGCTCTCGTCATGGCGTCGAGCGCCGCCCTGACGCTGGGACTGGCGACCGTCCCCGCCATGCAGGCGCAGGCCGCACCGGCCCTTCCCGCCGCGCAACTGCAGGCGCAGGCCAAGCCCAACCCTCCCGAGCCAGATACCGGTAAGCCAGGCAAATCCGCGGAGCCGGTCAGTGTGCTGGTGTTCCACGGACCCGCCAAGGAACAGAGCGACCCGGTAGAGAAGGCCGCGGACTCGATCAAGAACCTGGGCAAGGACAACGGCTTCTCCGTCGAGGTGTCCGAAGACCCGGCCGTCTTCACCTCCAGCAACCTGGCGCGCTATCGCGGGGTGGTGTTCCTGTCCGCCAAGGGCGTGACGCTGAACGCCGCCCAGGAGGCCGCCTTCCAGGCGTACATCCGGGACGGCGGCGGGTTCGTCGGCGTCCACGACGCCGTACGCGCGCAGCCCGACTCGTCCTGGTTCACCGAACTGGTCGGCACCCGCCCCGCCGGCAGCCTGCCCCCGGCAGAGAAGGTCGTGGAGATCACGGCGAGCGCGGACAACCCGCCGAACGAGACCAAAGAGAAGCTGGTCGACGGCAACAACAACAGCAAGTGGCTGACGTTCAACCCGACCGGCTGGGTCTCGCTGAAGCTGGAGCAGCCGAAGGCGATCGCCCACTACGCGCTGACCTCGGCGAACGACTTCCCCGGCCGTGACCCGAAGGACTGGACGCTACAGGGCTCCCAGGACGGGAAGAGCTGGACGGACCTGGACAAGCGGACCGGGGAGACCTTCCCCTCGCGGTTCCAGACCAAGGAATACAAGTTCACCAACGGCACGGCGTACGCGTACTACCGGCTGAACATCACGGCGAACAGCGGTGAGCCCCTCATCCAGCTGGCCGAGCTGCGGCTGTTCGGTCCCGACGCCGGGCCTCCGCCGGACAGCCAGGTGCAGAAGGCCACGGTGGACTTCACCGACCGTCAGCACCCGGCGAACAAGGGCCTGCCGTTCAACGCGACGCGGTCCGACAAGTGGATGAACTGGAGCCCGAGCCCGCTGGGCAAGGTCCAGACGGTCGCGCAGGTAGAGGAGTGGACCTACAAGGCGGGCCTGAACGGCAACGGCGCGTTCCACCCGATCTCGTGGTGCCGCGACTACGACGGCGGCCGGTCGTTCTATACCGGCATGGGCGGCACCGAGGAGAGCTACACCAAGGACGACCAGTTCAAGAGCCACCTCGGCGGCGCGATCAAGTGGGCGGCCGGCCTGGTCCGCGGTGACTGCCAGGCGACCATCGCGTCGAACTACAAGATCGAGCGGCTGACCGCGCAGAACCAGTCGGGCCAGCTCGACCAGATCGGCGAGCCGCACGGCCTGACCGTCGCCCCCGACGGCAAGATCTTCTATGTCGGCAAGGCGGCCTGCCCCACGGGCCCGATCGCCGACTGGAACGACCCGAAGGTCGGCCTCGGCTGTGGCACGATCCACCAGTGGGACCCGAAGACCAAGCAGGTCAAGCTCCTCACCACCCTCGCCGTCATGGGCAACCGCGGCAGCGGCGACGAGCTGGTGAAGAACGAGGAGGGTCTCCTCGGCATCGTGCCCGACCCCAAGTTCCAGGAGAACGGCTGGCTGTACGTCTACTGGATGCCGCACGAGTCGATCGACAGGGACAAGCGGATCGGCAAGCGGACGATCTCCCGGTTCACCTACGACTCCGCCACCCAGACGATCGACCAGAAGACCCGCAAGGACCTGCTGCAGTGGGACACCCAGATTCACAGCTGCTGCCACGCGGGCGGTGGCATGGCCTTCGACAAGGAGGGGAACCTCTACGTCGGTTCCGGTGACAGCAACTCCTCCGGCGGCTCGAGCGGTTACTCCGGGAACAACTGGACCCAGGACTACAAGGGCACCTCGTTCCAGGACGCCCGCCGCACCGCGGGCAACACCAACGACCTGAACGGCAAGATCATCCGTATCCACCCGGAGGCCGACGGGACGTACACGATCCCGAAGGGCAACCTGTTCACCGGGAAGGAAGAGGGCGGCGGCAAGACCCGCTCGGAGATCTACGTGATGGGCGTCCGCAACATCGCGCGGCTCCAGTGGGACAACGTGAACGACTGGCTGACCGCCGGATGGGTCGGTCCGGACGCGGGCGGCCCGAGCGAGATCTGGGGTCCGGCGAAGTACGAGACCGCGACGATCCTCACGTCCGCCGGCAACCAGGGCTGGCCCTACTGCATGGGCAACAGGCAGCCCTACCGTGACCGCAGCAACGTCGACGCCACCCAGCCGGCCGACTGGTACAACTGCGGCAACCTGAAGAACACCTCGCCGCGCAACACCGGCCTGGTCGACATCCCGCCGGCCCGCGACAACATGATCTGGTTCTCGCCGCAGGGCGGCGGCCCGGTCTACCCGAAGCGGACCGACGGCAGCGGCCTGCCGACCTACAAGCTGGGCGACGAGACCTTCACCGAGCCCTACCTTTCCGGCGGCGGCCAGGCGATCATGTCCGGGCCGACCTACCACCGCTCCGAGGTCGACACCGACAGCGGCGTCGCGTGGCCCGCGTACTGGGATAACAAGTGGTTCATCGGTGACGAGTCCAACGCGAACAACCGGGTCGCCGTCACCGTCGACCCGAAGGGCGTCAAGGACGCGAAGCCGCCGGTCTTCGCCGAGGACCTGCGCTCCATCATCCAGCCCGGCGGCGGCGCCTCCCAGCTGCAGTCGTGGATGGACGCCAAGTTCGGCAAGGACGGCGCGCTGTACATGCTGGACTACGCCGGTGGCTTCTTCAGCCTGCACCCGAACCAGAAGCTGATCCGCGTCACCTACCAGGGTGGTCCGGCGACGCCGAACCCGAGCCTGGCCACGGTGCGGCCGGAGCGGCAGAGCACGCCGAAGACGGTGGTGTTCTCCCACACCAGGGCCGGCGGCGTGAAGTGGGAGTGGGACTTCGGCGACGGCAGCAAGCCGTCGACCGAGGCCGACCCGACGCACACCTACAAGGACTTCGGCACCTACAAGGCCACACTGAAGGTCAGCTACGCCGACGGCGAGGTGGCGACCGGCGAGGTCACCGTCGAGATCGGCTGCCCGGCGCCCGACACCCAGACGACGGTCCGGCTGCTGGACACCGACACCGGCGTGGCCAACCGCGTCGTCGGCGGCGGTTGCACGATCAACGACCTGATCGACGACGAGCGCATGTGGTCGAACCACGGCGAGTTCGTCAAGCACCTCAACGACCAGGTGAACGAGTTCCGCAAGGCCGGCGTCATCGACAACAAGGAGGCCTCCACGCTCAGTAAGGCGGGGGCGCAGTCCGAGATCGGCAAGACGAACGGCTACGAGACCATCTTCGACGGGACCGCGCAGTCCCTGCAGGGGTGGTCGCAGGCTCCGACCGGCCAGTTCATCCTGCAGCAGGACGGCACCCTCCGCACCTCCGGCGGAATGGGCATGCTGTGGTACTCCGCGAAGGCGTACGCCGACTTCTCGGTGCGGCTGCAGTTCCGTGACGTCGCGCCCGGCACGGCTCGGGCCAACACCGGCGTGTTCGTCCGGTTCCCCGACCCGCGGACTCCGCTGGACCAGCGTCCGGCCGGCAGTTGCGGCACGGTCGGATCGGCCCGTACGTCGGAGGCGTGGGTCGCGGTCTACTGCGGCCACGAGATCCAGATCTACGACGGCGACTCGGGCGAGCCGCAGAAGACGGGCTCGATCTACAACTTCCAGCCGAACACGCTGGACAAGGCGGGGGCGACCCCGAAGGGCCAGTGGAACGACTACGAGGTCCGGGTGGTCGGGCAGCACTACACGATCATCCGCAACGGCGTCGTGATCAACGAGTTCGACAACACCCCGGGCAAGTCGTCGTCCCGCGCCGGCGACCCCGCCACGGACCTGCGTCAGTTCGTCAGCGGGTTCATCGGGCTGCAGAACCACAGCAACACCGACCTGGCGGAATTCCGCAACGTCCGCGTGCGGGAGCTCTGACCCGGTAGCCGGGCGGGGGAAGCCCCCCGCCCGGCCCCACCCCATGACCTCAGGCGGACAGACGCCGTTCGTCCGCCCACATGCACGTTCTGTGAGGTGCGACCTCAGATGCAGTTAATGACAGGAAGGCTACGCAGGGCGCTACGCGCCACCGTGGCCGTGGTGCTGTTGTGCGTGACGCTTCCGGCGCTGTGGCTGTCGCCGGCGAAGGCCGCCGTGCCGAAGCCCGAGGCGCGGCAACAGGTCAGCCAGGCGGCGGCGCAGGTGCTCACCTGGACCGCCGACAACAGCATGACCGCGTACAAGGACACGCCGGCCACGGCGGTCGCGGGACCCGCGACGATCGTCTTCGAGAACAGCATGGCGACCGGCAGCACATTCGGGATGACGCACACGCTGACCTTCGACACGTCGACGCCGGGCTACAACCACGACGTCAACGTCAACATCATCGCCAGCCCGTACGACGCGGACGGCGGTCGGCACGAGATCCAGGTGAACCTCACCCCCGGCAAATACCGCTTCTTCTGCGCGATCCCCGGCCACCAGATGGTCGGCGAGCTCGTGGTCACCTCCGGCGGCTCCACCGACACGACGGCGCCGCAGGTGTCCGCCAACGTGTCGGGGGAGAAGGACGCCGACGGCAACTACGTGGGTTCTGCGACGGTGACGGTCTCGGCGACCGACACCGAGTCGGGTGTGGACCGGGTGGAGTACGCCCTGGACAACGGGGCGTTCACCACCTACTCGGCTCCGGTGTCGGTGAACACGGCCGGGTCGCACACGGTGCAGTATCGGGCGACCGACAAGGCGGGCAACGTCTCGCCGGTCGGGTCGGTGTCGTTCACGGTGGTCGCGCCGCCGGCGAAGGACACGACCGCGCCGCAGGTGTCGGCGCAGGTGGCCGGTGACAAGGACGCGGACGGCAACTACGTGGGTTCTGCGACCGTGACGGTCTCGGCGAGCGACAGCGAGTCGGGTGTGGACACGGTCGAGTACTCCCTCGACTCGCAGCCGTTCGCGCTGTATTCCAAGGCGCTGACGGTCGACCAGCCGGGTGCGCACCGGGTGAGCTACCGGGCCACGGACAAGGCCGGCAACACCTCGGCGGTGGCGTCGGTGACGTTCACCGTGGTGGTCCCGCCGGCCAAGGACACCACGGCCCCGCAGGCGTCGGCGCAGGTGGCCGGTGACAAGGACACGGACGGCAACTACGTGGGTTCGGCGACGGTGACGGTCTCGGCGACCGACACCGAGTCGGGCGTCGACAAGGTGGAATACGCGCTGGACGGCGCATCCTTCACGACGTACTCGGCTCCGATCTCGGTGAACAAGACCGGGTCGCACACGGTGCAGTATCGGGCGACCGACAAGGCGGGCAACACGTCGCCGGTGGCGTCGGTGTCGTTCACGGTGGTCGCGCCGCCGGCCAAGGACACGACCGCGCCGCAGGTGTCGGCGCAGGTGGCCGGTGACAAGGACGCGGACGGCAACTACGTGGGTTCTGCGACCGTGACGGTCTCGGCGAGCGACAGCGAGTCGGGTGTGGACACGGTGGAGTACTCCCTCGACGGGCAGCCGTTCGGCCTGTACTCGGCGCCGGTGGCGGTCAAGCAGCCGGGCGCGCACACCGTGAGCTACCGGGCCACCGACAAGGCCGGGAACGCCTCCGACGTCGCGTCGGTGTCGTTCACGGTGGTCTCCGCGGAGCAGAAGGACACCACGCCTCCGCTGGCGTCGGCGCAGGTGGCCGGTGACAAGGACACCGACGGCAACTACGTGGGTTCTGCGACGGTGACCGTCTCGGCGACCGACACCGAGTCGGGTGTGGACAGGATCGAGTACGCCCTGGACGGTGGGGCGTTCAGCACCTACTCGGCTCCGGTGTCGGTGAACGCGGCCGGGTCGCACACGGTGCAGTATCGGGCCACGGACAAGGCGGGGAACGTCTCGCCGGTGGCGTCGGTGTCGTTCAGGGTGGTCGCTCCGCCGGCGAAGGACACGACCGCGCCGCAGGTGTCGGCCGGTGTGTCGGGCACCAAGGACGCCAACGGCAACTACGTGGGCTCGGCCACTGTCACGGTCTCGGCGAGCGACAGCGAGTCGGGTGTGGACACGGTCGAGTACTCCCTCGACGGGCAGCCGTTCGCGGTCTACTCGAAGGCGCTGACGGTCGACCAGCCGGGTGCGCACCGGGTGAGCTACCGGGCCACCGACAAGGCCGGCAACACCTCGGCGGTGGCGTCGGTGACGTTCACCGTGGTGGTCCCGCCGGCCAAGGACACGACCGCGCCGCAGGTGTCGGCCGGTGTGTCGGGCACCAAGGACGCCGACGGCAACTACGTCGGCTCGGCCACCGTGACGGTCTCGGCGACCGACACCGAGTCGGGCGTCGACAAGGTCGAGTACGCCCTGGACGGCGCGGCGTTCGCGGCCTACACGGCTCCGGTCTCGGTGAACAAGACCGGGTCGCACACGGTGCAGTATCGGGCGACCGACAAGGCCGGCAACACGTCGCCGGTGGGGTCGGTGACCTTCAAGGTCGTCGCGCCGCAGCAGGACGACACCACGGCTCCGCAGGTGTCGGCGCAGCTCAGCGGCAGCATGGACTGGGCGTGGAACTACGTCGGCTCCGCCACGCTCACCATCTCGGCGACCGACAGCGGGTCGGGCGTGGCCACGGTGGAGTACTCCCTCGACGGCCAGCCGTTCGCGCTGTACTCCAAGCCGGTGGCGGTGAGCCAGCCGGGGGCGCACACCGTGAGCTACCGGGCCACCGACAAGGCCGGCAACACCTCCAACGCGGGCACGGCGACGTTCAGCGTCGTCGGCGCCGCGCCGGGCTCCGACTGTTCGAAGCCGGGCAAGGGCAAGGGCTGCACGGACGACTGAGTTCGTGCGGCCACAGGCGGCCTCGGTCCGGCGACGGCCCGAGGCCGCCTCTTCTCGTCGCGCGCGGCTCGCCCTCATTCGGTCCGGAAGGGGTCGTGCTCGGCGAGGAGCTTGTCGAGCCGGGCCTGGTCCACCCGGCTGACGACGGTCGACTCCTCCTGCCGGTCCCGTACGCACTTGGCCAGCGTGAATGTCGAGGTCACCACGTACATCAGCCCGAGGGCGAGGAAGGAGCGCACCCAGGCTGTGACCGGAAGGTAGAGGATGCCGGCGGCCAGGCCCGCGAGGGAGATCACGAACGAGAGCACGGCCTGGATGTAGAAGGCGGTCGTCGTCGAGGTTTTCACCGGTTGCGTCATGGTGTCATCGTCCGCGGCACGCGCCTGCCGGGCATGAGCGCCGATACTCAGTTACCGGTGAGTACGAGCACCCGCTCAGTGCTCCAGGTGCAGGGCGTTGCCGATGTACATGGCCGCCAGCATGGTGAACAGGAACGCCTGCAGGAACTGGATGAAGATCTCCAGGGCGGTCATCACGACGGCCATGGCCACGCTGAGCAGGCCCACCGGGGCTCCGAGCACCGTGGGCTGTTCGACGAGGAACCAGAATCCCACCGCGCTGAAGAACGCCAGCAGCAGGTGCCCCGCGAACATGTTCGCGAACAGCCGTACGGCGTGCGTGAACGGCGCGGTGACGAACGTGTAGAGCAGCTCAAGCGGCGCGTACAGGACCAGCGCGATCGGCTTCGGCAGGCCGGGCGGGAACATCAGGCTCTTGAGATAACCGCCCACCCCATGGTGCCGGAAGCCGAGATAGAGCTTGATGACGTACACGACCAGGGCGAACACCACCGGGAACGCGATGTGGGCGTTCACCGGGAACTGCACTCCCGGGATCACTCCCAGCAGGTTCCACAGCAGGATCACCGAGAAGAGGCTGAGCAGGAACGGCATCCAGCGCTCGGCGTCCGCCCCGATGAAGGGCCGGGCCACCTGGTCGCGGACGAACAGGTAGCCGTACTCGCCGAGATGCTGCAGACCGCGCGGGACGAGAGCCGGCCGCGCGAACGCGCCCCATGCGAGCGCGCACAGCAGCACCACGCCGACCGCGGCCAGCACCACAGGCTTGGTCAGCCAGTACGGCGCGCCAGGCCAGAGCGGCGGAAAATCGAACAGTTCGACACCGGGAGCTCTGAAGACGTCTCCAGCAATGCTTGCGGGCATGGGGAATCCCCTCGTCCGGCGGTCCAAAACTGAGTACGCCGTACTCGCTTTATCAGTGCGAGCCTATATACCGGGTACCGTGTACGCAATAGTGCGACGACCTGGGATGACCAACGATGACGGGCCACGAGAACCTGTGGATGCGTCCCGAGCGCCCTGCTCGTGGGCCGCGGCCGAGCTTCAGCCGCGCGGCCCTCGCGGAGGCGGCGATCCGCGTCGCGGACGCCGAGGGACTGGAGGCGATCTCCATGCGGCGGCTCGCCGCCGATCTCGGCGCAGGCACGATGTCCCTGTATCGCTACGTGACGAGCAAGGACGAGGTGTTCGACCTCATGGTCGACACCGCGGTGCGGGAGTATCTGCCGGAGGACCGGCGCCCGCCGGACGACTGGGTCGAAGGGCTCCGCCTGCTCGCCTGGCAGGCCCGGCGCACCATGCTCCGCCATCCGTGGCTCGCGCCGCTGGCGGCCGGTCGCCCGCAGGCCGGCCCGAACAGCGCGCGCTTGATGGAGACCGCCCTCGGCATGCTCGACGGTCTCGGCCTGAGCGTCGACGAGATGCTGACCCTCGTCGGCGCGGTCTTCGCGTACGTGAACGGCTACATCCAGAGCGAACTGGCCGAGGCCGAGGCGCTCCGGCGGTCGGGGCTGACGCTGGCCCAGCGGCTGGCGCAGCACCTGTCCTTCATCCAGTCGCTCATCGCGACCGGTGAATATCCCATGCTGGAGCGGATGACGAAGGAGGCCGGGCGGCAGCACATGGGTGCCGACGACCGCTTCGCCTACGGCCTCGACCGGCTGCTCGACGGCGTGGCCGCAGGTCTGCCGCGGCGCGGCGCGGAAGGGTCCGCGCGGTCACGGTGACGCAGGCGGCCGGCCTCCGGGACGGGTGCCTTTCGGAGGCCGGCACGGGGTCAGGGGTGGGCGTGGTTCGGGGCGGGCACGGTCTCCGGGCGGGCATGGTCCCGGAGGGGCGACGGCTCAGTTCGGGGTGATCTCGTGGAGGCGGCAGACCTGCCGCCAGACGCGCGCGTCGAGCGTGCCCACCCTGTCCTGGAAGTCCGCGCCGGGCACGCGAACCGGGCCGGTGAGGTCGAGGAAGCTGTTGTGGTCGGCGTCCGGGTCCCACGTGCGGGTGGGGATCTCCACGTGGTCGGAGCGGTCGCTGCGATCCTGGCTCGTGATCTTCAGAACCTCGGCGCCGCCCCGGTGTGTCCTGAGCACCACGCAGGGGCGCACCTTGTGGCCCGGCCCGTCCTCGTAGGGCACGTCGGCCCACCAGATCTCACCCGGACGCGGACCGGCCTGGGTGGCGGCGCCACCGCGTACGCCCGCTTCGCCGCCCGGCGTACGGCCCGGACCCCGGCTTCCACTCCGCTCTCCACCCCGGCCTTCACCCCGGCCCCCACTCCGGCTTCCGCCTCGGGCCCCGGACCCTGCGGTCGTGCCGCCACCGGGCCTGGTCCCCGGCCGCGTGGTCCCGGCCGGGGCACGCCCACCGGGCTGCCCGGTCCGGCCGGCGCGGCCCGGCGGGCGGTCGCCCGCAGAGGGGCGCGGCGCGGATCGCCGCCGCGAGGTCCCCGGCAGGCGCCCGGCCATCCCGAGCGCCCCCAACACGACCAGCACGGCCGCGATCACAACCACCCAGATCATGGCCGACAGCCTACGGCTCCTCGCGGCCCGGTCGCGTCAGGGGCGGGCGTCCCAGGCGGCGAGGATGCGCGCCTCCTTGTCCGGGGCGATGCCGTGGCGCATCCGGCCGCCGAAGCTGCGCCGCTCCTCGGGGATGTCCTTCAGCCACTCCCAGGTGTCCCGGACGGTCTCCCGCACCGGCCTGCAGGTGAGACCCGCGGCGATGGCCTTGGCGGAGGAGTGCGTCCACACGCCCTGGTGGTCCGCCTCCGGAGCCCACAGCGGAAGCTCGGTCCAGATCTCCACGCCCTGGTCCACCAGGAACTCGTCGTCGACCCACACCAGCTCCGGGTCCGAGCCGGTGACCTCCGCGCAGGCGTTCAGCCAGTCGCCGTACGTCGTGTTGCCCTGCACCCCGCCCGTCATGTAGCGGCCGGTGGTGCCCTTGGCCGCGTGGTCGAGGGTGAACGCCGCGATGTCCCGGGCGTCGATGAGCTGCATCGCAAGCGCCGGGTCGCCGGGGGCGAGCACCCGCCCGCCTCTGGAGATTCGGGTGAGCCACCAGGGCAGCCGGCCCACGTCCTCGTGCGGGCCGAGGATCAGGCCGGGCTCGATGAGCAGGGCGCCGCCGTCGAAGTGCTGCTCGACCGCCCGCTCGCAGCCGGCCTTCAGCACGCCGTATTCGCCGAACTCGGCGTCCGCGTCCGGCGGGCATTCGTGCAGTGGGAAGGTCTCGTCGACGCCGGGCTTCTCCGGCCAGCCCGGGTGGGCGGAGATGCTGGAGACGAACGTGTAGTGCGGAGCGTGCCCCGACAACGTCCGCACCGACTCCAGGACGACGCGGGGGACGTACCCGCACACGTCGATCACCGCGTCCCACTGCCTGCCGTCGGCGAGCCGCCGCAGGTCGCCGGTGCTCTCGCGGTCGCCGCGCACCGCCTCCACGCCGGGCAGGTCCGTCCCGCTCCTGCCCCTGTTGAATGTCGTCACCTCATGACCACGCCGCAGCGCCTCGTCCACGATGGCGCGTCCGAGGAACACCGAACCGCCGATGACCAGAATTTTCATACGGTCAATCCTTGGCCCGTCCGCGTCGTACGTCTGCCCGGTTTCACGGTCGGCGGACGTGATCCGCTGACAGCGAAGCAGGTCGTTCCTTTCCGGCGCGGCCGGACCTGAGCTCAGCCCGGGCTCAGCCGGTGCGCAACTCGGGGACCGGCGTGAAGCGCTCCTGCTCCAGCACGTGCACCCGCGCCGCGCCGATGTCGAAGTAGAGGCCGGTGAGCTCCAGCTTCCCGGCCCGTACGAGGGTGTCCACGAACGGGTGGGACCGCAGATTGTCGAGCTGCTGGATCACGTTGGTCCGGCAGAGCCGGTCGAGCGGCCCGGCGTCGTCGTCACACGGCTCGGCGGCCACGAACCTGGCCAGGCTCTGCCGCCCGTGCCGCAGCCAGTTGCGCAGCGCGGGCAGGTCGGGGACCTCGCCCAGCAGGGCGGACATCGCGCCGCATCCCGAGTGCCCGCAGACCGTGATCATGCGCACGTCGAGCACCTTCACGGCGTACTCGATCGTGGCCGCGACCGAGTCGTCGGCGGGGACGGCGTCGGCGCGCGGCACGAGATTGCCGATGTTGCGCAGCGTGAACAGGTCGCCGGGGCCGCTCGCGGTGATGATGTTGGGCACGATGCGGGAGTCGGCGCAGGTGATGAACAGGTGCGACGGCGACTGCTTGCGGGCCATGCGGTGGAGCACCGGGCGGACCATCGGCGCGGTCCTGCGCTGGAACTCCCGCATCCCCTCCAGCAGATCGGGCATGCCCTGCGGCTCGCAGAGCACGGAGATGTCGTCGTGCCTCGTGCCATCGGCGCCGATCACCGCGTAGGACCCGGAGCCCACGCCGCCGGCCTCCGCGGAACGGGAGCGGCGCCGGTAGGCCCAGGGCAGCCACCAGCGGTCGTGCCGGGGCGGAATCCTGGCCGGGAACAGGCGGACGCCGTTGATCGCGGCGGAGTACCACTCGGCGTGCGGCTCGTCCACGTCGATCACGCCGCCGGTGCGTTCGTGGTCCAGCCGCCAGGTGTGCAGCGCCTCGAAGGCGGCGTTGTCCATGAAGTCGAGGTGCAGGTCGAGTTCGACCGCGGTCCCCGCGGGGATGCCGCGCAGCGCCTCGGTCAGCCGGGGCACGCCGAGGAACGTCAGCGATCCGGTGACGACGATCCGCCAGCGCCGCTCGCCCGCCTGCCGTACGTCGACGGAGACCCAGGCCAGGCGGCGCAGGGCGAGCAGGGCGGCCAGTCCGAGGCCGATCGCCACGCCCTCGGCCAGGCCGATCAGCACGACTCCGGCCAACGTCACGAAGTAGACCGGCATCTCGCGGTGGTTGCGCAGGTTGCGGACGTGCGCGAGGTTGACCATCTGCACGCCGATGAACAGCAGCAGCGCCGCGAGCGCCTCCAGCGGGATCAGCGCGATCATCCAGGCGAAGACCGCGGTGAACAGCAGCACCCACACCCCGTGGAGCACCGTGGACCAGCGGCTGCGGGCGCCCGCCCGCGCGTTGGTGGTCGTGCGCACGACGACGCCCGCCACCGGGAGGCCGCCGAGCGCGCCGGACACCACGTTCGCCACGCCCTGCGCGGTGAGCTCGCGGTCGAGGTCGGCCCGCGGGCCGTCGTGCAGGCGGTTGGACGCCACGCAGGTCAGCAGCGACTCCACTCCGGCGAGGAGGGCGACGAGCAGGACGGCTCCGGCGATCGCGTGCCAGTCGCCCTGCGGCATCAGAGGTCCCTGGACGGAGGAGAACCCGCCCTTGAGGTCCACCTTGGTCAGATCCCAGCCCGACACCGCGGCCGTCAGCGTGGCGACCATCAGCGCGGCGAGCGGTGCGGGCACGGCGCGCAGCCGGGGGATCCGGCCCCACACGAGCAGGACCCCGATCGTCAGCACGCCGATCATGACGGCGTGCGTGTGGTTGTCGATGATCTGCGCGGGAAGTTCGAGGACGTTCTCCAGCGCGGAGCGCTGCGGCGAACCGCCGAGCACGATGTGCAGCTGGGACAGCGCGATCACCACGCCGACCCCGGCGAGCATGCCGTGGACGACGGCGGGGGAGACCCCGAGCGCCGCCCGCGCCACCTTCAGCCCACCGAGCACCAGCTGGAGCAGGCCGGCCATGACGGTGATGGCGCACGTGGCGCGCCAGCCGTAGGTGTGGACGAGCTCGGCGACCACCAGGGACAGCCCCGCGGCCGGTCCGCTGACCTGGACGACGGATCCGCCGAGGGCGCCGCCCACCACGCCGCCGACCACGGCGGCGACGAGACCGGCCGCCACCGGTGCGCCGGACGCGACCGCGATGCCGAGCGACAACGGCACCGCCACCAGGAAGACCACCAGCGAGGCGGGCACATCGTGCCGGAACACGGACTTCCAGTTACGCGGCGCAATCGTGCCGTCACTGATTGTCATGGGCCGACAATATGTCAGCCCATGAGACCGTCACCAGGCAGGCAACGGGAAAATCACCGGTAGTAGTCGGGATAGTCGCTCTCCGGGTTGCGGTGGTTGCCCCGCCGCCGCCCGCCCGCCGAGGTGGAGGTGTCGTCGTAGACCTCGTCGTAGGAGGGCCAGCTTCCGCCGGCCTCCTGCTCGGGCCACGACGGCTGGGCGCCGCCGTATCCCTGCTGTTGCTGCCGGTCGTAGCCGTACTGGCTCTGCCCCGACGGGGCGTCGTAGCCCGCCGACTCGTACGGCGAGGCGGTTCCGGCGGCCGAGCCGGTCACCGTGTCGGAGGCGTCGATCGTCGCCCAGCCCGTGCTCACCTCGTACGACGGGGTGGCGGGTGCGGCGGGCGGCGGCTGCGAGGCGGCCGGGTAACCGCTCTCCGACGCCGGGTAGGCGGACGAGTAGCCGTCGTAGGAAGGGGTCTGGTAGGTCTCCGCGTTCGGCCAGGACGACGCGCCGCGCGGCGGCTCCGGATCGTCGAGCACGTCGCGGGCGGCGTTCGGCCAGGAGGAGGAGCCCGTCGTGGGGGCGGAGGCGGCGGGGACCGGCGGGTAGGTGCCCGCGACCGGCCAGCCGGGTTCGGCCGCGCCGCCGGCGTCGGGACCGGTCACCGCCGCGCCGGAGCCCGGCAGACCGGCGCCCGCCGGGTTGGGCGGGTACGACGGTGAGGCCTCGGCCGCGCGGAACGGGCCCGTCGCTTCGCGGGCCGGATCGTAGGCGTCGGATCGGGGCGTCTCGTAGCTCGCCGCCCACGCGTCGAAGGAACCGCCGGTCGAGCGGGGAGCGGGGTCGGCGAGGGCGTCGGCCGGCGTGGCAGTGGGCGACACGGCCTCGAACGCGCCGCTGGTGCGGGCCGGATCGTACGAGCCGGTGGCGAAGGGCCCGGTGGCCGGGTTGGGGGAGGACGCCGCCGTGTCGTAGCCGCCCGCGGCGCCCTGCGCGGTGAACGGCCCGGTGCCCGCGGGCGTGTCGTAGGCGGGAGCCCCGAACGGGCCGGTGCTCGTCGCGATCCCCAGCGGGTCGGCGGCCGGCTGCGTCCCGTACGAGCCGGCGCTCGGTGACGACGGGAACGAGCCCGTGGTGCGGCGGCTGTCGTAGGAGCCGCCGGCCTGACCGGTCTCGCCGGCAGCGGCCGCGGCGGCGGCGCGCCGGGCCGCGGCCCGGGACGACCGGCCGGACCTGCCCGGCCTGCGGCTGGACGCGCCCGGCGTGCCCGCCTGGGTCGCGGCGCCCGCGAGGGGATCGCTCGCCGCGGGGGAGTCGAACGGGCCGGTCGTGCGGCTCGCGTCGAAGGGGCCGGTCGAGGGGGAGCCGGCCGGAGCGGCGGAGGCGTCGAGCAGGTCGGGCGTCGGGGCGGAGAAGGTGACGGTCTTCTGGTCGGCGAGAGCCGAGGCGGGGACGGGGGCGGACGGAAGCACGGGCTCCTCGGCGCCGGCGCGCCGGGGGCGGCTCGGACGGGCGGGCAGGGGAGCCTGCACGGTCGCCGCGTCGGGGTCGGTCGCCTGGGGCGCGCCCGGGGTCTCGTCCACCGGCCGGGGAGTGGCCATCTTCGCGGCGATCGTCCCCCCGAAGCCGCCATCGTCGGCACGTACGCGCGACCAGTAGTCGTCGTCGTAGTCGTCGGCCTCGCCCCACTCGTCCACGCCGCGCTTGCCGCGGGCGGCGGCGGGCTGTTTGCCGCCGCGCTGGGCGGGGCGCGCCGCCTGCCGCCCACCGGGGCGGGGGGCGGGGCGCGGTGCGGGCCGCTGCTTCTCCGGCTCCTCGAAGGCGTCGAACCCCTTGGGGAAGCTCTCGAAGAACGTCTCCTCGGCGGGCCGCCGGGGCTTGGGGCCCTTGTTCTCGGCCATCGCCTTGATGCGCTCGGCGGAGAGAGCGCTCTCCCTGCGGTTCATCGACCGCATGCCCAGCGCCACGACCAGCAGCACGAGAAGCACGACGGCGACAAGACCCACAATGACCGCAGTCATAGCACCACCCTCAAGGCCATGGCCTTTCTGCGGCGCCGGTGAGATCGCGCGGCCATCGACGCGACCTGCCCCCTCTGGTCACCTGCGCTCAGCAATTGGATCCGATTCTGCTCGACCACAATGACCGTTGTCACACCCTAGGTGAAGATTGGTGTAGCACGACTACCTCCGGTGCTCAGCATGTCACTCGATCGTGTTCGCCGTGAGGCGCCCGCGGGCGATGGTGTGACTCGCGATGCCCGCCAAGGTCTCCGCGAGGTCGGCGCCCTGCTTCAGGTCGAGCTTCGCGTTCAGCGCGTAGACAGTGAAACGGTAGCTGCCGTCGGCCTGGCATGGGGGCGCATAGCCCACCTTCCCACTCGAGGTGGTGCCCTGCCGGGCGCCTCGGGGGACGTCGTTCATGCCCAGCTCGGTCGTCGCGGGGTCGATGTCGAACACCACCCAGTGCACCTCCGGGCCGCTGTGGGGACTGCTGTCGTCGACCACGAGGGCCACCGACTTGGCGCCCGACGTGCCCGACCACCGGAGAGGCGGGTTGCCCTGCCCCCCCTTGCAGGAGTAGTCGTCCGGCAGGGGTGCGCCGTCACGGAACTGCGGGCTCGACACATTGATGACGTCGAGGTTCCTCGGCGATCCCCCGCCCAGGATTCCGCAGCCCGACGCGGCCAGCGTGAGTGCCGTCACCGTGACGGCGGCTCGCACGACCGCTGATTTTCTCGGCGACCCCATGCCCGATGATGCTACGCGGATTGGACAGGTGCCCCGACCGGATCGCGGTGATCCGTACCGATGACCGGGCCGGTGCGAGCCGTTGACCTCCGTGTTCTCCCGAATCGATCCGTACGTGCGGAGGACCGGAAAGTGGGGGTGTGAGACCCCGTGTGCCCTTATCCGCCACAATCGAGGCATGCAGGGGGACACACCGGGAGCGGGCATGAGCTTCGGCGTTCTGGGCCCCCTTGACGTACGGCGCGACGGGCGGCCGATCGAGGTCGGCGGGCAGCGGCTGCGCGCCCTGCTGACGCTCCTGCTGCTGGACGCGGGCCGCACCGTCTCCATCGACGCGCTCGTGGCGGGGGTGTGGGACGACCGCCCGCCGAGCGGTGTGGGAAACGCCCTGCAGGCGCTGGTGTCCCGGCTGCGGGCCACGGCCGGCCGCGGCCTGGTGGCCGGCGGGCCGTCCGGCTACCGCCTGGCCGTCGCCCCCGACCAGGTGGACCTCCACCTGTTCGCCCGCCTGGCGAGCGAGGGCGCCGCGGCGCTGGCCGCGGGCGAGCCGGGCCGCGCCGCCGGCGTGCTGCGTGAGGCGCTCGGCCTGTGGCGCGGCGCTCCGCTCACCGACCTGTCGAACGCCGAGGCCGAGGTCGCCCGGCTGGAGGGGCTCAGGACCGCGGCCACGGAGGACAGGATCGAGGCGGAGCTGGCGCTGGGCCGGCACACCGGCCTGATCCCGGAGCTGCGGCTGCTCGTCACCGGCCATCCGCTCAGGGAGCGGCCGCACGGGCAGCTCATGCGCGCTCTCTACGGGGCGGGACGCCGGGTCGAGGCGCTCGCCGCCTACGAGGAGGCCCGGTCGCTGTTCGCCGACCGGCTCGGGGCCGACCCTTCGCCCGCGCTGGCCGAGCTCCACCTCGCGATGCTGAGGGGCGAGCCCTGCGGGCAGGCAACCCCGCCGCCGGATGTCACGCCCACGAGGCCTGCCCGCGTGAAGCAGGGGCTCGCTCGGGCGGACCAGGGGCTCGCCGGAGTGGAGCGGGGGCTCGCCGGGGTGGAGCAGGAGCAGGAGCAGGCGCCGCCGCGCGCTGTGCGCCGGGGCAACCTGAGGGCCCGGCTGACCAGCTTCGTCGGCCGGGACGACGACGTCGTCAGGATCGGCGCGCTCCTCGCCGCCGACCGCCTGGTCACGCTGCTCGGCCCGGGCGGTGCGGGCAAGACGAGGCTGGCGGTGGAGTCGGCCGAGGCGATCGCCGCGCGGGTGCCCGGCGGCGTGTGGCTGGTCGAGCTCGCACCCGTCGAGGACGGGGCGGAGGTGGTGCAGGCCGCCCTGACGGCGCTCGGCCTGCGCGACGCCGGCCTGGTTCCGGTGCGCGCGGCGCCGGCCATGCCGGGCGGGGAGTCCGGCCCGATGGCCCGGCTCGTCGCCGCGCTGGCGGCGCGCGACACGCTGATCGTGCTGGACAACTGCGAGCACGTGGTCGAGCCGGCCGCCGTGCTCGCCGACCGGCTCCTCGCCGAGTGCCCCGGCCTGCGCATCCTCGCCACCAGCAGGGAGCCCCTCGGCATCACCGGCGAGAGGCTGTGGCCGGTCGGGCCGCTCGGCGCCGATCACGCCGTGCGGCTGTTCGCCGAGCGTGCGGCCGCCGTACGGCCCGGCTACGTGGTGGACGGCGAGCGCGACGCCGTCGAGCGCGTCTGCCGCGAGCTCGACGGCATGCCGCTCGCCATCGAACTGGCCGCCGCCCGGCTCCGCACGCTGTCGGCCGCGCAGATCGCCGAGCGGCTCGGCGACCGGTTCCGGCTGCTCACCGGCGGAAGCCGTACGGCGATGCCCCGCCACCGGACGCTCCGCGCGGTCGTGGAGTGGAGCTGGGACCTGCTCGACGCCCGCGAGCGCGCGCTCGCGGCGCGGCTGGCGGTGTTCGCAGGCGGGGCCACGCTGGAGGCGGCCGAGCAGGTCGGCGAGGGCGACGTCGAGCTGCTCGGCAGGCTGGTGGACAAGTCGCTGGTGGTGTTCGACGGCGGCCGCTACCGGATGCTGGAGACGATCAAGGCGTACGCCGCGGAGCGCCTGACCGAGTCGGGCGACGAGCGGCCGGTGCGGCGCGCCCACGCCGAGTTCTTCGCCCGCCTCGCAGAGACCGCCGAGCCGCACCTGCGCGGGGCGGAGCAGATCGAGTGGCTGGCCCGGCTGTCGACGGAGCACGACAACCTGTCGGCCGCCCTCAGATGGGCCTGCGAGGAGGCCGAGGCGGACCTCGCGCTGCGCCTGGTCGGCGGACTCGGGTGGTATTGGTGGCTGTCCGGCCACCGGCTGGAGGGCGCGCAGCGGTCGGCGGAGGCGCTGAGCCTGGCGGGTGACGACGCGGACCCCGAGCGGCTGGCGCTGGCCCACGCGGTGCACGGCATGACGAGCGCGGGCGGAGAGGGGAACCTGGGGCGGGCCGGGCGGAGCCTGGCGGCCACGGTCCGCTACGCGCGCGAAATCCGGGACGCCGCCCGGCATCCTCTCGTGGCGATCGCGACGCCGATCATGTCGATCTTCTCCGGACGCCAGAAGGAGGCGGAGTCCCAGCTGGAGCCGCTGCTCGGGCATCCCGACGGCTGGGTGGCCGCCTCCGCCCGCGTCTTCCGCGCCCAGCTGTGCTTCAACGCGGGCCGTTCGGAGGAGGGCGAGGCCGACCTGGTGCTCGCCCTCGACGGGTTCAGGACGGTCGGAGACCGGTGGGGGGTGGGGAACTGCCTCAGCGTCCTCGCGGAGACGAACGCGATGCGCGGCGACCTCCGGAAGGCCGTGCCCCTGATGAAGGAGGCGATCGCGCTCCTGGAGGAGGTCGGGGTCGTCGAGGAGACGCCGTTTCTGCGGACCCGCCTGGCCGTCGCGCTGAGCGCGGCGGGCGACCGGGAGGCCGCCGAGGAGACGCTGCGGGAGACCGAGCGGCTCTGCGGCGCCACCGGTGACCCCATCGGGATGGCCGGGGTGCGGCACGTGCGAGGTGACTTCGCCAGGGCCGACGGCGACCTCGAGACGGCGCGGCGCCACTACGACGAGGCCGTCCGGCTGCTGAAGCCCACGCCGGTCATCCCGCAGTTCGCGGCGACGCTGACGACCTCGCGCGGCCTGCTGGCCGAGCGGGAGGGAGACCCCGCGGCGGCACGCGTCCTGCACGACAGGGCGCTGGCCGTCGCGGTGGAGTCCGACGACGCTCCGGTGATCGGGCACGCGCTCGTCGGGCACGCTGCGCTCGCCGTCCATGTCGGCGACCACGCGCGGGCCGCCGTCATCCTCGGCGGGGCGGAGGCCGTCCGCGGGTTCGTCCACGACCTGAGCGTCGACCACCGGAGGGTGGCCGACGCCGCGCGGGCCGCGCTCGGGTCCGGAGAGTTCTCCCGCTGCCGCGAGCGCGGGCGCGCCATGAGCCGGGATGAGGTGCTGTCCTTCGCGTCGGCGGCGCCCTGAGCCGGCACGAGGTGGCGGCCTTCGTCTCCACGGGGCCGCTCCGGCCTTCGCGTCCGCCGGGCCGTGAGCCGCCCCGGGCGCTGTGCTGTCAGGCGCGGTTGCGGAAGGCGCGGACGGCGAGCGGGGCGAAGACGACGACGATGCCCGCGGCCCACAGCAGGGAGACTGTGGCGTCCGACGCGACAGGCCCGCCGCCCAGCAGTCCGCGGACCGCGTCCGCCAGGTGGCTGACCGGGTTGACCTCCACCCATGTCCGCAGCCACGGCGGCATGGTGTCGGTGGCGACGAAGGCGTTGCTGGTGAAGGTGATCGGCATCATCAGCGAGAACATCAGGATCTGCACTTTCTCCATGCTCGCCGCAGTGACCCCGACCAGCACCGCCATCCACGACATCGCGAGCGCGAACGCCAGCAGCAGCGCGAGCGCGCCGAGCACCCCGGCGATCCCCATGTGCACGCGGAACCCGAGCACCAGGCCCAGTCCGAGGAACAGGGCGAACGCCCACACCTGCTTCAGCGTGTCGGCGACGATGCGCCCGGCCAGCGGGGCGGAGCGGGAGATCGGCAGGCTGCGCAGCCTGTCGAACACGCCCCTCGTGATGTCGATGTTCAACCCGACGGCCGTGGTCATGCTCGCGAACAGCATGTTCTGCACGACCAGGCCGGGCAGCGCGAACTGCAGGTAGTCGCCCGTGGATCCCGCGATCGCGCCGCCGAAAACGTAGGTGAACAGCAGCAGGAACATGATCGGCTGCACACTGAGGTCGACCAGCTCCATCGGGTTGTGTTTGATCTGCACCAGGCTCCGCCAGGCGAGCGTCATCGTGTGGCGCAGGGCCGCCCCCGCGCCCGGCCGGGAGGACGCCGCGACCGCGGGCGCGGTGCCGGTGATCGTGGTCATCTTCTCTCCTCGTCGCTTCGTGCGTCCTGTGGCTTCCGTCGCGGTCTCACGCCGCGGCCTCGGCGTCTTGTTCCTCGTCCTCGGCGCGATGGCCGGTCAGCGCGAGGAAAACCTCGTTGAGGCTCGCCCGGCGCAGCGACAGCTCCGCCGCGACCACGCCGAGGTCGTCGAGGCGCCGTACGATCGCGGAGACGGCCGCGAACTCGCGCATCGGCGCCGTGACCTGGCCATGGGAGACCTCCGGCGTGGCGTCGAGCACGTCGGCCACCACGCGGCGGACGAGATCGAGGTGGGCGGCCTCGCTGGGCCGCAGCTCCAGGACCTGGCCCCCGGTCGCCGCCTTCAGGGCGTCGGGTGTGCCGCTCGCGATCACCTTCCCGTGGTCGAACACCACGATGTCGTCCGCGAGCTGGTCGGCCTCCTCCAGGTACTGCGTGGTGAGCAGGACGGTTACGCCCTCGTCCTGCAGACCGCGGACGACGCCCCACAGGTCGGTGCGGCTGCGCGGATCGAGGCCGATCGTCGGCTCGTCCAGGAACAGCACCTGGGGGCGGCCCACCAGGCTTGCGGCGAGGTCGAGCCGGCGGCGCAAGCCGCCCGAGTAGGTCTTGGCCGCCCGCCCGCCCACGTCGGTGAGCGCGAAGCGGTCGAGCAGGCCGTCGGCCCGGCGCCGTGCCTCCGCCCTCGTCAGGCCCAGCAGGCGGCCGATCATCACGAGGTTCTCGACCCCGGTCAGGGCCTCGTCGACGGCCGCGTACTGCCCGGTCAGCCCGATGAGTGAACGCACCTGGTGCGCCTGCCGGACCACGTCGAACCCCGCCACGTGCGCCCCGCCCTCGTCCGGCCGCACGAGCGTCGCGAGGATCCGCACCGCCGTGGTCTTTCCCGCTCCGTTGGGGCCCAGGACGCCCAGGAGGCGGCCCTGCGGCACCTCCAGGTCCACTCCGTCGAGCGCCCTCGTCTCGCCGTACCGTTTCGCCAGCCCCTCGGCCTGGATCGCATGGCCCATGGTGTCTCCTTCGCTCGTGTACACCTCCACCATGCGGAGCGGCGCTGACATCTCCCTGAGGGCGGCCGTCAGCCGCTGACATATCGCTGACGGCGGCCGGGTGAGACGCGTGGGTCCTAAGGGGTGTGGCGAGCGCGCGTCCACGGGGGGACGGGCACGGGACGGAAGAGGAACACCTGGTCGCTTCGCCCGGTGCACGACTCCTGGGCGAGCTCGGCGCCGGGGACCACGTCGGGCTCGCCGTACAGCGCTCCGAGGCACAGCCCGCTGTGCAGGGGGCGCAGGGCGAACCCCGCCCCGGCGGGATTCAGCAGGAAGCGCTGGTGCGCCGCCCCGGTGCAGTTCTCGGGAGCGACCAGCACGCCCGGTTCGCTCAGCGCCTCGTCGACCGTGAGACAGCCGACG
Source organism: Microbispora rosea (assembly GCF_044460045.1). Classification (NCBI taxonomy): domain Bacteria; kingdom Bacillati; phylum Actinomycetota; class Actinomycetes; order Streptosporangiales; family Streptosporangiaceae; genus Microbispora; species Microbispora rosea. The sequence continues at coordinate 688,601 of NZ_JBITJO010000002.1, read as the reverse complement.
CCCTCCTTGGGATGGTGCCACTGGATCTCGTAGGCGCCGCCGCCGGCCGCCCGCACGTAGGTGTCGGGGACGAGATCCCGGCAGGGACGCTGCACGGCCAGTGGCCGGTCGGTCCGCCCGTTGCGCTCGCGTCCCTCCCCGACGCACAGGTCGCGGCCGGCGACGTGCGACGGGACGATGTGATACCACCCGTCGCGCAGGGGGCGCCGGCTTCCGGCCGTCGGGGCCGGGAGGGAGGCGGCGGGTGGGGTGCGGTCGTCTCCGGCCGTCGCGGCGGCGGAGGGAGCCGAGGGCCGGGCGTCGCCGCCCGCCCAGGAGACGCGCAGTTGCGCCAGGACCGCACCCGTGGCGAGGAGCAGGACCGCGACGCCGGCCCCCGCTATGGCGAAGCGCCGCAGCGCCCGGTGCCCCGGTCGTACGGCGGCTGCGCCTCGTGCAGCCCGTAGGGCCGGGGCGCCCGGTCCGGCTGGGTCGCCCGGTCGCGCAGGGTCAGGGGGATCGCCCTGGTCGCGGGGACCGGTTTGGCCGCCGGGTTCGGCCTGGTTACGGGGTTCGGCTTGGTCGCGGAGATCGGCCTGGTCATGGGGTTCGGCTTGGTCGCGGGGTTCGGCCTGGTCGCCGGTTTGGTCGCGCCCGTCGAGACCCCCGGGCTCGAAGCGGCCGGTCTGATCGGGCCGGACGTCCGGGCCGGGCTGCTCCGGCAGTCCGGGCGGGTGGTGCCGGGCCGCGGCGGCGTCGTGAGGATCGGTCACAGGCGCCATGCCGGCGGCCAGCCGTTTCCGGTACGCCACCCAGCGCGCCGTCTCGGCCTCGCCGAGCCCGCAGGCGCGCACGAAGGCCGCCACGAACTCCTCCCTGGGGAGGGTCGTGCGCCCGAGCGCCCCCGCGATCGTGCTGGTGGGAAGCACGTCTCCCGACGCCTTCGCGGCGGCCGTGAGCTGCCGGTAGGTCAGGCCGGACCACTGGCGGAGACGGCCCAGCGCGGCGACGAATTCGGCTGCGGTGGCGAGACCGTCGGGCTGGGGAGGCACGCTGAACGGCCCTGACACGACGATCCTCCCAAGCCACGCTTCGGCGTCGATCCGGGCGAAACACTAACAAAGATCGATGACGCGAGGCAGCCCCCCGGTCAGCGGATTACGCCGCCCGGAGGGCCTGGAGGTGGTGCTCTGCTGTTATCCCTGGTCGCGCTTGGTCACGTAGACGAAGTCGCCCAGGTTGAATCCCGCGTCGAGCCCCCGGTCGGCGTCCCATCGGTAATGGACGCCGAGCCAGAGCCGGCTGAGCGCGTCCTCCTCGGCGGCCTGCTCGAAACTCGTGAAGGTCCTGGTCTTGGGATTGGCGTTCGGATCATCGGTGGTCGCCGTGAAGGTCAGGTTGTGTCCGAACCACCTCTGCATCACTCCTGCCCACGCCCCCGCGAACGTGGCGTGCCCCGATATGTACGCGGGGAAGGGCGGCGAGAAGTGCTGTCCGGCGGCGTTCACCGACAGCGGCTCCCAGGAGGGATCGGGCGTGACGGCGGGGTTGAGGCTCGTGTCGGCCAGCTTGATCGCGCTCTCCGGCCGCCACAGGTCGATCGGCGAGTCGAACTTCGCTCCCCAGGCGACGATCGACGCGTCGGCCAGCGCCATGGACACGAGGTTGAACAGCTCGGCCGTCTCGTTCTGCCTCAGTCCCTTCTGCCGGGAGACCGCCTGGGTGATGGCGAACAGCTGCCCCACCGGCCGATAGGTGCCCTTGCCGTCGTTGGCCCAGAAGAACGCCGCCTGCGTCTGATCGGCGGACCGCGAGGTGGGATTGCTCGCCCCGCCGTACGCCTTGACCTCGTTGACCTGCTGTGCGTACTGGGAGCTGCGGACGAGCTGGTCATAGGAGGTGAAGCCGCCGGGCGGCCCCGGCCGGAACTGCGTGGGGGACGTCATGGCGAACGGCTTGAGCTTCCCCCAGTTCGGCGTCACCGCCGGTCCTGAGCCCGTCTGCCGCCACGCGCCGGGGACCGTGCCCTCCGTGTACGAGAGGTCGAACGCCGGCCCGTCCCCCGACCTTTCGGCAATCATCAGGTCGCCGATCCTCTCGCCGTCGGTCCGGCCGCCCAGGACGTAGCGGGACGGCACCGACGAGGGGATCTGCGCGAGGGCGTAGGCCAGGTTCGCGTCGAAGTCGATGTACGGATAGAGGTGTTCGAGCACGCGGTGCGCCGCCGCGTCCATCGTGGCCTCTATCGAGTCGTTCGGGTTCTGCTGAGTGATCTTGGGAAGGTACGTGACCGGCGCGGCCGGCCAGTTCGCGTCGTGGACGGCGATGTGCAGCATGGCACCGGCCCGCGCGAGCCGGGTCGGGTCCCCGTCGTGGCTGTACTGCGGGTCGACGCCGTCGCGGGGAAGGGTGCGGATGGTGTCGAGGAAGACGCTGTTCCAGTAGAGGACGTGATCGAAGGCGGACGCCTGCGGCGGTGGCCCCGTGACCGCCGCGTGCGCCGCCTGGGGAAGCGCGACCAGCGTGCCGGCGGTCATGACGGCGGCCGCCGCGATCACACGTACGCGTTTCCACCGGGATCGTCGATGCAAGGAGAACCTCCGGGGGGAAGGCCCCGAGCCCCGGCCGAGTGCCGGGGGAGGGGTGCATCACGGAAGATCCCTGATCGACGGAACGCAGGACAAGATTCATGATCGTGCGGAACTGTTCCGGACGCTCCCGTGCGGCCCGCCTCGTGTGGAACGGCTGGACAGACGCGTCCGGTCACGCCGCGAATCGAGCGCCCCTGATACGTGTCCTGGGACGAAGAGGAGGACGAAGAGGAGCCCGGGGACCACGGGCATGGGCCCGGACAGACGGAAGGCCGGCCGGCGAGTTCGCGAACCCACCGGCCGGCCTCTCACGCGGAGTCGTGACGACGCCGGCTCTGTCCCCGGTGCGGGGAGACGCCGTGTCCTGCGCGGTCAGTCCTGCTTGCGCGCGCCGAACATGATCTCGTCCCAGGTCGGCACCGACGCCCGGCGTCCGCGCGACTTACGGGGCCGCGGGGGAGCGGGCTTCGGCACGGGCGGCGCGGGCGTCTCGGGCTTGGCGTCCTTCGGAGCCTCCTTCTGCGCCTCCTTCGCCCCGTCCTTGGACCCGTCGCCCGTGCGCTGCGTCTTTCGCGTGTCCCCCGGGCGGGGCGCCGGGGCGGCAGCGGGTGCCTGGGCCGCGGGTGCCTGCGGCGCTGGCTGCGGTGCGGGTGCCTGCTGTGCCGGTGCCTGCTGTGCCGGTGCCTGCGGTGCGGGAGCGGCCTCGGCCGTCGGCTGCGCGGGCGGTGGCGTCTGTGCCGCCGGAGCCTCTGGAGTGGCCGCTGCCGCAGGAGCCGCAGGTGTGGCCTGTGCCGCCGGAGCGGCAGGAGTCGCCGGAGCGGCGGGAGCCGCGGTGGGCTTCGGCATGGGAGCCGAGGCGCTCTCCGGGGGCGTGCTCGGCGCGGGCACTGTCACCGCTGTGACGTCGGCCGCGGGGCCCGCAGCGGGGTCCTTCGCGGACTCCGCCGGCGGAGCAGGTGCGGGGACGGTGACGGGAACAGCGGCCGCCGGCGACGCCTCGTCCGGCGCGCCGCCCCCGGCCGTGTCCGCGGCCTTGTCTGTGTCAGCAGTCGTGCCCGTGTCAGGAGTCGTGTCCGTGTCAGGAGCCGTGCCCGCAGCCGCAGCCGTGACCGGGGCCGCGGCGGTGACAGGTCGCGCGGCGGGCGCGGCGGCCGGTCGCTCGGCCGGTGGCGCGGCCTCCGCAGGTGCGGCGGCCTCCCCGGCGGTCTTCACGGGGGTATCCGCGGCGGTCTCCACGGTGGCCCCCACGGCGGCCTCCGCGCTCTCGCGGCTGGAGACGCGGTCCTCGGCGTCCCGGGAGGACGCCACAGCGGCCACGTCGTCCGTCGCCGCGGCGCCTGCCGTCCCCGATTCCGCCGTGGACTCCACAGCGGAGTCCAGTCCAGAGTCCGGGGTCACGGTGGTGCTCGTGGTCGTCGTCGAGTCTTCGGGGGCCGCCCGCTCCACGGGCGTCGCCGGGCGCGCGGCCTCCTGCGCGTCCGTCGTCTCCCCGGGTCGCGTCGCGCCGGCCGTCTCGGCGGCGGCGCCGTTCCCGCCGGTCACAGCGCCCGGCGCTGCGGCCTCCGCCGTGGGCGTGGGCATGGGCACTGGCGCGGGCACCGGCGCGGGCGTGACGGCATGCGCGGAAGTCTGGGACGCGGCCTGCCACACCACGGTGTCCTGACCGTCTCCCCAGACCGCGCCGTCTCCGGCGGCGTCCGGGCCCGGAGCGGGCGGAACGCCCGTGGTGGCCGGGGCGGCGTCGGCGGGCGTACGCGGAGGAGCGGCCTCCACCGCCGATCCGGTCTGCGCCGGGCTCTCCACCCTGGTCTCGGCGCCGGGCGGCGGGGGCACGACATCGGGGCCGGCGACGAGCGACTGCGGCAGCCGGAAGGGCACCGGGGTCAGCTCGGGCCGGTACGCCGCCGGCTCGTCCGCGTACGGCTCGGGCCGCTCGGGCCGGCCGGACTCCGCGCGCAGCGGCGGGCTCAGCCGTGGCGGCGGCACGGGCTCGGGGAGCGCGGCGGGCTCGGAGCGTACGGCGGGCACGCCGAGACCGGGCTCGTCACGGCGGGAAGAGGTCTCCGCGGGCAGCGACGGCACCGGGGCGAGCTTGGACGCCAGACGGGGCACGAAGGGACGCACGGTGGCGTCGTCCCGCTCGGGCTCGACGTATTCGGCGGCCGACAGGCGCATGGCCTCGTCGTCGTTCGGCGTGATGTGGCGGCGGCGCGGGTCGAAGAGCCACTCGGCGTGGCGGGTGTGGCCGTTCCAGACGAAGCCGAGCCGCACGCGCCACAGGTTGTCGTCGCGCTTGGCGGAGTCCCAGTCGATTTCGTCGGCCGGCACGCCGCGCCGGGTGAGCCGCTCGGCGACCAGCTCGCCGAGCGTGGGCCCGGGGGTCGTCTCACCGGGCATCCGGACCGAGACCCGCTGGGCCTGCTGGGCCATGTACTCGCGCTCCTGGAGAACCGGTCCCTCGAACCAGCGGACTCTCTCCACCGGAATGCCGGCGGTGGCCGCGATCTCCTCGGCCGTCTCGCCGGCACGGATGCGCGCCTGGATCTCCTTGGGACGCAACGGGCTCTCCACTTCGATCTCGTACTGGCCGAGACGGGAGAAGTTGCCGCGAACCGCAGCGCGGAGCCGGTCGTCGACGGGCAGCGTGAAGCGCGTGCCCCGCCCGGCGGTCGCCAGGACGAGGTACGTTCCGTCTTCACTTACCGCGACGAGACGGAGCTCCTGCATGCGAGTCCCTTCGTCGTCGTGCTCTGTCTTCCCCCGGACCCTTGAGTCTCTCGCGTGAACCGGTTGCCTTCCAGCACCGTACCCGGCATGTCCGAACATCGCCTCGCCAGGGGGCGAGGCAGGTGTTGTGACCCCGGTCACATTTTTCGTGTTCACCTTTCCGCAACCTGTCGGTCGTCCGGAAGCGGCAGTGCGCAGGCGGCGGCCGCGCCGCCGATCCGGCCCGGAAGGCGAGAGCGAGGGTCGTGTCTCCTCAGGTGGTGCGCGCCCATCGCCCGTACGCACGGCGCGGGCGCGGCGCACGGCGGCGTGACCGTGCCGTACGCCGTGCGGCCGTACCTGCGGGAGGGTCTCATTCCTGCTTGCTCCCTCGGGTTCGAGTGGCGCGCCGGGCTCTGGTGTGCCCGTGCTCCGCAATGTGCCTGCCCGAGGGCCGGCGCGGGCAACGCGACACGCGGAAGACGCCGGACCGTGGAGAGGGACTTTACGCGGCGATGGGGTCAGCCTTCCCGCGACGCGCCGAGCACCCGGTCGAGGTAATCGTTGGAGAACAGCCCGTCCGGGTCCATCTCGCGGCGCAGGGCGAGGAAATCGCCGAACCTCGGATACACCCCACGCAGGTAGTCCGCGTCGCGGGTGTGCAGCTTGCCCCAGTGGGGCCGGCCCCCCAGCCTGACCATGATCTCCTCCACGCCCTCGAAGTACGCGGGGTTGGGCGCCTGGCGGTAGACGTGGCAGGCGACGTACGCCGATGGCCTGCCGTACGCGGTGGAGAGCCAGGCGTCCGAGGGCGGCGTGACCCGCACCTCGACAGGGAAGGTGATCGGCCAGCCCGACCGCTCCACGAGGTCCCGCGTCTCCCGCAGGGCCTGGGCGAGGTGGTGGCGCGGTACGGCGTACTCCATCTCCAGGAAGCGGACCTCGCGCACGGACGTGAAGATCTTGTAAGAGGTGTCGGCGCACTCCGACGTGCCGAGCATGCGCGCGGAGATCCCGTTGATCGCGGGCACCGCGCCGGGGAACCGGGCCCCGACGGCGCAGGCCGCGCCGAACAGCGTGTTCTCCAGGAAGACGTTGTCGAGCCAGCGCTTGAAGGCGGCGGGCGGCCGGGCCGGGCCGTCGTCGCGGTTGTTGCGCTTGACCAGGCAGGTGTCGGTGTGGGGCAGCCAGAAGAAGTCGAGGTGGTCGTCGGCCTCCGTCAGGTCGTCCAGCGTGTCGAGGATCCGGCTGAACGCCATCGGCTCGCGGCGGTTGCGCAGCAGGAACGCGGGTTCGACCCGGAACGTGACGGCGGTCAGGACGCCCAGCGCGCCGAGGCCGACCCGGGCCGCGTCGAACAGGTCGCCCTCGCGCACGGTCGTGACGGAGCCGTCGCCGAGCACCATCTCCAGTTCGACGACCTGGTCGGCGAGGCCGCCGACGTGCCTGCCGGTGCCGTGGGTCCCGGTCTGGATCGCCCCCGCGGCGGTCTGGGCCGTGATGTCGCCCATGTTGGCCAGGGCCAGGCCGCGCCGGTGGAGTTCCTCGTTGAGCGCGTGGAGCGGGGTGCCCGCGGCGACCTTGACCCACCCGTCGCCCGCCTCGAGGACGCCGGTCAGCGCGCCGGGCCGCAGGAGGATGCCGTCGGTGAGCGCGACCCCGGTGAACGAGTGTCCCGTGCCGGTCATGCGCACCCGCCGGCCCGTCTTCGCGGCGTCCCGCACGGCGTCGGCGACCTCGGCCGCCGAGGCGGGGGCGCGGACCTCCGCGGGGGTGACCGACTGGTTGCCCGCCCAGTTGACGAAGGCGTCCATGCTCCTCCTCGCCCCGGCACCTCGCCCCGGAGTGAACATGAACACTACTCATGGACCGCCCCGCTGCCTACGGGGCGGCGGTCTCAGTTCGTGTGCTGGTGACGCATCCGGACCAGCGCGGAGCCGGCGAGGCCCACGACGGCCGCGAGCAGCGCGCAGGCGTAGGAGAAGCCGTACGCGTTGGACGCCCCGAACGCGTCGGTCAGCCGTCCGCCCGCCCAGGAGCCCACGGCCACGCCGAGGTTGATCGAGGTGGTGACCCACGCCATGCCCTCGTTGAGCTGGGTCGCCGGGACCATGCGCTCCACCAGCGAGAACCCGGTGATGATGGTGGGCGAGATGGACAGGCCGGCGACGAACAGCGCCAGCGCCATGACCCGCACGTCGTGCATGAGCAGCACCGGCGTGAGCCCGGCGGCGAACAGCGAAAGCCCGCGGACGAACCGGGAGCGGAGGCTGATCTTCCAGTGCCGCGAGCCGTACCACAGGCCGGAGACCGCGCTGCCGCACGCGATCGACGCGAGCAGCAGACCGGCCGCGCCCTTGCTGCCGTGCTCCTCCGCGAAGGCCACGGTGATGATGTCGACGGAACCGAACACCGCGCCCATGGCCAGGAAGACCGCCGACAGCAGCGCCACGCCCGGGATCGCGATCGGGGACCCGGCCGCCCCCCGGTGCCGTACGGCCGGAGGTTCGGTGCCGCGGAGCGAGGCGAAGGCCAGCGTGCCCGACACGGTCAGCACGATCGCGGCGATCAGGCCCGCGTAGGGGTTGATCGCGATCGTGAGCGCGGTTACGAAGGCCGGGCCGCCAACGAAGATCAGCTCGTCGGCCACGGACTCGAACGAGAAGGCGGTGTGCAGCTTGGCGGGGTCGGCGAGCACGTGCGACCAGCGGGCCCGGACCATCGAGCCGAGCGAGATCCCGGTGGTCCCGGACGCCGCGCCGGCGGCGTACAGCGTCCACTCGGGCATCCCGGAGTGGGCGCACAGCATCAGGACGGTGAGCGAGCAGCCGTGCAGCAGCACCAGCGGGACCAGCACCCGCGCCTGCCCGAACCGGTCCACGAGCCGCCCGGAGAGAGGTCCGGCCACCGCGACCGCGATCGAGAAGGTCGCCGCCACGGCCCCCGCCTTCGCGTACGAGCCGGTGATGGTGGTGATCAGCAGGATGACGCCGATGCCGAGCATCGACATGGGCGCCCGCCCGATGAATCCCGCGATGACGAAGCCCTTGACTCCGGGCGTGCCGAACAGCCCCCGGTACGGCCCGACCATGTTGTGTTTCCCTTCAGCACTGTGTTCTGCACTGGGGTGCGTGTGCGTCCGGGCCGGCCGTTCGACAGCAGCGGCGGCCCCGGGTGGTTCCGGGACACGCGGACGGCGTTTATCTCCAGTTTGACCCTCGCGTACCCGCCTATCATGAGGCAAGTGATTTTTCCGCGTCGGGGGTGGAGGGGCTGAGGTGAGGTCGTCCACTCATTCCGGCCCCACACGGCTGCGCCCGATCGTGACCGGCCTCGCCGCCGTGATCCTGGGCATCATCGCCGCGGGCACCGCCTTCCTGGTCACCTGGCCGGGTGACGGCGCGATGGCGGCAGGCGGCGCCAGGGCGGAGACGGACCGCACGCGGGACGACAACCCCCTTCCGGCCGCGCGGGCGACAGCGAAAAGCCTCGTGCCCGACCGCACGCTGCCGTCGAGCGCGCCCGTCGTCGGCGGGCCCGGCGTGCAGGTCACGCTGCCGCACCTGCTGGCGATCTCCCCGAAGCGGGTGCCGCAGAGCACCCTGTTGAAGATCGCCAAGCTGCGGCACGTGCAGAAGGTGGCGGTCGCCGACGGCGGCGAGGTGCGTGTGTCCGGCACGGCCCTGCGGCTGCTCGCGGTCGACCCGGCCACGTTCCGGTCGTGGACGCCGAAGAACGTGGCCGATCACCCGGAGGTGTGGAGCGCGCTCGCGCGGGGCGAGCTGGTCGGCGACGCGGCGGCGATCAAGCGTTTCGGCATGGTGCTCGGCGCGGAGTACCAGATCGACCGGGGCCCCAGGCTGCGCGTGGCGGCCTCCGCCTCGCTCGGGCTGCCCGGCGTGGACGGCCTGGTCAGCCAGGACCTGGGCCGCAGGCTCGGCTTCCCCGGCGGCGTCGTGGTGCTGGTCCACGGGGACCCGGGCAAGGTGAGCGACACGGCGGTCGCGCGCCTGCTCGGCAAGGGCGCGCAGGTCGTGCGGGTCGGCGCCGCCGCCGTCCCGCCGCGGGCCACGCCGACCCCGGGACGGGCCCTGGTGGGCCGGCCCACGAGTTACCTGGACCTCTACCAGCGGTCCGCCACCGTCTGCCCCGGCCTCTCGTGGACCGTCCTCGCTGCGATCGGCCAGGTCGAGAGCAGCCACGGCCGCAACAACGGCCCCTCGTCGGCGGGGGCGCTCGGGCCGATGCAGTTCATGCCCGCCACCTGGAAGGCGTACGGCGTGGACGGCGACGGCGACGGCGAGGCGGACATCTGGAGCCCCTACGACGCGGTGCCGTCGGCCGCCAAATACCTGTGCGCCAACGGGGCCGGCGCGGGCGGCGACAAGCTCAGGAAGTCCGTGTGGTTCTACAACCACTCGTGGGACTACGTGAACAAGGTCCTGTCGCTGGCCGAGGCGTACGCCCGCACGTACGCCTCCTGACGCGCGGGGAACCTGCGGGGGACCGGTCCTGCCGTCCCGCTACGGCGCCGCTACCGGCCCGGCCGTGCGGCGGGCCGGACCGGGGCGGGGCAGCAGGTCGCCGCGCACGGCGCGGGCTCGGGCTCGGCCAGCAGCTCGGACACCATCGACACGAACCGCGGGTGGGTGCCCGCGGTCGAGGCCCTGGTGAGGGCCATGCCGAGCTTCTCGGCCGTGGCCGCGGCCTCCACGTCGAGGTCGTAGACGACCTCCATGTGGTCGGAGACGAAGCCGATGGGCACCAGGACGGCCGACCGCACGCCCTCGGCGTGCAGCGCCTCCAGGTGGTCGCAGACGTCGGGCTCCAGCCAGGGCACCTGTGGCGGGCCGCTGCGGCTCTGCCAGACCAGGTCCCAGGACCGCTCCTCGCCCTGCCGTTCCCGGCCGACCTGCGCGGTCACGAGTTCCGCGGCACGCCTGAGCTGCGCCTCGTACGCGCCCCCGGAGGGCCCGGCGGTGCGGGCCATGGAGACGGGGATGCTGTGCGCGGTGAACACGAGCCGGGCCTGCTCGCGGGCGTCGGCGGGCAGCCGGTCGAGGGCCTGGCGGGTGTGGTCGGCCATCGCCGCGATGAAGCCGGGATGGTCGTAGTAGTGGCGGAGCTTGACGATCTCGGGAGCGCCGGGGACGGCGGCGCGGGCACGGGCGATGTCGTCGAGGTACTGCCGGCAGCTGGAGTAGGAGCTGTAGGCCGCGGTGACGAAGGCCGCCGCCTTGCGGACGCCGTCCTCCTTCATCCGCCGGACCGTGTCCTCGAGGAACGGGTGCCAGTTGCGGTTGCCCCAGTAGACCGGCAGGTCCACGTCGAGGGCGGCGATCAGGTCACGACACTGCTGGTTGATCGGGCTGACCCCGCCGAACCCCTGGTAGTGCGCCTCGACCTCAAGCAGCCGCTCGCGCGGCACGCCCCGGCCGCGCACGACGTTCTCCAGGAACGGCATGACGTCCTCGGGCTTCTCCGGCCCGCCGAAGGAGACGACGAGCAGGGCGTCGTATCCGTTGGTGCTCCCCATGCGCCACACCTTACGCGGGTGGTATGACGCTTCCGCCCGCGCCTGACGGCTTGGGTGGTGCGTGCGTCACGGAGTAGGTTCGAGCGGTGAGCCAATTTCCGGACATCCGCGAATACACGGCCCTGCCGCGCATGAACGCCCTGCGGCTGTCACCCGACGGGACCCGGCTCGTGTCCGTGGTCCAGTCGCTCAACCCCGACGGCAAGTCGTACGGCACCGCTCTGTGGGAGATCCCCCAGGATCCCGGGGGCGAGCCCCGCCGGCTGACCCGGTCGGCGAAGGGAGAGGCGGGGGCCGAGTTCGCCCCCGACGGGACCCTGTTCTTCGTCTCCCGGCGGCCCGACGAGACGGCGAAGGAGAGCGGCGGCGACACGGCCGCCCTGTGGCTGCTGCCCGAGCGCGGCGAGCCGGTGCGCGTCGCCACCCGCCCCGGCGGGATCGGCGGCGTCCGGGCGGCCGGCGGCACGGTCGTCTACGCCTCCGAGGTGCTGCCCGGCGACGCCGCCACCGAGGAGGAGCGCCGCAAGGCCCGCGACGAGGCCGGGGTCAGCGCGATCCTGCACGAGGGCTACCCGGTGCGCTACTGGGACCACGACCTCGGCCCTGCGCAGACCAGGTTCTTCGCCGGCCGCGCCGCGCGCGAGGGACTGGAGGACGTGCGGGACCTCACGCCGGAGCCTGGCGGCGCGCTGGACGAGCACCTGTCGTTCGACGTCACCCCCGACGGGGAGACCGTGGTCGCGACCTGGCGGGTTGCGCTCCCGAGCGGAGACGTGCGCTGGGACCTGGTCGCCGTCGACGTCGCGGACGGATCCCGGCGCACGCTCGCGACGTCCGAAGGGCACGACTTCGCCGGGCCGGTCACGGTGTCGCCGGACGGGCGGCACGTCGCCTGCCTGCGTGAGCACCACGGCACCGAGGAGACGCCGATCGCGCTCGACCTGTGGGTGGTCGACCTGTCCACGGGTGAAGGGCGCGCGGTCGCCGGGGAGGTCTTCCCCGCCTCGGTCGCGTGGGCGCCCTCCTCGCGGGAGCTGTTCTTCGCCGCCGACCACCAGGGCCGCCGGCCGATCTTCCGCGCGACCTTGGACGGCGCGGTCACCAGGCTGACCTCGGACGACGGTGCGTACGCCGAGCTGTGCCCGGCTCCCGACGGTTCGGTCTACGCCCTGCGCGGCGCGATCGACTCGCCGCCGCGTCCGGTGCGGGTGGCCCCCGGCGGGTCGGTCACCACGCTGCCCTCGCCCACGCCGCCGCTCGACCTGCCCGGCACGCTGACCGAGGTGACCGCGACGGCCGAGGACGGGACCGAGATCCGGGGCTGGCTGGTCGTCCCCGCGGACGCGACCGCCGAGGACCCGGCGCCGTTCCTGCTGTGGATCCACGGCGGCCCGGTGTCGAGCTGGAACGACTGGAGCTGGCGCTGGAACCCCTGGATCATGGCGCGGCACGGCTACGCCGTGCTGTTGCCCGACCCCTGCATGTCCACGGGCTACGGCCAGGACATGATCCAGCGGGGCTGGGGCGACTGGGGACCGGTGACCCACGCCGACCTCATGGCGATCACTGACGAGTGCCTCAAGCGGCCGGAGATCGACGAGCAGCGGACGGCGGCGATGGGCGGCTCGTTCGGCGGCTACATGGCGAACTGGGTCGCCGGGCACACCGACAGGTTCCGGGCCATCGTGACGCACGCGTCGCTGTGGAACCTGGACCAGTTCGCCGGCACCACCGACGGCGCCAACTTCTGGCAGCGCGAGTTCGGCGCCCTCGGGTCCGCCCGGTACGCCCGCCTGTCGCCCCACCGGTGGCTGGGGGAGATCAGGACGCCGATGCTGGTGATCCACGGCGACAGGGACTACCGCGTGCCGATCGGCGAGGGCCTGCGGCTGTGGTGGGACCTCCAGCGCTCGGGGGTCGAGTCGAAGTTCCTCTACTTCCCGGACGAGAACCACTGGGTGCTCAAGCCCGGCAACGCCGTCGCCTGGTACGAGACCGTCCTGGCCTTCCTGGCTCAGCACGTCCTGGGCGAGGAGTGGACCCGGCCGCCGTCCCTCACCTGACGGGTGAATGGCGGTACATCCTGGTTTGGGAGGATGTCATCCGTGCGGCCGACGCCCGAGCCGGGCGCCGGCCGCTTCGGTGGCAGCACGTACGAGGAGGGGGCAGGCCAGGATGGACGAGCGGGAGTACCGGCATGACCGGGCGCGGGCGGAGGAGCTGCTGGAGCTGGCGACCGGCATAGCGGAGGAGGCGGGCCAGATGCTCCTCGCGAAGCGGCCCGCGCGGCCCGAGGTGCTCGCCACCAAGTCGAGCCCCACCGACGTCGTCACCGCGCTCGACCGGGCGGCGGAGGAACTGATCCGCGCCAGGATCGCCGAGGCCAGGCCGCACGACGCCGTCCTCGGCGAGGAGGGCGGCGACACCCCGGGCGAGGGCGGCGTCCGGTGGGTCGTCGACCCCATCGACGGCACGGTCAACTTCCTGTACGGCCTGCCGGACTGGGCGGTCAGCATCGGCGTGGAGGTGGACGGCGAGATCGTCGCCGGAGTGGTGCACAACGTGCCGCGCGGCGAGTTGTTCACCGCGTCGAAGGGCGGCGGCGCCTGGCTGAGGGGCGAGCGGCTGCGCTGCAACACCGGCGTCCCGCTGGCCAAGGCCCTCGTCGCCACCGGGTTCGGCTACGCGGCCGGACGGCGCCGGGTGCAGGCCGAGGTGCTGGCGCAGGTGGTCCCCCAGGTCAGGGACATCCGGCGCGGCGGCTCCTGCGCGGTGGACCTCTGCTCGGTCGCCGCGGGCCGGGTCGACGCCTACTACGAGCGCGGCGCCAACTACTGGGACCACGCGGCGGCGGGCCTGATCGCCGAGGAGGCCGGGGCCCGCATCGCCGGTCTGAACGGCAGGCCGGTCAGTCCCGAGATGGTGCTGTGCGCGGCCCCGGGGCTCTTCGAGGAGCTGCACGACCTGCTCGTCCCCCTAGACCCCGAGCGCGACTGACGCGCCCGATCGGGGCGCCCCTCTTCGGCCGGCCTGCGGACCCGGCGGTCTTTCCGCGGAATTCGCGCCGAGTTCGTCCCAAGTTCGGGTCGAGTTCGCTCCGGCTTCGCCCTGGGTACAGGCGAGGGGGCCCGCCGTATGGCGGGCCCCCTCGTCAGTGTCGGTTCCGGTCAGCGCTGGATGGCAATGCCGTGATCTTCGGCGAGGCGGTGCAGGTCCTCGATCTCGGCGGTGAGGGTGTCGGCGAGGAAGTCGTCCCCGCTCGTGGTGGCCTCTTCAAGACCCTTGTAGGCCTGGTCGAGCCTGGTTTCGATCGTGGTCGTGAACTCGCCCATCTCACCTTCTTTCTCAGGGGGCGAAAACGTGTCACGGGGGGCTCCGGCACGGATCCTGCGGAGAGGCGCGCCCTTCCCCGGCACACGACAATGGAGGGTGTCACGGGCCTTACCCATGTCCGGAGCGACCGTAAACCTGTGAATTTCTGTGCTCTACGTCACGTAGAGCGCAGGAACCGCTTACCGGCGGCTTACGTCGGATATAGCCACAATGAGGGGCCGTCGTGCCAGCTAGGAGGACTTGATGCGCGTGCTTGTGGTGGAGGACGAGCGGGTGCTCGCGGACGCGATCGCGACCGGCCTCCGCCGGGAGGCGATGGCCGTTGACGTCGCCTACGACGGTGCCGCCGCCCTGGAGAAGACCGGCTACATCGACTACGACGTGATCGTGCTCGACCGTGACCTGCCCAAGGTGCACGGCGACGAGGTGGCCCGCCGCCTGGTCGCCCAGCGGTCGGCCTCGCGGATCATCATGCTGACGGCCGCGGGCGACGTGGACGACAAGGTCGAGGGGCTGGAGCTGGGCGCCGACGACTATCTGGCCAAGCCGTTCGTGTTCATGGAGCTCGTGGCCCGGGTGCGCGCGCTCGGCCGCAGGTCCGCGCCGCCGCTGCCGCCCGTGCTCGAACGCGCCGGCATCCGGCTCGACCCCGGCAGGCGCCAGGTGACGAGGGACGAGGCCGAGATCCACCTCACCAAGAAGGAGTTCGCGGTGCTGGAGGAGCTGATGCGGGCCGAGGGCGCCGTCGTCAGTCAGGAGGACCTGCTCGACAAGGCGTGGGACGAGAACATCGACCCGTTCACCAACGTGGTCAGGGTGACCATGATGACGCTGCGCAAGAAACTGGGCGATCCGCCGGTCATCGAGACCGTGCCCGGTGTCGGGTACCGGCTGTGAGGACCCGCGCCACCGCCACGTCCCGGGGGAGGGGGCCCAGTGAGCGAACCGCGTGACGCCTCCGAGACGAGGACGCCCCAGATCCTCCCGCCGCCCGGGCAGCCGGACGCCGCCACGCCCTCGCCGGACGCGGCGGCTCCGGCCGGCGACCGGAGCCCGGCGGGTCCCACCCGCAGGATGTCGAGCCCGATGGGCACCGGTCCCTACCGCAGTCAGGTGCCGCCGCCGCCCAGCGGCCCTCCCGCCTGGGACGGCCCGCCGCCGCTGGTCGCCCATCCCGTGCAGCGGGGCAACCTGCTCAACGAGATCAGGTCGCTGCAGAACCGCGTCAGCATCCGCTGGCGGCTGACCCTCACGTACGCCGCGCTGGTCTTCGTCGCCGGCGCGCTGCTGGTGATGGTCATGTACGTGCTGATCGGCCAGGCGATCGACATCGGCTGGCAGAGCGTGCCGCAGATCATCTTCCCGCGCGGGAGCGTGCCGCAGGAGTGGATCGACGAGGCCAACCACCAGTTCGCCCAGTCGCAGGCGGAGGTCACCGCGGTGGCGCGGGCCGAGCTGCTGAAGCGGGCGCTGCTGGCGCTGCTGGGCGTGGGGATCCTGGCGCTGATGCTGGGGTACCTCGTGGCCGACCGGGCGCTGCGGCCCGTCATCAAGATGACGGCGACCGCGCGGAAGCTGTCGGAGACCTCGCTCGCCCACGAGCGCATCGACCTCCAGGGCCCCGACGACGAGCTGAAGGAGCTGGCCGACACCTTCGACGCGATGCTCATCCGGCTCAACACCGCCTTCGACGCCCAGCGGAGGTTCGTGGACAACGCATCCCACGAGCTGCGGACGCCGCTCGCGATCAACCGTACGGTGCTGGAGGTGGCTCTGTCCGACCCCGAGGCGTCGGACGACCTCAAGGTGCTCGGGCGCACGCTCCTCGGCACCACCGCACGCAACGAGCGCCTGATCGAGGGTCTGCTGCTGCTCGCCCGCAGCGAGCGTCAGCTGTCGGTGCGAAAGCCCGTGGACGTCCAGGAGGTGGCCAGGACGGCGGTGGAGCAACTGGCCCCCTTCGCCGAGGAAGAGGGCGTCACGGTCGAGCACGACCTCCACCCGGCGGCCACGACGGGTGATCCGGTTCTCATAGAACGCTGTGTCTCCAACCTCGTCGAGAACGGCATCAAGCACAATCTTGGGGAGTCCGGAAAAGTCTGGGTCCGGTCGGGAATTGTCGACGGGGGTGCGGTTGTTCAGGTCGCGAACACGGGACCGCACGTTCCCGCGTACGAGGTGGAGAGCCTGTTCGAGCCGTTCCGGCGGCTGAATGCCGATCGGGTTCAATCCGCCAAGGGCGCGGGTCTCGGTCTGTCCATCGTCCGCGCGATCGTCCGCGCGCACGGCGGAACGGTCGCCGCCGTCCCCCGCGACGGGGGCGGTCTCGTGGTGACGGTGCGTCTCTCCAGAGCCGGGGCATCTCCGGGGACGCCGCAGTCGGCGCGCTGATGGAGCGAGCACGCCGTACATGTGGTTGGATGTGCCGTCGAACGCGGTGGGGATACCGCCGATACTGTGGTTTTCGCCATATTTGGCTAACCGCAGCCCCCGGTGGGATGCCCCTCGCGTGTCGGAAGGTTCAGTGTTCGTTCAAGCGGGTACCGAATGCACAATTTACCGGCCCCCGCGGGCACAACACCGGCCTTCCGAGCGTTATCCACGCGCGACACAGGCGCAGGCAGATAGATGAGGGGGATGGAGTAGCAGATGGCTACCGACTACGACAGCCCGCGTAAGACCGACGACGATCTGAACGAGGACAGCCTTCAGGAACTCCAGGCGCGTAGGAGCGACAAGTCGTCGGGCAGCATCGACATCGACGAGACCGATCTGGCCGAGTCGCTGGAGCTGCCGGGGGCGGACCTGTCGAACGAGGAGCTCTCGCTGCGGGTGATTCCTCGGCAGGCCGATGAATTCACCTGCTCGCGGTGCTTCCTGGTGCACCACCGCAGCCAGCTGGCCTCGGAGAAGAACGGCCAGCAGGTCTGCCGCGAGTGCGCCGCCTAGGAGACCCTTGGGAGGGTCCGTGACTTCAGCAGCGGATGAACCAAACAACGAGGTGGCCGACCTGGTCGGCAAACTCGTCGCCCCTGAGGAGACGGACGGGGCCGAGCGGCGTCGGCTGCTCGGCCGCCTCAGCGGGGCCTTGGCGCGGTCCGCGGGAAAGGCACGAGAACGGGGAGTCGGCCGGGGGCGGTGGCTGGCCGACGTCTTCATGAACATCGCCCCGCGGTTACCGGTCAGGGACTACGAGACGCTGCGGGACCACCACTACGGGCTCACCGGCGAGCAGCTCGCCGACGACCTCGTCCGCACCGCAGCGAAGGCGACGACGGCGGTAGGCGCGGTCGGCGGAGCGCTCGCCGCGGCCGAGTTCGCCGCCCCGCCGCTCCTGCTGTCCGCACCCGCCCAGATCGTGGCCGAGACGCTGGTCGTCGCGGCCATCGAAGTGAAGCTTCTCGCCGAACTGCACGAGGTGTACGGCGTGAAGGTCCCAGGCAACGGCACCCAGAGGGCGGCCGCGTTCGCGCTCGCCTGGTCGAAGCAGCGGGGCGTCAACCCCCTCGCCCCCGGCTCGGCCACGATCGCACTCGGGACCGCCGCCAAGACCGCGCTGCGCAACCGCCTGATGCGCACGCTCGGCCGCCATCTCACCACGCTCGGCCCCTTCCTGACCGGCGCCGTGGCCGGCGGCGCGCTGAACCGGGCCGCCACCAGAAGACTCGCCGGCGCGGTGCGCGCGGACCTGCGCCGCCAGCACGCCCTGCCGCCCGGTTGACCCCCTGCCGCCCGGTTGACCCCCTGACACCCGCCACCCGGCCGACACCCGCCGCCGGGCCGAACCCCCCTCCCGTGCCGGTCCCCGTCCCGGGTGCGGGCCCTTCTCCGTCCGGTCTCCGTCCCCCTGGCGACGCGGCGGCCCAGGTGCCCGTCCCAATCGGCGATCTCCGGCCGTCCTGATCTTCCAGGTAGAGAAGTGTCACCGATTGGTCTAAACCTCTTGCCGACCCCGTATGAGCTGCGTGAGATCATTCTCACAGTCACAGGCGTGGATTGTGCACGTCCTTACGGGTATGGGGGTGCCTGGTGACTTTCCGTATGGTGGTCACAGGCGACCACCTGGAGGGGATTCATGCGTGGCACCAGCTCGTTTCTGATCGTCGCGAACCGGCTGCCGGTCGATCGTGTGGGCGAAAACGAATGGCGGCGCAGCCCGGGCGGGCTCGTGACCGCCATCGCGCCCGTCATGCAACGGCGTGACGGGGCCTGGCTCGGCTGGACCGGAGCGGCGGGGGAGGAGCTGAAGCCCTTCGACCACGACGGGATGCACCTGATCCCCATCCCGCTGTCCCAGCTCGAGGTCGAGCTGTACTACGAAGGCTTCTCCAACGCCACGCTGTGGCCGCTCTACCACGACGTGGTCGCCACGCCCGTCTACTCGCGCGTGCTCTGGGACGCCTACCGGGCCGTCAACGAGCGCTTCGCCCGGGCGGCCGCGGACGCCGCCGCGCCCGGCGCGGTCGTCTGGGTGCAGGACTACCAGCTCCAGCTCGTGCCCGCGATGCTGCGGAGGCTGCGGCCCGACCTCAAGATCGGGTTCTTCCTCCACATCCCGTTCCCGCCTGGAGAGCTGTTCTACCAGCTGCCCTGGCGCAACGAGATCCTCGAAGGACTGCTCGGGGCCGATCTCGTGGGCTTCCAGCGGCCGGGCGGCGCCGCCAACTTCCTGCGCCTGTGCCGCCGCCTGCTCGGCGTGCAGTACCTCCGCAACGAGATCCAGCTCGACGACCGGACGGTCCGGGCCGAGTCGTTCCCGATCTCGGTCGACTTCGGGGAGATGGACCAGCTCGTCCGCGAGCCGCGCGTCCAGCAGCGGGCCAAGGAGATCCGCGCCGAGCTGGGCGATCCCGAGCACGTGCTGCTCGGCGTCGACCGGCTCGACTACACCAAGGGCATCGGCCAGCGGCTCAAGGCGTTCGGCGAGCTGCTCGACGACGGGGCGATCAAGCCGGACGAGGCGGTCTTCGTGCAGGTGGCCACGCCCACCCGCGAGCGGGTCGCCGAGTACATCCGGCTGCGCAACGACATCGAGCTGAGGGTGGGGCGCATCAACGGCGAGCACGGCGTGCTCGGCCGTATGCCGATCTCCTACCTCCACCAGTCGTACAACAAGGAGGAGCTGGCGGCGCTCTACTGCGCGGCCGACGTCATGGTCGTCACGCCGCTGCGCGACGGCATGAACCTCGTGGCCAAGGAGTACGTCGCCTGCCGTCACGACCTGCGCGGGGCGCTCGTGCTGAGCGAGTTCGCCGGCGCGGCCGACGAGCTGCGCCAGGCCTACATGGTCAACCCGTACGACATCGCCGGCATGAAGCGGACGATGCTGACGGCGATGCGGGCGACCCCGCACGAGCTGGCGCGCCGGATGCGCTCGCTCAGGCGCAGGGTCGCGACCTACGACGTGGACAGATGGGCCAGCGACTTCCTCAAGGCCCTGGAGTCCGGGGAGCCGGCCGCCTCTAGGGAGTGAGGTCCCGGGCGGCGTCCTTCCAGGAGCGCCACTTCTTCGCCGCCGAGCGCGTGACGATGATTCGCGTGATCTCCATGCCCAGGCCCATCACCACGGCGTACGCGATCGCCTCGCCGAGCCCGATGTCGGGGGAGTCGACGCTCGCCGGCGGCTCCTTGCCGGTCGCCTTCTGCCACGCGAACGACAGCACCTTGCGCGAGCAGAAGCCGACCGCCAGGCCGAGCAGGCCACCGACGATCCGCCACTGCATGTCGGGCTTGTCCGTCGCGCCGAGTTCGCGCTTGGCCTCCCGAGCCATGTCCGCCATGATTCCTCCTCGATAACGACCTTAGTGTCTCCCCGCGGGGTGACGGTCCACGCCATACCATGTGGTGGCATGACCGAACAGCGACTCCACGCAGCCATGCCCGAGAAACCGACACTCGACGGCTTGGAAGCGGTATGGGTAGCGCGCTGGGAGGCCGAGGGCACCTACCGGTTCGACCGGTCCCGGGGCAGGGACGAGGTCTACTCCATCGACACCCCGCCGCCCACCGTGTCCGGGTCCCTTCACGTGGGGCACGTCTTCTCCTACACGCATACGGACACGATCGCCCGCTACCAGCGGATGCGGGGGCGCGAGGTCTTCTACCCGATGGGGTGGGACGATAACGGGCTGCCCACCGAGCGCCGCGTGCAGAACCACTTCGGCGTTCGCTGCGACCCCTCCATGCCGTACGACCCGGACTTCACGCCGCCGGAGAAGCCGGACGCCAAGCGGCAGGTGCCGATCTCGCGGCGCAACTTCATCGAGCTGTGCGAGCGGCTGACCGCCGAGGACGAGAAGGCGTTCGAGGAGCTGTGGCGCCGTCTCGGCCTGTCGGTGGACTGGTCGATGACCTACGCCACGATCGACGCGGGCGCCCGGGCGGCGTCCCAGCGGGCGTTCCTGCGCAACCTCGCCCGCGGCGAGGCGTACGTCGCCGAGGCCCCGACGCTGTGGGACGTGACGTTCCGCACGGCCGTGGCCCAGGCCGAGCTGGAGGACCGGGAGTGGCCCGGCGCCTTCCACCGCATCGGGTTCGAGCGGTCGTCCGGCGGCGACATGGTCTGGATCGAGACCACCCGTCCCGAGCTGATCCCGGCCTGCGTGGCGCTGGTCGCCCACCCCGACGACGAGCGCTACCGGCCGCTGTTCGGCACCACCGTCCGCACCCCGGTCTTCGAGGTCGAGGTGCCGGTCGTGGCCCACCACCTCGCCGAGCCGGACAAGGGCTCGGGCATCGCGATGATCTGCACCTTCGGCGACGTCACCGACGTCACCTGGTGGCGTGAGCTCGACCTGCCGACCCGGCCGGTGATCGGCTGGGACGGCCGCCTGCTCCCCGAGCCGCCGCAGGGCGTGCCGGCCGAGCCGTACGCCGAGCTGGCCGGAAAGACCGTGCACAGCGCGCGGGAGCGCATCGCGGAGATGCTGCGCGAGTCCGGCCACCTGGACGGCGAGCCGCGCAAGATCCAGCGGCCGGTGAAGTTCTACGAGAAGGGCGACCGGCCCCTCGAGATCGTCACCACCCGGCAGTGGTACATCCGCAACGGCGGCAGGGACGCGAAGCTGCGCGCCGAGCTGCTGGAGCGCGGCCGGGAGCTGGAGTGGCACCCGCCGCACATGCGGGTCAGGTACGACAACTGGGTGGAGGGCCTGGCGGGCGACTGGCTGATCTCCCGCCAGCGGTTCTTCGGCGTGCCGATCCCGGTCTGGTATCCGCTCGACGCCGACGGCGAGCCGATCTATGAGGCGCCGATCGTCCCGCCCGAGTCGGCGCTGCCGGTGGACCCGTCCAGCGACGTGCCGCCCGGCTTCTCCGAGGACCAGCGGGGCAAGCCGCTCGGCTTCACCGCCGACCCCGACGTCATGGACACCTGGGCGACCTCGTCGCTGAGCCCGCAGATCGCCGCCGGGTGGGAGCGCGACGACGACCTGTTCCGCCGCGTGTTCCCGATGGACCTGCGGCCCCAGGCCCACGAGATCATCCGTACCTGGCTGTTCTCCACGGTCGTGCGGTCGCACCTGGAGCACGGCGGGCTGCCCTGGCGGCACGCGGCGATCTCCGGGTGGATCCTCGACCCCGACCGCAAGAAGATGTCGAAGTCCAAGGGCAACGTGGTCACGCCCATGGGCCTGCTGGAGGAGTACGGCTCCGACGCGGTCCGCTACTGGGCCGCGAACGGGCGTCCCGGCACCGACACCGCCTTCGACACCGGGCAGATCAAGATCGGCCGCCGACTGGCCATCAAGATCCTCAACGCGTCGAAGTTCGTGCTCGGCTTCCGGTCCGAGGGCGGCGGCGAGGTGACCGAGCCGGTCGACCTGTCGATGGTGGCCGCGCTGGGGGCGGTCGTCGCCGAGGCCGGCGAGGCGTTCGAGTCGTACGACTACACCAGGGCGCTGGAGCGGACCGAACGCTTCTTCTGGTCGTTCTGCGACGACTACGTGGAGCTGGTCAAGGCCCGCGCGTACGACGGGGACCCCTCGGCCGTCGCGGCCCTGCGGCGGGCGCTCGACGTGCTGCTGCGGCTGTTCGCGCCGTTCCTGCCCTTCGTGACCGAGGAGGTCTGGTCGTGGTGGCGGGAGGGCTCGGTGCACCGCGCGCCGTGGCCGTCCCCCCAGGAGCTGCCCGAGGCGCGGTACGGCGATCCCGCGGTGCTGGACGCCGTGGCGGAGGTGCTCCGCCGGGTGCGGCGGGCCAAGTCCGAGGCGCGGCTGTCGATGCGGGCCGAGGTCGCCCGGCTCACCGTGTCGGGCATCCAGGCGGACCTCGTCCGGCAGGCCCAGGACGACCTGTGCGCGGCCGGCAACGTCGAGGAGTTCGTCCTCGTACCCGGTGACGGGCCGCTCGACGCGGTCGCCGAGCTGACGGCATGAGGCCGCCGGGGCTGACCGCCTGAGACCGCCGCCGTACCCCTGGGTGCGGCGGCGGTCGGCGATTTTCCTTTGGGACGTTCCAGGACGTTCCCGGGCGTTTCGGTGCGCTGGCGGGGGACCGCGGAGGGTTGGCGACGGAACGGCCGCCATAGGCGGGTAAAACGGCTGCGCGTCTCGCCCGCCGACATGCCAGGCTGGATCCGTGATCCCGTCTAAGCGCAGTACCACGGAGAGGGTCCCGCCGACGCTGGCCACGATGGCCGCGTGGAGCTGGCGGCTGCTGCTGCTCGGCGGGATGGTCTACGTCCTGTGGCTGATCATCGAGAGAATCAGCTTCGTCGTCATGCCGGTGGTCGTCGCGCTGCTGCTCGCGGCCCTGCTTCACCCGCTGACCCGGCGGCTGCGCGCCACCGGGCTCCGGCCTATCTACGCGACATGGATCACGATGCTGCTCGGCCTCGCGCTGATCGTCGGCATCGGGTTCCTGATCGGCGTGCGGGCGAACGAGGAGTTCCCGCGACTGGTCCTGCAGATTCAGGTGACCGTGCGCAACGTGCAGGACTGGCTGCTCCACGGGCCCCTCCACCTGAAGGAGGCGCAGATCGCCGACTTCGTGGACCAGCTCAGCAGCCAGGTGACCCAATACCGCAGCCAGATCACCAGCACGGTGCTGAGCGGCGCCACCGCGGTCGTCGAGGTGCTCACCTCCATCGTGCTGATCCTGTTCGTGACCTTCTTCCTGCTGAAGGACGGCGACCGGATCTGGGCCTGGTTCCTGCGCGCCTTCGGCGGCGCCGCGCCGCGCGTGGACCAGGCGGGCCGCGCAGCCTGGGCGACGATCTCCCACTACGTGCACGGCACGGTCGCGGTCGCGGCCATCCACGGGCTCGTGATCGGCGTGGTGCTCGCGGGGATGCAGGTGCCGTTGTGGGCGCCCCTCGCGGTGCTGGTCTTCCTCGCCAGCTTCATCCCGATCGTCGGCATCCTGTTCGCGGGCACCATCGCGACGCTGGTGACCTTCGGGTCCCGGGGCTGGTTCCTGGCGCTGATCTTCGTGGGCGTCCTCGTGGTCGAGCAGCAGCTGGAGAACCACGTGCTCCAGCCGCTCATCGTGGGCCGGGCCCTGGAGTTCCACCCACTGGCGATCATCCTCGTCCTCGCGGTGGGCGGCGTGCTCGGCGGCATCGCGGGCGCCGTGGTGGCCGTGCCGCTCACGGCGGTCATCTACCGGGCGCTGCCCGAGCTGCGCCGCGGCCGGCCCGCCATCGAACCGGCGGCGGAAGGCGGCCCACCCGGCGCAGCGGAGCCAGGCGCCGAGGGCGCGTCCCCGCACCCGGAGCCCGGTGCCGATGAGCCGGGCGCCGAGGGTGCGTCCGCGCACGCGGAGCCCGGCGCCGCGGAGCCCGCGACCTCCCAGCGCGCCGCCTCCGGTCAGGGCGGGCGGGAACCGGAGGCGGCACGCCCGTCCTCCGACGCCGGAGAGGCGGTGTCCCCCCAGCGCAACGGGTAGGGTCTTGCCTCATGAGCTGCCCTGTGCCGAACCCCGGACCGCCGGGCCCGAGAGGGGCCGCGGCCGCCGCTCGCGGGATCGAGGCCGCCCGATGAGCGTCGAGATCCTGATCCACCGGCTCGACCCGGATCTTCCGCTCCCGTCGTACGCGCATCCGGGCGACGCCGGGGCCGACCTGTACGCGGCGGAGGACGTGGAGTTGCTGCCCGGCGAGCGGGCGGTCGTGCGGACCGGCGTCGCCATCGCGCTGCCGGACGGGTACGCCGCCTTCGTTCATCCGCGTTCTGGCCTGGCCGCCCGGCACGGCGTCACGCTGGTCAACGCGCCGGGCACGATCGACGCCGGCTACCGGGGCGAGATCAGGGTGACGATGATCAACACCGACGCCAAGGACCCGGTGCGGCTCCGGCGCGGCGACCGCATCGCCCAGCTCGTCGTACAGCGGGTGGAGCGGGCGGCGTTCTACGAGGTCGACCGGTTGCCCGGCTCCGTACGGGGCACGAACGGGTTCGGCTCCACAGGGAGCTGACACCGCGGGGCCCGGAAACCGGGCCACGATGCGAGGAGAGTGAGAGAAGTGTTGCGACGCCGGCGACGCGCGGAGGAGGAGACCGCACCATCCGTCGTGCGGGGGGAGAGCCCCGCCCCGGCGCGGACGACGGGCCCCTGGGACGCCGATGACGACTACCCGGAGGCCGAGCGCGTGGACCTGGGAGGCCTTCGCCTGCCCGTCGGTCCCGGATTCGAGATCCAGCTCAGCATGGCGGGCGACCAGGTCGACGGTGTGATCGTCCTGGTCGAGGAGAGCGCCCTGCAGGTCAACGTCTTCGCCGCGCCCAAACGCAGCGGGATCTGGGACGAGGTGCGCACCGAGCTCGCCCGTGAAGTGGTGGCCGCGGGCGGCTCGGCGGAGGACCGGGACGGCCCGTTCGGCCCCGAGATCGCGGCCGAGGTGCCCGCGCAGGGTCAGCCGCAGGGACGGCAGCCGGTGCGTTACCTCGGCGTCGACGGGCCGCGCTGGTTCCTCCGCGCCGTGGTCAGCGGCAGGGCGGCGGTCGACCCGGAGGCGGCGCGGACCCTGGAGGACGTCGTGCGCGGCATCGTCGTCGTGCGCGGCGACGAGCCGATGCCGCCCAGGGAGGCGATCCAGCTCCGGCTGCCCGCCGAGGCCCGGCAGGCCATGGAGGAGCAGCAGCAGGGGGCCCGGCAGGAGGAGTTCCGGCCCTTCGAGCGCGGTCCGGAGATCAGCGAGATCCGCTGACGCCCGTCCGGAATGCGCTGGTTGACCGAATCGGGGGGCAAGCCCTGCTCGGCCGTCCTTCTGGCCCGTGGGCGGCTCACGTATGCTGCGGTGGGAAACGACCGGCCTAGGCTGGAAGCCAGGACGACGAATCCCCCTCAGGGGATCGTGAACGAGGAAGCTGGGTGAGTGACCGATGGGCACGCCGGAGCCTGCCAGACGCGGCGGACTGCGGGGCTTCTTCCGAAGGCTGACCACCAGCCAGGCCGAGCTGGAGGCCGCCGAGCTCCAGGAGGACCTGGAGCAGCAGGGGGCCACTCCCATCGCGCGGTGCGGTGAGCGCCAGCGGACGTGCGTGGCGGGCACGCTGCGCACGGTGACCCTCCGCCCGCGCGGCGGCGCGCCCGCCCTCGAGGCGGAGCTGTACGACGGGTCGGACGTGATCGACCTGGTCTGGCTCGGCCGCCGGAAGATCGCCGGCATCGAGCCGGGCCGGGTGGTGCGGGCCGAAGGGCTGGTCAGCGTCCAGGACGGCCGCAAGGTCATGTTCAACCCCCGCTACGAGCTACGCCCGGCCGGTGGCCCTTGATCTCTCAGGAGACCGTATGAGCACAGCGGACATGACGGCCCCCGCGGCGCACGCCACCGTCGAGGCGGCGGTTCGCGCACAGATGAGCAAGGCACTGGGCGGCAAGCGCGGCATCGTCGAGGCGGCCGTGCCCACACTCGCCTTCACCGGCACGTGGGTGGGCACCAACGAGCTGAAGACCTCGCTGATCGTCGGCATCGCCTCGGCGGTGGTGCTCCTGCTGGTGCGGATCGCGCAGCGGACCACACCGCAGTTCGTGCTCAACAGCCTCGTCGGCATCGGAATCGGCGCGTTCTTCGCGGCCCGCACCGGCGACGCCAAGGACGTGTTCCTGCCGGGGATCCTCTACAACGGGGCCTACGCCGCCGGCATGCTGCTGTCGATCGTGGTCCGCTGGCCGATCGTCGGCTTCCTGATCGGCTCGGTGACCGGCGACCCGACGGCCTGGCACAAGGATCCCGCGCTGGTCCGGCTGTGCTCGCGGCTCACGTTGCTGCTCATGCTGCCCTGCCTGCTGCGGGTGGTGATCCAGCTGCCGCTCTACTGGGCGGATCAGGTGACCGCCCTCGGCGTGTCCAAGATCGCTCTGGGCTGGCCGCTGCAGGTCGCGGGGCTCGCCGCGATGGTGTGGGTGCTCGCCCGGGGCCGTACCCCGATCGAGCCGTCGGCGCAGCCGTCCGTCTGACGATCACACGCGAACGACCGAGGCCCCGGGCGCGCGCCCGGGGCCTCGGTCGTTCGCGGGTCAGGGCCGTCCGTGGGCCGACAGCAGTTCGGTGAGCTCGTGCTCGACCTCCTGGTTGGCCACGAACAGCAGTTCGTCGCCGGCCTCCAGCGGGTCGTCGGCCGAGGGGACCAGCACCCGGCCCTCCCGCAGGATCGCCACGAGGGCGGCGTCCACGGGCCACGGCACCGAGCCCGCCCGCTGGCCCACCACCGGCGCGTCCTCGGCCAGCGTCAGCTCCACCAGGTTGGCCTGGCCCTGCCGGAAGGTCATCAGGCGCACCAGGTCGCCGACGCTGACCGCCTCCTCGACCAGGGCCGACAGCAGGCGCGGGGTGGAGACGGCGACGTCCACGCCCCACGACTCGTTGAACAGCCACTCGTTCTTGGGGTGGTTGACCCGGGCGACCACCCGTGGCACGCCGTACTCGGTCTTGGCGAGCAGCGAGACCACGAGGTTGACCTTGTCGTCGCCGGAGGCGGCGATCACGACCTGGCAGCTGTTGAGCCCGGCCTCGTCCAGCGATGAGATCTCGCAGGCGTCGGCGAGCAGCCACTCGGCCCGCGGCACGCTGTCGATCTTGATGGCGTGGGGGTCGATGTCGATGAGCAGGACCTCGTGGCCGTTCTCCAGGAGCTCCGCCGCGATGGAGCGGCCGACGGCTCCGGCGCCGGCGATGGTGACGCGCATCAGTGCTCCTCGTCGGACGGCGGGGCGGACAGCGTCTTGTTGATGCGGTCCATGTCGTTCTCGGCGGCGACCAGGTGGAGGATGTCTCCCTCCTGGACGACGGTCGCGTCCTTCGGCACGAGCGCCTCGCCCATGCGGTTGAGGAAGGCCACGCGCGCGCCGGTGACGTTCTCGATCTCCCGGGCCCGGGTGCCGATCCAGCCCTGGTGGAAGGCCACCTCGGCGAGGACGACCGTGCCGGTCGGGTCCCGCCAGAGGGGTTCCGCGCCCTCGGGCAGCACGCGGCGCAGGATCTGGTCGGCGGTCCAGCGGACCGTCGCCACCGTGGGGATGCCGAGCCGCTGGTAGACCTCGGCCCGGCGGGGGTCGTAGATGCGGGCGACCACGTTGTCGACGCCGAACATCTCCCGGGCCACCCGGGCAGAGATGATGTTGGAGTTGTCTCCGCTGCTGACGGCGACGAAGGAGGCGGCCGAGGCGATGCCGGCCTCTTCGAGGACGTCGCGGTCGAAGCCGATGCCCGTCACCCTGCGGCCGCGGAAGCCCGCCCGCAGCCGCCGGAAGGCCTGCGGGTCACGGTCGATCACGGCGACCGAGTGCCCGTTGTCCTCAAGGATGTGCGCCAGGGTCGAGCCGACCCGTCCGCATCCCATGATCACGATATGCATGCTCCCCCGCCGTGGGTTGTGGCGGTCTCCTAATGCAGACAGTATGTCGCCAGTGCCGCACACCGCATGACCCGGGCGCGGCACCGGGGGACTAGGCTCAGCAGACGTGTCCAAGGTGCCAGATCTTGTCAAGCGGCTCCTCGTGGGGCGGGCTCTGCGGAGCACCGCGCTCCACCACCAGCTGCTCCCCAAGCGCGTGGCACTGCCGGTTTTCGCCAGTGACGCGCTGTCCTCGGTGGCGTACGCGCCGCAGGAGATCCTGGTCATCCTGTCGATCGGCGGGGTCGGCCTCTACAGCGTCAGCCCGTGGGTCGCCGCGGGGGTCGTCCTCGTCATGCTCACGGTGGTCGCCTCCTACCGCCAGAACGTGCACGCCTACCCCAGCGGCGGCGGCGACTACGAGGTGGCGACGACGAACCTGGGACCGACCGCGGGGCTGACCGTCGCGAGCGCCCTGCTCGTCGACTACGTGCTGACCGTGGCGGTGTCGGTCGCCAACGGCGCCGACTACGTGGGCGCGACGATCCCCTTCGTCGCCGAACACCGGCCTCTGGTCGCGGTGGCCATCGTCGCACTCTTGACGGTCATGAATCTGCGCGGCATCCGGGAATCAGGTGTCGCGTTCGCCGTTCCGACCTACGCATTCATGATCGCCGTCGTCGGGATGGTCGCGTGGGGCCTGTTCCGGCTGGTCGTGCTCGGCGACGAACTGCGCGCCCCGACCGCGGACTACCGCATCCTCGGCGAGCAGGCCGACCTCGCCGGATTCGCGATGGCGTTCCTGGTGCTGCGCGCCTTCTCGTCGGGTTGCGCCGCGCTGACGGGTGTCGAGGCGATCAGCAACGGCGTGCCGGCCTTCCGCAAGCCCAAGAGCAAGAACGCCGCGACGACGCTGCTGATGATGGGCCTCATCGCGGTGACGATGTTCAGCGGGATCATCTTCCTCGGCCTCAAGTCGGGCGTGAAGCTGGCCGACCCGGCGATCGTCGCGAGCAACGTCATCATCAGCGGGCACCCGGCCGGGCCCGGCTACTACCAGCAGCCGATCATCGCGCAGGTCGCCTCGGCGGTCTTCGGCGACGGCTCGTTCCTGTTCGTCGTGATCGCCGCGGTGACCGCTCTCATCCTGTTCCTGGCCGCCAACACCGCGTTCAACGGCTTCCCGGTGCTCGGCTCGATCCTCGCCCAGGACCGCTATCTGCCGCGCCAGCTCCACACCCGGGGCGACCGCCTCGCGTTCAGCAACGGCATCGTCATCCTCGCGGCCGGGGCCTGCCTGCTGATCTGGGCGTTTGACGCGGACGTGAGCAAGCTGCTCAACCTCTACATCGTCGGCGTGTTCGTCTCGTTCACCCTCAGCCAGATCGGCATGGTCCGGCACTGGACCCGCCACCTGAAGACCGAGACCGACGCGAAGGCGCGCTTCCACATGATGCGCTCGCGGGTGATCAACGGCTTCGGCGCGGTCATGACCGGGCTCGTGCTCGTCGTCGTGCTCGCCACCAAGTTCACGCACGGCGCGTACATCGTGTGCGTGGCGATGCCGGTGCTCTTCCTCATGATGAAGGGCATCAGGCGCCACTACGACCGGGTCGCCGAGGAGCTCGCCGCGCCGGAGGGACACGAGGCCGACGAGTCGCTGCTGCCCGCCCGCAACCACGCGATCGTGCTCGTCTCGAAGATCCACAAGCCGACGCTCCGCGCGCTCGCGTACGCCAGGGCGACCCGCCCGTCGAGCCTGGAGGCCGTGACCGTCAGCGTGGACTCCGACGAGGCGAACAGGCTCAGGGAGGAGTGGGACCGGCGCGGCATCGGGGTGCCGCTGAAGATCCTCGACTCGCCCTACCGGGAGATCACCGGCCCGGTGCTCGAGTACGTGAAGTCGCTGCGGCGGCGCTCGCCGCGCGACGTCGTGACGGTCTACATCCCCGAGTACGTGGTCGGCCGCTGGTGGGAGCACCTCCTGCACAACCAGAGCGCGCTGCGGCTCAAGGGGCGCCTGCTGTTCAAGCCCGGGGTCATGGTCACGAGCGTGCCGTTCCAGCTCGCCTCCTCCGACCGCCTCAAGGGCCGCAGGGAGCCGTCCGCTCCCGGCGCCTCCCGCCGTTCCTATCAGTCCCCGTCGAAGAACACGCAGGTCAAGGCATGACCGACAGGAAAGAGGCCGACATGGGCGGCGTACGGCTCGAACTGACGGTGGACGCCGTCGCCAACGGCGGCTGGTGCGTGGCCAGGCACGAGGGCCGGGTGGTCTTCGTCCGGCACGCCCTGCCCGGCGAGCGGGTGGTCGCCGAGGTCACCGAGGAGACCGCGCGGTTCCTGCGGGCCGACGCGGTCGAGATCCTGGAGCCCTCTCCCGACCGGGTCACGCCGCCCTGCCCGTTCGCCGGCCCCGGCCGCTGCGGCGGCTGCGACTGGCAGCACGCGTCGCTGGAGGCGCAGCGCCGGCTCAAGGCCGACGTGGTCGCCGAGCAGTTCCGGCGTCTGGCGGGCCTCGACCTCAAGGTCGTGGTCGAGGAGGTGCCGGGGGCGGAGGACGGCCTCGGCTGGCGCACCCGCGTGCGGTTCGCCGTGGAGCGGGACGGCACGGCGGGGCTGCGGCGCCACCGGTCCCACGAGATCGAGCACGTCACGGAGTGCCTCATCGCCCACCCCGGCGTCGAGGAGGTCGGGGCGGAACGCCTCGCCTGGAAGGGAGCCGCCTCGGTCGAGGTGGTGGCGGCCTCCGGCGGCGACCGCGCCGTGATCGTCGAACCCGTCCCACACCGCCGGGCGGACATCCCGGACGTGGACGCCGCGGTCCTGCTCGACGAGGGCAAGCGGGGCACCCGCGCGCTGCGTGGCCGGGCCTCGCTGACCGAGCGGGTGGGCGAGCGGGACTTCCGGGTGACCGCGAGCGGATTCTGGCAGGTCCACCCGGGCGCGGCGGCCACGCTGCTCGGAGCGGTGCTCGACCTCGGACGGCCCGAGCCGGGGGAGTGGGCGCTCGACCTCTACTGCGGCGCCGGTCTGTTCGCCGCCGGGCTCGCCGAGGCCGTCGGCCCCGAGGGCGCCGTGCTCGGCATCGAGTCCGAGCCGCAGGCGGCGCAGGACGCCCGGTTCAACCTGCGTGACCTGCCGCAGGCGCAGGTCGAGCGGGGCAGGGTCGAGGAGGCGCTCGACCGGCTGCGGATCGAACGGGCCGACCTGGTGGTGGCCGACCCGCCCCGCGCGGGTCTCGGCCGTCCCGTGGTCGAGCGCGTCGCCGGCCTGGAGGCCTCGCGCGTGGTGTACGTGTCGTGCGACCCGGCCACCCTGGCCAGGGACGTCGCCTGGTTCGCCGGGCACGGCTACCGCCTGGAGGACCTGCGGGCCTTCGACCAATATCCCATGACTCACCATGTGGAGTGCGTCGCGCTGCTCGTCAGGGACTGATCCGGCGCCGCCTCCCGGGCGGGGGCGGCCATGCCGGCGACCAGGAGGTCGGCCAGCCTCCGGACCGCCACCGCCGTGCTCTCGGGCGAACCCGCGCGGAGGGAGGCGATGGCGGCCAGGCCGATCCGCACGTCCTCGATCGACAGCTCGGGACGGACGCCGCCCGCGCTCTTGGCGCGTTCGACGAGCTGCTCGAACCTTCGGGCCTGTGCGCGGCGCTGCCCGGCGATCGAGGCGCCCGCGGGGTGGGAGCCGAGCAGCGCCGGGTTCAGCCCGCGGTGCCGCACCTGGTGGTCGGCGAACCGGTGGATGGTGCCGCGCAGCGCGTGCCAGGGATCGGGGTCGTCCAGGGCGGCACGCATCTGCGCGCGGCAAGCCGTCACCTGTTCGGCGAGCACGGCGCCGACGAGGTCCTGGCGCGACGGGAAGTGCCGGTAGACGGTCGCGACGCCGAGGCCGGCACGCCGGGCGATCTCGTGCACGGGCAGGTCGAGCCCGTCCGCGGCGAACGCGGCACGGGCGACCGCCACGAGATGCCGCCGGTTGTGCTCCGCGTCCGTCCGGGGTTTCCGAGTCAATGTGGTCCTTGCCCCTCTCGCTTCCGGCGATCCGAGACAGCCGCTCCCGTTTGCCCGCCTACCGTGGTCGACGGCCAGTCGGAACAGCCGGAAAGGTGATTATGTTCCCGGATGCGAAGATGTTTGCGGTGGGGTTCGACCGGTTCGGTCCCCCCGAGGTCCTCACCGTCGGAGGATTCCCCGCACCTCACGCGGGCCCCGGCGAGGTGCGGATCGCGGTCAGGGCCGCCGGAGTCGCACCGGTCGACCTCGCGCTGCGCGCGGGCACGTCGCCGTCGAGCGCACGGCTCCCCCTGCCGCACATCCCCGGCGTCGACGCCGCCGGAGTGATCGACGAGGTCGGCGCGGACGTCACCGGGTTCGCCGCCGGGGACGAGGTCTTCGGCGCCGTCGACGTCTCGCGGCTGGGCGGCGCCGCCGCGGAGTTCGCCGTGCTGGCGTTCTGGGCCGCGAAGCCGCCCTCGATGTCGTGGGAGGAGGCCGGGGCCGCCGCCACGAGTGTCGAGACCGCCACCCGGGCGCTCGACAGACTCGATGTGGGCGCGGGAAGGACGCTCCTGGTCGACGGGGCCTCGGGCGGCGTCGGCAGCGTCGCCGTCCAACTGGCGGTCGCCCGCGGCGCCCGTGTGATCGGCACGGGCCGCCCGGAGAACCACGCCTTCATCGCCGGGCTCGGCGCGGTCCCGGTCGCCTACGGGTCCGGGCTCGCCGAGCGCGTCCGCGATCTCGTGCCCGGAGGGATCGATCTCGCGCTGGACGTCGCCGGCGCGGGCTCGCTTCGCGACCTCATCACGATCACCGGTTCGCCGGCGTCCGTCCTCACCATCGCGGACTTCACCGGGCCGGAGCTCGGGGTCGGCATCTCCCGGGGCGAGCTCGGCGGGGAGCCGGGCGGACGGCATGGTCTCGCCCTCGCGGCCGCGCTGTCGTCGCAGGGGCGCTTCCGCGTCCCCGTTCGGGCGGTGTTCCCCATGGACCGGGCGGCCGAGGCGCATGCGGCCGCCGAGCGAGGGCCACGCCGGGGCAAGGTCGTCCTCGCGGCTCCTCCCGCACACGGCGAGCCCGGCTGAGCCGGCTACACCAGCCGGTTCGGGGGGATCGGCCCGGGAAGCGGGGATCGGTGATCTCGCGAAGCGGGGTCAGGGCCTTGCGGAGCCGACCCATCCGTCGAGCGGCTCACCAGGGACGCGCGCCCCGGTCGCCGGGCATGGCTTCGGGCCGGGCGACACCGGCGTCGGGGTACGGCGGCCGGGTCAGGATCCGTACGACGTCGTCGGCGGGTTGGGCGCCCCGCAGGGACAGCCAGCCCAGGCCGTTGCGGGCCCGGAACGCCGCCAGCCGCGCGGCGTCGCCGGGGCCGAGGTCGCCGGGGCCGGCGAGGACCGGCACGAGGCCCATCCGCCGCCACACCCGGTCGGGCGGCACGTCGAGCGCCGCGGCGATCTGGAGGCGCGCCGCCCGGGCCGCGACGGCCAGGTCGTGGAGGTTCGAGACGCCGGAGGCGATCGGCACGAGCAGGCCGACGGACTCGATCTCCACCCCCTCCTCGCGGGCCGCCCGCAGCATCTCCTGGTCGGCCGCCTCCAGGCCATGCCGGGAGGCGGGAAGCGTGAACGTGACCCGCAGCGAGCGGCCGCGCGCCCGCGCCTCGCGCTGCAACCGGGCGACGGCGGCGGCGCGGCGGCTGACGGCGGCGGGCCCGGCCGACCCGCCTGCCTCGAAGTCGACGCCGGGAGGGTCGAGCGCCGCCACGACGTGGCGGTAGGCCGAGAGCAGCCGGGCCGGGTTCTCGCAGGTGGCCGCCAGCTCCTGCCCGTACGGGCCGCCGAACGCCGGCCACACCTCGCCGCCGTCGGCCCGCAGCCGGTCGATCCGGGCGGTGACGGACTCCCCGCCGCGCGGTCGCGCCCCCGCCCAGTGGGGGGCGCAGCCGCCCGGTCCTGCCACGATGTGACCGATGGCGAACGAGCGCACCCCCGCCCGCAGCAGTTCGGGGTGCGGTTCCCCTGCGGCGTCGAGGAACCCCCGGTAAGGAGCCGCGGGCTCGTCGGCGGGGGGAGCGGCGGCGGGCGGGGTGGGCGAGGCGACCGTCTGGCGCGCGGCGACCAGCGTCTCCGGCACCGGTGAGGCCGGAGTCCGCTCACCGGTGGGCGCGGCCGTGACCCCGGGCCTCGCGTTCCAGCCGGGCGGGGCGGCGGGCAGCGCCCACAGCGCCGCGCCGGTGCCCGCGACGAGCGCGGCCGACGCCAGGAAGACAAGAGAGCGCGGGGGGCGGCCCGCTTCGCGGGAATGACGTGCGGAGTCCACGCTCACCACCCAGAGTTGCGATGCGACCACGTTGCGCACAGGCGGCTCGCACTCTAGCAAGCCGGGAACCCGGGGGCAGGGATAATGGACGGATGAAATTGAGAATCTTCACCGAGCCCCAGCAGGGGGCGAGCTACGACGACCTGCTCAGGGTGGCGCAGGCGGCCGAGCGGCTCGGGTTCGACGCGTTCTTCCGGTCCGACCATTACCTCCGGATGGGCGAGGGCGATCCGACCCCGGGCCCGACCGACGCGTGGATCACCCTGGCCGGCCTTGCCCGGGAGACCTCGAGCATCCGGCTGGGCACGCTGGTGAGCGCCGCGACGTTCCGCCTGCCCGGGCCGCTGGCGATCAGCGTCGCCCAGGTCGACCAGATGAGCGGCGGCCGTGTGGAGCTCGGTCTCGGCACCGGCTGGTTCGAAGAGGAGCACACGGCGTACGGGATCCCGTTCCCCTCTCTGGGTGAGCGGTTCGAGCGCTTCGAGGAGCAGCTCGAGATCGTGACCGGGTTGTGGGCCGCGACCAAGCCGTTCTCCTTCCTGGGCGAGCACTACCAGCTGGCCGACTCCCCGGGGCTGCCCAAGCCGGCGCAGCGGCCCCGGCCGCCCGTCATCATCGGCGGCGGGGGCGCCAAGCGGACGCCGCGGCTGGTCGCCCGGTTCGCCGACGAGTACAACGTGCCGTTCCACCTTCCCGAGGACACCGCCGCGGCCTTCGACCGGGTCAGGCAGGCGTGCGACGCCGCGGGCCGGGAGACCGTCCTGCTGTCGGCGGCGCAAATCGTCTGCGCCGGGCGGGACGAGGCGGAGATCGCCCGGCGCGCCGCCAACATCGGCCGCAAGGTCGACGAGCTGCGCGTCAACGGGCTGGCGGGCACGCCGCAGGAGATCGTGGACAAGATCGGCCGGTTCGCCGAGATGGGCGCCGAGCGTCTCTACCTGCAGGTCCTCGACCTGCAGGACCTGGAGCACCTGGAGCTGATCGCGGCCGAGGTGCTGCCGCACGTCTAGAGAGCGCTGCCGCACGTGTGAAAACAGCGCTGCTACGCATGTGATGACAGCGCTGCCGCACGTGTGAGGAGCGGGTAGCGCGGTCGGAAAAGCCATAGCCGGTCGAAGAGGGCATCCGGCACACTTTGCCGGGTGCTCCTCACGATCTCGACGACTCTGCGGCCCGCCACGGACCTCGGCTTCCTCCTGCACAAGCACCCCGGCCGGGTGCAGGAGTTCGAGCAGTCGTTCGGCATGGCGCGGGTCTTCTACCCGGAGGCGGGCGAGGACCGGTGCACCGCGGCGCTGCTGCTGGAGGTCGACCCGGTGCGGCTGGCCCGTTCGCGAGGCTCGTCCTCGCCCGACTTCTCCCTCGGGCAGTACGTCAACGACCGGCCGTACGCCGCGTCCTCCCTGCTGGCGTCGGCGCTCGCCGACGTGTTCCGCACGGCGCGGACCGGGAGGTGCGCCTCCCGTCAGGACCTCGCGGACGGGCCGATCCCCCTGGAGATCTGCCTGCCCGCGCTGCCGTGCCGGGGAGGGGCCGATCTCGCGCACCGGCTGTTCGGGCCGCTGGGCTGGGAGGTTCGGGCCGAGGCCGTGCCGCTGGACCCCGGTTTCCCCGAGTGGGGCGAGTCCCGGTACGTACGGCTCACGCTGCGCGGGAACGTGCGCCTGGCCGACGCGCTCAACCACCTGTACGTCCTGCTCCCGGTGCTGGACGACGCCAAGCACTACTGGCTGGCGGGCGACGAGGTCGACAAGCTCGTCCGCGCGGGAGGGGGCTGGCTGGCCGCCCATCCGGACAAGGGGCTGATCACCCGCCGCTACCTCGGCCGGCGGTGGGCGCTGACCCGCATCGCCTTCGCCCGTCTCGCCGAGCTCGGCGACGACGTGGAGGAGACCCTGGACCCGCCGGTGGAGGAGGAGCCGGGCGCCGAGCCCTCCGCCTCCACCGCACCGGCGGGCGAGGAGCGGGTGCCGCTGAACACGCTGCGCCGGGAGGCCGTCGTGGCGGCGCTGGAGGAGATCGGCGCCCGCACCGTGCTCGACCTCGGGTGCGGTTCCGGGCAGCTGCTGTCGGCTCTGCTCGCCAAGCCGGCCTTCGCCAAGGTGGCCGGCATGGACGTGTCGGCCCGCGCGCTCGCGCTGGCCAAGCGGCGCCTGCGCACCGAGCGGATGCCCGACGCCAAGCGGGCCAGGCTGGAGCTGTTCCAGGGGTCGCTGACCTACACCGACGCGCGCCTGGCCGGGTACGACGCCGCGGTGCTGATGGAGGTCGTCGAGCACGTGGACCCGCCGCGGCTGTCCGCGCTCGAACGCGTGGTCTTCGGCACGGCGCGGCCCGCCCACGTGATCGTCACCACGCCCAACGTGGAGCACAACGTCAGATACGAGCTGCTCGCGGGGGCGCGCCGCCACCCCGACCACCGGTTCGAGTGGAGCCGGGCGGAGTTCGCCCGATGGGTGGCGGGCGTGTGCGAGACGTACGGGTACGCCGCCGATCTGCGGCCGGCCGGCGAGGACGACCCCGAGGTGGGCCCGCCCACCCAGATGGCGGTCTTCAGCAGGAGGGAGGAGCGGCCGTGACCGAGATCAGCGTGCCGGAGCTGTCGCTGGTGGTGCTCGTGGGCGTCTCCGGGAGCGGCAAGTCGACGTTCGCGGCCCGGCACTTCGCGCCCACGCAGGTCGTCTCCTCCGACTTCTGCCGGGGCCTTGTCTCCGACGACGAGAACGACCAGACGGCCACGCCCGAGGCGTTCGAACTGCTGCACCACATCGTGGGCATCCGCCTGCGCCGGGGCCTGCTCACCGTGGTGGACGCGACCAACGTGCAGTGGGAGGCCCGCAAGAAGCTCATCGAGCTGGCCAGATCCCACGACGTGCTCGCCGACGCGATCGTGCTCGACGTGCCGGAGGAGGTGGCGCGCGCCCGCAACGCGGGCCGTCCCGACCGGGCCTTCGGCCCCCACGTGATCACCCGGCAGCGCAAGGAGCTGCGCCGGTCGCTCGGCAAGATCTCCAAGGACGGCTTCCGCCGGGTCCACGTGCTGCGCGGCGACGAGATCGACGACGTGGCCATCGCGTACGAGAAGGCGTGGACCGACAGGACCCACCTCACCGGTCCGTTCGACATCATCGGCGACGTGCACGGCTGCCGGGCCGAGCTGGAGTCCCTGCTGGTGAAGCTCGGCTGGCAGGTCGGGCCGGACGGCGCCGCCCACCCCGAGGGGCGTACGGCGGTCTTCGTCGGCGACCTGGTCGACCGCGGCCCGGACACGCCGGGCGTGCTGCGGCTGGTCATGAACATGGTCGAGGCGGGGACCGCGCTGTGCGTGGCGGGCAACCACGAGCAGAAGCTGGTGCGGGCCCTCGACGGCCGCAAGGTGCGGGTCGCCCACGGCCTGGAGCGTTCGCTGGAGCAGCTCGCCGCCGAGCCGGAGGAGTTCCGCGCGGCCGCCAGGACGTTCATGGACGGCCTCATCAGTCACTACCGCCTCGACGGCGGCAGGCTGGTGGTCGCGCACGCCGGGCTCAAGGAGGCCTACCAGGGGCGGGCCTCCGGCCGGGTGCGGGCGTTCGCCCTGTACGGCGACACGACGGGGGAGACCGACGAGTACGGCCTGCCGGTGCGCTACCCCTGGGCGAACGACTACCGGGGGCGGGCCATGGTCGTCTACGGGCACACCCCGGTGCCCGAGCCGGAATGGGTCAACAACACCATCTGCCTCGACACCGGCGTGGTCTTCGGCGGTCGGCTGACCGCCCTGCGCTACCCCGAGCGCGAGCTCGTCTCGGTCCCGGCCGAGAAGGTCTGGTACGAGCCGGCGCGGCCGCTGGCCGCGGCCACCCCCGCCCGCGATCCCGGCGTGCTGGACATCGGCGACGTGGACGGCACCCGCTTCGTGGAGACGCGGTCCGGCGGCCGGATCAGGATCGCGGAGGAGAACTCCCGCGCCGCGCTGGAGATCATGAGCCGGTTCGCCGTGGACCCCCGCTGGCTGGTCTACCTGCCGCCGACCATGGCCCCGCCGGAGACCTCCGCGCTGGAGGGCTACCTGGAGCACCCGGCTGAGGCGTTCGACGAGTTCGCCCGGGCGGGGGTGACCCGGGTGGTGTGCGAGGAGAAGCACATGGGCTCGCGCGCGATCGCCGTGCTGGCGCGGACGCCGGAGGCCGCGGCCCGTCGCTTCGGCGTCGCCGACGGCACGACGGGCAGCGTCTACACCCGCACGGGACGGCCGTTCTTCGACGAGCACGTGCCGGAGCTGGTGGACCGGCTGCGCGAGGCGGCCGCGCCGCTGTGGGAGGCGCTGGAGACCGACTGGGTGGTGCTCGACTGCGAGCTGCTGCCGTGGTCGGCCAAGGCGGAGGGACTGATCCGCGACCAGTACGCCTCGGTGGGCGCGGCCGCCCGGGTGGCGCTGCCCGAGGCGGTCGCGGCGCTGGAGATGGCGGCGGGACGTGGCCTGGATGTAGGCGCTCTGCTCGACCGCACCCGCCGCCGTGCTCACAACGCTGCCCGGTTCCGCGACGCCTATGCCCGTTACTGCTGGCCGGTCTCGGGTCTCGACGGCGTACGGCTCGCGCCGTTCCAGGTTCTCGCCTGCGAGGGCAGGGCGACGGCGGTGGAGGAGCCGCACGAGTGGCACCTGAAGACGCTCGGCCTGATGGACTCGCCGCTCGTCACGCCGACCCGTCACGTCTTCGTCTCCCTCGACTCGCCGGAGGAGCGGGAGGCGGCGGTCACGTGGTGGACCGCGCTGACCGAGGCCGGGGGCGAGGGCATGGTGGTCAAGCCCGCCGCGCATCAGGAGGGACGGGTGCAGCCGGGCGTGAAGGTGCGGGGCCGCGAATATCTGCGGATCATCTACGGCCCCGACTACACCGAGTCGCTCGACGTGCTGCGGCGCAGGTTCACCGGCAGGAAGCGGTCGCTGGCGCTGCGGGAGCACGCGCTCGGCGTGGAGGCGCTGACGCGCCTGGCCGAGGGGGAGCCGCTGTGGCGGATCCACGAGGCGGTCTTCGCCGTCCTCGCGCTGGAGTCCGAGCCGGTCGATCCCCGTCTGTGAGACCGGACGGCCCCCGGGCACGGCCTCCCGCTCACGCACGGGAGCCGTACCCGGGGGCCGGGCTCAGGGGGTCGAGCTCAGGAAGCCGGGCTCAGTGGGACTCGGCCGCGGCGGGCGCGTCCGCCCCGGCGGCGGCCGGCTCGGCCAGGTCCACGCTGTCGCGCAGCCGCACCTGCGGGAGGAACAGCACGGCGAGGATGCCGACGACCGCGATGCAGGCCGAGATCAGGAAGATGTGGCCGGTGGCGTCGCCGTAGGCGGCGCGCACGATGGTGCGGATCGGCTCGGGCAGCGCGTCCATGTTGAGGCTGGCGCCGCCGCTGCTCTGGGACGCGGGCACCGGGATGCCGGCCTTGGTGAGGCCCGTGCTGATGTTCTCGGTGACCTGGTTGGCCAGCACCGCGCCCAGGACCGAGACGCCGATCGTGCCGCCCAGCGAGCGGAAGAACGTGATCGCGCCGCTCGCGGCGCCCAGCTCGCGCAGCGGAACGGTGTTCTGCACGGCGAGGACGAGGTTCTGCATGCACATGCCGACGCCGGCGCCGACGACCAGCATCCCCGCGCCGACGAGGACCAGCGAGGTCTCGTGGTCGATCATCGACAGGGCCGCGAAACCGAGCGTGAGCACGATCGAGCCGACGAGGATGTACGGCTTGACCCGTCCGCTCCGCGAGACCATCCGCCCGGAGACCGTGGACGACACGAGCACGCCGAACATCATCGGGATGGTGAGCAGGCCCGCCTCGGTGGGGCTGTAGCCGCGGCCGATCTGGAAGTACTGCCCCAGGAAGACCGCACCGCCGAACATCGCCATGCCGACGGCCAGGCTGGCGAGGATCGCGAGAGCCGGGGTGCGCCGCCGGATGACGTGCAGCGGGACGACCGGCTCGCGGACCACGGACTCCACCCAGACGGCGACGGCCAGCAGCACGACCGAGGCGCCGACCATGGC
Organism: Microbispora rosea; assembly: GCF_044460045.1. Classification (NCBI taxonomy): domain Bacteria; kingdom Bacillati; phylum Actinomycetota; class Actinomycetes; order Streptosporangiales; family Streptosporangiaceae; genus Microbispora; species Microbispora rosea. The sequence continues at coordinate 648,347 of NZ_JBITJO010000002.1, read as the reverse complement.
GAAGGTCTGCCAGGAGATCCAGTCGAAGGAGTTGTGGACGAAGGTGACCCAGACCAGCAGGATGCTCACGCCCGCGGCGATGAGGAGCGCGCCGGGGTAGTCCACCGAGGTGCCCGGACGGCGGACCGAGACGATGTCGAGCGTGCGGTGCAGGACGATCAGCGCGATCGCGGTGAACGGGATCGGCAGGAAGAAGCACCACCGCCAGCCCAGCCAGGACGTGTCGGTGATCAGGCCGCCCAGCAGCGGCCCGCCGACCGTGGCCACGGCCATGACCGCACCGAGGTAGCCGTTGTACTTGCCCCGCTCCTTCGGGCTGATCATGGCGGCGATGATCACCTGGACCAGGATCTGCAGGGCGCCCATGCCCAGGCCCTGAACCGCTCGGAAGCTGATCAGCATCGCCGTGTTCTGGGCGAAGCCGCAGGCCAGCGAGGCGACGAGGAAGATGCCGATGGCGATCTCGAGCAGCAGCTTCTTGCTGAACAGGTCGGCGAGCTTGCCCCAGATGGGGGTCGAGGCGGTCGTGGTGAGCAGGGCCGCGGTGACCACCCAGGTGTACTGCGACTGGGTGCCGTCGAGGGAGCCGATGATCTGGGGCAGCGAGACCGACACGACCGTGCTGCTGATCATCGCGAGGAACAGGACGAGGAGCAGGCCGCTCAGCGCTTCGAGTATCTGCCGGTGGCTCTTGGCCCCCGTCTCCGGCAGCGTGGGTGCGCTCACGCGCAGCCTCCAATCGGGATGGGTGAGGACGACTGCCTCAAGATTACATGCCCACTGGGCAACTTTGCGCAGTGGGCAATGTTTTAGCGACTAGGCTGAGCCCACCATGGAGACGACGGCGGGGTTGCGCGAGCGTAAGAAGGCCGAGACGCGGCAGGCCATCCACAAGGCCACCCTGCGGCTCGCCGTGGAACGCGGGCTGGACCACGTCACCGTCGACGACATCGTGGAGGCCGCCAACATCTCGCGCCGGACCTTCTCCAACTACTTCGGCAGCAAGGAAGACGCCCTCCTGTACGGCGAGGAGCAGCGCATCCGGTCCCTGGTGCGGGCGATCCGCGAACGGCCGGCGGGGGAGTCGGGCTGGCGGGCGCTGCGCGGCGCCGTGCGCGACGAGCTGGAGGGCGTGGGGGAGCCCGAGCGGGAGTGGGCGGTGCGCACCTCTCTGACCAGGCGCCACCCGGCCCTGCTCGCCCGGCAGCTCGCCAACCACGCCGCACTGGAACGGGAACTGGTCCAGGCGATCTCCGACCGCGACGGGGCGGGGGAGCCGGCCGCCGACCTGAAGTGCCGGATCATGGCCGCGGCCTTCCTCGCCGCGTTGCGCATCGCGACGCACGTCTGGATCGAGGAGCAGGAGGCCCGCCCGCTCTCGCAGATCATGGAGCAGGCCCTCGACGAGGTGGCCCGGCCCTTCCGCTGAGCCCCCCGGGGCTCTCCGCCGGCCCGGTCTTCCGCTGAACTCCTGCCGGGCTCCTGCCTCTCCTGCCGGGCTCCTGCGAGGCTCAGCCGGTGAAGCGGACGAGGAGCAGCGCGAGCCTGAGGTCGTGGTGCTCGCGCGGGAGCCGCCCGCCGCGCATGAGGGTCACCAGGCCGTGGAGGGCCGCCCAGAAGGTCTCGGTCAGCGCGCCCAGGCTGTCGCCGCCCGAGTAGGGGCGGACGGCCTCGGCCAGCTCGCCGAAGGCCGCCTGCAGGGCGGGCGGGGCCTCGGGGGTGGCGAACGGCAGCGGGACGACCAGGCTGAATATCACGTCATAGAGGGCCGGGTGCCGGTCGGCGAAGGCCACGTAGGCCGCGCTGACGCCGGCGATGGCGCGGCGCGCGTCCGGCGCCGCGGTCCTGGCCGCACGCAGCTCCCGGGCCAGGTCGGCGCAGCCCTCCACGGCGACGGCCGCCATGATCGCGCCCTTGCCCGTGAAGTGGCTGTAGAGCACCGGCTGGCTGTACTCGACCCGCTCGGCCAGCCGTCGCGTCGTCACCGCCTCCCAGCCCTCGGCTTCGGCCAGCTCGCGGGCCGCAGTGACGATCAGCTTCTCGCGCTCGGCGCGCTCGCGCTCTCTGCGCGACTGGATGGACATGCTAGGAATCCTAGCAGCGCTAGCGTTTGTCGCAATGCTCTGCTAGCGTCATTCTTGTTCCTAGCGCTGCTAGTTCTCGGAGAGAGACATGCTCACCCCCATCGCGTACGGCCTCGCCGTCGTCCTCAACCTGTTCGTCCTGTTCATCGGAGCCCGTTTCCTGCTCGTGCCCCACGCGGCGGCCGCCGGCTACGGCGTCCCGGCCAAGAAGGACGGCGACGTGGCCTACCTGACGATCAAGGGACTGCGTGACGGGGGCTACGGGCTGCTGGGCCTGGCGCTGCTGGCCTTCGCCGGAGCCCGCGCCGAGGCCTGGTACATGCTGATCGTCGCCCTGCTGCCCCTGGGCGACACCCTGATCGTGCTGCGCAACGGCGGCACCCGGGCGGTCGCGTTCGGCATCCACTTCGCGACCGCCGTGATCGTCTTGATCAGCGCCGCCCTGCTCTTCGCCGTGTGACCCCCGCACCCGTCGCACCACTTTCGTAAAGGACTCCCGAATGTCGCTGGTCGTCCCCCGCTTCTCCGACTCCGTGATCGTGCGCTCCGCCGACGCCGAGGTCATCGGCCGGACCCCCACCACCATCCGGCTACTGGCCGACAGCAGCGCCACGGGCGGCGCCCTGTCCGCCCAGCGCGTCACCCTCACCGACGGCGCGGACGGCGCCGCTCCCCACCACCACGCCGGCTCCGCCGAGCTGTTCTACCTGCTCGACGGTCGCGCCCAGCTCCTGACCGGGGATGAGGTCGTCACCGCGGAACGCGGCGACCTCGTCATCGTCCCGCCCGGCCTCGCCCACGCGTTCGCCGCCGCCCCCGGCCACGACGCCGACATCCTCATCGTCATCACGCCAGGCGTGGAGCGCTTCGAATACTTCCGGCACCTGGAGCGCATCGCCTACGGCAGGCAACCCCCGGAGTCCCTCCTGGAGGTTCAGGAGCTCTACGACAACCACCTGCGCACGAGCGCCGTCTGGAACGCCGCCAGGAGCGGGCGGGCCGTCTAGCGCGGTGGAAGGGCACTACCATCGCGGCATGGCCCCCACCAAGGCCGACCTGGAGGCGGCGCGGAACGCGACGATCGACGACGTGCTCGGCCCCGAGCTCGACGTGCTGTTCTGTGGGATCAACCCCAGCCTCTACTCGGCCGCGACCGGTCACCACTTCGCGCGGCCGGGCAACCGGTTCTGGCCCGTGCTGCACCTGTCCGGTCTCGTGCCACGCAGGCTCGCGCCGTCCGAGCAGCACCTGCTCCCGTCGTACGGGCTCGGCATCACCAACATCGTGGCCAGGGCGACCGCGCGGGCCGACGAGCTGACCCCGGACGAGCTGCGCGAGGGCGGCGCGCGGCTCGCGCGACTGGTCGCGGAGGTCCGCCCCCGCGTCCTGGCGATAGCGGGGGTGTCGGCCTACCGGGTCGCCTTCGCGCGCCCCGCCGCCCGGATCGGCCCGCAGGAGGAGACGGTCGGCGGGGCGGCACTGTGGGTGCTGCCCAACCCCAGTGGGCTGAACGCCCATTTCGATCTCGATAGGCTCACTGCCGAGTACGCACGGCTGAGGCGCACCACGCCGGATTCGCCGGCCGATCGTCCCGAAGGAGGCCGTCCATGACAGCGGCAGCGGATCGCCCCGTCCTCTCACTGATGCTTGCCGTGCCCGACGCGAGCGCGGCAGCACGCTGGTACGCACAGGCGCTCGGCGCCACCACGCTGTGGGACCTCGGCGGGGTCGTCGGGCTGACGGTCGGTGGAGCGCCCTTCTTCCTCGGCGAGCCGGAGAAGAACGGCTGGGCCACTCCCGCCGAGGCGGGCACGAGGACCGTGCGGGTCGAGGTATTCGTCGACGATCCGGACGCCTTCATCGCGCGAGCCGTGGCCGCCGGCGCGGACGGCGGCGTCGATCGGATTCGCGACCACGAGATGCCCTGGGGCGTTCACCGTCAGGGCGGCTTCCTCGACCCGTTCGGTCACCTGTGGCTCGTCGGAGACAGGTCCCCGCTCACGGCCCACGAGGTGCGACCGCCGGCCCCTTCGGCGGACTGAACGCCCGCTGGAGGCTGGAGGCCATCGCGGCCGAGACGGCCCGCCCGCGCCCGCCGCCGGCCTGACGGGATCGACCGCCGCGGTCAGTGACGGCCCGCTCCCGGCTCCTCTCCGCCCAGAGGCCGCTCCACCTCTGCCTCGCGCCCGGCCCGCACACTGGTGGACAGGAATCGGGCGGCCTCGTCGAGCGCCGCGTCGGCCTCGTCGAGGTGGCCGAAGTGGTTCTGGAAGACGTGCGGCACCTGCGGCCAGACCCGCAGCGTGACCTCCACCTCGTCGGCCGCCGCGCGCCCGGCGAGCCGGACGGCGTCGTCCAGCAGGAGTTCGTTCGAGCCGGCCTGCACCAGCAGCGGGGGCAGGCCCCGAAGGTCGGCGAACACGGGGCTCGCCAGCGGCTGGGCGGGATCCTGACCGGCCAGGTAGGGGGTGGCGAACGCCTGGAGCGCCTCCCGGGTGAAGATCGGGTCGGCGTCCTTCTTCGTGCTCATGCTCTGCCCGCCGAGTGTCAGGTCGGTCCAGGGGGAGAAGACGACGGCGCCCGCCGGCTGCGGCAGGCCGGCGTCGCGGGCCGCGACCAGGGTGGCGACGACCAGCCCCCCGCCCGCGGAGTCCCCGGCGAGCACCAGTTCCTCCGGTCGCACGCCACCGTCGAGCAGTGCCCGATAGGCGGCGAGACCGTCGTCCACCGCGGCCGGGAAGGGATGCTCGGGAGCCAGCCGGTAGTCGAGGGACGTGGCCCGCAGCCCGGCGCGGCGCACCAGCTGGGCGGTGAACCCCGCGTGCGTGCCGGGCGACCCCAGGACGTAGCCGCCGCCGTGGAAGTGGAGCAGCCGCCCGCGGCCGGCGGTGGTGGCCGGGGTCAGGTCGAGCGCGGGGCGGCCGGCGAGCACCGTCTCATGCGCCGTGACGTCGTCGGGCAGGGGCCGGGAGAGGGCGAGGGCGAATCCGGCGCGCCGCTCGGCCAGGGTCGGGTTCGGGCGCACGGGGGCGTTGCGGTGCAGGGCGTCGACGGCCTCGCGCTGCTGGCGGGTCATCCGGACCTCCAGGATCGTCGGGGTGGAAGGATGCATTCCGTGGAATGCACGTACGGTCGGCAACCCGATTCCGGAGAAGATGATTCCTCGGAATCAACTGTCGTGGGAAATGTGACGGACATCACTCGCCTGTTCACCGATCTCGTCCGCGTCGAGACCCGGCTCTACAACACCGTGAGCGACCGGCTGCGCGCCGAGCACGGCATCGGTCTGGGACAGTTCGAGTTCCTGGAGATCATCGACGGCCGCCCGGGATGCCGGGTGCTCGACATCGTGCGCGAGGTGGGGATCACCGTCGGAGCCGTGAGCAAGGCCGTGGACCGGCTCGAGAGCGCGGGCCTGTGCGTGCGCGCGGCGCACCCGGACGACCGGCGGTCCTCCGTCCTCAGCCTCACGCCGGAGGGTTCCCGGCTCCTGGCCGCGGCCCGCCCGACCTTTCAGGAGGAGCTCGCGGCCCGCACCGCCGCGGTCCCGGCCGCCGAGCTCGCCCGGACCGCCACGACGCTCGCCACCCTGCGCGCGGCGTTGGAGGAGCACCGGCGGGACGGGGCCTGAGCCCTGCCCCGCCGATTCACCTGCCCTGCCGGCTCACCTGCCCTGCCGGCTCGGGCGACCGCGTCTCAGGAGTGGCCGGGGCGGGACAGGATCCGCCCCGCGGCCGGCGGGGGCAGCTGCGCCACCTCGCGGTCGTGGAAGGCCACCATGTCCTCGGCGCCGGCGTACAGTTCGGCGACGGCTCGGGCGCAGCCCTCGACAACCGGCGCGTCGGTGATCCGCCGCCCGCCCACGTGGGCGCCGATCTCGTCGTAGAGGATCTCGTACATCAGGTCCCTGGTGAGGATCAGCAGCTCGGGCAGGGGCGCGCGGCTCTCCAGGTGACCTACGGACCGGGCGTGCAGCGCCCGTGCCCGCTCGCCCGCGCGCGTGCGCGCCGCGAGCAGCACGATCTCCCACTGCAGGTACGGCGTCGGCGGCATCTCGACGATCCGCAGCCGGCGCAGCTCCGCCCGGGGAGGCAGGTCGTCGGCGAAGCGCATCTCGTCCATCAGTGCGAGCGACCGGTCCCAGTCTCCGCTCATCATGGCGACCCAGCTCGGGGTGTCGGGCTCGTGGAAGTGCTGGGCGCGTTCCAGCTTCCACACGACGCCCTCCATCCGGCGTAGGTGGTCGTAGAGCTCGGTCCGGTACTCCGCCGCGGGAAGCACCTCTCCCGCGGCCTGTCTGACGTGCTCGAACGCTTCTCCGGGCATGAAGTCTCCTTCGGCCGAAGCCGAATCGCTGGTCGGAGCGCGCCAGGCTCCGGCCCGGATCTGGAACGTGGCGCGCGTGGGTCTTCCGCGGACGTCTGGTGAGTCAGTTCCCCGTCGAGTTGCTGCACACGGCCGTCTCCGTCGCGTCCAGCAGCCTGATCGTGATCTGCCTCGTCCTCGCCGTTCCTTCGGTCTCCTGCACCACCTCGGGTTCTGGCTCGGCCGGCTTCATCTCACCCTCCGTTCGTCGGCGTGGCCGCAAACTCTCCCCCGAGGGCGACATGTCGATCGTTGGCCGCTGCTGATCCGGGGTCAAGGCCCAATCTGGGGGGACTTCTCCGACAGGCCGGACGGGGGCGGCAGCGGGGCCACCTCGCGGTCGAAGAACGGCAGCAGGTCCTCGCCCTCGCCGTACAGGGAGGCCAGGGCCGACAGGCAGGGGGCGACGACCTCGGGGTCGGTGATCCGGCGGGCGCCGACGGCGGCCCCGATCTCGTCGTAGCGGACCTCGTACAGCAGGCCCGGGCCGAAGACCACCAGTTCGGGCAGCGGCGCCCGGGTCTCCAGCGGTGCGACCGCCGGCGCACCGAGCACCCTGATCTCCTCGCCCGCCGCCACCCGTACGACGAAGATCTGCGCCTCCCACTGCAGGTAGGCGGTCAGGGGCAGCTCGACGACGCGCAGCCGCCGGAACGGGGCCCGCTCGCGGTACATCGCGGTCAGCGGGGCCCGCATCTCCTCGATGAGCTCGACGGCCAGCGCCCAGTCGCCCGCGTCGGCGGCCCGCCAGCTCGGCACGGCCGGCTCGTGGAAGTGCTGGGCGCGCTCCAGCTTCCACACCACCTCCGCCGCGTCGCGGTAGACCTCCTCGAACTCGGCCTGGTAGGCGTCCAGCCCCAGGAACTCGCCGTCGGCGGCCCTGACGTCATCGAACACATCGCTCGGGATCACGGTTCCTCCTCAGCAGTCCGGCGGCACGGCGCGCCCTCGGGCCGTGCCTGCGCCACCACGTCGTGGCCCAGAGGACGTGGAACCCGGTGACGACCAGCACCGTGACCACGCCGTCCGCCGCGTCGACCCAGCCGGGCGGGTCGAGCAGCGTGCGTACGGAACCGGCGAGCAGGCCCAGGGTCACGGGAATCGTCACCGCGGCGGCGAGGCAGAGGCACAGCGCGGTCCCGGCGACGAGCAGCGCGGTGTACGCCCGGACCCACCGGCCCTCGGTCCGCGGCAGCCGGGCGAGCGGATCGGCCGACCGGCGCAGCAGGGCCCGGCGGCACACGTGCGCGGCGTACGCGGCGGAGTCGCCGTACAGGTTCCGGCAGCCCGTCACGTCCTGCAGGACGAAGTAGAGATCGGTGCGCATGAACACCAGGAACTGGGTCGACAGCATGATCAGCGCGGTCAGGGCGACGACGGACAGGGCCGGACGCGGACCGGTCGCCACGGTCAGCAGGAGGCAGACCGCGCACACGGCGGCGTCCAGCGCCATGCCGGAGAGGTAGACCGTCAGCCGGACCCGGCGCTCCGCCAGCCAGATGCCCGACACCTCGGTCTGCGCCGTGAGGAACTGCAGGCGGGTGCCGAACCTGATGCGCCCCGGCACGCCCGCGGCGCGAGCCGTGCACAGATGGGCCAGCTCGTGGAGGAGGATCAGCAGCCATCCGGCCGCCGTCTGCGCGAGCAGGACCAGCGTCCCGCGGTCGCTCCAGAGCAGGTCCCGCCAGCCGGGCATCGTCCCCGGTCGCAGCAGCGCCACCGCCGCCCCGGCCAGGATCACGGCCGCCAAGGCGGCGTGCAGCAACGGATTGAGCGTCCACCGCACGTGGCGGGGCAGCAGCCGGGGAAAGGTGGGCGGCGGGGGAGCGGGCCCGGGGACGGGCCGGCCGTCCACCGCCGCCACCAATCCCGCACGGACCAGGCCGTCGACGAATCCGCCCACGTTCATCCGGGTCCCGGTCTCCGCGCCGAGCCGGCGCTCCACCTCGGGGACCGTGGCCCCCTCCTGGAACAGGCGGATGATCCGCATGCCCGGCGCGGGCACGGCGATGACGTCGCCGGTCTCCACCCGCCCGACGATCCACTCCTCGCGATCCCGGCGTACGCCGAGGTCGTGCAGGGTCACCCGGGTCGGTGTCATGACGAGTGGCCCGCGGGACGCACCGGGGCGGGCGAACGGCCCGCCCCGGTCCTGCCTGACGTATCACACCCCGCTGCCCGTGGCCCGTGCGGCGCTTCGCCGCGCGTCACCCACGAAGAACTCCTCGCGGAAACGGATTTTCCGGCGGGCCCGAAATCCTCGTCCCGCCCGTGGTGATTCCGCGCATGCCCGAAATCGCCGCGGGGCCCGAAATAGCGACATGGCCCGAAAATCCCCTCGCGGGAATTCCACGCAGGCGCCGGCTTTCCGCGGGACCCGGGAAAGGCGCCCACGGCTCCGCTACGGCCTCCTCCGCCTTGCGATGCATCCATCGGGGTTCCCGCTCGTGGCGGGCGGCATGTGTCAGGCACCCTCGGGCGGCCTCAGGTCGAGTTCCCCTGGCTGAAGGCCGTCGTCTCGATCTTGTCGAGTCTGCGGATCGCGATCTCGGCCGCGACGGGCTCGGCCGCTTCCTCCGGCTGGGTCTGGTTTTGCTCTTGAGGGGTCATCGAGCACCTTCTGTTGTGGATTGTTGGTGCGGACCTCGCGCGAGAAAACATCTAAATGTTCGGATGTCGCACATGATCGGTCAAGTCCTATTTTGTGACTTGGTCGATGTCCGCTGAATTCCACAGACCCGGCAGTCGGGGCGAGGCGGATGCCGGACCCACACATGCTGGTCAGGTGCGACGAGGTTCAGCCCGACGACCGTTCCGGTGACGGGCTCGGGCACTCCGGTGATGAGCGAGATCACCGAATGGGCGACCAGATGCCCCGACAGGCCGGCCGAGGCGGCGACCACGGCCGGTCCTCCGAGGTCCACCGGAAGACCCGGTCTACGGCGGCGCGCCTCGCCCGCCGACAGGCACTCGTAGCAGGCGCCGCGGCCGGGGGTGAAGACGCCCACGGTCACGAGCGGGCCGTTGTAGCCTCCGCCGACCCAGGGCACGCCCGCCCGCGCGCAGACGCGGTTGGCCCAGATCCGGATGCCCGGCTCCCTCGGCTCGTCGGCGCACAGCGCGAGGACGTCGGCGCCCGCCACGACGGACAGCAGGTCCGCCTCGCTGCCGATCGCCCGCCGCTCGCCGGTGACCTCGATGTCGGAGTTCAGCCGGCGCAGCCTGCCGAGGGCCGCGTCCACCTTGGCGCGGCCGAGGTCGTCCTCGGTGTAGAGGACCTGCCGGTTCAGGTTCGACAGCTCCACCACGTCGGCGTCGACGCAGTGCAGGCGGCCGACGCCGGAGGCGGCGAGGGCCCACGCGGCGTGACTGCCCGTGCCCCCGAGGCCAAGCACCACGACCCGTGCGGCCCGCAGCCGCACCTGCGCGTCCCACCCCTGCCGCCCCGGCGTCAGGTCGACCTGATGGAAGAACGCCTGGCTCCTGTCGTACCGCCTGCGCTCGCGTTCGCTGAGCTCGCCCGGTGCCGGGGCCGCGGCGTCCTCCACGTGCCCCGACGCGATCAGGGCGGCGACGATCCGCGCCGCCTGGGGCGCGGAGACGCCGGGCAGCCGCCGGCACACGGCCTCCGCGACGTCCGCGGGAGACCGGGTGCCGTCCATCAGGGTGAGCGCGGCCCACGCGCCCCCCGTCGGATCGCTGATCTCGGTGGCGATCCCGTAGATCTCGCCGCCGATGCGCACCGTTCCGTCATCGAAGCGGTGCGGCTCGTGCCTCCGCTTGACCCGTGGCAACAGCACGTGTCCCGGTTCCTCCTCGGCAGGGGGTTGCGTGCGGTCCTACCGAGAAGTCATCACCTGGAGCTCCGATTCGCAAGACCCGAAGTCAGTGCCGCATGGAGTGCCGGTGATGACGCCGGTGGTGGGTCATGCCGAGCACCGCCTTCACCACCAGGGCGACGACCAGGAGCTTGAGCACCAGGAACGGCGGCCACATCGGACCTGCCACCAGGACGACGATCGCGGCCACCGGGATGAGGAACATCGCCGGATGCGGACGGTGGCCGTGCCGCCGCGAGACCATGCCACGTCCCCACTGCGGGCCGCCGGGCCGGAAGGGACCGTACGGCCCGGGGCGCGCGCCCAGGGGGGAGCGGGGGAAGGAACCGGGGAAACCGGGCATGCCGGCGGAGGGGAAGCCCGGGTGCCAGGGGCCCCCGGTCCGTGCGTCGCCGGCCCAGTGGCCGCCGCCCGGCGCGCCCCCCGCCCGGGCGTCGGCCGGCCACGCGCCGGGCAGGTCGGCGGTCACTCGCCGGAGGTCCTCGGCGGTGCGCGCCGAGAGCGTCGCGTCGAGGCGCTCGTCGAGCTCCTCGCGGGTGATGCGGCCCTGCGCGAACGCGTCGTGCAGGAGCCGCGTCACCTCGTCGCGCTCCCGGTCGCCGATCCGCAGCCCGCCGTGCGTCGGACCGTTCGGCGGGGCGTGGCCCGCCGACCCTGACCTCGGCGGGGTGTGGCCCGCCGACCCTGCGCTCGGCGTGCCGCCGCCGCGGGAGGCGTGTGCGCCGCCTGCGGCGGCGGGCTCGTCGGGGGAGACCATCGTCATTCCTCCACAGGGTCGCCGTCGGCGAGGATCCGGTACAACTGCCGCCTGGTCTCGGTCAGGACCTGCCTCGCCTGCCTTACCTGCCCCTCGCTGCCCGAATGGGCGATCTGGAACAGTGCGGACGCCGCCTGCCTGGACAGGTCGAACAGCTCGTGGACGTCGTCCCCGATGTCCGGCGTCATCTCCTCCCAGGGCGCCCGGACCTCGTCACCGTGCTCCTCGACGTAGGCGCGACCGGTCTCGGTGAGCTGGAACGTCTTGCGCCCGTCGGTCTCCTCCGCGCGCACCAGGCCCTCGTCGGTGAGCTGCTGCAGCGCCGGGTAGACCGCGCCCGGGCTGGGCTTCCATCCGCCCTGGCTGCGCTCGGCGATCTCCTGGATGATCTGGTAGCCGTTGCGCGGCTCCTCGGCGAGCAGGGCGAGGATCGCCGCCCGCACGTCGCCGCGCTTGGCCTTCCTCGGCCGTCCGAAGCCCCGGGGGCCGAACGGGAAGTTGCCGCCCGCCCACGGTGGCCCGAACGGGCCGGGCCCGAAACCGCCCCACGGGCCGCGCCCCCGCATGCCGCCCCTGTGCCGGTGCTCGTGAGGGCCCCCGCCCTCGTGATGTTCCTGGTGCCACATGGCCGCCCCCTTCGTGAACGCCTCGCGCATCGCGCGCCGCATCTCGTGTCTCAACCGGTGCTCGAACCCCGTGCGGGCCCAGGGCCCGCCGACCGTGCCTGCCGAACTCATCGCAGTGCCCCCTTCTGGTTCCCGACTTGTCTGCTTCACGATCCGTTCTCGATGGCTCAACGATATATCGCGATGGTTCTTACGACAATCCCCGGGTAAGAGTGACGTAGCTCACGGGGAAGTTTTTCGAGTAGGGGGAACAGGGCCCGAGACCGTAGCGTTACCTCTCACGAAGACGGGATCGTTCTGCTCTGAGAGGGCTGGGGGGTGCTCTTGGAGCGGGACGATCCCGTCTTTGTCATTCCGGCCGCCGTCACGGGGGAAAGTTCCGGGCCGCCGGGGCCCCTGGCGCGTTCCCGCCGCCACCGTCCTGCGGGGCCGACACGCAGCCGGACCGGTGGGTGTTTCGCGGAATTTGTCAGTGCTTTGCCGTAGAGTCTCAAAGCGTGATCTTGTCATGATGGGGCATTCGCACGCCCTCAGCGGGGCGGCGGTGTGGCTGGCGGTGGCGCCGGTCCTGGTGGCACTGCCGGAGGCGCTGGGACATCCGGAGCTTGCGACGATGACGGGGCCGATCCTGACCCCGCCCGAGCTCGTCGCGGGTGCCGTGGTGTGCGCGGGCGCGGCCATGCTGCCCGATCTCGACCACCCCAGTGCCACGATCGCCCAGACGTTCGGACCGGTGACCTGGCTGCTCAGCAAGGGCGTGAACTTCGTGAGCGGCGGGCACCGCCACGCCACCCACTCGCTGCTGTTCAGCGTCCTGATGGGAGTGGGAGCGCACCTGCTCGGCGACCGCTACGCCGTCGGCCGCGACATCCTGGTCGTGCTGATGATCGGCCTGGCGATCCGCGCCGTGGGCATCGGCGTGCCCGGCAGGACGCTCACCTCCGCGATCGTGAACGTCGGCCTCACCGCGGCGCTGTTCCTCACCTTCATGACGCTCGGGGTCACCTACTCCTGGCTGGGGCTGGCCATCGGGGTCGGCTGCCTGGTGCACGTGATCGGCGACTGCCTGACCGAGCGCGGCTGTCCCGTCTTATGGCCGATCAAGGGGCGCTGGCTCCTGCCGTGGGATATCGGGATCAAGACCGGCAAGGCGTTCGAGAAGCAGTTCCTCGGCCCGGCGCTGTCGATCGTGGTGATCGCGCTGTTCTGCCTGCGGCTGATGCCCGCCTGAGCGAGGAGGCCTCGCGGCCGGCGTGTTCGCGGGAACTTCCCGGAACCGGAAAATCCGCCTGTCTGCCGACGTCAGTGCGACGCCCGTCGGCCTACCGAAGAGTAACTTGATGTCGAGATATCTTGAGGGATATCTTGATGTCGAGACATCCTCCGAGCCGCACAGGTTAGGGCAACCTAATTGTCAGGAGTGTCCCGTGCGTGCGGGAGGATGCAGACGATACCTGTGACAAGCCCGGAACCCTGGGGAGGCGAACTTCGTGTCCGCGAACAGCTTCGGCAGCCGTGACACGCTGCGCGTCGGTGACGCGTCATACGAGATCTACCGGCTGGACGCCGTCGAGGGGTCGGCGCGCCTCCCGTACAGCCTCAAGATCCTGCTGGAGAACCTGCTCCGCACCGAGGACGGCGCGAACATCACCGCCGACCACATCCGCGCCATCGCGGGCTGGGACCCGAACGCCCAGCCGAGCGTTGAGATCCAGTTCACACCCGCGCGCGTGATCATGCAGGACTTCACCGGCGTGCCCTGCGTCGTCGACCTCGCCACGATGCGCGAGGCCGTACGCGACCTGGGCGGCGACGCGGCGAAGATCAACCCGCTCGCGCCGGCCGAGATGGTCATCGACCACTCGGTCATCGTGGACTTCTTCGGCCACCCCGACTCCTTCCAGCGCAACGTCGAGCGGGAGTACGAGCGCAACCGCGAGCGCTACCAGTTCCTGCGCTGGGGCCAGACGGCGTTCGACGAGTTCAAGGTCGTCCCGCCGGGCACCGGCATCGTCCACCAGGTCAACATCGAGCACCTGGCCCGCGTGGTCATGACCCGCGACGGCAAGGCGTACCCGGACACCTGCGTGGGCACCGACTCCCACACCACGATGGAGAACGGCATCGGCGTCCTCGGCTGGGGCGTCGGAGGCATCGAGGCCGAGGCCGCGATGCTCGGCCAGCCGATCTCGATGCTGATCCCGCGGGTGGTCGGCTTCAAGCTGACCGGCAAGCTGCCGGCCGGCGCCACCGCGACCGACCTCGTGCTCACGATCACCGAGATGCTGCGCCAGCACGGCGTGGTCGGCAAGTTCGTGGAGTTCTACGGCGAGGGCGTCTCCAGCGTGCCGCTGGCCAACCGCGCCACGATCGGCAACATGAGCCCCGAGTTCGGCTCCACCTGCGCCATCTTCCCGATCGACGGCCAGACCGTCGACTACCTCAAGCTCACCGGCCGCTCGCCGGAGCAGGTCGCGCTGGTCGAGGCGTACGCCAAGGAGCAGGGCCTGTGGCTCGACCCCTCGGCGCCCGAGCCCGCCTTCAGCGAGTACATCGAGCTCGACCTGTCGACCGTCGTCCCGTCGATCGCCGGGCCCAAGCGCCCGCAGGACCGCATCCCGCTGGCCGACGCCAAGTCGGCCTGGCGCGCGGCGGTGCGGGACTACGTGGCGGATGACTGCATCCAGGGTCCCGCCGACGAGGCGTCCGCCGAGTCGTTCCCGGCCTCCGACTCTCCGGCGATCTCCCACAGCGGGGCGGGCGACGTGCCGCACGCGGTCCGCCGCAACGGGGAGCGGCCGCACCGGCCCACGCCGGTCACGCTGTCGGACGGCACATCCTTCGAGATCGACCACGGTGTCGTCACGATCGCGGCGATCACGTCCTGCACGAACACCTCCAACCCGTACGTCATGCTCGGCGCGGCCCTGCTGGCGAAGAACGCGGTGGACAAGGGCCTGTCGCGCAAGCCGTGGGTGAAGACCTCGCTCGCCCCGGGCAGCCAGGTCGTCACCGGCTACTTCGAGCGGTCGGGTCTCCAGCCCTACCTCGACAAGCTGGGCTTCAACCTCGTCGGCTACGGCTGCACCACCTGCATCGGCAACTCCGGCCCGCTTGAGCCGGAGATCTCCGCCGCGATCCAGGACAGCGACCTCGCGGTCACCGCCGTGCTGTCGGGCAACCGCAACTTCGAGGGCCGGATCAACCCCGACGTCAAGATGAACTACCTGGCCTCGCCGCCGCTCGTGGTGGCGTACGCGCTGGCCGGGTCGATGGACGTCGACCTGAACAACGAGCCGCTCGGCGTCGGCGCCGACGGGCAGCCGGTCTTCCTCAAGGACATCTGGCCGTCGCCCGAGGAGGTCGCGACGGTGGTGTCGGAGTCGATCAGCCAGGACATGTTCAAGCGTGACTACGCCGACGTGTTCAAGGGCGACGAGCACTGGCAGTCGCTGCCGATCCCGACCGGCGACACCTTCGAGTGGGACCCGGAGTCGACGTACGTCCGCAAGGCGCCGTACTTCGACGGCATGCCGGCCAAGCCCGAGCCGGTCACGGACATCCGTGGCGCCAGGGTCCTGGCCAAGCTGGGCGACTCGGTCACCACCGACCACATCTCGCCGGCGGGCTCGATCAAGGCCGACACCCCGGCGGGCCGCTACCTGCGCGAGCACGGCGTCGAGGTCAGGGACTTCAACTCGTACGGCTCCCGCCGCGGCAACCACGAGGTGATGATCCGCGGCACCTTCGCCAACATCCGGCTGCGCAACCTGCTGCTGGACGGCGTGGAGGGCGGCTACACCCGCGACTTCACGGCGGGCGGGGAGCAGGCGTTCATCTACGACGCGTCGCAGAACTACCAGGCCGCCGGCATCCCGCTGGTCGTCCTGGCCGGCAAGGAGTACGGCTCGGGGTCGTCGCGCGACTGGGCGGCCAAGGGCACCGCGCTGCTCGGCGTGCGCGCCGTCATCGCCGAGTCGTACGAGCGCATTCACCGGTCGAACCTGATCGGCATGGGCGTGCTGCCGCTGCAGTTCCCCGAGGGTGAGAGCGCCGGCTCGCTGGGCCTGACCGGCGAGGAGACCTTCGACATCGTGGGCGTCGAGGAGCTCAACACCGGCTCGACCCCCGCCACCGTCACCGTGCGGGCCGGGGACGTCGAGTTCCAGGCCGTGGTGCGGATCGACACGCCCGGCGAGGCGGACTACTACCGCCACGGCGGCATCATGCAGTACGTCCTGCGCTCCCTGCTCGCCAAGAGCTGAGCGCATCCTCATCGGACACGACGCCGTCCTGGACGGGATCTCGGTCCCGTCCAGGACGGGCGGCCCCCCGCTGGGCCGAGGCGTGAAGAGTGACTCGGGGAAGGCAGGCATCCGCGCCACGCGGCACGAGCACCTCACGCTTCCGTCCTGCGGGCATGGGAGCCGCTCAGGCGGCTCGCCTACGCCCTGATGAGATGGCTCAGGACGACGCGCATCTTCTCGAGCGTCGGCTCCTCCACCCAGCCGATCCTCCTGGTCAGCCGCCGCACGGAGATGGCGCGGAACTGCTCCACCATCGCCCAGCTCTGCTTCTCCAAACCCGTGCCGGGGGCGATCTCGACATGGCTGGGCCAGCCGCGCTCGGTGGTGGTCAGCGGCACGGTGAAAACCAAGCCCATCCGCACGTCGTTGATCGCGCGGCCGCTCATGACCACCACCGGTCTCGGCCCGCCCTGCTCTCGGCCCGTCGGTTGACCGTAGTCGGCGAGCCAGAGGTCACCGCGGGTTATCCGCATCGTCCTCCTTCGGGGGCAGGTGGGAGGACCAGTCCTCCGGCTCGAGACCGTCTGGAGCGGCCCGGTCGAAGGCGGCTGTCTCCGCCAGGTGATCGGCCCAGCCCTCGGGGTCCTCGCGCCGGGTCCGTTCGACCGCTGCTCGCATCTCTTCCCAGAACTTCTTGTGTTCGTACTCGGCGACGGCGTCGTCGATCACTGCTGTCATGGGTCTGCCTTCCTGTTTGGCGATCGCCGCGAGTTTGTCGCGAGTAAGAGTGCTGACCCGGATCGTCGTGTGGCGTTGCTCGCTCCCCATACCGCGAGGCTACGATCCTGTCTACAAAAAGCGCTATGGCGATGTCGCCACGTGGGAGTCTACGAAGGCTCCGATTACTCTCGCAACATATTTCAGTTACTGACGGTGATTGTCCGAGTTCTCGGGCCCGATAACCGGTTGCCGGGCGGAACCGGGGCACCGCTAGGGTCCGGCCCATGGATCACGACGTGGCGTTGCTGCTCCTCGCGGGAGTGGCCGTCTTCATCGGGGCGGTCGTGCAGGGCGGGGTGGGGTTCGGCCTGGGCCTGGTCGCGGCACCCCTGATCACGCTGCTCGATCCCTCGGTCATGCCGGGGGCGGTCCAGGTCGTCAACATGGCGATGCCGTTGTTCACCCTGGCCAGGGAGTGGCGCAGGGCCGAGTGGCGGGGAGCGGGGTGGGCCCTGCTGGGGCGGCTGCCGGGAAGCGCGATCGGCGCCCTCGTGGTCGTCTACGTGAGCACGGCGACGCTCGGCGTGCTGGTCGGCGTGATGGTGCTGGTCGCGGTCGTGCTGACGGCCCGCGCCGTGTCCGTGCCGCGCAACGGCGCGACGCTCACGGCGGCCGGGTTCCTGTCGGGGATCACCGGCACGGCCACCGGGATCGGCGGCCCGCCGATCGCCCTGGTCTACCAGAGCGCACGCGGCCCGCAGATCCGGGCGACACTGGCCATGTTCTTCTGCGTGAGCGCCGCGCAGTCGCTCGTCATCCTCGCGCTCCTCGGCAGGCTCCCGGGGCGCGCCCTGGCCGCGGGGGTGGCGCTCGTGCCCTTCGTCCTGCTCGGCTTCGCGGCCTCGGGGCCGCTGCGCCGATACCTCGACGGCGGGCGGCTGCGTACGGCCGTCCTGACCGTGGCCGCCGTCTCCGCCTGCGCGCTGCTCGGGCAGAGCCTCGCGCACTGAGCGCGCCTCCTGTGCCCGATCGCCGGACGGCAGGCGGCCGCCGGCGGGCTCCGGCGGTCCGCCGAGCCTGGTCGGCAGGGTAGTCTTCCCGGGCCGGAGGGACCGGCGAGGGCGACGCGCCCGCCCGGCGCGATATCCGGCGACAGGTCGCGCACGACCTCACGGCCCCCGGCGCGGCGGCTGAGCGACCGGCGGGACAGAACGGGCGGAGGCGTCGCCGGCCCCCGCGTCGCGGGCCCCTCCGCCGTACGCGCGAGCGTCTCCGCCGGCGGTAGGCGCATCGGGGTCACGGACGTGTTCACGATCATCCGTCGAGCCGGGCGCGACGGAGCGCGGCCGATGTTGATCGTACGTTTCTTCATTGTTACCGCGAACAACAAACGTTACCGTCCTGTGTCTTTCACCACCTGGGCTTTGGGCTTACGTTGTCTCAAACAACATTCCCTGGAGCGGTGAACGCCGTGACCCGGCCCCTGCCGTACCGGGTGGCCAAGGTGCCTACAGCCCACGAGATCTGCCCAGACGGCGGGAAGGGGCACCGGCTCGGCCGCACCCCCTCATAGACCCCCAGTCAAAGAAAGGACCCACGCATCATGCGCAAGGGGATCCTCAGCATCGGCGCCGCCGCCGCGGCGCTCACCCTCGGTCTCACCGCCTGCGGGGGCGAGAGCGGTGACACCTCCGCGGAGTCCAGCGGCGCCCCCTCGGCCGCCGCCGGCGACGCCAAGCCCGGCAAGATCGGCGTCATCCTGCCGGACAGCAAGTCCTCCGCCCGGTGGGAGACCGCCGACCGGAAGTACCTCCAGGAGGCGTTCGACGCCGCGGGCGTGCAGTCGGACATCCAGAACGCCCAGGGCGACAAGACCGCGTTCCAGACGATCGCGGACCAGATGATCACCAACGGCGCGACCGTCCTGATGATCGTCAACCTGGACAGCGGCACCGGCAAGGCCGTGCTGGACAAGGCCAAGTCGCAGGGCGTCGCGACGATCGACTACGACCGCCTCACGCTCGGCGGCAGCGCCTCCTACTACGTGTCGTTCGACAACACGGCGGTCGGCAAGCTGCAGGGCGAGGGCCTGGTCAAGTGCCTGACCGACAAGAAGGCCGACAAGCCGATCATCGCCGAGCTGAACGGCTCGCCGACCGACAACAACGCCACGCTGTTCAAGCAGGGCTATGACGGCGTGCTGCAGCCGAAGTACGACTCCGGCGACTACAAGAAGGGCCCGGACCAGTCGGTTCCGGACTGGGACAACACTCAGGCCGGCACGATCTTCGAGCAGATGCTGACCCAGGAGCCGAAGATCGCCGGTGTCCTGGCCGCCAACGACGGCCTCGGCAACGCCGCGATCTCGGTGCTGAAGAAGCAGAAGCTGAACGGCAAGGTCCCGGTCACCGGCCAGGACGCCACCGTGCAGGGCCTGCAGAACATCCTCGCCGGCGACCAGTGCATGACGGTCTACAAGGCCATCAAGAAGGAGGCCGACGCGGCCGCGCAGCTCGCGGTCTCGCTGGCCAAGGGCGAGCAGCCGCAGGCGAGCGGCACGGTCAAGGACACCGAGGGCAACCGCGACGTCCCGTCCGTGCTGCTGGAGCCCCAGGCCATCTTCTTTGACAACGTCAAGGACGTCGTGGCCGACGGCTTCGTGAGCAAGGACGAGCTGTGCACCGGCGAGTTCGCCGACAAGTGCACCGAGGCCGGCATCAGCTAAGCACATCCATCCACCGGGTGCGTACGGCGACGCGGACCCCCCTGAGCGGGCGACGTGCTGAGCCGCGACGAGCACCGTGCGGGGCGCACTGTCATGAAGACACGGTCCCGAGACGACCTGTCCCGGAAGGACAGTGCGCCCCGCACCGCCCGGAGCGACGAGAGGCGGCCCGGAGAACGGCGCCGTACCGGCCCCATCGATCTACGGAGTAGCCCATCGTGTCCCAGGGACCGATCCTGGAACTGCGCGGCATCAACAAGAGCTTCGGCCCCGTGCAGGTCCTTCACGACGTCGCCTTCTCGGCCTACCCGGGCGAGGTGACAGCACTCGTCGGCGACAACGGCGCCGGCAAGTCGACGCTGGTCAAGTGCATCGGCGGCATCCACCCGATCGACTCGGGCGAGTACTTCTTCGATGGCGAGCGGGTCCACGTGAGCGGGCCGAGGGACGCGGCGGCGCTGGGCGTCGAGATCGTCTACCAGGACCTCGCCCTCTGCGACAACCTCGACATCGTGCAGAACATGTTCCTCGGCCGGGAGCGCCGCAGCGGTCTGGTGCTGGACGAGGACACGATGGAGGAGATGGCGGCCAAGACCCTGGCCGGCCTGTCGGTTCGCACCGTCAAGTCGCTGCGCCAGCACGTCTCCAGCCTGTCCGGCGGTCAGCGGCAGACCGTGGCGATCGCCAAGGCCGTGCTCTGGAACAGCAAGGTCGTCATCCTCGACGAGCCGACCGCCGCCCTCGGCGTCGCGCAGACCGCGCAGGTGCTCGAACTGGTCCGCCGCCTGGCCGACAAGGGTCTCGCGGTGGTGCTCATCTCCCACAACATGAACGACGTCTTCGCTGTGTCCGACCGGATCGCGGCGCTGTACCTGGGACGGATGGCGGCCCAGGTCAAGGCATCCGAAGTGACCCACGCGCAGATCGTGGAACTGATCACCTCCGGGCGCAGCGGGGAGCTCGGGCTCAAGAACGGCAACGGAGCGGCATCATGACAACCGAAACGCTCCCCAAGCAGGAGAACGCCGAGTCCTCGCTCGGTGTGCACGTCAAGGGCTACCTCGAGCGGATCAAGGGCGGTGAGCTGGGGGCGCTTCCCGCGGTCTTCGGCCTCGTCATCCTCTGCGTGGTCTTCTCGGTTCTGCGCCCCGCCTTCCTGTCGGCGGTCAACTTCGCCAACCTCTTCACCCAGGGCGCGGCGGTCGCCGTCATCGCCATGGGCCTGATCTTCGTGCTCCTCCTCGGTGAGATCGACCTGTCCGCCGGTTTCGCGAGCGGCGTCTGCGCGGCGGTCCTCGCCGTGC
The DNA here is from genome assembly GCF_044460045.1 of Microbispora rosea. Classification (NCBI taxonomy): domain Bacteria; kingdom Bacillati; phylum Actinomycetota; class Actinomycetes; order Streptosporangiales; family Streptosporangiaceae; genus Microbispora; species Microbispora rosea. Next base: position 627,680 of record NZ_JBITJO010000002.1, on the reverse strand, counting down.
TGCTCACCCTGCAGGGCTGGCCCTGGTATCTCGCGGTCCTGGCCGCGATGGTCACCGGCGCGGTCATCGGCCTGGTGCTCGGGTCGCTGGTGGCCAAACTCGGCATCCCGTCCTTCGTGGTCACGCTGGCCGCGTTCCTGGCCTTCCAGGGCGTCGTCCTGCTGCTGGTGAAGGACGGCACCAACATCTCGATCCGCGACGAGACGATCCTCGCGATCGCCAACAAGAACGTCCCGCCCGCCGCCGGCTGGGCCGCGCTGGCCGTGGGCGTCATCGCGTACGCCGCGATCCAGCTCGTGCAGGCCCGCCGCCGCGCGGCACGCGGCCTGGTCGCCACCCCGATCGCGGTCATCGCCGCCCGGGTCGTGACGCTCGCCGTGGTCGCCGGGTTCGCGGTGTACGTGCTCAACGTGGAGCGCAGCCGCAACGCGGCGCTCGTGTCGCTCAAGGGCGTGCCGATCGTCGTCCCGCTGATCGTGATCCTGCTGATCGTCTGGACCTTCGTGCTGCGGCGCACGGCGTACGGCCGGCACATCTACGCGGTCGGCGGCAACGCCGAGGCCGCCCGCCGGGCCGGCATCAACGTGGACCGCATCCGCATCTCCGCCTTCGTCATCTGCTCCTTCATGGCCTCGCTCGGCGGCATCATCGCGGCGTCGCGGGCCAACTCGGTCGACCCCAACACCGGCGGCAGCAACGTGCTGCTGTTCGCGGTGGGCGCGGCCGTCATCGGCGGCACCAGCCTCTTCGGCGGCAAGGGCCGGGCGCTCGACGCGCTGCTCGGCGGCGCGGTGGTCGCGGTCATCGAGAACGGCATGGGCCTCATGGGCTACAGCGCCGGCGTCAAGTTCGTCGTGACCGGCTCGGTGCTCCTGCTCGCCGCGGGCGTGGACGCGCTGTCGAGGAAGCGCGCGGCGGCGACCGGCAGAAGATGACGTGATCGGGACCGATAAGGTGATCTCCGCCCCCTGACCTGGTCAGGTTCCCCCCGACCCCACGAAATCCGAGGCTGCCCCGATGATGCGCGCCGGTCCCTCACAGGAGGAGATCCGCAAGCACAACCTCGGGACGCTGCTGCGGCACGTCCATCTCGGAGGGCCGACCTCACGGGCCGAGCTGACCTCGCTGATGGGGTTGAACCGGAGCACCATCATGGCGCTCACGGCGGACCTGACGGCGGCCGGCCTCGTCAGGGAGGAACTGCCCAAGGACACCGGCCGGGCGGGGCGGCCGTCGCTGGTCGTCCGCCCGGAGACGGCCCGCGTCTACGTCCTCGCCTTCGAGGTCGGAGTCGACCGGCTGGCCGCCGCGCGCATCGGCCTCGGCGGTGTGATCCTCGACCGCCGGGAGGCCGTGCGGGCGCGCGGGCCGTTCGACATGGCGCAGGTCGTGGGGACGCTGGCGGGCTTCGCCCGGCAGATGCGGCGCAGGACGCGCGAGGACACGATCTGCGTCGGCGCGGCGGCGGCGGTCTCCGGGGTGGTCCGCGCCTCCGACGGCGTGGTCAGGATCGGGCCGAACATCGGCGCGTTCGAGGTGCCGCTGGGGGAGGAGCTGACCAAGCGGCTCGCGCTCGGGCTGCCCGTGGCGGTGGGCAACGAGGCCAACCTCGGCGCGCTCGCCGAGCACACCCGCGGGATCGGCGCGGGCTGCCGCGACCTGATCTACCTGCACGGCGACGTGGGCATCGGCGGCGGGATCATCGTGAACGGCCAGCTTCTCGGGGGGTACGGCGGGTACGGCGGCGAGGTGGGCCACATGGTGGTCAACCCCGACGGCCGCCCGTGCGCCTGCGGCTCGCGCGGCTGCCTGGAGGCCGAGGTGGGGGAGCCCGCCCTGATGGAGCACGCCGGCCGGTACGGCGAGATGATCGGCAGGGACGCGGTCCGCGCCGTCGTCGACGCGGCCGACCGGGGCGACGTGATGGCCCAGGAGGCCCTCGCCCACGTGGGCAACTGGCTCGGGCTCGGCGTGGCCACCCTGGTGAACGTCTTCAACCCCGAGATGGTCGTCTTCGGCGGCATCCTGCGGGAGATCTATCTAGGCTCGGCCGCCCAGGTGCGCAGCCGGATCGCCACCGGCACCCTGCGCGCGACGCGGGAGCAGGTGCGGCTGCGCACAACGGCCCTGGGCGACGACGCGACGCTGATGGGGGCCGCCGAGCTGGCCTTCGCCCAGGTGCTCGCCGACCCCCTCGAGGCGCTGTCCCGAGTGGCCCCGGCCCCCTTCGGCGGCTAGGCGACCCTGGAGGCGGGGGCGGAGAAGGTGTCGCAGGCCTTCGGGCCGCGACCCGACCAGCCGCGCGTGAGCCAGTAGCGGATGTTGCGCGTCTTGCCGTGCCACATGTCGCCTTCGACCTCCTCGAGCTGCTCGTCCCAGTCGTGCCGGTCGCGGCCGAGCGAGTTCCAGACGCTGCGGACGAAGGCTCCGGAGAAGCAGTCGGCCTGCAGCTCGATGCGGCGGTTGAGGTCGTGGGCCCGCTTCCCGCTCAGCGTGCGGAACCGCCGCTCGAACTCGGCCAGGATGCCGGCGCGGTCCTGCGCGTGGTGGCCGTACTCGTGGGCGACGATCGTGAAGAGATCGAACCCCATGCGGTCCGACAGCTCCTCCTTGGACAGCATGATCCACATCGTCGTGTTCGCGGGGCAGTACAGGGCCGCGGCGTAGCTCGCCACGAATTGGCCGCAGCCCGTGTACACGCTCTTCGTGATGTAACGCACCTTGGGCGGGGAGAACCGCAGTCCGGCCTGCCGGAACCTCTCGCGCCAGGTCCGGTCGAGGCAGCCGAGCAGGTCGTCCAGGTAGGCCCGGTAGGAGTCGAGGTCGTCGGCCCACCGGGCCGGCTCGGTGCACTCCGAGGACTCGAAGGCGCCCGTGGCGTAGAGCGGGTTCCTCGTCAGCGCTCCCGGGCCGGTGGGCACGGGCCGCGCCGAGGCGCCGGAGGCGCCCGCCGTGCCGGTGAGGGACAGGGCTCCCGCCACCGCCGTGACCATGACGGCGGCCGCCCGGAGGCTTATGCGAATCATCATTGGGCATCCCAAGCGGACAGAGAGATAGTCAGGAATGTGGCGAATCGCCCGAATATCCGGTAACGCGGACTTTCCTTCTAGGGGATCATGAGGGTAGGGCAGGAGGCGGCGACGGGTAAAGCGGAATCGATGTCGGCGCCGGGAAGGTCTTGTGGAGGTTCGGTGCAACCCCTGATACCCCCGCACCTTCCTCGAACTAGACTCGATCCGTTCGATGGCGAGCGGGAAGGATGAGCGGTGGGGATTCTGGAGACGATCAAGGACCCGCTCGACGTGAAGCGTCTTGAGGCCGGGGAGTTGCCCGCGCTAGCGGCGGAGATCCGCGATCTGCTGGTCTCCACAGTCGCGAGGAACGCAGGCCACCTCGGGCCCAACCTCGGCGTCGTCGAGCTGACCATCGCCCTCCACAGGGTCTTCGACTCGCCGCGCGACCCGATCCTGTTCGACACCGGCCACCAGTCGTACGTGCACAAGCTGCTGACCGGGCGGGCCGGCCAGTTCGGCACGCTGCGGCAGGAGGGCGGCCTGTCGGGGTACCCCAGCCGGGCCGAGTCGGAGCACGACTTCATCGAGAACTCGCACGCCTCCACCGTCCTGTCGTACGCCGACGGGCTGGCCAAGGCGCTCGTACTGCGCGGCGACGCGGACCACACGGTGGTCGGGGTGATCGGCGACGGCGCGCTGACCGGCGGCATGGCCTGGGAGGCGCTGAACAACATCGCCGGGCGCAAGGACCTGCCGCTGATCATCGTGGTCAACGACAACGGCCGCTCCTACTCGCCGACGATCGGCGGCCTCGCCTCCCACCTGTCGTCCCTGCGGATGAGCCAGGGCTACGAGCACGTGCTCGAACTGGTGAAGAACAACCTCGGCCGGGTGCCCGTGGTCGGCGCGCCGCTGTACGACACGCTGCACGGCATCAAGAAGGGCCTGAAGGACATCCTGACCCCGCAGGTCATGTTCGAGGACCTCGGGCTGAAGTACGTCGGCCCGATCGACGGCCACGACGAGGGCGCGGTGGAGGCCGCGCTGCGCCGCGCCAGGGGCTTCCGCGGGCCCGTCATCGTCCACGTGCTCACCCGCAAGGGCAACGGCTACAGCCACGCGGAGAACCACGACGAGGACTGCTTCCACTCGCCGCAGCCCTTCGACATCGAGACCGGCGAGGAGCGGCCCAAGCCGCACAGCTGGACCAACGTGTTCAGCGACGAGATGGTCAAGGTCGGCGCCGAGCGAAAGGACGTCGTCGCGATCACCGCGGCGATGCTCCACCCCACCGGCCTGGCGGCGTTCGCCGAGGCGTACCCGGACCGCATCTACGACGTGGGCATCGCCGAGCAGCACGCCCTGACCAGTGCCGCGGGGCTCGCGATGGGCGGTCTTCACCCGGTCGTGGCGGTCTACGCGACCTTCCTCAACCGGGCCTTCGACCAGCTCCTGATGGACGTGGCGCTGCACCGGCAGCCGGTCACCGTCGTGCTCGACCGGGCCGGGGTCACCGGCGACGACGGGCCGAGCCACAACGGCATGTGGGACCTGTCGATCCTCCAGGTGATCCCCGGGCTGTCGGTCGCCGCCCCTCGCGACGGCGCGCGGCTGCGCGAGCTGCTGGCCGAGGCGGTCGCGATCGAGGACGGCCCGTCGGTGATCCGTTTCCCCAAGGGCGCCCTGCCCAAGGACGTGGAGGCCGTCGGCAAGCTCGGCGAGATGGACGTGCTCCGCACCGGCGACGCCGACGTGCTGCTGGTCGCGGTCGGCCCGATGGCCGAGGTCTGCATGGAGGCCGCCACCCTCCTCGACGCGCAGGGCATCTCGGCCACCGTGGTGGACCCGCGCTGGGTGAAGCCGCTGGACGAGGCGCTGGTGCTGGCCGCCGCCGCGCACAAGCTGGTCGTCGTGGTGGAGGACAACGGCCGGGTCGGCGGCGTGGGCGACGCCGTGGCGCGCCTGCTGCGCGACGCCGACGTGGACGTGCCGGTGCGGACCTACGGCATCCCCCAGCGCTTCCTCGATCACGCCAAGCGGGTCAAGATCCTTTCCGAGATCGGCCTGACCGGGCAGGACCTCGCGCGTCAGATCACCGAGGCCGTGGCGCGCAGGTCGCAGGTGATGGAGAGCCATCCGGCGCGGCTCGTGCAGCCCACGGATTGATAACCAGGAGTAATACCGGTGTGACCGGGAAGTCTGCAGGTCATCGACGTGATGAGGAGCCTGCGGATGAGCCTTTTCCGGACGAAGCCGGTCGAACAGTCGATTGAGGATGCCGAAGGCGGCGAGCATCGGCTCAGACGCAGCCTGAGCGCGCTCGATCTCACCGTCTTCGGCATCGGCGTCATCGTGGGCACCGGCATCTTCGTGCTGACCGGCGTGGCGGCGCGCAACACGGCCGGTCCGGCCGTCGCGATCTCCTTCGTGGTCGCCGGAATCGTGTGCGCGCTCGCCGCCCTGTGCTACGCCGAGTTCGCCGCCACGGTCCCGGTCGCCGGCTCGGCCTACACCTACGCGTACGCCACGATCGGCGAGTTCCCGGCCTGGATCATCGGCTGGGACCTGATGCTGGAGCTGGCGCTGGGGGCGGCGGTGGTCGCCTCGGGCTGGTCGGGCTACTTCGCCTCGCTGCTGAAGAACTTCGGGATCTACCTGCCGTCGTCCATCGCCGGGGACGAGGCCGTGTTCAACATCCCGGCGGCGCTGATCGTGATCGTGCTGACCGGGGTGCTGGTGGCCGGGATCAAGATGTCGGCCCGGTTCAACGGCGCCATGGTGGCGGTCAAGCTGGCCGTCGTGCTGCTCGTGATCATCGCCGGGTTGTTCTTCATCAAGGGGGCCAACTACCGGCCGTTCGTCCCACCGTCCCACCACATGGCCGCAGGGGAGGGCATGAAGGCCCCCCTCATCCAGGTGCTGTTCGGCGTGGAGCCGGTCGCGTACGGCGTCTTCGGCGTCTTCACCGCCGCCGCCCTGGTGTTCTTCGCCTACATCGGCTTCGACGTCGTGGCGACCGCGGCCGAGGAGACCCGCCGCCCGCAGCGCGACCTGCCCATCGGGATCATCGCCTCGCTGGTCGTCTGCACGATCCTCTACGTGGCGGTCTCGCTCGTGGTCGTCGGCATGCAGCACTACTCGGAGCTCAGCGCGTCGGCCCCGCTCGCCGACGCGTTCCGGTCGGTGGGCCAGCCCTGGATGGCGACGCTGATCAGCGTCGGAGCCATCGCCGGGCTCACCACCGTCGTGATGATCCTCATGCTGGGCCAGAGCCGGGTGCTGTTCGCGATGTGCCGCGACAGCCTGCTGCCCAGGTCCCTCGCCAAGGTCCACCCGACGTTCCGCACGCCGTACCGGATCACGATCGTCATCGGCGCCGCCACCGCGCTGCTCGCCGCGATGATCCCGCTGAGCGCCATCGCGGAGCTGGTGAACATCGGCACGCTGTTCGCGTTCGTGATCGTCGCGGTGGCGGTGGTGGTGCTGCGCAGGACCCGCCCCGACCTGCCCCGCTCCTTCCGCACGCCGTTCGTGCCGGTGGTGCCGATCCTGTCGGTGCTGGCCTCGGCCTACCTGATGCTCAACCTGCCCGTGGAGACCTGGATCCGGTTCTTCGCGTGGATGGTCGTCGGCGCCGTCGTCTACTTCCTGTACGGCCGCCGCCGCAGCAGGGTGGCCGCTACAACCCCTGGGGAAGCAGTCCTCGAACGGTGAGCACGGCGCCGACGACGGCCAGCAGCGCGCCGCTCGCGCCCAGCAGCAGGCGATAGCCGCGGGGGGTCAGCCGATGCCGGCCGGCCCCCACGGCCCCCGCCAGTGCCACCTTGGAGCCCACCAGGACCAGATAGAACCCGCCCACGAAGACCAGCGCGTACGCCGGGGCGTGATCCCACGCGGAGACGAAGATCGGTGAGCCCACCGCGATCCAGAACAGCCAGGGGTGCGGGTTGAGCAGGTTCACCACCACGCCCCGCAGGACCTCCTGGGCCGAGGACGGCGCGTCCTCGCCGGGGTGGGGCGGCAGGGCCGTACGGGCCTCGCGCAGCGTCTCCACGCCCAGGTACACGACGTAGAGCCCGCCTCCGACCGACAGCACGCGCAGGAGCACCTGCGGCAGCGCCCCGACCGCCGTCACGGCGAGCAGCACCACGGGCAGGTCGGACAGCAAGGGCACGCAGGCCAGGCGCACTCCCGAGCGGAACCCGCCGCGCAGGCTCGCCGTGATGACGAGCGTCAGCAGCGCGCCCGGCGTGACTCCCGCCCCCAGACCGAGGCTGAGCCCCATCAGCAGTTCCGTCACGCCGCTAACCTCCCGTTTCGTCCGCACGAGAGGCTATCGTCGGCCGGTCAGGGCGAGCACGCGGCCTGCCTTGGGCGAACCTCCGGCCCCCGGCCGGCCTCTGACGAGTGTTCCGGGACGGACCCGGCCGATTCAGCGAGGCGTCAGCTGCTGGGCACGGTGGACACGGTTGACCTCGATGAGCCGGTCGAGGGCGTCGCGGGCCTCGGCGAGTTCGTCGATGTGCCGGCTGATCCGGTCCCGCTCCTGGACCAGGCGCTCGAACGCCTCGTCGGAGTTCTGCTCGCTCGGCGTGTCGACACAGGGGAGCACTTCGGCGATCGTCCGGCTGGAGAGCCCCGCGCCGTACATGCGCTGGATGAGCCGTACGCGCTCGACCTCGTCGTCGGTGTAGTGGCGCTGACCGCTGAGGCTGCGCGTGCTGGTCAGCAGGCCCTGCTCCTCGTAGTAGCGCAGGGAACGGACGCTCACCCCGGCCCGCGCCGCCAGCTCGCCGATCCGCATCGTCGTGCCTCCTGTCGAAAACTCGGCTCAAACACTTGCATCTGACGTCAATGTCAGGTCTTAGCGTAGTCGCGTGTCCAGCCGGCGGACGCGACCATCCGCAGGAACGTCTGGAAAGGCACGTAGGAATGACGACCCTTTTCGACCGCTACCGGCTCGGTTCGCTGACCCTGCCCAACCGTGTGGTGATGGCCCCGATGACCCGCGTCCGTGCGGCCGCGGGCGGCCTGGCGACACCCTCGATGGCGGTCTACTACGCCCAGCGCGCCACCGCCGGGCTCATCGTGACCGAGGGGGTGCAGCCGAGCCTCGTGGGGCAGTCCAATCCGGGCACCCCGGGGCTGCACACCGACGAGCAGGTCGCGTCGTGGCGGCCGGTCACCGACGCCGTCCACGCCAACGGCGGCCGCGTCTTCGCGCAGATCATGCACGGGGGCCGCGTCTCCCACCCCGACACCACCGGGATGCAGCCCGTGGGCCCCTCGGCCGTCCCCGCTCCCGGCGAGGTGTTCACCCCGTCGGGGCCCAAGCCGGCGCCCGTGCCGAGGGCCCTGGAGACCACCGAGGTGCCCGAGCACGCCCTGTCCTACGCGCGGGCCGCTGTGCGAGCCGTCGACGCGGGCTTCGACGGCGTGGAACTGCACGGCGCGAACGGATATCTCATCTCCCAGTTCCTGTCGAGCACCGCCAACCTGCGCACCGACGCGTACGGCGGGTCGATCGCGGGCCGCATCCGCTTCGCCGTGGAGGCGGTGACAGCGACCATGGAGGCGGTGGGCGGCGACCGCACGGGCATCCGGCTCTCGCCGGGCGCGGGCTTCTGGGGCGCGGAGGAGAGCGACGTGCCCGAGCTGTACGGCGCGCTGCTCGCCGAGCTGGCTCCCCTGGACCTGGCCTACATTCACCTTGAGGCCACCACGGACGAGGACGTGCTGGTCGAACTGCGCAAGGCCTGGCCCGGCACGCTCATCGTCAACCCGGTCCTCCCGATGGGTCCCCGGAAGGCGGACAAGGCCGCGGCCGATCACTGGCTGGGGCTCGGCGCCGACCTGATCAGCTTCGGCCGCGCGTTCATCGCCAACCCCGACCTGGTGGAGCGGCTGCGCCAGGGGCTTCCCATCGCGCCGGACGACGAGTCCACCTGGTATCAGGGCGGCGACGCGGGCTACCTCACCTACCCCGCCTACCGCCACGCGGCCTGACCGCGTACGGAACCGCACTTCGCGGCGCACGGCTTGGCGGTGAGCGTACGGTCCCCGCACCGATCTGCTCTCCTACTCCGAGGCCGGGGCGCCGGTCGTCGTCCACGATCTGAGCGTCGAGACCGGACAGGAACCGGCCGGCCTGAACGCGGCGCATGCGGTGCCCGTCGCGTCCACGGCTGGGGACGAGCCTCTTGACCGCCAGGCCGCCGCCCTGGCCCTGGCTGAGCGCATCACGGGCGAACGCCTCACCGAGGAATGGCTCCTGGACACGAACCATGTCCGCCTGCTGGTCTCTACAGGAGAACGGAGAGGCTCGCTTGCCGGTGAGGCCGGGTGATCAGTTGGCGGCGGTGGCTACGGCCACTCGATGCGCACAAGGTAGCTCTCACGCTGCTCTTCCAGGACGACGTAAGTGGCAAGGCCCCGTTCGCCGAATGGGTGGGTGAGCATATTCGATCTCGGCTTGGCCTGATTGTACGGTTTCCCGCTCCACGGGGCGGTCTCCAGAAGCGTGAACAACTCCGCGAGCGGGCGCAACGCCTCGTCAGGCAGCGCTGCGATCTGCTCTTCGGCTATGGGATCGATGGCGAGCTTGTACACCTACACATCGATCCCACGAGCGGCGAGAATCTCGCGCCACGGCTTCCCCTCGGGACGGGGTCCGCCGGCAAGGACCTGTTCGGCCCGCTCGTGCATCCGCTGGCGGCCCTCGGGATCGCGCACCGAGTCGCAGGCGGAGATCCACCACCGGTGTATGAAGGCGTTCAGCGCACCCAGGTCCAGGTTGACCCTGACCTCGTCGAGCACCGCCTTCAGCCCCGCGTCGAACGCCTCGCGGTCCTGAGGGATGATCAACGCGGAGCGTATGGCCCGCAGGTTCTTCTCCGGCAATGGCGTCTCGCCGGACATGAAGTCGTGCGGTTGCGCTGTCATGGCCTGCTCCCTTCCCGCTTATAGAGCGTACAGAGAAGGGACGACATCTTCCGGCCCAGCAGAGCAGGAATGCCGCCGCCACTCGTGACGCCGGGCCGCCGCGCCGGTGTGGCGCGGCGGCCGGGCCGGGCGGCTCGTGGCAGGAGAGCTCAGGCCGGTACGGACGCCACGCCGGGCTCCAGGAAGCGGGAGCCGGTGACCTCCTCGGAGATGCCCGTACGGTCGAGGTAGGGCGTGATGCCACCGGTGTGGAACGGCCAGCCCGCGCCGAGGATCATGCACAGGTCGATGTCCTGAGGCGCGGCGACCACGCCCTCGTCGAGCATGAGCCTGATCTCCTGGGCGAGGGCCCGCAGCGCGCGCAGCCGCACTTCCTCCGCCGCCGAGGGGGACGAGCCGCCCTCGAACAGGGTCCGCACCTCCGGGTCGATCTGGAAGTCCGGGCCGTACATGCCCGGCTTGCCCGCGGCGACCAGCTTGGCGAGGTTCTCCGAGACGCCGAACCGGTCCGGGAACGCCGCGCGCATGGTCTCGGCGACGTGCAGCGCGACGGCCGGGCCGACGAGCTGGAGGAGTGCGAACGGCGTCATCGGCAGGCCGAGCGAGTCGAGCGCGTGGTCGGCGACCTCCAGCGGGGTGCCCTCGTCGGCCGCCGCCGTGACCTCGCCCATGAACCGCGTCAGCAGCCGGTTGACGACGAACGCGGGCGCGTCCTTGACCAGCACGCACGACTTCTTCAGCGTCTTGCCGACCGCGAACGCCGTGGCCAGCGTCGCGTCGTCGGTGGCGGCGCCCCGGACGATCTCCAGCAGCGGCAGCACCGCGACCGGGTTGAAGAAGTGGAAGCCCACGACCCGCTCGGGGTGGCGCAGGCCGGCCGCCATGTCGGTGACCGACAGCGACGAGGTGTTGGTGGCGAGCACGCAGGTGCCGGAGACGACCTCCTCCACCTCGGCGAAGACCTTCTGCTTCACGCCGAGGTCCTCGAACACCGCCTCGATCACGAAGTCGGCGTCGGCGAAGGCGTCCTTGGTCAGCGACCCGGTCACCAGGCCCTTCAGCCGGTTGGCCTGGTCGGCGGAGATCCGGCCCTTGCCCAGCAGCTTGTCGACCTCGGCGTGGACGTAGCCGACGCCCTTGTCGAGCCGGGCCTGGTCGAGGTCGGTGAGCACGACCGGAACCTCCAGGCGGCGGGCGAACAGCAGCGCGAGCTGCGAGGCCATCAGCCCGGCGCCCACCACGCCGACCTTGGTGACCGGGCGGGCGAGCGACCTGTCCGGCGCGCCCGCCGGCCGCTTGGCCCGGCGCTGCACCAGGTCGAAGGCGTACAGCCCGGCCCGCAGCTCGTCGCTCATGAGCAGGTCGGCCAGCGCCTCGTCCTCCGCGGCGAAACCCTCGTCGCGCGACGCCGTACGGGCCAGGGCCACGAGGTCGAGCGCCCGGTACGGCGCGGGGGAGGCCCCCCGCAGCTTGAGGTCCACGAGGGTCCTGGCCTGGTCGATCACCGGGGCCCAGTCCTCGGCGGTGTGGTCGGCCCGCTCGACGGTCACCTCGCCGCGCAGCACCTGGGCGGCCCACCGCAGCGACTCCTCGACGAAGTCGGCGGGCTCGAACATCGCGTCGGCGATGCCGAGGGCGTACGCGTCCCGGCCCTTGATCATGCGGTTCTGCGACAGGGGGTTCTCGATGACGAGCTTGAGCGCCTTCTCCGGGCCGATCAGGCGGGGGAGCAGCTGGGTGCCGCCCCACCCGGGCACCAGGCCGAGGAAGCACTCCGGCAGCGCGATCGCCGGGACGCCGGACGACACGGTGCGGTAGGTGCAGTGCAGGGCGATCTCCAGCCCGCCGCCCATCGCTGCGCCGTTGACGAACGCGAACGACGGCACGTCCAGCTCGCCGAGACGGCGGAACACGTGGTGCCCGAGCCGCCCGATGGCGAGCGCCTCCTCGCGGGAGGACACCGCCGCCGCGCCCTTGAGGTCGGCCCCGACGGCGAAGATGAACGGCTTGCCGACGACGCCGACGGCCGCGAGATCGGAGCGCGCGGCGATCGTGTCGAGCGCGTCGTTCAGCGCGAGCAGGCCGTGCGGGCCGAAGGTGTTCGGCTTGGTGTGGTCGAGGCCGTTGTCGAGCGTGATCAGGGCCATCGTGCCCGCGCCGTACGGAAGCTCGACGTCGCGCACGAGCGCCTTGGTGACGGCCTCGTCGGCGTTCTTGCCCTCCAGGAGGGCCCTGCTGGTGTCGAGGGTGCTCATGACAGGTTCTCCCAGATGACGGTGCCGCCCATGCCCATGCCGACGCACATCGTGGTGATCCCGTAGCGGACGTCGGGACGCTCGGCGAACTCGCGCGAGAGCTGCGTCATCAGCCGGACGCCCGACGAGGCCAGCGGGTGGCCGAACGCGATCGCGCCGCCGTACGGGTTGACGCGCGGGTCGTCGTCGGCGATGCCGAAGTGCTCAAGGAAGGCCAGCACCTGGACGGCGAACGCCTCGTTGATCTCGAACAGGCCGATGTCGTCGACGGACAGCCCGGCCAGGCGCAGCGCGCGCTCGGTGGAGGGGATCGGCCCGATGCCCATCACCTCGGGGTCCACGCCGGCGAAGGCGTAGGACACCAGCCGCATGCGCGGGGTCAGGCCCAGCTCCCGGGCCACGTCCTCGGCGGCCACGATGCAGCCGGTCGCGCCGTCGTTGATGCCGGAGGCGTTGCCCGCCGTGACTCGTCCGTGCGCGCGGAACGGCGTCTTGAGCGTGCGCAGGCCCTCAAGCGTCGTGCCGGGGCGCGGCGCCTCGTCCACGGTGGCCAGGCCCCAGCCCTCGGCGGCCTTGCGGGTGGCCATCGGCACGAGGTCGCGCTGGATCCTGCCGTCGGCGTACGCCTTGGCGACCTTCTCCTGGGAGGCGACGGCGAAGGCGTCGGCGCGCTCCTTGGTGATGGACGGGTAGCGGTCGTGCAGGTTCTCCGCGGTCATGCCCATGACCAGCGCCGAGCCGTCCACGAGCTGCTCGGACAGGAACCGGGGGTTGGGGTCCACACCTTCGCCCATGGGGTGGCGGCCCATGTGCTCGACACCGCCGGCGATGGCCACGTCGTACGCGCCGAAGGAGATGCCGCCCGCCACCGTGGTCACGGCGGTCATCGCGCCGGCGCACATGCGGTCGATCGCGTAGCCGGGGACCGACTTCGGCAGACCGGCGAGCACCGCCGCGGACCTGCCGATGGTCAGGCCCTGGTCGCCGATCTGGGTGGTGGCCGCGATGGCCACCTCGTCCACCCGCTCCGGGGGGAGGCCGGGGTTGCGCCGCATCAGCTCGCGGATGACGCGGACTACCAGGTCGTCGGCACGCGTCTCGGCGTACAGGCCCTTCGGGCCCGACTTGCCGAAAGGCGTCCGAACGCCGTCGACGAAGACGACTTCACGGGACGCAGGCACGGGGTTCGCTCCTACTTGTCGGTAGCTTCCGGCTCTCTATGCTACTGGTCGGTAACCGGTACTGGGATCAGTGGGTTCACCGTGCTTGTGAGTGATCGTTAACAGGGCGGCAACTGGGATGAATCAGTGCAGGTCCCCGGTGGCGATCTCATTCGGGATGCAACCCCTCAAATCCCAAGAATCACTCCTCTAGCTCTCGCTAGCGGATTTCTTGGGGCATTGCACTCGGAGAAGAACTTCATGCCCTCCCCTGTGCGCGCCTGGACCAAGGCGCTCGCCGCGGCCGTCACGGCCGCGACCCTGTCCACCCCCCTTCTCGCGGGAACCGCGTACGCCGCCCCGCCCGGCTCGATCGGCTCGTCCGGCGAGGACGGCGCCTGGACCGTCGAACCCGTCGGCGGCGGCCACCGGGTCACCCTCCACCTGAACAAGCCGCTGCCGGTCCGCGACGCCGTCCCCGAGCTCGCGGCGGACGGCCGCTCGCTCGGCCCGGCCCAGGAGTCGCCCGACGGCATGACGCTGACCCTCGTCACCCCCGACCCCGCCGTCGCCACGGCGTCGTCCGTCGACGTGGCCTGGAACGGCGAGGCCCCCGAGGCCGCCGCGGCGGCCGCCGGCAGGACCGCGCCCACGCCCGGCAATCCGCCCGCCGATCCGCCCGGCAAGCCCGGTAAGCCCGGCAATCCGCCCGGCCCGCCCGGCAAGCCGGATCCCGCGCCGGTCGACCCCGCCACGCCCGGTCCGTACGCCGTGACCCACGACGAGTACGACCTCGGCGACACCGCCATCACCCTGGAGGGACTCGGCGGCCGCCCGGCCGAGATCCGGGCGAAGGTCTACCTGCCGGACGGCGCCCGCGGCAAGCGCCCGCTGGTCGTCTTCCTGCACGGCCGCCACTCGGCCTGCTACAACCCGACGGCCTGGACGTCGTCCAACACGCAGTGGCCCTGCCCGGCGGGGCAGCAGCCGATCGCCAGCTACCAGGGCTACGACGGCCCCGCCGACGTGCTCGCGAGCAACGGATACGTCGTCGTGTCGGTGAGCGCCAACGGCGTCAACGCCGCCGACAACCCCTACAGCGAGGACCGGGGCGCGCTGGCCCGGGGCGAGGTCGTCATGCGGCACCTCGACCTGCTCGCCGACGCCGACCGGGGTGTGGGCGACGCGAAGCTCGTCAGCCTGTTCAAGGGCCGCCTCGACATGGCGGACGTCGGCCTGATGGGACACTCGCGCGGAGGCGAGGGCGTCGTCAAGGCCGCGCTGATGAACGCGGGCCGGGCCAAGCCGTACGGGATCAGGGCGGTGCTCCCGCTCGCGCCGACGGACTTCGCGCGGGCGACCCTGCCCGGCACGCCGATGGCCGTCATCCTGCCCTACTGCGACGGGGACGTCTCCAACCAGCAGGGCCAGCACTTCTACGACGACTCCCGATACGCCGAGGACGACGACCCGGCCTTCCGCTCCTCGCTGATGGTCATGGGCGCCGACCACAACTTCTTCAACACCGAGTGGACCCCGGGTGTGGCGCACGCGCCCGCGTCCGACGACTGGTCCAACCGCAACGACCCGGTCTGCGGCGGCACCGCGCCGTCGCGGCTGACCGCCGCCGAGCAGTACGCCGTCGGCACCGCGTACATCGCGGGGTTCTTCCGCCTCGTCCAGGGCGGCGAGCAGGGTCTGCTGCCGCTGTTCGACGGCAGTGGCGGCGCCGCCGCCTCCGCCGGACGGGCCGTCGTGCACGCCGTCGCCCAGGCGCCCGCCGGCAAGCGCTTCGACGTGGCCTCCTTCACGTCGCTCGCGCCGTCCACGCGGGTCACCGGCTCGGCCACCGCGGCCGTGTGCGCCGGAATGCTCGACCGCTCGCCACAGAGCGGCCTGCCGTCCTGCGCCTCCACGCTGACCACCTCGCAGGCGCCGTCCTGGACGCCCGCGACGTACGCGAACAACGTCGCCTCGACACCGGTGCTGCGGTTCTCCTGGAGCGACCCCACGGGCACGGTGACGGTGCCGCTCGACAAGCGGGACCAGAACGTCTCCCGCTACGACGCGCTCACCTTCCGCACCGCGAGGGACGAGACGGCGACCGGCGACGTGGACCTCGCGGTCGAGATCGTCGACAAGCACGGCGCGTCCCGCACGGTCAAGGTGTCCGAGGTCAGCGACGCGCTCACGGCGTTCCCCGGCACCGCCTCGCCGCTGCCCAAGACCTGGCTGCGCACGGTACGCGTCCCGCTGAGCTCGCTCACCGGCGTCAAGCCGCAGCAGATCAGCGAGATCCGGATCTCGGGTGCGACTCAGACGGGCGCGGTCTACCTCGCCGACGTCGCGTTCACCACGGACGCCGCGGGTGAGGCCCGCACCGACAGGCTGCCGCAGGTGTCGGTGGAGGGCGCCACGGTGGACGAGGGCGACGGCCCGGGCACGGCCACGATGACGGTGCGGCTGTCGAAGAAGAGCCCCACGCCGGTGACGGTCCAGATCCAGACGATCGCGACCGGGGACGCCCCGGTGATCGGCTCGGCGGCGCAGGAGGTCGTCATCCCGGCCGGGTCCCCGCAGGCGACCTTCCAGGTGCCCGTCAACGGTGACACCGCGGTGGCGTCCGCGCCGCAGTCCTACCAGGTGGTCGCCTCGGTGCCGGTCAACGCGACGATCGGGAACGGCTTCGCCCGGCTCGTCGTGACCGACGACGACGCGGTCTGATCACAACGGCTCCCGGGGGCGCGAGGGCCGCGCCTCCGGGAGCTTCCGCCTGCTCCATCCGTCCCTCACCGGCAGGACACGGAAGGGCTCAGCCGGCGTCGGCCACGGGTGTGCAGGGCTTGACGGGCGAGCCGGCCTTGGCCAGCCAGGCGCCGAGCCTCCAGGGCCGCCGCGCGTCCCGGTTGTCGCGGAACTCCAGCACGAGCGTCTCGCCCGGCCAGATGAACTCCGGACGGATTCTGATCTCACGGACATCGACCACCCGGGCCGCCGCGAACGAGCGCCACTGTTCCACGCCCTTCCGCAGCTGCGCCTCCGTATGGCCCCGCGACCCGTACGAGGGGTCCGCGCCCTCGAACCGGGAGTCCGCACACCGCGTGTGCGGCGCCAGGAACGACACGTCGGCCGTGACCCCGGCCGCCAGCAGATCGGCCCGCAGTCCCTCGGGGTCGCGCATCTCGTTGAGCGCCACCGTGATCGTGCCGTCGGGGTTCTCGGTCACTGCGTACGCCGGGGTCCCGCCGCCGGCGACCAGCGGTGCGGTTACGGCCGCCGCCGCGACGCCGGCCGCGACCAGCAGCCGAGGGGCGGTGACGACCCGACGCCTGGAGGTGGCGAGGACGGGCCGGGCCTGCATCCCGTCCAGCAGCCGCCGCCTGGCCCCGGCGAGGTCGTCCCGCGAGGCTGCCGGAACGTTCTGCCACATGCCGGTGAGCGCGTTCATTGCCAATCTCCCTCTGGTAAATCCTGGCGCATCTGGTTGCGGGCGCGGTTGAGCCGCGAGGCGACGGTGCCCGGGGGGATCGCGAGCGCGTCGGCGACCTCCTGGTAGCTCAGCCCGGCCCAGGCGACGAGCAGTAGCACGTCGCGGTCGGCCCGTTTGAGCCGCAGCAGGGCGCGCGCCAGCGGCCGGTTGACGGCCAGGGTGTTGACTCCGTCCTCCACCTGCGCGCCCGGTATCTCCCCCGGGTGCACGCCGCTGCGGAGGTACGCGCGGTAGAGGCTGGTCTCGGCGCGCCGCCGTTTCCCGATCATGTTCGAGGCGATGCCGTACAGCCATGGGCGGGCGTCGGGGCGGCCCCGGTCGTAGTCGCCCCGGTTCTGGAAGGCGGCCAGAAAGGTGTCGGCCACGACGTCCTCCGCGTCGCTGGGTCCCAGCCGCCTGGTCACGTAGCGGTGGAGGAGCGGTGCGTGCCGGTCGAACAGGACGGCGAAGACCTCCGGCTCGTGCAGCGATCTCTCGATGAGGGTCGCATCATCCGCCGCGACGACTTCGCGGGTGGTAGTCATGCATTTCGGCCTTTCCTGGCGTATGCGGTCACCTGTACTTACCGAGCCAGGGCGAAATGCTTCATTTCTTCAATTGCTGGTCGTACGCGCCGGTCAGGTCTCCGGGGAGAGGAACTCCAGGCGGTTGCCGACGTTGTCGTGGGCGTAGAAGCGGCGATGGCCCGGGAAGTGCGGGTCCCAGGAGACCTCGACGCCGGCGGCCGCCAGACGCGCGGCGAGGTCGTCGAGGCCGGTCACCAGGATGCCCGGGTGCGCCTTGCGCGCGGGGCGGAAGTCCTCCTCCACGCCGAGGTGGATCTCCAGGGCGCCGGCCCGCACCCACAGGCCCCCGCGTGCGGCGAGCACGGGGGGCTTGCCGATCTCGGTCATCCCGAGCACGTCCACGTAGAAGGCGCGGCAGTCGTCCTCCGCCCCGGCCGGGATGGCGAGCTGGACGTGGTGCAACCGGTAGCCGAAGGGAGACTCCGCGTCCCGGCCGTCGCCCCGCATGTCACACCTCTCCCTTGATCTCCAGCCGTTCGAGCGCCTTGGCCAGCGGGTGGACGGTCAGGCCGATCTGCCACTCCCGCGCGCCCAGTGCGCGCAGCCGCTCCGCCACGGTCTCCTCGCTGATCGGCGCGGGCGGCTCCCAGGTCAGCCTGCGTACGGCGTCGGGCTGGAGGAGGTTCTCCGTCGGCATGCGGTGCTCGTCGGCGAGCGCGGCGACGACGGCACGCGCCGCCGCGAGCCGCTTGGCGGCGGCCGGGTCCCGGTCGGCCCACCGGTTGGCCGGGGGAGGGCCGTCCCCGGGCCCCACGGGCTGCGGCAGCGACGCCTCCGGCATCGTGCGGGCCCGGTTCACCGCCGTCAGCCAGTCGTTGAGGTGGCGGCGTGCGCTGCGGCCGACGAACGGCGTGATCTCGGTGAGGGCCTTGGTCGTGCGCGGCTGGTCGAGGGCGGCCTGCACGATCGCCGCGTCGGGCAGCACGCGGCCCGGCGCGAGGTCGGACTCCCGGGCGATCTCGTCGCGCAGCGTCCACAGCTCACGCACCACGGCGAGCCCGCGCAGCGTGCGCACCCGGTGGATGCCCGAGGTGCGCCGCCAGGGGTCGGTACGCGGGGGATGGGCGGGCGCGGCCAGGATCGACGCGAACTCCTCCAGCGCCCAATCCAGCTTGCCGGTGCCGGAAAGCTCGTCGTGCAGGACGTCGCGCAGCTCGACCAGCACCTCGACGTCGAGCGCGGCGTAGCGCAGCCAGTCCTCCGGCAGCGGGCGGGCCGACCAGTCGGCCGCCGAATGGCCCTTCTCCAGCCGCAGGCCGAGAACGAGCTCGACCATGGTGCCCAGGCCGACCCGCTCGTAGCCGAGCAGCCGCCCGGCCAGCTCGGTGTCGAACAGCCGCCCCGGGCGGAAGCCGAGCTCGGCCAGGCACGGCAGGTCCTGGTTGGCGGCGTGCAGGACGATCTCGGCGTCGCGTACGGCCTCGTCCAGCGCGGACAGGTCGGGACACTTGATCGGGTCGATCAGCGCGGTGCCCGCGCCGGCCCGGCGCAGCTGCACCAGGTAGGCGCGGCCGCTGTAGCGGTATCCGGAGGCGCGCTCGGCGTCGACGGCCACCGGACCCGACCCACGAGCGAAGGCGTCGACGGCGGCCGCGAGCGCGGCGGAGTCCTCGATGACGGGCGGGATTCCCTCGCGCGGCTCCACCAACGGCTGGATTACGGGTTCTGTCACGGGCTAAGGAACTTTCGGATCATCTCGGCGGGCGGGGCGCGGATGCAGCGTGGCGACGTCGGGCGGCAGCGGGGGGATGCCCGCGGCGAGGCACATGAGGTCGCACCAGGCGGCGGCGTGCGACGACAGGTCCTCGTCGAGCGGCGACCACGAGGCCCGCAGCTCGATCTCCGTGGTGACGGGGTCGTCCGCCTTGCCGCCGAATCCCTCCGAGACGGCGCGGGTGACCGTGCCGCCCACCGCGGCGTATCGCGCGCCGTGGGCGTCGAGCGCCTCGGTGAGCCAGCTCCATGCCACCGGCCCCAGCAGCGGGTCTGTGGTCATCTCCGGCTCCATGTCGGCGCGTACGTAGGCGACGAGGCGGAACGGTCCCTCCCAGCCGCGCTGCCCCTCGGGGTCGAACAGCATGATCAGGCGGCCGACGGCGAGTTCGTCGTCGTCACGGTACACCGACGCCCCGACGGCCCCGGAATAGGGGGCGAGCCGCTGAGGTGCGGGAATGTCCTCCAGCTCGATCTCCGGCCGCACCTCGGCGGGGCGCAGCGTCTCCAGCGCGCGCCGGAAGGCGGCGGGAGGTGCAGGCGGTTCACCGAGGGTCATGACGGAAGAGTAGGTCGGATTCGGGATAGCGCGAAGCAGGGGGGTGGCTGTGGGGGGCATCGGAAGTCGTCAAACCGTCGCCGCCAGTCGAGCCGTCGCCCGGTCGGCCGTCCGCGCCCGGGCGCCTGTGCGCGTGCGGTCCCGGCGGTCGCCGCGGCCGTCCGCGCGGTCTCGCCGCCCCCTCGCGCGCGGCGCGCCGCTCGGGCGGGCGGGGCGCGCGGCGTCGCTGCCGGCACAGCGCTCAGTGCGGCGTTCGGGGGAACTCCACATCGAAGTCATCGCTCCGGGGCCTCTCGTCGGATCCACGGTCGTGGCGGTCGCTCGGGACTGATCCGACGTTGGCACGTCCCGGCGACATTTCCCCGCATCGCACTCGGCGTGTCTCGAAAGTGGTATTGGAATCGATGCCGGATGGCCGATTGACGAACACATTGCCGAGCTGTGAGATGACTCACAGGAGGGGTTGGGGTTCACCTTACGCGATCAACGGCCGTCCGCGCGTCGTTCTGGAGCCCCAGGTCATGGGTCCCGGCGCCGGGCGCCGCCGGGACATGGCAGGCTGGTGCCGTGAAACCCCAGCTCGGCGATTCCGTTTTCATTCGCGCGTGCCGGCGCGAGCCCGTTCCGCACACGCCGGTGTGGTACATGCGCCAGGCCGGGCGGTCGCTGCCCGAGTACCGCAGGGTGCGCGCGGGCGTCGAGATGCTCACCGCCTGCGCCACGCCCGACCTCGTGGTCGAGATCACCATGCAGCCGGTCCGCAGGTACGGCACGGACGCGGCGATCTTCTTCAGCGACATCGTGGTCCCGCTCAAGGCCATCGGCGTCGACCTCGACATCAAGCCGGGCGTCGGCCCGGTCGTCGCGACCCCCATCCGCGACAAGGCGGGCATGGAGGTCCTGCGGCCCCTGGAGCCGGACGACGTCCCGTACGTGACGGAGGCGGTCGGCGCGCTCACCGGCGAGCTGGGCGGCACCCCGCTGATCGGCTTCGCCGGAGGGCCGTTCACGCTCGCGTCCTACCTCATCGAGGGCGGTCCCTCCAAGAACCACGACCGCACCAAGGCCATGATGTACGGCGAGCCCGAGCTGTGGCACGAGCTGATGGAGCGGCTCGGCGCGATCACGCTCGCCTTCCTGCGCGTGCAGGTCGCGGCGGGCGCCTCGGCCGCCCAGCTCTTCGACTCGTGGGTGGGCGCGGTCGCGCCGCAGGACTACCGCACCTACGTGCTGCCGCACACCAGCAAGATCTTCGCGGGCCTGGCGGACCTCGGCGTGCCGCGCATCCACTTCGGCGTCGGCACCGGCGAGCTGCTCGGCCTCATGGGCGAGGCCGGCGCCGACGTGGTGGGCGTCGACTGGCGGGTGCCGCTCGACGAGGCCGCGCTGCGCGTGGGCGCGGGCAAGGCCCTGCAGGGCAACCTCGACCCGGCGATCCTGCTCGCGCCCTGGGAGGTCGTCGAGAGGCGGGCCAGGGAGGTGCTCGAACGGGGCCGGGTGGCCGAGGGGCACGTGTTCAACCTCGGCCACGGCGTGCTTCCCTCGACCGACCCCGACCAGCTCGCCCGGCTCACCGACTTCGTCCACGAGTCCTCGGTCCGCTGAAGCATCCATGAGGCGCCACTGAGGCGCCACTGAGGCCTCACCAAGGCGTCACCGCGGCGTGCGCTCGGACTCCCGGTCCTGATCCCGGTTCTCGTCCCGGTCCTCGCGGGGAGCGGGAGGCCCGGGGGGAACGGGCCCGGGAGGAACGGCGCCGGGCGGCGGGGCCGCACGGCGGCGCATCCGGCGCATGACGACCCGGACGGCCAGCCACACCACCCCCGCCACGACGATCCAGGGCAGCAGCGCGCCCAGCACGGTCAGCGCCGCCACGGCCGACGTGGTCAGGGTGTCCCACCCGGCGCGCAGCCCGGCGAGGAAGCCGGTCCCGTCCTCCTCCTGCTCGGGGCGGGGCGAGGGCTTCGGCGTGGGCAGCAGGGTGAGCGTGACGGTGGCCATCCCGGTCTGCGTCTCCAAGGCCTTCTGTCTGGCCTGCAGCGACTCCAGATCGGCCTCGCGGCTGGAGATCTCCCGCTCGATCTCGAGGATCTCGCCGATCTTGTTCGCCTTCGACAGCAGCGTGCGGAACTGCCCGAGCGCGGCCTCGGCCGACTTCACCCGGCTGGCGACGTCGGCGACCTCCTCGGTGACGTCCTGCGCGTTCTGCCGCACCGAGGTGCGTTTCCCGAGGTCGCGTCCGAGCTGGGCCAGCACGTCGGCGTAGCGCGCCGGCGGCACCTTGAACGCGATCGTCGACTGCTCGCCGCCGGGAATGGACGCGCTGCGCTCCTCGGCGACGTATCCGCCCGCGCCCGTCACGATCGCCTTCGCCCGCTCGGCCGCCGACGGGACGTCCTTGGCCTCGACGGTGAGCTCGGCCTGGTAGATGATCGCGCGAGCGGCCGGGTCGATCCTGGTCTTCTCCTGCCCGCCGCTCGCGCCGCCCGTGGCGGGCGCCCGCTCCTGAGCCGGGATCTCGGCCGTGGGGGCGTCCCCGGCCGGTGCCATGGTGCCGGCGACGCTGCCGGCCGCGTCGCTGCTGGATGCGCCCGAGCCGCCGCATCCCGTCAACAGAAAGGCGACGGACAGCAGGGCCGCCGCGCCGTACCGGATTCGCCTCATGCTCTTTACATCGGTTCACCGGCACGGGCAGTTCGACGCCGGCGATCACGATGGCATCACGATGCCGCCGTGGTCGCCGGCGTCTCTGTTTCCGGGGCGTGAGAGGGCTGTGGGGGTGTTGGGGTCCCGTGGGCCCGGCCGGGCCGGGCCGGACCCACGGGACGTCTGGCTAGCCGCGCAGCCGCTCGATGAGCGCCTTCGCGTCGCGGATGAGCGCGTCGCTCGCGGCCTTGTCGGTCACCCTCTTGGGATCGCCGGCGAAGCCGGTGAACCGCTCCAGGGCCTTGATCGCGTTGTCCTTCTTGCCCATGCCGGCCTGGTTGGCCGCTTGGTCGAGCTGCGCGATCAGGACGTCGCCGTCCTCGGTCACCGTGCCGGCGCTCCGGAAGGCGGTGAGGAGGGCCTTCACGTCCTCGAAGGAGGTCGTGACGGTGAAGGCCGCCGTCTTCTTCGTGGCGTGCCCGGCCTTGTCCTCGGCGGTCACGATCAGCTCGTTCTCGCCGAGCGGCAGCTTCCAGAGGGGGAGCGCCTCGCCCGGCTTGACCTGCAGGTCGCCGACGGCCGCGGTCACGCTCGCCACCCCGGACGCGGCGTCCGTGGCGGAGAAGACGGGCGTGATCGAGGTCGAGTCGCCGTGGTCACCGGAGTCGACGCCGCTGACGGTCAGCGCGGGCGCGGTCTTGTCGATCTTCACGGTGAGGGTGCCCTGCCCGACGTTGCCGCCGCTGTCGGTGGCCCGGTAGCGGACCTCCGTGGCGCCCTCGGTGCTGAACGTCACCGCGTTGTTGGCGCTCAGCCAGGTGGCGCCGCCGTTGATCGAGTACTGCCGGCTCGACACCGTGCCGTTGTCGGTCGCGGTCACCGTCATCGTCACGTTGCCGGTGTACCAGCCGTTCTCACCGTTCGGCTGGGCCGGGTTGAGCGCGGCCGTCACGGTCGGCGGGGTCTTGTCGGCGACGCCGTCGCCCACGAAGGTGAACGCGTCCACGTCCACGCCGCCGGTCGAGGTGACGTACAGCTTGCCGCTGCCCGTGGGGGCGTTCTTCAGGTCGGTGGTCACCGTCTGCCAGCCGGCGCCGGCCGGGATCGCGACGGTCGCGAACGGGGCCCCGGTCGGCGAGTTCCAGCGCAGCGACAGGGTGCCCGCGCCGGTGGCCACGGTCTTCACGGACGTGATGCCGCTGAGGTTCACCGGGTCGTAGCCGATGTAGTCGCCGGCGTCGAACGAGGTGACCTTGTTGAGGCCGGACGCCGTCTCGTCCTGGGTCTTGGTGACGCCCTTGCTGTCGTCCCCGTGCTCGGCCTGCATGAGCTTCGGGTTGAGGATCAGCGTCGCGTCGCTGCTCGCGCCGGGGATGCCGTTGGCGCCGTTGTCGCGATAGCTGACCACGACGACGCCGAAGATGTTCTCGGTCTCGCCGTGCTCGGGCGCGTCGGCCGGGGTCGCCCAGGTGACGGTGCATCCGGTGCCCGTGGTGATCGGGTGGGCGTGCGTGTCGTGGCCGAGGCCGAAGGTCCACGCGACCCTGCTGCAGGTCGGGTCGTCGCCGTCCTCCTGGTCGGTCACCTTGACCTTGAACGGAACCGCGTTGCCCCAGTCGATGAACCCGCCGTCGCCGGGGGTCTCGATGCCGACCGTGGGCGCGGTGTTGCCGACGGTGATCTCGGTCGTGGCGAGGCCGAACCTGCCGCCCGCGTCGGTGACGCGGAGCCTGGCGGTGTACTGCCCGAGCTTGTCGTAGGTGTGGCTCGCCGTCACACCCTTCGCGTCGAAGGAGCCGTTGCCGTCGAAGTCCCACTCGTAGGTGAGGTCGCCCGCCTCGGCGTCGGTGGACTTGGCGCCGCTGAACTGGACGGTGAGCGGCGCGTTGCTGCCCGACGTCCTGTCAACGGTGATCTTCGCCTGCGGGGCCTTGTTCCCCGGCGAGTAGTCGATGCGGTAGAGACCCGAGTCGGGGTTGGCGCGGAAGAAGCCGTCGCCGTACTCGAGGACGTAGAGCGCGCCGTCGGGGCCGAACTCGAGGTCCATCGGGTTGTCCGTGATGGGCATCGCCATCTTGGTCAGCTCGGCGTTGGGCAGGACCTGCTCGATCTTGGTGACCGGGCCGTCCGGGCCGGACACGGTGAACGCCGCCAGGTAGTCCTGGGAGAACTCGCCCATGAAGAACTTGTTGTCCCAGTATTCGGGGAACTTCGTCGTCGAGGGGTTGTCCGCTTCGTAGTGGTAGACCGGGCCGCCCATCGGGGCCTGGCCGTTCTGCACCGGGTCGAACTCGGTCAGCCCCGACCACTCGGCCGGCTGGTCGCTCGCGCGGTCGCCGTAGTACAGGTCGGCCGGGGTCGCCGGGGGCAGCTTCTCCAGGCCGGTGTTCCACACGGAGTTGTTGGTCGGGCCGCCCGCGCAGTCGAAGAACTCACGCGGCTTGGAGTTCGCGTAGTCCCAGTGGTTGTAGTTGAAGTTGTCGCCGGTGCAGTACGGCCAGCCGCCGTTCATCGGCTTGTTCAGCGGGGTCACGTTCCACTCGACGTACCCCATCGGGCCGCGGTTGGGGTCGGCGGCGCCGGCGTCCGGTCCGTAGTCGCCCCACGACAGCGTGCCGGATTTCCCGTCGACGTCCATGCGGAACGGGTTCCGCACGCCCATCACGAAGATCTCGGGCCTGGTCTTGGCGGTGCCCTTCGGGAACAGGTTGCCGTCCGGGACGGTGTAGGAGCCGTCCTCCTGCACCTTGATCCGCAGGATCTTGCCGCGCAGGTCGTTGGTGTTGCCCGCGCCGCGGCGGTCGTCGAAGCCCGGGTTCATCCCGGGAGCGTCGTTGTTGGGCGCGAAGCCGTTGGCGCCGGGGGTGCTGGCGGGGGTGTTGTCGCCGGTGGCAAGGTAGAGGTTGCCCTCGTCGTCCCAGTCGAAGTCGCCCGCGACGTGGCAGCACTGCCCGCGGTTGGTCCCGATCTTGATGATGACCTGCTCGGTCGACAGGTCGAGCTTGTCGCCGTCCCACTTGAACCGGGAGAGCTGGTTGTAGCCCTTCCACTGGTTCCAGTACGACTCGTCGGCGCCCGCGGGCAGAGAGTTGGGCGCGGAGCCGGTCGGAGTCGTCTCCGGGTACGCCCCGGTCATCTTCCTGGGCGCGTAGTAGACGTAGACCCACTTGTTGTTCGCGAAGTCGGGGTCGAGGCCGATCGTCTGCAGGCCGTCTTCGGAGTTGTTGTAGACGTCGATCGTGTTGACGACCTTGGTGACGCCGGTGGCGGGGTCGGTCATCCGGACGTCGCCGTTGCGGGCGGTGTGCAGCACCCGGCTGTCCGGCAGGATCGCCATGTCGATCGGCTCGCCGACGTCCTTGGTGAGGGTGACCTTCTCGTAGTTCTCCCAGTGCAGCGCGTCTTCGTGCGCCTGGGCCGGAGCGGCGGTGAGCGTCGCCGCGAACGGGAGCGTCAACGCGGCGGCGAGACCGCCGACCAGTATGCGAGTACGCTTCAAGTCTGCTGCGCCTCTTCTTCCAGGGGGGTGGCAGGAAAAGGCGGGCCGCCGCGTGCCGGTGGAACGGGTCGAACGCGTGGCGGTCCGCCATACTCAAGTGATCAGCCGAACTGCTCGGGCGGGCCTCAGCCGCGGAGCTTGGCGATGTTGTCGTAGCTCAGCTTCGAGTACTCCAGGGACTGCGCCGGGTTGGCCGTGCCGCCGGGGGCGTTGTCCTGCTCGTACATCGGGTTGTGGTAGCCCTTGGCGCCCATCTGGGAGAAGAAGCTCTTGTAGTCGATGTCGCCGGTGCCGAACGGAACCATGTCGTACCCGTTGGAGGTGGCGGTGTTGATCTTGCCGTCCTTGGCGTGGAACAGCGGGAACCGCATCGTCTGGGCCTGCACGACGCCGAGCGGGTTGAAGACCTGCGTCTGGGTGGAGCCGTCGGGCGCGGTGTAGGTCTTGTACTTGTACTGGGCCACGTGCGCCCAGAAGATGTCCATCTCCAGCCAGACCTTGCCCGGGTCGGTCTGGGAGAGGAAGTACTCGAGGCGGCGGATGCCGGAGGAACGGGTGGGCCGGCCCTGGGCGTCGAGCGGGCCGCTGTCGAGCAGGAAGCTGTAGGCCACGTCGTGGTTGTGGGTGTACAGCTTGAGGCCGGCCGCGGTGGCGAGCTCGCCCAGCGTGTTCCACTTGTCGGCGGCCACGTCCCAGTCGGCCTTGTAGGCGCTGCCGGTCGGGTCGTTGCCGGTGCCCACGTGGCTCATGCCGAGGATGTTGGCGATCTCCAGGTGGAGCTTGAAGCGGTCGAGGTCGGCCTGGTTCAGCGGCCAGGAGCCGGGGATGAAGCCGTGGTTGCCCTCGGCCTCCAGGCCGTTGTCGTCCAGCCAGGTGCGCAGCAGGCGGGCGCCCTCGACGGTCTCCAGGTTGGCGCCGCCCTCGGCGTTGGCGTGCTGGGCGTAGCCGGCGAACTCCACCTGCTTGTAACCGATCCGGCTGAGCTCTTCGAGCACCGGGCGGAAGCCGGACGGGAGGGTGGTCGACCGCGGGTCCCGTGAGACGGCGTCGCGGACGGTGTACAGGATGATGCCCCGCTTGCCGGGCGGCACGAGCACGCCGTTGCCCGCGGTCGCCGCACGCGCGGCCGACTTCATCGGGCCTGCCGCGGCCACGGCGGCGGCCGCCGCCATGCCGGTCGTGGCCGCGAGGAACTGACGGCGGTTGAGCCCCAGCCTGCGTCCGAGGTTGCCGGCGGTCTCCATCTCTTCTTCGTACGCGCTCATCGTCTAGCCAACTCCATCTGCGTGAAGAACTCGGTCCCCCCGATGACGCGGCCGTGCCGCGGGTGCCTCCGCTCCTTGTTTCACTCCGGGTCTCACTCCGGCCCCTCGGGACGGTGCGGAGCCACATGGCGAGCAAGTTACGCGACTTCTGCTCAATGGGGAAGAAGTTTTGCAATGATCTTTTTGACTTTGTCTTTGAAGAGGACAAAGTCGGGCTGTTCGGCGAACGGCTCATCGAGCGGGTGTCGTCGTGATCGCGCCGCGGTGCCCGCGGTGAGAGCCGGGGACCGGGATCCCGTCACGCTGTTCGAGCGCAGGTGGGGGAACTTTCTATGCCCTCTCGGGAAACTTTTGCTTGTCAGTGCCGAAAGATCCCTCTTACTATCCGAATGTTCCGGGGTCACCCTTCATACCCGAGTTGACGGGAGAGTTACAGTGCCGATCGGTGTCTGGCTGGTCGACGCCCGGGGGGCCGTCGCGACCACAGCCGTGGTCGGGGCGACGGCGGTCCGGGCGGGAGCGGCCCCGCCCACCCAGTACGCCCGGTGGGCGGCGTTCGCGCAGGCCCCGTCGGCGGTGCGGCCGTGAGGGCCTGGCTGGAGCTGGTCCGCGCGCCCGCCGCGCTGTCGGTTCCCGGGGACACGCTCGCCGGCGCCGCGGCGGCCGGACGATCGGCCCGGCCCGGCCTCGCCGCCGCGTCGGTGCTGCTCTACTGGGCCGGAATGGCGCTCAACGACTGGTCGGACCGGAAGATCGACGCGAAGGAACGGCCGGAACGGCCCATCCCCTCCGGCCGGATCAGCCCGGAGGGCGCGCTCGGCCTCGCCGCCGCGCTGACCGGCGCCGGGGTGGCCACCGCCGCGGTCTTCGGCGGACGCCGCGGGTTCGCGCTCGCGGGACTGCTCGCCGGCGCCGCCTGGGCCTACGACCTGCGCCTCAAGCACACGGCGGCGGGCCCGGCCGCGATGGCGGCCTGCCGCGTGCTCGACGTCCTGCTCGGGGCGGGCCCCAACACGCGGGCGGCCGCCCCCATGGCGCTGGCCGTCGGCGCCCACACCTACGGGATCACCCTGCTCGGCCGCGCCGAGGTGGACGGCGCCACCCCCGCGACCGTCACGCAGGCGCTGGCCGCGACCGGCGCGTCCGCGGCGCTGGCCGCCGTCGCCTGCCGCGGCGGCGACACCACCGGGCGGCTGGGCGCCGCCGCGATGATCGCCGGCTACCTCGCCACCGCCGGAAGGGCCCAGGCGGCGCTGCGCGCCGACCCCGACCCCGAGCAGGTGCGGCAGGCGGTGCGGATGAGCATCCTCGGCCTGATCCCGCTGCAGGCGGCCGCGGTGGCCGGGCGGGGCAGGCTCGCCCAGGCGGCGGCGCTGCTGGCCGCGCTGCCGGCCGGCCGGTGGCTGTCGGCGAAGGTGGCCACGTCGTGACCGTGCTCATGAACTGGGCCTACTGCACCAACGGGTTCCGCGACCACCCGCTCGACCAGACACTGGAGGTGCTCGCCGACCTCGGCTACACCGGCGCGGCGGTCTCCCTCGACCACGGGCACCTCATGCCCGGGGCCTCCCCGGCGGAGGTCGGGCGGATCGCGGCGCTGGCGGAGCGACTCGGCCTGGCCCTCGCCGTCGAGACGGGCGGCCGTTACACGCTCGACCCCCGGCGCAAGCACTTCCCGACCCTGCTGCACGACGAGGCCGAGGCGCGGGTGCGTTTCCTGCGCGGGGCCATGCGGATCGCGGCCGACCTCGGCGCCCCCGTGGTGCACCTTTGGAGCGGCATCCGGCCGCCCGAGGTGCCCGAGCAGGAGGCGTGGGACCGGCTCGTACGGCAGTGCGAGCGCCTGCTCTCCGAGGCGGACGAGGCGGGCGTCACGCTCGGGTTCGAGCCCGAGCCGGGCATGCTCGTGGCGGATCTCGCCGGATACGAACGGCTGCGCGACCTGCTCGGCGGGCACCCGAGGTTCGGCCTCACGCTCGACATCGGGCACTGCCGCTGCCTGGAGCCGTACGACGTGACCGAGTGCGTCGAGCGGGCGCTGCCGCACCTGGTGCACGTCCAGATCGAGGACATGCGGCGGGGCGTCCACGAGCATCTCGAGTTCGGCGAGGGCGAGATCGACTTCCCGCCCGTGCTCGCCGCCCTCGACGGTTTCGGCGGGCTGGTCGCCGTCGAACTGGCGAGGCACAGCCACGCGGCGCCCGACGTGGCGCGAAGGTCGATCGAATTCCTGAGGAGGGCACATGACCTGGCTGGCGCGGGCCGTAGCCGACGTTGAGCGCGACCCTGAGACCGTCTACGCGGTGTTCCCGCGGGCCGCGCGTGAGGGCGGCCCGGGCGCCCGCGCGGAGCTGCTGAGAACGCTCACGAAGACCGTGCAGGACCCCGTGGCGGCCATCACGAAGCTCTACTGGCAGGGCGACGCGGGGGAGCGGCTGGAGATCCTGGAGTCGCTTCCGCAGCTCGACCTCGGTCCGGCCGCTCTCCCGCTCGTCCACGACGCCCTGCGGACCAACGACACCCGGCTGGTCGCCGCCGCGCTCGGCCCGTACGGCTCGGCCTGGCTTGACGACCACGCCTTCCGGCAGGGCGTGCTCAAGTGCGTTTTCATGTCCGTCCCGCTCACGTCCGTCGAGGGCCTCGACCGGCGGTTCGACGAGGAGCTGCGGCGCATGCTCGCCGACTTCGCCGCCGAGCGCCGCGCGGCCGGACGGCCCGTTCCCCCCGACGTTCTCGAGAGGCTCTGATTCCGATGAGGATCTTCGACCCCCACGTCCACATGACGTCCCGCACGACGGACGACTACGAGCGCATGTACGCCGCCGGGGTCCGTGCCGTCGTGGAGCCCGCCTTCTGGCTCGGCCAGCCGCGCACGAACGTCGGCAGCTTCCTCGACTACTTCGACGCGCTGCTCGGCTGGGAGCCGTACCGCGCCGCGCAGTACGGCATCCGCCACCACTGCACGCTCGCGCTCAACCCCAAGGAGGCCAACGACCCGCGCTGCGCGGGCGTGCTGGACGAGCTGCCCCGCTACCTGCTGAAGGACTCCGTCGTGGCGGTCGGCGAGGTGGGCTACGACTCGGTGACGCCGGAGGAGGACCGCGTCTTCGAGGCCCAGCTCGCGCTGGCCGACGAGCACGGCCTGCCGGTGCTCGTGCACACCCCGCACCGCGACAAGGCGGCCGGGACCCGGCGGACGCTCGACGTGGTCAAGGGCATGGAGCCCGGCAGGGTCCTCGTCGACCACCTCAACGAGCTGACCGTCGGCATGGTCCGCGACGCCGGGTGCTGGGCGGGTTTCTCGATCTACCCGGACACCAAGATGGACCCGGACCGGATGGTGGCGATCCTCAAGGAGTACGGCACCGAGCGGATGATCGTGAACTCCGCCGCCGACTGGGGACGCAGCGACGTGCTCAAGACCCGCGAGGTCGGCGAGGCCATGCTGGCCGCCGGGTTCACCGACGACGACGTGGACCAGGTGCTGTGGCGGAACCCGGTCGCGTTCTACGGCCAGAGCGGGCGCCTGCACCTGGACGACGTCGAGTCCGGCGGCGACTACGAGGGCAACACGATCCTGCGCGGGACGCGCTGACATGCGTCTGCTGCATCCCTCCGGTTCCGTCGTCCACCTGGCCTACTGCACCAACGTCCACCCCGCCGAGGACCTCGACGGGATCCACGGGCAGCTGTCCGGCGTCGCCGCCCGGGTGCGGGCGCTGACCGGCGCCCCCGTGCTGGGCCTCGGGCTGTGGCTGTCGTCGGGCGCGGCGCGGGCGCTGCGGGCCGACCCCGGTGAGCTGGCGCGGCTGCGCGCCCGGCTGGACGAGCTGGGGCTGGAGGTCGTCACCCTCAACGGCTTCCCCTACCAGGGCTTCCACGACCAGGTCGTGAAACTTCGGGTGTACCGGCCCGACTGGGCGGAGCCGGAACGGCTCGCCTACACCCTCGACCTGGCCGAGATCCTCACCGCGCTGCTGCCGGACGACGTGACCGAGGGCTCGATCTCGACGCTGCCCCTCGCCTGGCGCACCGGCTGGACGCCGGACAAGGCCGGGGCCGTCGCCGCCAACCTCGACGCGCTCACCCGCGGCCTGCGGGAGCTGGCGGAGCGCACCGGCAAGACGATCCGCGTCGGCTTCGAGCCCGAGCCCGGCTGCATCGTGGAGACCACGCCCCAGGCGGTCGAGCTGCTGGCCGGCACCGACCCCGCGCATCTCGGCGTCTGCCTCGACGCCTGCCACCTCGCCGTCGGTCTCGAGGAGCCCGCCGACGCCGCCGCCCTGGGGCTGCCGATCGTGAAACTCCAGGTCTCGTCCGCCGTCGAGGCGCCGCCGGGTGGCCAGCGCGCGCTGGCGGCGTACGAGGAGGAGCGGTATCTCCACCAGACGCGCTGCGCCGCCGGATACGCCGACGACCTGCCGGAGGCTCTGGCCGGCGGGCTCCCGGCGGACCTGCCGTGGCGCACGCACTTCCACATGCCGCTGCACGCCGCGCCCCCGCCTCCGCTCGCCACGACCACCCCGTACCTGGAGGACCTGCTGGAACGCCTCCTGGCCTCCCCGGACGCGCCCCTCACCCGGCACCTCGAGGTCGAGACCTACACCTGGAGCGTGCTTCCCGGCCCGGTGGACGTCGCGGAGGGCATCGCGGCCGAGCTGGACTGGACCCGGCGGCGGCTCGCCGCCCTCGGACTTAAGGAGATCTGATGGCGCCCGTCGTCGTCGTGAACGTCGTCGGCCTGACCCCGCGCCTGCTGGCGCACATGCCGAACGTGTCCAAGGTCGGCACCGCCGCGTCTTTGCGGCCCGTGCTGCCCGCCGTGACCTGCTCGGTGCAGGCGACTCTGCTGACCGGATCGATGCCGCGCGACCACGGCATCGTCGGCAACGGCTGGTACTTCAGGGACCTCGGCGAGGTCTTCCTGTGGCGGCAGCACAACCGGCTGATCCAGGGCGAGCAGCTGTGGGACGCGGTGCCCGGGATCCGCACGGCCAACGTCTGCTGGTGGTACGCCATGGGCGGCTCCAGCGACTTCATCGTCACCCCGCGCCCGATCTACTACGCCGACGGGCGCAAGGAGCCCGACTGCTACACCAGGCCGCCGCAGCTGCACGACGACCTGGTCGCCGAGCTGGGCGAGTTCCCGCTGTTCACCTACTGGGGGCCGACGGCGAGCATCACCTCGTCCAAGTGGATCATCGCGGCCGCCCGCCGGATCCTCGCGAAGGAACGGCCGGACCTGCTCATGGTCTACATCCCGCACCTCGACTACGACCTGCAGCGCTTCGGGCCCGACGCGCCGCAGGCGGTCGCGGCGGCCCGGGAGGTCGACGCCGCGCTCGCGCCGCTGCTGCAGGAGGACGCCACGGTGATCGTGCTGTCCGAGTACGGCATCACCAACGCGTCCCGCCCGGTCGACGTCAACCGGGCGCTGCGCAGGGCGGGGCTGCTGGAGGTCTACACGCAGGACGGCATGGAGTATCTCGACCCCTGGGCCTCCCGGGCCTTCGCGGTCGCCGACCACCAGGTCGCCCACGTCTACGTGAACGACCCCGCCGACCTGGCCCGCGCACGGGACGTCGTGGCCGAGCTGCCGGGCGTGGACGAGGTGCTGGGTCAGGAGGGCAAGGTCAAGTACGGCCTCGACCACGAGCGGGCCGGCGACCTCGTCGCCGTGGCGGAGCCGGACGCGTGGTTCACCTACTACTACTGGCTGTCCGACGACCGGGCGCCCGACTTCGCGAAGCTCGTGGAGATCCACCGCAAGCCGGGATACGACCCGGCGGAGCTGTTCATGGACCCGGACGACCCGCTGGTGAAGCTGCGCGCCGGCACGGCGCTGGCCCGCAAGAAGCTGGGCATGCGCTACAAGATGTCGGTCGTGCCGCTCGACCCGGAGCCGGTGCGCGGCAGCCACGGCCGCCTGCCCGACGCGGCGGCGGACGGGCCGGTGCTGCTCGGCCCCTTCGACCGGGACGCCTACGCCGCGACCGAGGTCAAGGGCCTGATCACGCAGCTGCTGAAGGGCTGAGCCCTTTACGGACGGCCGCCGTCCCCCGAGGGGGGCGGCGGCCGTCCGGCGTCCTGAGCCGGCCGTGCGGGCCGCGCGCTCACTCGACGGAGAAGACGTGGTCGCTGATCAACCGGGTCGCCCCGATGATCCCGGCCGTGTCGCCGAGCTCGGACAACACGATGGGCAGGTTGCCGGTGGCCAGCGGCAGCGAGCGCTGGTAGACCACGCTGCGGATCTCCGCGAGCAGCGCGTGGCCGAGGCCGGCCACGCCGCCTCCGATGATCACCAGGCCGGGGTTGAAGAAGCTCACGAGCGATGCCAGCACCAGGCCCACGTGCCGCCCGCCTTCGCGGACCATCCGTACGGCGGCGGCGTCCCCCGAGGCGGCCGCCGTGGCGACGTCCTCCGCTGTCAGCGTGCCCTCCTGCGCGAGCCGTTCCGCGAGGAAGGGGGAGTCGCCCGACTCCGCGGCGGCCCGCGCGTCGCGGGCAAGCGCCGCGCCGCCGAAGTACGCCTCCAGGCAGCCCGTGTTGCCGCAGGTGCACAGCGGGCCGTCCTCGGACACCCGGATGTGCCCGATGTCGCCGGCGCTGCCGGTCACGCCGCGGTAGATCTCGCCGTCCACCACGATGCCGCAGCCGATGCCGGTGCCGATCTTCACCAGCAGGAAGTCGCCGACGGCCCTGGCCAGGCCCGAGTGCAGCTCGCCCAGTGCCATGATGTTCACGTCGTTGTCCACGAGCACCGGGCAGCCGAACTCGCGGCTCAGCGTCTCCCGCACGGGGAAGCGGTCCCAGCCCGGCATGATCGGGGGCGAGACCGGCGTCCTGTCGAGGAAGCTCACCGGGCCGGGGACCCCGATCCCGACGCCGTGGATCTCGGTCGTTCCGCCGGCCCGCAGCTTGCCGACCAGGTCGAGGGCCTGCTCCAGCACGGCCTCGGGGCCGTCCCGCACGTCCGCCGGCTTCGACAGATGGCCGAGCACCTCCAGCTCGCCGTTGGTCAGCCCGACGTCGATGGACGTGGCGCCGATGTCGATGCCGACGAACCGCAGGTGTGAGGCGACCCGTACGATGCCCGACCGGCGGCCGCCCCGCGAGGCCGCGAGCCCGCCCGATTCGAGAAGGTTCAGTTTGGTGAGCCGGTCGAGCTCGAGGGTGAGCTTCGACGGTGACAGACGGGTCACCTCGCCGAGTTCGGCGCGCGAGCGCGCGCCGTCCTGACGCAGGAGGCGCAGGATTCGCGCCTGGTGCGGGTTCTCGGGGCGAGCCGTCATACGCTTCACGCCGCTCTTCGGGGTCGGGGACTCGGATGAGTGTCAGAAGCGACTGCACTTCTGCTCCCAGTGCAACAACTTTATTACAGCGAACCCTTACTTTTTGCCTAGAAGGTGAAAAGTTTCTAAGGATCTTGCGTTCCTGTCGGCTTTGTCGGCCGGTGTTCCGAAACATGACTCTGTGTGCTCTGCCGTGGCGGCCGGGCTCCCCGCTTCGCGGCGGGACACGCCCGCGCCGGTGGGGGCACCGGGCGTACGGGCCGGTAGCTTTGCCCCATGGACGGGATTGCGGGACGTCATGTGGTCGTCGTCGGCGGGGGCATCGCGGGTCTGGCCGCCGCGCTGCACCTGAACCGGGCCGACGCCGGCCTGCGGGTCACAGTGCTGGAGGCGGCGCCGAGGGTCGGCGGCAAGCTGTACGCCTCGCAGGTGGCGGGGATCGAGGTCGACGCGGGCGCCGAGTCGATGCTGGCGCGGCGGCCCGAGGGCAAGGAACTGGCCCGGCTGGCCGGCCTCGGCGACGACCTGGTGGACCCCGGCACGACCCGGGCCGCGGTCCTGTCGCGCGGGGCGCTGCGCCCGCTGCCCCGGCAGCAGGTGATGGGCGTCCCCTCCGACGTGGTCGCCCTCGCGCGCTCGGGCGTCCTGTCGCCGGCCGGGCTCGCCCGGGTGCCCCTCGACCAGTTCCTGCCGCCGACGCTCGTGACCGGAGACGTCTCCGTGGCGGCGTACATCCGGGCCCGGATGGGGAGCGAGGTCGTCGACCGGCTGGTCGAGCCGCTGCTCGGCGGCGTGTACGCGGGCCGGGCCGACATGCTGTCGCTGGACGCGACCATGCCGAGGATCGCCGCCGTCGCCCGCACCGATCGGTCGCTGCTGCAGGCGGCCCGGAGCATCACGGCGGAGGCCCCCGCGGACGCCGGGCCGGTCTTCACCACGCTCAGGAACGGCCTGGGCGCGCTGCCCGCCGCGGTGGCCAAGGAGTCGGGCGCGCAGATCCGCACCGGCGTCACCGTCCGCGACCTGATCAGGACGCCGGACGGCTGGCGGCTGGTCACCGGTCCCACCAGGGACGAGGAGACGATCGACGCCGACGCCGTCGTCCTGGCGGTCCCCGCACGGCCCGCCTCGCGCCTGCTCCGGCGGGAGGCGCCGAAGGCGGCGGCCGAACTGGCCGCGATCGAGTACGCCAGCATGGGGATCGTCACCCTCGCCTATCCCAGGGCGGCGTTCCCCGAGCCGCCGGAGGGCAGCGGCTACCTCGTGCCGCCGGTCGAGGGCAGGCCGGTCAAGGCGGCGACGTTCAGCAGCGTCAAGTGGCCCCACCTCGCCGAGGCCGACCGCAACGTCCTGATCGTGCGGTGCTCGCTCGGCCGGCTGGGCGAGGAACTCGTGCTCCAGCGCGACGACGCCGAGCTGACGGCTCTGGCGATGAACGAGATGGCCGAGATCATGGGCGTGCGGGGCCTGCCGCTGGACACCCGGGTCACCCGCTGGGGCGGCGCGCTCCCGCAGTACGACGTGGGCCACCTCGACCGCGTCGCCCGCGTGCGCGCCGCGATCGCCGGACAGCCCGGCCTCGCCGTCTGCGGCGCCGCGTACGAGGGCGTCGGCATCCCGGCCTGCGTCGCGACCGCCCGCACCGCCGCCAAGCTCGTCCTGGAGCACCTGCGGGAGACACAGCACCTGCGGGAGACACAGCACCTGCGGGAGACACAGCACCTGCGGGAGACACAGCACCTGCCGGAGACACAGGGCACACCGGCCGCGGACGCCTGAGGGGCGGCGTGGACGCCTGCCGCCGACGGGCCTGATCTGGGAGGCACCCGGCGGCCGGACCACCGCCCCCCACCGGCAGAATGGAGGCATGACGGAGCCTGCCCCGCGGCCCAAGGCGCGCGATCTCAACCTGGTCATCCGCTACACGATGTGGTCGGTCTTCCGGCTGCGCGACCGCCTTCCCGACGCCCGCGAGGGCGTGGCCGACGAGGTCGAGGAACTGCTCGCGCAGGCGGCGGGCAAGGACGTGACGACCCGGGGCTGCTACGACGTGGCCGGGTTCCGCGCCGACGCCGACTTCATGTTCTGGTGGCACGCCGCCTCGCCGGAGGACCTGCAGGAGACCTACACCCGCTTCCGCCGCACCGCCCTCGGGCGCGCGAGCGAGCCGGTGTGGTCGGCCATGGCCCTGCACCGCCCGGCCGAGTTCAACAAGTCCCACATCCCGGCCTTCCTCGCGGAGGAGGAGCCCAGGGGCTTCGTCTGCGTCTACCCCTTCGTACGGTCCCTGGAGTGGTACCTGCTGGAGGACTCCGAGCGGCGCACGATGCTGGCCGAGCACGGCATGATGGCGCGCGAGTACCCCGACGTGCGGTCCAACACGGTCGCCTGCTTCGCGCTCAACGACTACGAGTGGATGCTGGCGTTCGAGGCCGACGAGCTGCACCGCATCGTCGACCTGATGCGCCACCTGCGCGGAGCCGAGGCGAGGCGGCACACCAGGATCGAGATCCCCTTCTACACCGGCACCCGCAAGCCGGTCGGCGAGCTCGTCGCCGCGCTGCCCTAGCGATCGCGCCCCGGCCTGGGGCCCGGGCGCCGAGGACGCCGCCCGGGGCTTTTCCCACTCGGCGCGGCGCCCGTGCCCGTCAGAAGCCCGGGAAGAGGGAGCGCAGGTCGTCCAGCGCCACCGAGCCCCTGGCCGTGACGCCGTCGACACCGGGGCGGTTGCGTCCGTAGACGAGGCGCAGGACGGCGTCGGCGGTTCCGGTGACCGTGGCCGCGGGGTCCGCCGGCTCCTCGGGGCGGATGCGCGGTTCCTCTCCCAGGTCGAGACAGACCGTGCGCCGCAGGTCGGTCAGCTCCAGCGCCACCCGGGCGGGAGCGAGGCGGCGGAGCGTGCCGCGGTCGTGGAACCGGCGCGTGACCAGGTCGAGGCGTTCCCACAGCAGGCGCGCCTCCTCGCCGGGGACGGTCGCGCCGGGGTCGAGGGCCACGGTCACATCCCAGCCGTGCACCGACTGCTCCGACAGGCGGTAGCCCAGGTAGGCGGGAACGCCGATCTGTCCCGCGAAGTACGGGATCCGCACAGTGGCGCGCTCGGCCGCGTCGAGGGAGTCCAGCAGGCCCAGGTGCCGGGCGTCGGCCTCCCGCCACGCCGCCCTCTGCGCGAGCGGGGGCAGCTCGTCCCAGCGTGCCCAGACCGGCAGCATCTCCTCGCGGGTCGGACCGGTCATGTCCCCGGCCCTGCCCCGCTCCACCAGCCTCGCGCTGATCTCCGCCCCGCTGCCCAGGTGAGACAGCACCTGGGCGATGCTCCAGCCGTCCGCGTAGGACGGCTGCTTCAGTTCCTCCTCCGAGAGCCCGTACACCAGCGCGGTCAACGACCGTGAGGCGGCGTGCAGCGCCGCGAGCCGACGGGCGGTGTCCTGCGTGGTCTCCATGCTGATCACTCCTTCGGGTTCGTGGACGGCGGTTCGGCGGCCGGCCCGGCCGCCGAACCGCGCCGGGTGGGACAGGGTCAGACCGCCCAGCGGCCGCCGTCCACGTGGAGGGTCGTCCCGTGGACGAAGCTCGCCCGCGGCGAGGCCAGGAACGTGATCGCTTCGGCGATCTCCTCCGGGGAGGCGGGACGGCCGGCGGGCAGGGTCCGTGCGAGGATCTCCAGGTCCTCGCCCATGGGCGCGGTGCCCTCTGTGCGGGTCGGGCCGGGGCTCACCGCGTTGACCCGCACGCCCCTGGGGCCGAACTCGGCGGCCCACGACTTGGTGAGGAGCACGATCGCGGCCTTGCTGGAGCCGTACAGGCTGTAGCCGGAGTGGCCGTACTCCGCCACCATCGTGGTGACGTTGACGATCGCGCCCCCGCCGCGCAGGGCCATGGCCGGCGCCAGCTCGGCGACGAGGAAGAACGGGGCCTTCACGTTGACGTCGTAGACCCCGTCGAAGTCCTGCTCGGTCATGTCCGTCGAGGGGGCGAAGGGGTAGACGCCGGCGTTGTTCACCAGCACGTCCACATGGCCCACCAACTCGGTCGCGCGCCGCGCGAGCGACCGCGCGGACGCCTCGTCGCGCAGGTCGGCCGCGACGAAGTGCGCCCGGCCGCCCCTCGCGAGGATCTCTTCGACCGCCTGCTCGCCCTGCCGCTCGTCGCGGCCGGACAGCACCACCTCGGCGCCGAGCCGGGCCAGCGTCAGCGCGGTCACCCGTCCGATTCCCTTGGTGGCCCCCGTGACCAGAGCGCCCTGTCCCGCCAGCTCCCCGGTCGTCACTTCCACGGTCATCACGTTCACCCTTGGTTGTTCGGTTCGTCGCCGGCCTCCGGATGGGCGGCTCGGCGCTTCGAAGAGGTGAAAGCGAGAATCGGCGCGGAGCTTCCGATCTGCTCATAGCGGCGGCTTATGCCCGCCATCAGCCACGTCGGGAACCGTCCCCGGGCCCCGGCCACGACGGACGTCCGGCGGGCCGTACGTCCGTCGTGGCCGGAGCGGTCCACGCCTCGGCGGAGTACGCAAGGGACATTCGGGCGGATCTTGCGCTAAGCGTCGAAAACGGTCTTGGCGGCCCGAAGTCTTTGCCATACTGTGACGAAGGATGGACGTCTGGGTGAGGCAGAGTGGCTAGCGGGCTGGCACGTTCCAGGGGGCGCCGCCGCAAGAGGCGGGCCCGTTCGCACGTCGTCGAAGTGTCCCTGGGGGTGGCCGCCTTCGCCGTCGGGGCCGTCGCGATCGCCTGGCCGCTGTCGCGGTCCGACGCGGAGCCCGGGCACGTGGTCGCCGCGCCGGCGCCGCAGGCCTCCCCGGCCGGCGAGCTGACCGTCGCCAGCGTCGAAACCGACAAGAAGCCGGCCGCGAAACGGGACAAGAAGGCGGCCGAGGAGAAGGCGTCGGGACCGTCCAAGTACACCGACACCTCGGCGCAGGCCTACTTCCGCAGCAGGTGGAGCGACAAGACCGCCAAGCGGGTCAAGGACATCCGCACCGAGGGCGGCTACCTGCGCATCTACACGAACCTCCCCGAGAACGCAGACAACTCCAAGACCGCGATCACGCTGTGCAAGCGCGGCCTGGAGTATCTGGCCGAGCGTGGGGAGGCCAACCCCGTGGTGTTCGTCCAGTCCCGGTTCGGCGAGAACGGCAACCCCGTCCTCGCCAACGTCCTCGGCCCGGACGACGACGACTGCCGGGTCACCTACCCCGAGCCGAAATAGGCGTCACTCGCCCGGCTGCAGGGTCAGGCAGACCGAGTTGATGCAGTACCGGTCGTCGGTCGGCGTGGGATAGCCCTCGCCGTGGAACACGTGCCCGAGGTGCGAGTCGCAGCGGGCGCAGCGGACCTCCACCCGGCGCATGCCGAGGGAGTCGTCCTCGTGCAGGGTCACGGCGGCCGACTCGGACGGCTCGTAGAACGACGGCCAGCCGCAGTGCGACTCGAACTTGGTGTCCGACCGGAACAGCTCCGCCCCGCAGGCACGGCAGGAGTAGACGCCGACGGTCTTGGTGTCGACGTACTCGCCGGCGAACGGGCGCTCGGTACCCGCCTGCCGGAGGACCCGGTATTCCTCGGGGGAAAGCTGCGCGCGCCACTCGGCGTCGCTCTTGATTACCTTCTCCATGCTCACCACCCTGCCTTCGGCAGCCCCTCGCGGGGATTACGAAGTGAGAAACTCCAGGGACGCCCCGGATCTTCCCCGCACATGTTGGTGAGCCGGAGCATCCTTTTCCAGGTCTTCCGGCGTCTTCACTGACGAGGGGGTTGATCGCCGTCACCCGCGCGGGGGCGGTCACCCGCACCGCCGTCAGGGCGGCGAGGCACCCGACCCGTGCTGGACGCCGCCGGACGGTGAGAGGAGGCCGCCCGAGGGCGGCCGCCGTGGTCCGTCCCGTCGCGTGCGGCGCCGTCCGAACGCGAGCGCGCCGTACGCGACCACGTGCCTGCGCCGGGAGGGCGCGGCCGTGGGAGCGCCCGGTCCGGCCGCCGTCGGCAGCCCGGGACGGACCCCCTCATCCGGGTAGGGTCACCTCCATGGCTTCGCCGTACATCGAGATAGAGGTGGGTGGCCGCACGGTCAAGGTCACCAATCCGGACAAGGTCTACTTCCCCGAGATCGGCGCCACCAAGCGCGACCTGGTGGAGTACTACGTGAGCGTGGGGGACGGTGTACTGCGCGCCCTGCGGGAGCGGCCGACCTACCTCAAGCGGCACCCCGACGGCGTCGGCACCGAAGCGATCTACCAGAAGCGGATGCCCCGGCATCCCGACTGGATCGAGACCGTCACCGTGCGCTTCCCCAGCGGGCGCACCGCCGACGCGTTCTGCCCGACCGAGGTGGCGGCCATCGCGTGGTGCGCCAACCTCGGCACGATCGACTTCCACCCGTGGCACGCCCGCCGCGCCGACCTCGACCACCCCGACGAACTGCGCATCGACATCGATCCGCAGCCCGGCACCTCGTTCGAGCAGGCCCGCACGGTGGCCTTCACGGCCAAGGAGATCCTCGACGAGCTGGGCATGACGGGCTTCCCCAAGACCTCGGGCAGCCGCGGCGTCCACGTGAACGTGCGCATCGAGCCCCGCTGGACCTTCACCGAGGTGCGGTACGCCGCGATCGCCTTCGCCCGGGAGGTCGAGCGGCGCTCGGACCTCGCGACGAGCGCCTGGTGGAAGGAGGAGCGGGGGGAGAAGGTCTTCATCGACTACAACCAGAACGCCCGCGACCGCACGGTGGTGGCCGCCTACTCGGTCCGCGCGCGGCCCGACGCCCGGGTTTCCGCCCCGGTGACCTGGGAGGAGCTGGCCGACTGCGACCCGCGCGACTTCGACATCAAAACGATGCCGGAGCGGTTCGCCGAGCTGGGCGACGTGCAGCGGGCGATCGACGACCGGGCCCACGACATCGGCACGCTGCTGGAGTGGTACGACGCCGACGAGCGGGGCGACATGCCGTACCCGCCGAACTACCCGAAGATGCCCGGCGAGCCGAGGCGCGTGCAGCCGAGCAAGGCGAGGCCGTCCAGCTGATCCTGACTCGCCGAACGGTGTTTTTGTCCGCCTGTCTCTGCTCTTGATCGGCTCTTGCATTCCCGCTCGGTGTCCCTGGAGACGGGTGCGGGGATGGTCCTGGCGAGCGCTCGCCGACGGGGGAGCGGGCGCTCGTCCCCGGGCAAGACCGCATACGGACGAACCTGGAACACCCACGAGCCTCGCCCTCGTACCGCTGCCGAGGGCGGGGCCGTTGT
Source organism: Microbispora rosea (assembly GCF_044460045.1). Classification (NCBI taxonomy): domain Bacteria; kingdom Bacillati; phylum Actinomycetota; class Actinomycetes; order Streptosporangiales; family Streptosporangiaceae; genus Microbispora; species Microbispora rosea. The sequence goes on along the minus strand of NZ_JBITJO010000002.1, from coordinate 586,042 downwards.
GCACACGACCGAGCAGGGGGAGACATCCGCATGTGCCTGAGCTGCGGCCGCGGCGAACCTGACGACGACCGCGGGAGTCCCGGCCACATCACCTGGACGGATCCGCGGACGGCTGCCAGGGCCGCGGACGTCGGCCCGGAGCGGGCCGCCGGCGCCGTCAGCGTCCGGGATGGAAGCCCTCGGCAGGCCGCCTTCCTGACGAACGGCCGTTGTCCCCTGCCCGGAACAGCTGGAAGCCGCCGCTAGACCGATATGTATGGAGAGTGACCAAGTGACGACACCGGTCAAGAGGATCACGATGTCCAAGCCGTTCTGCGCCCTCGCGGGCGTCGGGCCGTACGCCCTCGCCAAGGCCGGCGAGGTGTACGAGGACATGGCGCTCCGCGGGCGCAGGATCGTGAGCAAGATGAGCCGTGAGGCCGCGCAGGAGTTCGAGGAGACCGCGCACGAGCTGGAGGACCTCTCCAGGACCGCTCGCCAGCAGGAGAGGCAGGAGCGGGAGACGGTCGCCCAGACGCCCGGCAGGGCCCGCGCCACGTCGAGGGCCTGACACGAGGGCCCGCCGGGCCGTGCGGCACGCGCGCCCGGTCACGCCGCCGGCCACCCCGGCACCGGCCTGGCCGGAACGCGCGGTGGCCGTCGGCGTCCCGGCGCGTGCCGGTGGGTGGATCAGTGGTGGAAGCTGGTCGCGGCGTCCGGGCCGAACATCGGGGCGGGCTGCCTGTGCAGCCAGGGCAGCAGGCTGTCAAGGTCGTCCGCCAGGCGATCGGCCAGATCGAGTGAGAAGCCGTTGCGGCACACCACCCTCAGCACGTGCAGGTCGTCCCGGTTGGGCGGGAACGGGTAGGCCGGCACCAGCCAGCCCCACTCCCGCAGCCGCCGGGACACGTCGTAGACGTTGAACCTGGTGACGTCGTCGCCGGTGGTGAAGGCGAACACCGGCAGCTGGTCGCCCCGGGTGAGGAGCCGGAAGCAGCCGAGGCCCTCGATGCGCTCGGCGAGATGGGTCGCCACCCGCCGGAGGGCGCCCTGTACTTCGCGGAACCCTTCGTAACCGAGCCGGAGGAAGTTGTAGTACTGCGCGACGACCTGCGACCCGGACCGGGAGAAGTTCAGTGTGAACGTCGCGACGTCCCCGCCGAGGTAGTCGACGTGCTCCACCAGATCACCCGGGAGCGCGTCCCGGTCCCGCCACAGGATCCACCCGAGCCCCGGATAGACCATCCCGTACTTGTGCCCGGAGACGTTGATGGAGGCGACCCGCGGAAGGCGGAAGTCCCACATCAGGTCCGGTTCGAGGAAGGGGGCGATCATCCCGCCCGACGCGGCGTCCACGTGCACGGGGACGGACCACCCGGTGCGTTCCTCGAGCGCGTCGAGCGCCGCGCAGATGCCGGCGATCGGCTCGTAGCTTCCGTCCATCGTGGAGCCGAGGACGGTGACGACGCCGATCGTGTTCTCGTCGCACTGCCCGGCCGCCTCCTCGGCGCCCAGATGGAACCGGTCGCCCTCCATGGGTACCGTGCGGGGCTCCACCTCCCAGTAGTTGCAGAACTTCTGCCAGCACACCTGGGTGTTGACGCCCATGACCAGGTTGGGCCGCGCTCCGGCGGCGTAGCGGCCGGCGTTGCGCCGCATCCAGCGGCGTTTGAGCGCCATCCCGCCGAGCATGCACGCCTCGCTGGACCCGACGGTGGACGTCCCTATCGAGGAGTCGGGGTCGGGGGCGTTCCACAGATGGCCGATCATCGGGACGCAGCGCTGCTCCAGCTCGGCGGTCGCGGGATACTCGTCCCTGTCGATGAGGTTTCTGTCGGCCATGTCGCCCATGAGCGCGTGCGCCTCCGGCTCCATCCAGGTGCTCACGAAGGTGGCGAGGTTCAGCCGTGGGTTCCCGTCGAGCATCAGCTCGTCGCGGATGAGCCGGGACACGCTGGCGGGCGCCGTGGGCCCCTCCGGCAGCCGGCGCCGGGGAGGGACCGACGTGATCCCGGAGGCGGGGTCGGTCGCCCCGAACAACGGGTTGACCCATACCGGCCGCTGCCCGGCCCGCCTGCCTTCCTGTGGAGTCACCGTCCGCTCCTCTCCATCTCGGGTCAGGGTGTAGCTGGGCTGAATGGGTGCATATCGAAAAAGTCCGGTCTGACGACCGTGTACGTCGACTCCGGCACCTCCAGCCACAGGCCGGGCAGGTCACGCAGCGGCTCGGACACGACGAGCCGCGCGTCGTCGGAGAGATCGGCCGACTCGAACACCTCCGGATGGAGGTGCCGGAGCGTCTGGGTGTTCGAGCTGTGGAAGAGCGACCGCGAACGGCGGTCGCTGGAGTAGCGGAAGGACCACAGGCACTCCCCGTCCGAGGTGGCCAGCGACATCTGGAGCGGATCGTCCACGTCGTGCCGGCGCGCCGTCCGCTCCACGAGACCGGCCATCCGCTCCACCGCTCCCGGCGGGTCCTCGCGCATCCCCAGTGTGAGCGCCAGGAAGAACATGACCTCCGAGTCCGTGGACCCCTCGATCGCCGGGAACAGGTCCGGGGCGACGGCCAGGACCAGATCCCGTTTGAGACGGCCGAACTCGGAGATCGCGCCGTTGTGCATCCACAGCCAGGAGCCGTACCTGAACGGATGGCAGTTCGTCTGCTGAATCGCCGTTCCAGAGGACGCGCGCACGTGCGCCATGAACAGCGGCGACCGGACGTGGCGGGCCAGTTCGCGGAGATTGCGGTCGCCCCACGCGGGTTTGGTGTCCTTGAACACCGCGGGCGGCACGCCGGCGTCGCCGTAGTAACCGACGCCGAATCCGTCGCCGTTCACCGTCTCCTCGCCGTACCTCGCGTGGAGACTCTGGTCGATCAGGGAGTTCTCCGGCTCGTAGAGCAGTTTCTCCAGGGCGATCGGCGAGCCGGTGTAGGTCAGCCAGCGGCACATGAGTTCTGTCCCCCCACGGCAGCGGGTCGCCGTCTCGATGTCCCGTCACATCGGCGGCGTTCCGCGCGGGTGGGGCCGCGGCGGTACGACCCGCTTCCGCCCGATCGGCTCCGGGCTCGTCGGACGCCCGCCGATCGAGCCTCACCGCCGCTGTCCCCTTCGTCTGCCCTTCCCATCCGTGCCGGTTGTACGCGTGGTGGGGTCCACCGTTCGGGCCGAGGGCCCCCGCGTCAGCGCGTACGCGGCCACACGCCGTCGTAGCGGTAGCCCAGCTTCTCGACGTCCAGGACGCCCGCGACCGTGTCGCCGTACCGGGGCAGGCGGCTGTTCTCGGTCACGTTCCCGTACGCCGACCGGACCGGGACCTCGGGATGGCGGGAGCGCCACATCTGCCACAGCAGGTCGCCGAAGCAGGCGACGACCCAGTAGAGGGGGTCGTTCGGAGCGGCGGCCTGGGCCAGGTCCCCTCCGATGCCCATCTGCACCGCGCCGATGTGGATCTCCAGCTGCATGTTGAACACCTGGAAGTCCGGATTTTTCAGCATGGTGGCGATGAGATCGGCCGAGGCCCATGGGGAGATCTTCCCGCCGTCGGCGTAGGAACGCCGGAGCGGATGGACTTGCGGGATTCTGGCGGTCCACCCCGCGAACGCGCCGTCGAGCACGGCCTGATCGTGCTTCGCATTGCCGTTTCCTCCGAAATACGCCTTCGACAGCACCGTCGAGCGCTCCGGCGCCCGGCTGTCGAGAGGCCAGTCCCAGTACGGCACGGACACGGCCGGATCGATGCGCTGGAGCTCCTGCTCGAAGTGCAGGAGATACCTGCGCTGCCACGGCAGGAAGAAGCCGTTGGCGTGGGTGGCCGCGAAGTTGTCCGTGTAGGTCTTGACCAGCGCGTCGTAGGTCCCCCGTGCCTTCAGCGCGCGCACCGCCCGGACGAACGCCTCCCACTGCTGCTTGGTCATGTCGCCGAGCCGCCGGCGGACCGGCGGCCGGACCGGGTCCGCGTGCGCCGCCGCCCCGCTCACCCCGAACGCGATCGCCGCCGTGCCCAGCACCGCCGACGCCAGCATCTCCCGCCTGCTCGGCCCGCGCATATGTCCGCCCCCCGAATGTTCACCGGATCCTGTGGCCTGTTGCGACCGGCCGAAAGATTAGAACGGCGAAGCCCCGGGATCGTGAATTTCGCGCCGTGTCGGGGTGCCGGGAGGGATGAAACGGTCATCGGCGGCAGCGGGGCTTGGGGGGCGGGGCGTCGCGGCGGTGTTGCCGGTGCGGTGTTCCCTGACTTGTTCACCGGCTCCTCGTTCGCTTTGCGAGCGGCTCGTTCCTCACCGCTCACTCCGTCACCGCGTCGGGTTCTCTCGTGTGCCACTGTAGGAAGCGTGCGCCGCATCCACCCCTACGCCGAGGACGAGCCGGACATCCCCGCCGCCTACGCCTACCCGCGCGACCACTGGTTGCGCCTCAACATGGTCGCCAGCGCCGACGGCGCGGCCTGGGTCGAGGGCCACTCGGAGGGCCTGTCCGGCCGGGCCGACAAGCGGATCTTCGGACTGCTGCGCGGCCTGGCCGACGTGGTGCTGGCCGGGGCCGCCACCGTTCGCACGGAGGGATACCGGCCGGCGCGCCCACGCGAGTCGTGGCGGGATCTGCGGGAGGGCAGGCCTCCGGCGCCGCCCGTCGCCGTCGTCACGCGCCGCCTCGACCTCGATCTCGGCAGCTCGCTGTTCACCGAGGCCGAGCCGTACGCCCGGACGATCGTGATCACGACGGAGTCGGCGCCGAAGGACCGCCGCGAGGAGGCGGCCGCGAGGGCGGACCTCATCGTCGCGGGCGACGAGCGGGTCGATCTGGCGAGGGCCGTGAGCGAGCTGCGCGACCGGGGGCTCGGCCGCGTCCTGTGCGAGGGCGGCCCCCGGGTGAACGCGCAGCTGGCCGCCGCCGGCCTGGTCGACGAGCTGGCGCTGACCGTGAGCCCGCTGCTGACCGGCGGCGACGCGGCGCGCATACTGGACGGCGTCGCATCGCACACGCCGCTGACCCTCGCTCAGGTGCTCGAAGAGGACGGCTTCCTCTTCTGCCGCTACATCAGGGAGGCGCAGGATGAAGCTTCCGGTTGAGCCGGAGATCCCCGACCTGGATCTGCCGGTAGTTCCGCCGGTCGCGCCGATGCTCGCCAAGGCCGTCAAGGGGCTGCCGAAGCAGGACGGCACGCTCTACTACGAGCCGAAGTGGGACGGCTTCCGCTGCATCGTCTTCCGCGACGGCGACGAGGTCTTCCTCGGCAGCAGGAACGAGCGGCCCTTCACGCGCTACTTCCCCGAGCTGGTCGAGGCCGTCAGGCGGGAGCTGCCGCCCAAGTGCGTGGTGGACGGCGAGATCGTGCTGATCAGAGGGCAGTCGCTCGACTTCGACGCGTTGCAGCAGCGCATCCATCCCGCGCAGTCCCGGGTGCGGCTGCTGGCGGAGAACACGCCCGCGTCCTTCGTCGCCTTCGATCTGCTCGCCACCGCGACGGAAGACCTCATGGAGGCGCCGTTCTCGGAGCGGAGGGCCCGGCTGGAGGAGACGCTGGCGGGTGCGGGCCGGTCCGTGCGGCTCACGCCGGTCACCCGGGACGAGAGCCGGGCCGCCGAGTGGTTCAACGCGTTCGAGGGCGCCGGTCTGGACGGCATCGTCGTCAAGCCGGGCGACCAGCCGTACACGCCGGACAAGCGCGTGATGTTCAAGGTCAAGCACGAGCGGACGGCCGACTGCGTGGTGGCGGGCTACCGCGAGCACAAGTCGGGGCCGATCGTCGGCTCGCTGCTGCTCGGGCTCTACTCGACGGACGGCCGCCTGCACCATGTGGGCGTCGCCGCGTCCTTCCCGATGAAGCGGCGCGAGGAGCTCGTCGAGGAGCTCGCGCCCTACCGGGTGCAGGACCTGAGCGAGCATCCGTGGGGACACTGGGCCGAGGTCGCGGGGGGCGGCGCCGAGGGCCAGCGCCTGCCCGGGGCCGTGTCGCGGTGGAACGCCAAGAAGGATCTGTCGTTCATCCCGCTGCGGCCGGAGCGGGTGGTCGAGGTGGCCTACGACCACATGGAGGGCGATCGCTTCCGGCACACCGCCCAGTTCCGCCGCTGGCGCCCGGACCGCACCCCCGCGTCCTGCACCTACGAACAGCTCGAACGCCCGGTGAGCTACGACCTCGACAAGATCCTCGCCCGCTGACCCGCTGACCCGCTGCCGCTGACCCGCTGCGCCACCGGGCCGTCGGCCGGCCTGACCCTCAGCCCGCCAGTGCACGGACGGCCGCGGTGACGACGACGGCGACCGCGACGACCACCAGGAACGGCGCGCGCAGCAGTAGCGCGACGGCCGCCGCGGCGAGCCCGGCGGCCCGGGCGTCGACGACGAGCGTGCGGCCGTCGGCGAAGGTCTGCAGGGCGATCAGCGCGGCCAGCGCCGCGATCGGCACCAGCGCGGCCAGCCTGCGGACGAGTGGCCGCTCCAGCACCGCCGCCGGCACCGATAGGCCGAGCAGCTTCACGGCGTAGCACCCGGCCGCGGTGACGACGATCGCGACCCAGACCATCAGCGTCCTCCTCGGGACGGGCGACGGGTGAGCAGCCGTGACACGGCGAGTACGGCGAGTACGGCGGGCGCGGCGAGCACGGCCACCAGCACCGGCACGCCCGCGGTCACGAACGGCACGCAGACGAGGGCGAGCACGACGGCCAGCGCCGCCACCGCCACGGCCACCGCCGCCTCCGCGCGCCGGGGGAGCGGGCCCCGGGCCGGCGATGCGCCGGCTGCCGGTGTTCCAGGTGCCTGTGTGCCGGATGCTTGAGTGCCAGGTGGTGGCGTGCCGGGCGGCGCCGTCTGCGGGCGGGCCGGCTCATCGGCCGGTTCCGGGCGGGCCGGCTGATCGGCCGGTTCCGGGAAGGCCGGGGAAGCCGCAGGGGGAGCGGTGGCGGGCGCGGAGGAGGAGCGGGCCCGGAGCATGGGCAGGAGCAGGGCGAGGAAGACTGCCGGACCGGCGGCGTCGAGCCCCCACGCCGCCGGATCGCCCAGCGCGGAGGCGCCCAGCGCGCCCAGGAACGTGGTGATGTTCCATCCGGCGTACAGGCTGACCCCGGTGACCGTGAACCCGAGCCGGGCGAGGCGCCGGTCGGGCTGGGCCAGGGCCACGGCGGAGGTCTCGTCGATCACCCACTGCGCGGCGAGCGGGCGGACCGATGCGGGGAGCCCGAGCAGCTGGGACAGCCGCAGCCCGTAGAAGGCGTTGCGGACGCCGAGCAGCAGCGCCCCGGCCGCGGCGGCGAGTGGGTTCCCGCCGCTGCCGAGCGCGCCTACCAGCGCGAACTGGGACGCCCCGGTGAACACGAACAGCGACAGCACGCAGGTCTGGACGACGGTCATCCCCGCGCCCGCCGAGGTCACGCCGAACGCGAAGCCCGACAGGCCGACGGCCGTGCCGACCCCGAGGGCGTCCCGCACGACCGCCGCCCGGGGTTTCGGCGGCAGGCCGGCCTGCACTGGTGTCGTGGTCACGGCCCCGAGAGTAACGAAGCGTGCAGGAACGTCCCGTGTGAGGGTGAGTGGCCGGGTTCGTGCCGCCGACCCCTACCGGGGGGAGACCCGCGCGGGGTCGCGGCCCGGCTCTCCAGGGGCCCGGTCACGACGCGGCCTTCCGGCGGCCGGGGCGGCGGCGGGAACGGCTCAGCCGCCGGCGCAGACCAGGACCCGCATGGACCGGTCGGCGAGGCAGACCTTGGCCTCGGCGGGCAGGATCTCCTCGGCGTACGGGTCGTCGCGGACGTCCTCGTCGGCGGTGTCGAGGACGGGGCGCCAGGCGGCCCCCAGCTCCGGCCCCGGGAGGGCGAACGTCAGGTTCTCGTGGTGCGCGTTGATCAGCAGCAGGAACGTCTCGTCCGTGATCCGCTCGCCGCGCGGGCCGGGCTCGCTGATCGCGTCGCCGTTGACGTACACCGCCAGCGACTTCGCGTAGCCGGTGTGCCAGTCGCCGTCGGTCATCTCGGTGCCGGACGGCGTGAGCCAGATGATGTCCCTGCTGCCGTCCCCGAACGAGTGGCCCTGGAAGAATCGGCGCCGCTTGAAGACGGGATGCGCCCGCCGTAACGCGGCCAGGCGGCGGACGAAATCGAGCAGGTCGCCCTCCTGCCGGATCAGCGACCAGTCGATCCACGAGGTGTCGTTGTCCTGGCAGTAGGCGTTGTTGTTGCCCTGCTGCGTGCGGCCGAACTCGTCGCCCGCCAGCAGCATCGGCACGCCCTGCGACACGAACAGCGTGGTGAGGAGGTTGCGCCGCTGCCGGCGGCGCAGCCGTACGATGCCGGGATCCTCCACGGGGCCCTCGGCGCCGCAGTTCCAGGAGCGGTTGTCGTCCGTGCCGTCGCGGTTGCCCTCGCCGTTGGCCTCGTTGTGCTTGTGGTCGTACGACACCAGGTCGGTGAGGGTGAACCCGTCGTGGGCGGTCACGAAATTGATCGAGGCGACCGGGCGGCGGCCGCTGCTGGCGTACAGGTCGCTCGACCCGGCCAGACGCGAGGCGAACTCGGGCAGCGTCCGGGAGGCCCCGCGCCAGAAGTCACGCACGGAGTCGCGGTACTTGCCGTTCCACTCCGTCCACAACGGTGGGAAGTTGCCGACCTGGTAGCCGCCGGGGCCGACGTCCCACGGCTCGGCGATCAGCTTGACCTGCGAGATCACCGGGTCCTGCTGGATGAGGTCGAAGAACGCGCTCAGCCGGTCGACGTCGTGCAGCTCCCGGGCCAGCGCGGCGGCGAGGTCGAAGCGGAAGCCGTCCACGTGCATGTCGAGCACCCAGTAGCGCAGCGAGTCCATGATCAGCTGAAGCGCGTGGGGCGAGCGGACGTTCAGCGAGTTGCCGCACCCGGTGTAGTCGAGGTAGTAGCGGCGGTCCTCCTCGCGCAGCCGATAGTAGGCGACGTTGTCGATGCCCCGGAAGCCCAGCGTGGGGCCCATGTGGTCGCCCTCGGCGGTGTGGTTGTAGACGACGTCGAGGATCACCTCGATCCCCGCGTCGTGCAGGGCGCGCACCATCGCCTTGAACTCCTGGACCTGCTCGCCGCGCTGTCCCGAGCTGGCGTACGCGTTGTGCGGCGCCATGTAGGCGATCGTGTTGTAGCCCCAGTAGTTGGTCAGCCCCCGGGCGACCAGGAAGTGCTCGGGCACGAACTGGTGCACCGGCATGAGCTCGACCGCCGTCACGCCGATCGACTGGAGGTGGTCGATCACGGCCGGGTGCGCGAGCCCCGCGTAGGTGCCCCGCTGCTCCTCGGGGACGGCGGGATGGCGCATGGTCAGGCCGCGCACATGCGCCTCGTAGATCACCGTCTCGTGGTAGGGCGTGCGGGGCGGCCGGTCGTTGCCCCACTCGAAGAACGGGTTCACGACCACGTTCTTCGGCATGTAAGGCGCGGAGTCCTCGGTGTTGAGCCGCGCGGGGTCGGCGAAGTGATAGGAGAAGAGCGACTCGTTCCACCGCACCGAGCCCTCGATCGCCTTGGCGTACGGGTCGAGCAGCAGCTTGGACGGATTGCACCGGTGCCCGTAGTCGGGCCGGTAGGGCCCGTGCACGCGCAAGCCGTACCGCTGGCCGGGCATGATTCCCGGCACGTAGCCGTGCCAGACGAACCCGTCGACCTCGGGCAGGTCGACGCGGGTCTCCTCACCCCTGTCGTCGTACAGGCACAGTTCGACCCGCTCGGCCACTTCTGAGAACACCGAGAAATTGGTGCCCACACCATCCCAGGTGGCGCCGAGCGGGTAGGGCTCTCCAGGCCAAACCTCGCGCATGTAACCTCATTCTCCACTGCTCGGGCGAATCGTGCACCCGCGACGACCCCTGCTCTCGCACGGGAACGCGGGAGCCCCCGCCGGATCGGGTCCGGCGGGGGCTCCCGCTGGTGCTCAGACGAGTTCGGCGTTGAGGGTGATCGTCGTGCCGGCGAGCGCCTTGCTCACCGGGCAGTTCGCCTTGGCCGTCTCGGCGGCCTCCTGGAAGTCCTCGGCCGAGATGCCGGGCACCTGCCCGCGGACGGAGATCACGATGCCGGTGATGCCCTCGCCCGGCTGGAAGGTCACGTCCGCCCGGGTCTCCAGCGACTGCGGCGGCGTGCCCGCCTTGGCCAGGCCGGCGGACAGGGCCATCGAGAAGCACGAGGAGTGGGCCGCGGCGATCAGCTCCTCCGGGCTCGTCTTGCCGTTGGCCGCCTCCGCCCGGGAGGGCCAGGAGACGTCGAAGGAGCCGACCCCGGAGGTGTCGAGCGAAACGGTGCCCGAACCGTCGAGCAGCGCGCCCTTCCACTGCGTCGTCGCGGTACGAGTGGTCGCCATGGCGATATCCCTTCAGTAAGCGGAGCCTATCCACAGTGACCTTAACGCCGCCGCCGGTGCGCATAGCCCACCGGCATGGCCCACCGGCATGGCCTGTCGGCTCACGCCGTCGCCGCGCGGTCCAGGATCGCCTCCAGATCGAGGCCGGAGGGGAGCGTGCCGAGGGCCCGCCCCCAGTCGCCGGACAGGCGCGAGGCGCAGAACGCGTCGGCCACCGCGGCGGGGGCGTGCCGTACGAGCAGGGACGCCTGGAGGACCAGCGTCATCTCCTCGGCCACCCGGCGCGCGTCGGCCTCTCCCGCCGAGGCGAGCCTCTTCAGCACCCGCTCGGCCGCGTCCGCGATCCTCCTGTCCTGAGCCAGGGCCACCTCGGCGAAGAACGCCTCGACCGCCTCCGACTCTCTGGCCATCACGCGCATCAGGTCGAGGGCGGCCACGTTGCCCGAGCCCTCCCAGATGCCGTTCAGCGGCGACTCCCGGAACAGCCGGGGCATCTGCGACTCCTCGACGTACCCGTTGCCGCCGAGGCACTCCAGCGCCTCCGCCGCGTGGACCGGCGCCCGCTTGCACACCCAGTATTTGCCGGCGGCGAGCGCCGCCCGCCGGAACAGGCCCTCGGCCGCGTCGCCCCGGATCGCCCTGTCGGTCGCCCCGGCCAGGCGCATCATGAGCGTGGTCGCCGCCTCCGACTCCAGCGCCAGATCGGCGAGCACCGAGCGCATCAGCGGCTGTTCGGCCAGCGTCCGGCCGAACGCCCTGCGGTGACGGGCGTGGTGGAGCGCCTGCGTCAGGCCGTACCGCATGCCGGCGGCCGAGCCGATCACGCAGTCGAGCCTGGTCATGTTCACCATCTCGATGATCGTCCGGACGCCCCGGCCCTCCTCGCCGACGAGGTAGGCGACCGCGTCCTCGTACTCGACCTCGGCCGAGGCGTTCGACCGGTTGCCGAGCTTGTCCTTCAGCCGCATCAGGCGCACCGCGTTGCGGGTGCCGTCGGGCAGCACACGGGGGAGCAGGAAGCACGACAGCCCGCCCGGGGCCTGGGCCAGCACCAGGAACACGTCGCACATCGGGGCGGAGTTGAACCACTTGTGGCCGGTCAGGGCGAAGCTCCCGTCGCCCAGCGGCTCGGCCCTGGTGGTGTTGGCCCGCACGTCGGAGCCGCCCTGCTTCTCGGTCATGGCCATCCCGGCCAGCACGCCGCGCTTGTCCTGAGGCCGGCGCAGCCCGAAGTCGTACGTGCGGGAGGCGAGCAGCGGCTCCCACTCCGCGCGCAGCGACGGCGAGTGCCGCAGCGCGGCCACGGCGGCGTACGTCATGGAGATCGGGCAGCCGTGCCCGGCCTCGACCTGGGACCAGGTGAAGAACTTGGCGGCCCTCGCGACGTGCGCACCCGGGCGGGCCGACGTCCAGGGCGCGGCGTGCGCGCCGCTCTCGACGGCGATCGTCATCAGCTCGTGCCAGGCCGGGTGGAACTCGACCTCGTCGATCCTGTTGCCGTAGCGGTCGTGGGTGCGAAGGACGGGCGGGTGCTCGTTGGCCAGCCGCCCCCACTCCTGCGCCTTCGCCGAACCGGCCAGCAGGCCGAGCTGGCGCAGCTCCCCGGTAGCCCAGTCCGCCCCCTCCCTGGCGAGCCCCTCCAGCAGAGCCTGGTCGGCCGCGACGTCGTGGCCGGTGAGCGGGGGCACCTGGTTGGTCACGTCGTGGGTCACTGGTCCTCCTGTGGTCGATGCCGGGACTCGTCCATGCCGGGACGTCCACGATGCCGGGACTCCATCTCAACATCTCGGACGGCCGCGACAAACACCGGACGGCAAACGGTCAAGCGCCTGAAATCTCCAGTCCGAGCTCCTGGGCCGCCTCCAGGGCGAGGTCGCGGGCGTAGTCCTGGTCGGCGCCCGCCTCGCACAGCACCCGGTGGACGCCCTCGATCGCGCGCCGGTCCCCGCGCCCGGCCAGGCCCCGCGCGGCCTCGGCCACCGTCGTCAGATCGCGGTCCGTCAGCCGGGAGACCAGGGCGTCCCTGATGGGGGCGGTGTCGGCGGGCAGTCCCGCGATGCCCATGGTGGCCCAGTCGCGCACCTCGTCGTCGGCGCACCGGCTCAGGCGGATCAGCGTGGCCAGCCCGTCCTCGTGGTCCGGAGGCAGGACCGCGGCGAGTGCCATGGGGTCGTGGACCGTGGGCTCCCGGCCGGGACTATTGATGATCGTGAGCACCTCGGGGAGCGCCCGTTCGTCGGTCTGGTGGCCGAACGCGCGGAGCAGCGCCTCGACGACCGCGGGCTCGGTCTCGTGCCGGGCCAGGTCGCGCAGGATCTCCAGGATGCGATCCCGGTAGGGGTCGTGCCCGATGGCATGGCCGAGGCCCGTTTCCCCGCCGGGCCCCGGCTCGCCCAGCCCCGTCTGCCCGCCGACGTCCGTCATCTGGCCGAACTGCGCGAGCACGTCGACGCCGAACTCCCGCTCCACCGCGTCGTCGCTCTCGCACAGCCGGGCCAGCGCCAGGAACGTCTCCTCGTCGTGGCGGGACTGGAGCGCGTGGACGGCCGCCCACCACGTCTCGTCGTCCTCGTCCAGGTCGCGATAGGGCAGCGCGCGCCTGAGCAGCACGTCCGCGGGGGGCCGCAGGCCGAGAGTCGCCTCCAGGACCGTCGCGATCGCGGCGTGCCCCTGCTGACGGGTGACGGAGTAGAGGCCGTCGGCGCCGCGCGCCTCGACCGTGACCCGCCGGGTGCCGTCCGCGCCGCAGGCGTGGACCACCAGCACCGTGTGCTCGCCCTCCACCCTCGTGGAGATCTCCTCGCGCAACACGGCTTCGAGATCAACCGCCGTCAGCCGCACGGCGATCTCCAGGGGGGTCGCGCCGTCCCAGCCGGGCGCGGACGGGTCGGCGCCGTGTTCCAGCAGGGACCAGACGATCCCGTACGCCCCGAAGATCGCGGCCAGCGTCAGCGGGGTGTCGCCGTCGTCGTCGGCCCGGCCGGGATCGGCCCCGGCGTCGAGCAGGATGTCGGCCACTTCCAGGTTGCCGTTCGCCGCGGCCCACAGCAGGGGCGTCCAGCCGCCCTCCTCCGCCGCGTCGGGGTCGGCGCCGCCGTCGAGCAGCGCCTGCACGGTCTCGGCGTGGTTCCAGCACGCCGCCGCGCAGAGCGGAAGGCCCTCCTCGTGCCCCCCGCTCGGCTGGTCCGGGTCGGCGCCGTACTCCAGGAGCAGCCTGACGATGTCGTGGTGACCGCAGACGGCCGCCCGGTAGAGCGGGGTCGTCCCCTGAGCGGGGTTCACGGCGGTGTCCGGATGCAGCATCGCCGCCACCCGCGAGACGTCCCCTCCCGCCACCGCTTCCAATAACCTGCTGCGGGTCACGATTCCATGCTCACACAGCCCGTTCCGTGCGTCGTCCGCAGGGATCGTCTCTCCGGATCGTCTCCGGGAATCGTCTCTCCGGATCGTCTCCGAGATCGTTCCCAGGATCGTTCCCAGGGAGGAGGGAGAGCGGGGCCGGCCGGGATACGGTTTAGGGCGTGAACGATCCGGGTGGTATGCGGGCATCCGACGCCGAACGCGAGGCAGCGGTGGAGCAGTTGCGCGTGGCCTCCGCGGAGGGACGGCTGACCCTCGCGGAACTGACGGAGCGGACCGAGGCCGCCTATCTGGCACAGACCCACGGCGAGCTCGCCCAGATCACCGCCGACCTGCCGGGCGGCGCTCCCGCCCCCGCTCCCGGGCCCGCTGTGCCGGCCGCCCCGCAGGGCAGGATGCGCAAGTGGATCGTGGCGGTGATGGGCGACGCCAAGAGGACCGGCACGTGGCGGATCGACGACGGCATCGGCGCGGTCTGCGTGATGGGCGACGTGGTCCTCGACCTGCGCCAGGCCGAGGTGCGCGGGCGTGAGGTGGACATCGTCGCCACGTGCGTGATGGGCGACGTGAAGATCATCGTGCCGGACGGCGTCGACGTCGAGCTCTCCGGCGTCACGATCATGGGCGACAAGAAGGTCCAGGTGGTCGAGGCGCCCCGCGGCCAGTCCGCCCCCGTCGTCAAGGTCACGGCGTACGTGCTGATGGGCGATGTGAAGATCATCGGCGACTCGCGGGCCGAGCCGATCAAGCGTGGCTTGTTCGCCTGGAGCGAGTGGTGGCAGGAGCGCCGCCAGCGCCCGGGCCACGGCGGATACGAGGTGCCCCACCGCCGCCACCGCGGCCTGCACTGATCGCGCCCACTTATCTGGCCCACTGATCGGGCCGCGTCGGCCGGCCACCCGGAGGATCGGCCCGCCAGGCAACGTCGGGACGCCCCCAGAGCGTAGTCATCGGTGACCGTTCACCAAGGGATCACCGAGAACCTGGGGGCCGCACATGCGCGACCGGGCCGACTTCGAGCGCTACGTCCAGCAGCGCTCGGACCGACTGCTGCGGACGGCCTACCTGCTCTGCCGTGACTGGGCCACCGCCGAGGACCTGCTCCAGACGGCGCTGGCCAAGGCGTGGCTGGCCTGGCGCAGGGTCGGCGAGAACCCCGACCCGTACGTCTACCGCATCCTGGCCAACACCCACGCCTCCTGGTGGCGCAGACGCTGGCGGGGCGAGCAGCCAACCGGAGTACTGCCGGAACCGGCCGTCTGCGACTCCGCCGACCTGCTCGGCTCCCGCGACGCCGTACGGCAGGCCCTCACCTGTCTGCCGCCGAAACAGCGCGCCGTGATCGTGCTGCGTTACTTCGCCGACCTGGGTGACGCCCAGATCGCGGAGATCCTCGGCTGCTCGGCCGCCACCGTTCGAAGCCAGGCGAGCCGGGCCCTGGCCAGGCTGCGCGTCGATTCCGCCGCCCGCTCCGCGATGAGCCTGGAGGGCTGACATGACGATGACCGACGACTACCTGCGTGACCTGCTCGCCCGGGACGCGTCCACGGCGGGAGGCGCGGGTGTCACCCTGGCCGACGTCGACCGGCGGGTGCGGCGCATCCGGCGCCGTCGCGGTGCTGCGGGGGCGGTGCTGGCCGCCGGCCTGGCCGCCGTGGTGATGGCGGCGACCTCGCCGCGTACGGTCACGATCGCGCCCGACGAGCGCCCGGCCGCCGCCGCCATGGCCGGCCCTGCGCTGACTCCGGGGGTGTCGTACTTCGCGGGGCAGCGGGTGTTCCTCGAAAAGGAGATCGAGACGGGCGGGCGCGTCCTGCGGTTCCCCTACACGGGCATCAGCACCTCGGTGAACGTGCAGGTCGACTGCCGCGAGCCGTCGTACGCGTTCGTCTGGCTGAACGGCCGGTTGGAGGCCCAGGGCGTCTGCGGCGTCCAGAGCGACCATGTCGATCACCTGCTCTCGTGGATCGACGAGTCCGGCGGGGATCTGAGGGGAGACAACGAGGTGGACGTCGCGCTGGTGCCGGTCCAGCGGGTGGCGGCGGACGGCGACCCGGGCGCGCCGATTCCCGCGCTGGGCGAGCAGGAGGCCGAGCGGCTCGTCGCCGAGACCGGCGAATACCGGACCGGCGGCAGGGTGACGATCCGGGAGGCGTGGCTGCTGGCCGTGGCGCCGACGCCCATCAACTGCGACAGGGACATCGTGATCCGCGGGCCGAACGGGCGTGAGATCCTCTCCTCGGCCTGCGACCAGCCCAGCGAGAAGCCGCCATCCCCGCAGGGCTAGTGCCAATGCCGTTCAGCTGCCGATCAGTGAGGATTGCCAAGGGTGGCGGAGACAGCAACGGAGCTCCTGCTAGAGCAGCGTCGACCAAGATCACAGTCCAACAGGAGCTCCGTTGGATGTTCGGTCTGTCATGTCCGGCGGGGGCGGCCGACCACTCTCAGCCGCGGCGGAGCCTTCGGCTCGTCTGGCCGGTACAGATCACTGAGCGTTGTTCGGCGTCCAGCGAAGCGTCATGTCGGGCAGGTTCTCCATGTTGCGATCACCATCGTTGGTGTCGAGGACGGTGAAACCGTGGCTCTCGTAGAACGCGCGGGCATCGGTGTTCTGCTGAAAGACGTGCAGCGACACCCCATCAGGGCTGTGCCGCCTGACCTCATCGAGCAGTAGCGTGCCGACTCCCTGGCGGCGGACGTCCGGGCGCAGATAGAGGTGTTCGAGCATGTCGCCGTCGAGGGCCGCATAGCCGATGATCTCCGCATCACGCACTGCGACCCACGTGCGACACAGCTTGAGCAGGACGTCCTGGATCCATCTGGTCACCTGCTCGTGACTGCGCTTCTGCGGGGGCAGGTAGGGCATCGTCGCCGACCGAGAGGTCATGTGGATCCGCGCGATCACGGCTGCATCTGCTTCCTCTGCGAATCGGATCCGCGTCTTGCCGTCATCAGTCACGTCGGGAACCTACAAGCCCTGCGAAACTCGGTCCAGCGGTTAACCTCGGTAATGCTGCCGGTCACAGCACTAAACGAATGCGTCCCGATTCGTCCAGGTTGTCATGCGCCAGCATGCTGTCCGCCAATGTCCACCGAGGGCGGAGGGAGCGAAGCCGGAAGTGACCGTCAAGCGTCTGGAGGAGATGGTGACCACCATTCAGGACTTCGACTACCTCGGCGAGAAGTACTTCTCGCACTGGGTTGACAAAGGTCGTGAGGAGGGCCGTGCGGAAGGTCGTGAGGAGGGCCGTGCGGAAGGCGAGATCAACTCGATTCTCACGGTGCTCGACGCCCGTGGTCTGGAGATCTCCGATGAAGCGCGTGAACGGATCCTCCGGTGTGAGGACCTGAGCCAGCTCAGCACCTGGGTCCGCAGGGCCGCCACCGTCGCCTCCGCCGACGACCTTTTCACCTAGCCCCGGCCGCGCGGTCAGGCGGCCTCGGAGGCGGCGCGTACGGCTTGGGCGTGGCGTTCGAGCAGGAGCGTGACCAGTTCGGGAGCGGGGCCGAGGACGCCGGCCACGGCGTGCGCCCCGGCCTCCATGGTGTCGCGCTCCACCCTGTCGGCGAAGTAGCCGGGGGCCAGCAGGTAGGGCGCCACCACGACCTTCGGGGCGCCCGCGCGCGTCAGCCGTACGACCTCGTCCTGAGGGGTGGGCGCGGCGGCCGAGGCGTAGGCGGCGCTGACCGACCACCAGGGGCGGGTGCGCGCCCACTCGCGGGCGACGGCGGCGATCGTCGCGTTCGCCCGGCGGTCGCTGGAGCCGGCCGAGACGAGCACCACGGCGGTGCCGGGGTCGCCGATCTCCACGCCGGCCTCGGCGAGGCGGCGCTCGAGTGCCCGGACGAGCAGCGGGTGCGGGCCGAGCGTAGGGCCGCAGACGGCGCGCAGCCGCGGCGTGCGGCCGGCCGCCTCCCGCAGCGCCGCCGGGATGTCCACCCGGCTGTGGTAGGCGGCGGTGAGCAGCAGGGGGAGCACGACGGCCTCGTCCAGCCCCGACAGCGCCTGCGGCAGCGACGGCGTGGAGTGGTCGAGATAGGCGGCGCGGACGTCCAGGCCGGGCCGCGCCCGCCGTACGCCGTCGAGCAGCGCCTCCACGGTCGCGGTAGCGCGCGGGTCGCGGGACCCGTGCGCCACCGCGATCAGCGGCGCGCCTTCGTGCGGGACGGTCATCAGAGGTGGATGCCGCACTCGATCTTGCCGAGACCGGCCCAGCGGCCGCTGCGCGGGTCCTCGCCCGGCGCCACCCGGCGGGTGCAGGGGGCGCAGCCGATCGAGGGGTAGTCGTCGTAGTGCAGCGGGTTGATCAGGACGCCGTTGTCGGCGATGTAGTTGTCGACGTCCTCCTGGGTCCACCGGGCGATCGGGTTGACCTTCACCATCTGCCGCTTGGCGTCCCACTCCACGACCTTGGTATTCGCCCTGGTGGGCGACTCGTCGCGGCGGATGCCCGACACCCAGGCGAGGTACGGCTCGAGCGCCCGGTTGAGCGGCTCGACCTTGCGCAGGTAGCAGCACAGGTCGGGGTTGCGCCCGTACAGGCGCGGCCCCAGGTCGCGGTCCTGTTCCTCGACGGTCCTGGACGGCTTCACGTTGATCACGTTGACCTGGTAGACCGCCTCGACCGCGTCCCGGGTGCCGATGGTCTCGGCGAAGTGGTAGCCGGTGTCGATGAACAGCACGTCGACGCCGGGCTTGACCCTGCTGACCAGATCGATCAGCAGGGCGTCGCTCATCGACGAGGTGAGACAGAGGCGGTCGCCGAAGGTGGCCGCGGCCCAACGGATGATCTCCCGGGCGGGCGCGTCCTCAAGGAAGCGCGCCGCGGACTCCACGATGCCCTGGAGGTCCAGCGTCACCCGCTGCCGCTCCAGTCCTGCCTCTATCTCCGCCACCGACATTGTTACTCCTCACACGTCGTTCATTGATTCATCGGATGATGGGCTGAAAAGCCTTTGGGGGTTACGAACGCACGCCGAGGCCGAGGAATTTCACCCGGAAGGCGCGGGCGCAGGACCTGCAATACCATCCGTGGCTCTCCTCCTCGGTCACGTAGGGCTCCAGGTCCTCCTCGCCGCAGTACGGGCAGTAGAAGGGTGCGGCGCGCTCTGTCACTTGAGGTCGGCCTCATCGGCGCGCTGGACCCATTCGGCGAAGGTCTCGCCCTCGTTCTTCTGCTTCTGGAAGTTGAGTACGACCCGCTCGATGTAGTCGGGCAGTTCCTCGGCGGTGGCCTTGAGCCCTCGCACCTTGCGGCCGAAGCTCGGGTTGAGGCCCATGGAGCCGCCCAGGTGCACCTGGAAGCCCTCGACTTGCTCGCCCCTGTCGTTGACCACGAGCTGGCCCTTGAGGCCGATGTCGGCCGTCTGGATGCGCGCGCAGGAGTTCGGGCAGCCGTTGACGTTGATCGTCAGCGGCTCGGCGAAGTCGGGCAGGCGCCGCTCCAGCTCGTCGATCAGGGCCGAGGCGGTGGCCTTGGTCTCGACGATCGCGAGCTTGCAGAACTCGATTCCGGTGCAGGCCATCGTCTGCCTGCGGAACGTGGACGGGTTCACCTGGAGGTCGGCCGCCTCCAGCTCCGCCACGATCGACTCCACCTTGTCGGGGGCGACGTCGAGGATGACCATCTTCTGCTCGACGGTCGTACGGACCCGGGTGGACCCGTGCCGCTCGGCGATGTCGGCGATGCGGTGCAGCGTGTCGCCGTCCACCCGGCCCACGCGCGGGGCGAAGCCGACGTAGAAGCCGCCGTCCCGCTGCGGGTGGACCCCGACGTGGTCGCGCCGGCCGCCGCGGGGCGCCTCCGGAGCCGGACCGTCGGGCAGGGCGTACTTGAGGTACTCGGTCTCCAGGACCTGACGGAACTTCTCCGTGCCCCAGTCGTTGACCAGGAACTTGATCCGCGCCCGGTGGCGCAGGCGGCGGTAGCCGTAGTCGCGGAAGATGCCGGCGACCCCGGCCCACACCTCGTGGGCCTGCTCGGGCCGGACGAACGCGCCGAGCCGCTTGGCGAACATCGGGTTGGTCGACAGGCCGCCGCCCACCCAGACGTCGAAGCCGTGCTCGCCCTGCTCGTTCACCACGCCGACGAACGCCACGTCGTTGATCTCGTGGACGGTGCAGTAGGCCGTGCAGCCGCTGATCGCCGTCTTGAACTTGCGCGGCAGGTTGGAGAACGCCTTGTCGCCGATGTACCGGTCGTAGATGTCCTGGATCTGCGGCGTGCCGTCGATCACCTCGCCGGCGTCGATCCCGGCCAGCGGGCACCCGAGGATAACGCGGGGGGTGTCACCGCACGCCTCGGTGGTGGACAGGCCGACCGCCTCCAGCCGCCGCCAGATGTCCGGCACCGACTCGATGTCGATCCAGTGGAGCTGGATGTTCTGCCGGTCGGTGATGTCGGCGGTGCCCCTGGCGTACTCGTTGGAGATGTCGGCGATCACGCGGAGCTGCTCCAGGCTGAGCTGCCCGCCGTCGATGCGGACGCGCAGCATGAAGTAGCGGTCGTCCAGCTCCTCCGGCTCCAGGATCGCCGTCTTGCCGCCGTCGATTCCGGGCTTGCGCTGGGTGTAGAGGCCCAACCAGCGGAAGCGTCCCCGCAGGTCGGCGGGGTCGATGGAGTCGAACCCGCCCTTCGAGTAGATGTCGATGATCCGCTGGCGGACGTTAAGCCCGTCATCGGCCTTCTTGTTCTCCTCGTTCTTGTTCAGCGGCTCACGGTAACCGAGAGCCCACTGACCTTCGCCACGCGGGCGCTTGTGGTGGCGGTTCGCCGGGCGGGCCGGGGTGCTCATGGGCACACGTCCTTCTCCGAGGCTCGGTCTGAGATCGGGTTTCGGCGGACACCGGCGCAGGCGGCCTCTCACCTCGCCGTCGAGTGTGAGGGCATACAAAAACGACGCCTGGCCGAGCGCCCGGGATGGAACAGCGGAGGGCGACGGTCAGCCGGCGTCGATACAGATCGCGCTACGGACACGCAGGAGATCGACGTGGCGTCGCACGACGAGCAACGGGTCCGCTGGCATGTCCCAAACGATACCTCTGAGATCCTGGATGTCCAAGTTCGTGTCCAGGATGCGGGATTGTGACGGCAATGTAACGCGCGTCAGCCCTTGCGGACCCAGTTCTCCGGCGGCTCGGCCTCGTGCTCCCTCTCGGACGGGTCCTGATGCTGGCAGTCACACCAGGACCCGCCGCGGCACTCCTCGTGCCGGTGCTCCCTGCACGCTGGGCAGATCATGTCTCCATTGTGAACGCCGTGCTGCAGACCGAGCGAACCGGAGGGGCGCGCCGCCGGTCCCGGCCGAGGTACGGACACGGTTCTCGCGAGCGACGGTTCTCGCGAGCAGGGGGTGGGGGCCCCTATTCTTGGCGGCGACAATCCGCCCGCAGGTCACGTACTAACCGCCGCGGCAGCGGGTAGAGCCCAGTTCTCATGACCGGTTGGGTGCCATGACCTCCACGGACGCGCCATCGCGCAGGCCGCGGCTTACGCGCAAGGGCATGGCGCTCGCCCGGGCGCGTCTCACCTGGATACGCGACACGAACCTCTGGTCCCTGGTCAAGGCGACCACGATGGCGGGCGTCAACTACCGGGTGACCGGCCTCGCGGGCGAGGCGGCGTTCTTCGCGCTGCTGTCGCTGCCGCCGTTCGTGCTCGGGCTGCTCGGGGTCATGGGCCATCTGAGCGGCCTGCTCGGCCCGGCCGCCATCGCCGAGATCAGGCGCTGGGTGGTGGACCAGTCCGAGCTGCTGTTCACCCACAACACCGTTCAGCGGGTCGTCAAGCCGCTGCTCGCCGACGTGCTGAGCGGCGGGCAGGTCTCGCTGATCTCCGTCGGCTTCCTGCTGTCGCTGTGGTCGGGCTCGCGGGCCCTGTTCGTCTACGTGGACCTGATATCCATCGCGTACGGCCTGGGGGAGACCCGGGGGATCATCCGCACCAGGGTCCTGTCGTTCGTCCTCTATCTCGCGGCGCTGCTGATCGGGCTGGTCGTCATGCCGATCCTGGTCATCGGGCCCACCCTGATGTCCAACGCCCTGCCCAAGTACGCCGCGCTCGTGACGATCCTCTACTGGCCCGTGCTCGTGATCGGCTCGGTGCTGATGCTCACGCTGCTCTACCACGTGAGCGTGCCGCACCGCACGCGCTGGTGGCGCGAGGTCCCGGGGGCCGTGCTGGCGCTGCTGATCTGGATCGTGTGCGCCGCGTTCCTGCGCGAGGTGCTGGCCGCCTGGTTCACGCCGCTGTCGATCTACGGCTCGCTCGCGGCGCCGATCGCCGTGCTGCTGTGGCTCTACATCACCGCGCTCGCCGTGCTCATCGGCGCGACGCTGAACGCGGAGGTGGACCGGCTCTGGCCGCTGCGCGGCGCCACCAGGCACGAGCACCATCACCGCAAGTCCGGTAATGGCTGATCTGTCCCGGTAGCGGGGGAAGGACGACGCCGATGGACGCACAGCCTTCCGCCGGTGACCCCACCACGACGCACCGGCGATGATCGGCCCCACGCCCCCGTACGCCGCCCCCCCGGCGGACCGCCGTTCGGCGGTGGCCCGGCCCGGAGGGCCTCCACCGCGTCGCCCGGCGGCTCCTCGACCGGCATCCGCCGCGCCCGCGCCCGGCTCTCGGACGAGGCGCGCTCCGATAGGGTTGAAGGCATCGCGACTGGCGCTGGAGCGCCCGATGGGCGCAGGTGGGGCACCACCGGGGAGCGAATCTGCGGAGGCCGTGCGCCTGGGTCGCCGCCGACGTCGACGTGGAGAAGGAAGGCGCCATGGCTGAGAACTCGCTGAACGTCGTCGATCCCGAGATCGCCGAACTGATCAGGGCGGAGGAGCGGCGGCAGGCCGACACCGTCAAGCTGATCGCGTCAGAGAACTACGTGTCCAGGGCCGTCCTGGAGGCGACCGGGACCGTCCTCACGAACAAATACTCCGAGGGCTACCCGGGCAAGCGTTACTACGAGGGCCAGCAGGTCATCGACAAGATCGAGACGCTGGCGGTCGAGCGGGCCAAGTCGGTCTTCGGCGTGAGCCACGCCAACGTCCAGCCCTACTCGGGCTCGCCCGCCAACCTCGCCGTCTACCTGGCGTTCCTGAACCCGGGCGACACCGTGCTCGGCATGGGCCTGCCCTTCGGCGGTCACCTCACCCACGGCTGGTCGGTGTCCGCCACCGGCAAGTGGTTCAACTCGGTCCGCTATGGCGTGCGCCGCGACACCGGCCGCATCGACATGGACGAGGTGCGCGCGCTGGCGCTCGAGCACCGGCCCAAGCTGATCTTCTGCGGCGGCACCGCGATCCCGCGCACGATCGACTTCCCGGCCTTCGCCGAGATCGCCAAGGAGGTCGGCGCGGTACTCGCGGCCGACATCGCCCACATCGCGGGCCTCGTCGCCGGCGGCGCCCACCCCTCGCCGGTCGGGCACGCGGACGTGATCTCCACGACCACCCACAAGACCTTGCGCGGCCCGCGCGGCGCGATGCTCATGGCGAACACCGACGAGGTCGCCAAGGCGCTCGACAAGGCCGTGTTCCCCGGCCTGCAGGGCGGCCCGCACAACCACACCACCGCCGCCATCGCGGTCGCCCTGCACGAGGCCGCCCAGCCGACGTTCAAGGCGTACGCCGCGCAGATCGTGAAGAACGCCCAGGCGCTCGCCGACGAGCTGCTCGCCCGCGGGTTCGACCTGGTCTCCGGCGGCACCGACAACCACCTGATCCTGATGGACCTCACGTCCAAGGGCGTCGGGGGCAAGCCGGCCGCGCAGGCCCTCGACCGGGCGGGCCTGGAGACCAACTACAACACCGTGCCCTTCGACCCGCGCAAGCCGTTCGACCCGTCCGGCATCCGCATCGGCACGCCGTCGGTCACCTCGCGCGGAATGGGTGAGGCCGAGATGCGCCAGATCGCCGCGTGGATGGACGAGGTCGTCACCGCCGTCGCGAAGGGCGACGCGGAGGACGTGATCGCACGGGTGCACGGCGAGGTCACCGAGCTGACCGGCCGCTTCCCCGCGCCCGGCCTCTCCTGACCCCCAACCACCGTGATCTTGCAGTTTGTCGCAGGGGTGCGGGCGGACCTCGCACCGTACCTTCATGATCTTGCGGTTTGTCGCATCGACAGCCGGTGACCTGCGCCATCCGTGTGAGATCTTGTACGAGATGTCGCGGCTGCCCACCTGGCCTGCTGATAGTCGCAGCGCGATCTTGCAGTCTTCGCCGACTGCAAGATCACGGGCACTTGAAGGCCAGGTCGGCGGCTGATTCGATGAATCTCTGCAAGATCACGACTGCGCTGCTACGTCGTCTAGCTGGGCTTTCTCTTCGCTCTGCGACAAACTACAAGATCACGGCATGGGTGGGGGGATAAATGGGTTGCGGCGGGTGAGTGCGGGGCTGTTAGTGTTCCCCCGTCGCCGCCA
This sequence comes from Microbispora rosea, assembly GCF_044460045.1. Taxonomy (NCBI): domain Bacteria; kingdom Bacillati; phylum Actinomycetota; class Actinomycetes; order Streptosporangiales; family Streptosporangiaceae; genus Microbispora; species Microbispora rosea. The sequence goes on along the minus strand of NZ_JBITJO010000002.1, from coordinate 561,956 downwards.
CCATGCGGCCGGGACCAGGGAGGTGAGGACTATGCGGGTCTTTCTGACGACCATGCCGTCCGTCAACTCCCGGGTGCCCGCCTAAGCTCTTCTCGCTGGGACACCCGGTTTCCGAAGGGTGTTCACCAGCAGTGTTCAACGATCTTTCTCTTCTCGGCTGGCACGATGGGCTCGCTGAGCAGCTCCCCGACCTGCCCGGCGGCGCCGTTGCCGCCCGTGTGGCGCGGGTCGACCGGGGCGCCGCCGAGGTCATCGCCGCCGACGGAACCCATCAGGCGCGGTTCGGCGCCCGCGTACGCAGGGCCGCGGCGGCCGATCCGCTCGCGCTTCCGTGCGTGGGGGACTGGGTCGCGCTCGCCCGGCTCGACCTGTCCTCATCCCAGGAGGGCCGCTACGAACTGGCCGAGGTGCTGCCCCGCCGTACGGCCTTCGTCCGGGGCGGCGTGAGCCGCGACTCGCGCGGAGGGCTGTCGGGCGACGGCCAGGGCCAGGTGCTGGCCACCAACGTCGACGTGGTCTTCGTGGCCGAGCCGTCCATGCACGCCACGCCACCCGGGGGGCTACGGGGGGTCGTCCCCCCGGGCAAGCACAGCGCCGATCTCGGCAGGATCGAGCGCCTCGTGGCGCTCGCCTGGGAGAGCGGCGCCCGGCCGGTCGTGCTCGTCACCAAGGCCGACCTCTTCGGCGATCTGCCGAACCGGGGGCTGGACGATCTCCTCGCCGACGTCGCCGCGGCGGCGCCGGGCGTCGACGTCCATCCGGTCTGCTCGCTCACCGGCGACGGCGTGGACCTGGTGCGCGCCCACCTCGGCCCCTCGGGGACCGCGGTGGTCCTCGGCCCGTCGGGCGCGGGCAAGTCCACACTCGTCAACGCCCTCGCCGGTGCGGAGGTCATGGAGACCCAGCAGGTCAGGGCCGCCGACGGGCGGGGCAGGCACACCACCGTCCACCGGCAGCTCATCCCGCTGCCCGGCGGCGGGCTCGTCATCGACACGCCCGGCATCCGCCGGGTCGGGCTGTACGAGATGAGCGAGGGCGTCGGCCTGGTCTTCTCCGATATCGAGGAGCTGGCCGAGGACTGCCGGTTCTCCGACTGCCGGCACCGGTCGGAGCCGGGCTGCGCGGTGCTGGCGGCCGTCGAGTCGGGCGAGCTGCCCGAGCGGCGGCTGGAGAGCTGGAACAGGCTCCAGCGCGAGGCCGCCTGGATGGCCCGCCGCACCGACGCCCGGCTGCGCGCCGAGGAGACCCGCAAGTGGAAGACCATCCACAAGCAGATGCGGGGTATGAGCCGCCCTTAGGTCCGGGTGCCTCCCGTCCCCGGCGGGTATGACCGGAACGTGAAGACGATGCGGGTGCGGCTGCCGTACGCCGACCGCGCCGAGGCGGGTGCGCTGCTCGCCGAGATCCTGTGGGACATGGCCCCGCGGGATCCGGTGGTGCTCGCCCTGCCGCGCGGCGGCGTCGCGGTGGCCGCACCGGTCGCGGAGCGGCTGCGCGCCCCGCTCGACGTGCTGGTGACCCGGAAGATCGGGCATCCGGCCCGGCCCGAGCTCGGCGTGGGCGCCATCGCGGAGGGCGGGCGGCCCGTGTTCGACTCCGAGATGCTCGACCGGCTCGGACTGGAGCCGGAGGACGTGGCGGAGGTGGCCGGGCGGGAGCGGCGTGAGCTGGCCAGGCGGGTGCGGGTCTACCGGGGAGACCGGTCGCTGCCGGAGCTGCGCGGCCGTGACGTGATCGTGGTGGACGACGGCCTGGCGACCGGGGGAACGGCGCGCGCGGCGCTGCGGGCCGTACGGACGATCCAGGCGGGGCGGGGACGGGTGACCCTGGCGGTGCCGGTCGCCGCTCCGGAGACGGTGGAGGCGATGCGGGGTGAGGCGGACGAGATCGTCGTGCCGGTCACGCCGGAGAACTTCCGCGCGGTGGGCCAGTGGTACCGGCGGTTCGACCAGCTCACCGATGACGACGTGCTGGGCCTGCTGGCCGAGGCGGGGCGGGGAGGGACGGATGACACCTGAAGGGCGCTCCGCGTGCGCCGTCGCCCGCATTCGGGGGACGGGACGCGAAGCGCCCAGCGGTGACGCGTGTCGGGGAAGGGGGAAACGCTCAGGCGACGGCGCTGATGCCGGCGCTGGCCGCGCGGCGCATACGACGGCGACGCTCCGACGCGCGCTCGTCCTCGTTGAGGCCGCCCCACGTGCCGTACTTCTCCGGGCGGGAGAGCGCGTAGTCGAGGCACTCAGCTCGCACAGGACACTGAGCGCAGATGGCCTTGGCCTTGCGCTCCCGGATGTCGCGCTCGGGCTGACGCTCACCGTCAGGACCGAAGAACAGCACCAGGTCCTCTCCCCGGCACGCGGCATCATCCTGCCAACCCCAGCTGGGGCGCGGGCGGGCGAGCTGCCGACGTACCTGAGACATGAGAAACCACCTTTGGTGAGAGGTATTTCAGTGTTTGTGCCGCATTGGACGCTTGTGGCGTCCCTTGTGCCAACGCCGGGATAGGCCGTGGTGTTCCCGGCTCCGGGGCGGAGCCCTCAGGTCAATACCGGCGTGAGCTCGCTCAGCTCGGCCAACCTGTAGGTCGGGATTCCGTCGGCGCAGATCGATCCGCACGGTGCTGTGCACACCGTGGGCTCGACCACGACCCGAAACCGCGACGTCCCACGCCGCGTCGTGCAACGCACGACGCAGATCGTGGAGTCGTCAACCGACCGGGAGGATTCCACGGCCACCCCGCCGACCGAGATCTCGCCGGTGTGAGTCCGGACGAAGTGCTCGGCGGCCTGCAGTGGCTCAGGGATACCCGCGCGTCCCCGGAAACGGTCGAGGACGACCTCGCCGTGCCGGTACGCGTTTGCCGCCGCGATCGCAGCAGCCTGAGACATGCTGCCGTAGTAAAGCCCGTGTGGCAAGCATACGAGGTTGGCGGCGTATCGATCGCCGCCGACATGTGTGGTTTCCCACACTTCGCCGGGCAGGTTCTCGTCGAGGAACCGCGCCAGCGGGAGTCCGAGACGCGCACAGCACGCGTTGTGCCGTCCGTGCGTGCAGACCAGGTACATCGGCTCGTTCACCAGTATGCAGGACTCCGGAACCACTCCGTGCACGAGAGCGCCCAGGTCAAGATCGTCGGGGCGCTCCACGAAGCCCTCGGCGAGCCACGGATGGTCGACCGCGGCCGCGGCGACGTAGACGTGCAGGGGGCCCGTGACGGCCTCGCGGCGGCCGGGCCGGCGGATCAGTTGCGGCCGGATGTCAAGAGCCCTGGCGCGGGAAATCAGCCGGTGGATCTCATCGGGCAGGCGGGACTCCTCCAGCTCCGCGGCCCAGGGCCCCGCGTGCTCGATGAGCAGCCAGAACCGGCCCTTCTTGGTCGCGCTCGCGAGGATCGGCGCCTCGCCCGTGTGGCAGGCGGCGGGGTGCTCGCACCCGTTGGCCATCCGGTCCCGTCCTTCTCTCGCGTTTCTTAGGTAAGACTAACCTTAACCAATGACGCCGGGGGGCGCGGGAGTGGGTCCGTAAATCCACGTTGAATCCGTAAATATCCCGATGCTGTCGGTATGGGTAGAGCGGCCGGGGAACGGACCCGGGCGGCGGAAGGGGGGCCCGCGCGGCGGGAAGGGGACCCACGCGGCGGGAAACGGACGCGCACGGCGGGAAGGGGCCCGTGGTGGGGGGCCGGCACGCCCGCCCCCGTATGCAGGCGGGCGACGATCAGGAGTAGGCCAGGGCGGCCTCGGCGGCGGGCAGGGCCGCCGCGCGGTCCTCGGCCACCAGTCCGATCCTGGTCCGCCGGTCCAGGAGGTCCGCGGCGTCCAGGGCGCCTTCGTGGCGCACGGCCCACACCAATTCGGCCCGGGTGATCCCCAGCGCCACCGGCTCGGCCAGGGCCGGGTCCTCGCGCATCAGGTCGCGCACCGCCCAGGCCTCCGAGCCGTACCTGCGGGCCAGCCGGCCCGGCGTGCCCGGCCGCACCGGTCCGGCGCCGACGAGGGGCAGCCGCGCCGTACGGCTCGCGCGCGCGTGCGGGCAGGCCGCGTCGACGGCGTCCTCGGCCATCCGCCGGTAGGTGGTGAGCTTCCCGCCCACGACCGTCACGACGCCGTCCGGCGAGCGCAGCACGGCGTGGTGGCGGGACAGGTCGGCGCTGCGTCCCCCCGCAGGACCGGAGGCCGCGTCCGCCGCGCCGACGCGGCCATCGACGAGGGGCCGCAGCCCGGCGAAGGCGCCGGCGACGTCCGCGCGCCGCAGCGGCCGGTCCAGCGCCGTCCCGACGACGTCGAGCAGGAACGCGACGTCGCTCTCGGGAGCCTCGGGGACGTCCGGGACCGGGCCGTCGAGCGGCTCGTCGGTCAGCCCGGCGTAGACCCGCCCGTCGGCCTGGGGGAGCACCAGCGCGAAGCGGGCGCGCTCACCGGGGATCGGCACGTGCAGCCCCGCCCGCAGCGCGCCGAGCGCCCCGGGGCGCAGGACGAGGTGCGTGCCCCGCGAGGGACGCAGAGCCACCGACGGCGTCAGCTCTCCGGCCCACACACCGGTCGCGTTGATCACCGCACGGGCCCGGATGTCGAACTCCTCGCCGGTCAGCTCGTCGCGCACCCGGGCGCCGTCCCCGCCGAGCGCCAGCGCCCGGCAGCGGGTGAGGATCCGCGCGCCGTGGGCGGCGGCCGTACGCGCCAGCGCGACGACCAGGCGGGCGTCGTCCACCACCCGCCCGTCCCACGACAGCAGCGCCCCGCGCAGGCCGTCCGCGCGCAGCGACGGGGCGAGCGCGAGCGCCCGGCCGGCCGCGACCCGGGAGGGGCCGGGCAGCAGCCGCCGCGGCGTGCCCGAGGCGGCCCGCAGCGCGTCGCCCAGGCGATAGCCGGCCATCAGGGCCGCGGCCTGGGCCCGGGGGACGTCCGGCGTCAGCGGCAGCAGGTACGGGTGGGCGGCGACCAGATGGGGCGCGATGAAGCGCAGCAGGGCGTCGCGCTCCACCGCGCTCTCCCAGGCCACGCCGACCTGCCCGCTGGCCAGGTAGCGCAGCCCGCCGTGGATCAGCTTGGAGCTCCACCGGGAGGTGCCGAACGCCAGGTCGTGGGCGTCCACGGCGGCCACCGACAGACCACGTGAGGCGGCGTCCAGCGCGACTCCGGCCCCCGTGGCCCCCAGACCGACCACGAGGACGTCGACGACGTCCGTACGTGCCTCGTCCAGCTCCCACCGGCGCCTGGCCGCGTTCAGTGAGGAGTTCATTTCCCCTCCACTACTTGCGCATTACTCTTTAGTAACCTACTTGGAGGCGTGACGGCTATGGAATCCCCTCTCACCGCGGCGGAACCCATGCTCTGGTCGGGTTGGGGTGATCCCGCCAAGGCCGCCGAGCTGCCCGCGCCGGTGCGGGACCTGCTCGCGCAACTCCTCGGCGTCCGGGCGCCCGCCGCACCGGCGGCGACGTTCGGCGAGGTGCGGCTGCCGCCGATCGCGTTGCCGCCGCCCCTGCTGGCCGCGCTGGCCGCGATCGTGGGGGACGAGCACGTGCGGGCCGACGACGACGCGCGCATCCGCCACACCCGGGGCAAGTCCACCCCCGACCTGCTGCTCATGCGCGCGGGGGACGCCTCGGACGCGCCCGACGCCGTCGTGCTCCCCGGCTCGCACGACGAGGTGGCCGCCGTGCTCCGCCTGTGCGCGGAGCATCGGGTGGCCGTGGTGCCGTTCGGCGGGGGCACCTCGGTGGTCGGCGGCCTCGTGGCGGCGCGGTGTGGCTCCGAGGGGGGCTTCACCGGCGTCGTCGCGCTCGACCTGGCCAGGCTCAACCGGCTCGTCTCCGTCGATTCCGTGTCCATGATCGCCGAGCTGGAGCCGGGGCTGCGCGCGCCGCAGGCCGAGCACCTCCTCGCCGCGCACGGGCTGACGCTCGGGCACTTCCCCCAGTCGTACGAGTACGCGACGCTGGGCGGCTTCGCGGCGGCCAGGTCCAGCGGGCAGGCCTCGGCCGGGTACGGCAGGTTCGACGACATGGTCGCCGGCATGACCGTGGCGACGCCCCGGGGCACTCTGGAGATCGGCCGCGCGCCCAAGTCGGCCGCCGGGCCCGACCTGCGCCAGGTGTTCCTGGGCTCAGAGGGCGCCTTCGGGGTGATCACCTCGCTGCGGCTGCGCGTCCGGCGGGCCCCGGCCGTCAGGGCGTACGAGGGCTGGCGGTTCGCGGGCTTCGCCGAGGGCGCGGCCGCCATGCGGCGGCTCGCGCAGCAGGAGGCCCCGCCGCCCACGGTGCTGAGGCTGTCGGACGAGACCGAGACCATGGTCGGGCTGGCGAAACCCACCGACCTCGGCGCGGCGGGGCGCGACTCCGGCTGCCTGCTGGTGGCGGGCTTCGAGGGCTCCCCCGGCGACGTGGCCTACCGGCGGGACCTGGCCGCCGCCGTGCTGGTGGAGGCGGGCGGCGTGCACCTCGGGCCCGAGCCGGGGGACGCGTGGGCGCAGGGCCGGTTCTCCGCCCCCTATTTGCGCGACTCCCTGCTGGCCGCGGGGGCGACGGTGGAGACCCTGGAGACCGCCTGCTTCTGGTCGAACCTGCCGCGCCTGTACGACGCCGTACGGCTGGCCCTGCTCGGCGCGCTCGGGTCCCCGCTGGTGATGTGCCACATCTCCCACGTCTACGCCACGGGGGCCTCGCTGTACTTCACGGTGGTGACCGCGCAGACCGGCGACCCGCTCGGGCAGTGGGCGGCCGCCAAGCGCGCGGCGAACGAGGCGATCGTGCAGGCGGGCGGCACGATCACGCACCACCACGGCGTCGGCCGCGACCATCGCGAGGCGTACGCCGCGGAGATCGGCGACCTGGGCGGCGAGATCCTGCGGGGCGTCAAGGAGCGGCTCGACCCCGCCGGGATCCTCAACCCGGGTGTGCTGATCCCGTGAAATTGCCAAGATTGTTCCCATGGTCGATATGGGCGCGGCCGCCGCGCGGGGGAAGCAGGTCTCGTCACGGGTGTCGCAGGCCGGAGCGGGCTGGGACTGCGCGCAGATCGGCACGTTCGACGCGCTGAGACCCACCCGGAGCTCCTTCAGCTGGCTGAACCCCGCGACGCTGTGGCGCTCCCGCAACGAGGTGCTCGCCCAGCTGTTCGGCGACCCCTCGCCGCAGGTGCGCCGCCGGTGGGTGGCGGCCCAGCGCGACCGCGGCGTGGACGAGGACTTCCGCATCAGGCTCGATCTGGGGGAGGAGTTCTCGTTCCTGGTGCTCGGCGACACCGGCGAGGGGGACGCCTCGCAGTACGCGGTGGTGCCCGGGCTGCTCAAGCTCGGCGCGGACACCGCGTTCGCCGTCATCGCCAGCGACGTGATCTACCCGACCGGCTCGGGCAACGAATACGGCGACAAGTTCTTCCGGCCCTACAAGGACTACCCGGCCCCGATCTTCGCCGTGCCCGGCAACCACGACTGGTACGACGGGCTCGGCGGCTTCATGCGGGTCTTCTGCGACGCCCACTCCCTGTCCGCCGAACAGCGGGGGTTCCGGCTCTCTCCGGACGGGCTGCGCGGGCTGCTGTGGAAGAAGCCGGAGACGATCGACGAGGACGCCCTCGCCCAGGCCAGGAAGATGCGGCCCAACCCGGGCCCGGCGCTGCCGGGGCCCTACTGGGTGATCGACACCGGCCGCCTGCTGCTCGTGGGCATCGACACCGGCATCAAGGGCACGCTCGACCGCGAGCAGGGCGACTGGCTGCGCCGGGTCTCCGCCGACCCCCGGCCCAAGATTCTGATCACCGGCAAGCCGATCTACGTCAACAACGCCTACCACCCGTGCGAGATCGAGGGCGGCGGCACCGTGGACGACGTGGTCCGCGACCCGGCGCACAACTACGTCGCGGCCATCGGCGGCGACGTGCACAACTACCAGCGCTACCCGGTCCGCGTGGACGGGCGGCTCATCCAGTACGTGGTGTCCGGGGGCGGCGGGGCCTTCATGCACGCCACCCACACGATCCCCCGGGTGGACGCGGCCGGCGTGCACGAGGACGACTTCAAGTGCTACCCCCTGCGCGGCGACTCGCTGTCCTTCTACAGCCTGCTCTACAGCAGGAGGCTGCGCCTGCCCGGGCTGTACGTCACGCCGGAGGAGGGCCTGGCCCTGATGTCCCGGCGGATCGGCAACACCCCGCCCAGGCCCACGCCCGGGGCGCCGATCGGCGCTCGGGTGAAGTGGGCGGCCCGGCTGCTCGGCGGCTGGCCGATGCCGTTCCGCCTGCCGGTGGGGCGGGTCTTCCACCGGTACATCTCCGAACTGTCCGACTGGGACACTCCGCCCTTCTTCAAGAGCTTCCTCCACCTGTCGGTCACCGGGGACACGGTCCGGCTGCGCTGCTTCGCCGCGACGGGCTGCCTCCCGCAGGAGGAGGAGCCGCCGCTGGAGGACGAGGTCGAGATCCCGCTCTGACCGGTAGGCCCGGCCGGGAAACGACGGCCGGGAAAACGTCGGCTGGAGACGGCGGTCGGAGAGGCATCGGCTGGGGAGACGCCGATCGGAGAGACGCCGGTCGGGGAGAGGCCGGCTGGGAAAACGTCGGCCGGAGACGTCGGCTCGGGAAATGTCGGCGCCGCCTGGCACGCTGGTGGGGTGCACGTTGTGGTGGCGGCCGACGCCGAGGGGGGCGGCACCGTCAAGCCCCTCGGCGGGCCGGCGAGCCGCGTCTCCGATCTCGCGGCGGCGGTGGGCTCGCTGGAGGCCGCCGAGCGGCCCCGTTGGGTGTGGGCCGACGCGCGCCGGGTCTATCCGGCGCTCCTGGCCGCCGGTGTGCGGCTGTCGCGCTGTCACGACGTCACGCTGACCGAGAACCTGCTGCTGGCGGCGGACGGGCGCTACGGGGAGCCCAGAGGGGTCCAGGCGGCCTACGCGCGCCTGCGCGGCCTCCCGGTGCCCGACGACCCGCACGAGGCCTCTGACGCGCATCAGGGGGGCGGGACGCAGGCGAGCCTGTTCGACCCGGCGCCGCCGCGGCACGGAGTGCCCGAGGCCGACATGGTCGCCGAGGTTTTCGAGGACCAGCGCCGCCGCGTCGCGCGCACGCCTGATCCCGGGCGGTTCCGCCTGCTCGTCGCCGCCGAGTCGGCCGGTGCGCTCATCGCCGCGGAGATGGGCCACGACGGCATGCCCTGGCGCGAGGACGTCCACGACGCGCTGCTGACCGACCTGCTCGGGCCCCGCCCCGCCCACGGCATGCGGCCCGCGAAGCTCCAGGCCCTGGCCGACGAGGTGTCGGCCGCCTTGGGCCACCTGGTCAACCCCGACTCCCCGCAGCAGATCGTCAGGGCGTTCAAGACCGCGGGGATCGAGATCCCGTCCACCCGCTCCCACGTGCTGAAGACGGTCGACCACCCGGCCGTCGCGCCGCTGCTGGCGTACAAGGAACTGGCCCGTCTGTACAGCTTCCACGGCTGGACCTGGGCCGCGCAGTGGGTCAGCGGCGACCGCTTCCGGGCCGAGTACGTCGTGGGCGGGGTGGTGAGCGGCCGGTGGGCCACCAGCGGCGGCGGCGCGCTGCAGATCCCCAAGGTCATGCGCAAGGTCGTGATGGCCGACGAAGGCTGGACGCTCGTGGTCGCCGACGCCGCGCAGCTCGAACCCCGGGTGCTGGCCGCGCTGTCCGGTGACCTTGGGCTCGCGCGGGCGGCCGGGGAGATCGACCTGTACGCCGCGCTGGCCCAGGCGTTCGGCGGGGTCCGCGAGTCGGCCAAGATCGCCATGCTGTCCGCGATGTACGGCGGGACCAGCGGCGACGCCTCCAAGCTGCTGGCCGTCATGCGGCAGCGGTTCCCCAAGGCGTACGCGTTCGTGGAGGACGCCGCCCGCGCGGGGGAGGAGGGACGGCTGGTCCGGTCGTGGCTGGGCCGCACCTGCCCGCCCCCGTCGGACCGGTGGCGGCGCCTGGTCGCCGGTCCCGAGGGCGCCAGAGCGGCCAGGGACCGGGGGAGGTTCACCCGCAACTTCGTCGTGCAGGCGACGGCGGCCGAGTGGGCGCTGACGCTCCTCGCCGTGCTGCGCGGGCTGCTGCCGGACCCGGCCCGGCTGGTGTTCTTCCAGCACGACGAGGTGATGGTGCACTGCCCGCTCGACGTGGCGGGCGAGGTCAGGCAGGCCGTCGGCCGCGCGGCCGACGAGGCGACCCGGCTGCTGTTCGGCGACACCACGGTCCGCTTCCCGATGGAGGCGGTGGCCGTCACCTGCTACGCCGACGCCAAGTGACAGGCGGAGGCCGGACGCCTCCGGCCCAGGGGGGCCGGACGTCACTTCCTGGTGATGAAAGCGGTCACCAGCAGGGCCGGGGCGCCCAAGGCGGCGAGGAGCAGCAGGAGCGCCACGGCGGCGGCGGAGACGTTCCGGGCGCCGGAGGAGGGCGCCGCTCCCACGCCGAACACGGTGTCGTCGCCGGAGCACGTCACCGTGTAGGTGTCCGTCTTCGGCGGGCGGATCTCGTAGAGCAGCCGCCACTTGGTGTCGCCCGTGGTGAACGGCCGGTAGCTCGCCGCCGGGCGGCCCAGCCTGACGTTCCGCCCGCGGCCGTTCGCGACTTCGCAGCGGGGGCCGGGTGACGCGCCGGAGACGTAGATCGCCGGCTTCAGCGTGGGATTCAGCGTGACGGTCAGCGCGGAACCGTCGGCGGAAATCCTCCTCGGCGTGGCGGAGATGCCCATGCCGACTTCGCACACGGCGGCGACGGCCACGAGGAGCCCGCAGAGGACCACCCAGGCGCGCGTGGTCCGCCGCAACCAGGCGGGGTACCGCCTGGGCCGTCGCCCGGCCGCGGGACGCGCCGGCGGCGCGTACGGCCTCGCGGGGCGGCGCGCGGGTCCCGCCGGGTAGGGCGCGGGGCGCGAGAACGGAGGGCCCGGCGCCGGATAGGCCGGCCGCGGACCGGGGGTGAACACCGGCGGGGCCGATCCGCCGCCCGCCCGGGGATCCCTGGGCGGACCGGCCATGTGCGGACGCGGCGTTCCCGGTGTCCACGGCGTTCCCGGCGTCCCCGGAGCTCTCGGCGTTCCCGGAGCTCTCGGTGTCCCCGGGCCGGACGCCGCCGCACCGGACGCAGCCGCGCCGGGCCCGTCGGACAGCAGTGAGCGCGGCGTCTCCGGTGACGCGGTCAGGGCGCGGGTCGGGGCGACGCGCGTACGCACCGCCTGCGCCACGCTCGGGGGGAGCCACCCGCCCTGCTGGACGGGCGAGGCGGAGACACGGCCGCTGTCGGAGAGCTCGTTCAGCACGGCCGACACGGTCGGCCGCCCGCCGGGTTCCTTGGCCAGGCACCGCGCGACCAGCGTCCGCACCGTGGGCGGCAGCGTGTCGAGGGCCGGCTCCTCGTGGACGATGCGATACCACAGCCCCTGCCAGGACCCCTGTCCGAAGGGCCCGCTGCCCGTCGCGGCGAACGCGAGCACCAGCCCCAGGCAGAACACGTCGCTCGCCGGTCCGACCCGGGCGCCCTTGAGCTGCTCAGGGGACATGAACCCGGGGGAACCCATGGTGATGCCGGTCTTCGTCAGGGAGCCGCCCTCGGCGGCCAGGGAGATGCCGAAGTCGATGACGCGGGGGCCGTCGTCGGCCAGCAGCACGTTCGACGGCTTGAGGTCCCGGTGGACGACCCCGGCCGCGTGGATCGACTCCAGGGCCTCGGCCAGCCCCGCGGCCAGGGCCAGGACGGACTCCTCCGGCCAGGGCCCGTGCTCGTCCACCGCGTCTTCCAGCGACATCCCGGGCACGTACGCGGTGGCGAGCCACGGCGGCGACCCCTGGGGGTCGGCGTCGACCACTCCGGCCGTGAAGAAGCCGTTGACCCTGCGGGCCGTGGCGACCTCGCGGTCGAACCTGCGGCGGAAATCGGCGTCGCCGGCCAGTTCGGGCCGCACGACCTTCACCGCGACGGCACGCCCGCTCCGCGAACGCCCGAGATACACGCGGCCCATCCCGCCCTCACCCAGGCGTGCCTCGACCCGGAAGGGCCCCACCTCCCGGGGATCGTCCTCCCGCAGCGCCTCGAAGGTCCGCACCGGCACTCCTTGGAATCCGGACTCACGCGTGGTCGATCAGGACACTCTGTCCAAAGAGCGCGGGAACCGATCGCCACGCGACGCCGCCGAGGCGAGCGCGCGCTGCCGCGTCGCCCCGGCGGGGACCGGGCGTCAGGAGGGCCGGAAGCTGCTCCAGAGGGTCTGCCGGACCGGTGCGGCCGACTCGTTCCAGTCGAAGTCGGGCGAGGCGAACATGATCGCGTAGGCGCGCTCGCCCGCCTCCAGGTAGCGGATGACCGCGTGGACGGTGACCTCGCTGGCGTTGGTGTAGGTGTACTCCCACTCGGCCGCGGGGTAGCGGTAGTCCACCTGGCGCAGCTGGACCTGCGTGTAGTCGGTGAAGTCCTTGATGTCCAGGTTCTGCTCGGCGGATTGCAGCGCCGCCAGGCTGCCGTCGGGGATCCTCTTGATCGTGATGCTCTGCCCGCTGTCCTTCGGGCCCGTGAGCCTGACGGCGCCGTCCTCGACCGCGGTGCTCCACTCCTTCGGCACCGCGAGCGACACCCCGTCCTCGGTCACCGGCTGGTAGCCCTCGGGCACGCGTACGGCCGACAGGGGGCGCGCGGTCGGCGCGGCGGTGTCGGGGGGCGTGAGGGTGGCGCCCGACCTGCCGTCCTGCTGTGAGACCACGGCCTCGTCCGGGCCGCTCGGCAGCAGCACGAACACGATCGCGGCGATCACCGCGACCACGGCCGCGGCGGCGACGGCGAGCAGCAGCTTCGACCGGCCCTCTCCGCCGGGGGCCTCGTCGGCCTGCTCCTTGCGCCTGCGCCCGGCCCGGGGCGCGTGCGGACCCGTGGCGTCGCTGACGGGACCGAAGTCACCGCCCTGCGAGGAGACGCCCTGTGATGAGAGGCCCTGTGACGAGAGGCCCTGCGGTGCGGCGGCCTGGTGCGGCCCCGTGTGCTGCGGCCCCGTGTGCTGCGGTCCCGTGTGCTGCGGTCCCGTCTGCTGGGGCATCGCGTGCTGCCCGGACCGGTGCTGCGGCCGCGGCGTGCCGCCCAGGTCGCCGGGCATGTCGCCCGGCGCGGGCGTCGGCCACATGGCCTCCTTCGGCCGCTCCGGCGCGTGCGTCGAGCCCGAGGGGGACGACAGCGGGTCGAAGGCCGTGTCGAAGGGCGTGTCGAAGGGCGGGGCCTGCCCGAAGGCGTTCACCGGCCCGAACGCGCCCGGGGGCTCGTACGCGGGGCCGGCGGGCCGCGGCTCCCCGGCATGGGGCCCGGCGGGACGGGGCTCGGCGGGACGGGGCGCCGCGGTGCCGGGCGGGACGGTGCCGGGCGGGACGACCGCGCCCGCGGGCAGGCTCTCCGCCGTGAGCGGCACGCGGACCGGACCCGAGGGCGTCTCGATGATGCGCGAGGGCAGCGGCCCCGAGGGGATGTCGAGCGGCGGCAGCAACCCGGCGGGCGTGGAGTCCTGCGGGGTCGGCACCGACGTCGGCGTGCCGGCGCGGCCCGGCAGTCCGGCGCCGTGGCTGTGCAGCACCCGCTCCAGCATCTCCGCGACCTGCGCGGCCGGAAGGCGGTCGGCCGGGTTCTTGCGGAGCAGGCCCTCGATGACCGGGAGCAGCGCGCCCGCCCGGCGTGGCCGGTTGGGCTCCTGCGTCAGCACCGCGCCGAGCACGGCGACCGCGTCCGGCCCCTCGTAGGGCGGTCGGCCCTCCACGGCAGCGTACAGCGTCGCGCCGAAGCTCCACAGGTCGGCGGCGTGGGTGATCGGGCGGCCCTGGAGGCGCTCCGGCGGGATGTAGGCGGGCGAGCCCATGAGGAGCCCGGTCTGGGTGATCGTGACGTCGCCCTCGATGGCGGCGATGCCGAAGTCGGTGAGCACCACGCGGTCGGCGGTGAGCAGCACGTTGCCGGGCTTCACGTCGCGGTGGAGGATACCGGCGGCGTGGGCGTGACGCAGCGCGTCGAGCACCCGGATGCCGATCTCGGCGGCCTGCACGACCGGCAGCGGCCCGCTCTGCCGTACGGCCTGCTCCAGGGACCAGGCGCGGACGAGCTCCATCACGATCCAGGGGCGCCCGTCCTCCTCGACGACGTCGTGGACGGTGACGATGCCGGGATGGCTGAGCCGGGCGGCCGAGCGCGCCTCGCGCAGCATGCGCCGGTGGGCGGTCTGCGCGCCGGCGTTGTCGAGCCCGAACGGCAGGAGCAGCTCCTTGACCGCGACGTCCCGGTCGAGCAGCACGTCGTGGGCGTGCCACACCATCCCCATGCCGCCGCGGCCCACCGGGGACAGCAGCCGGTAGCGCCGGCCGACGAGACGTCCCTGCCCTTCGGGGGCGCCCCCCGCGGGGGCGCGACCCACAGGTCCTTGACCCTCTGGCATAGGGGGGACCATACCGAGCAGGCGATCTGTCGTCATAGATTAGGTCCCCAATTCACGCTCGCTCCGCAAGATCTCCCGAACGGACCGTGCGAATTGCATCGGATATCTGAGGTTGACGACGATATTACGGTCTGATGACGGTCAATGGGAATTCACGTGTCGCACAGGGCGTCGAGGGCGGCCGTGAAGGCCCCGGCAGGCGGGCTCACCAGACCCGCTCCCACCTGCCCCGTTCCGGCGATCCTGCCCGCGATGCCGGTGTTCACGACGGGCAGCAGACCGGTCCTGGCCACGAGCGCGACGTCGATGCCGGCGGGCGTGCCGCGGAAGCCCAGCCCCGGGATCTGGTACGCCGGGTGCTCGGCCAAGGTGATCTCGTACATCGAGGTGGTGGCGGCCACGGCGTCGGACACCTCGCCGCCGACGAACCGGACGATCGCGGGGGCCGCCGCCATCGCGAAGCCGCCCAGGCCCGCCGTCTCGGTGATGGTGGAGTCGCCGATGTCGGGGTTGGCGTCGTCCGGGCCGTACCCGCCGAGGTACAGGCCGTCGGGCACGCCGGCGGGGCCGGTGAACCACCGGTCGCCGAGGCCCGACACCTGTATTCCGAAATCGGTTCCATTGCGTGCCATCGCCACGACCAGGCTCGATCCGGGCACGCCGCGGGCCGCGTCGGCGCTGACTTTCGCCGCCGCCATTCCCGCGTTCAGGAAGAAATGATCATTTCCATTGATGAATCGCAGCACCTCGGCCGCGCGGTCCGGGGCCGCCTCCACGATCGCGGGCGCGATCTCGCGTACCAGCAGGGACGTCGCGGCGCGGTTGCGGTTGTGCAGCTCGTCGCCCATCTGCAGCGCCTGCGCGATGAGCGTGCGCAGATCGAGGGGGCCGCACCGCTCCAGCGCCGCCGCGAGCACCGGTCCGAGCACCTCGCCCATCCAGCGCAGCCGCTCGATCACCTCGGGCCCGTACGCGCCGTAGCGCAGGACCTTGCCCAGCCCCTCGTTCAAGGAGCAGTAGGCCGTGCCGCCGTGCTCGGCGTCGGCGACCTCCAGCATCCACATGGACGGGCTGACCACCCCCGCCATGGGGCCGACCGTACGGTGGTGGTGACAGGAGCCGAGGCTGATCCCCGCGCCGGAGGCCAGGCGCTCCTCCGCCTCCTCGGGCGTGGCCGCCAGGCCCTCGAACAGCATCGCCCCGGTGAGCGCCCCCCGCATCGGGCCGGAGGCGCGCTCCCAGGTGATCGGCGGACCGGCGTGGAAGAACTCCCCGGCCCCCAATCCGAGGACCTCGCGCGCCGGGCGCACGCCGGTCAGCATGGGCCGGGCCGACAGCATCCTCCCGACGGCGGTGGCGTTGGCGCTCTCGCGCCGGGGGTCGGCCAGCACCCGCGCGAGCGCGGCGGAGGCGCCCGGCAGCGGAGGCCGCCAGTCGACCTCCCGCCGCACCACGGCCTGCCGGTCCAGCGCCTCGCCCAGCACCTGCGCGCCGACGGTGATGACGCGCGGCTCGCCGTACAGCATGGAGAGGGTCATCGGGCTCCGATCCGGGTCGGCGCGGCCACGCCCGTCACCCGCCCGCGAGGTGACGGGCGTGCCGGGCGGCCGCGGCGTTGGAGGTGAAGACCGCCGCCCCGGCGTCGTTCAGCCGGGCGGCCTGGGCGCGCAGCCCCTGCGGGTCGCCGTCGGTGCCGACGACGGCCACGACCACGTCCACGCCCCTGGCGACCGCGTCGCGGATCGCGGGCGCGAGCCAGGAGGACGGGTCGGGGTCGGCGCCGTGCCCGAGCACGACGTCCATCAGCACGACGCCGGAGGCGACGCCGCGCAGGGCCTCCAGGCGCAGCGCCGGGTCGATCATGGGATGCGCCCGGCCCCGGGTGTAGGAGTCGTCGCCGAAGTCGGTGAACCCGCCGGCGCCCGCCACGAGGGCCGCCTCCGCGCACAGCGTGCCGCCGGCGTAGAGCCCCCGCAGGGCCCCGCCCGGCTCCGCCGCTCCCTCGCGCGCGGGCGCGGGCCAGGAGGGCCACTCGGGCACGTCGCGGCCGAGGGCCCGCAGCACCTTCTCCGCCGCGGTGGTCAGGTCGTCCTGCCCCGGCCCGAGCAGCGCGGCGACGACCGGCGTCGCCAGGTCGAGGTCCCGCACGGCACGGGCCACCTCGGGGGCAGGGGGCTTGGAGACCAGCACGATCAGCTCGGTCGCCGGGTCGTCGTCGAGCGCGCGCAGCGCCTGCACGGCCGAGCGCCCGCCCACCGCGGCGGACAGGTCCCTGCCGCCCACGCCGAGCACGTGGGAGACGCCGACGCCGGCGAGGTCGAGCAGGCTCGTCACCTGCTGGGCGCCGGTCCCCGAGGCGGCCACGACGCCGACGGGCCCGGGGCGCAGGACGTTGGCGAAGCCCAGGCCGGCCCCGCCCACGACCGCGGTGCCGCAGTCGGGCCCCATCACGAGCACGCCCCTGGCCCGTGCCAGGTCCTTGAGCAGGATCTCCTGCTCCACGGGCACGTTGTCACTGAAGATCATCACTGAGAGCCCGGCCTCCACGGCGTCGAGCGCCTCGGCGAAGGCGTGCTCGCCCGGCACGCTCACCAGCGCCAGGCTCGCGTCGAAGGCCCGCGCCGCCGCCCGGGTGGTGCGCGGCGGCGCCTCGCCCCGCGTCCCGCTCGCCTGCGCCCGTGCGGCGAGCTGTCGCTCCAGTTCGGCGGCGGCGTCCTCCAGCTCCGCCGGCGAACCGGCCCGGACCGCCACCAGCAGGTCGCCGGGCGTCGCGGACGGCACCGCGAAACCGAGGTCGCGGGCGAGGCCCAGGTTGAGCTCGGTCGCCATCGCGACGACGGCGACCGCCACCCCGTGCCGTTCGGTGAGCGCCCGGCTCACCCGCATCAGCGTGACGGAGTCGCGGTAGACCCCTGGGCGCACCTCGACCAGGTCGTTCAACGGCCCTCCCGATGAGCGAGGACGGCGGACAGCCCGATCTGCACGCCCCACGCCAGGTCGGCTCCCGAGGTGTGGCCGAGGCGGAGCAGGCGGTGCACGGCGGGCTCCAGCGGCTGGTGCCCGGCCACGCCGCGCAGCACCCCGGTGACCTCCGGGCTCGCCTCGCCCCTCGCGGCGCAGTGCAGCAGGGTGGCCGAGATGGGCGTGGTCCTGGTGCGGGCGTCGTAGGTGACCACCGCGGCGAGCCAGTCCGCCAGCCAGACGGCGCGTGGCACGCCTGCCGCCGCGCCGAGGTGCCGCAGCGCGACCAGCAGGCCGGCGAGCATGTCGTCGCCGCTCGGCGTCAGTCCCGGGCCGAGGCCGATCAGCCGCTCGGCCGCGGTGATGCTCTCCACCAGCGAACCGGCCCGGCATCCGCGCTCCAGCAGTGCCGGGGCGCCGTCCGGGTCGAGTCCAGGCCGCCGGGGGGAGGCTCCGCGGACACGGCCGAGCACGCCGAGGGCGGGCGCGAGCCGTACGGGGTCGGCGGGGCCGAGCGGGGGAGCGGGGTCCCACCAGCGGCGCACGCAGATCGAGACGCCGCCGACATCGACGGAGCCCTCGCCGACCCAGGCGTCGTCGCCCGCCGACACTCCGTCGAGGCGCTCGGGGAGCAGCACGGCGTTGGGCAGGCGGGTGGCCTCGCCCGTGACCACGGCGACGACGTGCGGCTCGGACTCGCTCCTGATCTCCAGGTAGAGCGCGAGGGGAAAGGCCGCGAGCACTCTGGCCGGGCGGCGGGGCGCCTCGAGCGCGGGCCGCACGGCCATGCTCGCGGCGCCGCTCATGAAGGTGGGGGCCGCCGGGGGGCGGGACGCGGGCGTCGCCGCCCGCCGCCCTCTCGGGCGCGTGCCAACACTCACCGGACCTCCCGAAGCAGTCGTTGCCGACGCTAAGCCCCGCCCTCCCCCCTCCGTACGGAGAAAGATGCCAACAGTCGGCCGAATGCTTGGCTCTTCCTGCCAGGACCGCCGTCGGGCACAATCGGCCTGAGACGTCCCCGGAGCGGTCCGCGAGGCGCGAGCGGCCCGCGTGGCGAACGAGGAGCGGTGAGCGGCCGACGGCCCGAGGATGTCGCGACCCGGTGACGGCACTCTCGGAGACGGCATTGCAGAACGACCCGGCCCCGCCCGCGATGCGCCTGGCAAGCACCGGAACGATCCTCCACGGCGTGTCGGTGGGCGAGGTGCTCGGGGTCTCGACGCTGGCGGACGCCCGCCTGATCGCCGGGCGGAGCGGTCTCGACCGCATCGTGCAGCGCCTCAACGTGATGGAGGTGCCCGACATCCTCGCCTGGGTGAAGCCGCACGAGCTGCTGCTCACCACGGGCTACCCGCTGCGCAACACGCCGCAGTCGCTCGACCGGCTCGTGGCCGACCTGGACGAGCGCGGCCTCGCCGCGCTGGCGATCAAGCTGGGCCGCTACCTGGACGAGCTGCCGGGGGAGATGGTCGAGCAGGCCGACCGGCTGGGCTTCCCGCTGATCCTGCTGCCCAACGACGTGGGCTTCGACGACATCCTCAACCAGGTGCTCACCGACATCCTCAACCGCCAGGCGGCGATCCTCGCCCGTACGGAGGAGGCGCACCGGGCGCTCGTGCAGATCGTGCTGGCCGGGGGCGGGATGCGGGAGGTCACGGCGGAGGTGGCCGGGCTGCTGCAGGTGGCGGTGGGGGCGACCGACGCCGCGGGTCATCTCCTCGCGGCCGCCGGGGAGTCCGCGCAGGTGGCGCGGCTGCGGGAGATCACCGCGGCCCTCGCGCGCACGCCGTCGGCCCCGCCGCCGGGCGGCGACGGTCACTACGCGGCGGTGCCCGTCGTCGCGGGCGGGCACCACCACGGGAAGATCGCGGCCTTCAGCGCCCACGGCACGCTGACCCCCAGCGACATCGGCATCCTGGAGCGCGCCGCGACCGTCGCCGCGCTGGTGATCACCAAGCAGGAGGCGGTCACCGCCGTCGAGAGCAAATATCGCGCCGACTTCCTGCGCGACGTGCTCACCGGCAGGGGCGGGCTGCGGGTGGCCGAGCGCGCCCAGGCGTTCGGCTGGGACCTGGAGCGCCCGGTGAGCGTGCTGGTCGCCGAGATCGATCCGGACGCCGAGGAACGACCGGTCCAGGACCGCATGCTGGCGGCGTGGCAGGCGTCGGTGCGCAAGCACGACCCGCGCGGCGCGGTCGCCGGCTTCTCCCACGAGGTCGTGGCGATCGTCGGGGCGGCGGCCGACCCGGCCAAGGTGGCCAGGGACGCGCTCGCCGCCGTCACCGACGGCACGTTCTCCACCGGCCTCAGCCGGGTCGCCTCCGGGGCGGACGCCCTGCCCGGAGCGTACGGCCAGGCGCTGAAGGCTGCCCGGGTGGGCCGTCAGCTCCACGGGGCCGGCGCGGTCGCCCACTTCGACGAGCTGGGGGTCTACCGGCTGCTTTCGCTGGTGAACGACACCGACGAGCTGCACGCCTTCGTCCGCGAGACCCTCGGCCCGCTGGCCGGGGACGACGACGCGGAGAACGCCGACCTGCGCCGCACGCTGCAGGCGCTGCTGGAGACGAACCTCAACGTCGCGGAGACCGCGCGCCGCCTGCACTTCCACTACAACACCCTGCGTTACCGGATCGGGAAGCTGGAGCGCATGCTGGGCAACTTCACCGAGGACGCCCATCTGCGGCTCAACCTCACCCTCGCCCTGCACGTCCTGCGCATGCGAGGCATCTGAGTGTCCTGCCCCGAGTCTCCTGCCCCGAGACGGGCGGCACCCCCGGACACTCCTAGGCTGGCGGGGTGAACGACGCGAAGGCCCCAGCGATCACCTTCGAGCTGGACGGCGACTACATCCCGCTCTGCGATCTCCTCAAGTTCTGCCAGATCACCGACAGCGGCGGCGCGGCCAAGCACCTCGTCGCGGAGGGCCGGGTGCGCGTCGACGGACGCGTGGAGCTGCGCAAGGCCTGCAAAATCCGGGCGGGCCAGGTCGTCACCGGCGACGGGTACACGATCCGCGTGGTGTGACGCCCCGGAGCTCACCGGTTTGGCAGATCATGCCCATGTCTGACGCGCACGCCAGTCCTACAGTGCCCCAAACGGTGAACGCCGCGGAGGGACGCCTGCGGGGTGGCCGACCGGCCCACGGCCCAGTGAGCAAGAGGGGCGTATATGGCTTTCAGATGGACGGTGCACGGCGACGGCAGAGGGCTGGCTCCCGGTGAGGTCGTCAAACCCGACGAGAGGCTGAGCTGGCCGCGCATGGTCGGCATCGGCGCCCAGCACGTGATCGCCATGTTCGGCGCGACCTTCGTGTTCCCCCTCGTCATGGGGCTGGACCCGAACACGGCCGTGATGATGTCGGGTGTCGCGACGATCCTGTTCCTGCTCTTCACCCAGGGGCGGATCCCCAGCTATCTGGGCACGTCGGCCTCGTTCGTCGGCGGCGTGGTGGCGGTGCGTGCGGCGTTCGGCGGCGACACCCCGGCGGCCGACCAGGTCGTGACCGGCGCGATCCTCGTCGCCGGCCTGGTGCTCGCCCTGTGCGGCGTGGCGATCCACGTGCTCGGCGTGCAGATCATCCACCGGATCTTCCCCCCGGTCGTGACCGGCGCCGTGGTCATGCTGATCGGCTTCGGCCTGGCGTACGTCGTGGCCGACGTCTACTGGCCGCAGGACCCGTGGATCGCGCTGATCACGATGGTCGCGACGTTCGTGTTCATCGTGCTGTTCCGCGGCTTCCTCGGCCGCATCGGCGTGCTGCTCGGGCTGGTCTTCGGGTTCGTCCTGTCCTGGCTCGCCGACAAGGTGCTCGGGAACATCACGGCCTACAACGCGGGCACCGGCAAGATCGACACCCATCCCCGGGTGAGCTTCCAGGCCGTCGCCGACGCCGACTGGATCGGGCTGCCGCACTTCCACGCCCCGTCGTTCCAGGCGTCGGCCGTGCTGGTCGTGCTGCCCGCCGTGATCGCCCTGATCGCGGAGAACGTCGGCCACGTCAAGGCCGTGGGCCAGATGACCGGCGCGGACGTCGACCCCCAGATGGGCAGGGCGGTCATCGCCGACGGCGTCGGCACCGCGGTCGCGACCGCCGTCGGCGGCTCGCCCACCACGACCTACGCTGAGAACATCGGCGTTATGGCGGCCACCCGGGTCTACTCGACGGCCGCCTACTACATCGCCGCGATCATCGCGATCCTGTTCGGCCTGTGCCCCAAGTTCGGCGCGCTGGTCGCCGCCACGCCCGGCGGCGTGCTCGGCGGCGTCACGGTCATCCTGTACGGCATGATCGGGTTGCTCGGCGCGAAGATCTGGGTGGAGAACCGGGTGGACTTCGCCGACCCGGTCAACATGGTGCCGATCGGCGCGGGCATCATCCTCGCGATCGGGCCGGTCACCCACCAGATCACCGGCGACTTCTCGCTCGCCGGGATCGCGCTCGGCACGATCGTGGTGCTCGCCGGCTATCACCTGCTCCGCGCCATCGCGGGCAGACGAGCGAAGGAGGTCACGGGTGGGGAGATCGGACTCGAACGCGACCCGGCCGTCTGACCGGCCCGCGCCGCGGGTGCGGACGCGATGAAACCGCCTCCGTTCGTCTACCACGGCCCGGCCACCCTCGGCGAGGCACTCGACGTCCTCGCCGAGGCCGGGCCGGACGGGAAGGTGCTGGCGGGCGGCCAGAGCCTGATCCCGCTGCTCAACATGCGGCTGGCCGCGCCCGCCCACATCGTCGACGTGAACCGCGTGCCCGGCCTGGACGGGATCGAGGCCGGGCCGCCGGGCGTACGCGTCGGGGCCCTGGCCCGCCACGCCGCGGTGGAGCGCTCGCCGGGGGCCGCCGCCGCGCAGCCGCTGCTGCGGCAGGCGCTGCGGCTGGTCGCCCATCCGGTGATCCGCAACCGCGGCACGGTGGTGGGCAGCCTCGTGCACGCCGACCCCGCCGCCGAGATGCCCGCCGTGCTCGCCCTGCTCGGCGGGTCCGTACGGCTGGCGAGCCGGGGCGGGGAGCGGGAGGTGCCGGCCGCGGAGTTCTTCACCGGCCCGATGGAGTCGGCGCTGCGGCCCGGCGAACTGGCCCTGTCGGCGTTCTTCCCCGCGCTGCCCCCTCGGTCGGGCACGGCCTTCCACGAGGTGGCCCGGCGGCACGGCGACTATGCGGTGGCCGGGGTGGCCGCCGCCGTCACGCTGGACGAGGACCTGCGCGTCGCCGCCGCCCGCGTCGCCTGCGTGAGCGTGGGACCGGTCCCGGTCGTCGTGGACGTGACCGCGGCGTGCGGCCCTCGTCCGGCCGCCTCGATCAAGTGGGAGGCCGTGGCGGAAGCCGTACGGGACCGGATCGATCCGGAGGGCGACATCCACGCGACGGCGGACTACCGGCGGCACCTCGCCGGGGTGCTCGCCGCCCGGGCGCTGCGGGACGCGGCCTCCGCGGCCCGCGGGGAGGAATCGTGAACGAGAC
The DNA here is from genome assembly GCF_044460045.1 of Microbispora rosea. Taxonomy (NCBI): domain Bacteria; kingdom Bacillati; phylum Actinomycetota; class Actinomycetes; order Streptosporangiales; family Streptosporangiaceae; genus Microbispora; species Microbispora rosea. The sequence goes on along the minus strand of NZ_JBITJO010000002.1, from coordinate 539,143 downwards.
ACGCCATCACGTGACGCTGACGGTCAACGGGGTCCTGCGGGAGGCGACGGTGCCGGGGCGGCGGCTGCTGTCCGACTGCCTGCGCCACGATCTCGGCCTCACCGGCACCCACGTGGGCTGCGAGCACGGCGTCTGCGGCGCCTGCACGGTGCTGCTCGACGGCGAGCCGGTGCGGTCGTGCCTGACGTTCGCCGTCACGGTGGACGGCCACGAGATCACGACGGTGGAGGGGCTGGCGCGCGACGGCGAGCTGTCGCCGGTGCAGCGGGCCTTCACCGAGTGCCACGCCCTGCAGTGCGGGTTCTGCACCCCGGGGTTCCTGTGCACGGTCACCGCGTTCCTGCGGGACAACCCCGTGCCGACCGAGGAGGAGGCGCTGGAGGCTGTGGCGGGCAACCTGTGCCGGTGCACCGGCTACCAGAACATCCTCAAGGCGGTCCACCGCGCCGCCGAGTTGCAGGCGGAGCTTCACGCCGAGGAGGACCGGTGACGACGAAGCTGTTCGGTGAGCCGGTCCGGCGGCGCGAGGACGGCCGGCTGATCACCGGGCAGGGGCGCTACCTCGACGACCTGGGCGAAGGCGCGCTGGCCGCCGCCTTCGTCAGGTCGCCGCACGCCCACGCGCGGATCCTCGACATCGACGTGTCGGCCGCCCTCGACGTCGAGGGCCTGGTCGCGATCTACACGTGGGAGGACCTGCCGGGCGCGCTGGCCGAGCCGCTGCCGCTGCTGATCCCGCACCCCGCGCTCACCCACGGCCGTACGGCGTACCCGCTGGCCCGGGAGATCGTCCGGCACGTCGGCGAGCCGGTCGTGATGGTCGTCGCCCGCGACCGCTACCTCGCCGAGGACGCCTGCGCCCTGATCAGGGTCGACTACGAGATCCTCAAGCCGGTCGTGGGCATCGAGGAGGCCGTGCGCGGTGTCCACCTCGTGCACGAGGACGTGCCGGGCAACATCGGCGCGCACCTCGTCCAGGAGGTGCCGGGACCGGGCGGCGTGACCGCGCGGGACGCGATCGCGGCCGCCCCGCACACGCTGGAGTTCCGCCTCGACATCGAGCGCAGCGCGTGCATGCCCCTGGAGGGGAAGGGCGTGTACGCCCGCTGGGACGCCGACGACGGGTCGCTGCGCGTCTACTCCTCCACGCAGACGTCCACGAGCGTGCGGATGGCGATCGCGGCCAAGCTCGGGCTGCCGCTGCCCAAGGTGGAGGTCGTCGCGCCCGACGTCGGCGGCGGGTTCGGTGTCAAGATCGTCCATCCGTGGCCGGAGGAGGTCCTCGTGCCGTGGGCGGCGCGGCTGCTGAACCGCGAGGTCAAGTGGGCCGAGGACCGGCGCGAGCACTTCGTCTCCTCCTCCCACGAGCGCGGCCAGGTCCAGCACGTGCGGGTCGGGTTCGACGACGAGGGGCGCGTCCTCGGCCTCGACGTCGAGATCCTGCACGACCACGGCGCCTACACGCCGTACGGGATCATCGTGCCGATCATCACCTCGACGCAGCTGCTCGGGCCGTACAAGGTGGGGGCCTACCGGGTCGAGTTCTCCTCGATCTACACCAATACCGTGCAGGTCACGCCGTACCGGGGCGCTGGCCGCCCGCAGGGCGTGTTCTGCATGGAGCGGACGATGGATCGCATCGCCGCCCATCTCGGCAGGGACCGCACCGCGGTCCGCGCGGCCAACTTCATCCAGCCGGACGAGTTCCCGTACGACCAGGGCATGACGTTCCAGGACGGGCGGCCGCTGATCTACGACAGCGGCGACTACCCCGAGGCGCTGCGCCTGCTCAAGGAGCTGATCGGCTGGGACTCCTTCCCCGAGGAGAAGGCCCGCGCGGCGGCGGAGGGCCGCAGGATCGGCATCGGCGTCGGCTGCTACGTCGAGGGCACCGGCGTCGGCCCCTACGAGGGCGGGCACGTGCAGGTCACCTCCGACGGCCGGGTGCACGTCTCGACCGGCCTGACCTCGCAGGGGCAGGGACACGAGACGGTGTTCGCGCAGATCGCGGCCACCGAGCTCGGCGTGCCGATCGAGAAGGTGTCGGTCGTCACCGGCGACACCCGGCGCTTCGGCTACGCCGTGGGCACCTTCGCCTCACGGGCGGCCGTGATGAGCGGCAACGCGATCGCGCTCGCCTGCCGGAAGGTCAGGGAGAAGGCGCTGCGGATCGCGGCGGAGGCGCTGGAGGCCGACCCGCGCGACCTGGAGATCACCGACGGGATGGTCCACGTCGCCGGCGTGCCGTCGGCGTCGATCCCGCTGGCGACCGTCGCCGTGCTGTCCAACCCGCTGCGGTACGCCTTCGACGAGGAGGCCAGACGGGCCACCCAGTTCGCCGGGGCCGCCTCCGACGACCGGCCGCCGGTGGCGGAGGGGGAGGAGCCCGGCCTGGAGGGCCGGGACTACTACTCACCGGTCAGGTCCACCTTCGCGGCCGGCATGCACGCGGCGATCGTGGAGACCGACCGGGACACCGCGGAGATCAGGATCCTGCGGTACGCCGTCGTCCACGACTGCGGCAAGCTGATCAACCCGATGATCGTCGAGGGCCAGATCCACGGCGGGGTCGCCCAGGGCGTCGGCGGGGCGCTGTACGAGAAGATGGCCTACGACGAGCACGGCCAGTTGCTGAACGCCTCGTTCATGGACTTCCTGATGCCGTACGCCACGGAGGTGCCGCACATCGAGACGGCCCACCTGGAGACGCCCTCGCCGCTGAACCCGCTCGGGATCAAGGGCGCGGGGGAGGCCGGGGTCATCCCCGTCTCCGCCGTCATCGCCGGCGCGGTCGAGGACGCCGAGGACATCACGATCGCCCGGATGCCCATCTCCCCCTCCGACCTGTACGCCCTGCGTCAGGACCGGTGACCACCGTCAGAGCGCCGGGGTCACGTCCGTGTGAGTGAAGTCGTCGCCCTTGAACAGGAGTGGTTCCCGGCACTCTCTCGCGAGTGCGTAGGAGAAGCAGTCGCCGAAGTTCAGTCCTGCTTTGTGACCGCTGCCCCTGCCGTAGTCCCAGTAGGCCCGGCGCGCGGTCCGCGCCTGCTCAGGCGTGACCGGCATGATCTGCACCCTCATCCGGGCGAGAAGGTCGTCCAGGAGCCGTGACGCAGCGGGGTCGCGGGCACGCTCGACCACCGCGGCCAACTCGACGTAGGTCCCCGCCGAGATCCGTCGCGTCGGCGCATCCCTGATGGCTCTGGCCAGGTCGATGGCGTCCGGCTCTCCGTTGATGATCGCGATGATCGCGCTGGTGTCGATGATCACGACGGAAGCCCAGTCTCAGCGTCGTAGAGGAAGTCGCTGGACAGGTCGCGCTCACCTACTCCCGAGCGGATCCTCGCGGCAATGGCGAGGATGTCGTCTGCCATCGTGGCGTCCTCGGTCTGCTGCAGCTTCGCGAGCAGCCGCTCGTGCCTCTCCCGTAGGGCGGAGATGACGGCGGCGGTCTTGCTCTCACCGGTGAGCGCCCCGATCTCGGCCGCCAGTCGCTCGGCCTCGGGATTCTTGATGTTCAAGCTCACGGCCGCCCCCTTCTACCCTGTCTACCTTCCAAATCTACCCCTTCTGCCATTCCTGAGTCAGGACACGTGGGCGGTGAGGCGCTTGCGGAAGACCCAGTAGGTCCAGGCCTGGTAGGCGATGACGCCGGGCAGGGCGAACAGGCCGATCCAGGTGAGGACGGTCAGCGTGTACGGCGCCGAGGCCGCCTCGGCCAGGGTGAGCCCGGGCAGGGGAGCGGTCCACAGCACGCCGAAGACGGTGGCCGTCGTCGCGGCGATCGCCGTCGCGGTCGCGGTGAAGGCCCAGCCCTCACGGCGGCCCCACACCAGCGTCACCCCGGCAGCCAGCGCCGCGGCGGCGAGCAGGGCGGTGCCCAGCGTCCATCCGGGCCCCTTGCCCGGCACGGACGGCAGCGTGGCGAGTGCGACCGGCACCGCGCCGACGGCCGCGAGCAGTGCGGCGCGGCGGGCGCGGGCGCGGACCCCGCCGGTCGTCTTGAGCGCCACGAACACCGCGCCGTGCAGCACGGCCGCCGACAGCGACAGGGCCCCGCCCAGCACGGTCGCCAGCGCCGTGCCGAACAGCAGGTTGCCGAAGATCGCGCCCCACAGGAACGCCGGCAGCACGCTGCCGGTGACGATCCCGGCGTCGCACAGCGCGACCTCGCGCCGGGAGTGGACCTTGCCCCGCCACTCCAGGCCCACCCCGCGGACGATCAGGCCGGCGATGACGAGGAAGACCGGCAGGTAGAAGCCGCTGAGCAGGCCCGAGTACCAGGCGGGGAAGGCGGCGAACATCGCCCCGATCGCGGTGATCAGCCACACCTCGTTGCCGTCCCAGACCGGCCCGATGGTGCCCAGCACCTGCTTGCGGTCGGCCTCCGACCGCGACAGCAGCGGCAGCAGCGCGCCCACGCCGAAGTCGAACCCCTCCAGGACGAAGTAACCCGTCCAGAGGAACGCGATCACGATGAACCAGAAGGTCGTCATCTCGTGGCTCCTCAGTACATGAGCGTCGGCGTGAGCCGCGCCTCGTCGGGGCGGGCGGGAACGGTGCCGGTGGGCGCGTTCTCGACCGGCGGCAGCTCCGGGCCCGCCTTGACGTGCCGCACCAGCAGCACGCCCTCGGCCAGCGCCAGCACGCCGTACAGGACCGTGAAGACCGCCAAAGTGATCGCGACCTCGCCGAGCGAGACGCCGGGCGACACGCTGGCGGCCGTCATGAGCTCGCCCTGCACGGTCCACGGCTGGCGGCCGATCTCGCTCAGCAGCCAGCCCGAGATGATCGCGACGGCGGGCAGCGGAAGCGCCAGAACGCACAGGCGGGCGAACCAGCCGGGCACCGGCTTCGCCGTTCCGCCGCGCTGCCGCCGAGGGCGCCTGGTCAGCCACAGGCCGAGCGCGGACAGGCCGACCGTGGCCATGCCGAAGCCGATCATCACGCGGAACGACCAGAAGACGACCGGCACGTTCGGGGTGTAGTCGGCCGGTCCGAAGGTCTTCTCGTACCGTGCCTGGATGTCGTCGATGCCCTGGACCGTCGCGCGGGGGTCGTGCGCGGCGAGCAGGCTGAGCAGGCCGGGCACCTCGACGCCGGGCGCGATCGAGAACGGCGCGCCGGCGGTGTCGTGGCGCAGGCCCTCCGCCGCGGCGAGCTTCATCGGCTGCTGCTCGCGCAGCAGCTGGCCGGACAGGTCACCGCTGCCGGCGACGACGGCCCCCGCGATCGCCGTCATGACGAGCGCGGCGCGCAGGCTGGTGCGCCACATGTCCGGGAGGCGGCGCAGCGGCACGGGCGCGTCCTGGGCGGCCGTGGCGTTCCGGCGGCCGGGCAGCACGGTGAGGCCGCGCTCGCGCAGGATGCGGTAGCCCGCGACGGCGATGACGAACCCGCCCGCCACGACGAACGAGGCGGCGACGACGTGCGGCACCTGGGCGAGGGCCGTCGAGTTGGTCAGCACCGCCCACAGGTCGGTCATCCTGGCCCTGCCGTCCACGACCTCGTAGCCGACCGGGTGCTTCATCCAGGCGTTGGCCGCGAGGATGAAGTACGCCGACAGGTTGGAGCCGATGACGGCCGCCCACAGGCAGGCGAGGTGGACCCGCTTGGGCAGCCGGTCCCAGCCGAAGATCCACAGGCCGAGGAACGTCGACTCGAGGAAGAACGCGAGCAGCGCCTCCAGCGCCAGCGGCGCGCCGAACACGTCGCCGACGAAGGTCGAGTACTCGCTCCAGTTCATGCCGAACTGGAACTCCTGGACGATGCCCGTGACCACGCCCATGGCGAAGTTGATCAGGAAGAGCTTGCCGAAGAACTTCGTGAGCCGGAGGTAGTGCTCCTTGCCCGTCAGGTGCCATGCGGTCTGGAGCCCGGCGACGTAGACGCCCAGCCCGATCGTCAGGGGTACGAAGAGAAAGTGATAGACGGTGGTCACCCCGAACTGCCACCGTGCCAGGTCAAGCGCGTCCATGTCTCCCTCACGCCAGAGCTCTACGGCTCGTAGTTCTATCTCCAGTAGTACTACAAGCTGTAGAGCATTAGGGCTCCGCGATGTGCGATCTTCGTCACAGCCGGGCGGGGTGCCGCCCGGGCCCCGTTCGCGGTGCCGTATCCCCGTTGCCTGCAGTGCCGACCTTCGCGGTCGGATCGTCCCGGTCGCCAGGGACATCGGTCCCGCCCCACCGGGAGCGCCTCCTGGGGAGGCACGGGATCAAGGGTGGACGAACGATGACAAGTGCCGCGTCCGCCGCGCGGGTGATTCACCTGTACGCCGCGCGGTTGACGGTGCGGAGGCCGAATCGGCGGGCGGGCGTACGGGTCGGCGTAGCGGCGGCGAGACACTTCCGGTAGCCGGCCGTACGGCCGGGCATGTGAACTCTGCACGACCACGGCGCCGTGCCGGGGCAGATCTTGCCGTTCTCGCCGTACGGGTGATTCTCTAGGGTGCTCGGCATCGGAGGTGGCTCATGAAGGTCTCGGGCAGCGCGTTGGTCGCGGCGGAGCGCAAGCGGGTCTGGGACGCCCTCCAGGACCCTGCCGTCCTGGTCCGGACGATCCCGGGCTGTGAGCGCCTGGAGACGATCGGCGAGGACGTCTACGCGATGACGGTGACCGCGGGGGTCGCCTCGATCAAGGGCGTCTACCAGGGCGAGGTGGCGCTGCGCGACCAGGAGGAGCCGGACCGGTTCACGCTCGGCGCGCGCGGTCAGGGCGCGCCCGGCACGGTCGAGGCGACCGTGGCCGTACGGCTGAGCGACGCCGGGGGTGGCACCCGGGTCGACTACGACGCCGAGGCCGTCGTCGGCGGCATGATCGGCGGCGTGGGGCAGCGGATGCTCGTCTCGGTCGCCAAGAAGACCGCGGGGGAGTTCTTCTCCGCCGTCGAGCGGCACCTGCTGTCCATGCCCGCCGTGTCCGCGGGGACCGCCGTCGTCGCGGCGGGGCCGGTGGCGGCGGCCGGCGACGAGCGTGCGGCGGTGACGGCGGCCGTGACCGGGCAGGCGGCGCCGCGGGTCTTCACGCGAGAGGCCGTGGCCGCGCCCCGCCGGGGCGTGCCGGCCTGGACGATGCTCGCGGCGTTCGGCACGGGCGCCGGGGTGGCGCTCGGCAGCGCCGTCATCGGCTGGCTCCTCGGCCGCCAGGGCCGGCGCAGGTAGGCCACCGGTAGGGAGGCCCTGTAAGGAGGGCCGGTAGGCAGGCCCCGCAGATAAGTCGCGCGCGCGACCGAGGACATTTCGCGACTCCGCGGACGGGCCGGTCCCGCCCAGGGCGGAATCGGCCCGTCGTGGTCGGGCCGGCGACCTAGGAGAGGGCGCCGACGGGTGCGTCCCAGTCGATGCGGTAGCGCTGCTCGGGGCCCACGGTCTTGTCCGGATCCATGAACGTCTTCAGCAGCAGCGGCATGAGCAGCGGCATCAGCTTCTGCATGACCGGGCCCGGCGTCTTGGCATGGTTGGCCTTGGAAGCGCGTGCCGCCACCTTCTCCACCCGGCTGCGGCGGAGCCGCTCGTACGTGGCGAACGCCCGCGGCACGTCCTCGATGTCCCGCAGGCAGCGGGCGAGCTGGACGGCGCTCTCGATCGAGAGCGACGCGCCCTGCCCCGAGCTGTTCGACGGCGCGTGGGCGGCGTCGCCGACCAGGACCATGCGGTCCCGGTGCCAGCGCGGAACGCTCGGCATGATGTAGAGCGCGCCCGTCACCTGCATCGATGTCACCGGGGTGTGCCGGATCAGGTCACCGCCGGGCACGTCCTCGCCGTACGTCTCCCGCAGGACGCGCATCCACTCCTCGCGCGGCACCTCGCGGGCCTGGGCGAGGGAGAGGGGCCGGTGGTAGGGCAGGTTGACGCCCCAGGTGCTGCCGCCCGCGGCGTTGCGCCAGTAGAGGTAGTAGCCGCGCCTGCCGAAGGCGAAGACCGTCGTCTCGGGATCTTCAGGCACCTCGTAGGACGACACGCCCTCCAGGCCGAGCATCCCGGTCCACTTCGGGCCGGGCGCGTCCGGGTCGATGAGGCGGCGGACGGTGGAATGGACGCCGTCGGCGCCGACCAGGACGTCGAACCGGGCCCGGCTGCCGTCGCCGAAGACCGCCGTGTCGCCCTCGACCCCGGTGAGCCTCCTGCCGTACTCGACGCGGACGCCCTGCCGCACGGCCTCGTCGCGGAGCGCCCGGTAGAGGTCGGCGCGGCGGACCGTGTGCAGCGGGCCGACACCGGCCGGGCTGGGCAGCTCCAGGCGCGTGCGGTTGGCGAGCGTCATCACCGAGCGCGTGCTGGGCTGTGCGGCCGCCCGCACCGCGCCGGCCACGCCGACGATTTCCAGCGCCGCCATGCCGTTGGGGGCGAGGGCGAGCGATCCGCCCGCGCCGTCGGCGCCGGTCGGGTACGCCTCGTAGACGGTGGCGTCCATGCCCGCCTTGCGCAGCGCCAGCGCGGTGACCGGGCCGGCGATGCCGCCGCCGATGATCGCGACATTCTTCATTTCTCCTCCTGTCGGGTTGACGTGCTCGCCGAACCGTCATGGGAGGAGACCCGTTATTCTCGATTCGTCGCATCTTCGGGCCACCACATGCCGGTTCGAAGGTCTTCCTGGTGGCGGTGTTGCAGCACCGCCACCAGTGCTAAATGTCGGTGATCTTCTCTTCCGCGAGCTCCTTCATCTCGGCTGACAGCTCGCCGGTCACGTGGAAGGCCCGCCACTGCGTCAAGCCGGGGAACGTGCCCGAGGTCAGCTCGTCGAGCAGGGCGGCGATCCAGCCCTCCTCCGCCCTGAGCATCGCCAGGTCGTACTCCGTCTCGATGAGGAACAGGCGCGGCACCTGCGGGCTGTCACGGTCGTGGAGCTCCTCCAGTGCGGCGATCTCCTTCCTGATCGCCGCGAGCCGGTCGGCGAGCAGCACGGCCACGTCGTCCGGCGGGAGCACCGCCATGACCGACAGTCCGGCGCGAAACCACGGGAACTCCGTGTGGGGAACGCGGAGCAGTTCCCGGGTCCAATCGACCAGCTCCTCCCGGCCCGTCTCGGTGATCTGGTAGACGGTCCGCTCCGGGCGGCGCCCCTGGCGGCTGCTCTCCAGTTCCTCGATCAGCCCATGCTTGGCCAGATTTCCGACGACCGTGTAGAGGGATCCCCACTTGATCCCCATGTCGTGCTCTTTGTTCCAGCCGCGCAGGGCAGCCGCCATCTCGTAGGGATGCATCGGCCGATGCGCGAGCGCGGAGAGCACCGCCAACCCCAGCAGGTTCGCCACCTTGCGCCGTTTCGCCATCGACGATCACCTTCTTGCTCAGTTACTCGTACACGAATATACGGCCACGAGTCGGCGGCCACAAGTCCACGGATCCCACCCACGTCTGGGGGAATCGGCCGTCGGTGCCGCTGGTTGGGACAAGTCGTGAAAGTCGAGATCTTCTCCGATGTCGTGTGTCCCTGGTGCTACATCGGTCACCACCGTCTCCGTCAGGCCGTGCGCCTCTACGAGGGGGCCGTCGAGGTCGCCCATCGCCCGTTCCAGCTCGACCCGGACGGAGTCTCCGGCGGTGAGCCGCTGCTGCGCGCGCTGGAGCGCAAGTTCGGCGGCGCCGCCCGCGTGGCGCAGATGACCGGTCACGTCACGGGCGTGGCGGCGCAGGACGGGCTGGAGATCCGCTTCGACCGGGCGATCGCCGCCAACACCTTCGAGGCGCACCGGCTGATCCGGCTGGCCGGCCGAGCAGGGCACGAGGCGGACATGGCCGACCGGCTCTTCCGGGCGCACTTCACCGACGGCCTCGACGTCGGCGATCCCGCCACGCTGGCCGCCCTGGCCGAAGAGGTGGGGGTCGAGGACACGGGTGAGGGAGCGGAGGAGGTGCGCGCCGAGCTGGCCCGCGCCCGCGCGCTCGGCGTCCAGGCCGTCCCGCTGTTCCTGTTCGAGGAGAAGTTCGCCGTCTCGGGCGCGCAGCCCGTCGAGACGCTCGTGGCCGCCCTGCGGGAGGTCGAGGAGCGTACGGCCCAGGAGAGGGCCGTACGCGTGCCGGACGGCGAGGACTGCGGCGACGGCACCTGCGCCGTGTAAGCCGCCGGTCCGGGCAGGGTCTGACGACAGGACGGCGATTCTTCGGCAGAGTGCGCCGGTTCTTCCGATCGGCGGCGATCGGTAAACACGGAGCATGTCCAGCGTCCGCATCGGGGTCGACACAGGCGGCACCTTCACCGACGTCGTGCTCGTCGACGAGGAGTCCGGCCAGATCGTCACGACCAAGACTCCCTCGACTCCTGCCAACCCGGCCGACGGGTTCATGGCAGGGGTTCACAAGGTGATCGAGGCCCACGCGGGGTCCCGCGCCCTCGACGCCGTGTCGGCACTCGTCCACGGCACCACCGTCGCCACCAACCAGTTGCTGGAGGACCGCCCGGACGGCACGTCGCACCTGGGCTTCATCACCACGGAGGGCTTCGAGTTCGTCCTGGAGATCGCCCGGCAGAGCGTGCCGGACGGGTACGGCAACTCCTACTTCTGGGTCAAGCCGCCGCGGATCGTGCCCGTCCACCGGGTGCGGACCGTCGGGGGACGGCTCGACCACCTCGGCCGTGAGGTCCGGCCGTTCGACGAGGAGCGGGCCGCGGACGCCGCGCGGTGGTTCAGGGAGCGTGGCGTCACCGCGATCGGGGTGTGCTTCCTGCACTCCTACGCCAATCCGGAGCACGAACGGCGGATGCGCGAGGTGCTGGAGCACGAGCACCCCGAGGCGGTCGTGTCGCTGTCGAGCGACGTGCTGCGGGAATACCGGGAGTACGAGCGGTCGGTGACCACGCTGGTGGACGCGGCGGTCAAGCCGATCATGCGGCGGTACATCGACAACCTGTCGGAGCGGCTGGGCCGGCCGTTCTCGGTCATGAAGAGCAACGGCGGGGTGCTGTCGGCGGCCGAGGTGGTGCACCAGCCGATCACGACCGTGCTGTCCGGTCCGGCGGCGGGGGCGCTCGGCGCGGCGCTGATCGCGGGCACCGCCGGGCACCCGAGCGTCATCACCCTCGACGGCGGCGGCACCTCGACCGACGTGGCCGTCGTGGTGGACGGGGAGCCGTCGCTGACGACCGAGGGCAGCATCGGCCGCTACCCGTGCAAGATCCCGATGATCGACATCGTCACGGTCGGGGCGGGCGGCGGGTCGATCGCCTGGACGTCCCCCGAGGGGACGCTGAAGGTCGGCCCGAAGTCGGCGGGCGCGGACCCCGGGCCGATCTGCTACGGCAGGGGCGGCACCGAGGTGACGGTGACCGACGCGCACGTCTTCCTCGGCCGGGTGCCCCCGCATCTGCTCGGCGGCGAGATCCCCCTCGACGTCGCCGCCGCGCGGGCGGGCGTCGAGGCGCTGGCGAACCGTCTGGGGCTGAGCCCGGAACGCTGCGCCACCGGGATCCTGGAGATCAGCGCGTTCAACCAGTCGAACGCGATCAGGCAGATCACGGTCCAGCGCGGCCTCGATGTGCGGGACTTCCCGATGGTCGCCTTCGGCGGCTCAGGGCCGCTGCTGGCCTGTCGTCTCATCGACATCCTCGGACTGCCGGCCGCGATCGTCCCGCCCGACCCCGGGAACGTGTCCGCGTTCGGCCTGCTCACCGTGGACGTGAAGAACGACTACGTCCAAACGTACGTCGCCCGCGACCCCTCGCCCGAGGTGGTCGCCGGGATCCTCGCCGATCTGGAGGCCCAGGCCGCCACCGCGCTCGACCGCGAGGGATTCGCCCGGCACGTGTACGCGCGCAGCGCCGACCTGCGCTACTACGGCCAGGCGTACGAGGTGCGGGTGCCCGCCCCCGACGGCCCGGTGGACGCGGAGTGGCTCGCCGTGGTCGCCGAGCGGTTCCACGCCGAGCACGAGAGGCTCTACGGGTACGGCTACCGCGACGACCGCCGCCACGCCGTCGAGTGGGTCAACCTCCGGGTGTCGGGCATCGGCCCGATCACCCGGCCGAAGATCGTGCGCAGGCCCCTCCAGGAGGACGAGCCGAGCCCGGTCGCCACCCGCGACGTCTACTACGAGCGGTGGGGCCGGACCGTGATCTACCGCAGGGCCGACCTCGGCGCGGGGGCCGTGGTGCGCGGCCCGGCCGTGATCGAGGAGTACGGCTCGACCCTGCCGGTGCATCCCGGCTTCACGGCGACCATGGACGACTACGGCAACCTCGTGGTGGTGAGCGATGACCGATAGGACCGTCGACCCCGTGCTGGTGGAGATCGTGGAGGGAACGCTCGCCTCCGTGGAGATGGAGGTGGAGACCGCGATCGCCCGCACCGCCCGCTCGCCGATGATCCGCGACGCTCACGACTTCCGCGCGGGCATCCACGACGTGCGGCTGCGCAAGCTGACCGGGCGGTCCTACTCCGCGCTGGTGCAGCCGGTCGTCCGCGACTTCCCGGTGGACGCGATGCGCCCGGGCGACGTGTTCTTCCACAACGACGTCTACCTGTCCGAGGGGGGCATCGGCCACCTGCCCGACCTCTGCGTGACGGTGCCGGTCTTCCACGACGGAGACGTCGTCGCGTTCGTCCAGGCGTTCGGCCACCACGACGACATCGGCGGCGCCGTGCCGGGCTCGATGCCGTCGCACGCGCGCAGCGCGTTCGAGGAGGGCCTGATGGTCCCGCCGATCAAGCTGTGGGACCAGGGCGTGCCCAACCGCGCCGCGCTCACCATCATGACGCGCAACTCCCGGATGCCCGACTCGCTGGCCGGGGACCTCGACGCGGAGTGCTCGGCCTGCCTCATGGGCGCCCGGCGGCTCGGCGAGCTGTTCGACCGGTACGGCCGGGAGGCGGTCGAGGCGTGCTTCGACGCGATCATCGGCAAGACGACCGAGACGTTCCGCCGCGAGCTGCTCGCGAAGATCCCCGAGGGTGTGCACGTCTGGGAGGACTACGCCGAGCACGACGGCGTGGACGAGCCGCGCCTGCACACCCAGCGGATCACGCTCACCGTCGACCACGCGGCGGACACGCCGCTGACCATCGACTTCACCGGGACCTCGCCGCAGGCCAAGGGGCCGATCAACCACGCCGGCGACTACGCCGACGGCGTCTTCCTGAAGAAGTGGCTGGCGCCGATCCTGCGCAACCTCGCCGACACCCCCGAGCGGATGGCCGAGCTCGACGTCAACGAGGGCGTCGTGCCGCTGATCAAGATGGTCTTCCCGGAGAAGGGCACCCTGCTGACGCCGATCTTCCCCGCGCCCACCAACGCCCGTACGTTCGTGATCCTGCGCCTGCTCGGCGTGCTGGCGGGCGTGCTGGCCAAGGCGACCGGCGGCCGCATGCCCGCCGACCAGGAGACCATCCGCTACACCGGCGTGTACGGCGAGTCGGACGACGGGCCCTACCTCATGCGCGAGGTGCTCGGCGGCGGCTCGGGCGGGCGCTGGTACGCCGACGGGGAGGACACCATCCACGTGGTGCCCGACAGCCGCAACATCCCGGTGGAGTTCGCCGAGGCACGCTGGCCGTTCCGGGTCGAGCGGCTGGGCCTGGCCGTGGACAGCGGCGGGCCGGGGGAGTTCCGCGGCGGCCTCGGCTACGACAAGCACATCCGGATGCTGCGGGACGCCTCCTTCATGTCGATCGCCGACCGCTCGATCCTGTCGTGCTGGGGCGTGAACGGCGGCCGGGCGGGCCGCCGCTTCCAGGTCACCGTGGACGGGGTGGAGATGGAAGGCCTGGTCGACGACTTCCCCGTACGCGCCGGGCAGGTCATCCGCATCCGCACGACCGGCGGGGGCGGCTGGGGCTCGCCGTACGACCGGCCGGCCGAGAAGGTGGCCGCCGACGTCCGCGACGGGAAGGTCTCGCCCGAGGGCGCGCGTGAGGACTACGGCGTCGTGCTGTCCGTGTCACACGAGGCCGGGGCGGCCGACGAGGTCGTCGTCGACGTGGAGGCGACCGAGCACCTGCGGGGTCGCCTGCGGGAGACGCGTCCCGCCGCCTTCTTCGACCGCGGCCCGGGATACCCCGAACTCTCCGGCGGCCTCTCGCACGCGGAGGTGGACACCCTCTGACGCGCCGCTCGTCCCGGCTTCACCGTGTCGCGGCCCCGCGCTCCGCCACCGGTGCGGTGATTGGCGGCGGCGTGCGCGGGTAGCCGTTCAGTAATGGCACAAACGGGATGGTGAGTTACAAATGGCATCTATCGTCCAGCGCATCAGGGAATACCTGCAGACTCCCAAGGGTCGCGAGAACGTCGACAAGGCCAAGACCATGGCGCGCGACCCGGAGAACCGGCAGCGGCTGCGCCGGCTGATGGACCAGTGGCGCGGCCACCGCACGCACCACTGACGCGGCGGATCTACCCGGCGTTCCCGGTTCGGAGGGGCCGTGCCGTACGGGCGGCCGGGAGCGCGGATCGGGCTGTCACTCCGGCGGGGTGATTTGGCAGGCTTGCCAGTGGAGACCGAAGGACGTTCTCCTTAGCGACCCCCGTGGAGGCTGGCCGTGCAGGGACCTCTCAGCGGCATCGTCGTCCTCGATCTGTCCCGGGCCCTCGCCGGGCCGCACTGCGCGCAGATGCTCGGCGACCTGGGCGCCCATGTGATCAAGGTGGAGCACCCGTCGGGAGACGAGTCGCGCGGATGGGGCACCTTCGTCGGCCCGGAGCACGACATATCCACGTACTTCCTCGCGGCCAACCGCAACAAGCGGTCGATCACGGTGGACATGAAGTCCGCGGAGGGCCGCGACCTGATCGAGCGGCTCGTACGGCAGAGCGACGTGCTGGTGGAGAACTTCCGCACCGGCGTGCTCGACCGCCTCGGATTCTCCGTCCAGCGCCTGCACGCGCTCAACCCCCGACTGGTGATCCTGTCCATCACCGGGTTCGGCCACGACGGTCCCGAGGGCGGCCGGCCGGGGTACGACCAGATCGCCCAGGGGGAGGCCGGGCTGATGTCGCTGACCGGGCCCTCGCCCGACGAGCCCTACCGGGTCGGGGCCTCGATCGCCGACCTGCTCGCGGGCATCCACGGCGCGTACGGTGTGGTCGCGGCCCTGTACGAGCGCGAGCGCACGGGTAGCGGAACGGTCGTCAGGACGTCCCTGCTGGCGTCGGTGGTCGGTGTGCACTCCTACCACGGCACCGCCTGGACCGTCGGCGGCACGGTGCCGAAGGCGGGCGGCAACCATCACGCCTCCATCGCCCCGTACGGCGCCTTCCGCTGCGCCGACGGCATGATCCAGATCGCGGTCGCCAACGACGGACAGTGGCGCAAGGTCGCCCAGCTACTGGACATTGATCCCGAAATGCCGAAATATGCGACAAACAGGCATAGGTTCGCTCATCGGGAAGAGCTGATCGCCGAGATGGAGAAGGCGCTGGCGGCACACGACCGCGAGCACTGGCTGGCGGCGCTGCGGGAGATCGGCGTGCCCGCGGGCGCGATCCGGTCGATCGACGAGGTGTACGCCTGGGAGCAGGTCCGGTCGCAGGGCCTGATCGTCACCGTCGACCATCCCGTGCTCGGCCCTATCGAACTGCCCGGCCCGGCGCTCCGCTTCGACCGTGGCGATCAGCCGGGGACATCGGCGACCGGCGAGGGGCATACGGCGCCCCCCGCCCTGGGCCAGGACAACGACGCCGTGCTCGACTGGCTGGCCGAACGGGAGCGGCGGTCGCCATGAACGATGGCGACGCGGCCAGGCCGGACGCGCGGTCACTGATCGCGCGGATGCTCGACCCGCACTCGTGGAAGTCGTGGGACGAGCCCCCGCGGGACCGGGCCGAGCCAGGGTCGGCGTACGCCGCCGAACTCGCCCGCGTCCGGGCCACAACGGGCTACGACGAGTCGGTCGTCACCGGCGAGGGCACGCTGGACGGACGCCGGGTGGCCGTCGTCGCCTGCGAGTTCTCCTTCCTGGCCGGCTCGATCGGGGTGGCGGCGACCGAGCGGCTCGTCCGGGCCGTCGAGCGGGCCACCGCCGAGCGTCTGCCGCTGCTCGCCGCCCCCGCCAGCGGCGGCACCCGCATGCAGGAGGGCACGCTGGCCTTCACCCAGATGGTGAAGATCACCGCGGCGGTCGCCGCCCACCGCGCCGCCGGCCTGCCGTACGTCGTCTACCTGCGCCATCCCACGACGGGCGGGGTGCTGGCTTCGTGGGGCTCGCTCGGGCACGTGACGGCCGCGGAGCCCGGCGCGCTCATCGGCTTCCTCGGGCCACGGGTGTTCGAGTCGCTGCACGGCTACCCGTTCCCCCAGGGAGTCCAGGTCGCGGAGAACCTGTACGCCCACGGGCTGGTCGACGCCGTGGTCTCGGCCGAGGACGCGCGGACGATGGCCATCCGGGCGCTGGATGTGCTCTGCGCCCCGCGCGAGGGGCTGGAGCCGGGCCGGGAACCCGAGGAGGCGGCCGAACCCGTACCGGCGTGGGAGGCCATCACCCGCTCGCGCCGCGACGATCGCCCCGGAGTACGCGACCTGCTCGAATTCGGCGCACGGGACGTGACTCCGCTGCAGGGCACCGGCACGGGGGAGCGCGATTCCCGCCTGCTGCTGGCGCTGGCCAGATTCGGCGCCGCGCCCGCCGTGGTCCTCGGCCAGGACCGGCGGCGCGAGCGGGCGGGCAGCACGCTAGGCCCGGCCGGGCTGCGGGTGGCCAGGCGTGGCATGCGCCTTGCCGCCGAACTGCGCCTGCCGCTGGTCACGGTCGTCGACACTCGCGGGGCGGAGTTGTCGAAGGCGGCCGAGGAAGGCGGCCTGGCCGCCGAGATCGCCCGCTGCCTGGCCGACCTCGTCATGCTCGACGCGCCGACCGTGTGCCTGCTGCTGGGGGAGGGCGCGGGCGGCGGCGCGCTGGCCCTGCTGCCGGCCGACCGGGTCGTCTGCGCGCAGCACGCCTGGCTGTCGCCGCTCCCACCGGAGGGCGCGTCCGCGTTGCTCTACCGGACCGTCGACTTCGCCCCGGAGATCGCCGCCGCCCAGGGCGTGCGCGCCGCCGACCTGCGGCGGAACGGCATCGTGGACAGGATCGTGCCGGAACGGCCGGACGCGGCGTACGAGCCGGAGGAGTTCTGCCGCAGGGTCGGCCGCACACTCGAACACGAGATCGCGTGCCTGCTGGACCGCCCGGCGGCGGAGCGGACGGCGGCCCGCCTCGCCCGCTACCGGTCGCTCGGCTCGTGACCGTCCGGCCGGTCAGCAGTGAGCGGCACCGGCACGCGCTCCACCCGGATCGCGTGGACCTCGTCGCGGGGCACGACCACCTCGTAGGCGCCGTGGTCCACCAGCCAGTAGCCGAGCGCCTCGGCCTTCAGGCCGTCGTGGCCGGTGTAGGCGATGTGCAGGCCGCCCTCCCCGCCGTCGCCGCCGTCGTCCTCGTCCAGCACGAGGCACGGCTCGCCGCCGAACGCCCCGACCGTACGCAGCAGGGTCAGCCGATCCAGCACGGCCCGGCTCACCCGCAGCCGCCAGTAGCCGCCCGCGGCGGTGAACCCCTCCTGCGGCGTCTCGCTGAACAGCACCACGTCGGCGCCGCCGGGCCCGACCGCGGCGGCGTAGTCCCGCTCGCGGTAGCGGGCGACGAATCCCAGGCCGACCGGCTCGATCTCGCTCATCGCGCCGGCCGCCAGGTCAGGCCGTCGTACCCGGCGAACGGACGCTCCCCGCCCCCGCTGAGATGGACGATCTCCGCGCCCGCGGGGATCGGCATGGGCATCGTGTGGAACTGCGGCACCACCTGCTCGCGCGAGGCGGTGAAGCCGTTCCCCGTGAAGGGCGGTGCATCGCTCCAATCACCGCCCATGTGCGGGCCGTACGGGACGACGTAGGTGTCGATGTCCCGCGCGTCCCAGCGCATGATGTACAGCTCGGGCACGTCCGGCGTCAGCTCCGATCCGTCGAAGCACAGGTCGAGGGCCTCGACGAGCGCGGCGGGAGTGGTGAGACGGTCGCAGTCCTGCACCCGGTAGACGTAACCGGAGATGATCGTGCGACGCCCCGACAAGTACGGCACGAGCAGCCGCGGCGGAACCACCTTCTGCATCCGCGTCCTGCGTCCCGGCTCGCTCATGGGGCCAAGTTTACGATCTGCCGACTCCGAGCCGGCGGTGTTCGAGCGAGGGGAGGGTGGCGCGCGCGGTCTCGGTCCACGCCGTGTCGATCTCCGCGATCAGCACGCCGGGGCCCGTGCCCAGGTCATGCCGGGCGACGCCCATCGGGTCGACGAGCATGCTGCGGCCGACACCGAACCCGTCCGGTATGGCGGGATTAGGTGCTTGACCGACCGCGATGGTCCAGGTGGTGTTCTCGATGGCCCTGGCCCTGACCAGGGTCGTCCAATGGTCTTCCTTCAGCGGGCCCGAGCCCCAGGCGGCGATCACGGCGAAGGTGTCCGCGCCCCGGTCGACCAGCGCGCGGGCCAGTTCGGGGAAGCGGACGTCGTAACAGGTGATCAGGCCGATCCTGAGCCCGGCCAGCTCCACGACCTCCGGCGCGTCCCCCGGCGCGACCAGCTTCGACTCCTTCGCGCCGAAGGAGTCGAACAGGTGGATCTTGCGGTAGGCCGCGGCGAGCGAGCCGTCCTCCCGTAGGGCGACGGCCGTGTTCCAGACCCTGCCGTCCGCGGCGGGCTCGAAGACACCGGCGATGACGGCCGTTCCGTGCTCGCGCGCGGCCTCGGCCAGGCCGGTGACGAACGGGCCGTCGAGGGGCTGGGCCGTCTCGAGGATCCCCGGACCGAACCGCGAGAGCGTCGCCTCGGGGAACACGGCGAGATCCGCCCCCCGCGCCCGTGCGAGGGCGTCACGGACTGTCGAGAGGTTGGTCTCCGGGTCGTGGTCGACGGGGATCTGGCACAGCGCTACACGGGTCACGGATCACAGTCTGCCCGGTCGCCGGCACGCCCCACCAGGTGCCCCGGGAGGTGCCCCACCACGTGAGCGTGCGCCACACCCACTCCAGCGGGCCGTACCGGTGCCGGGCGAGCCACCACCTGCAGAAGACCGCCTGCGCGGCGACGGTGACGACGGCGAGCACCACGACGGCGGCCCCCGTACGGTCGGCCTCCAGAAGCGGCATCGCCACCACGATCACCGTCGTGCCCGTCACGTAGTTGGTCAGCGTCATCCGGCCCAGCGCCTCGAACACCGTCGTATGACGGGCGACCAGCAGGAACGCCGTCGCGTACGCCGCCGCGCCGCACAGCGCCGCCGCCTGGTAGACCCCGCCGCCGGGCGGCGCGTGGTTCCACCACCAGGTCAGCCCGGCCGCGAGCAGGGCCGCCGTCGCGCACACGGCGCCGAGTAAGGGCCCGCTGCCCAGGCCGTCGGCCCCGGCAAGACGCCCGGTCGCCCTCCTCGCCTCCGCATTCGGGGCGGCCGCCAGGCCGAGCAGGAACAGCGCGGTGATCAGCACGTACGGATGGGGGTCGAGCACGGAGGCGACCAGGACGCCGCAGCCCACCAGCAGCACGGCCGCCCGGGGCAGCAGGCTCGCCGGAAGCAGGACGGCCACCCCCAGCAGCGCGTACGGCAGCATCACCTCGCCGGGGTCGATCAGGATGTGCGCCGCGCCCAGCGCCGCGAGCACGGCCAGGCGCCGAAGCATGACGAGGCGCGGACGCCGCGTGCGCAGCCGTGCCGAGCGCAGGAACAGCGCGAAGGACAATCCGAACAGGAACGCGAACATCGGGTAGAAGCGGCTCTGGAACAGGTTCACCATCACCCAGTCCAGCGAGGTCGGCCCGTGCCGCACCCTCTGCTGCCAGGCGTTGACCAGCATGATCCCGCACACCGCGAACCCGCGCAGCGCGTCGACCCGCCGGATCCTGCCCCCCGCCACGTTCACCCGCAGTCCCTTCCCGTCAGTCCCTTCGAGAGCCGGGCGGCCAGAGCACCAGCACCCGCATCTCCTGCTCGCGGGCGTGCGCCTTCATCGCCGCGTCAAGGATGTCGCCCCAGCTGTCCAGGTCGAGTCTCTTTGTTCCATCGTCGCGCGCGTTGAGACGGGGGTTCACCCCAACGGTCAGATGCCACAGCGATCGCTCGTGCGCGCGCTCTCCCATTTAGGAGGCGAACGGCGCATGATGGACAGGTCGCTAGCACAGAAAGGACGGACGTGGATCCATTAACTATCGCCATCGCAGGAGCCGCCGCCACCGGATTCGCCACCGGCGCCGGTGAATCCACTGGAGCGGCCATGTCGGCCCTGATCGGCAAGATACGTGAGCGCTTCGCGCAGCGTCTGCAGCGGCTGGAATCCAAGGAGCGGCTCGCGGTCGCGCTCGATGAGGAGTTCAGCCGAGATCCAGCGTTCCGGCAGGAATGTGAGAATCTATGGAACCAGGCCAATGGTGACGGTGTCGTCAACGTCTTTCATGGCCAGGCGAAATCCGTTGTGCAGGCGCGCGACGTGCACGGAGGGCTGACGATCAACTGAGTTCGCATCCGGGAATCTGCATGCTCGGCAACGCGGCGTGTCACCCCGGCGACTGCCCATCCTGAAGCGTGGGCGGCCGTGTCGGGGTTGCGGGCGCCATGCGCCCCTGGCTCACGGCGGGCATGTGCATCTCCTGCGTGATGGCCCAGCGCTCGTGATCACGCCATGCTCCGTTGATCCGAATGAAATCGGGAGAGAACCCCTCCCTGCGGAACCCGAGTCGTTCGACCAATTTCTTCGAAACGATGTTCTCCGGTTGGATATCCGCTTCCACGCGATGCAGATCCAGACACTCGAAGGCGTGGCGCACCGCGAGGGCGACTGCTATGGACATGTAACCCTGCCGCACGTAGGGCAGGAAGGCGGCGTACCCCAGGGTGCACTTCTGGTAGGAACCCCTGACGATGTCGTTGAGGTTCACCATCCCCACCAGGTCTCCTCCGTTTCTCAGACAGGTCACCATGCATGCTGCGCTCACCTGATCGGATTTGGACAGATATGACGAGAACTCAGTCGGCGTGGTGGGCAGGCGGACCCAGGGGCGATGGAAAGCGGCGCTGGCGTTGGCCAGTTCGAGGAATCGCGTCTCATCCTCGGGCGTGATGGCCCTGAGTACTACAGGGGACGTCAAGGCGGGGTGGGTGCTCATTGTGCACAGTTTAGATCCTTCTTAGGCGACCGGCGAGGGGGCCGAATAGTTCGTTCTGGTCTGATTACGGTCGAGCGAAACCGGTGAGAGCGCCGTCGACGTGGGGAGATTCCTAGGGCTCTAGGTATTCGGTCGCATGCCGGAACTCTCGTGGCCGACTACTGATCGAATCGCCGGAGATCGTGCCACCGATCGGCTGGAAAACGGCCTTGACTTGCCAGGGCAGGTAGACATACTTGACCTGTCTCATCTGTCGGGGTGGGCTCATGCTTCGGTGGAACTTGCCGAAGCTACGGTGGAAAGAGGGCCATGGGTGCAGGAGAATTTCCTCTGTGTCGGATTCCCGACCTAAGGGATGTGTCACTCGCTGCCTTGTGTCGGGATTCGGCCGTTACTGCCGACATCTGTGAAATCGTCCTGAATGGCGAGGATCCTGAATACGCAGCCGCCGAATTTAACTCGTTCTACTTGTTCAACTCGGACATCGGCGGCGACTAGTGCCGACAGGGATCGGTGAATTTATACTCAAGGTGCACGGTCGGTGCAATCTGGCCTGTGACCATTGCTACGTCTATGAGCACAGCGACCAGAGTTGGCGAACAAAACCACGTGCGATGAGCACGTCTGTGGCGGTCAAGGTCGGGCAGCGGATCGCGGAGCACTTGAGAGCTCATGGGCTGCGGAGAGTGCGCGTCGTCCTGCACGGAGGCGAGCCGCTCCTTCTCGGGGTCTCGAGGATGCGGGAATTGATCACGGCTCTTCGCGCTCAGACGCGAGCGGTGACTAGCATGAGTCTGTCTGTCCAGACGAACGGTGTACTGCTCTCTGAGGAGTTCTGTCGGCTGTTCGACCAATGCGGTGTAAGTGTCGGGGTCTCTCTCGACGGCGATCGGACTGCCAACGACCGACACCGCCGGTTCGCGGACGGCCGCAGCAGCCATTTCGGAGTGAGGCGCGGTCTGGCTCTGCTGAGACGTCCAGAGTTCCGCCATCTGTACGGCGGCATCTTGTGCACTGTGGACCTCGATAACGATCCGATGGATGTGTACGAGGCGCTGATGGCGGAGTTGCCGCCACGCCTCGATTTCCTGCTGCCGCAGGCGACATGGGCGAATCCGCCGCCTCGTCATGGAGAGGTTCCGGCGCCTTACGCTTGGTGGCTCGGCAGGATCTACACCAGGTGGGACAGGGATGGCCGGCCTGTCCCGATCCGCCTGTTCGACTCCCTGGTCAGGGCGGCGCGAGGGTTTCCAAGTGGGAGCGAAGCGGTGGGGCTGGGACCCGTGGCGCTCGCCGTGGTGGAGACCGACGGCTCGTGGGAGCAGGCCGACTCGTTGAAGACCGCATACGAGCACGCGCCCGCGACAGGGATGACGGTCTTTACCCACAGCGTGGACGACGTTACCGGCCATCCCGGCGTGTCCGCCCGTATTAAGGGATATGACGCGCTCTGCAAGGAATGCAAGGCATGCCCCGTCGTTCGCTCCTGCGGAGGCGGTCTATACGCGCACCGCTATCGTCCTGGGAGCGGCTTCGACAATCCATCCGTGTATTGCGCCGACCTCAAGGCGCTGACGCTTCAGGTCGTGGGGCCGCGTCGGCGGGGCGATGGGGGAATTGAGGTTCGCCGCCTTCCCGAACCCGCGCACGTGTTGACCGATGGCGACTTCGACGCGTTCGCTGCCGGTGCTGGGACAGTCAGTGGGATGAGGGCCCTCCTGGAGATGCGGCTCTCGCTGAATCGAGCTCTCGTGGCAGCGGTGGCATCGGACGGTCGCCGATCGGATTCGGGTCCCGCTGCGTCCGGGTGGCAGCTGCTGACCGAACTCGATGTGAGTCATCCGGCCGAAACCGCCGAGGTCCTTGGTCATCCCTGCATACAGCCTTGGGCGATGAGATGCCTTCGTGCTGACGACACGACGCATCTCGAACGGGAGAGGGCTCATCTGGCAGGTGTCGCCGCCGCCGCCGCCTGGCGAGCCGAGTCGGACGCGACTCTGCCGCTGCCCGTAAGAGACGGCTTGGTGTATCTGCCAGGTGTGGGCGCGTACCGAACTGCCGCGGACGGTCCGACGGCGATGTTCTCTGCGGCTGACGTCGACGCCTGCGCGGATGAGTGGTTGGAGGTCAGGCGCCTGCACACGCCTCATCTGTCGCTTGCCGTCGACGATCTCGACCCTTACCGCGGCTGCCCTCACGACCCGGTCACCGACCGGCTGCCGGCCGCGCGATGGAAGGTCTGGCGGGACTTGCTCACCGGTGGGGGATCGGAGGCTGCGCGACTCGTCCCTGATTACGCGGCCGTACTCCGAGTGGGGCTACAGGCGGTGATCCCAGTGAGCGGAAGCATCACGAGCCTCGGGGAAGGGGGCCAAGGGCGGGGGCCTTCCGGAAGCATCTACGTGGCCGCGACGAGCGACGGGGATCTGGTGGAAACGCTTCTGTGGCGGTTTCAGCACGTCAAACTGACGGCGCTGTTGTATATGTACGAGTTCTTCTCCAAAGACTCCCCTCTGCTCAAGGTTCCGTGGCGGCTGAAGGCCATTCCCGTCCGGGAGATCTTCTACGACCTCTACGAGAGTGCGGCACTCGCCGAACTCTGGTGCTCGCGCCGGGCGCGCGCTCGCGGTCGTGACGAGGGCGGCCTTGACGCGGCCATGGTGTTCGGGCACCACCGTACGCGCGTGAGACAGGCCACCGACGCCTTAGCATCCAAAGGTTCGCTCACCCACCACGGCCTCCGGTTCATCACCGGCCTGCGGAGGAGGATCGACGGCCTGGACACTGCTTACGGCGGTGCTTCAGAAGCCTCGCCGACGGGCCGACCGGGAGACCTGCTTGAAACGTGAAGAGAAGGGTGATAACTCATTCGCGGGCGGCGCTACAAATGTCGTTCAGGCGAGCAAAATCTTCGGCGGAGTCCAGTTGGCGCCCGGGGAGGCGATGCCTGTCCCGCGGCAGTTGCCCAGGGCTCCCACATATTTCACCGACCGAGCTGATGTCATGGCAAGGCTCAGCGAGATCGCCGCGACGGACAACGGAATAGCCGTGGTCTCGGGGCCGGCAGGAGTGGGGAAAAGCGCACTGGCCGTATTTTGGGCACACGGGACCAGGGATCGATATCCGGATGGTCAGCTTTACGTCGACCTGCGCGGTTATGACCACCGCCCTCCGCTACGTCCAGAAGACGTTATCCGTAATTTCCTGTACTCCCTGAACGCTCCGGCTAATCGAATCCCCGACGAACTGGACGCGATGTGCGCCCTCTTCCGGTCGCTGCTGCATGATAAGCGACTGCTGCTGGTAGCGGACAACGCCAACAATGCCGAACAGGTACGACCGCTGCTCCCCTCGTCGGCAACCTGCTTCACCATCGTGACGAGCAGAAGCCGGCTCGGCAGCTTAGTAGCGGTCGACGGGGCGGTACCTCTGCCCGTCATGCCTCTGGAGACGGACGAGGCTGTCCGGTTATTCGCGAAGCTTTCCGGCCACACGGACAGGGAAGGGGCGGCGCGACTGGTGCTCTCCTGCGGTCGTCTGCCCCTCACCATCCGTATCGCGGCCCAGCAGACCAGTGGCACCGCGGATCTCGCGGAACTGCTTGAGGAGCTGAAAGGCGACGGAGCGCTCGCCGCGTTCGCTACGCCGGATGAAGGAACGAAAGTCCATGCCGTGTTCTCGTGGTCCTATCAGACATTGAGCCCATCTGCGGCGCGGGCCTTCCGGCTGCTTGCGTTGCATGCGGGGCCGCACTTCTCGGTGGAGGCCGCTGCCGCCCTGATCGGGGTGCCGATGTCGGAGGCCCGGCGGGTCCTGCGCGCGCTGGAAGCCGTGAACATGCTCGAGGAAATAGAGCGCCGGCGCTACCGCTATCACGACCTCCTGCGCGACTACGCCAGGGAGCGGGCGATGGAGGAGGAGACAGCGGCAGGGACGGCGTCTGCGGTGCACAGGGAGCTTTCCTATTACTTGAGGATGGCAGACGCGGCTGATCGCGTTCTTGCTCCTGAACGCAGGCATGTTCCGATCCCCGAGGCGGACGAGGCCGGAGGCCGGCCGTTTAAGGATCCCGCAGCCGCCCTCGCCTGGTGCGACTCCGAGTTGTCGAGCCTTATTCCGGCCGTCGATCAGGCTTATCAGATAGGCTTCGACGAGTTCGCCTGGAAGCTTCCCGTGGCCCTGGTCTACTTCCTGCGCCTGCGCCAGCATCATCATCATCGCCTTCATCTGTCCACGACGGCCGTACAGGCCGCAGGGAGAGCCGGCGACAGATCGGGCGAGACCTGGAGTCTCATATGTCTCGGTGGGGTGGAATCCGACCTCGGCCGCCATGAGGAGGCGATCGGCCATTTCGCCGAGGCGTCGCGCATTAGCGGTGAGATCGGAGACCTTCGTTGGCAGAGCATCAGCGCCTACAACATGGGACGCAACAGCCGCCTGCTGGGGCGGACAGAGGAGGCCAGGGAGTACCAGCGCCAGGCGCTTGCCATCCAACGGGAATGCGGTGACCGGCGCAGCGAGTCGATCACACTCACCGAACTCGGCGCGCTGGCACTGACTTCTGGTCATCCCCGCCAAGCACACGACGATTACCTGAGCGCCCTGGCAGTCGCGCGCGAGACCGCCGACCTGTACACCGAAGGTGAATGCCTGCACGGGTTGGGCGACGTCTGCAGGAGGCTCGGGAGATCCGGCGAGGCACTCGAATGGTACGAGCGGGCGGTCGAAGTCCGCCGCCAAGTCGGAGACCTGGCGGGATACGCCTATTCCCTTTTCGATGTGGCCAGGCTGTACGTCGAGTCCGGCCGGTCTGCTGCCGCACAGCAACTCCTCGATATCGCCATCGGTGTATTCGACGATCTCCAGAATCCTTTTGGCCAGCAGGTCCGTGACTATCGGGACGCGAACACCGGCGGAATGTCCTAGCCTTCGGGGTCGGGCAGGACCTGAGCCGGAGGTGTGCCGGATACAGTGAACGGCGTGAGAGAGCCGCTGGTGCGGCGGATGCGGGAGTTCGGCACGACCGTGTTCGCCACGATGACGAAGCTGGCCGTGGACACGGGCTCGATAAACCTGGGCCAGGGTTTCCCCGACACGGACGGGCCGGAACGCATGCTGGAGCGTGCGGTCGAGGCCGTGCGGAGCGGCCTCAACCAGTATCCGCCGGGACCGGGCCTTCCCGAGCTGAGGCAGGCGGTCGCCGAGCACCGCAAGCAGTGGTACGGCCTCGCCTACGACCCCGACGGGGAGGTCCTCGTCACCGTCGGCGCCACCGAGGCCATCGCCGCGGCGATCCTCGCGCTGTGCGAACCGGGCGACGAGGTGGTCGTCTTCGAGCCCTACTACGACTCGTACGCCGCGGCCGTCGCGCTCGCGGGGGCCGTGCGCAGGGCGGTCACGCTGCGTGTCGACGCGGGGCGGTTCACCTTCGACCCGGCCGAGCTGGAGGCCGCGATCACGCCCCGCACCCGGGTGATCCTGGTCAACTCGCCGCACAACCCGACCGGGACCGTGTTCACCCGCGAGGAGCTTGAGTGCGTCGCCCGGGTCTGCCTGGAGCACGACCTGATCGCGGTGACCGACGAGGTCTACGAGCATCTCGCCTTCGACGGCGTCGAGCACGTGCCGCTCGCCACGCTGCCCGGCATGCGCGAGCGCACGGTCATGATCTCCTCCGCGGGCAAGACCTTCAGCGTCACCGGCTGGAAGACCGGCTGGGTGTGCGCTCCGGCGCCGCTCGCGGGCGCGGTGCAGGCGGTCAAGCAGTTCCTCACCTTCACCGCGAACGCTCCCTGGCAGACCGCGGTCGCGTACGCCCTGCGTGAGGAGATGGAGTGGGTCGCGGCTCAGCGGGCGGCCCTGCAGGCCAAGCGGGACCGCCTCGTGACGGGCCTGGCGGAGGCCGGCTTCGACGTGCTCAGGTCGGCGGGCACCTATTTCGTGCAGACCGACATACGGCCGCTCGGCTTCGACGACGGTCTGGAGCTGGCCCGGCGGCTGCCCGAGCTGGCGGGGGTGGTGGCCATCCCGACCCAGGTCTTCTACGACCACCCCGAACGGGGCCGTCACTTCCTGCGGTTCGCCTTCTGCAAGCGGGACGAGGTCATCGAGGAGGCGGTGACCCGTCTGCGCCGCCTCGGTGGCGATCGGGTTTGATCACTCAGCGTCATCGCCCGCCTGCTTCCGGCGGATGGTATCAGCGTGATACCACGCCATAGGATGGAGGCATGGCCATGACGCTTCGCCTGACCGACGAGCAGACCGAGGCCCTCCGGCGGCGCGCCGAGAAGGAAGGCCGGAGCATGCAGCAGATCGTCGTCGCCGCGGTGGAGGAGTACCTCGCCCGGCACACCGCCGACGAGGAGGTGCACCGCCTCGGTGTCGAGGCGGTGCGACGCTGGAAGCCGGTGCTCGACCGCCTCGCCCAGTGACCGGCCACCTCTCGGTCGAGCAGGTTCTGGATCTGGCCGAACTGGCCGTTGAGGGCACACCCCGATTCCGGGATCTCGGCCTGCTCGACTCGGCCGTCCACCGGCCGCAGGCGAGAATGTTCGACCAGGAGGCATACCCCGACCTGCTGGCGAAGGCAGCCGCGCTGCTGCACTCACTGGCGATCAACCACCCCCTCATCGACGGGAACAAGCGGGTGGCCTGGGTCTCCACCGTGGTCTTCCTCGCCTACAACGGCGTGGAGGTGGACACGGACGACGACTCGGCCTACGACCTGGTGATCGCGGTGGCGTCGGGAAAGCTCACCGAGGTCGACGAGATCGCTGACGTCTTGCGCGGCTTCACCGCCTCATCCTGAGCACCCGGAGCGTGCCGGCGGCGACGAGCGGGGTCGCCAGCCACAGGAAGGGCACCGCGGCGACCGCCCACGCGCTCGCCGCGGCGGTCAGCAGCCAGTAGATCCCGATGGCCACGTAGATCCTGGCGTTGCCGCGCAGACGTCGCAGGTCGGCGTCCGGCTGGTGCAGGCGCTGCGCCAGCACCATGGTGAACAGCGCGCCCTGGGCGAGCAGCAGGATGGCCTCGTTGCCGGCGAACAGGCCGGTCGCCAGGGCCCTGCCGTCCGCCTCGGCCGGCAGGTGGCTGGCGTTGGTCTCGCCGAAGAGCGACGTCGTGTACGGCAGGACGGCCACGAAGAACAGCAGCGGGATGTGCAGCAGGAGCATCGACTGGGACACCCGCTCGATCTGGTCGAACAGCGTGTGATGGGCCCGCCAGGCGAACCAGAGCATGAGAAAGGCGATGGCGAAGGCCATGAAGGAGCCGAAGTGGTCGCCGAAGAACGCCCCCAGTCGCTGGAAGTCCTCGCCCTCCGGACGGGGGAGTTCCAGGGCGAGCAGCGTGATGGCGATCGCGAAGATCGCGTCGGTGAAGACGCCGACGCGTTCGTGTGTGAGCCCGGGACGCACCTGAGGCGTGGCCATGCGGATCTCCATGAGAGGGGGGCAGTGGGGAGCATTCTGGCAGAAGCCGCCTCGGACGGGAGGCGGCAGGCGACGGGACGGCCATGGGCCCGGACCCGATGGGAACGGCCTCACCGCACGGCTCCGAGCTGGGTTTGCTGAGCTTGGTGAAATCTGCCCATGGATGCGGCAGGGGTGGGCGAGACTCGCCAATGAAGGCCCGGATGAGGCTGGATAGTTTCCGGATGTGGGCGGACGCGTACTGATCGCACTGGGCGGCAACGCCATGACGGCTCCCGACGGGAGCGCGTCCCCGGCCGACCAGCAGCGGGCGATCGGCGAGGCGATGGCCCACGTGGCGGCGCTCAGCAGGGCCGGGCACGAGGTGGTGCTCACCCACGGCAACGGCCCCCAGGTCGGCAACCTCCTGCTGAAGAACCAGCTCGCCGCCCACGTCGTGCCGCCCGTGCCGCTCGACTGGTGCGTCGCCCAGACGCAGGGCACGATCGGCACGCTCATCATGAACGCCCTGCAGCGCGAGCTGGGGCACGCCCGGGTGGCGGCGATCGTCACCCGCACGCTCGTGGACCCGGCGGACCCGGCGTTCCAGGACCCCGTCAAGCCGATCGGGCGGTACTTCGGAGAGGACGAGGCGCGCCGCTTCGAGGGGCACGGCCAGGTCTGGCGGCGGTTCGACCGCGGATGGCGGCGGGTGGTCGCCTCGCCGCGGCCCGTGGAGATCCTGGACGCCTCCGCCGCCGTCGCGCTCATCGACGCCGGATTCACCGTCGTCGCGGCCGGAGGCGGGGGAGTGCCGGTCGTACGGCGGGAGGACGGCGCGCTGACCGGGATCGAGGCCGTGATCGACAAGGATCTCGCCGCCGCCGCGCTGGCGGTCGCCGTCGGCGCCACCGACCTCGTGATCGCGACCGACGTGCCGAACGCCGCCGTGGACTTCGGCACGCCACGCGCCCGCCCGATCGAAGAGATCGACGTGGCCGGCCTGCGTGAGTTGCAGGCGGCCGGTCACTTCGCCGGGGGCAGCATGGGACCCAAGGTCGAGGCCGCCGTGTGCTTCGCCGAGGAGACCGGGGGACGGGCCGTGATCACCTCGCTGCACCACATCGGTGCCGCGCTGTCAGGAAATATCGGTACGAGGGTGTACAGAGGGGTGGAGAGATAGTGCCGGATCCGATCGAGGTACGGAAGGTCCCCATCGAGAGCGTCACCGACGCCTCCGGGCTGGCGAAACTGATCGACGACGGCGTGATCGAGGCCGACCGCGTGCTGGCCGTGATCGGCAAGACCGAGGGCAACGGCGGCGTGAACGACTACACGCGGATCCTGGCCGACCGGGCCTTCCGCGAGGTGCTCGTGGCCAAGGGCACACGCACCGCCGAGGAGGTCGCGCAGGTGCCCCTCGTGTGGTCCGGCGGCACCGACGGCGTGCTCAGCCCACACGCGACGATCTTCGCGACCGTCGATCCGGCCACGGCCGTACGGACCGACGAGCCGCGGGTGAGCGTCGGCGTGGCGATGAGCGAGGTGATCCTCCCCGAGGACATCGGCAGGCCCGCCATGGTCGAGAAGGTGGCTGCGGGAGTGCGCGAGGCGATGAAGATCGCCGGTATCGACGACCCGGCCGACGTCCACTACGTGCAGACCAAGACGCCGCTGCTCACACTGTCCACGATCACCGAGGCTAAGGAGCGCGGCCAGACGGTCGTCACCGAGGACACGCTGAAGTCGATGGACATCTCCAACTCCACCACGGCGCTCGGCATCGCCGTCGCGCTCGGGGAGATCGAGACGCCCTCGGCCGAGCAGATCCACAAGGACCTGTCGCTCTACTCGTCGGTCGCCTCGTGCTCCAGCGGCGTCGAACTCGACCGGGCCCAGATCGTCGTGGTGGGCAACGTGCGCGGGATCGGCGGGCGCTACCGCGCCGGCCACTCGGTCATGAAGGACGCCCTGGACACCGACGGGATCTGGGAGGCCATCCGCGGCGCGGGCGTCGACCTGCCGGAGCGCCCGCACCCGGACGACCTCGGCGACCGGCTGGTCAACCTGTTCATCAAGTGCGAGGCCGACCCGACCGGCCGCGTACGCGGGCGGCGCAACATCATGCTCGACGACTCCGACGTCCACTGGCACCGCCAGATCAAGGCGACCGTCGGCGGGGTGGCGGCCGGCGTGACCGGCGACCCGGCCGTGTTCGTCTCCGTGGCGGCGGTCCACCAGGGCCCGTCCGGGGGAGGCCCGGTGATCGCCATCGCCGACCTCGCGTGATCTTGTAGTTTGTCGCATCGGTGCCGTCCGGCCTGCGCGTGAAGCCTTGGTGATCATGCAGAAATCCGGGCGTACGCGCCCCCGCCTGCGGCGATGTCCTCCGTGACCTTGCAGTCCGGAGGCGGCCTCCGCTGGCGGTAGGGTCGCAGACATGCCGGTCATTCCGCAGCCCCTGCGCCCCGACGACGACGGCGGCACCGACGCGCCCGTCGCCGCGGCGCTGTCGGCGTTCCAGACCGGTACGGCGACGGCGGCCGACGTCCTGGCGGTGCTCGCCGGGGCGAGGCTGCTGGTGCCGGTGGTCGCGCTGCTCACCGAGTCGGAAGTGGGGGAGCACGGCCTGCGCCAGGAGAAGGAGAGCGAGATGGCCCTCCCGAAACTGGTCGGCAAGGACGGTCGCGAGGCCGTGCTCGCCTTCACCGGGACCGAGCCGATGCGCAGGTGGCGCGCGGACGCCCGGCCGGTGCAGGCCACGGCCCCGCAGGTCTGTCAGGCGGCGCGGCACGAGAGCGCCGCGGCCGTGGTGGTGGACGTGGCCGGGCCGGTCCCGTTCGTGATCGAGGGCGGCATGCTGCAGGCCCTCGCCACGGTGGAGGAGGCCAAGAGGGACGTCTCCGCCGTGGAGCGCCTCGCCCGCGAGGTGCCGGGCGCCACGGTGGCCCGTCTGGGGGCCGCTGAGGAGAAGCGCCGCGGCCGCTGGTGGAGCCGCCGCCGCGCCTGAGCCGCCTCGGCGGCCTGGTTGTCCACAGGGAAGCCCGCACCCCGGCCCTGGGCGGCGTGCGGGCGTTAGTGTCGGCCGCGTGTCCCTCGTCGTCCTCGCCGCCGCCGTCCTCGGCCTGATCGCCGGCGCGTACGCGCGTGCGGCCGCCGGCGGCTTCGGCCCGGAGCCGGACGCTCCGCGCGAGAGCCGCTGCGGAGAGATGCGGACCGCCCTCGCGGCGGCGGCCCGCACCGTGCCGCTGCCGCGCCCGCCGTACGCGGTCGAGGGTGCGACCGCGCTGGCCGCGGCACTGGTGACCTGGCGCGTCCACGACGGCTGGGTGCTCGCCGCGTGGCTGTACGCGGTGGCCGCGGGGGCCGTGCTCGCGGAGGTCGACAGGAGGACCTGGCGGCTGCCCGACGCGATCACGCTGCCGTCGTACCCGATCCTGCTGGCCCTGCTCGCGCCGTCGGGCCGCCTGCTGCCCGCGGTGGCGTCGGGCTGCGCGCTCGGCGCCGTCTACGCCGTGCTGTGGTTCGTCCGCCCCACGGGCCTCGGGCTCGGCGACGTGAAGCTGGCCGGGCTGATCGGACTGCTCACCGGCGCGCTCGGCGTGCAGGCCACGGTCGTCGCCGGGATGGCGGGTCAGGTCCTCGGCGCGCTGTACGCCGTGGGGCTGCTCCTGGCCCGCAGGGCCACCCGCACGACCGAGTTCCCGTTCGGCCCGTTCATGCTCGCGGGGGCGCTCGTCGCGGTGGCCCTGGCCGGGGCTCTACCCGGGGCTTCCCCCGGCGGGTAGCGCGTGCGGTTTCCGTTCTGGGGGGATCCGCGTACGGTCATGGGGGTGTCAGGGGGACGTCGCAGTCGGGTGCACATGGAAGACTTGTCCCCATGCTGCGCTGGTTGACTGCCGGGGAGTCACACGGCCCCGAGCTTCTCGCGATCCTGGAAGGCCTGCCCGCCGGGGTGGAGGTGACCACCGCCGACCTCGCCGAGGCGCTGCGCCGCCGCCGTCTCGGATACGGCCGCGGAGCGCGGATGAAGTTCGAGCAGGACGAGGTGACGATCTCCGGCGGCGTACGGCACGGCCGCACGCTCGGCTCGCCCGTCGCGATCCGCATCGGCAACACCGAGTGGCCGAAGTGGGAGACCGTGATGGCCGCCGACCCGGTGGACCCGGAGGTGCTGGAGGGCCAGGCGCGCAACGCGCCGCGCTCGCGCCCCCGCCCCGGCCACGCGGACCTCGCCGGCATGCAGAAGTACGGCTTCGACGACGCGCGGCCGGTGCTCGACCGGGCCAGCGCGCGGGAGACCGCCGCCCGGGTGGCGCTCGGGCAGGTCGCCCGCTCCTTCCTCAAGCAGGCCCTCGGCGTCGACATCGTCAGCCACGTGGTCTCCATCGGCGAGGCGAGCGCGCCCCCCGACGTGCTTCCCGGCCCCGGCGACATGGAGGCGGTGGACGCCGACCCGGTGCGCTGCGTCGACCCGGCCGCGAGCGCGGCGATGGTCGCCGAGATCGACAAGGCGCACAAGGACGGCGACACCCTCGGCGGCGTGGTCGAGGTCGTCGTCTACGGCCTGCCGCCGGGCCTCGGCAGCTACACCCACTGGGACCGCCGTCTCGACTCCCGTCTCGCCGGAGCGCTCATGGGCATCCAGGCGATCAAGGGGGTCGGGGTCGGCGACGGCTTCGAGACCGCCCGCCGCCCCGGCTCCCGGGCCCACGACGAGATCGAGAACACCCCCGAGGGCGTGCGCCGGATGACCAACCGGGCCGGCGGCGTCGAGGGCGGCATGACCAACGGCGAGCCGCTGCGGGTCAGCGCCGCGATGAAGCCGATCTCGACCGTGCCCCGCGCGCTCGCCACGGTCGACGTGCTGACCGGCGAGGCGGCCAAGGCGCACCACGAGCGCTCGGACGTCTGCGCGGTCCCGGCCGCCGCGATCGTCGCCGAGGCGATGGTGGCGCTGGTGCTCGCGGACGCGGCCGTCGAGAAGTTCGGCGGCGACTCCGTGGAAGAGGTCGCGCGCAACCTGTCGGGCTACCTGTCGTCCCTGGTCATCAAGTAATAAGGTTTGTGATCATGCAATCGGCGTCCCAAGGCCCCGCCGCGGTCCTCATCGGCCCGCCCGGCTCGGGCAAGTCCACGGTCGGGCGGCTCCTCGCGGACCGCCTCGGCCTGCCGTTCCGCGACACCGACGCCGACGTCGAGGCCGTCGCCGGCAAGAGCGTCAGCGACGTGTTCGTGGAGGACGGCGAGGAGAGGTTCCGCGAGCTGGAGGCGCAGGCCGTGCGCGAGGCGCTGGAGACGCACCCCGGTGTGCTCGCGCTCGGCGGCGGCGCGATCCTGCACGAGCACACCCAGAAGCTGCTGTCCGGCCACCGGGTCGTCTACCTCCAGGTCGGGCTCGACCAGGCGGTCAAGCGGGTCGGCCTCGCCTCGGCCCGCCCGCTGCTGGTGCTGAACCCGCGCAGCCGGCTCAGGCAGTTGATGGAGCAGCGCCGGCCGATCTACGAGAGCCTCGCAGCGATCACCGTCGCCACCGACGGCCGCGAGCCCGAGGACGTCGTGACCGAGATCGAGGCGGCGCTGTGACCGCGACACGCATCACCGTGCGGGGCGAGAGCCCGTACGACGTGGTCGTCGGCACCGACGTGCTGGCGGAGCTGCCGGGCCTGCTGGACGCGAAGGTGCGCACGGTCGCCGTGATCCACCCCGCCGGGCTGCCCGAGATCGCCAGGCCGGTGCGCGAGACCCTGGAGGGCGCCGGGTTCGAGGTCGTCGCCCTGCCCGTGCCCGACGGCGAGGAGGCCAAGTCCGTCCACGTCGCGGCCGAGCTGTGGTCGGCGTTCGGCCGGTACGGCATCACGCGTTCCGACGCGGTCGTCGGCGTCGGCGGCGGGGCGACCACCGACCTGGCCGGGTTCGCGGCCGCGACGTGGCTGCGGGGCGTCCAGGTCGTGCAGGTGCCGACCACGCTGCTGGCCATGGTGGACGCGGCGGTCGGCGGCAAGACCGGCATCAACACCCCGGAGGGCAAGAACCTGGTCGGGTCCTTCTACCCGCCGAAGGGCGTGCTGTGCGACCTGGCCACGCTGACGAGCGTGCCGCGTGAGGACTACGTCGCCGGCCTCGCCGAGATCATCAAGGGCGGCTTCATCGCCGACCCCACGATCCTCATGCTGATCGAGGACGACCCCGCCGCCGCGCGCGCCCCCGAAGGCGAGCACACCCGCGAGCTGGTCGAGCGCAAGATCCGGGTCAAGGCCGACGTCGTCGGGGCGGACCTGCGCGAAAGCGGCCTGCGGGAGATCCTCAACTACGGCCACACCCTCGCTCACGCGATCGAGCGGGTCGAGGACTACCGCATCAGGCACGGCGAGGCCGTGGCCATCGGGCTGGTCTACGCGGCGGAGCTGTCCCGGCTGGACGGCCGGATCGGCCGCGACGTCGTGGACCGCACGCGCTCGATCCTGGAGTCGGTGGGGCTGCCCACGTCCTACCGCGCCGACGCATGGCCGCGGCTCCGCGAGCACATGCGGGTGGACAAGAAGGCCAGGGGAGCGGTGCTGCGGTTCGTCGTGCTCGACGGCATCGGCAGGCCCGCCCGCCTGGAGAACCCGTCGGAGGAACTGCTCGAAGCCGCGTACCGGGAGGTCGCCCGATGAGGCAGGTGCTCGTGCTGAACGGGCCCAACCTGGGCCGTCTCGGCAGCCGGGAGCCCGACGTCTACGGCGCGCAGACCTTCGACGACCTGGCGGCCCTGTGCCGCGAGAGCGGCCGCGAGCTGGGCCTGTCGGTGGAGGTCAGGCAGACCGACGACGAGGCCGAGCTGGTGAGCTGGATCCACGAGGCGGCCGACAGCAGGACCCCCGTGGTCCTCAACCCCGCCGCCTTCACCCACTATTCGTACGCGTTGCGCGACGCGATCGCGCAGCGTACGGCCCCGCTGGTCGAGGTGCACATCTCCAACCCGAACGCACGGGAGGAGTTCCGCCACACCTCGGTCGTGGCGGCGGTGGCCACCGGGACGATCGCGGGGTTCGGCATGCGGTCGTACGAGCTCGCGCTGCGCGCGATCGCGGACATGGGCGAGTGACGAAAGAAGGGACCATGGGCTACCGGTCGTACGTGGCGGTCGGAGACAGCTTCACCGAGGGGCTCAACGACCCCCTCCCGGACGCGGCCTCTCCGGCGCCGGGGGAGGTGGTCCGCTACCGGGGCTGGGCCGACCGGGTCGCCGAGCGGCTCGCCTTACTCGAACCCGACTTCCGCTACGCCAACCTCGCGGTGCGGGGGAAGCTGATCGACCAGATCGTCGCCGACCAGGTGCCCGAGGCCGTCCGGCTGAAGCCCGACCTCATCAGCTTCTGCGCGGGCGGCAACGACCTCATCCGCCCCGGCGCCGATCCCGACCAGATGGCCAAGAAGCTCGCCACCGCCGTACGCGACCTGCGGGCCACCGGCGCCGACGTCGTGCTGTTCACCGGGACCGATCCACGGGACACCCCGATCATGCGGCAGCTGCGCGGCAAGTTCGCGATCTTCTTCATGCACGTTCGCTCGATCGCCGACCTGTACGGCTGCCACCTGGTGGACATGTGGTCGATGCAGGGACTGCGGGACTGGCGGGCCTGGAGCGGCGACCGGCTGCACATGAACGCCGAGGGCCACCGCCTGGTCGCGGCCCGGGTCCTGCACGTGCTCGGCGTGCCCGGCGAGGACGACTGGCGCAAGACGTGGCCGCCCCGGGAGACGGTGGACCCGAGGGCCAAGCGCCGCGAGGACGTGCAGTGGCTCAGGGAGCACTTCGGCCCGTGGATCGGGCGGCGCCTTCGCGGCACGTCCTCCGGCGACGGTCTCGCCCCCAAGCGGCCCGAGCTCGGCCCGCTGCCCCCTGCTCTCTAACTCTTCTCCCTGACCCTGCTTCGTGACCTTGCTCCCTAGGTCTGCCCTCTCCTCCTGATCGGGGGCACGCGCCGATCCGGCGACTACTCCGGCGTGCCGGACTGCGCCGCCGCGCGGCGCAGGCTCCGTGATGTCCAGGGTGGGCAGTCCGGATCGCCTTCGGCCTGCGCGGCGGTGAGCCAGAGGACATCTTCCACCTCCGTCGCCGAGGCGGTCACGGGCTGGGCGTGCGCCGGCATCGTCGCGCGGAAGACCACGTTGACGACGGGATCGCCGTCGTCGGTCACGAAGAACCCGCTCTCCACGTAGGAGAGCCGGGCTCCCGTGATGTCGACCCCGATCTCCTCGGCGACCTCACGTCGTGCCGTCTCCTCGAGCACGTCGAGTCCCGCGTCGTCGGCCTCGACCTTGCCGCCCACGCCGGCGAGCGTGCCGGGTGCGTGAGCCTCCTGCCTGCCACGCCGGATGAGCAGCCACCGGCCGTCTCGTTCCAGGAAGACCTCGACGTTCACGACGAAGGCCGGTCGGCCGCCCCGAGTGCGGCACACCGACGTGACAAGGGCGTCAGCGCTCATGCCCACGCACTCTACGCGCGGTCACGGGCCTGACGCCCCGCCCGAGGCCGGTGGCACCCGGCGCCACCGGCAGCCCGGACGGCGCGGACGCCGCCTCAGACCGGCGGAGGTCCTACCACGGTCCGATGCGAGACAGGCGGAGATCGCGCGAAGATCCTTCTTCACGGCCACCGGCGCAGGGGACGCCGATGCCGGATTGAAGCAAGGGGAGTGACGATGGCGTGGAGACAGTGGCGCGTGTGCCGGCGCGGACGGCTGTGGCTGCTCGTCGTGCTCGCGGCCCTGCCGATCGCGACGGCCGCCGTCGTGGCGGTTGCCTTTCCTTCGGTCGCCGCCACGATTTGTCCCGGCTGTTACGGGCTGGAGCGGCTGGCTCCGGGCGTCTACGCGGAGTCGGGCCTGCCGCCGGACCGGAGGCGGCAGGTGGTCTCCACCGTGGAGGAGGCGGAGCGGCGCGTCCGCGACTTCTACAGCGGCAGGCAGGGCTCTCCCCGGATCCTCGCCTGCCTCAGCGACCGCTGTTACGGCCGGATCGGCGGCGGAGGGGAACGGGGCGTCGCGGTGCTGAACCGCGCGGTGATGTTGTCGCCCGAGGGCGTGGATCCGGTCATCGCCTCCCACGAGATGTCGCACGTCGAACTGCACGCCCGCCTGGTCACGGATGATGCGGTGCCGCAGTGGTTCGACGAGGGCCTGGCCGTTGTGGTCTCCGGCGACCCGCGCTACCTCGCGGCGGAGACGGCGGCCGACCGCTGCCTGGTGAGCACGGACGCCGTGCTGCCGGTGACGCTGGACGCCTGGCTGCGCGCGGCCGGCACGGACGTGCGCACCTACGCGAAGGCGGCGTGCCGGGTGAGCCGATGGATCACCGCCAACGGCGGGCCGCATGCGGTGCTCGACCTCGTCCGGCGCCTGAACGCGGGGGAGACGTTCGGCGCGGTCACGAAGATGTGACCAGAGCCGGCGCGGCAGCGTTTTCCCGGATAGGTGGGCGGGACGCCGAGGCGAACGCGGGCGCGGCAGCGACCCCCGCATGCGCAGGCGGGACACCGGGGCGGGCTGCGTGGCCGGAGCTCCGACAGGCGGCCTGAGCCTCGCCCGGCCGGCGCGGGTCAGGCGTCGGCGGTGAGGCGGCGCAGGGCCTCGCGGACCTTCGCGGGGTCGGTGGTACGCCAGAAGGGCGGCAGCGAGTTGAGCAGGAACCCGCTGTAACGGGCGGTGGCGAGCCTCGGATCGAGAACGGCGACGACGCCGCGGTCGTCCATCGACCGCAGCAGCCGGCCCGCGCCCTGCGCCAGCAGCAGCGCGGCGTGGGTGGCCGCCACCGCCATGAAGCCGTTGCCCCCCGTGGCCGCCACGTGCCGCTGCCGGGCCGAGGCGAGCGGGTCGTCGGGACGCGGGAACGGGATCCTGTCGATGATCACCAGGGTCAGCGACGGGCCCGGCACGTCGACGCCCTGCCAGAGGGACAGCGTGCCGAACAGGCAGGTGGCGGGGTCGCCCGCGAACTGCTTGACGAGCTGCGAGGTCGAGTCGTCGCCCTGGCAGAGGAGCGGCACGTCGAGTCGCTCGAGCAGCGCCTCCGTGGCGGCCTTCGCGGCCCGCATGGAGGAGAACAGGCCCAGTGTGCGGCCGCCGGCCGCCTCGATCAGCTCGGCGATCTCGTCGACGTACGCCTCGGGCAGGCCGTCGCGGCCGGGCTGGGGGAGATGCGTGGCGACGTAGAGGATGCCCCGGCGCGGGTGATCGAACGGCGAGCCGACGTCGAGGCCGGTCCACTCCCCGGCCCGCAGGCCCCATTGGCGGGACAGGCTGTCGAACGTGCCGCCGAGCGCCAGCGTGGCGCTGGTGAGGACGACGGTGCGGTCGCCGAACAGCTTGTCGCGCAGCATGCCGCCGACCGACAGCGGCGCCACCCGCAGGGTGGGGGGAATGCGCCCGCGCCCCTCCTCCAGCCAGACGACCTCCGCCCGGTGGACCTCCTCGGACCGGGCGTCCGTGCCCCCGCCGTTCGCGCCGCCGGAGCTCGCCGAATCCCGGGCGCTCGCCGAATCCCGGGAGCCCGGGGAATCCACGTCCTCGTCGTCTCCGGCCCCATCGCCGCCGGCCGCCGGGCCGAAGGCGTCGAGCATCCGCTGGGCGGTGTCGTGCACCTCGTCCAGTGTCGTGAACGCGGCCTTGCGCAGCCCGGCGTTCTCGGGGTCGTCCTTGTCCTTGTTGCGCGGCCCGAGGGCGGTGATGCAGGCGAAGGCGGCGTCGCGCACCAGCGCGAGCGTCATCCCGAGCGACTGCGGCAGCGTGTCGACGCGGCCGGGCGGGGCGACGGCCAGCAGGGCGCGCAGGTCCTCGCCCGCCTCCTGGAGCCGGTCGGCCACCCCCTGCTCGACGAGCCGCCCGGCCCGGCGGACGGCGAGGCTCACCGTGCTCTCCGACAGCTCTCCGGTGACCACGGAGGTCACCCGGTCGACCAGCTCGTGCGCCTCGTCCACCACGACCACGTCGTGCTCGGGCAGGACCGCGAAGTCCTCCATGGCGTCGATGGCCAGCAGCGCGTGGTTGGTCACCACGACGTCGGCCTCGCCCGCGCGCTCGCGGGCGAGCTCGGCGAAGCAGTCGGCGCCGCTGGGGCACCGCTGGGCCCCCAGGCACTCCCGGGCCGTCACGGAGAACTGCCGCCAGGCCTGGTCGCTCACGCCGGGCACGATCTCGTCGCGGTCGCCGGTCTCGGTCTCGTTGG
Source organism: Microbispora rosea (assembly GCF_044460045.1). Taxonomy (NCBI): domain Bacteria; kingdom Bacillati; phylum Actinomycetota; class Actinomycetes; order Streptosporangiales; family Streptosporangiaceae; genus Microbispora; species Microbispora rosea. The sequence goes on along the minus strand of NZ_JBITJO010000002.1, from coordinate 499,465 downwards.
CCCAGTCCTGGATGCGCTGGACCATCCGGCCGGTGGCGCTGACCTCACGCGGGTCGAAGAGCTGGTCGTCCTCGTCCTCGGGCATCCCGGCGGCCATCTTGTGGCGGCACAGGTAATTGCGGCGGCCCTTGAGGATCGCGAACTCGGGGCGGTGCGGCAGCAGGCTCTCCAGCGCGTCGGCCAGCCGGGGCAGGTCGCGGTCGACCAGCTGGCGTTGCAGCGCGATCGTGGCGGTGGACACCACGACGGCGTCGCCGCTTTCGGCCGCGTGCCTGATCGCGGGCACGAGGTAGGCCAGGGACTTGCCGGTGCCGGTGCCGGCCTGCACCGCGAGGTGCTCCTCGCTCTCGATGGCGTCGCCCACCGCCTGCGCCATCTTGACCTGCCCCGGGCGCTCGACTCCGCCCAGTCCGGTCACCGCGGCGGTGAGGAGATCTTCGACGGGCGGAAGCTCGGAACGGTCCTTGGGCACGGAAGAACGCTACCCGGTGCCACCGACATCCTGTGCGTGTCCGCCCCACCACATCCTGGCGTTCCAGGAACTCCCTCCCGGCTCGCATGGCACACTGAGATGTCAGTGCTCTCAAGGTCAACGGCGATCTACCCAGTGAGGTCGAAAAGGGAAGCAACGGAAGTTTCGTGAGGGTTCCCGAGATCGAGTGGACGGAAAAGGGCAGGTAAAGGCACTATGTCTGCCATGTCGGAAGTTGTCCCACTGCCATCGTTCGGCGAGGTGTTCTTCGACGCTCGTGGCCAGGACCGTGTGCTCCGGGTCACGTGGCACGACGGCACGCTGGTGCTGAGCCTGTGGCGGGGCGAGATGTGCACGGCCAGTTTCCGCATGCCCATGGACGACGTGGGACGGCTGATCGACACCCTCGACGAGGGTTTCGCCGAGGCGGGCGGCGAGGAGCAGGACGCGGGGACGGGACCGTTCCCGCGCCAGGGGACGCCGGGCCAGGACGGCTACGCCCCCCAGGAGGCGTCGTACTCCGCGCACCCGCAGGACCAGGGGCAGGACCCCTACGCGACCCAGGTCCACGACCCGTACGCGGCCGAGTCCCCGGACGCGTACGCGACGCGGGGCCAGGACGCTTACGCCGTTCCCGACGGGTACGCGGGGCAGCCCGGCGACGGATACGCGGCGCAGGACCCCTACGGCGCGCCCCAGACCGGGCCGCACAAGCTGCCTCAGGTCCCGTACGGCCAGGCCCGGGACGGGTACGCCGCCGACGAGGGCCACCCGGCCGCGCCCGACGGCTACGGCCAGGCCCCGGACGGGTACGGCAGGGCCCGCGACGGATACGCGCAGGACGAGAACGGCTACGCAGCGCGGGACCGCCGCGCGTCGCGCGACGCCGGGTTCCCCGAGCCGGCCCCGTCCGACTACGAGTACCCCGACTACCCAGGCACAGGGCAGTACGCCCGTCCGCCGGTGCCGCCGCCCGCCCCGGCCCCCGAGGCCTACCCGGCGCCCGCCGCGCTCGGCCCGAACGACGTGCTCGTCGCCCGGGGCACGCCCTCCCAGGACCGCCTCGTGGCGTCCTCGGCCCAGACCGGCCCGCAGCCGGCCTACCGCCCGGCCCCGCAACCCCGCCAGGCCCCTCACCCCCATGCCCCTCAACCCCATGCCCCGCAGCCGACGGGACAGCCCGTGGGTCAGCAGCCCGGGGCGGTCGACCCGAGCGACCCCCTCGGCCTCGGCCCGGTCAGGCCCTACGTCAACGAGCAGTACGCGGGCGAGCCGCCGCTCTACACCACGGGCGAGCGCCTGCGGCCGGACCAGTGGCCGGCGGGTCAGGCCCCGGACCAGCACGCCGAACACGAGCGCCGCGGGGGGCGGCGCGGCGGGCAGCCCTCCGGGGATTCCCCGATTCCGTGGTCGGACGAGGACGGAGAGGGCTGGGACACGTCGCGGGGGTGGTGATGAGGGTCACGTTCGGCGGGAGTTCCAGCTGTAAGTAACCTCATCGTCTGATGGAAACAGCAACAGCACTGCAGTTCCTCCTGCTCCCGGCCGGCGCTCTCGGCGTCGCCGCCCTGGCACGGTGGCGTGGCTGGTCGGCCCCACTGCTCCTGGTGGTGGCCGGCCTCGCCGCGTCCTACGTGCCCGGGGTCCCCGACTACAGCCTCGATCCGCACATCGTCCTGGTGGTCTTCCTGCCGCCGATGCTCTACTCGGCGGCACTGGACAGCTCATATCTGCGGCTGCGCGACGCCGCCAGACCCGTCGGCCTTCTGGCCGTCGGGCTCGTCCTGGCGACGACCGTGGTGGTCGGCTTCGTCGTGCACGCGATCGTCCCCGATCTCCCGCTCGCCGCGGCGTTCGCGCTCGGGGCGATCGTCGCCCCTCCCGACGCCGTGTCGGCGGTCGCCATCGGGCGCAGGCTCGGCCTGCCGCGACGCGCGCTGACCATCCTCGTGGGCGAGAGCCTGTTCAACGACGCCACCGCGCTGACCGCCTACCGGGTCGCGGTCGGCGCGGTGACCGGCGCCGCCGCCGGCCTGCTCGACATCGGCGGGCAGTTCCTCCTGGCCGCCGGGCTCGGCGTGGTGATCGGCCTCGCCATCGCCTATCTCTCCGGGTTCGTGCTGCGGCGGCTCGGCGACGCGCTGATCGCCAACGGGGTCTCGCTGCTCGTGCCGTACGCCGCCTACCTCGCGGCCGAGGCCGTGCACGCCTCCGGCGTGATCGCCGTCGTGATCGTCGGCATCTACCTGGGCCACGAGCTCAGCAAGACGACGTACGGCACACGCCTGTTGTCGGACGCGGTCTGGAAGGTCGCCGACCTGGTGCTCGAGTCGATCGTGTTCGCCCTGATCGGCCTGCAGCTGCGCCCGATCATCGCCGGGCTGGACGGCCAGCGGCCCGGCGAGCTGGCGACGTACGCGCTCGTGCTGTTCCTGCTGGTCGTCCTCGTGCGGTTCGTGTGGGTGCCGGCCAGCGCCTGCCTGCCGCGGATGCTGTCGAAGCGGGTGCGCGCCCGGGAGCCCAAGACGCCGTCGTGGCAGAACATGGTGCTGACGAGCTGGGCGGGCATGCGCGGGGTGGTGTCGCTGGCCGCGGCCTTCGCTCTCCCCGAGCACTTCCCCCAGCGCAACCTGTTGCTGTTCCTGACGTTCGCGGTCGTCGTGGGCACGCTGATCGTCCACGGGCTGTCGTTCCCCTGGCTGATCAGGCGGATGGGCGTCTCCACCGCCCGGGAGCGGTACGGCGACGACCTCGCGGAGGCGGGCGCCCAGCAGGCCGCCGCGGCCGCCGCCCTGGCGCGGCTGGAGGAGCTCACCTCCGACGGCGTGCTGGACGTCCACGAAGAGGTCGTCGACCAGTTGCGCACCCGCTCCGAGCGCCGGGCCATGCACGCCTGGGAGCGGCTCGGCGGCGGCACCGGCCCCGAGGGAGAGGAGACGCCCGCCGCGCTCTACCGGCGGCTGCGCCGCGAGATGCTCGCCGCGGAACGTGAGGTGTTCGTGCGGCTGCGCGACGAGCGGCGCATCGACGACGAGGTCCTCCACCGGGTCATGCAGGAGCTCGACTTCGAGGAGGCGACGCTCGAACGCAGCTGAGCGGGCCCAGGGCGCCGTCTACTGGCTCAGGCGCTGGTCCACGAAGCACCAGCGCCAGTCCTCCCCTCGCTCGAACGAGCGGATCACCGGGTGGCCGGTCTCCTTGTAGTGGGCGGTGGCGTGCTTGCCGGGAGAGGAGTCGCAGCAGCCGATGTGGCCGCACTCCAGGCACTTGCGCAGGTGGACCCATCGCATGCCGTCCTCCAGGCACTCCTGGCAGCCTTCGGGCGTGAGCGGATCCGGGTCGGCCGTAACGAGCAGGTGTTCGCAATTCCCCATGCCGCCGATGCTACGGCGCGCGGTCGGGTACCCGGCACCTTCCCGGGCCGGGGGCCGTGTGCGCCGAACCTCCACAAACTCCCCCTCGGGATCTGCACATCGCTTCCGTAGGTTCGTGGGCCATGACGACGACGGTCGACACGGGCGACTTCACCGCCTGGTTACGCGACTTCCAGGGCGCGGCGCTGCTGCGGCGCACCTGGGGCGACCCCGACTGGAGCGCGGGAGCCCTGCTGGAGCCCGCCCTCGTACGCAGCCTCCAGCGGTTCCAGGTGGGCGAGGACGGCGACGGCGCCCGGCTCATGGACAAGGCCCGCCAGGCGGGCGACCCCGTGTACGCGGAGGCGGTGCGCCTGTTCGTGGCCGAGGAGTGCGAGCACGCCCGGCTGCTTGCCCGGCTCCTGGAGGCGGCGGGTGCGGCGACGATCGCCGGACACTGGACCGACGCGGTCTTCGTCCGGCTGCGGCGGCTCCTCGGCCTGCGCACGGAGCTGATGGTGCTGATGCTCGCCGAGGTGGTCGCGCTCGGCTACTACCGCGCGGTGCGCGACGGCGTCCGGGACCTGCTCGCCTCGGAGGTCGCGGGCCGGATCTTCGCCGACGAGCTGCGCCACGTGCCCTTCCACCGCGATCGGCTGCGGATGTCCTTCCGGAGATCCTCCCGGCTGTCGCGGGTGATCGCCGCGGCCCTGTGGTGGTCGCTGCTGGCGGGAGTGCTGGCCGTGGTCGCCATCGATCACGGCGAGGCCCTGCGCGGGGCCGGAGTGTCCAGGACCGCCTTCGCCCGCGAGGTCGCGGGGTATTTCCGCGAAATCGCCGCCGAGGTGATGACGGGGTGAAGGCGGGGCGATGCCGGGATGATGACGAAGTGAAGTCGGGATGACGACAGGGTGAAGGCGGGATGACGAGGGCGGTGAGCTCGGAGGGGCCCGAAGGGCCGGCTTCGGCTCCGCGGCGGGCGGGCCGCCGTTGGGTAGGGTGATCGGCATGCGACTCCTCCCGTTCGCCGCCGCCTGCGCGGCCGCCGTCCTGCTCGCCTCCGGCTGCGCGAGCGCGGACAAGGCGCAGACGTGCGCCGAGGCGACGCGGCTGGTCAGCCAGACCATCAGCGAGATCGGCGCGGTCGTGAACGACCCCGCCGCCATGCGCGAGAAGATCCAGGACGGCGCCGCCGACCTGGAGGACATGGCCAACAAGGCCGCCGACACCACGCTCAGGGACGCCCTCCAGGGGCTCGCCGACAGCCTCCAGAAGCTCGATGTCGACGACGCCAACGCGGCGGTGGACGCGGCGCAGAAGGTCGCCACCGACGGCGCGACCTACCTGCGCGAGGTCAGCAAGGCCTGCCTCTGATCGGGCCGTCGCCGCTCCATCCCGGCGTCCGCCCACGACGCCCGGCGAAAGCGGCCAACCCGGCAAATCTAGGGGAAAAGGGGCAGAAATAGCGTTATCGCATGGAAGAGAACGAACCAGACCCCCGCTTCGTCCTCGCCAACGAGCGCACGTTCCTCACCTGGATCAGCACGTCCCTCGCGCTGAGCGCCGGGGGCATCGCCATCGCGGTCGTCCCCGAGGGCGTCTTCGTGCCGTGGGTGCGCACGCTGCTCGCCGTCGTGCTCGTGCTGCTGTCCGCCGTTGCCGCGGGCTCGTCCTATCCCCGCTGGCGGCGCATCGACCGGGCGCTCCGGCAGGAGCGCGCGCTCCCGCCGCCCGCCCTGGCCCCGCTGTTCGGGTACGGCGTGGCCGGGGTGGCCGTCCTGGCCCTGCTCCTCATCCTCGTGGAACGGTGAGCGGCGAGCCGAGGCCGGGGCTGCACAGCGAGCGGACCCGGCTGGCCTGGGTCCGCACGGCCGTGACGATGGCCGGTGCAGGCATCGGAGCGGCCGGGATCTCGGTGCGCCAGGATCTGGTCGCGCTCGCCGTCCCCTTCGCGGCGGCCGCGCTTGCCGGGGCGGTCCTGCTCCTGCGCACCGGGACTCGGCACCGACGCCTGGAACGGGCGCTGCGGCAGCGGCGCCCGCTCGACGACCGGTTGGACACCGGCGTCGCCTGGGCCGGCGCGCTCGCCGTCGCCGCCGCGGCGCTGGTCATGGTGCTCACGCTGGCCCTGTGAACACCGCACGTCCCGCACAGGCAGGTAAGACCGGACGGCTCGGCCCGCCACGAGACAGAGGCGGGCCGAGCCGTCGTCGGTGCGGGGATTCTGTGACGGCGATCGCGGAGTGAGAGCTCAGATCGCCGGCACGGCCTCCATGCTGTGCGGCCGCAGGGCGGTCTGCAGCCGGATGCCGCCGAGGGACGTCATCGCCTCCTTGCCCGCGTTCTTCTTCGCCCAGCCCTCCGCCCGCTCGCGCAGAGTCCGGTCGGGAGACAGCAGCGTGTCCGCCATCATGGCGAAAAGGCTCGTGCACGCCTTCGATCCAACGCCGAGATCGCAGCGGGCCTTCACGGACAGGACCTTGTCCGGCCCGTCGTACCAGATGTAGACGGACATGTGGAGCCTGGCGGCGTCTCCCGGCCGGCAGATCATGCCCATCGTGGCGCCGGTCACCGGGTCGGGCGCCGCGGACTTCGCGCATCTCCACGCGTTGGCCGCCTGCAGCCAGTTCACCGCGACCATGTCGACCGTCACCTTGGGCAGGTAACGCTGCTTTCCCGAGGGGAACCTCCCGGGGAAGGACGGCGCGCGGTCGTCGGTCACCGGCTCGGTGGTCGCGAGGCCCACGGCGGCGCCCGCGATCCCGCCCAGCGCCAGCGCCGCGATCAGCGTGCCGGCCGTGACCAGCGCGAACACCGCCGTTCCCCGGCGGCGCGGCGCGTCCAGGCCGGGCGGTCCCGGGGGGCCGTACGCCGGTGCCGGCGTCTGCTGCCCGGCCGCGTACGGCTCGGCCCCCTGGGGCGGGAACGTCCGCGGCCAGGGCGAGCTCACGGACGGATGACCCGCGTCGAAACCGGGAGGCGGGGGCACGGTGAGGCCGGGCTGTGCGGGAGGGCCGGGAGGCGGGGGCACGGTGAGGCCGGGCTGCGCGGGAGGGCCGGGAGGCGGGGCCTGCACCGGGTGCCAGGCGGTGCCGTCCCACCAGAACCTGCCGTCGGGGGAGTACGGCCAGCCGGGGGGAGCCGCCATCAATATCTCCTCTTCATCGTGAGCTCGACGGACCGGGTGTTCGCCTTCCGCTCCAGCACGTACTCCCAGTCGAGAACGAAGGTCACATCCCCGTCGCCCGTGATCTGCTCGGCCAGCCAGCCGCCGAGCTTCTTGACCGTCGAGGGATCGTCGCGGTGCGGCAGCGTCGCGAACCACGACATGTAGTCCAGCCCGGCCGCCGCCGTGGTGCTGTCCGGGTTGACGATCCTGGCCTCGACCTTGCCGATGTACTCGTAGAAGTCCGCGACGTCGGGGACCCGGAAGAGGTCCGCTTCGAACCGCACCTTGCCGATCCTCAGCTGACAGGACCAGAACTGCCGCTTGTCGGCGCAGGCGTGCCCCTGGCCCTGCAGCGCCTCGACCACGGTGCCGATCTTGAGCCCGGGGATGCAGTCGTGGCCGCAGTATTTCGTGTCCTGTTCGCGATAGCCGGACGCGACGGCGTACGCGCCCACGCCGGCGAGCAGGAAGAGGACCAGACCGATCACCCCGACCACGACGCGGCGAGACCCGCGGCCACTCTGCGTCAGCTCCACAGTCACGAAGACGGAGTATGGCAAGGATTCCCCACACAGGGGACAAGGCTCGCGAATCTGGCCGATCGACCGGCGGCGTCCGCGGTCGTGGCGATCGCGCTGTGCCGAACAGGTGCGCCGCGGTCAGTCGTCCCCGGCGGCGATGGTCTCGGCGACCTCCTCCGCTCGTTCCTCCTCCTCGCGGGCGAAGCGCTCGGCGTCGAGCCGGTCGGCGATCTCCTCGTCCTGCCGCATCAGCGCGTCGAGGCTCTGCCCGGCCATGTCGAGCACGCCCATGTCGGCGTACGCCTTCTGGAGGCGGGGGCTCCACAGGCCGATGTCCTTCACGCACGGCACGATCCGGCTGAACAGCAGCGAACGGAACAGCCGCAGGTATTCCGACCGGTCCACGCACTCCATGGCCTCGGCGGACTCCTGCCGCGACAGGCCGATGGTCTCCCAGATCTCCTCGCCGCGCAGCCGGTCGCGCATGAGGTGGCAGCCCTCGATCACGAAGTCCTCGCGCTCGCGCAACTCGGCGTCGGACAGGTTCCGGTAGTAGTCGCGCAACGCCATCCGGCCGAACGCCACGTGCCTGGCCTCGTCCTGCATCACGTACGCGAGGATCTGCTTGGGCAGCGGCTTGGTGGTGATGTCGCGCATCACGCCGAACGCGGCCAGGGCCAGGCCCTCGATCAGCACCTGCATGCCGAGGTAGGGCATGTCCCACCGCGAGTCGTTCAGCGTGCTGTCCAGCAGCGCCTTGAGGTGCTGGTTGATGGGGTAGGCGAGCCCGATCTTCTCCTGCAGGAACCGCGCGTACGTCTCGGCGTGCCGCGCCTCGTCCATCGTCTGGGTGGCGGCGTAGAACTTGGAGTCGAGGTCGGGCACCGACTCCACGATCCGGGCCGAGCAGATCATCGCGCCCTGCTCGCCGTGGAGGAACTGGGAGAACTGCCAGGCGGCGTTGTGCCTGCGCACCTCGTCGCGCTGCCGGCGGTCCATGCGGTCCCACAGCGGGGAGCCGTAGATGGCGAGCGTGGTGTCGGGGACGCCGAGGACGTCGCAGGGGTCGACATCGAGGTCCCAGCCGATCCGCTTGACGGAGTCCCACTGCTTGTCCTTGCCCTTCTGGTAGAGGGCGAGCATCCGGTCCCTGCCGTCGTCGTACTCCCAGGTGAACCGGGCCGCTCCGGTCATCTCCACGTCCCACGTGGACAGCTCGGCGGGGATGGTGTAGAGCTCGTGGGTCGACACGGGGGACCTCCCTTGACGTACACCGTACGTATCCCTGCGAGCGTGTCACGTACGCTGTACGTACGTCAATGGACGGAGAACGCGCGGCGGCGAGAGGATTCGGTCATGCTCAACCGGAACCGCATCGTGACCGCCGCCGTGGAGCTCATCGAGAGAGAGGGCGCCGACGCCGTCTCGATGCGCAGGATCGCCGCAGAACTGGGCGTCGGCGTCATGTCGCTGTACAACCACGTGCCCAGCAAGGCCGCGCTGCTCGACGCCGTCGCCGAGGACGTGCTGTCGCGGATCGGCTTCGCCGACGACCCGTCCGCCCACTGGACCGAGCGGGTCCGCATCCAGGCGCGGGCCTTCCGGCGCATCGCCCACCACTATCCCCGTTGCACGATGGTCGTGGTGAGCAGGCAGCTGAGCTCGACGGCGGGCCTTCTCCCGGTGGAGCGCGCCCTGGCGACCCTGCGCGAGGCGGGCTTCGACGGCCAGGAGGCCGTCCGGATGCTGCGGATGTTCATCGCGTACGTCGTCGGCTCGCTGCTGCGCGAGGTGGGGGTGACCCCCACGTTCGCCCCCGTACGGGCCGACGCGGTCGTCGCCGAGGCGGATCCGGCGCTGTTTCCCGTGCTGAGCGAGCTGCGGCCGCATCTGGACTCCTGCGACCACGACGAGGAGTTCGAGTTCGGCCTGGAACTGCTGGTCCAGGCGATGGCCGTACGGGCCGCGGCGCGGGCGGAGGCCCAGGCCGGCGGCGAGGAGGGCGGGCGCGGCGGCGAGCGGGCCGGTCGTGGAGGCGCCCGGCAGTAGGCCGCCGGGCGCCTCCGCCCGGGTCAGTACCAGTTGTGGGACCGGAAGTGGCCCCAGGCGCCGCACGGCGAGCCGTATCGGCCCTTGATGTACCGCAGCCCCCACCTGATCTGGGTCTGCGGGTTGAACCGCCAGTCGTTGCCGGCGTAGCCCATCTTGTGACCGGGCAGCGCCTGCGGGATGCCGTAGGCGCCCGAGCCCGGGTTGTAGGCCCGATGATCCCAGTTGCTCTCCCTGGTCCAGAGGCTGTCCAGGCACTGGAACTGCTCACCCGACCAGGTCTGGCGGGTGACGAGCCGGAAGGCGTACGCCTTGCTGCGGAGCTTCGCCGGTGCCCGGCGGGACCGGGGCGGCTGTGCCGCCGCCCGCGTCGTCCACACTCCGACGTGGGTGACGGGCCGCATGCTCTCTGCGGTCCGCTCCGTCTCCCCGGTGCCTCCCTGGGCGGCCCAATCGCCGGCCCAGGCCGCTCCGCTTCCGCCACCGGCCACGGTGGCCGCGATGACGGCGGCGACTGTGTTGCGTAGAACGCTGTTGCTGTCCAAATCGGTCCTTGTCGTCGGGTCGCGTGCGGAAGGCGGGCGCGCGTGGCGCCCGCCGCGCGGCCGCGCGCCCATGGCGTGGGCGCCGCCGTCCGCTCGGCCCGCACCGGATCACCACAAGCTTCCGGCGGGCACCGCGACGGGTCCTCACGCGGATTGAAATACGGCCGCCCGCCTCCCGGACGGCATCTGCGGCACGCCGATGACGGATCTTTGCCGATCCGCCCCCCAACGCCGACGCTTCCCGGGGGCGCGGCTTACCGTGCGCGGCACGGCGCGCCCTGCGGCCAGACCGGACGCGACGCTCGTTTAGGGTGCGGACATGAGCGTTCTCAAGATTCCGGTGACCACGATCGACGGCGAGAGCACGACCCTCGGCGACCTGCTCGGCGGCGGGGCCGCCCTGCTGGTCAACGTGGCGTCCAGGTGTGGGCTGACCCCGCAGTACGAGGGCCTGGTCGCCCTCCAGCGGGCGTACGCCGGCAGGGGGTTCACCGTCGTCGGCGTGCCCTGCAACCAGTTCATGGGCCAGGAGCCCGGCTCGGCGGAGGAGATCAAGGAGTTCTGCTCCACGACCTACGGCGTGGACTTCCCCCTGCTGGAGAAGACCGAGGTCAACGGCCCGGAGCGGCATCCTCTCTACGGCGAGCTGACCGAGACCCCCGACGCGGAGGGCGAGGCGGGCGACATCCAGTGGAACTTCGAGAAGTTCCTCGTCGCCGCCGACGGCCAGGTGGTCGCCCGGTTCCGCCCCCGTGTCGTCCCCGAGGCCCCGGAGATCGCCGAGGCGATCGAGAAGGTCATCTCCTAGGCGCCGAGACCCTGGGCCCGCAGCTCGCCCGCACGACGAGCTGGGTGGGCAGCGTGACGGCCGGAGGACGCCTGCCCTGCCGCAGCACCAGCTCGGCGGCGCGATAGCCGATGTCCTGGGCCGGCTGGGCGATCACCGTCAGCGGCGGGGAGCACAGCTCGGCCCAGGGCACGTCGTCGAACATGATGAGCGACACGTCCCTGGGGATGCGCACGTCCAGCTCGCGGGCGGCCAGCACGGCCGCCTCACCGAGCACGTTGCCGCCCGCGATGACCGCGGTGACGTCGGCGCGGTGCTGCAGCAGGCCCGCGGCGGCCGCGTAGGCGGAGTCGCGGCTCGACCGGGCGTGCACGACCAGATCCCGGTCGGCGGGCAGGCCCAGCGAGGCGATCGCGGAGTTGAACGCGGCGACCCGCTGCGACTGCCCGTGCCTGCCGAGGTAGGCGATCTTCCGGTGGCCCAGCCCGGCCAGGTACTCCACGGCCGTCAGCACCCCGGCCCGGTCGTCGGGCACCACGCTGGGCACGTCCGCGCGCACCCGCCGGTCGGCGAACACGACGTTCAGCCCCGAGCGCAGCGCGGGCGCCCACATCTCGCCGTCCCCGGACGGCACCGCGATGAGCCGGTCCATGCTCTCCTCGATGAGCGCGCCGATCAGCTCGGCCTCCCGCTCGGGGTCGTCGCCGGTGACCCCCACCGTGACGGGCTCGCCGTACGAGCGGGCGCAGGACAGCACGCCGTCGGTCAGCCGCGCGTAGAAGCTGTCGGTGATGTCGGGGACCAGCAGTCCGATGCCGCCCGTCCGCCGGCGCCTCAGGTTGCGTCCCAGTGCGCTCGGCCGGTAGTCGAGCCGTGCCGCCGCGGCGAGCACCTTCTCGCGGGTCTCCGCGCTCGCCGAGCCGCCGGACAGGACCCGGGACACCGTGGCCACCCCGACTCCGGCCGCCTCCGCCACTTCCTTGATGGTTATCCGCCGCTGCGCTGGACCGCTCATGGAAACGATTCCATCAGAGTTCCATGGGTCGTGCTACCGAAATCTTGACAATAGGCGCTATTTCAGGGGAGAGTCATGAAAACGTATCCACATCAGCTTGGCTCGGGAACGCGAAGGACTGGGGATGGCTTCAATCGTTCTGAACAACGTCGACAAGATCTACGCGGGCGGGGTGAAGGCCGTGAACGGCCTCAACCTGGAGATCAAGGACGGCGAGTTCATGGTGCTGGTCGGCCCGTCGGGCTGCGGCAAGTCCACCGCCCTGCGGATGATCGCCGGCCTGGAGGACATCAGCGGCGGCGAGATCGTCATCGGTGACCGTGTCGTGAACCACCTTCCCCCGAAGGACCGCGACATCGCGATGGTCTTCCAGAACTACGCGCTGTACCCGCACATGACGGTCGAGGAGAACCTCGCCTTCGGCCTCAAGCTGCGCAAGATGTCGAAGCCGGAGATCCAGAAGCGGGTCAACGACGCCGCCCGCATGCTCGGCCTGGAGCAGTACCTCAAGCGCAAGCCGGCCGCCCTGTCCGGTGGTCAGCGCCAGCGTGTCGCCATGGGCCGCGCCATCGTCCGCGAGCCCCAGGCCTTCCTCATGGACGAGCCGCTGTCCAACCTGGACGCCAAGCTCCGCGTCTCCATGCGCGCCTCGCTGAACCAGCTCCACGAGCGCCTGGGCGTCACCACGGTGTACGTCACCCACGACCAGGTCGAGGCCATGACCCTCGGCGACCGCGTCTGCGTCCTGCGCGACGGCGTGCTCCAGCAGGTGGACACCCCGCAGAATCTGTTCGACGACCCGGTCAACCTGTTCGTCGCCGGCTTCATGGGCTCCCCGGCCATGAACTTCACCTACGCCGAGCTGGTCCGCGACAACGGCGGCGCGGCCGTGGCCTTCGCCGGCTACCGCCTCCCCGTCCCCGACTCGACCTTCGCCGAGAAGCCGGGCCTCGACCGCTACATCGGCCGCAAGATCATCCTCGGCATCCGGCCCTCCGACTTCGAGGACGCCGGTTCGGCCAGCGGCAACAGCGCCGGCTGGGTGCGCGTCCCGGTCCGCGCCAACGTCACCGAGGAGCTGGGCTCGGAGATCAACGTCCTGTTCACGATCGACGCCCCGCCGGTCGAGCACAAGGACACCGTGGCCGCCGCCCACGACGGCGACGACGAGGAGACGACGCTGCCGCTGACCGGCGACAAGTCGCTGTGGACAGCGCGCGTCAACGCCCGCAGCCACGTCCGTCCCGGTCAGGAGATCGAGCTGGTCGTCGACACGCACAACCTGCACTTCTTCGACGTCGACTCGGGCCTGTCCATCGGCCACGAGGCCAACATCGGCCGCTGAGTCCGGTCACCCCCGCCGCACGAAGGGCGGCGGGGGGTTTCCGGCGGAGCGCGGGCGTGGCACGCGCCCGCGCGGCCGGTCGTCGCCGGCCGGCATCCGCGACGACGTCCACCTCGGGCGCGCGGAGACGCCGTCGTGCCGGAGGCGCGCAGAGGAAGAATCATGCCGGAGGCGCGCAGAAGAAGAATCGTGCCGGAGGCGCGCAGAAGAAGAATCGTCCCCGAGGCGCGCGGAGAAATAACTGTGCCGGAGGCGCGCGAAGACGCCGCGCCGGACAGGCGCGCAGCAGAGCAGCGCGGCGGCGGTCGCGGCGGTGACCGTGGCCGCGGCGCCCGCGGGCACCCAGCCGAGCGCGACCGCGAGCCCGGCCGTCCCGGAGCCGGCCGAGACGCCGCACAGCGCGGGCGCCGCCGTCCGCGCAGGTCCGGCCGCTCGGCTCGCCCGCCGGGGCCGGCGGACGGCGTACGCCCCGGCCCCCACGATGGCGGCCAGCGCCGGGAGCAGCAGCCCTGCCGAGACCACGGCCGTGCCGCGCCCGGCCGTCAGTCCGGCGGCCGTGCAGGTCAGGACGGACCCGGCGAACAGCGAACCGGCCGGTCCGAGCCGGACCCTGCCCCGCGCCCTGCCGTACGGGAGGGCGCCGAGGCACGCCCCGGCCAGGGCGGCCGCGAGCACCGCGAGGGACGTGTCGCCCAGCACGAGCGCAGTCCCGGCGAGGAACGCGCCGGTGACGGCGGCGACCGCGGCCAGCGCGCCGCCGAGCCGGTCGAGCAGCCCGTACGCGTTGGTCATCGCGACGATCCACATCACGCTGACCGGGCCGTCCAGCCAGTCGCCCGTCAGCGTCACCTGGACGCCGCACAGCACGACCCCGCCCGCCGCCACCGTCTCCACCATGAGCCGCGTGACGAGCGACAGCGCGCCCACGTCGTCGATGAGCCCGAGCAGCGCCACCGCCGCGGCGGCCAGCAGGATCGCGCTCACCCACCGGTCCGGCGCGCCGCAAAGCGCCACCACGGCGCCCGCCGTGGCCACCGCCAGCGTCACGCCGGTCAGGTAGGGAACCGTGCGCCGCACCGGGCGCAGGCCGGCGGCGGCGAGCAGGCAGGCGACCGCTCCCGCGAGCGCGGGTGCCAGAGCCGGAAGCTGCGTCATCGGCTGCCCACCTCCGACCGCGTCGCGCCGCGCAGCGCCCGGTAGAGGGCCTCGGTGTCGGCCACCAGCCGGTCCACGCAGAACGCCCGCCCGGTCCACGTCCGGGCCGACTCGCCCATCCGCCGCGCCAGGCCCGGGTCCACCAGCAGCCGTACGACGTGGTCGGCCATCTCGTCCGGGTCGGGCTCGGTCAGGAACCCCGTGCGGCGGTCCATGACCACCTCGGGAACGCTGCCGACGCGCGTGGCCACCACCGGCAGGCCCGCCATGCCGGCCTCCACGAGCGCCAGCGGCGTGCCCTCGCTGTCGGAGGTGAGCAGCACCACGTCGGCCGCGGCGTACACGGTCTCGACGTCGCGCCGCCAGCCGAGCAGCCGGAAGGACTCCCACATCGGCATGACGGCCCGCTCCACCTCCTCCTTCAGCTCGCCGCTGCCGCAGACGAGGAACCGGGCGCCGGGCAGCCGGGCCAGGACCGCCCTGGCGACCTCCGCGAGCCGGTCGGGCCGTTTGGCCTTCTTCAGCCTGCCGACGTACGCCACGACCGGCGCGTCCAGCGGGACGCCCAGCGCGGCGCGGGCCCGGGCACGCTCGGGCAGCGGGGCGAGCCCGACGCCGGGCGGGATGACGACGTACTGTTCGGGCCGGCCGATCCCGGTCGCGAGGAGGTCGTCGCGCACCCGGGCGCCGACCGTGACGAGGCGGTCGGTCATCCTGGCCAGCCGGCGCTCGGTGCGGACGTAGACGGTCCGCCGCAGGCGGGAGAGCTGCCCGTCGAGGAGGTGACCGTGGTAGCTGTGCACCAGGGCCGCCCCGACCCCCGACAGCCGCATCGCGAGGCGGCCGAGCGCGCCCGCCTTGGTGGTCCTGGTGTGCACGATGTGTGGCCTGAACTCGCGCATCGCGTTCGTCAGCCGGAACAGGGCCCGGTAGTCGTCGGCCGGTTTGATCGCGCGGCCGAGGCCCGGCACCCGGTGGACCGGGATCGTCGCGTCGCGAAGCTGCAGGTGGTCGCCTTCGCCGCCGTCGACGTACCCGGTGTAGAGGCGGTGGTCGAACTCTACCGGGCTGAGCCGCTCGCACAACCCGGTGACCTGGGTGGCGGGACCGCTCACGTTCATCCGGGCGATTATCTCCATGACACGAATCCGGTCGTCCGGTTTCATGCTGGCTCCTCCCTGATCATGTCGGAGAAGCTAGTCCGCGGTCCCACCGCCGACGGGGTGCCCGGACGCCGCCGGAAGAGACTTTTCCCTATCCGTACCCAAGCCTTACAGCCGTCCCGTCCGCCAATCCCGGGGGCGGCGGCGGGGTCGCTCCTACAGTCGTAGCGTGGCGGAGAAGCTGGTGGTCGTGGGCCAGGGCCCGGCCGGGCTGCCCCTGGCGATGCGCGCCGTGGAGGCGGGGTTCCGCGTCGTCGGCCTCGACGAGGACGGGTGGCGGGTCAAGCGGCTGAACGCGGGGGAGCCGTGCGCCGAGGGCGTCGGCGCGGGCGTCGGCGCGGGCGCGCTGGCCGCCGCGCACGCCTCCGGCAGGTACGCGGCCAGCGCCGACGCGGCCGACGCCTCCGGGTTCGACGTCTGCGTGCTCACCCCGTCCGTGCGGATGCGGAACGGCGTGCCCGACCTCGGCCCGCTCGGCTCGGCCGCCCGCCGGATCGCCCCGTTCCTGCGGCCGGGGGCGACCGTGGTGCTGGAGGGCACCGCCTATCCCGGCACCACCGAGGAGTTCGTACGGCCGCTGCTCGAACAGGGGTCGGGGCTGCGCGCGGGGGACGACTTCCACCTCGGCCACAGCCCGCACCGGGCCGAGCCGGGCAACCCGCGCTGGCGGCTCGGCAACACGCCCAAGGTCGTCTCGGGCGTCGACGCGGCCTCGCTGCGGGCGGTGACCGACTTCTACGGCAGGCTGGTGCGGGAGACCGTCCCGGTCTCCTCGCCCCGGGTGTCGGAGCTGTGCGCGCTCATGGAAAGCGCCCGCGCGCAGGTCGGCGCGGCCCTGGCGAACGAGCTGTCGATTTTCGCCGCGCACCTCGGCGTCGACGTGTGGGAGGCGGTCGAGGCCGCCGCCACCACGCCCTTCGGGCACGCCGCCACCGCACCCTGCCCCGGGATCGAGGACCCCTGCCTGCCGCTCGACGTGGCGTACCTGCCGTGGGGGATCCGGCGCGGCGTCGGGCGGGGCTTCCGGCTGGTCGAGGCGGCCAACGACGTCAACGCGCACATGCCCGCCCACGTGGTCGACCGGCTCTGCCTCGCGCTGAACCGGAGGTGCCGCTCGATCAGGGGCAGCAGGATCCTGCTGCTGGGGCTGTCGCCGGTCGAGGTCGCCAAGACGCTGTGCCGGCTCGGGGCCCGGGTGCGGGCCGCGGATCCCCGCGCCGAGGACTGCGCGGACGATTTCGTCGTCCCCGCCGGGGTCGAGGTGGTCGAGCCGGACGCCGCGGAGCTGGCCAGGGCGGACGCGGTCGTCGTGCTCGGGGGGCAGGACTGCTACGACTACGACCTGGTCCAGCGGGCCAGCCGGTTCGTGTTCGACACCCGGGGCCGCTGCCGCGGCCCGAACGTCGAGCGGCTGTGACTCAGCGGTAGCGCAGCCTCGCCAGGCGGCCGACCAGGTTGAGCGGCAGGAGCCTGGCGAGCGCCGCGACCGCCTTGTAGCGGGCCGACGGTACGCTCACCCAGGCCCCGCGGGCGAGGTCGCGCATCGCGTCGGCGGCGACGCGGTCGGCCGACAGCCACGCGAAGGGCGGCAGCCCGGACATGTCGAGCTTGGCCCGGTCGTGGAACTCGGTACGCACGAACCCCGGGCACAGCGCCATCACCCGCACGCCGTGCCGGTTGACCATGTTGGCCGCCGAGGCGCTGTAGTTCACCACCCATGACTTCGTGGCGCTGTAGGTGCCGCCGGGGAGGAACGCCGCGACCGAGGCCACGTTGATCACCCCGCCCCGCCCCTTGGAGATCATGTACGGCAGGGCCGCCCGGGTCAGCCGCAGCACCGCCTCACAGTGCAGCCGCAGCATCCGGACCTCTTCCTCCACGGGGGTGTCCAGGAAGCCGCCGTGGTGCCCGAACCCGGCGTTGTTGACCAGGAGGTCGATGCCGGAGCGCAGCCGCTCCTCGGCCGCCGCCGTCCCCTCCTCGGTGGTCAGGTCCGCGCACAGCGGCTCGACCGGCACGCCGTACCGCTTGTGCAGGGCCTCGGCGGAGGCGGCGAGCCGCTCCTCGTCGCGGGCCACCAGGATCAGGGAGAATCCGTCGGCGGCCAGGCGGCGCGCGAAGGCGGCGCCGATCCCGGCGGTCGCGCCGGTGATGAGTGCGGTGGGCATGACGGCAGCGTACCCACCGCGGGAGGCCCCTCGTCCGGCCTCTCGTCCGGCCCCTCGTCCGGCCCCGGAACGGCGGTCACATCTCGACGGTGCGGCGGATGAGCTCCTCCACCTTCGCGCTGAGCCGGGCGGCGCGGGGCCACCCGGCGTACAGGGTGAGGAACACGACCGTCTCGCGCAGTTCGGCCGGGCTCAGCTCCCCCGAGCGCAGGGCGGTCTCGAGGTGCAGCTCGAGCATGTCGTCCATGTCCTGGCCGACGAGCAGGCCGAGCAGCAGCAACCGCCGTTCCCTGACCGTGAGGACCTGCCGGGACCACACCTCGGAGAACATGCGCTCCGCCGTCACTCCGAAGAAGCCGTCCGGCCCCTCGCCGGTGCCGTCCTCTTCGTAGACCTGCTTCATGTGCGCCAGCCCTCCCCACGGTGATTCCTGACGTCATGCATCCAGATGTCGTGTTCGAGGCAGTCAGGTGTTACATCGATCTGCTCATCCGGCCCCGGCCGATCTCACGGCGCGGGTCTTGTGTGCGTCATGTCCGGTGTGGAACGGGTGGGTCGTCGGGCCGGCCGGGGTCGTGGCTGTTCGATGTGCCGGAGCCAGCTTTCGCCGCTCGTCCTTTGGGTATCGGGATCAGAGGTGAGTCCGCGGCCGTCCATGACGTGCGTTCCGGGGGGCGTACTCGACGGGCCCAGGAAGTCGAGGAGGAGGCGCCCCGGGGCCGGGCGATGCCGGTGATGTGAGCGGCCTTCTGGTAACAGGAGGAGCCAAGATCCGAGAAAGATTCGGTCTAGTTTTCCGGCGCATCGCAGACTTACCGTTGAGAAGGACAGTTGGAAAACGGGCACTACTACCTCGTAGACCCGCAAAGCGGAGGTTGGGCCCTGGTGGAAAGACCGCGGGTAAGTACCGGGGTGGTGCGAACGGTCGTGGGGGCGGCGGTGGCCGCCTCTGTGCTGTCCGGCTGTGCCGGCCCCGATTACACCTACGTACGCGACGATACGGGCGGCACCTACTTCAAGGTTCCCGCGTCGTGGCGGCAAATCGACCAGAAGACGCTCGACGAGGAACTCTTCGGCGACACGGACTCCGCCACCGCGCAGGTGGTGAAACAGCTGGTGTGGACGGCGGCGTTCGACGCCTACGAGGAACCGTCCCTCCTGCATCTTGTCCGGGGCTCCGCGGGCACCGACGACAGACCTTTCGTGTTCGCGAAGGTGCAGAAGCTCAGCGAGGAAGAGCAGAACGCGGCGTCGCTCAATCTGCTGCGTGTCTCCCCTCCGATGCCGGTGCCGCTGACGGAGGACCAGCAGAAGGAGTTCGAGGCGAGCGGCCTGACGGGGTTCGAGCTGCTGGCCGATGAGGTGCTGCCCATCGCGGACGGCGTCCGCGGCATCCATACCGTCTACAACTACCGGGTGGGAAACGCGGTGCAGACGTTCGACAGGACCGCCTACCTGTCGGCCGACGGGACGACGGCATCCACCCTTCTCATCCGCTGCTCGCCCGCGTGCTACCGCCAGCGGGCCGCGGAGATCGGCACCGTCGTCAAGTCCTTCAAGGTCAAGCACCTCATCAACCCGTGAAGGAGCCCCTCATATGAGCACGGCCCTCCCACCGAAGCACCACGAGGGGCTTCGCGAGCCGGGGTCGGGTCCGGTGGACCGCGACCCTCTCACCAGGAAACGTCTGCCGCTGTGGGACCGGACGAAGTTCCTGATCCTGCTCGCCGTCGCGTTCGGCGTGCTGTTCTGGAACGAGATCGCGACGTACGAGGGCATCATCTCCCCGTATGACGCCGCCGTGATGACCGTCCGGAACGCGTCGTGGGTTCTGTGGCTGGCGGGCGTCGAGGTGCTCCGGCAGATCCACTTCCTCATCAGCGAGCGCTCGGCCGGCTACCACCGGTTCTGGACGCAGAAGATCTTCGGTGGCTGGAACCGCTGGTCCCACCGCAGGTTCACCGACTGGAACCGCTACCGCATCTCCCGCGCGATCAAGTGGGTCGTCTGGATCGCGGTCATCGCGCTGGTGCTGGGCAAGGTGCAGCAGGTCTCGCCGCTCGAGGCGCTGTACAGCGTGCCCGCCACCGTGTGGGGCTTCCTTCCCATGGTCCTGCAGCTCATGCTGATCATGGTGGTGGCCGTGGGGCAGTTCGTCGCCATCTTCTGGTTCCTGTCGCGGGGCGGCGTCGACGTCTACTACCCCGACGACATCAAGACGCGCTTCTCCGACGTCTGGGGCCAGGACCACGTGGTCGAGCGGGTCAAGGAGAACATCGTCTTCCTGGAGAAGCCGGACGAGATCGAGGCCAGGGGCGGTTACGTGCCCAGCGGCATCCTGCTGTGGGGCCCGCCCGGCACCGGCAAGACGCTGATGGCCGAGGCGGTCGCCGGCTCGACCGGCAAGCCGTACGTGTTCGTCGACCCGGGCGCGTTCATCAACATGTTCTTCGGCGTCGGCGTCCTCAAGGTCAAGTCGCTGTTCCGCAAGCTGCGCAAGCTGGCCCTGCGGTACGGCGGCGTCATCGTGTTCTTCGACGAGGCCGACTCGCTCGGCAACCGCGGCGCGCTGGCGCAGGGCGGACCCGGCGGCTGGGGCAGGTCGGTCCCGGCGCCGTTCGAGGACTCCGGCTGCAACGGCTTCGCCTACCTCGACCCGCACACCCGCACCGTGCTCGGCCGTCACGCCGCGGGCCCGGCCGCCGAGGCCGCACCGCCGCGGATGCCGCGCACCGGCGCCTTCGTCAATCGTGTGGTGTACGGCGCGGGCATGGGTGGCGGCGGTGGCGGCATGGGCACGCTGGAGGCGCTGCTCACCGAGATCTCCGGTCTGAAGAAGCCGCGCGGCTTCGTCAACCGCTACGTGCGCAGGCTGCTCGGCATGCGGCCCAAGCCGCCGCCGAAGTACCGCATCCTCATCATGATGGCCACCAACCTGCCCGAGGCCCTGGACGAGGCGCTGCTGCGGCCCGGTCGCATCGACCGCATCTACAAGGTCGGCTATCCCTCGAAGGCGGGCCGGATCCGCACCTACAAGGGCTACTTCGACAAGGTCAGCCACCAGCTCACCGACGAGCAGGTCGACAAACTCGCCACGATCACGCCGTACGCCACCGGTGCGACGATCAAGGACCTGGTCAACGAGTCGCTGATCACCGCGATCCGCGACGGACGGGAGACCATCACCTGGTCGGACGTCATGCGGGCCAAGCGGCTCAAGCAGCTCGGGCCGCCCGAGGACGTCGAGTACATCGAGCGTGAGCGGCACGCGGTCGCGGTGCACGAGGCCTGCCACGCGGTCGCCGCCTACCGCACCCGCCACCACCTGGAAATCGACCTGGCGACGATCGAGAAGGGCGCCGACTACCTCGGCATGGTGGCCAGCATCAAGCCGGAGGACCAGTTCACCCGGTGGAAGTCGGAGTACGAGGCCGACATCATGGTGTCGCTCGCCTCGCTGGCGGGAGAGCGGATGTTCTTCGGCGAGGACAACTCCTCCGGTGTCTCCGGCGACCTGCAGAGCGCGACCGCGATCACCGGGCTGATGGAGGCCCACTGGGGCATGGGCATCGGGGTGGCCTCGCTGCCGGCGCTGCAGGAGCTCGGATTGCGCGAGGGCAAGGCGGCCCAGCCGCAGCCGGGGGGCGGCGGCATCGGCTTCACCGGCACTCCGGCGGGCCGGCGCGACGAGATGGTGCCCGACATGCTCCCCGAGCGGATCGAGTTCAACCTCAGCCGGCTGCTGGAGAAGACGGCCGAGCTGCTGCGCGAGAACCGCCGCGAGGTGCTGTCGGTCGCGCACGCGCTGGAGCAGCACAAGACGCTGAACGGCGACGACGTGGTCGCGGTCATCGAGTGCAGGATGGGCCCGCTGATCGACGGCACCGTCTACACCTCCGACGAGTTCTACGAGGAGATCGAGACCTACCACACCGCCGCGGTGGCGGCCCACAAGGCGCACAGCGAGGTCCCGGTCGAGCTCCCGCTGCCCCGGACCCGGGTGATCGAGGCGTCGGTCGTGCCTGCGTCCTCGGGCGGCGCCGCGCCGGTGCTGGTCGCCCCGCCGCCGAACGGCCTGGCCGGCGGCAACGGGCACATCCCCGCGGTGCAACCGGTCGCGCCCGCGCAGCCGGACTTCGTGCCGTGGACCGGCTCGCCGCCACCGGTCGCCCCGGCTCCGCTGCTCGGACTGTCGGCGGCGAAGCCGTCCCGCACGTCGTACGGCGCGCTGTGGGCGGTCGTCGGCGTCGTCGTGGCGGTGGTGCTGCTCACGCTCCTGGGGGTGCTGCTCTTCGCCTCGCCGCGGGGCGCGGCCGGCGCCGCGGGCGCCGCTGTCGGGGGCGTGCCCGCGGGCACGGCCGTCCTGCTGGCCGTCGCGCTGGTCGCGGTGATCGGCGGCATCGCGGTCGCGGTCCTGCTGGTCCGCTCCCATCAGGCGGGGCGGCGGCGGGCCGAGGAGGCCAGAGACCAGGCGGCCGAACGAGCGCAGTTGCTCGCGGCGGCCATGGACCCCGAGGTCGCGATGCGGCTGCTGGGATACGACGGCAGGCGAGGACCGGAGGCCTGAGGCGTCTTCGCCATCCGGCCCTTCGATCCGATCCCCGGCGGGCGGCGTCCGCCGGGGATCGGCGTTTTCTCAGCGATCAGACTCATTAGAAACTTAATTAAGTTACTGATACAGTTTGTTCGTGCCTGAGATCAGCGAGCTGAGCATCGCCGCCCTGACCCGCGTGCTCGAAGACTTCACCCGGATGCACATCCGGCTGCCCGCGGGGCGGCGGCTGAGCTTCACGACCCTGTCCGTGCTCCACACACTGGCGGGCGACGGCCCCAAGCGGCTCACTGAACTCGCGGGCAGCGAACAGGTCACGCAGTCGGCGATCACCCAGATGGTGACCAAGCTGGAGCGCGAGGGCCTGGTCGAGCGTCACCCGGATCCGTCGGACGGCCGGGCGGTCCTCGTCCAGGTCACGGCCGCGGGCGCCGCGATCGTGGACGGACGGCGCGCCGAGCGCGTGGCCCGGCTCACCGACCTCGCCGACCGGCTCACGGAGCCGGAGCGGGCGGCCATCGCGCTGGCGCTGCCCGCGCTGGCCCGCATGGTCGAACTGCACTCCGGCGCGATCGGGGACCCGCCGATCGAACGGGGAGACGGCGAGGGCGACTCCGGCATGGACACACCGCGCGACAGTGCGAGGAGATGAACGATGCGCCCCACCATCACCCCGTCCGCCACACCCCGGCCGTTCCCGCTGGAGCCCGCGCCGATTCACGTGCCCGACGAGGTGCTCGCCGACCTGCGGCGGCGCCTGGAACTGACCCGCCTGCCCGACGACGCGGGCAACGACGACTGGCGCTACGGTGTGAACGCCGCCTACCTGCGGGAGCTCGTCGACTACTGGCGCGACGGGTACGACTGGCGGGCGGCCGAGGCCGCCATCAACGCCTACGAGCACTACCGCGTCGAGATCGAGGGCGTGCCGGTCCACTTCATGCGCAGGCCCGGCGCGGGTCCCGACCCCACGCCGCTCATTCTCACCCACGGCTGGCCCTGGACGTTCTGGCACTGGTCCAAGGTCGTCGATCCGCTGGCCGACCCCGGCGCGTACGGTGGCGACCCGGCCGAGGCGTTCGAGGTGATCGTGCCCTCGTTCCCCGGCTTCGGGTTCTCCACCCCGCTGCCGGACCATCCCGACATGAACTATTGGAAGGTCGCCGACCTCTGGCACACCCTGATGACCGAAACGCTCGGCTACGAGAGGTACGGCGCGGCGGGCTGCGACGTCGGCGCCCTGGTGACCGGGCAGCTCGGCCACAAGTACGCCGGCGAGCTGCACGCCATCCATATCGGGTCGGGCCAGAAGCTCACGTTGTTCAACGGCGACCGCGGCTGGGACCTCAGCGGCGGCAAGCCCATCCCGGAGGGCCTGCCCGCTGACGTCCACGCCCAGGTCGTCGCGATGGACAGGCGGTTCGCCGTCCACCTCGCCGTGCATGTGCTCGCCCCGAGCACGCTCGCCCACGGGCTGTCGGACTCACCCGCCGGGATGCTCGCCTGGGTGCTGGAGCGCTGGGTCAACTGGAGCGACAACGGCGGCGACGTCGAGACCGTCTTCACCAAGGACGACCTGCTCACGCACGCCATGATCTTCTGGGCGACCAACTCGATCGGCACCTCGATGCGGACCTACGCCAACAACAACCGCTACCCCTGGACGCCGTCCCACGACCGGCAGCCGGTCGTCGAGGCCCCCACCGGCCTCACCTTCGTCGGCTACGAGAACCCGCCCGGCGTGAGCACGGACGATCGGGTGCGGCACTTCCTCGATAGCGACCGCGCCAGCTGGTACAACCTCGTCAACCTCAACGCCCACGACCGCGGCGGTCACTTCATCCCCTGGGAGATCCCCGGCGAGTGGGTGGACGACCTGCGGCGCACCTTCCGTGGCCGGCGCTGACCCGTCCGTACGGCCATGACTGGGACCTGGGCGAACGGACTGTCCGGCAATACTTCTGGTTCGCGCACGACTTTGTCCTACCACATACGAAAGTCGTAGAAACTTGGATTTAACTTCTTCCAACTCATGACCAAAGAGGGTAACTTGGCGCCCACTTGAGGCCGTGAAAACCGTTTCGGCGGTGCTCGGCCCTGTCTTCCGTCATGGAGGCCGGCCCACCGCCCCCCAGTGGGCCGACCTCCATGACGCTTGAGTTGGAGGACTGTCCCCATGTCTCGTAAGCGACTGCTCGCTCTGGCGGCGCTGTCCGCGATCATCGCGCCGGTCTTCGCCGGCACCAGCGCGCTCGCGGCCCCCGCGGACCCCGAGTTCCGTGTGCTCGTCTTCGGCAAGACCACCGCCTTCCGGCACGACTCGATCCCCGCAGGTGAGGCGGCGATCCAGAAGCTCGGCCAGGAGAACGGCTTCGCGGTGGACGTGACGGAGGATGCGGCCCAGTTCACCGACGAGAACCTCGCCAAGTATCAGACCGTCGTCTTCATCTCCACGACCGGCGACCCGCTCGGTCAGCCCGAGCAGAAGGCGGCGTTCGAGCGCTACATCCAGCACGGCGGAGGCTTCGCCGGCGTTCACGCCGCCGGAGACTCGGGCTACAACTGGGCCTGGTACGGCGGCCTCGTCGGCGCCTACTTCCGCAACCACCCGGCGCAGCAGGACGCCACGGTGAAGATGGTGGGCCAGGGTGCGGCCTCCAACCGCGGGCTGCCGAACCGCTGGACCCGCTTCGACGAGTGGTACAACTACCGCACCAACCCGCGTGACGCCGGAGTGCGCGTGCTCGCCGAGCTCGACGAGAACTCCTACAACCCCGGCTCCGGCGCTATGGGCGACCACCCCATCGCCTGGTGTCACAACTACGACGGCGGGCGTTCCTGGTACACGGGCATGGGCCACACCAAGGAGGCCTACAGCGACCCGCTGTTCCTCAAGCACCTGCTGGGCGGAATCCGGATGACGGCCGGTGTGACGAACTTCCCCTGCGACCCCGACGGCGAGTGACCGCCCGCGAGGAACGCCCCACCGCGTGACGGGCGCCGGGATGCCGATCATCGGAGGCGCCCGAGCGAGGCGGATGACGGACGCGCTGTCCGGTGCCTGCACCGGACGGCGCGCCCACGCGTTCAGGACCGCGGGGCCGCCGGACGGCGAGCGGTCCTCCGGGTCAGAGCCGGAATCCCAGGTCGGGCGTGATCTCCGCCACGTCCATCTGGGCCTTCTGCAGGCGGCCCGAGTAGTCCCAGTTCATCGCCTGCCAGCGGGTGAACTGGTCGAGCACCCACATGCCGCTCTGCCTGCTGCCGTTGCCCGACTTGCCGTTCCCGCCGAACGGCAGGTGGGCCTCCGCGCCGGAGGTGGAGTTGTTGACGCTGACCATGCCGGCCGACACACCTTCGCGGAACCGGAACACGGCCTTCGGGTCGGAGGTGTAGATGGACGACGACAGGCCGTATCCGGGCCGGTTGGCCAGGTCGATCGCCTCGTCGAGGGCGGAGAACGTCGTCACGCCCACGATCGGGCCGAACGTCTCCTCCAGGAACAGCCGGTCGCCGGGACGGACGCCGTCCACCACCACGGGGTGGTAGTACAGGCCCTCGCCGTCCATCCGGCCGACCGGGCCCGGCAGCACGGTGTGGTGCGGCTGGATCCAGCCCAGGTACTCCTCGTAGCGCTCGGCGAACTTGTGGTCGAGCAGCGGGCCGTACAGGACGTCGCCGTTCGGGTCGCCGATCTTCGCGTCGCGCACGGCCACGGTGAACCGGCGCAGGAACTCGTCGTGGACGTCCTCGTGGACGATGACCGTGCCGAGTGAGGTGCACCGCTGACCGGCGGTGCCGAAGCCGGAGAACAGGGCGCCCTCGGCGGCGAGGTCGAGATCGGCGTCCGGCATGACGACCATCGGGTTCTTGCCGCCGAGCTCCAGGCAGGGCGACTGCAGGTGCCGCCCGCACAACTCGCCGACGGCCCGGCCGACCGCGCTCGACCCGGTGAAGCCGACCTTCTGCACGGTGCCCTCGCCGAGCGCGCGGTCGAGGCCCTCGTATGTCTGGCCGCCGTCGGCGAAGACGATGTTGAGCACGCCGTCGGGCAGCCCGGCGGCCGCGAACAGCCGGTAGAGCGCGTGCGCGGAGGCCGCGGCGTATTCGGCGGGCTTCCACACCACCGCGTTGCCGCACAGCAGCGCGGGGACCAGATACCACGAGGGGACCGCCACCGGGAAGTTGCCCGCCGTCACGACCGCCGCCACCCCGACCGGGACACGGAAGGTGAACAGGCTCTTGTCGGGCATCTCCGACGGCACGGTCTGCCCGTAGAGGCGGCGGCCCTCGCCGAGGAAGAAGTCGCAGGTGTCCACGATCTCGCGGACCTCGCCCAGCGCCTCGGCGTACGGCTTGCCGATCTCCTCGGTCACCAGCCGGGCCAGCGCCTCGGTGTTGGCCTCGACCAGGCGGCCGATCGAGGCGATCACCCGGCCGCGCACCGGGGCGGGGACGCGCGCCCACTCCCGCTGGGCCGCCGCCGCGGCGCGGCAGGCGCCGGCGAAGTCGTCCGCGCCGGCGAGCTGGACGGTCGCGACCGTCTCCGAGGGCCGCGCCGGGTTGACGGACTCGTACGGTGTGCCCGAAGAGAGCTCCTCACCCGCGACGACGGAAACGATCTGCAGAGCCACCGCTGACCTCCGGAATTGTTGCTGGCATCGGGCCTCGATTACACAGTATTTCCGTCCGGGGCGCCCGGCGACAGCCCCTCCTGGAGGGCGACCGCGGCGGCCTGGGTGCGGCTGGTCACCCCGAGCTTGGCCAGGATGTTCGAGACGTGCACGCTCACCGTCTTCTGCGAGATGAACAGCCGCTCGCCGATCTCCCGGTTGGCCAGACCGGCCGCGACGTGGGCCAGCACCTCCCGCTCGCGTGCGGTGAGCGCGGCCAGCCGTCTCGGCTCCCGTGCCGCCCCCGGCGGCTCACCGGTGGCGATCTCCCGCGCGTCGCCGTCGTGGGCGGCGGGGGAGGCCGCGGAGGTGCCGGCGGGGGTGGCCGCCGTCGGGTCGGGGAATCCGGCCCGTGTCCCGACCACCCTGAGCGTCTCAAGGAAGGGCCGGGCTCCCAGGGCGGCGGCGACGTGCACCGCGCGCTCCCACTCGGCGCGGGCCGCCGCGCGGTCGCCCGCCCGCAGCAGGCTCTCGGCCAGGCGCCACCGCGACCGGGCCTCCTCGTAGACGAAGCCGAAGCCGAAGGCCTCGGTGGCGCGCTGCCAGACCTCCGGCTCCGCCGTGCCGTTGGCGCGGTGCCACTCGGCCTCCGCCCGGGCCAGCCAGGCGATTCCTTCCGGCCCCAGCCGGCCGCGCGGGCCGTTCGGCCCGTTCTCCGCCGCCCACCGTGCCCGGCGCAGCAGGTCGTCGCAGGGCTCGCCGGGCCGGCCGAGGTCGGCCAGCGCCCACAGACCGGTGGCCGCGATGCGGATCACACTGGGATCGAACGGTTCGAGCACCGCGACGATCGCGTCGACGTGGTCGAGCGCGGTGTTCGGGTCGCCGCGCCACAGCGCCTGTTCGGCCGCCATGCCGCGGGCCATGTAGCCGATCAGGGCATCGGACCAGAAGCGGGACAGCCATCGCAGTCTCTCGTCGGCGCCGGGACGCCCCCGGCCCACCTCGACGAAGAGGGCGAACGACGACAGCTGGGCCTCGGCCCTGGTGCCGACCCGGACGCCGAACCCTCCGGCCAGCCGTTCCGCCGCGTCCCAGTCGCCGTCCGCGTAGTGCACCAGGTAGTTCAGGAAACGCAGGTCCGTGCCGAACGTGCTCCAGGTGAGCCCGGTCTCCCCGGCCAGCCGTACGCCGTCCTCGGTGATGCGGGCGGCCACCGCGAGGGCGCCGTTCTCGTAATGGATGCGGGCGAGGTTGAAGCGCGCCCGCAGGTCGATGGACAGATCGCCCGAGGGGCGGCGGGTGGCGCGCGTGAGCAGGTCGACGGCGTGCTCGACGCTGCTCCCGAACTCCTCCTCGATCAGGGCGAGCGAGACGAGGGCGCTGGCCTCCGCGTCGCGGGCGCCGGTCGCCTCCGCGACCTCCAGCGCCTTGGACGCCGTCGCCGCCGCCTCCTCGTCGTGGTACTGCCGGAAGAGCGCACGGGCGTGGGTGGCCAGGGCCCTGGCCAGCAGCGGGCTGTGGGGCGCGACGTCCACCGCCTCCCGGGCGGCCGCGACCCCCTCGGCCTCGTCGCCGCCCGCGTCCGCCAGATAGTAGGACAGGCGTTCGCCGGTCTCCGCGATCAGAACCGGGTCGTCGGTCTCGTGGCGCAGCCGCCGCACCTGTTCCGCCGCCCGGTGATAGTCGCCGGCCGCGGCCGCCGCCGCGGCCCCGGCCAGCGCGATCCTCGCCCGGCTCTCCCCGGCCAGCCGTTCGGCCTCCGGCACCTGGTCCCAGACCTCCAGCGCACGCCCGAAGTGCCGGTGTGCCTCCGCCGGCGCGCCGAGCCCGGCGGCCATCCGCCCGGCCTCCACCGACGCACGCAGGGCGCCCGGCAGGTCGTGCCCGGCGAGATGGTGATGGGCCAGCTCGGCGGGGGCGCCGCCGCGTCCGGCGAGCAGTGCGGCGAACGCGGTGTGCAGGCGGGTCCGCTCGCCAGGCAGAAGGTCGTCGTAGACGGCCTCCTGGAGGAGCGCGTGCCGGAACGTGTAGCCGTCGCTGCCCGCCGTGAGCAGTCGCTGCGAGACGATCTCGCGCAGCGCGTCCTCCAGCGGCAGGTCGCCGAGCCCGGTCGCGTCGCGCAGCAGGTCGTGACCGACCCGGCGGCCGGCCACCGCGGCGACCCGCAGCACCTGGCGGGCGGTGTCCGACAGGGTTTCCACCCGGGCGAGCAGCAGGTCGGCCAGCGTTCCCGGCAGCCGCGCCCGTTCCGCGCCGGCCGCCAGGAGCTCCTCCGCGAAGAACGGATTGCCACCGGCGCGCTCGATCACGGTCGTCAGGCCGCGTTCCGCCGCAGGTCCCGCCGGGCCCTCGCCGTACCGGCCGAGGACGGCGAGATACTCCGCCATCTCGTCGTCGCCGAGCGGCGGCAGCTCGACGGAGGTGACCAGCGGCAGCCGCCGCAGCTCGGCCAGCACCGGGCGCAGCGGATGGCGGCGGTGGAGGTCGTCCGTGCGGTAGGTGCCGACGAGGCACACCCGCTCGCGCTGCAGCATGCGGGTGAGGAAGACCAGCAGGTCGCGCGTCGAGCGGTCGGCCCAGTGCAGGTCCTCGAACACGAACAGGACCGGCTGCCGCCCGGCCACCTCCGACAGCATGTCGAGCACCGACCCGAACAGGCGCTGCTGGGCGAGCCCTCCGGTCGTCGCCTCCGCCGGGCCCGCCTCGTCGCCGGGCAGCAGCCGTCGCAGGGCGGGACGGGCCGTGACGGCCGGGCCGACCGGCCCGGCGGCATCGGCGGCGGCGCCGCGCAGGGCGTCCGCGAGCGGCAGATAGGGCAGGGCGTCGCCGAGCTCGGCGCACTGACCGGTGAGCGTCACGAAGCCCCGCCGCTGCGCGAGGTCGCACAGCTCGGTGACGATCCGCGTCTTGCCGATCCCCGCGTCGCCGCCCACGAGGGCGACCCCCGCGAGCCCGGCCGCGGCGGAGTCGAGCACGCCCAGGAGCCGGTCGAGCTCAGCGGAACGCCCGATCAGCACCCTTTGCGGCGTACGCGCAACCACGCAGGTGAGTATGACACGCGGCTCCGACAGAACCGCTCCCGCGACTTCCGGCCGCCTCGGCGCCGCATACCGCCGCTCGGGTTTCGAAGCGTAATTCGCAAAGCCGCTGAACTTTTCAGCGTCCGCCGAACCGGCGATGGGTGGCTCGAGCGCACCGCCATACCCATCCACCAGGCTAAATGCTTTCCCTCGTGCAATGCCGGATGAACTGTGCTTTTCAGGACCATTTCGGGTGGCGTTGACGGCGCCGCCAGGTCGCCCGATACTTTCGCTATTACGCCGATAGTTTCGGCGTCGTGTCGACGGGGAGGTGGCCCCTCGGCCGCCTCGGTCCACGGTGCTTGTCCCCCGTCACCCTTCTCGAGGAGGAAGCGCGCATGATCGACGCCCCCGCTCACTGGTCAGGCCGCAGACGCGGCCGCCTCAGGCTGCTCATCGTCCGGGTCTGCGCCGTGGCGCTGGCCGCGGCCGTGGCGATGCTGCCCGGCGTCGCCCACGCCGCCGTGACGACGAACCAGACGGGCACCAACAACGGCTACTTCTTCTCGTTCTGGACCGACAGCCAGGGCACGGTCTCCATGGACCTGGGGTCCGGCGGCAACTACAGCACCTCCTGGCGCAACACCGGCAACTTCGTGGCCGGCAAGGGCTGGAAGCCCGGCGGACGCAGGACCGTGACCTACTCGGGCAGTTTCAACCCCTCGGGCAACGCCTACCTGTCCCTGTACGGGTGGACCAGGAACCCGCTGGTGGAGTACTACATCGTCGACAACTGGGGCACCTACCGGCCCACCGGGACCTACAAGGGCACCGTCACCACCGACGGCGGCACCTACGACATCTACGAGACGACGCGTTACAACGCGCCCTCGATCGACGGCAACCAGACCTTCAACCAGTACTGGAGCGTCCGGCAGCAGAAGCGGACCGGCGGCAGCATCACCGTCGGCAACCACTTCGACGCCTGGGCCCGCTACGGCATGAACCTCGGCAGCCACGACTACCAGATCCTCGCCACCGAGGGCTACCAGAGCAGCGGCAACTCCAACATCACCATCGGTGGCTCCACCTCCACGGGCGGCCCCACCACCTCTCCGAGCAACCCGCCGTCCGGCGGCGGTGGCCAGCTCAAGAACAACGGCTCCGGCCGCTGCCTGGACGTTCCCAACGCGAGCACCAGCGACGGCACCCAAGTGCAGCTGTGGGACTGCAACGGTCAGAGCAACCAGCAGTGGGACTACACCTCCGCGCAGGAGCTGCGGGTCTACGGCAACAAGTGCCTGGACGCCGCCGGCACCGGCAACGGCGCCAAGGTCCAGATCTACAGCTGCTGGGGTGGCGACAACCAGAAGTGGCGCCTCAACTCGGACGGGACCATCGTCGGCGTCCAGTCGAACCTGTGCCTCGACGCCGTCGGACAGGGGACCAGCAACGGCACCCAGATCCAGCTCTACTCCTGCTGGGGCGGCAACAACCAGAAGTGGTCGCGGAGCTGACGCCCGGGGCCGCAATCCCCGCCTGCTGATCCTTTCCTTCTGGTGAGGGGGCTCCGGTGCGGCGGCATCCGCCGCACCGGAGCATTCCCCTGACGGGCCTTCCCGTGCCGATGCCCGTGAAGGACTGTGAGAACCGCGCACGCGGCGCCTTCCTTGTGCCGGGCCGGACTCATACCACGATGGACGCGGCAGGCGCCGATGAGGAACAACCCGCCGACTCGTGAGGGCACATACCGATGCGACTTGTTCGCGGTCACCTCGCCGGAGACACCGGCGCCTCCGGCCCCGCGCGCTGGGCGGTCCGCGGCGAGGAGGGCGATCGCCTGCTCCCCGAGGACTTCTCGCTCGGGGCGGCGCTCTCGTCCGGCCTCGGCCACTTCCGCCGGTCCCTCGGGGCGGCGACCGGTGAGGTCGTGACGCCGGCCTCGCTCGCGGCCCCCGTGGACCGCTGGACGGAGGTCTGGGCCGCCGGGGTCACCTACCGCAGATCACGGGAGGCGCGCAGAGAGGAGAGCCGCGCCCCCGACGTCTACGAGATGGTGTACGACGCTCCCCGCCCCGAGCTGTTCTTCAAGTCGCTCGGCTGGCGGGTGCGCGGGCACGGGCAGGCGATCGCCGTACGGCCCGACTCGTCCTGGAACGTCCCGGAGCCGGAGCTGGCCGTGGTCGTCTGCGCCAACGGGGAGATCGCCGGTTACACGATCTGCGACGACGTGAGCTCTCGTTCCATCGAGGGCGAGAACCCGCTGTACCTCCCGCAGGCGAAGGTCTACCTCGGCGCGACCGCGCTGGGGCCGGGCATCCGCCCCGCCTGGGAGGTCCCGGAGCCCTACGCTCTCGGCATCCGTCTCGGCATCTCCCGCGGCTCTCGGGAGATCTGGACGGGCTCGGCGAGCACCGAGTCGCTCCACCGGCGGATCGACGACCTCGTCGAGCACCTCCTGCGCGCCGACCGTTATCCGTACGGGGTGGTCCTGGCCACCGGCACCTGCCTGGTGCCGGAGTCGGACTTCACGCTGACGCCGGGCGACGAGGTGCGCATCGAGATCGACGGCCTGGGCCGTCTGGTCACCCCGGTGGGCACTGTCGCGGACGTCGGCCCCTGACCGTGGAGAGCCGGCCGGCTCGCGTTCGCCGGTGACGGGTGATCGCCGGGCTCATCTTCCTCAATGGCCGGTAGCGCCGTCGATCCGCTCGCGGAGCAGGTCGGCATGCCCGTTGTGGCGCGCGTATTCGGCGATCATGTTCACCAGGATGCGGCGCAGCGAGACCGGCTGCCCGCTGGCACGGTGGACGCCGGTCTCGTCCAGCGAGCGGGCGGCGGCGACGATCTCACCGGAGCGCTCGCACTCCGCCCGCCACACGACGAACGCCTCCTCGACGTCACCGCCCAGATCCCCGAAGTCCTGGTCGGGGTCGTCGTCGGAGTAGTAGAGGAGCGGGACGTCCTCACCGGCGAACTGGATGCGGAACCACCACCGCTCAACGGCCGCGAGGTGCCGGAGGATCCCGTGGAGGCTGAGCCCGGACGGCGGCACCCCCTTGTCCGACAGCCGATCCGCCGGGACTCCCGAGCACTTCAGCGCGAACGTCCCGCGGTGCCAGTCGAGGAAGGCCGTAAGGATCTCCCGCTCGTCGCCGACGAGGGGCGGGGTGGACCGGGAATCGCCGTCCCACTTCTTCGAGTAGTTCGCCTCGGGTATCTCGTTCACGGGACCGACCCTGCCAGACGGCACCGACACTTCCGCCCGGGCGCGGCCCACGGCCACGTGCGAGGCTAATTGTCGGAGCACGGGGCTACTGTGCGGCGGGTGATGAGACGGTGGGGCCAGGCCGCGACCGGGAACGCGGGTGACGCCGAGGCGGGCGGCGCCGGGGCCGGTGGCCGGGTGGCGGCCAGGCGCACCCAGGCCGAGCAGCGGGAGAGCAGGGTCGCCGCCGGACTGTCGGAGCTGGAGCGTTGGCTGGCCGACCAGATCGGGCAGGGGATCGCACAGGCACGCCAGTCGGCGCCGGCCGAGTGGGACGACCTCGCCAGACGGCTGGTGGACGCGCAGGCGCCGGGTGTGGCGGGGACGGTCACCCGTCTCACACGAGTGCTCGGCGCCGAGGACTGGCCGGGTCTTCTGCTCGGGGAGTACGCGCTGCTTCGTCTGCTCGCGGTCGCCCATCGCCGCGCCGCCGCGCTGCCCGAGCCGTTGCGGCAGACCGTGCGGGCGCGGGTCGGCTACCCCGTCACGCGGGAGTCCGTCCTGGCGACCCCGGCGGTGCGGGACCACTGGGATGTCGTCGGCTGCCGGGACGAGGAGCAGGACCGGCTGGTCGCCCGGCGCGTGTGGCTGGCCGGGCGCACGACGGGCCGCCTGGCGATGGTGCTGTCGTTCTCGCCGGTCGGGCAGCCGCTCGAGTCGTTTCCGCCGCCCGGCGCGACGATCGACGCCGACCTGGCCTTCTATCCGGGGGCCTCGCCGCTGCGCGCCCTGCTGGCCGAGCGCCGGGGCCTCGTCGACGCGGGGCCGCCCCCGGGGACCAAGGTCTCCCAGGTGCCCGCCTTGCTCGCCGAGGTGCTCGCCGCCGACCCCTGGAGCGACTCCTGGCCGCTGGTGCTCGACGGGGCCGTTCCCTGCCTGGACGGCATCGCGGACGACGAGGGGAACGCACTGCCGCTGCATCCGTCCGCGGGCGTCCCGTGGCGTCTGCTGGCCGTCTCCGGCGGGCGGCCGGTGACTGTTGCCGCCGAATGGACGCCGCGCGGGCTGCTCCCGCTGACGGTGTGGAACGAGGAGGGCGGGGCGGTGCGGTTATGACGCGGGCCGTTCCCGGAGGTTGGGAGGCCGGACGGGTTTCGTGGGAGGAGCTGGTCTCCACCGCGCTGGTGGGCGCCGACCGCCGCGCCGTCCCGCCGGAGAGTCTGCTGGAGCGGGCCGCCGAGCAGGTGGTGCGGATGCGCGCGGGGCGGCGGCCGGGCAGGGGCAGGCCGCCGGCCCCCGCGGCGGCCGAGACGATGCCACTCGTGCCTGGCGCCGCCGCGGACCGGCTCGCCCGCATGCTCGCGGGTGAGCAGGGCAGGCTGCTGACCGAGTGGCTGGAGACGGCCGCCGCGCGGCGGGTGCGGGTCCCGGCCGAGATGATTCCCGGGCTGCTCGACCTCGGGGCGCGCGACCGCTCGATCCGCGCCTGCCTGGGGGCGGTCACCGGAGTCCGGGGCCGCTGGCTCGCCGGTCTCAACCCGGCCTGGGCCTATCTGCTGGCGGAGCCGGCGCACGTGCCGCCCGACGAGGTGTGGGAGCTCGGCACGAGCGGCGACAGGCGTGCCTTCCTGGCCGCCTTGCGGCGCCGCGACCCCGCCGCCGCCCGGGAGTTGCTCGACCGTGGCTGGAGCGCGGAGACGCCGGAGGACAGGGCCGTCTTCGTGACGATCCTCGCCGACGGCCTCGGCATGGCCGACGAACCGTTCCTGGAGGCGGCGCTCGACGACCGGCGCCGTGAGGTGCGGCAGGCCGCCGCCGACATCCTCACCCGCCTGCCCCGGTCCCGGCTGGCCCTGCGCATGACCGCACGGGCGCGCCGTCTCCTGACCGGGAACGGCTCGCGGCTCCGGGCCGAGCCGCCGTCGCATTGCGACGACGCGATGGAGCGCGACGGCGTCAGGGCGCGACCGCCCGCCGGGATGGAGACGCGGGGCTGGTGGCTCCAGCAGGTGGTGGCGCACACGCCGCTGTCGTTCTGGCCGGATCACCTCGGCATGCCGCCGGACGAGATCGCGGCGGCCCGGATCGGCGACTGGCAGCGGGAGGTCCGCATGGGCTGGACCAGGGCCGCCATCCTGCAGCGGGACGCGACGTGGGCGCGTGCCCTGTTCGAGGCCGAGCCGCTGACCGATCTGCTGGCCGTGCTCCCGCCGGAGGAGCGGTCCCGCCGGGCGGCCGAACTCGTGGCGGGCCATCCCGTGGACGGTCAGATGGTCATGATGCTGGGCGGCGTGCCGCGGCCGTGGGGGCAGCGGCTGGCGAGGGCCGTGCTCAACAAGATCATCGAGACCACGCGGACGCAGCCGTGGAACGCCGGCGAGCTGATCCGGCTGGCGGGGGAGCGGTTCGACCCAGCGATGCACGAGTACGCCGGGGAGGTCCCCGAACTGGCGGCGACCCTGCGGTTCCGTTTCGAGATGCTGAAGGAGCTTGAGTGACCAGCGTTCTGCGCCCGCACGCGGAAGACCAGTTCGCCGACGAGCTGACGATCCTCGCGAAGACCGACGACCGGCCACGCCCGCCGGGCTGGCGGCTGTCGCCCTGGGCGGTGACGACCTACGTGCTGGGAGACGGCGGCCAGATCACGCCGAAGTACATCGGCCCGCGCAGGATCGTCGAGGTCGCCGTGGCGACGCTCGCCACCGACAGGGCGCTGCTGCTGCTCGGCGTGCCCGGCACGGCCAAGACCTGGTTGTCCGAGCACCTCGCCGCGGCGATCAGCGGCGACTCGACCCTGCTCGTGCAGGGCACGGCAGGCACGGCGGAGGAGGCCGTCCGCTACGGGTGGAACTACGCGCGGCTGCTGTCGGAGGGCCCTTCCCGCGGGGCGCTGACCCCGAGCCCGGTCATGCGGGCCATGGCGGAGGGACGGCTGGCCAGGGTCGAGGAGCTCACCCGCATGCCGTCCGACGTGCAGGACGCCCTGATCACCCTGCTGTCGGAGAAGACGCTGCCGATCGCGGAGCTGGGGGAGGAGGTGCAGGCGGCCAAGGGCTTCAACGTCATCGCGACCGCCAACGACCGCGACCGCGGGGTCAACGACCTGTCGAGCGCGCTGCGCAGGCGGTTCAACACCGTCGTGCTGCCGGTCCCCGCCAGCACGGAGGAGGAGGTCGGCATCGTGGCCCGGCGCGTGGCGCAGCTCGGCCGAGCCCTGGAGCTGCCGGAGACCGTGACCGGGATGGAGGAGATCCGCCGCGTGGTGACGGTCTTCCGGGAGTTGCGCGCAGGCGTCACCTCCGACGGGCGGACCAAGGTGAAGTCGCCCAGCGGCACGCTCAGCACCGCGGAGGCCATCTCGGTCGTCACCAACGGGATCGTGCTCGCGGCCCACTTCGGGGACGGCGTGCTGCGCCCGGCCGACGTCGCGGGCGGCATCGTGGGGGCGGTGGTCCAGGACCCGGTGTCCGACCGCGTGGTCTGGCAGGAGTACCTGGAGACGGTCGTCCGCGACCGCGACGACTGGCGCGACTTCTACCGGGCCTGCCGCGATGCCGGCTGAGCTCGCCGACGGCGCCCTGACCGGCTCGGACGGCGGCTCGGACGGCGGCCAGGGCGGTGGCGTGGGTGGCGGCCTGAGCGGTTCCCGGCGCGGGGACGGCCGCGACGACCGGAGCCGCGCGGGAGGCGGCGAGGGCGGGCCGGAGGCACCGGTGCCCGGTCTGCCGGTGCCGCGTTTGTCGGTGCTGGGGGTGCGGCACCACGGGCCGGGTTCGGCCAGGGCCGTGCGTGACGAGCTGGACAGGATCCGGCCCGATCTGGTGCTCGTCGAGGGCCCTCCCGAGGCCGACGGCCTGGTAACGCTCGCCGCCGATCCCGGCATGCGCCCGCCCGTCGCGCTGCTGGCGTACGTGCCGGGGGAGCCGTCGCGGGCCGCCTTCTGGCCGTTCGCGGAGTTCTCGCCGGAATGGCAGGCGATCGCCTACGCCGCCAGGGCGGGCGTCGAGGTGCGGTTCTGCGACCTGCCCGCCGCGCACAGTCTCGCGCTCGACGCCGACCCCGTACGCCGCGATCCCATCGGCGAGCTCGCCCGCGCGGCGGGGTACGACGACCCGGAGCGGTGGTGGGAGGA
This sequence comes from Microbispora rosea, assembly GCF_044460045.1. Taxonomy (NCBI): domain Bacteria; kingdom Bacillati; phylum Actinomycetota; class Actinomycetes; order Streptosporangiales; family Streptosporangiaceae; genus Microbispora; species Microbispora rosea. The sequence continues at coordinate 462,198 of NZ_JBITJO010000002.1, read as the reverse complement.
CCTGGTCGAGCACCGGGGCGAGGCCCGGACGCTCGACGTGGTCGCGGAGGCGATGCGGGCCGTGCGCGAGGGGCACGTCGCGGAGGGCGTCGAGGCCCGGCGCGAGGCCTACATGCGCAGGACGCTGCGGAAGGCGGCGCGGGAGGGCTTCAGCCGGATCGCGGTGGTCTGCGGGGCCTGGCACCTGCCGGCGCTGACCCCGGCCGGCCCGGCCGCCGGGCCCGGCCCGTACGCGCCGGACGGGCCTGACCGCCTGCCTTCCGCGGCCGAGGACGAGCGGCTGCTGCGCGGCCTTCCGAAGGTCAGGGTCGAGATGACGTGGGTGCCGTGGACCCACGGACGGCTCGCCGCGGGTGCGGGCTACGGCGCGGGCGTCGCCGCGCCCGGGTGGTACGAGCACCTGTTCACGGTGCCCGACCGCCCGGTGGAGCGCTGGCTCGCGGGCGCCGCCGCGATCCTGCGGGAGGAGGACCTGCCCGTCTCCTCCGCGGACGTCATCGAGGCCGTACGGCTGGCCGAGAGCCTGGCGACGCTGCGCGGCAGGCCGCTCGCCGGTCTGCCGGAGGTCACCGATGCGGTCAGGGCGGTGCTGTGCGGCGGCGACGAGCTGCCGGTCGAGCTGGTCCAGCGGCGGATGGTCGTGGGGGAGCGGCTCGGGCGGGTGCCGGACGCCACGCCGATGGTGCCGCTGCGGCGGGACCTGCGCGACGAGCAGCGGCGGCTGCGCATGAAGCCCGAGGTCATGGCCGGGGAGCACGACCTCGACCTGCGCAGGCCGCTCGACCTCGGCCGCAGCCGTCTGCTGCACCGGCTCGCCCTGCTGGGCGTGCCCTGGGGGACGCCACGGCGGGCCCGGAGCAAGGGAACGTTCAAGGAGTCGTGGTCGCTTGAGTGGCGTCCGGAGCTCGACGTGGCCCTCATCGAGGCCGCCGTGTGGGGGATCACGGTCGAGGCGGCGGCGACGGCCCGCGTGCGCGACCTCGCGGGCGGCGCGGGTCTGCCGGAGCTGGCCGCGCTGGTCGAGCGCTGCCTGCTCGCCCACCTGCCGGACGCGCTGCCGTACGTCCTGGGGCGCATAGAGGACCGGGCGGCGCTCGACGGCGAGGTGCGTCACCTCATGGGGGCGCTGCCCGCGCTCGTGCGGGCCCGCAGGTACGGGGACGTGCGCGGCACCGAGGGCCTCACGGGCGTCACGGAGTCGATGCTCGCGCGGATCTGCGCCGGGCTGTCCCCCGCCCTCACGGGGCTGGACGAGGACGCGGCCCGCGAGATGGCGGCGCTGATGGACGGCGTCCACACCGCCGCCGCGTTGATGGGCGGTGGCCGGTGGCTCGCGACGCTGGCCGGGATCGCCCGGCGCGACGACCTGCCGGGGCTGCTCGACGGCCGGATCGTGCGGATCCTGTTCGACGCCGAGGCGCTGGAGGACGACGTCGCCGCCCGCATGGCGCGGTCGATGTCGTCCGGCAACCCCCCGGCCCGGTCGGCGGCCTGGATGGAGGGCTTCCTGTCCGGGGGCGGCCTGCTGCTCGTCCACGACCCGCGCCTGCTGGCCACCGTGGACGCCTGGCTCACCGGCCTGTCACCCGAGGCGTTCGTGGACGTGCTGCCGTTGCTGCGGCGCACGTTCGGGGCGTTCCCTGCGCCCGAGCGGCGGATGATCGGCCGCAGGGTCCGCTCAGGCGGCGCGCTCCGCGCCGGTTCGCCGGGCGGCGACGAGGAGGCGGGCTACGACGACGGGCTGGCGGCGGGGGCCGTGCGGACCGTGCGCGACATCCTGGGGCGCGAGACGGGCGGGAGGCTCTGATGGAGGGCGAGGACGAGCGGCTGCGCCGCTGGCGGCTGGTGCTGGGCGGCGCGGCGGAGGGCACGCTGGAAGGAGCGGACGCCCGGATGGACGCCGCCCTCGCAGCCCTTTACGACGGGCAGGAGCGGCGCGGCGCCGGCCTCGGCGCGTCCGCGCCCCGGGTGGCCCGATGGCTGGGGGACATCAGGGAGCACTTCCCCTCGGGGGTCGTGCAGGTCATGCAGAAGGACGCCATCGACCGGCTCGACCTGACCCGGCTCCTGCTGGAGCCCGAGATGCTGGAGGCCGTGGAGCCCGACGTGCACCTGGTGGGCACGCTGCTGTCGCTGAGCCGGCTGATGCCGGAGCGGGCTCGCGAGTCGGCCAGGTCCGTCGTCCGCACGGTCGTGCGGGAGCTGGAGGCGCGACTCACGCGGCGCACCCTGACGGCCGTCAGCGGCGCGCTCGACCGCTCGGCCAGGACCCACCGGCCCAGGAGGGCGGCCGAGGTCGACTGGAACCGTACGATCCGGGCGAACCTGCGCAACTACCTGCCCGAGCGGAAGACCGTCGTGCCGTCCCGGCTGGTCGGGTACGCCCGAGGGCAGCGGGCCGTCCAGCGGGAGGTCGTGCTGGCCGTCGACCAGAGCGGATCGATGGCGGCCTCGGTGGTGTACGCGGGCGTCTTCGCCGCGGTGCTCGCCTCGATGCGTTCGCTCAAAACCTCGTTCGTGGCCTTCGACACGGCCGTGGCCGACCTGACCGATCGGCTGCACGACCCCGTCGAGGTGCTGTTCGGCACCCAGCTCGGGGGCGGCACCGACATCAACCGGGCGGTGGCCTACTGCCAGGGACTCGTCACCCGGCCGGCCGACACGATCTTCCTGCTGGTCAGCGACCTGTACGAGGGCGGGCCGCGGGAGGAGATGCTGCGCCGGATCGCCGCCATGACCGCCGCCGGGGTCCAGGTGATCGTGCTGCTCGCGCTGTCGGACGAGGGCACGCCGCAGTACGACCACGACAACGCGGCGGCGCTGGCCGCGATGGGCGTGCCGGCGTTCGCCTGCACGCCGGACGCCTTTCCCGGCCTCATGGCGGCCGCCATCGAGCGCCGGTCTTACGACCAAGGTCGCATTTTCGGGTCAGGACGGTGATTTGTAATGTCCGTATCATGTCTTCGGTAATGACCGCCCCAGCCGTCTTCAGCCAGCGCTACCGTGCCCTGAGCGTCGGGATCGTGGCCCTGGTGATGCTCGTGGCGTTCGAGTATCTGGCGGTGGCCACCGCGATGCCCTTGATCGGCCGGGAGCTGAACGGCTACCACCTGTACGGCCTCGCGTTCAGCGGCGGCATGGCGGCCAACGTCATCGCCACGATGGTCGGCGGGCGCTGGAGCGACGCGCGGGGACCGTTCCCCGCCTTGTGGACGGGAGTGGCGGGGTTCGTCGCCGGGCTGGCCGTCTCCGGGTTCGCGCCCGCCATGGAGGTCTTCCTCGTCGGGCGATTCCTTCAGGGACTCGGCGGCGGCCTGTTCAACGTGGCGCTGTACGTCCTCGTCGCCCAGGCTTACCCCTCCGCCATGCACCCGCGGGTGTTCTCCGCGCTGGCCGCGGCCTGGGTGCTGCCGTCCGTGGTCGGCCCGGCGGTCACGGGCTTCGTGGCGGAGACCTGGAGCTGGCGCCTGATCTTCCTGGGCGTGGCGGTGCTGTCGGTCCCCGCCGCGCTGATCATGTGGCGGGGACTGCCCGCCAGGGACGGACAACCCAGGGAGGCGATGGGCCGGGCCTTCCTGCCCCGGTTCGCCTGGGGCGTCTGCGCCGCGATCGGCGCGGCCCTGCTGCAGTACGGCAGCGGCGCGGCGGGCGCAGGGATCGTCCTGGCGGTCGCCGGGCTGGCGGTCCTCGCGCTGGCGCTGCCGAAACTGCTGCCGGCGGGGACGCTGCGCGCGGCCCGCGGGCTGCCCACTGTGATCGCGCTGCGCGGCCTGGCCGCCGGATCGTTCTTCGCCGCCGAGGTGTTCGTCCCGCTGATGCTGGTGCAGGAGCGGCACCTCAACACGGCCGAGGCCGGGCTCGCGCTCACCGGAGGGGCCCTTGCCTGGTCGCTCGGCTCGTGGATCCAGGGCCGCAGGCCCCACGCGCGGGCGCTGACCATCCGCCTCGGCGCGACGCTGATCGCCGCCGGCATCTGCGTCACCGCTCTGATCGTCATCCCCGCCACGCCGGTGCTCGTGGTCTTCGCGGGCTGGGTCGTGGCGGGCCTGGGCATCGGAATGGTCTTCCCGACGTTGTCGGTGCTGGTGCTGGAGCTGTCCGCGCCCGGGGAGGAGGGCCGCAACAGCGCGTCGCTGAGCATCGGCGAGTCGGTCTTCTCCGTCGTGGCCGTCGCGATCACCGGGGCGTTGTTCGCCGCGTACGGGGGCCGGCCGTGGGTCTACGTGACGTGCCTGGGCCTGCTCGTCGTCATGGCGGGCACGGCCACCCTCATCGGCGGCCGTTTCGAGCACCGCCGCGAAGCGGGCACCATGGAGGTCTAGGGAAATCCCGGAATCCCGCCGTGGAGCAGGCCGCCGGACGCAGCGCACCCGAGGCGCCGCCGGAACGGCCTGGGCGGGAACCGGGGGAAGAAACGAGGGGATCCGAGTGCCGCGTGTCCGGGAGCTGGAGGTCTTCAGGATGACCCTGCCGTACGGCAGGCGTCCGGAGACCGTCCTGGTGAAGATCACGGACTACGGCGGCATGGTCGGCTGGGGCGAGGCCGTCGATCCCGCCGCGGCCGGCCCGCTGGAGCGGGCCCTGCCCGCGCTCATCGGCCTCGACTGGGAGCACCCGTCGGAGCTGGGGGACGTCCCCGGCGGCGCGGCCGGCGACATGGCCTGCTGGGACCTGTGGGGCCGTATGAACGGCGTCCCGCTCTCCCACGCCCTCGGCGGCAGCCGCACGTCCCTGATCGCGACTGTCAGGCTGACGGCGGACCGCTCCCTGGAGAGCATGGTCGCCCGGGTGAACCGGCACGTCTGCGCGGGCTACGGGCACGTGACGCTGGACGTCCACCCCGGCTGGGACGTCGAGCCGCTGCGCGCCGTGCGCGCCGCCTACCCCGGTTTGGCCATCGCGGTGGACGGGCACGGCGCCTACACGGAGATCGCGCAGCTTGAGGCGCTGGACGCCTACGGGGTGGTGGCCATCGAACGCCCCTTCAAGGACTTGCTGACCAGTGCCGACCTGCAGGACCGGGTGTCGGCCGCGGTCGCGGTCGAGGTGGCCCGCGTGTCCGAGCTCGACGAGGCGGTGAGCCTCAACGCGGGACGGGCCCTGCTGCTGCGTCCCGCGAAGTTCGGGTCGCTCGGCGCCGTACGGCGCGCGCACGACCGCGCGGTGGAGGCCGGATGGGACATCGTCTGCGCCGGCGGCCTCGGCGCGGGGCTGGCCCGGGCCGCGACGGTCGCCGTCGCGAGCCTGCCCGGCTGCACCCTGCCCAGCGACGTCGCCGAGCCGCCGCGAAGCGCGCAGGTGGTGCTCCCGCCGGTCGGCGCGTCCGGCGGGGTCGTCGCGGTGCCGCTCACCCAGCCCGGTCTCGGGCACACGGTGGACGAGGAGCGGGTGCGCCGCATGGCCCGCGCGTCGTTCCGCGTCTGACATCCCTGGGAGCATCGGCGCCTGCCCTGGGCGGGTCACCGGCGCGGACGGGAGGAGACGGGCTCAGCGCGCCATCGCCATGTGCGCCCCACAGCCGTCGTCGATCGGGCTCGGCGTCCCCAGAGGAGAGAGCACGGGCGTGGGGGAGGGCGACGGCGAGTGCCGATGCCGGTGCCGCCCCGTCCCGGACGAGAACGCGGTCGGGGAGCCGGACGGCGTCGCGGAAGGGCCGGCCTGGGCGTGCGCCGAGGCGCGGATCGCCTTGGCCGTGAGCAGCCGGATCCGGTCCCAGTCGGGATAGGCGGTGTTGATCAGGGGCGGCACGAACTGCAGGCTGGTGATCGCGGCGTGCTTGACCTTCCAGGCCAGCGGCACGAGGTGTTCCAGCATGGGCCGGGGCACGTCGGTGCTGATGATCCTGCGCGTGGCCGCCGCGATCTCGGTGAACCGCGTCAGCACCGTGGCCGGGTCGGCCTGGGAGAGCAGGGCCCCGAGGACGCACCGCTGCCGGTGCATCCGGTCGAAGTCATCGCTGAAGGTGCGGGAGCGGGCGAACCACAGCGCCTCGCTGCCGCTCAGCCGCCGGGTGCCCGACCTCACGACGCCCTCGTTGTGCAGGCCGTACACGATGTCGCGGTCCACCGTCACCACGAGCCCGCCGAGGGCGTCGATCATCTTCGCGAAACCCCAGATGTTGGCCAGCGCGTACCAGTCGATCCGCAGGCCGAGGATGTGGCCGACCGTCTCCTTGAGGACCTCGGCGCCCATGTTCCGCCGCCCGCCGAACAGCTCGGGATGGTCGTTGGCGTACTGCCACACCGAGAACAGCAGGTCCTCGCGCCAGCCGGGGCGATACTCGGGGAGCTGGAAACCGAAGGGGAAGCGGGCGGCCATGGCGCTGCCCGGAGGGAAGCGGACGTGCTCCAGGTTGCGCGGCAGGCCGAGCAGCACGGTGTTGCCGGTCCGCACGTCCACGCTGGCGACGTTGATGCTGTCGGTGCGCATCCCGATCCGGTCGTCGCCCCAGTCGCCGCCGAGCAGGAGCACGTTGACCCGGTCGCGGCCCGCCCACGGGTCGTCCCTGCGTACGGCGCCGCCCGCCTGACCGCTCCCGGCCGGTGCGGTGAACAGCGAGTCGAGGGTCTGCTCGGACACGCGGACGTACCGGGCGGCGATCGCGAACGGCACCGCGACGACGACCGCGAGCACGCCCGCGACCAGCCCGGTGAGGACCTGCCCCCGGCGGGGCAGCCGGCCGGGCCGCAGGACGACGTACGAACGGATGACCAGCCAGAACCAGGCGACGGCACAGGCCGCGAACACCAGTGAGATCTGGCCGAGCCAGCCCAGGGCGCGGCCGGCGAGGCCGGCGTCCGCGCCGGCGGCGACGAACACGACGGCGACGACCACGGTCAGGTAGCAGCTCAGCAGGACCAGCCCGCTGCGCCACCGGCCCGCGCGCAGGTGCGCCGCTCCGGGCAGCACCGCCGACAGCGCGACCCAGCCGATGAGCGCGGTGGCTCCGAACGCCGGCCCGCCGCGACGCGTCGCCGGCGGGGCGCCGTTCCGGGGTGCGAGATCAGGGGTGACCACGTGTCAATTGAAGCGACACCGGCCGCGGAAAACCCGTGACCGGCCCGAGCAGGGGAAGTCCGTACCCGGATTTGACCAGTGCTCGCCCCTATGGGGGAACCGGTCTTCGAGCGCCGATCGAACGGCCGGTGGCGGACTGTGCGGCCGGCCCAATCCGGGCCGCGGGTCACGATGCGCCCGAGGAGAGGTTCAGGGCGTCGGGGACGGCCGCGAAGGCGTCGCGCAGCCGGTCGGTGAGCGCCTGGCGGCCGCCGTCGCCGCCGTCGCGGACCCAGTCGCGGGCGGCGACGCTCCAGGCGGTGGTCGCCAGTTCGGCCAGGACGCGCAACCGCAGGTCATCGGGGTCGAGGCCGAGCTTTTCCGCCAGACAGGCGACGACCTGCCTTTCCACCCCGGTGCGCTGGTACTCGACGTGGCCCAGCAGGGCGGGGCTGGTGAGGATCAGGCGCCGGGTGGCCATGTAGCGGTGGTCCCAGTCGGGCGGCAGGACGCCGGCGGTGCGGGCGAGGGTGTCGCACAGTTCGGCGAGCACCGGGCCGGACGGCCGGCGGTCCGCGAGCTCTCCCAGATAGGTCGTCCACAATTCGGTCTCGGCCTCGACGGCCGCCGCTTCCTTGGTCGCGAACGCGCGGAAGAACGTGCTGCGTGAGACCTCCGCCTCACCGACGAGTTCTTCCACCGTGGTGGCGTCGAAGCCCTTCTCCGTGAACAGGCGCAGTGCGATGTCGGCGATGGCGCGTCGGGTGCGCAGGCGCTTGCGTTCACGTAGCGGCAGCGAGCGGTCGTCGGCGGTCATGCCCGGAATCCTACTCTCGACCCGATCCTGAATCTCTTATGAGCTTCAGTCTCTCATGGTACTTGTACATTATTGAGCCTGAGTGTCAGAATCTGCGTATCCAAGGACGCGCTGCAAGCAAGGAGATCGACATGGCCACCCTGAACCCCGCGATCGTCGGCCGGGCCGAGAAGCATCACACGGCGGTCCTGACCCGCGCGCTGTCGGGCACGACCGTCGACGAGAAGCAGTGGATCACCCTGAACCAGGCCCTTGCCGCAGGCGGCACGGTCGAGCGGGCCGCGCACGTGGCCCACGTCGCCCAGCTGACCCTGTGGCGGCCCGCCGACGTCGGCACCGCCCTGGCGGCCCTGGCCGGCGCCCGCCTGGTGAGGGAGACGCCCGGCGACCAGGTCGAGGTCACCGACGCCGGCCGCGCGCTGGTGGCGAAGGTGCGCGCCGAGTCCGGCGAGATCCTCGGTCGTGCCTACGGTTCGGTTCCGGCCGCGGACCTGGCTGTCGCGGCGCGCGTGCTGACCACCATCACGGCTCGGATGGCCGAGGAACTGGGCTGATCGCCCGCTCGGGGACCGGACGTCCTCGCGAGGTCGCCGCCCGAACCCGAACCGGCTACCAGGGGAAGGCGAACAGGCCGTAGTAGGCGGCGGTCAGCAGCAGCAGCGCGGTCCCGCCGAGCACGCCGGCGAGGACGCTCTTCTGCCATGGCGTCGGTTCCCAGCCGTCCCGCAGGCCGCCGGACACCGCGGCGAACGTCGTGACCGTCTGCACGAGCATCAGGAGGGCGAGCAGGCGCACGACCAGCCATCCGGCCTGTACGGCGGGCCAGGCGCCGGCCTGGTTGACCGAGAACAGCACGATGAGCGTGATGAACGCCAGGACCGCGGCGAGCTCCCCGAGGCCGGTCCAGGCCATCCTGCGCAGCCGCCGCCGGATGGACGGCCACAGTTGCACCGTGGCCTCCATCCTGGCCTGCAGCCGCAGGTCGCGCCCGCGCAGCCGGACGACCATCTCGGTGACCGGCGCCGCGACGTAGCCCACCGCGGCCAGGCAGAGCGTGAGCCACAGGATCGTGCTGCCGCCCCACCACGGCGCGGCCGGCACGTCGGCGGCCTCGAAGCGCTGCACCGGCGTCGCCCCCGCGATCGCCACCGAGGGCCTGGCCGTTCGCGGCAGGTCCTTCATCCAGTTGGCCAGCGTGGGCAGGTAGTCCGCGGCGTACGTCCCGCCGCGGATCCGCATGGCGTGGTCGGCCCCGGCGAGGAAGCGGATCGTGTAGTCGGCGTTGCCGCTCTCGGTCAGGGCGCCGGTGAGCGTCTCGGTGCTCTCCACGAAGGGGATGGACGGGTCGTCGGTGCCGTACAACGCCAGGACGGGCTGGGTGATCCCGCGCAGGGCGGGCACCCCGTCGTACCGCAGGAAGTCGAAGCCGACCCCGCCCATCGCGCGGGTGAGCAGGTCGCGTACGCCGGTCGGGGCGTGCAGGCGCAGCAGTTGCTCGTTCAGCGCCCAGGCGACCTGGCGAAGCGGTGAGACGTTCGGAGAGGAGACCAGGACCACGAACGCGGCCTGGGGGTCACGCGCGGCGGCGATCGGGACGACCCAGCCGCCCTCGCTGACGCCCCACAGGCCGGCGCGCGCCGGGTCGACGTCGGGCCGTCCGCGCAGCACCCGCAGCATGCGCAGGGCGTCGTCGGCGAGCAGGCCGAAGTCGCGGCTGCGGAAGGAGTAGCCCACCGTCCGCTTGTCGTACGCCAGCGTGACGACGCCCGCCCTGGCCAGCCACTCGGCCTGCTGGGTGAACTCCCCGCCGTCGCCCGACCCCGAGCCCTGCACGAACACCATCGCGGGATGGCGTCCGGGGGACAGGGGCGCCCGGATCGTCGCCTTCAGCGTCTCGTTCTTCGCCGGCACGAGGAGCGTCTCGGTGCGGAACCTGTCGGTGCGGGCGACCGGCCGCACTTCCGTGGCGGGCTGGGGAGGTAAGTCACGAAACTGGGGCGAAGTGGACAGGGGTGGGGGATCGAAGGCCGGCGGGGAGAGCAGGTGGCCGACGGCGGCGAGCGCCACCATCAGCACACCGGCGATCATCCCGAGAGTGCCCCGGCCGACGTTCATGAGGCCGCTCCCCCATGCGTACTCGCGATACCGAACCCAGGCTAAGTCATTACTCCTTCTTTGCGTCGTGCACCAGAGGGGCGGTTGGGGCCGCGTTTGTCGGCGGGACCTGTTAGCTTCCTGCGACATGCGTGTCCTGCACAGCTCCGACTGGCACCTCGGCCGGTCGTTCCACCGGGAGAGCCTGCTCGGCGCCCAGGCCGCGTTCGTCGATCACCTGGTCGAGACCGTGCGGGCCGAGCACGTGGACGTCGTCGTGGTCTCCGGCGACGTCTACGACCGCGCCCTGCCTCCCGTCGACGCGGTCGCGCTGTGCAACGAGGCGCTCGCCAGGCTCAAGGCACTCGGCGTGCACACCGTGCTGATCAGCGGCAACCACGACTCCGCCGTACGGCTGGGCTTCGGCGCCGACCTGATGGAGCGGGTGCACCTGCGCACCGACCCCGGCCGGGCCTGGGAGCCGATCGTGATCGGCGACGTGGCGTTCTTTGGCATCCCCTACCTGGAGCCCGAGCTGGTCAGGGGGCCGTGGGAGCTGGCCGAGCGCAGCCACACCGCCGCGGTCACGTACGCGATGGACCGGGTGCGGGCGCATCCGGCGGCGCGCAAGGTCGTGCTCGCCCACGCGTTCGTCACCGGGGGAGAGGCCAGCGACAGCGAGCGGGACATCAGCGTCGGCGGGGTCGCGCACGTGCCGTTGAGCGCGTTCTCCGGGGTCGACTACGCGGCGCTGGGGCACCTGCACGGCCGTCAGGTGATGAGCGAGACGGTCCGCTACAGCGGCTCGCCGATCGCCTACTCCTTCTCCGAGGCCGGCCACACCAAGGGCTCCTGGCTGGCCGACCTCGACACCGGCCGCACGGAGTTCGTCCCCGCCCCGGTGCCCCGGCCGGTGAGCACCGTGCGGGGCCGCATCGACGACCTGCTGACCGACGGCCGCTTCGAGCGGTACGAGGAGCATTGGCTGCAGGTGACGCTGACCGATCCGGTGCGTCCGCGCGAGGCGATGGAGCGTCTGCGCCGGCGCTTCCCGCACACGCTGGCGCTCGCCTTCCAGCCGGACGGCGTGGCGGAGGGACCGGCGGGGCGGGCGAGGGTCGCCGGCCGTGCCGAGATCGAGGTGGCGCTCGACTTCGTGCGCGAGGTCCGCGGTGAGCCCGCGGACGACGACGAACGGCGCCTGCTGCAGGAGGCGGTCGAGGCGTGCCGGATCAAGGAGAGCGCGTGAGGGAGCGGAGCGGTGGGCGTCGGCGTATGCCAGACCCGCGGGCGAGTGAGGAGGTCCGGTGAGGCTGCACAAGCTCCGCCTGGTCGCGTTCGGGTCGTTCCCCGGCACGGAGGAGGTCGACTTCGACGCGCTCGGCGAGGCGGGCCTGTTCCTGATCCACGGGCCGACCGGCGCCGGCAAGACGACCGTGCTCGACGCCGTCTGCTACGCGCTGTACGGCAGGGTCCCCGGTCAGCGGGAGAGCGCCCGGAGCCTGCGCTGCGACCACGCGCCGCCCGACCGCGGGCCGTCGGTGGCGCTGGAGCTGACGATCCGGGGCAGGCGCCTGCGCATCACCCGTTCGCCCGCCTGGATGCGGCCGAAGCTGCGGGGTTCCGGCCTGGTCGAGGAGAAGGCCAAGGCTCGCGTCGAGGAGCTGACCGAGCCCGGCGGGCAGTGGGTCGTGCGCAGCACGCGCAGCGACGAGGCAGGCGACTTCGTGAACACGCTGACGGGCATGACCGCGGCCCAGTTCTGCCAGGTGGCGATGCTGCCGCAGGGCGAGTTCGCGAAGTTCCTGCGGGCCGGCGGCGAGGAGCGGCGGGAACTGCTGGAACGGCTCTTCTCCGTACGGGTGTTCAGCGACGTGGAGCGGTGGCTGGCCGACCATCGCACGCGCACCTGGCGGGAGGCGCAGGAGCTCGGCCAGCGGGTCGAGTCGGTGCTCGACCGCATGCGCGGCGCGGCGGGCGACGACCTGCCGCTGCCCGAGGAGGCCGGCGATCCCGCGGCCTGGGCGGGGGAGGCGCTCGACCTCGCCCGCGGCGCGCTCGCCGACGCGGTCGCGGCCCGTGCGGCGAGTCAGGAGGCGCTGCTGTCGGCCCGCGCCCGTCTGGAGGAGGGCCGGGCCCTGGCCGACCGGCAGCGCAGGCACGCCGCAGCCCTCGCCCGGCGGCAGGAGCTCGACGGGGCGGCGGACGAGCGGTCGGACCTGGAGGCGATGCTCGACGAGGCGGCGCGCGCCGACCGCGTGGCACCGCTGATCCGGCAGGCCGCCCAGCGGGCGGAGGCCGCCGCCAAGGCGCGGCGGGTGGCCGCCGACGCCGTGCTCCGCGCGCTTCCCTGCCTCGGGCCGGAGCCCGGCGGGGAACCGGGCGCGGACTGGCCGGAGGCCACGCGGCAGGGTGTCATGCAGCCGGTGACCGGGAGCGTCGCCGCCCGGCCCGGCGCGCAGGATCCGGACCCGGATCCGATGGGCACTGCTTGGATCTATGCCGAGCTGCCGGATCTGGAGCGGATCGACACGGAGCTGCCGGATCCGGAGCGGGTGGCCGTGCTGGAGCGGGAGCGGCGCGACGAGGTCGCCCGGGTGCGCCAGATCCTCCCGGAGGAGGCGCGCCTGCGGCAGGTGCGAGGCGAGCGCGCGGACGCCGAACGCGCGCTGGCGGAGCTGGCCGGAGAGGAGGCGGGGCTGACGCGGCGGCTGGCGGCCCTGCCGGCCGAGCGGCTCGACGTCGAGGAACGGCTCGCCGGGGCGCGTACGGCGGCGGCGTCCCTGCCGGGCCTGACGGCCGCCAGGGACACCGCGCTCCGGCTACGCCAGGTCACCGGGCAGGCCGCGCTGCTCGACGCCGAACTGGCGCGGCTCGCCGAGGACGAGGCCCGGGCCCGGGCCGCGCAGGCAGAGCTGCCGGAGCTGCTGGCCGGGGCCGAGGAGCGGCTCAGGGGCCTGCGCGACATGGCCGCGCGCGTCCCCGCGCTGGAGGCCGCCGCTCAGATGGCGGGGGAGCGGCTGGAGGCCGCGCGGTTGCGCGACGCCCTGACCGCCGACCTGGAGCAGGCCGAGCACGACCGGCGCGCCGCCGTCGACCTGGCCCAGGAGCGTCGCGACCGGCTCCAGGAGGTCCGCCAGGCCAGGATCGACGGGATGGCCGCCGAGCTGGCGGCCGGGCTCGTGGCCGGGGCGCCCTGCGCCGTCTGCGGCGCAACCGAACACCCCAGCCCCGCCGCGCCCGCCGGACGGGCCGCGACCGCGGACGACGAGCAGGCGGCGCAGGAGGCGTTCGAGGCCGCGCAGCGGGCTCGGGAGGAGGCGGAGACGACCGTCGCCGCGCTCTCGTCGCGGCTCGGCGACGCGGCGGCGCGGGCCGCGGACCTGTCCCAGGAGGACGCGTCCGCCGCCCTCGCGGACGCCCACGAGGAGCTGACGCGACTGCGCGCGGCCGAGACGGCGGTCGCGGCGGCCGAGGCGGAGGCCGGACGGCTCGCGGCGGAGCTGGAATCGGCGCGGGACCGGGCCGCCGAGCTGACCGGGCTGCTGACCGAGACCAGGACCAGGAGGGACGCCCTGCTCGCGGAGGGCGAGCGGCTCGCCGCCGGTCTGGAGGGCGACCTCACGACGGCGGAGGCGGAGCTGGAACGCGCCCGCTCCCTGGCGGCCGCCGAAGAGGAACTGACCGCCCGCGCCGCCCGGCTCGCGGCCGAACTGGAGGAGCTGGGCGCGCGGGCCGCGCGCACCGGTGCGGCGCTCGCCGAGGCACGCGCGCAGCGGGACGGGCTGGAGGCCGACGAGCGCAGGCTGGCCGAGGTGATCGACGCCGCCCGGGGCGAGGACCCCTCGCTCGCCGCCCGCCTCGACCGGCTGGGTGAGGAGGCGGACCTGCTCAGGGAGGCCGCCGAGGCGACGGCCGCGGCGGCCGTGGCCGATCGCGAGAGCGAGACCGCGCTCGCCGAGGCGGCCAGGGCCGCCGGCGGGGAGGGGTTCGCGAGCGTGGAGCACGCGGCGGCCGCGGTGCGCACGCCGGAGGACCGGGAGACGATGTCCGAGCGGCTGGGACACCTGGACGCCGAGCGGGCCACGGTCGAGGGGCTGCTCGCCGATCCCGAACTGGTCGCGGCGGCGGCCGAGCCCACCGCGGACCTGCCTGAGCTGGAAGCCGGTCACGAGCACGCCGAGCGGGACCACACGGGCCGCACCTCGGCACGCGACCGGGCGAAGGGCAGGCTCGACCAGCTCACCGGGCTCGCCGGCGAACTGGACGCCGCGCTGCGCGCCTACCGGCCCGCCGAGGAACGGCACCGCCTGGCGCGCCGGCTCGCCGAGCTGGCGACCGGCACGTCCGGCGACAACCGGTGGCACATGAGGCTGTCGGCGTACGTGCTGGGCGAACGCCTCCGCCAGGTCGTCGACGCGGCGAACGAGCGGCTCGATCGCATGTCGAGCGGGCGCTACCTGCTGCGGCACGACCTGAACCGGTCCGCGGGCGACCGGGGCCGGTCGGGTGGCGGGCTGGGCCTGCGCGTGCTCGACGCCTGGACCGGCGTGGAACGCGACCCGGCCACGCTGTCTGGCGGCGAGAGCTTCATCACCTCGCTCGCCCTGGCGCTGGGCCTGGCCGACGTGGTGACCGACGAGGCGGGCGGGGCGGAGATCGGCAGCCTCTTCGTGGACGAGGGCTTCGGCACGCTCGACGACGAGACGCTCGACGACGTGCTCGACATCCTCGACGGGCTGCGCGAGGGCGGCCGGGCCGTCGGCGTGGTCAGCCACGTCGCCGAGCTCCGGGTGCGCATCCCCGCGCAGCTCCGCGTGGTCAAGGGCCGGTCCGGCTCCACCCTGTCGCACCGCTGACCTGCGTTTCGCCCTCCGGCTCCGGCGGTTCCACCTGCGTGGGTCGCGAGGTGCCCAGCAGGGCACGACGCCCACATCGTGAGGAGGCCACCCGACGGCGGCGGTGACCTCCGAGCCTGCGGCGCTCTTGACCGGCCACGGGCAGGAGCGCCGCAGGCAAGGGAAGGTCAAGCACTCTGCAACCCTGCGGCCCTATCAACGGCTTGTACGACCCGCGGAGTCCACCACGGGGCTCCGCCCGACCGGCCGACCACCCGACTGGCCGAGCGGCACAGCGGCACAGCGGCCGATGAGAGGTGAGCACGTCATGAAGAGCATCCGCAGGAGCACGATCATGGTCGTCGCCGTGGGCGCCCTCGCCCTCGGTCTGGCGCTCCCCACCGGGACGGCCAACGCGTCCGCCGGCTACAAGACGTTCACCTGGAAGAGCGGCTCGACCGCGGGCGACTGCACGATGTACAGCGGCGGCACCGGCTGGACGGCCCCGACATGGACTCTCTATCCGGACGGCACGGCCCGGTTCGACGCCACGCTCACCAGCCTGTCAGGTGACGACGCCTGGCTGATGTGGGCGCATCTCAAGGACGAGAACGGCGCACTGCTCGCTGACATACGCATACCCGGCAGCACCGGCACCAAGTTCGTCAAGAACCTGCCCCTCGCCTGGCCGCGGAAGTATCGATGGCTGGCCGAAGGCCGGTTCGACCCCAGCCTGTACCCCTTGATCAAACGCATGTCACTGAGCAAGCACTGCTGAGGACGTCCACACCGGAACCGCCGGGCTCACCAAAGGGCGAGTGAACGGGTCAGGATGCCGGCGAGGTCCTCCTCCCGCACGGGCCTGGGGGAGGTGGTGAGCAGCCGCTGCTGCTTCATCGCCCCCTCGACCAGCGCCGGCACGTCGGCCTCCGCGTATCCCACGCCGCCGATGCCGTTCGGGATGCCGACGTCGCGCATGAGCGCGGTCAGCACGCCGGGCAGGAGCTCCGCCGGCTCGTCCGGCACGGCCGCCGTGGGATCGAGCAGTTCGGCCGCGCGCAGGTGCCGCGCCGGGTCCGCCTCGAAGGTGAACCGGAACGCCTCGGGTGCGGTCAGCGCGACGGCCATGCCGTGCGGCACCATCGGCTCGCCGCCGGTATAGCCGCGCGGGTGGAAGTCCTTCACCCGGCCTGCGATCGGATAGGCGTTGGCGTGGGGGATGTGCACGCCCGCGTTGCCGAACCCGAGCCCGGCGAACGTCGCCGCCAGGGCCATCGCGCCCCTCGCCCGCACGTCGTCGCCGTGCCGTACGGCGGTTCGGAACGAGCCCGCGAGCAGCCGGAGCGCCTGCTCCGACCACATGTCCGCCACCGGGTTCGACCCGCAGTACGGCACGCGCTCCTCCGGCCGCCTGCGCTCGTAGGAGGTGTACGGCCGGGCGGTGTAGCTCTCCAGGGCGTGGCAGAGGATGTCCATCCCCGCCGCCGCGGTCACCTCGGGCGGCTGCGTCATCGTGAGGTCCGGGTCCACGACGGCCAGCACGGGACGGAGGCGGGCGTGGCTGATTCCCGTCTTGACCTTCAGACCGAGCACGTCGAGCACGCAGATCGTGGTGCTCTCCGAGCCGGTGCCCGTGGTCGTGGGCACCGCGACCAGCGGCTTGAGCGGTTCGGAGGGGACGCGCCCGGCGCCGATCGGCGCGTTGACGTAGTCCATCAGCTCGCCCGGATTCGTCGTGAGCAGGTTGACGGCCTTGGCCGTGTCGATGCTCGATCCCCCGCCGACCGCCACGAAGGCGTCCCACGGGCCGCTCGCGCGGGCGTGCCCGATCGCCGCGAGCAGGCTCTCGTCGGTGGGCTCGACGTGCACGCCGTCGTACACCTCCGCGTGCATGCCGAACCCGGTGATCTGCTCGGCGATCCGCGCCGGAGAGCCCGTCGCCGCCACGCCCGCGTCGGTCACGACCAGCACGCGGCGCACGCCGTACTGCCCGAGGTCGAAGCCGATCTCGGCGGACGCGCCGGCGCCGAACTTCAGGGCGGGCGCGCCGTACGTGAAGACGGACTCGGGATTGCTCGGGACGATCACGATCGCCGGGCCTTTCACTCGCGGGGTCATGAGGGCACAGTCCGGGGGGCTACGCGGTGCGCGGCAGGTCCGATGGGCAACCTGACATGTAGCATGCTGCATGTCAATGCGCCGCCGTACGCGGCCGGGCCCACTCCGGAGGGTGGTCAGACGGTGCGAGCGGTCGCCGGCACGTCCAGTCTCACCGAGCAGGTCATCGAGGCGGTCAGGGAGGCCATCCACTCGGGGGAGCTGCGGCCAGGAGAGCTCTATTCGGTGTATCGGCTGGCCGAGCAGCTCAACGTCTCCCGCACCCCCGTACGCGAGGCGATGCTCCGCCTGGCGGAGGCCGGTCTGGTGCGGTTCGAGCGGAGCCGGGGTTTCCGGGTGCTGCGCCGCGATCCCCGGGAGATCGCCGAGGTGTTCCACCTGCGGCTGCTGCTCGAGGTGCCGGCGACCAGCCGGGCGGCCCGTCACGCCGGTCCCGGCCTCGCCCGCGCGCTGCGCGAGGAGCTGGAGGCCATGCGCGCCGCCGCGGCCGACCACGACGAGCCGCGCTTCATGCGGCACGACCGGGCGTTCCACGACGCGATCCTCGCCGCGGGGGCCAACCGGCGGCTCGCCGAGGTCGTCGCCGGGCTGAGGGACGCCACGGTGACGCTGGGCGCCTCCACCGTCGACCGCTCCCGCTCGCTGGCGGACGTCGCCGCGGAGCACGAGCCGATCCTCGCCGCCGTCCTCGGGGGCGACCCGGACGCCGCGGCCGCGGCGATGCGCGCCCACGTGGCGCACACCGGCGAGCTCCTCGTGGCCCAGGCCGCCGCCGAGAACGGCCGCCCCGCCGACCCCGCCGACGTCGCCCTCATCCACGACACAACGGGCGGATCTACAACGTAAAGGATCAGGCGGGCTGCGATGACGAGCGACCGCGCACATGATCGGAATATGGATGAGAACCGATCGGTACGAACCGTCGTCATCCCCCGGCGCGACGACCTGGAGCATGCCAGGCGGGTGGTGCGGGCCCACCTGCGCCCCACACCGGTGGACCTGGGGGCGGGTACGCCCGGCGATCCCGCGCTGAAGCTGGAGAGCCTGCAACCCACGGGGTCGTTCAAGGTCCGTGGCGCGCTCAGCGCCGTGGCCGCTGCACCCGCACCGCGTGTGGTGACGGCGTCGGCCGGCAACCACGGGCTGGGCGTCGCCTTCGCCGCGAACGCGCTCGGCGGCAAGGCCACGGTGGTGGTGCCGAGGACCGCCTCGGCCGCGAAGACAGACCGGCTGCGCCGCCTGGACGCCGACCTCGTGTGCGTCGGTGAGAGCTTCGACGAGGCGGAGGAACACGCGCTCGCGCTCGCCGAGGCGTCGGGGTGGTGCTACATATCGGCCTACAACGATCCGTACGTCATCGCGGGTCAGGGCACGATCGGATTCGAGCTGGACGAGCAGCTCGACGGGCCGCTGACCGTGGTGTGCGCGGTCGGGGGCGGAGGGCTCGCCGCCGGGCTGGCGCTGTGGGCCGCGGGCCGGGCGGACGTACGCGTCGTCGGCGTGGAGGCCGCGGCCTCCACCGCCGTGTCCGCGGCGGTCGCCGCGGGCCGCCGCGTGTCCGTCGAGGTCGGCCCGACCCTCGCCGACGGCTTGGCCGGGAACATCGAGCCCGGATCGGTCACCGTCGGCCTCGTCGCGCGGTATGCGCACCAACTGGTCACGGTGACCGAGGACGAGATCCGCGCCGCGCTGCGCTACCTGGCCGCCGAACGTGGATACGTGTCCGAGGGCGCAGGAGCGGTGCCGGTCGCCGCCCTGCTCGCCGGAAAGGTCGCCGCGTACGGACGGGTCGTGGCGGTGGTCTCGGGCCGCAACATCACCGCCGCCGCGCTCGCATCCGTCCTCGCGGTCCTGTGAAGGCGCCGCCGTAAGCCGGGGCGTCTCGACGGACGTCGGGTCAGGGGGCGCGTTCGCCGGTGGTCGTCGTGGTGAGCGCGGCGACGGCGCGCAGCGTCGCCGCCGGGTCGTCGGCGAAGAACCGCACCCGCCGGACGGCCGCCGCCGGGCGGACAGGCTGCCAGGGACGGCGCGGACGAGGCACCTCGATCGGTTCGCGCAGCTCGACCACGAGGTTGGTCTGGGACGAGACCGCGAGGGCGAGTTCGCCGTCCGACAGGCGTACGAGCCTCTTCTCGTCGTAGCGGCGGTCGATCCGTGCAAACGCGATCAGCTCCGCCGGGACGTCCAGGCCGAACATCCGGCCATACCTCAGGCGCAGCCCGTCCGGCGACACGACGTGCGGCCGGCGGGCGCAGCTCACCATGACGCCGAGGACGGCGAGGGCCGACGACGCGTCGAGTGCCAGGATCACCAGGCGCGGCAGGTCCGGCAGCCCGAACCGGCGCAGCAGCAGGTCCATGGCCACGGTCTCCAGGACCATGACGAACAGCAGCGCCGCCATCGTCGGGGTCTGCTCCCGGCTGTAGCCCGCGGCGTGCCTCACGACGGCTCTCCGCCCGCGACCAGCGCCATGGCCTGCCGTACGACCTCGGCCTGCGCGGGGGACAGGTCGGCGAGGAACGCCTGGGCGAACGGGTCGTCGGCGCCGGGCATCGTGTGGGCCAGCGAGGCGGCGAGCTCGGGGGGCAGGTGGGCGGCGAAATCGGCGGCGAGGGCGGCGACGCGGGAATCGGCGGGGTCGGCGCCGTCCAGCTCCGCCAGCCTCCGGTGCAACGTCTCGGCCCGGGCCAGCGCTTCGGGCGTGGTCATGGGCCGCATCAGCTCCAGCAGGCGGTCCCGGTCCTCCGGCTCCGCCGCGGTGTCGAGGAGGGCGAGCAGCTCGGCGTCGGCGGCCGCGAACGCGGAGCCGCGCACGGGTTCGAGGCACCGCAGGAACTCGGCCATCCTCGGCGAGACGGCGTCGT
Organism: Microbispora rosea; assembly: GCF_044460045.1. Classification (NCBI taxonomy): domain Bacteria; kingdom Bacillati; phylum Actinomycetota; class Actinomycetes; order Streptosporangiales; family Streptosporangiaceae; genus Microbispora; species Microbispora rosea. Next base: position 442,471 of record NZ_JBITJO010000002.1, on the reverse strand, counting down.
CCGGCGACGGCGACTCCTCGCTCAGCAGGGCCGCGAGCCGCTCGCGCCTGGCCCGGATCCCCGCTTCCTGCCGGGCGAGGTCGGCGTCCAGCTCCAGCAGGATCTCCCGCAGCTCACGGGCGGAGTCGCCGGCCAGCACGTCGCGCACCTCGTCCAGCGACAGGCCCAGCTCGGTCAGCCTGCGGGCCCGGGCGAGGCGGAGCGCGTCGCGCAGGCCGTACTCGCGATAGCCGTTGACCCGCCTCGGCGGTTCGGGCAGCACGCCCTGGTGGTGGTAGTGCCGCACGGTACGGGTGGACACCCCGGCCAGCGCGGCGAGTTCTCCGATCCGCATGCCCTCATTAGAGACGTTGTCGTCGCGTCAAGGTCAACGGCTCAGAAAGGGAGCCAGCGGGCGGTGAGGAGATATCCGCCGTAGACGAACGCGGCGGCGGAGACGAGCAGGAACAGCAGCACCCAGAGCGTGCCGGGCACGCGGGTCAGCCGGGCGAGCTGGTCGGCGTCGGAGTCCGGGGCGCGGCCGAGGCGGCGCTTGGCCTGCAGCTCGAGGATCGGCCGCACCCCGCCGAGCAGCAGGAACCACGCGGCGACGTACGCGCAGGCCGACTGGACATGGGGCGGGGCGAACCACGACAGCGCGAAGACCGCGCCGCCCACGGCGAGCAGCGACACGGCGCCGAAGAAGTTCCTGATCATCAGCAGCATGCAGGTCAGCAGCGCGAGCACGGCCCACAGCAGCATCGTGATCCGGCCGTCGGAGACCAGCCAGGCCGATCCGAGCCCGATCAGGGAGGGCGCGACGTACCCCGCCGCGGCTGTCGCGATCATGCCGGGGCCCGTCGGCCTGCCCCTGGTGAGCGTCACGCCCGAGGTGTCCGAGTGGAGGCGGATGCCCCGCAGCTTGCGCCGGGTCACCACCGCGACCAGCGCGTGGCCCCCCTCATGCGCGATCGTGATCAGGCCGCGTGAGATGTGCCACGACGCCGGGTAGGCGACGACGGCGAGTGCGGCGAACCCGGACAGGGCGACCAGCCAGAGCGGGGGCGCGATCTGGACGGCGGTCAGGTGGTTCCACAGGGCCTTCAGGGGGTTCACCCCGAGATCGTACGGCCCGCCGCACCGGCCCGCGCTCCCCGTGCTCCCCGGGTTTCGACCCTCGGCCCCCGCGGTCCGTCCGAGTAAGGGTGACGATGGAGGTTACCTTCTACGTGTGGCTGAGCGGCGTATGCGTGGACTGCGCGGATTGAGTGGGTTGATGAGGGCGAAACCGGAGCAGGCTCCCGAGCACTCCATGGACCCCCGCGCGGACCAGGGGGAGACGTTCAAGCAGAGCGTGATCGACAACGCGGTGTACGAGGACGGCGAGCGCGTGGACTCGCCGCTGTCGCTGGGCGACGCGATCGCCTCGCTGCGCTCGCGGCCGGGGGCGATGGCGTGGATCGGCCTGTACCGGCCGGAGGAGGCCGAGCTGATCAAGGCGGCCGAGGAGTTCGGCCTGCACGAGCTCGCCATCGAGGACGCCATCGTCGCCCACCAGCGGCCCAAGGCCGACCGGTACGGCGACACGCTGTTCGTGGTGCTGCGGGCAGCCCAGTATCTCGACCAGCCCGAGAAGGTGGCCTTCGGCGAGCTGCACGTCTTCGTCGGCCCCGACTTCGTGCTGACGGTGCGGCACAGCGAGGCGCCCGACCTGTCCAAGGTGCGCCGGCGCATGGAGTCGGACCCCGACCTGCTCCGCCAGGGGCCGCAGGCCGTGCTGTACGCGATCCTCGACGCGGTGGTGGACGGCTACGCCCCGGTGGTCGCCGGGCTGCAGAACGACATCGACGAGATCGAGGTGCAGGTCTTCGGCGGCGACCCGGCCGCGCCCCGGCGCATCTACAGCCTGTCGCGGGAGGTCATCGAGTTCCAGCGGGCGACCAGCCCGCTGGTCCCGATGCTCGACGGCTTCATCGCGGGCTCGCCGAAATACGGCGTGAACGAGGAGCTGCAGCGCTACCTGCGCGACGTGTCCGACCACGTCATCACGGTCACCGAGCGTGTGGCGGGCTTCCGGCAGATGCTCCAGGACATCCTCGTCGTCAACTCCACGCTCGTCAGCCAGCAGCAGAACGAGGAGATGACCAAGCTCACGGCCGCGAGCATCGCCCAGGGCAACGAGGTCAAGAAGATCTCCGCGTGGGCGGCCATCCTGTTCGCCCCGACGCTGGTCGGCACGATCTACGGGATGAACTTCGACCACATGCCCGAGCTGCACTGGCTGCTCGGATACCCCGTGGCGATCATGCTCATGGGAGTCGTCTGCCTCACGCTCTACCTGGTCTTCAAACGCCGCGACTGGCTCTGAGCCGCCGGGCACGGCCTTTCACGAAGAGCGCGGTTCACTCCTCACGGCGCTCCCGGAAGATCGCCACGAGCACGCGCAGCGCGAGGATGGCGCTCACCACCAGCAGGTTGTAGCCGATGAGCTGATAGAGAGTGACGGTGGGGGTCACCCGCGGCCCGCGCTCGGAGTCGAGCAGCAGCACGGCCATGATCCCCGCGGTGGCCGCCAGCACCGTCAGGAGTGCCTGGTGCAGCAGACCGGTCATGTGCCGCCGGTCCCGGGCGTCGGCGAACAGCCGCACGTTGACGCTGAACCTGCCGCTCTCCGCCGCTCCGACGATGCGGTCCACGCTCCGGGGCAGCCGCCGCAGCAGGGGCAGCAGGCGCACCGCCTCCTGGGCCACCGCGGTCCGGATCTCCTCCCGGCCGCCGGGCGCGGACAGGCGGCGGCCGGCGAACTCCCGCGCCTCCTTCACGATGTCGAAGCCGGGCGCGAGGCCGGTGAGGGTGCCCTCGATGGTCCCGAGCGCCCGGAACACCGCCGCCACCTCCGGCGGCACCGACAGCCTGTGGGCGAACACCAGGCGGAACAGGTCGGCGAACATCCGGGAGTCCGGGACGATGCCGGGCACCAGGTGGCGGGCCATGAAGCGGCCGATCTCGCGCTCCAGCTCGCGCTCGTCGATCTCGTCGGGCCGGGGCACCAGCTCCAGCAGGGCGTCGCCGACGCCCGCGGGATCGGCCAGGTCCAGCGCGGCGAGCAGGCGCTGGAGCGCGGCCCGCAGAGCGCCGTCGAGACGGCCGACGGACCCGTAGTCCAGCAGGGCGACGCCCCCGCCGGACAGCAGCATGATGTTCCCCGGATGAGGGTCGGCGTGGAACACCCCGTTCAGCAGGATCTGCTCCAGCAGCGCGTGCAGCACGGCCCTGGCGGCCTCCTCGCGCTCGGCGGGGCCGAGGCCGGCCTGGCCGGTGGCGAGCGGAACGCCGTTCAGCCGCTCCATCACGAGGAGGCGGCGGCCGCTCAGCCGCGGATGGGGCACGGGGGACCGTACGGCCGAGTCCTTCGACGTCGCGGCGACGGCGGCCATGTTCGCCGCCTCGACCCGGAAGTCGAGCTCCTCGCGCAGCGCCTCGGCGAACCCGCGGGCGAGGTCGCCGACGCCCACCCCGCGGGCCCAGCGCGTGCGCCGCTCCGCCGTACGGGCGAGGCGGGCCACGATGTCGAGATCCCTGTCCACCACGGGGGCGATTCCGGGCCGCTGGACCTTGACCACCACTTCCTCTCCCGACCGCAGCCGCGCGAGGTGGACCTGCGCGATCGACGCCGCCGCCAGCGGCTGCCGCTCGAACGAGGCGAAGACCTCCTCCACCGGTCCGCCCAGTTCCCCGGTGACGACGCGCTCGATCTCCTCCCAGGGGGCGGGCTCGACCCGGTCCTGCAGCAGGCGCAGTTCCCCGACGAACTCGGGCGGCAGCAGGTCGGCGCGGGTGGACAGGATCTGCCCCAGCTTCACGAACGTGACCCCGCCCTCGTCGAGCGCCTCGCGCAGCGAGCGGGCCAGTCGTAATCGGCTGGAGGGGGCGCCCAGGTCGGGGTCGCGGCCGCGCAGATAGGGGCCGAGGCCGTGGCGGATGAGAATGCGGGTGATGCGCAGATAGCGTCGTGATCGCCCTGCTCGCCGCCGGATGGCCGCCAGCGCCTCCAGCGGGCCGGGGATCGATCCCGTCGGCACCAGGGCCTCGGCGATCGCCAGGAACACCATCGAGGCCAGCAGCGAGCAGGCGAACGCGAGGATGATGAACCACAGCGGCGTGATTCCGGCCTGGTTCCCCGCCACCGGGCCGACCAGGGCCTGCGAGACCGGGCCGACCAGCAGGACGGCGAGGGCGGCGCCGAGCAGTGTGCGGACCGTCCCGAAGCGCAGGCCGAGAAGCCGCCGGGCGGCCAGGGCGAAGGCCGCGACCATCATGACGGCCGTCACTGCGAAGGCGATCAATATCAGCGCGTCCAACCGTCGCCCCCGATGCAGTGCTCGCAGTGTTCACTGTGATCGGCGAAACTCTAGCCGCCCCGGCCGACAGACGATCAAGGACGTGAACCGGCCCGGGGCGTGCGATACGCCCCGGGCCGGCTCAGCGATTCTCCGGTGGATCCTCTAGCGCTTCACGCGCACCCAGTCGATCCGGCTGGTGGAGCGGTCGGCCTCGCCGTTGCCGGCGAAGACGACCTTCCAGTAGCCGGACGCCGACGCCGTGGTCTTGCCCCAGAACCTGCCGGTGCTGTTCGTCCACAGCGTCTTGACGTAGTGCCAGGAGCCGCCGGCCTTCTTGAACCACACGGTCACCTTCTGGTGGCCGTAGCCCTCCCAGCGGTGGTCCCACGCCTGGAGCGCGCCGCTGAAGGTGAGGTATCGGTGATACCCGACCGGCTCCGGCGCGGCGTTGAACTGGACGACCCGGGTGTGGGCCTTGGGCGCGGGCGGCGGAGGCGTCGGCCGGGGCACGCGGACCGTCACGTAGTCGGTCGCGCTCGCCGAGTAGCCCGCCCCGCTCGCGCCCTCGAACTCGGCCCGCCACCAGCCGGAGGTCCTGGCCTTGACGTCGGCTGAGAAGCGGCCGTAGGAGTCGGTCCAGTCGGAGGTGACGTGCTGCCAGCTGTAACCGCCGGCCGGCTTGAAGAGGATCTTCACCTGCCGGCTCGGGTAGCCGCTCCAGCCGGCGAAGCCGGAGATCTCCAGCCGGCCGCGAAGGCGCAGGGTCTTGCCGGCGTCGACGGGCTCGGGGGAGGCGTCGAAACCGGTGATCCGGGTGCGGCCGTCCTGGGCCCTGACGTCGACCCTGTCGCTGTCGCTCGTCGCGGGCTCGGCGTCGGACGCGCCCGCGAACTCGGCGCGCCACCAGCCGGTCCTGTCCGCCGTGCGGTCGACCGAGAAGCGGCCGTGCCGGTCGGTCGTCACCGAGCCGACCCGGTTGTAGGAGCCGCCGACCGGCTTGAAGGCGAGGTACACCCGCTGCCCGTCGTACGCCTGCAGGCCGTGGCCGTCCCGGTAGGTCAGCGCGCCGGTCAGCCTGATCCGGTCGCCCCGGTCGACGACGTCCGGCGCCGCGTCGAAGTCGAGGTCGGTGGTCCAGTGGACCTGGAACTCCGTGGTCGCGGTGCGGCCGTCGGCCCGCACCTGCAGCTTCCAGACGCCCGGCTCGTCCCTGAAGGTGAAGCCGTACCTGGCCGTGTAGGCGCCGGAGCCCGCGGGGCGGGGATCCAGTGTGACGGCGCGGCCGTCGCGGTCGACCAGCCTCGCCGCGCCCTCCTCGGACGCCTTGTAGGTGAAGGTCGCTGTCGTGCCCGCGCCGCTGCCGACGACGACGGGACTGGGGGAGACGGTCAGGTCGCTCGGACCCGCTGCCGTCGCCGCGCCGGCGGTGGCCGGGAGCGCGACGAGGACCGCCCCTCCCAGAGCCACCGCCGCGATCGCGGCATGAATGCGTTTCAACATTCCGGTGAACCATCCTTCCGGTGGTTGAACGCGGCCTGAGGGTGCCACGTCATTACAACGAGTAGACGGCCGAATACCGGCGACGGTTTAACGCTCTGACTTATCGTCATCGATTTGTGTCAAAGCATGATCCATAACCGTTCGTGGATGGAGTTGTCGCTGTGCGGGACGGAGCGTGCATCGTGCGACATAATCGACCGTGTGGTGCGGGACGCTGTGGAGACGCATTTCGTCGAGGCCGTCGGGTCGCTGACCCCTGGACCCCCCAGGGATCCGGACCTGCCGGTGCGGCCGGGCACGGGCCTGACGGGCACGCGGTGCCGTGAGCTGTTCGCGGTGCAGCTCGGCAGCCGGCTCCTCGACGTCGCCGCCCGCGTCATGCGCGAGCGCGACGAGGGCTTCTACACGATCGGGTCGTCGGGGCACGAGGGCAACGCCGCCGTGGCCGCCGCGCTGCGGGTGGACGACCCCGCGCTGCTGCACTACCGGTCCGGCGCCTTCTACCTGACGCGTTCGGCCCAGGCCGGCCGGCTGGCCGAGGAGGGGCTGCGCGACGTCCTGCTGGGGATCACGGCGTCGGCCGAGGAGCCGATCGCGGGCGGCCGGCACAAGGTGTTCGGCCACCCCGGCCTCGCCGTCATCCCGCAGACCTCCACGATCGCCAGCCACCTGCCGCGCGCCGTCGGCGTCGGCTTCGCCATCGAGCGGGCGCGCATGCTCGGCCTGCCCTCACCCTGGCCGGGGGACGCCGTCGCCGTCTGCAGCTTCGGCGACGCGTCGATGAACCACGCCTCCGCGCTTACGGGGCTGAACACCGCCGCGTACGGCCGCTTCCGCGGGCTGCAGATCCCGGTGCTCTTCGTGTGCGAGGACAACGGCCTCGGCATCAGTGTGAAGACGCCGCCGGAGTGGGTCGCGCAGGCCAGGCATCCCCTGCTGGAGTACTTCCAGGCCGACGGCTGCGATCTGGCCGAGACCTACGACGCGGCGCTGCGCGCCGCCGAGCACGTGCGCGTCAACCGCACCCCGGCGTTCCTGCACCTGCGCACCGTGCGCCTGATGGGCCACGCCGGCTCCGACGTGGAGATCGGCTACCGCACCCGCAAGGAGATCGCCGCGGACCTGGACCGCGACCCCCTCGTCCGTACGGCGCGGCTGCTCGTGGAGGCGGGCCTGGCCGAGCCCGACGACCTGCTCGCGCGCTACGAGGCCGAGCGCGACCACGTGCTGAAGCTGGCGTCGGAGTGCGCGCGGCGGCCCCGGCTCACGACGGCCGCGGAGGTGATGGCTCCGCTCGCGCCGCGCCGTCCCGATGCGGTGGCCGCCGAGGTCGCGCGGTCCGCGCCCGCCGAGGCGCGCGAGCGCGCCTTCGCCACTCTGCCGGAGCAGGAAGGCAGGCTGACGGTCGCCCAGGCGGTCAACCGCGCGCTGACCGACGCGATGGCGGCGGACCACGGGGTCCTGGTGTTCGGCGAGGACGTGGCCCGCAAGGGCGGGGTGTACGGCGTGACGCGCGGGCTGCTGCGCAGGTTCGGGGCCGAGCGGGTGTTCGACATGCTCCTGGACGAGCAGGCCATCCTCGGCCTCGCGCTCGGGGCCGGGGTGTCGGGGCTGCTGCCGGTTCCGGAGATCCAATACCTCGCCTACCTGCACAACGCGCTCGATCAGATTCGCGGCGAGGCGTCGACCATGCAGTTCTTCTCGCAAGGCGCGTATCGCAATCCCCTTGTTGTGAGAGTCGCCTCATATGCCTATCAAAAGGGCTTTGGGGGACATTTCCACAATGACAACTCAATTGCCGCATTGCGCGATATTCCCGGAGTGATCGTCGCGTCTCCGGCGCGGCCCGACGACGCGGCCGCGATGCTGCGGACCTGCCTGGCCGCCGCCCGCGCGGACGGCAGCGTCTGCGTGTTCCTCGAACCCATCGCGCTGTACCACACGCGTGATCTCTTCGAGGAGGGCGACGGGGGCTGGCTCGCGCCGTACGTGCCGCCGGCGCGCTGGGCCGAGACACACGTGCCGGTGGGCCGCGCCCGCTCGTACGGCGACGGCCGCGACCTGACCATCGTCACGTACGGCAACGGCGTGCGGATGAGTCTGCGGGCGGCGGTCAAGCTCACGGCGGAGGACATGAGCTGCCGGGTGCTCGACCTGCGGTGGCTGTCGCCGCTGCCGGTCGACGACATCATGCGCGCGGCCGAACTGACCGGCCGCGTGCTGATCGCCGACGAGACCCGCCACAGCGGCGGCGTCTCCGAGAGCGTGATCGCGGCACTGGTCGACAACGGCTTCCGCGGCCCGATCGCCCGGGTGACCTCACAGGACAGCTTCGTGCCGCTCGGCCCGGCCGCCGGCACCGTCCTGCTGTCGGAGTCCGACATCGAACGCGCCGCCCGCAAGCTGCTCACGGCGTGATCTTGTAGTTTGCCGAACGCACGGGCGGGGTGCGGGTCGCACCACCTCTCTGCGACAAACTACAAGATCACTCCCAAGGGGGAGAGGGCGGCGCGGGCCATGGCGCGGAGCAGGTCGGCCATGGCCTCGGGGGCGAGCTCCCCTGCGCTGCGCGGGGTGGAGTTGAGCAGGCCGAAGACCGCGTGCGTGGCGGCGCGCAGCCGCGCGGGCGGGCACGCGGGGTGCAGCTCGGACAGCACGGTCACCCACTCCTCCGCGTAGAGCCGCTGCAGCCGCCGGATGGCCCGGCGGGCCTGCTCCGGCACGTTGTCCAGCTCGCGCTCGTGCACGCGAATCAGCGCGGGGTGAGTCAGTGCGAACTCGATGTGCCCGGACAGCAGGGCGTCGAGCGCGGCCTCCGCGGTGTCGGGGTCGGCGGTGGTGGCCAGCCGAGCCCCCTGCTCGCGCAGCCGCTCGCTGATGTCGAGCAGCATCTCGGTGAGCAGGGCCTCCTTGCCGCTGAAGTGCCGGTAGAGCGCCGGCCCCGACACGCCCACGGCCGCGCCGATGTCCTCGATGGACACGCCGTGGAAGCCGCGTGCCGCGAAGAGGCCCGCGGCCGCGTCCAGGATCTCGGCCCGCCGATTGCGGGTAGGGGTCTTCTCGGTCCTCCCGGTCTTCACGGCACCATGGTAGACGGAGTCTGTTAACGGTGATTAACATTCCGAGCATGAGCACGAGTGACTGGCCGGTGCTGGAGAGCCGGTGCGACCCGGGCGGCGAGCCGTACAAGCGCAACGCGGAGGCGAACGAACGCCTGGTGGCGGAGCTGCGGGAACGGCTCGCGGCGGCGGCGCGCGGCGGCCCCGAGCGGGCTCGGACCAGGCACGTCCAGCGCGGCAAGCTGCTGCCGAGGGACCGCGTCGACACGCTTCTCGACCCCGGCGGGCGTTTCCTGGAGCTGTCCCCGCTCGCGGCCACCGGCATGTACGACGACCAGGCCCCGGCCGCCGGGATCATCACCGGCGTGGGCCGCGTCGCCGGACGCGAGGTCGTGATCGTGGCCAACGACGCCACCGTCAAGGGCGGCACGTACTACCCGATCACGGTCAAGAAGCACCTGCGCGCCCAGGAGGTCGCCCTTCACAACAGCCTGCCGTGTGTGTACCTGGTTGACTCGGGGGGCGCGTTCCTACCCAAGCAGGACGAGGTCTTCCCCGACCGGGAGCACTTCGGCCGCATCTTCTACAACCAGGCCACCATGTCGGCGCGGGGCATCCCGCAGATCGCGGCCGTGCTCGGCTCCTGCACCGCGGGCGGCGCGTACGTCCCGGCGATGAGCGACGAGGCCGTGATCGTTCGCAACCAGGGCACGATCTTCCTGGGTGGGCCGCCGCTGGTGAAGGCCGCGACGGGCGAGACCGTCACGGCCGAGGAACTCGGCGGCGGCGAGGTCCACGCCCGCGTCAGCGGCGTCACCGACCACCTCGCCGAGGACGACGCGCACGCCCTGAAGATCGTGCGGGACATCGTCGCGTCGCTCGGCCCGAGAAGTCCTCGCCCGTGGGAGGTGGGCCCCGCGGAGCCGCCGCTCCACGACCCGCACGACCTGTACGGCATCGTCCCCCAGGACACCCGCCAGCCGTACGACGTGCGCGAGGTGATCGCCCGCGTGGTCGACGGCAGCCGGTTCCTGGAGTTCAAGGCCGAATACGGCCCGACCCTGGTCACCGGGTTCGCCAGGATCCACGGGCACCCCGTGGGCATCGTGGCCAACAACGGCATCCTGTTCGGTGAGTCGGCGCTCAAGGGCGCGCACTTCATCGAGCTGTGCGACCGGCGGTCGATCCCGCTGGTGTTCCTGCAGAACATCAGCGGCTTCATGGTCGGCAAGGCGTACGAGGCCGGGGGCATCGCCAAGCACGGCGCGAAGATGGTGACTGCGGTCGCCTGCGCCCGGGTGCCGAAGTTCACGGTGATCATCGGTGGCTCGTTCGGCGCGGGCAACTACGCGATGGCCGGCCGCGCCTACTCGCCCCGCTTCCTGTGGATGTGGCCGAACGCCCGCATCTCGGTCATGGGCGGCGAGCAGGCCGCCACCGTGCTCACCATGGTCGGCGACGCCGACGCCGACGAGATCCGGGCCCAGTACGAGCACCAGGGCAACCCCTACTACTCGACCGCTCGCCTGTGGGACGACGGGGTGATCGACCCGGTGGACACCAGGACCGTCCTCGGCCTGGCGCTCGGCGCCGCCGCGAACGCCCCCCTCGAACCCGTCGGCTACGGCGTCTTCCGGATGTGAGGCAGCGACATGACGCGTTCACCGGCTCCTCGCCCGCTCCCCGGGCGGCCGACCCGTCACGGGGTGCGGTCGTGATGTTCTCCAGCGTCCTGATCGCCAACCGGGGCGAGATCGCCGTCCGGATCATCCGCACGCTGCGCGCCATGGGCGTGCGCGCCGTCGCCGTCCACAGCGACGCCGACCGCGACGCGCGCCATGTGCGCGAGGCCGACCTCGCCGTACGGCTCCCGCGCGGATACCTCGACATCGACGGGATCGTCGAGGCCGCCCGGACCAGCGGCGCCGAGGCCGTCCATCCCGGGTACGGCTTCCTCGCCGAGAACGCCGAGTTCGCCCGGCGCTGCGCCGAGGAAGGCCTGGTGTTCGTCGGGCCTCCCGCCGGGGCCATCGAGGCCATGGGCGACAAGATCCGGGCCAAGGAGACGGTCGCCCGTGCGGGCGTGCCGGTCGTGCCCGGCGGCGCGGAGCCGCACGACGACCTGGCCGAGGCCGCCGCGCGCATCGGCTTCCCCGTGCTGATCAAGCCGTCCGCGGGCGGGGGCGGCAAGGGCATGCTGCGGGTCGAGTCCGCAGACGGCCTCGCCGCGGCCGTCGAGTCGGCCCGCCGTACGGCGACGGCGGCGTTCGGGGACGCCACCCTGCTGATCGAGCGGTTCGTGGACCGGCCCCGGCACATCGAGATCCAGGTCATGGCCGACGGCCACGGCGACGTCGTCCACCTGGGCGAGCGTGAGTGCAGCCTGCAGCGGCGCCACCAGAAGATCGTGGAGGAGGCGCCCTCGCCGCTGCTCGACGACGAGACGCGGGCCCGCATGGGCGCGGCGGCGGTGCAGGCCGCCCGGTCGGTCGGCTACGTCGGCGCCGGCACGGTGGAGTTCATCGTCCCCGGCGACCGCCCCGGCGAGTTCTTCTTCATGGAGATGAACACCCGGCTGCAGGTCGAGCACCCGGTCACCGAGATGGTCACCGGCCTCGACCTGGTCGAGCTGCAACTGCGGATCGCCGCGGGGGAGCCCCTGCCGTTCCGCCAGGACGAGGTGCGCCTGCGCGGGCACGCCGTCGAGGCCCGTGTGTACGCCGAGGACCCCGCCCGCGACTTCCTGCCGACCGGTGGCCGGATCCTGGCCCTGCGCGAGCCCGCCGGCGAGGGCGTGCGGTTCGATTCCGGGCTGGCCGAGGGAACGGTCGTGGGCAGCGACTACGACCCCATGCTGGCCAAGGCGGTCGCCTGGGCCCCCGACCGGGCGGGCGCGCTCGCCGGCCTCGACCGGGCGCTGGCCTCGACCGTGATCCTCGGGGTCACCACGAACGTCGGGTTCCTGCGCGCGCTGCTGGCCGACCCGGAGGTCGCGGCCGGGCGGCTCGACACCGGTCTCGTCGAGCGGCGGCTCGGCGAGCTGGTGAGCGGCGAGGCGCCGGACGAGGTGCTCGCCGCAGCCGCGCTCGTCTTCCACTCCGGCTTCGACCGCTTCGCCTCGGGCGATCCGTGGGACGTCGCGGACGGCTGGCGCGTCGGGGAGCCCGCCTGGACCGTGCACCGGCTCGGCGTGCCCGTACGGGTGCGGGGTGCAGCCGGCGACGCGGAGATCGAAGTTAACGACCGTTCACTCGGCCGTGCCCGGCTGGAGTGGACGGGCGCCGACGAGGCGGCGGTCACCCTCGGCGGCGTCACCCGGAGGTACGCGGTGGTCCGGAGCCGCGACACGGTGTGGCTCGCCGAGGGGGGCCGCGCATGGCCCGTCACCCGGCACGAGCCCGGCGACCCGAAGGACCGGCAGGGCGGGACGCTCGCCGGCGACGGGGTCGTACGGAGCCCTATGCCGGGAACGGTGCTGCTGGTGAAGGCGGCGGAGGGCGACCGGGTCACCGCCGGGCAGCCGCTGGTCGTCGTGGAGGCGATGAAGATGGAACACACCCTGACGGCGCCGGCCGACGGCGTGCTCGCCGAGCTGCGGGCCAGGCCGGGGCAGACGGTGGAGCTGGACGCGGTCGTGGCGAGGGTGACGCCGTGCGAGTGACGATCTACGAGGTCGGCCCGCGCGACGGCCTGCAGAACGAGTCCGCCGTCGTGCCCGTCGAGGTCAAGCGCGAGTTCATCGGGCGGCTGGCCGAGGCCGGGCTGACGACCATCGAGGCGACGAGCTTCGTCCACCCGAAGTGGGTGCCCCAGCTCGCGGACGCCGGGGAACTGCTGGAGAGCCTGACCCGGGTGCCGGGAGTCCGCTACCCGGTGCTCGTGCCGAACGAGCGGGGCCTCGACCGCGCACTGAAGCAGGGCGTCACCGATATCGCGATCTTCGGGAGCGCCACCGAGTCGTTCGCCCAGCGCAACCTGAACCGGACCGTCGAGTCGCAGTTCGAGATGTTCGCCCCCGTCGTCGAACGGGCCCTCGCCCACGGAATGCGGGTCAGGGCGTACGTGTCGATGTGCTTCGCCGACCCCTGGGAGGGGCCGGTCGCGCCCGAGCAGGTCGCCCGGGTCGGACGCAGGCTGCTCGACCTCGGCTGCTACGAGCTGTCGCTCGGCGACACGATCGGCGTCGGCACGCCCCGGCACGTCGAGGCGCTGCTCGACGCCTTCGCCGAGGCGGGGGTCGGGCCCGACCGGCTGGCCGTCCACTTCCACGACACCTACGGACAGGCGCTGGCCAACACGCTCACCGCGATCAAGCGGGGGATCACGGTCGTGGACTCCTCCGCCGGCGGCATCGGCGGCTGCCCGTACGCCAAGAGCGCCACCGGCAACCTCGCGACCGAGGACCTGGTGTGGATGCTCGACGGTCTCGGCGTCGAGACCGGGGTGGACGTCAGGTCGCTGACCGTCACCAGCCTCTGGCTCGCCGAGATCCTGGGCCGGCCGAGCCCCTCCCGCGTCGTCCAGGCTCTTGCCAAGGAGATTTGAGATGCTCAACGACGAGCACGTCGAGCTGCGCAAGTCGGTCGAGGAGTTCGCCCGCGAGGTGGTGGCCCCCGTCATCGGGGACTACTACGAGCGGTGCGAGTTCCCGTACGACATCGTCCGCAGGATGGGCGCGATGGGCCTGTTCGGCCTGCCCGTCCCGGAAGAGTACGGCGGCATGGGCGGCGACTACTTCGCGCTGTGCCTGGCCCTGGAGGAGCTCGCCAGGGTCGACTCCTCGGTGGCGATCACCCTGGAGGCGGCGGTCTCGCTGGGCGAGATGCCGATCCTGCGGTTCGGCACCGACGCCCAGAAGCAGCGGTGGCTGCCGAAGATGGCGGCCGGGGAGGTCCTCGGGGCGTTCGGCCTGACCGAGCCCGGCGGCGGGTCCGACGTGCCGGGCGGCATGCGCACCACGGCCGTCCTCGACGGCGGCGAATGGGTGATCAACGGCTCGAAGGCGTTCATCACCAACTCGGGCACCGACATCACCGGCGTCGTCGCCGTGGCGGCGATCACCGGCCGCAGGGAGGAGGGCAGGCCGGAGATCTCCACGATCCTCGTGCCGTCGGGCACGCCCGGCTTCACGGTGTCGAAGAAGTACTCCAAGGTCGGCTGGTCGGCCTCCGACACCCGGGAACTGTCGTTCGCCGAGTGCCGGGTGCCGGAGGAGAACCTGCTGGGCGAGCGCGGCAGGGGCTACGCGCAGTTCCTCCAGACGCTGGACGAGGGCCGGGTGGCCATCGCCGCGCTGTCGGTCGGCCTCGCGCAGGGCTGCGTGGACGAGTCGCTGCGGTACGCGCGCGAGCGCCGGGCCTTCGGCCAGGAGATCGGCCGCTACCAGGCCATGCAATTCAAGATCGCCGACATGGAGGCCAGGGTGCACACGGCCCGCCTGGCCTACTACCACGCCGCCGAGCGCATGCTGGCCGGCCTGCCGTTCAAGAAGGAGGCGGCGATCGCCAAGCTCGTCTCGTCCGACGCCGCGATGGACAACGCCCGCGACGCCACCCAGATCTTCGGCGGCTACGGCTTCATGAACGAGTTCCCCGTCGGTCGCTTCTATCGGGACGCGAAGATCCTGGAGATCGGCGAGGGCACCAGCGAGGTGCAGCGCATGCTCATCGCCCGCGAACTCGGCCTGCCCGCCTGAGCTCACGACCCGGAGGCCGTCGTCGCCGGGGGTCCCCCCGCGGCAATGAGCAGCTTGCCCCGAAGACGGCCTCAGGCGCTCGTGCCGCTCGGCCGGCGGGTGAGCGGCCGGACGTCGATGATCGCCATGCCCGCCGCCTGGGCGGCGGCGATGCCTTCGTCGCTGTCCTCGTACACGGTGCAGCGGTTTGGGGCGACGCCGATCAGCTTCGCCGCACGCAGGAAGATGTCCGGCGCGGGCTTGCCCCGTTCGACGTCGTCGCGGGTGACCACGGCGCCGAACCGGTGGCGGATCGGCAGGTGGCGGAGCGTGATCTCGATCACTCTCCGGGCGCCGCCGGAGGCCACGGCCATGGGCAGCCTTCCGTGGAAGGAGGAGACCACGGCCTCGATCTCCGGGTGCACGCGGATCTCGTGCGCCGTCCGCAGGAACCGTTCGTCGCGATCCGCCACTATCTCCTCCACGGGCCGCCGGAGGGTGAGCCCGCACTCGCGTACCAGCAGACGGACCATCTCGGCCGAGGAGAGGCCGGTGCGCGCGTCGAACCATTCCTGGCCCAGCTGTACGCCCTCCTCGGCCAGAGCTCCGGCCAAGGCGACATAGTTCGCCCGCTGGCTGTCCACCAGCGTTCCGTCCCAGTCGAAGAGCAGGGCACCGGCGTCTCCGGGATGGAGTTCAGGCAACAAGGTCCGCCGCCTTCCGACGAGGGTGATCGATTCTCACCGTTGCACCGTACGTGTCTCGTCGAGGGAGGGCCACGGCTCAGGCCCGCTCCGCACGTCCGACTTCGGCCTCCGCGAGGGGTGCAACGCGCCCGGCGGCCGTGGAGGACCCGTACGACGTCGGAGTGGTCTTCAGCGGGGAAACCCGATCTCGCCCCGGCCATCGAGGCGGTACAGGAGCTTCGGTGCGGTCATGTCAAGGTGGCCGCAGGGGGCGGAGGGTGGCATGGCGGTCGAGATCGTGTACGAGACGCATTCGATCACGGAGGACAACGAGAGGGGCATCGCCACCGGATGGCTGCCGGGCAGGCTCTCCGAAGCAGGACGGCGGCTCGCGGCCGAGCTGGGCGACCGGCGCAGGAACACCGGTCTCGCTGCTGTGTTCGTCTCCGACCTGCACCGGGCGGCGGAGACGGCCCGGATCGCGTTCGAGGGTACGCCGATCCCCATCCATCAGGACCCACGGCTGCGCGAATGCGACTACGGCCCGCTCAACGGCGGCCCGGTCTCGTTGGTCGCCGCCCGGCGGGCCGCGCACATCGACGTGCCCTTCCCGGGCGGCCAGAGCTACCGCCAGGTGGTCAAGGCCACGGAGAGCTTCCTGCGTGATCTGGCCGCCGGCTGGGACGGCGCCCGCGTGCTCGTCGTCGCCCACTCGGCCAACAGGTGGGCGCTGGACTGCCTGCTGACCGGCGCGCGCCTGGAAGACCTGGTGGACGCCCCCTTCGCCTGGCGCGAAGGCTGGCACTATGTGCTCCCCGACAGATGGCCCGGGTAAGCCGACGGCCGCAGCCATTAGAGCGCCCCCCAGGATGGGCCCTGCCTGTAGCGAACCAAGGGGCATAGGGTCGTCTGTCTCAGTCCTCGACGGCGTTCATAGAGACCTTCAATGGTGAAGGTTGAATTCGACTGCTTCGTGTCCAAGCCCTAAGGCTTGGACACGAAGCCGTTCTGAGGTACCTCTAACTCGTCAGCCTGTCCAGGATGGCTGCCACCTCTCCGGCCCTGAACACGAATCCCACATGGGATGTGTCCAGGGTGTGAACGTCATACGGATTGTCAGGCGTCAGGGCGTCCGCTTCAGCGATCAGCCTGTCTTGCATGGCCACCGGGAGGGATCGGTCTTCGGTGAGGCGAATGTAGGTGCGAGCGATCGTGCCCCAGGTGTCGGCATGGACGCGGGCGTCGGCCATCATCACCGCGATCGATTCGTCCGGCTGCAGGATGTTGAGGAAGGCCCGGAACTGTTCGTCGCTGACATCCGCCATGGTCGCCGCCTTGAGGCCGGCGAGCAGTACCGGGTCGGCGGTGCGATAGTTGGCCCGGCCGACACCGAGGTGAGCCGGGTCTCCAACGTTGAAGGAGGCCAGTGGGGCCATCAGGTTGGCGGCGAACTCGGGCTCCTGCATGTACTCGATTGGGTTCGACCGTTGCACACACGACCACGCGGAGATGTATACGAGTCGGCTCACCAGTTCAGGGACCGTGTTGCCGACCTGGGTGATGGTCGTCCCTCCGAGGCTGGCGCCCACCAGCACCACCGGCCCGTGCTCCACAAGGCGGCGGACGACGTCAACGACCGTGTCGACGTTGTCCTGCAGAGTGACGCCGGCCAGCGTGGATGGCTCGATCGCCCACGCGTCGAGGTCCTGCGGGGCCTGGTAGGCGACCGGGTATTGCGCGTCGAGGCCATGTCCTGGGAGATCGACGGCGAAGCTGCGGTGACCGAGCAACGCCAGTTCGCGCTGGATGGGGGCCCACATGAAGGAATTGGAGCCAGAACCGTGCACCAGCACGAATGTCGGTGAGGCACCGGACGCAGGTCGAGGGAACGTTGAGCTGTTGGAGGTAGATGGCATACGGAACGGTCCGTTCGGTTGAGGCGTGACTACATGCCTGAAGTCGAGGGCGGCGTGTGGGGCCGCTGGGGGTGAGAGTGGCCGGGTAGACGCGCCAGTAGGCCGCAGCGGTCGGGGCGACGACACAAGCGGTCGGAACTCGCCGGCGGCGCTGATCCCGCCCGCAGTGGTTCCCAAAGGACAGAAACGCAGCGGGGCGGCCGGCGACGGCCACACGAAGTCGACGGGTGAGTTGGGCCAAAACCCGGGCCGTGTGCGGTTTCTCGACCGCAGCACTACTGGCGGGGTTGCCTCAACTGCCGCTGGTCGTTGAGCGACCAGCAGGACACACCGTCTTAGAAGGTCCGCAGACGGATGAACATGTAGACCATGGTCGGTGACCATAGCAGGTCCCGGCGTTGCGAACGCGACCGGGGAAGAGAAGGCACAACTAGAGAGGCTTAATGGCCGGGGTTACGGGGGTCGAAAGCCCAGGCCGCGATGGGTCCGGAGCCGGTAGACCAGCCGCGGCCGCGCCTGTGGGGTGCCGGGGCGGGTGGCGATCAGGCCGGCGATCGACACCCGGCCAGTGCCCTTGACCGGCAGCGACACGACCGGGGTGCGTCCCTTGCGGCCCCAGGTGCGGCTTTTGGGAGACCTCAGGGTCTGGCCGGCCTCGTCCTCGAAGCACAGCCACGCTCCCTGCTGCGCCGCCACCCTTTTATGATCGGCCACTGCTCGTCCTTCCACGCGGCGATGGCACGCTCATCGCGCTCGGCGGCGCGCCCGCAGGGGGCCTGCCGGCTCCATCCCAGCCGATGCAGCAAATAGCACACCCCGCCCACGGTGTAGCTCGCGCGGAACAGGCGCCCGATCACCTCGCCGATCCGGGCCAGGGTCCAGCACTGGTCGTGCCAGCCGTAGGCGATCGGCCCTTCCTGAAGGGCCCGCTCAAGCCGGGCGAGCTGGGCGTCATCCAGCTTGCACACCGCCCCGCCGGCACCCTTGGAGACGAGGTCCTCGCGGCCACCGTTCTCCAGCGCACGCCGCCACCGGTTGGCCGACATCCGCGACACGCGAAACTCCCGCGCGACCTGAGCATCGGTCGCGCCCTCGGCGAAGCGGTCGGCTGCTTGCATCCTCACCTGCTGGCGGCGTAATCGCTGCTCGGCGGTCAAGTCACCACCATCGGGATACCTCATGCACCCCAGGTAGCACCACGACGACCAGCTGCCAGCTCACGCCCAGGTCAGGCCATATCACCCTCACCATTGAAGGTCTCTAAACCGACCGCCGGTGCCCAGGGCGGGGGTTTCGTTAGGCGGTCGGCTTCCTTGCTCTTCAGGATGGTCGCGTCATCTGACGTCGATGTACTTGTAATTCGATAGCGAGCCGTCGACCCTGCTGGTTCCGGGTGCACTGGCGTACCAGTAGCCGTCGTATCTCGGCCTGACGGCCTTGGCGTACCGTCCGGCGGACGTCGTTCTGGTGACGTTCAGAAGCATCCTTCTGTGCGTCCCCTTCTTTCTGAAAAAGAGCTCTACGACCTTGCCGGCCCACGGAGTGTTTCCGCGATAGACCGTGCCGGTCAGCATTACGGATCTGCTCTTCGCAACTCTGAGGGGCGCGTACAGTAAGATTCTCGACTTCTGCTTCGCGGCCCTGGACACCGTGAAGCCCCGCGTAAAGGTATAGCTCTTCTCGCCTCGCTTGACCGTGATGCTCAATCGCCATTGGCCGGTCGTCGAGCTGTTGTCGAAGCCGACCCGATCGCGGAGGTACCCGTCTTCTCCGACCGCCGTGGTAATGCTCTGAACGTCACCGGTTCTCGCGCTCTCCAGCCGGACGTCGGCCACGCTGCTGACTCCATCGATCTTGGCGGCGACGTTCACCGGGACTGACGTGTGCCTGTTCAGGACCACGTGCTGGGGATCGATCGTCGGAGTGACGTTCGGTCCCTTCCCGATCTTCAAGGCCCCGGTTATGACGCTGAGCGTGGACTCGCCACGCGTCAGGGTGATCCGATATGGCCATTCGCCTACAGGGTCGGTGGAAGAGATGGGGAACGTTCCCCTGACGTACGCCTGCGTCGGCGGCTCCGCTCCGGGGGCCAGGGGCTGGACCTGATCCGTTGCCGGGATCGCCATCTCCCTCCACGCCGCCGTTTCGCTCTCCCCTGCCTTGTGGTAGACCATCTTCACAACCGGGAGCGTCTCCTCCGCGTAGGGATCCGCCAACACCACTCCGAGCCCATGCGTTTCCGTCCCCCACGGAGGCGGGTATGCGTCATCACCGGTGATCACTTTTACTCTGGTGACGGCCCCCGACGCGGCAGCCTCCGTATGGGGAATGGCCATGCCGAACAATGCGAGCCCTAATGCGAGGATTGCCCGTCTCCTCGGGATAATTTTCGTCATCCTGCCCTGTCCGTAAGTCCGATTGCGAGCCCCGAGACAGGAAAACATAGTGATACGGGCGAGCCGACTGGATATGAGTTGAATGCGATACCGGCACGATTTGATCTCACTTTGGGTATTGCTGTCTTGAGTGTGATCCGTGCGGTGAAGACCGCTATGGCATGGTCCGGGGTGGGAGGACGGTGAGGTAGAGCGGGGCGTGGCCGTCGTAGCCGAGGGCGTGCTGATTCCAGGGGACGTCCTCGGGCCGGGGCTGGACGTTGCCCTCCTTGTCGCGAGCGCGTGACATCACGCGGTATCGCCCCGGCCGCGCCGCTCGCCACGGCACCTCGAACCGCACCCAGATCAGCGGCTCGGGCGGGGCGAGGAGCCTCGCCCTGCGCCAGGGCATCTCCGCCACCCAGCGCTCGGGGGCGATCATTCGCTCGATCGTGACGTCGACGCGGTCGATCGTCCCGGCGCCGGACCAGGCCCGGCCGTGCAGCGTGTGGTCGCCCGGCGGGAGCGTGACGCCCTCGTCGAGTTCGAGGGCGCTGCGGACCCGGCCGACGGTCGGCCGGACGGGGGTGGGATAGGCCGGGCCGACCAGCACCTGGTTCCGCTGCAGGCCCTGCGCGGGCAGACGCCGTACGGACGCCTCGATCGTGCCGAGCCACTTCACGGCCGTGTTGGCGCCCCACCCGGACATGAGGGCGCGCAGCGGGTAGCCGTGGTCGACGGGCAGGTCGGCCCCGTTCATGTGGTGCACCAGCAGGCTGTCGTTGCGCAGGGCCTTGTCCGCCGCGACGACCTCCGAGTAGTGCACGATCCCGTCCGGGATGGCGATCTCGTCCAGGCCGGTGAACCGTACGTCGACGGCGTGGCCGAGCCCGGCCTCCGCGAGCACGTCCCTGACCCGCACCCCGGTCCACTCGGCGGCGCCGACCGCGCCGAAGTGCCACTGGGTGTAGCCGGTGGGAAGCCACCGGCCGTCGCCGGAAGGCGGGAGCTCGGGGAAGAAGGCAGAGCAGTTCGCGCCGCAGTCGAGGGTGCGGCGCACGGTGACCTGGGGCAGCGCGAGCAGGTCGGCGTACGAGAACGACCTGGGACGGGAGACCGCGTCACCGGTGATCTCCAGACGCCACGACGAACGGTCGATGTGCGGCGGGCGGGCCCGGTTGTGGATGTAGAACCGATCGTTGGGGATCAGGTCTCCATATCCGCTGACCGGGCCCCATTTCATCTCCTCCGAGCCGTTTCCCCGGTGGGAGAAGTAGCGGGACGGGGTCTCCTGCACGACGAAGTCCTGCCGGGCGGATCCGAGGCCGGTCCGCCGCGGCGGCGCCTGCCGTACGCCGGCGAGGGTCAGCGGACCCGCCGCCGAGTAGGCGAGGAACCTGCGGCGGGAGCACCCCGTCTCCCCGCTTCCGGACCGATCTTGCCCGCGACGATCTCCCATGGTCCTCACCCCGACCTGTACCTGCCCATTTCCGGGGCACGTTCTCGAAAGGCGGGGGATCGGCCGGCGCCGGTACGACACACGGCCCCGCCGGCACGGACACCGCAGACCGGCGAGGCGAGTGCGTCCGCGGCGGAGCCGACCGCGATCCTGCTCACCGACGCGGCCCTACCTGCTGAAACGCACTTCACCGGCTGCGAGGAGGCGCGGTACGTCGCGCCGTCCTAGAGTTGACGATTTCGTGAACGAAGAGCGGATGGCCTTCTCGCCGGTTCTTTCTGTCGGCAACACGGGAAAACCGACCCCCAAGCTACGTGAGGTCAAAGGGGGCCGGGTCGTGTCGCTCCCAGATCCGGCGAGAGGCCTCTTCTGGGTAAGGCAAGGTCTTCGACTCGATATCCAGGACGCGAGTCAGCTGTCGCTCGGGCCGGTAGGCGGGCCACCCGGGGTTGCCGGCCGCGACGAAGCGGACCCAGCTCCGCTGCAGTTCCCGGGATACCGCCGAAACCTCTGGCGTTGCCCGGTCGCCGAAGAGGTGCCGGCCGGCGGGGCTGTCCAACGTGCCGAACGCCAGGGGAACGTCGAGGCTGTGGCAGGCGCCCAGGACTCCGCCGGCCGCCGGAGCCGCCAGCTGCAGCTCGAAGAGAAACGACGTGCCTCCAGCCGCTTGGTTCGCCTGGGCCAGCTGCAGTGAGGGCATCCGGAAGAGGGCATCGGAGTACACCAGTTCGAGCAGTTCTTCAGGGGTGGCCTGTGGGTAGGCGGCACGGTAGGTGTCTGCGCCGTCTGGTGCCGGGGCGAACAGATCCAGGGCCGTACGGGCCTCGTCCTCATCAAAGGTGCCCAGCCGCCCCATCATGACGCTGAACAGCCGGAATTCATCGCGGGTATGGCCGACGAGGAGCTCGATTGCGCCTGTACGGCCGCCGGCCAGCGCCCTCCAAGGCGTTTCGGTGAGCACCACGCCGTCGAGGACCGGGCACACTGCGACACCGATCTGCGAGAGCCGACCCCAACTCTTGTGATGGCCGGGAAGGTCGACACCAAGGGCGGTGAGCTCGTCGGCCAGGCGCAAGGGGTCGATGCCGGACAGGGCTTCAGCGTCAGGTGCCGCGCCGACCCGGCCCGCGAGCGCGGCGGCGACTTCTTCCGCCAGCGCGCGGGTGCACAGCGTTCCCGGCACCGAGTGCACGATGGCCCTGCGGAACAACCCCTCCGCCCGCTTCATCGTCAGCAGGGCCGCGATCGACCCTGCCCCGGCGGACTGTCCCGCTACCGTAACCCGGTCGGGGTCTCCGCCGAATGCGGCGATGTTGCGCTGTACCCATTCCAACGCCGCGATCTGGTCGAGAAACCCGCGATTGGCCGGGGCGCCCTCGACAAGAGCGAAACCCTCGGCTGCCAGCCGGTAGTTGATGCTCACCACGACCAGGCCCGCGCTGGTCAGGGCCGCAGGGTCGTACATCGGATCGCTGGAGGCCCCCGCGATGTAGGCACCACCGTGGATCCAGACCAGCACGGGCAGTCCGGCCGTCCCCAGGGCCGGGGTGCTGACGTTGAGCGTGAGCCAGTCGTTCCCGACCGAGCTCTCGGCCGTCGGTCCCGCCTGCGGAACCACGGGGCCGAACGTGGTCGCCTGCCTCGTTCCGTCCCACCCCTCGACCGGCGCAGGCGCCTGGAAGCGTAGCGGCCCGACGGGCGGCTGAGCATAGGGGATGCCACGGAACACCACATACTCTCCCCGCCGGCACCCTTCGACGAGGCCCTCCGCAGTCCGTGCTCTTGGTTGTTCGGACATGCCACACCCTTCCTCCACGAACGGACTCCCAGCTTTTATCGGTCAGATGTAATATGTCAACTGTATTGAGAAAGGGGAGGCCGACGATGCCCAAGCAGGTGGATCACCGCGAACGCCGCGAGACGATCGCCCGAGCGCTGTGGCGCGTAGTGGAACAACGCGGCATCGCGCACGCGAGCGTCCGCGAAGTAGCCCAGGAAGCAGGCATCTCCCACGGTGCGGTGCAGCACTACTTCGCCACCCGAGAAGAGATGTTGGTCTTCGCCATGGACTTCGCGTCCGAACAGACATCACTACGCGTCGCCAAAGGCGTCAGAGAACTCGGCAACCCACCACACCCCCGTGACATGCTCCGAGTGATGCTTACGGAGATGCTCCCTCTACATCCCGACGCACGCGCGACGAGCCGGATGAGCGCCGCCTACGTCCTGGAGGCACTGCACAACCCCAACATCCATACACGCGCACGCGACGGGTTGGCTCACGGCCGCGACCTCATCGAGCAGATCGTTCGCCAGGCGATCACCGACGGCCACATCAGCCCCGACCGCGACCCGGCGATAGAGACCGACCTGCTCCTGACACTCACCGGCTTGACCCCGCTCATCGAACTGAGCGTGATCGAGCCCCAAGAGGCCCTGACCGCCGTCAACCAGCACCTCAACCGACTGTTCGCCAGCAAGACCTGACCGCTCTGCGGTCCTCCGGGGGAACGCGCGGGGGTACGTCCCGGACGCCACCGTGGAGATCGCACGCGGGGATCCTGCCGCTGATCACGATGCTGTTCGAGCACGCGGCAGATGGGAGGATGTCATCCTCGCGCTGATGGTCCCGCAGACCAGCGGCAAGACAACCTCGCTCGCGGTCCCCTTACGCTGCGTGCGCCGGAGCAGTCCTGATCACTTCTCGCAAAGCTGATGTCTGGGGACATGCCCGCTCTGGCCCGCACTGTCAGGGGCGCGCCCCTGGCCGGCCACTTCATCAGCGCCGCCTTCAGCGCGAGCGAACGAAGCAACCCTCGAACTGCGCAACGGGTCGGGACGTGACTTCCTGCCGGAAGGATCTCAGCCGGCGCGGCGGGCGGCCAGGCCGTCCAGAAGGCACCGCAGGGCGAACTCGAAGCGCCGCTCGCTCTCGCGTTCCACATCGAGGTCGCCGGTGGCGGCCATCCGGCGGGCCAGCAGCGGGTATCGCCCGGTGACCTCGCGCAGGTAACCGGCGGCCCGTTCGCTCCAGTCGGCACCGCTCGCATTCATGCGCGCCAGCGTGTCCCGCCAGGCGACCTCGGCGATGACCGCGCCGACCACGTGGTCGTTGACCGCCGCCATCGCGACGTCGAGGTCCGCGTCGGCGAACCCGGCCCGGGCCAGCAACCGCAGGCCGGTCTCGGCCAGCGCCAGAGCATTCGGCCCGAGGTTCGGCCGGACGGTCAGCTCCGACAACGCCCATCGATGCCGCAGCAGCATCGCCCGGTTGCTGCGGGCCAGCGCGGCCAGTGCCCGCCGCCAATCCGGCTCGTCCGGATCGGCGCGCACTTCCCCCAGCACCCGGTCCAGCGCCAGTTCCAGCAGGTCGTCCTTGGTGCGCACATACCAGTACAGCGATCCGGCGGTCACCCCGAGATCGGCGGCGATGCGGCGCATCGACAGCCCACGGTGCCCGTCGGCGTCGAGCACCACGACGGCCGCGTCGACGATCTGGTCACGGGTGAGCTGACGGTCGCGCGGAGGCCGTTGTTGGCGCAGCCAGACGGACCCATCCGGGACATCTGAGGACACGAGCCAACGCTACCGGAGTTGACGATCGGCGTTCACCGCCCTTATACAACGTTTAGGAGAGTTAAACGACGTTCAAGGAGCTGCCGATGACCCGCGTACCCGTGTTCCGCGCGAACGGGCCGCTGCCGGGCGAGGTGCACGTGACCGCGATGGGCGCGGAGACCGGCGCACCGCCGGTGATCTTCGTGCACGGCTCCACCAGTTGGGGGGACGACCCGAAGTGCGGGTTCGCCGCGCAGGCCCCGCTGGCCGCCCGCTTCCGGCTGCTGCTCGTCGACCGGCGCGGGTACGGCGGCAGCCCTGATGCCGGAGAACGGTTCGCGGGCGACTACCTGGCAGATGCCGACGACATCGGTGAACTGCTCGGCGAGGGCGCACATCTGGTCGGCCACTCTTACGGCGCGGTTGGGGTCATGATCGCCGCGGCCCGCCGGCCGGAAGCGGTGCGGTCGCTCACCCTCATCGAACCCGGCTGCTACCAGGCGGCGGCCGACCACCCGGCGGTGGCCGCCGCGCTTGCCGCCAACCGCGCCGCCTATGCGAACCTCCCCGAGCTGACACCCGAGCAGTGGCTGCGGGCGGCCGCCGACTCGGCCGGCATGCCACCGCTGGAGGCGAGCGAGCGGCGGCTGCGCGCGGCCGCCACCGTCCTGCGTGAACGCGTGTGCTGGGAGGCCGGCATGCCGCTCCCCGCCCTGCGGGCGGCCGGGTTCCCCAAGCTGGTCGTCTCCGGCGCCTGGGAGAGCGGGCCCGAGCCCTATCGTGAGCGCGGTGGCGTCCCCCTCGTCGCGTGCGCGCGGGTCACCGCCGAACGGATCGGCGGGCGCCACATATCGGTCCCCGGCACCGGCCACTATCCCCATGTGGAAGCGCCGGAAAGACTGAACGAGATCCTCGCCGCCTTCTGGGACGAGGCCGCGGCCGTCTGACCGCGGACCGGGCGCAGCACGCCGAACGGCACCGACCTGGGAGGCGTTCGCCGCTCCAGCACCGGCACGTCGCCGTGGATGTCGGTATGGGACAGGTCGTGGGGGCCGGGATGGACGGAATGCCGCTGGTACTCAAGGTCGATCGATGGCCGGCGGGGCGATCACCGCCGCCGAGGTGTACTTCTTCGACGACAACGGTGGCGTCCGGCTGCCCGCGGGTAAATGGCTCGGTCAGGCGATGGTGTAGCGGAGTTCCGGACGGCCGGGGCCGCCGTATCGCGGGACCCGGCGCGCGACGCCGGTGTCGACGAGGTGTTCCAGGTAGCGCCGGGCCGTCACCCGGGACACGCCCACGGCCGTGCCCACGGCCTGGGCCGACAGGCCGTCGGCGGCGTCCCGCAGCGCGCCCGCCACGGCCTCCAGGGTGTCGGCCGTCATCCCCTTCGGCAGGTGGGGGCGGGCGGTCCCGCGCAGGGTGGACAGCGCCCGGTCCACCTCGCCCTGGCCGCTGACCTCGCCCGGCCCGCTGATCGACGACCGGAACGCCGCGTATCGTTCGAGTTTCTCCTGCAGCAGGGCGAAGGTGAAGGGCTTCAGCAGATACTGCACGACCCCGGCGGAGACGGCCGACCTGACCACCGACAGATCCCGCGCGGAGGTGACGGCGATGACGTCGGAGGGGAGGCCCGCGGCCCGCATGGCCCGGCAGACGTCCAGCCCGTGCATGTCCGGCAGGTAGAGGTCGAGGAGCACGAGATCCACCGGCTCGCGGCGCAGCGCGCGGACGGCCTCGCCGCCGGACCTGGCCACGCCGGCGACCCGGAAGCCGGGCACCCGCTCGACGTACAGGCGGTTCGCCTCGGCCGTGAGCTCCTCGTCCTCCACGATCAGAACCGAGATCACGGCCGCACCTCCGCGCGCGCCGGGCCGCCGCAGGAAGCGCCCGCGGGCGTGGCCGCCCGGGGCGGCAGCGGGAGCCGCACGGTGAAAACCGCCCCCCGACCATCGGCCCCCCGACCATCGGCGGCCTGATCACCGATGTCCTGACCACCGGGGCCTTGACCACCGATGTCCTGACCACCGGGGCCTTGACCACCGGGGTCTTGACCACCGGGGTCTTGACCACTGGGGTCTTGACCACGGGGGCCTTGACCACCCGGGCTTTGACCATCGGGGTGCTGACCGCCGGCGCACGCCTGGATGCCGCCGCCCAGGCGCCGGGCCGCCTGCCCCGCCATCGCGAGGCCGAGCCCCCGGCCGTCCCCCTTCGTGGACCAGCCGCGCCGGAACACGTCCCGTACGACGCCGGGGTCGATCCCGGGACCGCTGTCGGCGACCCTGATCAGGAACGTGCCGTCCTCGGCGCGCAGGCAGACGCGGACCCGGGCGGGCGGGGGGCCCTGTACGGCGGCGTCGATCGCATTGTCGATCAGGTTGCCCACGATGGTCACGAGGTCGCGGGAGTCGAGGGCGACGTCGCCGAGCTCGCTGTCCGGGCTGATCACGAGGTCGACTCCGCGTTCGGCGGCCGCCGCGCTCTTGCCGAGCAGCAGCGCCGCGAGGACGGGTTCGCGGATCGCGCCCACCACGCGGTCGGTGAGCCGCTGGGCCGCCCGCAGCTCCGCGGTGGCGAACTCCACCGCCTGGTCGGCGCGGCCCAGCTCCACGAGCGCGACGACCGTGTGCAGCCGGTTGGCCGCCTCGTGCGCGGCCGAGCGGAGCGACTCGGCGAAGCCGCGTTCGGCGTCGAGCTGCCCGGTGAGGGCCTGCAGCTCGGTGTGGTCGCGGAGCGTGACCACCGTGCCGAGCGAGCGGGCGCCGGAACGCACCACGGCGGCGCTCGCCACCAGTACGCGCTCCCCGGTCAGGTGGATCTCGTCCGACCGGCTCTCCCCGGAGCCGAGCATCGCGGCCAGCGAGGGCGACAGGCCGAGGTCGCCCACGTGCCGCCCCTCCGCGTCCCCGGGCAGGCCGAGCAGCTCGCGGGCGCCGTCGTTGGCGAGGGTCAGCCGGCCGTCCCGGTCGACGAGCAGCAGCCCCTCGCGCACCGCGTGCAGGATCGCGTTGTGGTACTCGTACATGCGGCTCAGCTCCGCCGGGCCCAGCCCGTGCGTCTGACGGCGCAGGCGGGCGCCCACCAGGTAGGCGCCGGCGATGCCCGCCGCCAGGCCGAGCAGGCCGGTGAGGACGGCCGAGCCGATCTGCCCGCGCACCTCGGCACTGATCTTCGCCACCGTGATGCCGGCGCTGACCAGTGCCCGGACCCGGCCGGCGGCGTCCCGCACGGGGGTGACGGCCCGTACGGACGGCCCCAGCGTGCCGGTGTAGGTCTCGGTGAACGTGCGCCCGGCCAGCGCCGGCGCCGTGGTGCCGAGGAAGTGCCCGCCGATCTGCCTGGGGTTGGGATGCGTGTACCTGCGGCCCTCCCTGTCCATGATCGTGATGAAGTCCAGCCCGGCCTCCGCGCGCACCCGCTCCGCGTACGGCTGGAGCACGGCCGAGGGATCGGAGTCGTCCAGCGCGTCGAGCACGGTGGGCGCGTCGGCCACGCTGATCGCCACCGCCCTCGTCGTCCTCGCGGCCTCGTCGCCGAGGAGCTCGCGCGTACGCAGGAAACCGAGGAGGGTGGCGCCGGCCACGGTGATCCCGACGACCAGGATCTGCAGCACGAGCACCTGCCGGGCCAGGCTCCAGCGTCCGAGCCTGGCGGTCATCGTCGTCACGGCTTTCAGCGTCCTCGCTCCGGGTGCGGGTCGTGCGCGGATTCACGGCCGCGGGGCGCGCCGGTGAAAACCGCCGTGAACGAAATGTACGCAATAGTGACCCAGGTCACTACCGCGCGCATAGTCACCGACCAGATCGCATCTTCGCCCGCGTCGTCGCGGGCCGCTTGAGGACGAGGAGGGTCGCGTGACGACCACACCGAACCCGGCACCACTGAACCCGGCACCCCGTGACCGGACCCATTATCTGTACCTGGCGGTGATCGTCGCGGTCCTCCTCGGGATCGCCGTGGGGCTGGTGGCGCCGGACGCCGGGGTCGCGTTGAAGCCGCTGGGCACGGCCTTCGTGGCCCTGATCAAGATGATGATCAGCCCGATCATCTTCTGCACGATCGTGCTCGGCGTCGGCTCGGTGGCCCAGGCCGCGAAGGTCGGCAAGGTGGGCGGGCTGGCCATCGGCTACTTCCTCGTGATGTCCACGGTGGCGCTGGCCATCGGCCTGCTCGTGGGCAACGTCCTGCACCCCGGCGAGGGGCTCCAGCTGACCGACGAGCTGCGCAAGGCCGCCGAGGAGCAGGCGGCCAAGGGCGGCGAGAGCGACACGACGTCGTTCCTGCTCGGCATCATCCCGGCGACGTTCGTCTCGGCGTTCACCGAGGGCCAGGTGCTCCAGACCCTGCTGGTCGCGCTGCTGACCGGCTTCGCGCTGCAGGCGATGGGGGAGCGGGCGGCGCCCATCCTGCGGGGGCTCGGCCACCTGCAGCGGCTCGTCTTCCGCGTCCTGGCGATGATCATGTGGGCGGCCCCGGTCGGCGCGTTCGGCGCGATGGCCGCGGTGGTCGGCGCGGGCGGGTTCGACGCGCTGCGCAGCCTGGCCGTGCTGATGGGCGGGTTCTACCTGACCTGCCTGCTCTTCGTGGGGGTCGTGCTCGGCGCGGTGCTGTGGCTGGGGGCGCGGATCAACCTGCTGTCGCTGCTGCGCTATCTCGCCCGGGAGTTCCTGCTCATCCTGTCCACGTCCTCCTCCGAGTCGGCGCTGCCGCGCCTGATCGCCAAGATGGAGCACCTGGGGGTGAGCCGCGCGGTCGCCGGCATCACGGTCCCGACCGGCTACTCCTTCAACCTCGACGGCACCGCCATCTACCTGACCATGGCGACGCTGTTCGTGGCGCGGGCGACCGGTTTCCCGCTCTCCGCCGGGGAGCAGATCGGCCTGCTGGTCTTCATGATCATCGCGTCCAAGGGGGCGGCGGGTGTCACCGGCGCCGGGCTGGCCACGCTGGCGGCGGGCCTCCAGTCGCACCGGCCCGCCCTCGTGGACGGCGTCGGCCTGATCGTGGGCATCGACCGGTTCATGTCGGAGGCCCGGGCGCTGACCAACTTCGCCGGAAACGCGGTCGCCACCGTCCTGATCGGCACGTGGGTGGGAGACTTCGACCGCTCCCGGGCCGAGGAGGTGCTGGCCGGCCGGCTTCCCTTCGACGAGGCGACGTTCGTGGACGACGAGGGCGCCGCCCCGGCCCCCGAGGCGGACCGCGCCCCCGCCGCCGCCCCGGCGGCTCAGTAACCGGATCAGCGGGCGGGCGGCTGGAACTCCGGCTGGTCGAGCACCCGCAGCCAGCTTCCGTCGGGCTGGCGCCGTACGACCTGGGCCCGGGCGCCGGCGCCGTCCTTCGGCGGGGTCGAGGTCAGCGCGATGTCGCCGCTGACCAGCGTCGGGAGGGGCTCCTCCGGCTCGAAGCGGGGGCGGTTCGCCAGCACCTTCTCCCAGAGGGCGCGGATCGCCTCCCGGCCGACCGTCACGCCGCCTGGCGGGTAGGCCAGCACGGCGTTCTCCTCGTACAGTGCCGCCACTCCCGCGGCGTCGCCCGCGTTCGACCGCTCGACGAACAGGCGGGTGATGTCCTCCGGCCGCATGGCCTTCTCGTATTCCGGCATCTCGTGTTCCGGCATGTCGTGTTCCGGCATCGGTCCTCCCGAACTCTCGTACGGCCTCCAGCCTGCCGATTCGCTTTCCAGAAGTCCAACAGATGGATCGGATGGGAGCTAGAATCAGTGGTTATGGAACTGCGTCAGCTGGAGTATTTCGTCGCGGTCGCCGAGGAGCGCAACTTCACCCGCGCGGCCGAGCGGGTGCACATCAGCCAGTCGGGCGTCAGCGCCCAGATCCGGCAGCTCGAACGCGAACTCGGCACGGAGCTGTTCGACCGCTCCGCGCGGAGCGTCACCCTTACCGTCGCGGGGAAGGCCGCGCTCGAGCACGCCCGCGCCGCGCTCGCCGCGGCCGGGGCGCTGGGGCAGGCGGTGGGCGAGGTGACCGGCCTCATCCGGGGCCGGCTCACCGTCGGGATGGTCGTCGGCTGCACCGTCACGCCGCTGTTCGACGCCCTCGCCGCGTTCCACCGGGCCCACCCGGGGGTCGAGATCGCCCTGCTGGAGGACAACTCCGACCGGCTCGTCGAGGGGGTGCGCTCCGGCGCCCTCGACCTGGCCCTCGCCGGGCTCGCCGCCGCTCCGGACGGCCTGGAGACGCTGACGGTCATCAGCGAGCGGATCGTCGCCGCCGTCCCTCCGGACCACCCCCTCGCGGGACGGGACGGCGTCACCCTGACCGACCTCGTCTCGCACCCGATCGTCTGCATGCCGTACGGCACCGGCCTGCGCACGGTCTTCGACCGGGCCTGCGCGGCCCGGGGCCTCCAGCCGGTGATCGCGCTGCAGGCCGGGGCGGCCGACGCCGTCGCCGGCCTCGCGGCCCGCGGGCTCGGCGTCGCCGTCCTCAGCGAGTCGATGGCCGCGGCCCACCGGGACCGGCTCGCCGCGCTCACCATCGAGGACGTCGAGACGCCCGCTCTGCTCGCGCTGCTGTGGCGCGCCGGGCAGGGCCCGGCCGTACGCGAGTTCGTGCGGCACGCCCGGCGATCCTTCGCTGTGGCTCCAGCCTGAGAACCGCCGCACCCCGGATTGGACGTATGTGCCTGGGTACTCCTAGAGTCCATTTCATGACGTCTGGTGATCTCCAGCTCCGGAGGGCCGAGAAGACCGACGCGGACGAGATCTTCGCACTCGCCCGCGAGTTCGCGGTGACGTTCCGGCCCGAGCGCGCGCCGTTCGACGCGGCGCTGCCGCAACTCCTGGAGAACGAGGACGCCTTTCTCATCGTCGCCACCGTCGAGGGGACCGTACGCGGCTACCTGCTGGGCTTCACCCACCTCACGCTGTTCGCCAACGGCAGGGTCGCGTGGGTGGAGGAGGCGATGATCGAGAGCGGCTACCGCCGCCACGGCATCGGGCGGCGCCTCCTGGAGGAGTTCGAGACGTGGGCGCGCTCACGGCAGGCCGGATACGTCGCGCTGGCGACCCGGCGGGCCGCCGAGTTCTACGGCGCCCTCGGCTACGAGGTGTCGGCCACCTACTACCGCAAGATGCTCAGACCGAAGATGTGAGCTGGGCGTCCAGGCGGTAGCCGTCCACGGTCACGTAGACCGAGTCGCCGGGCCGCGCGTTCAGCCGCATCAGGACCGGCTGGAGCGAGTCGAACACCGGCTGACGATCGCGCCACACCAGCACGACGGCGTTGTCCCCCGGGCCGGTGACCGACAGCAGCGTTCCCGGGCGCATGCCGAGCTGGGCGGCGTACCCCTCGGGGACCGCCACCGGCTCGCCGCGCAGATGGCCGCTGGTGACGTCGATCCGCTGCCAGCGGCGCGGGTCGGAGGCCGGGCTGGAGGTCGGGCGGGGGTTCGGCACGAGATGCGGCCGGGGCACGCCCCCCGCCAGGTTCCCGTTCAGATTGCCGCCCAGGTTGCCGGCCACATTCCCGTTCGGGTTGCCGTTCGGGGTTCCGTTCAGGTTGCCGTTCGTGAGCGCGTTGAGCGCGGCGAGCGCGGTGGCGGCGTCGGGCCCGTTGTTGGCCTGCGAGGGGATCGGGACCCCGCCGCGGCCGTGGTGGTGCCCGTTCGCACCCGGTGTACGGCGGGGCAGCGGCGCGGATCTCGCCGTCTGGTCGGGGCCGTGCCGGGTGGGCAGGGGTCCGTGTTCGGACGGGGAGCCGGCTTGCGGCATGGAGTCCAGCCACGCCTTGGCGGAGTGGGCGCGGATGCCGAGCTGGCCGAGCAGTTCCACGACGTCGGCGTCCGCCGGCTTGTTCGCCAGCAGCTGGCGGGTCTTCTCACGCAGCCCCAGGAGGTCGCCGACCACGAGCCAGCCGTCCTGCAGGCGGCGGTCCGGCATCAGCGTCACCAGCACCCGCCACAGCGGCGTGCCGAGGGCCGGCACCTCGACGGGGTGGGACGGGTCCGCCGCGATGAGCTGCTCCTGGGTGGCCGCCGCGCCCAGCCATTCGGTGAGCCCGAACAGGTGGCCGGTGAGCGGCGCGGAGTCGGGGGAGCGCAGCCACAGCAGCACCCGCTCCTCGGCCGCGCGCTGGGCCTGGGAGAGCAGTTCGCGGTCCACGTTGAGGTTGTGCGCCAGCGTGCGCAGGCTCACCGGCTCGGCGGCGAACAGCCGCTCGGCCGCGACGGCCCTGGCCAGCGGGTCCCAGCCGCGGAACAGGCCTTCGATGACCGCGACCATCGGGTGCGCGCTGAGGTCGGCCGGCTGCCGCTCCCGTGCCACCTCGGCGGCGGGCTGGGCGGGCGCGGCCGCGGGCTGCGGAAGCGAGGCTCCGGCCTGCCGGGCGAAGGGCTGGGTGGAGGGCTTGACCGGCCCCGCGGCCGGCGCCTGCCCCGCCGTCGGCGCCGGCATCGCGGGCGCCGGCATCGCGGGCGCGGGCATGCCGGGCGACGGCATGGCGGGGGACGGTATGGCGGGGGACGGCGCGGCGGGTGCCGGAGCGCCCTGCCCCGGCCCGGCGGGCGCCTGCCCCTGCTGAGCCGGTCCCTGCTGAGCCGGGCCTTGCTGAGCCGGCCCGTGTCCCTGCCTCGAGGGTGTCTGGGCGGGTGCCTGAGCGGCAGCGGCCTGACCGGGCGCCGGCGCGGCCGGCCGGGCGAACGGCTGAGACGTGGTTCCCGGGGCGGCGACCTGGGGGAAGGCTTGAGAGGAGGTGCCGGGTGCGGCCTGCGGGAACGGCTGAGACGTCGTCCCCGGTCCGGCGACCTGCGGGAAGGCCTGAGAGGAGGTCCCGGGTGCGGCCTGCGGGAGGGGCGCCCCGGCGGGACCGGAAGGTCCCTGCGTCTGGACCTGCGCCTGCGTCTGTGCCTGCCTCTGGGGCGCGGCCTCGTCCCCGGCGAGCGCCTGCGCGGACCGCCCGGACGCCGGCTCGCCCTCCAGGCGGCCGAACACCTCCCGGAACACCGTGGTCAGGAGGACCTCGGGCGAGGCGGGGGCGGCCGGGGCCTGGAGATCGCAGGGCGTCAGGCGGCGCAGCCGGTACCAGCCGCCGAGGTGGTTGACCACCGTGCGTACGGGATCGGGCCAGCCGGGCATGGCCGGGTCCACCGTGTGCACCTGGAGCGCCGGAAGCAGGTCGGTGAGGGGCAGGTGGTCCCAGCGGCCCACGGCCAGGCGGGCGAGCCGCTCGCAGATCCAGTCAACGCCGGTCGCCCGTATCGCGTGGCCGATCCCGACGGATGCCCACCAGCCGCCGGGCAGGCGCGGGTCGGCCAGCAGCTCGGCCACCTGCTGAGGACGGCTCCAGCGCAGGGCCGGGACCAGGTCGCTCAGGCAGATCGTTGACTCGGCGTCCATCGGTATGACCGCACCCTCCCGAGAGTGACGCATGTTGCTAATGGTGCAGCTTACGCCGCAAACCAGCAATTGGTGTCAATAGGGTAAAGTTCCCAGGATCCGGCCGGGCGCCGACCTGCGCGACCGCCGCCGCGCCCGCCTCACACCCCTTGCGCAGGGCTTCCTCGGGCGTGCTCCCGGCCATCGAGGCGACCAGGAACCCGGCGGCGAACGCGTCTCCCGCGCCCGTCGAGTCGACCACCTCCGCCGGGGGTGCGGCCGCTCTGGCGACTATACGGCCATCGCGGGCCAGCAGGGCACCGCCGGCCCCCAGCTTGACCACCGCCGTGCCGTAGTGGGCGCTGAGCGTGCCGGCCGCCGCCTCCGGATCCGCGGCGTCCGCGAGCAGCAGCGCCTCCTCCAGGTTGGGGATCACGAGGCTCGCCGGGGCGCTCTCGCGGAGGAACCGCTCGGGCCCGAACGCGCGCAGCGGCCCACAGGAGGCCGGATCGACGCTGACGGGGATCCCGCGCCGGCCGGCCTCGCGCATGGCGAGCCGCGCGAGCTCCAGGCCCGGCTCGGCGAACATCGTGTACGCCGACAGGTGCAGGTGCCCGACCCCGTCGAGCAGGTCGGGCGTCCAGTCCCCGGCCCCGATGTGGCCGCTCGCCCCGCGGTTGGTGAGCATGGACCGCTCCCCGGTGGAGTCGACCATCGCGATCACGACGGCCGAGGGCCGTTCCGGGTCGATCCGCAGGTGCGGCCGGACCCCGGCCTTGGTCAGCTGGGCCGCGTGCCACTCGCCGGTGTCGTACCCGGCCCGCGCGAGCAGGCGGGTGTCCGCGCCGAGCCGGGCGGCCCAGCAGGCGGTGTTCGCCCCCGAGCCGCCCGGGCGCAGCGCGATGTCGGCGGGTGTGTCGGTGCCGGTGGCCGCGGGGCCGTCGTGCAGCGCGACGACGTCGGTGACCACGTCGCCGATCACCAGCAGACCGCTCACCCGGCCGCCCAGGCGGCCGCGATCTCCCCGGCCAGGCGGGTGTTGCCGCGTACGGCCGCGAGGTTGGCCTCCAGCGACGCGCCGCCCGTGCCCTCGACCAGGTACTCCAGCAGGAACGGGGTGATGGCCTGCCCGGTGACCCCGCGCTCCTCGGCGGCGCGCAGGCCCTCCGCGAGCACCCGGTCGTGCAGGTCCGGGTCGAGCTGGAGATCCACCGGAACCGGGTTCGCCACGATCAGCGCCGTGTCCAGCCCGCCGAGCGCGTCCTGGGCCCGCATGACGCCGGCGGCCTCCTGCGGCGTCTCGACGCGCCAGTCCACCGGCTCGCCGGAGCTGTGCAGGTAGAAGCCGGGGAACTCGTCCGTGCGGTAGCCCACGACGGTGACCTGCTTGGTCTCCAGCCGCTGGAGCGTCGCGGGCACGTCGAGGATCGACTTCACCCCGGCGCACACGACGGTGATCCTCGTGCGGCTGAGCGTGTCGAGGTCGGCCGACTCGTCCTGCACCGTGGTCCAGCCGCGGTGGACGCCGCCGAGACCCCCGGTGGCGAACACTCGCACGCCCGCGCGGGCGGCCAGGAACGAGGTGCCGGAGACGGTCGTGGCGCCGCTCAGCCCGAGCGCGGCGGCCGGGGAGAGGTCGCGGAAGCCGAGCTTGCGCAGGCCCGGCTCGGTCGCGATCCGCTCCAGCCCGTCCTTGTCCAGGCCCACCCGGGGGACGCCGTCCAGCACCGCCACCGTCGCCGGCACGGCCCCCGCCTGCCGGACGATGTCCTCCAGTTCGAGGGCGACCTGGAGGTTGCGGGGCTGGGGAAGCCCGTGGGAGATGATGGTGGACTCCAGGGCGACGACCGGACGGCCGGTGGCCAGCGCCTCGGCGACCTCATCGGAAACGCGCATGTCTCTCCTGTTTCTCTCTTGGGGTTCTTTCGTCGGCGGAGGATTGTCCGCTTCGGCATATTCTGCCCGGGTATTGCGGGAGATCTTGCGATAAGTTGCGGGCATCCGCCCAGGCCCACCCGTCGCCGTCCTCCCGTGACCCCTCCAGACCCTCCCACGACCGCCGCCACGACCCGCATCCGGCCCGCACCCGCCCGCGACACCGAGCCACGTACGACCCGGGAGAACGCCTCCATGCCACGCTCGCACTACGACGTCGTCATCGCCGGCGCCGGGCACAACGGCCTCGTCGCCGCGGCCTACCTCGCCCGGGCCGGGCGCAGTGTGCTGGTCCTGGAACGCCTCGGCCACGTGGGCGGCCTCGCCGTGTCGGCCCGCGCGTTCCCCGGCGTGGACGCGCGGCTGTCGCGCTACTCCTACCTGGTCAGCCTGCTGCCCACGAAGATCGTGAAGGATCTCGGGCTGCGTCTCGACCTGCGCCGCCGCCGCTTCGCCTCCTACACCCCGGCCGGCGACACCGGCCTGCTCGTGGACAACGAGGACGCCGCGCGCACCGCCGCCTCCTTCGAGGCGGTGACCGGGGGACGGCACGACCTGGCGGCCTGGGAGCGGTTCTACGGGATGACCGCCCACGTGGCCCGGAGGGTCGCGCCGACGCTGCTCGAACCGCTGCGTGCCCGTACGGACCTGCGGGAGGTCGTGGGGGACGACGAGGCGTGGCGCGACCTGTTCGAACGGCCCGTCGGCGAGGTGGTGGACGAGCGGTTCGCCGACGACACCGTGCGCGGGGTCGTCCTCACCGACGCGCTGATCGGCACCTTCGCCGACCCGGCCACCGACCTGCTGGCCAACCGGTGCTTCCTCTACCACGTCATCGGCGACGGCACGGGCGACTGGAACGTCCCTGTCGGCGGCATGGGCGCGGTGACCGCCGAGCTCGCCGAGGTCGCGCGGCGGCACGGCGCCGAGATCCGCACCGGCGCCGAGGTGCTGGCCGTCGACCCGGACACGGGAGAGGTCACGTTCGACGACGGCACGGAGCACGCGGTGACCGCGGGGAAGGTGCTGGCCAACCTGCCGCCCGCCGTGCTCGCCCGGCTGCTCGGGGAGACGCCCGAGCGGCCCGAGGGCGCCCAGCTCAAAATCAACATGGTGCTGTCGCGGCTGCCCCGGCTGCGGGACCCCGCCGTGGACCCCGCCGAGGCGTTCAGCGGCACCTTCCACATCAACGAGACCCGCGACCAGCTCGCCGCGGCGTACGCGCAGGCCGCCGCGGGGAAGGTGCCGGACCTGCCGCCCGCCGAGGTCTACTGCCACTCGCTCACCGACCCCTCGATCCTCGGCCCGGAGCTGCGGGAGGCGGGGGCGCACACGATGACGCTGTTCGGCCTGCACATGCCGGCGCGGCTGTTCGCCGATCCGGCGGCCAAGCGGGAGGCGCTGGGCCGCACGCTCGCCTCGATCGACTCGGTGCTCGCCGAGCCCATCGAGGACTGCCTGCTGCGGGCGCCCTCGGGCGAGCCCTGCTTGGAGGCCAAGACCCCGCTCGACCTGGAGCGCGACGCGGGCCTGCCCGGCGGCCACATCTTCCACCACGACCTGTCCTGGCCGTACGGCGAGGAGGACGGCCACGGTGCCCGGCCTGCTCAGTGGGGCGTCGAGACGGCACACGAGCGGGTGCTGCTGTGCGGCGCGGGCGCCCGGCGCGGCGGCGGCGTCAGCGGCATCCCCGGTCACAACGCCGCCATGGCCGTCCTCGGCAGCGCCTGAGAACGCGCCCGGCGGCGGCACGCTCGCCACGGTCGAGCTTTCCGGCGACCCGTCCGCCGCCTGACCCGTGCGGGCTCGGGGCGCGCGCCGGTTGTCCGTGCGAGGGCCGTCCAGGGCGCCATGCGGTCCGCCTGAAACCACGATTTCTCTGAGTCCCTAAAGATGCCTTTCTGAGACCTTTGACTACTGACATCCACTCTCGTAGTGATTAAAGTCATTTTGCTGTCGATCTTCGGCGATGCGGCTTACGTCCGCTTCGCTGCCCCTCAAGGAGGGTTTGTGAGAGTGAAGCCTCTCGTAGCGGCCGCTGCCGCCCTGTTAACCGCGGCGGCGCTGCAGATCCCCGGAGCCGGCTCGGCGTTCGCCGACCCGCCGCCCCCTCCGGGCCCGTCCGACAACTCCGCCCACGGCGGACCGATCCTGGATGACGTGCACAACGTCCCGACGACCGCCGTCAAGAGCAACGTCACGTTCGTGGACAACGTCAAAGGCGTGAGCGGCTATTCAGGGCTCAACTTCATCGGCTACGACAAGTACGGCTACGACTTCATGTTCGCCAACGGCACCGGCGGCCTCGCCGTCTGGTCGCTGAAGGATCCCGAGCACCCGGCGCTGGTCTCCACCGTCACGGCGGCCCAGCTCCGTCAGCCGGGGGACACCCAGGACAGGTTCTGGGAAGGCGAGAACATGACCGTCGACCCGAAGCGCAAGCTGGTCTTCCTCAGCAGGGACCCGCGGGGCTTCGGCGGCACCGTCTCGACCGGCCAGTCGGGCGTCTACATCGTCGACGTGAAAGACCCCTGGAAGCCGAAGGTCGTCGTCTTCCAGCCGATCCCGGCCGGACACACGGCCACCTGCATCAACGACTGCTCCTACCTGTGGTCGGTCGGACCGGCCAACACCGGTACGCCGGGCCAGGACCCGTCGTGGAAGGGCGTGCCGGTCCGGGTGACCGACATCCGTGACCTCAAGCACCCGAAGACCCTGGACCTGGCGCTCGACCTCGGCCGGTTCGACGGCGTCACCGACTACGTGCACAGTGTCGACGTCGACAAGAACGGCGTCGCCTGGGTCTCCGGCGAGGGCGGCGTCCGCGGTTACTGGACCAAGGGCAACCACTACGACCCGGTGCGGAAGACCAACCGGGTGGCGACGGCGTACGACCCGGTCCCGTACGCGGGTGGCACGGCCGTGCCGACCAACCCGCAGGGCACCGAATTCTTCGACTACTTCGACCACAACGCGTACCACAACACGGAGAAGCTCGGCTCCTTCGACAAGGGCGAGCTGGTCTACGTGACCAACGAGAACATCACCACCTGCTCGCAGGCGGGCGAGTTCAAGATTATTTCGTTGAAGGGCAGCTACGACGGCGAGGGCTGGAAGTCCACGCCGGAGAAGCCGCTCCGGCTCGACCTGGTCAGCCACTGGTCGCCGTGGGGCAAGGAGGGGTCGGCCACCAGCGGCAGCTGCTCCGCCCACTGGTTCACCGTCAACGGCAACATCGTGGCGATCGCGTGGTATGGGCAGGGCACCCGGTTCCTCGACGTGTCCGACCCGACCAAGCCCACTCAGGTCGGCTACTTCCGCGTTCCGTCCGGCACGGGTGTGACCGCCGGTTCGGCGTCGGCCTCGTATTGGCACAACGGCCTGGTCTACGTCGCGGACTACAACCGGGGCGTCGACGTGCTGCGGTTCGACGGCAAGCTCGCGGGCGCGCCGGACGACAAGATCTGCTGGAACTCCTGCGACAAGTAACCGCCGGAGCCGGAGCCGGCCCGGGGCGGGGAGCTCCCCGCTCGGGCCGGCTCCGCCCTGACGGAGTGGAAGGGTGACGGTGCGACGCCGACATGTCACGCGGGGGACGACCGCCGCCGTGCCCGCCGCCGCGCCCTGTGCGATGCCTCCCCGGGCCCGGCTGGTCGCGCGGCTCGTGGCGATCGTGTTCCTGGCGGCCGGCGGCCTGGTCGTGGGCCTCCTGCCCGGTGTGGCCGCCCGTCCTGCGTACGCGCACGCCTACCTGCTGGAGAGCACGCCGGTCGACGGCCAGGTGCTGTCCTCGCCCCCGGCCGAGGTCCGGCTCCGCTTCGACGAGGCGGTGAGCCTGGGCCGCCGGTCCATCCAGTTGCTCGACCCCACCGGCAAGGAACTGGCCATCGGCGCCGCGGAGTACGCGGACGGGAAAGCGGACACTGCGCGGGCGAGCCTGCCCCGCGACCTGGCCGAGGGAACCTACGTCGTGTCCTGGCGGGTGACGTCCGTGGACTCGCACGTGGTGTCGGGAGCGTTCAGCTTCAGCGTCGGCCATCCGAGCGCGACGGCCGCCCCCGTGGAGCAGGACGCCGACCCCGTGGTCCCCGTCTTCGCGGCGGTCGGCCGCGCCGTGGCGTACCTCGGGGTAGCCCTCGCCCTCGGCGGCGGGGTGTTCGTGGCCGGGCTCTGGCCCGGGGGCCGCGACGACCGGCGCGGCCGGCGCGTCGTGTGGTCGGGTTTCGCCGTGCTGGCCGCCGGCACCGCGGTGGTACTGCTCGCCCAGGGACCGTACGCCGACGGCAGGCCGCTGACCGCGGTGTTCGACCCAGGCCTGCTGGGCGCGACGCTGTCCACCCGGCTCGGTCACGCGTTGCTGGCACGGCTGGTGCTCGTGGTCGTCCTCGGCGTGGTCTTCCTGATCGCGGTGGGCCGCCCCTCGCCCGTCACCGGCTCGGAGCCGGCCGATTCCGATACGGCCCGTGCCGAGACGACGCCTGCCGTGCCCGCCGATTCCGAGACGACGCCTGCCGTGCCGCCCGATCCCGAGACGACTCGTCCGGTGACGACGCGTGCCGAGCCGGCCGGCGTCGCCCGCAGGACCGTGCTGCCCGCGGTAGCCGTGGTCGGCGCCATCGCCATGACGCTGACCTGGACGCTGGCGGACCACGCGCAGAGCGGCGCGCAGATCTGGCTGGCCGTCCCGGCGACCACCCTGCACCTGCTCGCCATGGCGCTGTGGCTGGGCGGCCTGGTGACGCTCGCGGTCTGCGTGCTCGCCCCAGCCGGCAGGCGGGACCCCGCGCTGCTCTCCCTGGAGCCCGCGCTCCCCAGGTTCTCCCGGCTCGCGCTGCTCTGCTTCACGGTGATCGCGGTAACCGGGCTGTACCTGTCGTGGCGTCAGGTGGGGACGTGGGGCGCACTCGGCGCGACCGGCTTCGGGAGGTTGCTGCTCGGCAAGCTCGCCGTCGTGCTCGGCGTGCTGGCGCTCGCCTCCGGAGCGCGGCGGTTCGTGCAGCGGCGCGACCGCGCCGGGCGTGCCCCCCGGGACCTCGGCGCCGCGGTGCGCAGGCTGCGCCGCTCGGTCGCCGGCGAGGTCGTGCTCGGGGTCGTCGTCGTGTCCATCACCGCCGTCCTGGTCGACACGGCGCCCGCCCGCACGAGCTACGCGCCGCCGGTGGACACCACGGTCCCGTTCCCCGCCGCCGTGAACGCGTCCGGCCCGTACGGCGGGCTGCGCGGCGGCTCGATCCAGGTGAAGATCGAACCGGCGAGACCGGGCGGCAACACGGCCGACATCTACCTGACCGGCCGGGACGGCAGGCTGGTCCCGGTGCCCGAGATCTCCGGTGCGCTCGAATCGCGGGACCGCGCCGTACCTGCGCTGCCCGTCAAGGTGACGGCGGCCGAACCCGGCCACTACGTGGCGGGCTCGATGTCCGTCCCCTACCCCGGGGAGTGGTCGTTGCGGCTGGACATCCGCGTTTCCGACTTCGACGAGACACGCGTACGTGTCCCGTTCACCGCACATTGAGAGGCTGTCGACACA
The DNA here is from genome assembly GCF_044460045.1 of Microbispora rosea. NCBI lineage: Bacteria > Bacillati > Actinomycetota > Actinomycetes > Streptosporangiales > Streptosporangiaceae > Microbispora > Microbispora rosea. The sequence goes on along the minus strand of NZ_JBITJO010000002.1, from coordinate 401,120 downwards.
TGCGAGGCGCTGACCGCACGGCCCCCGCGCCGCGGGTGGCCCTGGCCGCCGCCGGCGCGATCGCCGCCGGTGTCCTGGCGGGATGCTCCGCCGGGACACCCGAGCCGGTGGCCAAGCCGCCCTACACGGTGGAGACCATCCGCTCCGGCTTCGTCGGCGCCGCCGACCTGGGAAAGGGCGCGATCGCGTTCGAGGACGACGACCACGCCTCGCACACGATCTACACCCCGCCGAACAGCATCCCCACCTGCCCGTACGTCCAGCGTTCCGACGACGTCCAGGTTCCGGTGGAAGCGGCGGTCGAGCCGGTGGGCGGCAACCCGACCGGCCGGTTCATCGTCGCCCCGCCGAAGGTCGGGCCGCAGACCCTCCCGGTCGTCACCCAGGGCGCGGTGGTCTTCGAGAGCACCACGCTCGCCGGCAACGCGATGAACGCCGTGACGGCCGAGTCGGCCAAGTGCCCGGCGACGTTCACCATCCTCGGCGGGCCGCCGTCCATCGTGGGCGGCTACACGACCGGCAGCCGGCACTTCGAACTGGACGGGTGGCGGGGGTTCGCCCAGCATCTCGTGCACACCCCGCCGGCGGGCCTGGGCTCGGACACCTATGACGACCTGGTCACCGTCGTGGTGCAGAAGGCGAACGCGGTCCTCTACGTCGGCTACACGCAGATCAAGAAGGTGGGGGAGCGGTCCGACACCGAGGAGAAGGTCAAGGACCTGATGACGACGACGCTGGCCCGCCTCGGCTAGCGCGTCCCGGCAGATCACCGATGAACAGAACGGCGGAAGTCCCGCCGATGGGAGGAACGTTGAGCGGCAGAGCACTTCGGGCGGGTGCGGCGCCCGTCCCCACGGGCGCCGGTCCCGCGCACCCGGTCGCCCGTGGTGAGGCGGCTGTGCCGGCACGCCCCGGGCAGGCCGGAGCCGTGCGCCGCAGGGCGTCCCGTACGCCCCGTACGCCCCGCACGGTGCGCGCGCTGCGCCGCGCGGCACGCGGGCTGGTGGTCGCGGCCGTGGCGGCGTGCCTGGTCGCCGTCCTGCCGGCGGCCGCGTTCGCGCATGTGAAGGTCACCGCGGACACGGCCGTCCAGGGCGGCTACGCCGCGCTGACATTCAGGGTCCCCAACGAGCGTGACGACGCGAGCACCACCAAGATCGAGGTGCAGCTCCCGGTCGACTTCCCCCTGGCCTCGGTCTCGGTGAAGCCGCACCCCGGCTGGTCGTACGCGATCGAGAAGACCACCCTGGCCACGCCCATCGAGTCGCACGGCGCGAAGATCGGCGAGGTCGCCTCGAAGATCACCTGGACCGCGTCGGGCGAGGACTCGGGCATCAAACCGGGTGAGTACGACGAGTTCTCGGTGAGCGCCGGGCCGCTGCCGGAGACCGACCGGCTGACGTTCAAGACGCTCCAGCACTACAGCGACGGCGAAGTGGTGCGCTGGATCCAGGAGCAGAGCGACGGGGACGGGGAGCAGAGCGGCGGGGACGGGGAGCAGAGCGGTGGAGACGAGGAGCCGGAGCGGCCCGCGCCGGTGCTAGGGCTCACGGCCAAGGGGGCCGCCGTGCCCGGCCCGGCCCCGGCCGCCGGATCGGCCGCCGGATCGGCCGCCGGATCGGCGGCCGTCGTGTCGGAGTCCGGCACGGACACGGGGGTCGCGTGGGCGATCGGGCTGTCCGCGGCCTCGCTGGTGATCTGCCTGGGGTGCGCGGCGGCGCTGGCCCTGAGGTGGCGCCGGACGGGATAGGCGGACGGCCCGTCCGGACGAGCGGCGCCGAGCCGGCCCCCCGGCCGTCACCGCCTGGTGAAGGCGCACGGCACGCAGGGCTGACGGCGTTCGGCGCCGCCCTCGGCGGGTACGTGATGGGCCTTCCGACCGACGAAAGGACTCCCATGGACACGGAGGGCTTCATCGCCCTGCTCAACGAGGACCTGGAGAGCGAGTACCGCTCGATCGTGCAGTACGTGCAGCACACGGCCACCATCAAGGGCGCGGAGTATCTGTCGATCATCGAGGAGCTCAGGCAGCACCTCGGCCAGGAACTCGACCACGCGAGCACGCTGGCCGAGCAGATCGACTTCCTGGGTGGCGTCCCGAGCGTCCGCGTTCCCGAGGTGCCGGTGGCGACCGACGGCGCCGACGCCCTCCGGCTCGACCTGGAGCTGGAGCAGGAGCAGCTGCGCCGCTACCGCGAGCGCGTGGAACAGGCCCAGGAGCTCGGCCTGAGCGACGTGGCCGAGGCGCTGCGCCCGCTGCTGCAGCAGACGCAGGACCACGTCATGGACCTGCAGACCGCGCTGGGAAAGTGACCGGGCGGCCGCGCGTGGAGTGAGGCGGGACGGCGTGGCCGGGGCCGGGCCGCGAGTCCCGCATCCGGGCGCCGGGGACGACCAGCGCGACCAGCCGGCCAGCGCGGCCGGGTCAGGGCAGCCGGGTCAGGGCAGCCGGGCCAGGGCAGCCGGGCCAGGGCAGCCGGGTCAGGGCAGCCGGGTCAGGGCGGCCGGGTCAGGGCGGCCGGGTCAGGGCGGCCGGGTCAGGGCGGCCGGGCCGAGGCAGCAGGGCGGCAGGGGTCAGCGCGGCCGGGCGTAGTCGTCGAGGGCGCGCACGATCAGCGCCCTCGCGTCGTCGTGGAAGGCCGCCACCTCACAGAGCTCCTCGAACGCCTCCGCGTAGAAGGCGACGTCCTCGACGTCGCGGAGCAGCAGGTCCCGGGTCCTGGTCGCCACCCCGACCAGGCAGTCGTCGTAGATCCAGAACGAGTTCATCAGCGCGGACGGCAACTGCGCCTCGAACGGCAGCAGCCCGAACTCCACGTTCGGCAGCGTGGTCACCGCGATCAGCCGGTCGAGCTGGCCGCGCATCACGTCAGGGGGCGCGAGCCGGTAACGCAGCACCGCCTCCGGCATGACGAACCGGAACCGCCGTGCCGGGTCGTACAGGATCTCCTGGCGCCGCATGCGGACGCGGATCGCGTCGTCCACGTCGTCGGTGGACTCGTACACCCGCCTGACCTTGCCGAAGATGTGCCTGGCGTACTCGGTGGTCTGCAGCAGGCCGATCACCACGCCCGGCTCGAAGGCCCGGAACAGCCGGGTGCGCGTCTCCAGGTCGCGGACGTCCTGCTGCAGCGCGGCGAGGCCGTTCCTGTTCCGCTGCCGCCAGGTGTCGTGCCGCTCCAGCAGTCCGGCCGCCTGCCGGATCAGGCCGTCGATGGCCTGCGGGTCGGCCTCCACGGCCTTCCCCCACGCGGCCACGTCGTCTTCGGTGGCGGTCTGGCGGGCGTTCTCGATGCGCGAGACCTTCGACGGCTGCCAGCGCAGCCGCTCGGCGAGGTCCTTTCCGGACAGGCGGGCGTTCTCCCGCAACCGGCGTAGCTGGGCTCCCAGGTCCATGCGGGCCTGATGGAAACCGCTCATGCCCACCTCCGGCCGTGGTGCGGTTCAAGGTAGACCCGGCACGCCGGATCATGCCAGAGGGGGGCGCTCAATGGTGATCGGGCAGGGCCCGCCGGGCGATCTCGACGAGGAGTTCCCTCGGCACCTCGACCGCGGTCTCCCCGTCGAGCACATGGCGCAGGTCGGCGCGGGCCTCGCGGTCCACGACCTCCAGGCCCTGGACGACCAACGTGCCGCGGTCGGTCTCGTAGAGGGAGGGGCAGGCCCCCGCCTCCGACGTGGAGCCGAGAAAGCGCAATCGCATGTTCTTGTCTCTCGATTGGCGGCGATCGGGCGCAATCCTAGTCATCGGGGAATGGGCACGCACACGGCGCGAAGTCGCTCGCCGAGCGCCTTCGCCTGGGCGTCGAGGAGCGGGCTCGCCGCCACGCCCCGGCCCAGGAGCCCATGGACGACGAAGTTCAGCGCGTGCAGGTTCGGCAACGCGAACCGGTCGATCGGCAGGTCGCCGACCTCCGGCAGCAGTTCCCTGAGCCGGTCCACGGTCAGGAACGCCGCGAGCCACGGATAGCGTGCGGGGTCGCGCACCCAGACGCCGAGGTTGGCGTCGCCGCCCTTGTCGCCCGAGCGGGCGCCGGCGACCGTTCCGAGCGGCGCGACCTGCCCGGCCGCGACATCCCCGGCGTACGGCGGGATCGCGGCGTCGGCCGCGCCGCCGGGCGGCGGTCCGCCCGCCTGCTCGCCCAGCAGCGGACCGGACGGCGGGGTGTGTGGCACCTCGACGCGGATTCCGTTCACGGTCACCACCGGGAGCACGGCCCGCGCGTTGACCGACGAGGGCCAGTAGACCCCGTAGGGGGAGGCGTCACCGGGCGGCGTCAGGCCGTAGAAGCCGGGGTAGCTCGCCAGGCCGGTCTCCACCACGGCGGAGGAGAACGCCCGCCCGGCCCTGCGAGGATCGGGGTCCATGACCGTGATCCGCAGCAACGCGGTCCCGGCGTCGTCGCGGCGGTTCGCCTCCCCGCGGCCGCCGCCCGTGTGCCCGCCGCCCGTGTGCCCGCCGCCCGTGTGCCCGGTGCCCGTGTGCCCAGCGTCCGTGTGCCCGGCGTCCATATGCGCGGTGCCCGTGTGCGAGGGGCTCGGGGAGCCGGATCCGCCGTCCGCGCCGAGGGGGGTCAGCTCCACGTGGACCTGCTCGAACGACTCCCGGGGGACGCGCGCCCAGATCGCCTCCTGCGCGATCCGTGACTTGGCCGCGATGTCGAGGCCGGTCAGCACGAGCGTCATCGTGTTGCGGTAGCCGCCGAGGTAGGTGACGGCGACCTTCAGCGTGTCCGGCGGGGGTTCGCCGCGCACGCCCGTGATCCTGACCCGGTCGGGGCCCTCCTGCTCCAGCCGGATGGTGTCGAACCTGGCGGTCACGTCGGGCCCGAGGTAGCGGGGCGAGGCGATCTCGTACAGCAGTTGCGCGGTCACGGTTCCGGTCGAGACCAGCCCGCCGGTACCGCGGTGCTTGGTGATCACGCTCGACCCGTCGGCGTACAGCTCGGCGATGGGGAAGCCGCAGTGGGCGAGGTCCGGCACCTCCTCGAAGAAGGCGTAGTTGCCGCCGGTCGCCTGGCAGCCGCACTCGATCACATGCCCGGCGACGACGGAGCCGGCCAGCGGGTCGAGGTCATCGGGGTCCCAGCCGAACCACCACATGCCGGGCCCGGTGACCAGCGCCGCGTCGGTGACCCGACCGGTCACGACGACGTCCGCGCCGTGCTCCAGCGCCACGGCGATCGGCCGGCCGCCGAGGTAGGCGTTGGCGGTCAGCGGGGTCGCCCGCAGGGTCTCACCGGTGTCCGCGTTGACCGGCGGTCCGGCGAGCGGCATGAGGTCGTCGCCGGTGACGTGGGCGACGGCCGCGCGCAGCCCGAGCCGCTCGGCCAGGGCGGAGACCGCCTCCGCGCACCCGGCCGGATCGAGGCCGCCCGCGTTGGCGACGACTCTGATGCCGCGGTCGAGGCAGGTGCCGAGGACCTGCTCCATCTGGGTCAGGAACGTGCGCGCGTAGCCGGGGCGGCCCTTGAGCCGGTTGCCGGCGAGGATCGACATGGTGAGCTCGGCCAGCCAGTCGCCCGTCAGCACGTCGATCGGCCCGCCCTCGACCATCTCCTCGGCGGCCGACAGCCGGTCGCCGTAGAAGCCGCCGCAGTTCGCGACCCGGATCGGTCCCGGCCGCCCGGCCTGCGCCGGGACAAGGCCGGCCTCCGCCGTCATCGCCCGGCCTCCGGTGTCATAGGCCCGGCCTGCGCCGTGATGAGCCCGGCCTCCGGCGTCCTGGGCCCGGCCTCCGGTGTCATCGCCCGGCTTCCGCGACCGGCGCCTCGGCGGGCACCCAGGCGGCGGGCCGCTTCTCGGCGAAGGCCCGGATGCCCTCCTGCCCCTCCTCCGAGGTGAAGCGCTCGGCCGACAGCGCGGCCATCGCGCGGAACCCCTCCTCGACGGGCAGTTGCGGCACCTCCCGCACGAGCCGCTTGGTGATCGCCAGCGCCTCCGGGCCGCCGCGCAGCAGCATGCCGGTGTAGTGCGCCACGGTCGCGTCCAGGTCCTCCTCCGGGACGGCCCGGGTCAGCAGGCCGATCTCCACCGCGCGTTCGGCGGAGAAGACCTCGCCGGTGAGGAAATACTCCGCCGCGGCCCGGGGCTCCAGGCGGCGCAGGCAGGTGACCGCGATCATGGCGGGGACCACCCCGAGCCGCACCTCGGTGAAGGCGAACGACGCGGTCGCCGGGGCGACGGCGAAGTCGCAGGCCGCCACCAGGCCGAGGCCGCCCGCTCGCGCCGTGCCGTTCAGGCGGCACACGACCGGCTTCGGGCTCTCCCAGATCCGCAGCATGATGTCGGGGAACGACGCGGTGACCGGCGCCCCTCCGCCGCGCTGCTCCTTCAGGTCGGCGCCCGCGCAGAACACCGGTCCCGCGCCGGTCAGCACGATCACCCGTACGGCGGGCTCGTCCAGCGCCCATGACAGGGCATCGTCGAGCTGCCGCAGCAGCCGGGACGACAGGGCGTTGCGGTTGTGCGGCGAGTCGAGCGTGATCGTGCCCACGCCGCCCGCCTGCTCGCGGCGTACCAGCACGTCCTGGGGTTCGCTCACGGCTGCGTCGCCTCCCCGCCCCGATCCGCGCCCGTCTGACCGCCGATCTCCGGGCCGGCCTCCGGGCCCAGCTCGCTGCCGGTCGCTGTGCCGGTCTGTGCGGCGATCTCTGTGCCGATTGCTGCGCCGGTCTCTGCGCCGCCCCGCGTGCCCGGATCCGCGCCCGTCTCGGCGCCGGGGGGAACGCCCGTCTCCAGACCCGGGTGCGGGCCGGTGTCCGTACCCGGATGTCCGACGGTGTCCGTTGCCGGATGTCCGAGGGTGTCCGTCACCGGCGGCGCGCCCGTCGCGGAGCTGGCGTCCGGTCGCGTCTCCGGGAAGCCTTCCGCGCCGGTCGCTGTGCCGTTCATCGGGCCGGTTGCCGTGGTGGCCGCCGTGTCCGGCTCCGCCGCGGTCCCCTCCGTCTGCGGGCCGCCGTCCGGTTCCCGCGGCGGCGACGGCTCGATCACGGCGAGCGGCACGCCCGCCTCGACCTGCGTGCCCGGCGTCACGTGCAGCGCGGCCACCGTGCCCGAGGCGGGGGACACGATCAGGTGCTCCATCTTCATCGCCTCCAGCACGACCACCGGCTGCCCGGCCTCGACCACGTCACCGGGCTTGACCTCGACACGCAGGACCGTACCCGGCATCGGGGCGGGCAGTGCCCCCGGCGTCACGCGCGCGGCCGGTTCGGGCAGCCGCTCGACCGTGGTGAGCCGCACCGGACCGAGTGGGGAGTCGACATGCACCACGCCGGGGCGAACCTCGGGGTAGGCGGCCACCTCGAAGGTGTGCCGCAGGCCCGCCGTCTCCAGCACCACCCGGCCGGGTTCCGCGGCCACGAGCGTGACGTCCTCGAAGCCCTCGGCTCGCAGCCCGTCCCTGGTCAGCCGGTAGGCGACCTCCACGCGTCCGCCGTCCTCGGTGCCGAACGCCGTGCGCTGCGGCTGGGACGGCACATTGCGCCAGCCGCTCGGCAGCCCGCCCAGCACGCCGTGGCGGCGGGCGGCGGCGCGGCCGGCCGCCGCCCCGGCGAGCGCCGCCGCGAGCGCGGACAGCCGTACGGCCTCGGGACCGGCGAGCGGGGCCGGCACGGGATGCCGGTCGAGGAAGCCGGTGTCGAGCGCCCCGGACAGGAAGTCCGGGTGCCGCAGCACTCCCACGAGCAGGTCGCGATTGGTCATCAGCCCGTGGATGCGCGCCCGCGCGAGCGCGTCCGCCAGCCGCCGGGCCGCCTCCGCCCGGTCCCGGCCGTACGAGACGACCTTGGCGAGCATCGGGTCGTAGTGGACGCCCACCTCGGTGCCGGGCATCACTCCCGAGTCGAGCCGCAGCCGTGCCCCGAGCCCGAACTCGCCGTCCACGCCGGGGATCTCGAAACGACGCAGCACGCCGCTCTGCGGGCGGCCCTCGGAGTCCTCCGCGTACAGGCGGGCCTCGATCGCGTGACCGACCGGGCTCGGCGGCAGTGCGGCGAGGTGGGCGCCCTCGGCCACCTCGATCTGCAGCCGGACCAGGTCGACCCCGTAGACGCACTCGGTGACCGGGTGCTCCACCTGGAGGCGGGTGTTCATCTCCAGGAAGAAGAAGCCCTCGTCCGACAGCAGGAACTCGACGGTGCCCGCGCCCTGGTAGCCGATCGCACGTGCGGCGCGGATCGCCGCCTCGCTCAGCTCGCGGCGCAGTTCGGGAGTGACCGCTGGGGAGGGAGCCTCCTCGATCACCTTCTGGTGGCGGCGCTGGATCGAGCACTCGCGCTCGCCGAGCGCCCAGACCGTGCCGTGGGCGTCGGCGAGGATCTGCACCTCGATGTGGCGGGCACCCTCCAGCAGGGGCTCGGCGAACAGCGTGCCGTCGCCGAAGGCCGACAGCGCCTCCCGCCGGGCCGACTCGACGGCCCCGGCGAGATCGGCCGGATCGCGCACCACCCGCATGCCGCGCCCGCCGCCGCCCGCCGACGCCTTGACCAGCAGCGGAGCCGTCATCTCCACCGGGCTGTCCGGGGACAGCGGGACGGTCGGCAGGACCGGCACGCCGGCCTCCGCCATCAGCGCCTTCGCCTCGATCTTCTTGCCCATTGCGGCGACGGCCTCGGGGGAGGGGCCGATCCAGGTCAGCCCTGCCTCCAGCACGGCGCGGGCGAAGCCGGCGTTCTCCGACAGGAAGCCGTATCCGGGATGGACCGCGTCGGCGCCCGACCTGCGGGCCGCCTCGACGATCCGCTCCGGGTCGAGGTACGCCAGGGGGGCGCCCAGCCGTACGGCCTGGTCGGCCTCGGCGGTGTGCGGGGCGGACGCGTCGGCGTCGGTGAAGACGGCGACGGTCTCGATTCCCAGTTCGCGGCAGGTGCGGAAGACCCGGCGGGCGATCTCCCCGCGGTTCGCGACCAGCAGTCGCCCGATCATGACCCCTCACCCCCGTCGATCCGCGTGAGCCCGCTGCCGGTAAGAACGGTGCCGTTGAGCATGGTGCCGTTGAGCGTGGTGCCGTTGAGCATGCCGGTCACATCCGGAAGACGCCGTAGCCGGCCCGGCCGGCGTCCGGTGCTCCCGCCACCGCCGACAGGCACAGCCCGAGCACCGTACGGGTGTCGCGGGGGTCGATGACCCCGTCGTCGTACAGCCGGCCGGACAGGAAGAACGCCGCCGACTCCGACTCGATCTGCGCCTCGACCGCGGCACGCATCGCCGCGTCGGCCTCCTCGTCGTAGGCCTGCCCCCGCGCCTGGGCGGCGGCCCGGCCCACGATCGACATGACGCCCGCGAGCTGGGCCGGGCCCATGACGGCCGACTTCGCGCTCGGCCAGCTGAACAGGAAGCGGGGGTCGTAGGCCCGCCCGCACATGCCGTAGTTGCCCGCGCCGTAGGAGGCACCCATGACGATCGTGATGTGCGGCACGGTCGAGTTGGCCACCGCGTTGATCATCAGCGCGCCGTGCTTGATGATGCCGCTCTGCTCGTAGTCCCTGCCGACCATGTACCCCGTGGTGTTCTGCAGGAAGACCAGCGGTGTGCGCGACTGGTTCGCGAGCTGGATGAACTGGGCGGCCTTCTGGGACTCCGCGCCGAACAGCACGCCGCTGGCGTTGGCGAGGACCCCGACCGGGTGGCCGTGGACGCTCGCCCACCCGGTGACCAGGCTCGGCCCGTAGAGCGGCTTGAACTCGTCGAAGTCGCTGCCGTCCACCACCCGGGCCAGGACCTCGCGGGGGTCGAAGGGGACCTTCAGGTCCTCCGGCACGATCCCCAGCAGCTCGTCCTCGTCGTGCAGCGGAGCGGCGTAGCCGGACGCGGGAACGTTCCCGCCTTTGCGCCAGTTGAGCCGCCGCACGATGCGACGGCCGATCCGCAGCGCGTCGTACTCGTCGGCGGCCAGGTGGTCGGCCAGCCCGGAGGCCCGCGCGTGCATCTCCGCGCCGCCCAGCGACTCGTCGTCGGACTCCTCGCCGGTGGCCATCTTCACCAGGGGCGGGCCGCCGAGGAACACCTTGGCCCGCTCCCGCACCATGACGACGTGGTCGCTCAGGCCCGGCACGTACGCGCCGCCCGCGGTGGCGTTGCCGAAGACCAGTGCGATGGTCGGGATCCCCTCGGCTGACAGCCGGGTCAGGTCGCGGAAGACCTGGCCGCCGGGGATGAAGATGTCCTTCTGCGACGGCAGGTCCGCGCCGCCCGACTCCACCAGGTTCACGTACGGCATGCGGTTGCGCAGCGCGATATCGGCGGCGCGCAGGGTCTTGCGCAGTGTCCACGGGTTCGACGCGCCGCCGCGCACGGTCGGGTCGCTGGCGGTGACGACGCATTCGACGCCCTCGATCACCCCGATGCCGGTGACGACGCTCGCGCCGACGGGATACTCGGTGCCCCAGGCCGCCAGCGGGGACAGCTCCAGGAACGGCGAGTCGGGGTCGACGAGCAGCTCGATCCGCTCGCGGGGGAGCAGCTTGCCGCGCTCCCGGTGCCGCTCGACGTACTTCTGCCCGCCTCCCGCGACGGCCTTGGCGTGCTCGGCCTCCAGCTCGGCGAGCTTCGCCAGCATGGCCTCGCGCCGCGTGCCGTACTCGCCGCTGGAGGTGTCCAGCCGGCTCACGAGCACCGTCATCGCATCACCGAACCGAATTCTGTCACCTGATGATCCTCCTGGTGAGCCGCCGCCGCGTCAACGAGCCGGGCCCGGCCGCGGGGCCGGCCCGTGTGGATCAATCCCCGGCATCGGTCCCGGCGCCTCCTGGGTCACCCCCGGCGGCTTCGGGATCAGCCGCCGTGGTTTCGGATGCAGCCCCGGGATCAGCCACAGTGCGACCACGCGCTGCTCCAGGCGGCGGTGCCGTAGCCGCCGCCCCAGATGACGCACTTGCTCTTGGCCGCGAGCCGGATCGGCCCGGCGTAGGTGGTGTAGCTGCCGGAGTCGGTCTTCGACGACCCGCCCTGGACCTTCAGCACCGCGCTCATCTTGATCTTCCCGGGCACGACGTACTTCGACATCGTGATCACGCAGTTGTAGCCGTTGGACGCGTTGTAGAGCAGGTACGTCGTCGCCTGCCCGTAGGAGTGCGAGTCGACGACGGCGTAGCCGCCGCCGCACACGCCGGCGGCGGTGTACGGGTTGGGCTTGGGCGCCGCGGTCTTCGTCGGGGTGGCCTTGGCCGTCGCGCTGGGCTTGGGGGCCGCGGTGGTCTTCGCCGGAGCCGGGGTGGTCTTCGCGGGCGCCGGCGTGCTCTGCGCCGGCGTGGTGGTCTTGTAGGTGGGCTTGACCTGCTGCGGGACCGTGTGGGAGGGCGACGGCCGCGCCTGGCGGGTGCGCGCGGGGGAGGCGGCCGGCTTCGGCCACACGCTCGGCCGGCGTGCCGAGGGATTCGGCGAGGGCTTCCTGTCCTTCGGCCGCGCCGGGTTGGTGACCAGCTCGGACGGCTGCGGGACGGGCACCTCGTCGTCCAGGGACTGCGTCATCGTGGGCGACGCGGTGGGGCCGAGGGCGTCCTCGGACGAGATCTGCTGGGCGGACACCCACGTCGGCACGAGGAAGGCCGCCGCCGCGAGGACAGACACCCCGAGACCGGCCGCCGTCCACGTCAGCACCGGCCGCCGCGGTCGCGACCCGTCGGCGCCGGGCCCGCGCCGCGCGGGCGGTGTGGGCGGCGTGGATGCTCCGGCGCCCCGCGGCCCCGGAGCGGGCGCGTGCGGCCCCGGCGTGTGCGGTCCTGGTGCGTGCGGTCCTGGTGCGTGTGGTCCTGGTGCGTGCGGTCCCGGCGCGCGCGGCCCGGGCGCCGGACCGGCGCCGTGCGACCCCGGCCCCGGTGTGTGCGGCCCCGCTGCGTGTGGGCCCGGTGTGTGTGGGCCCGGTGCGTAGGGTCCGGGCGCGTGCGGCCCGGGTGCCTGTGGGCCGGGTACCTGCGGACCGGATGTCTGCGGCGCCGACGGGGCGGCGGCGGGCCGTACGGGCACGGTGGGCTGTCCGGTGAGCCGCGCGACCACGTCCTCGGCCGAGGGACGCAGCGTGGGGTCCTTCGACAGGCACGCGGCGACGATGTCCCGCAGGGGTGCCGCGAGGTCGCCCAGGTCGGGCTGCGCGTTCAGGATCCGGGTGATCACCGAGGGGATCGAGTCCGCGCCGAAGGCGGGCCTGCCGGTGGCGGCGAACGCCATCGTGACGCCCCAGGCGAACATGTCTGCGGACGCACCGGCGGTGCCGCCGGAGAGCACCTCGGGGGCCAGGTAGGCGGGCGTGCCGATGGACGCGCCGGTCGCGGTGGACTGGGGCGAGTCGGGCGCCCTGGCCACCCCGAAGTCGATGACGACCGGGCCCTCGGGGCCCATCAGGACGTTGGCCGGCTTGAAGTCGCGGTGGGTGATCCCGGCCCGGTGGATGGCGGCCAGCGCCGTCGCCGTGCTGATGGCGAGCCGTTCGAGTGCGGCGCCCCGGCGCGGCCCCTCCCGGTCGACGAGCTGCCGCAGCGAAGGCCCCGGCACGAACTCGCTGACGATGAACGGCTGGTTGCCCGCGAGGTCGGCGTACAGGACGGGGGCCGTGCAGAAGGGCGCGACCCGCTGCGCCAGCGCGACCTCGCGCAGGAACCGCTCCCGCGCCTCGGGATCGGCCGTCAGCCGGGTGTGCAGCAACTTGACCGCGACCTGCTCGCCCGCCGGGCCGCGCCCGAGGAAGACGATCCCCTGGCCGCCCTCACCGAGCCGGTCGACGAGCGTGAACGGGCCCAGGCGGTCGGGATCCCCAGCCTCTAACGCCACCATCGCCCCCGAATAACACGCAACCTGACAATGGGACCAAACGCTACCAGTGGTCAGATGGCCTTACCGGGGTTGAGGATGTTCAGCGGGTCGAACACCTGCTTGATGCCCTGGTGCAGTTCGGCGGCCACCGGGCCGGTCTCCAGGCCGAGCCAGCGCTTCTTCAGCAGGCCGACACCGTGCTCGCCGGTGAGCGTGCCGCCCAGGTCGAGCGCGGCGCGGAAGACCTCGTCGGCCGCGGCCCAGACCTCCTCCGGCGGCTCGGCGAGGCCGCGGTCGAAGACGAACACCGGGTGCACGTTGCCGTCCCCCGCGTGGGCGACCGTCGCGATCAGCACGCCGTGCCGGGCCGCGGCCTCCTCGATCGCGGTGATCATCTCGGGGAGCACCGAGCGGGGCACGCACACGTCCTCCACCAGGCACTGGCCCAGACGCTCCTTGGCCTGGTAGGCCAGGCGCCTGACGCCGATCAGCTCGGCGGCCTCCTCCGGCGTGGACGACACCGCGACGAACGACGCGGCCCCGCACAGGTCCGCCATCTCGTCCGCCGAGCCCTCGGCCTGGGCGATGAGCATCGCCCTGGTGGACGGCTCCAGCCCGATGTTCTTCCAGTCGTCGATGGCCTGCAGGGTCGTGCGGTCCATCAGTTCGAGCATCGACGGCTGGCAGCCCGCGGCGACGATCGCCGACACGGCCGCCGCGGCGTCGCGCAGCGAGGTGAACTCGGCGGCGACCGTCGCCATCTCGCGCGGGGCCCGCCGCAGCCGCACGGTCGCGGCTGTGATCACGCCGAGCGTGCCCTCCGAGCCGACGAACAGGCCGGTCAGGTCATATCCGGCCACGCCCTTCATCGTGCGGCGGCCGGTGTTCAGCACCCGCCCGTCCGCCAAGACGACCTCCAGGCCCAGCGCCGAGTCGCGGGTCACGCCGTACTTCACGCACCTCAGGCCGCCCGCGTTGGTCGCCAGGTTGCCGCCGATGGTCGAGATCTCGTACGACGAGGGGTCGGGGGCGTACATCAGGCCGTGCTCGCGGGCCGCCCGGTCGAGGTCGGCGGTGATGACGCCGGGCTCCACGACCGCGATCTCGTCCTGCGGCGACAGCTCGCGGATCGCGGTCATCCGGGCGAGGGACAGGACGACGCAGCCGTCGACGGCCGTCGCCCCGCCGGCGAGCCCGGTGCCCGCGCCGCGCGGGACCACCGGCACCCGGTGCTCGCTCGCCCAGCGCATCGTGGCCACGACGTCGTCGCGCGTCTCCGCCAGGACCACGCCGAGCGGCCTGCCCGGCTGCACGAACGTTCGGTCCCTGGCGTACGAGTCGGTGACGTCGGGATCGGTGAGGACTCGTCCGTCCGGCAGCGCCGCGGCGAGCGCGGAGGTCAACTCGTTCACGTCTGGACTTTACGGCACGGTTCGGTATCGGGTGTCATCCGGAATTATTAACGGTTTTCGGTACAGATCACATTTTGACAACCATGCCGGATGCCTCTTTACCCGCCCTTTACCCCCTCGTTTAAGGTCCCGCATGCGCGCTCATCCCGGCGCGCCGTGCATGGGTGTCCGGGGAACCCGGACGGGAAGGGATCTCGTTGTCCAGAAGAATCCGGCGTCTCGCCGCGATCGTGCCCGCGCTCGGGCTGGCGGCAGGAGGTCTGGCCGCGGCCGGTGCGGCTGCGGCTCCCACGGCGGGCTACCAGCCCTCCGCCAAGGACCACTACATCAACTACGCGCCGCCGCGCGTGCAGGGCGACTTCACCACCATCGATGAGAAGGTCCCGGCCAAGGGCGCCAAGCGCACCGCGGCCCTGGCGCAGGCGATCGACCACAAGTTCGCGAGCGGCAACCCGGTCGCGGCGCGGGTGCTCGCCAAGCACGAGAAGCAGGCGATCAAGACCGGGAAGAACCCCTTCGACTTCATCTACAAGAAGGCGAAGACGACCCGCACCGCCAAGCTCCTCACGCTGCTGGTCGAGTTCAACGACCAGGCCAACGACGACTTCTCCGGCTGGTCCCACCCGAGGACGATCGACGACGTCGACGACTGCATCACCGAGCCGCCGGGCACCAAGCTGAACGGCCCGCTGCACAACAAGATCCCCAACCCGGCGACCGCCGGCGGTGGGGGCAAGGACAACAACTCCATGTGGGTGGCCGACTTCAACACGGCTCACTACAACAACATGCTCTACACCTCCAAGGGGATCACGACCCGGGTCCGCCCGGATCTGAAGGACCCCCGGGACGGCAAGAAGGGCATCGACATCTCCGGCTCCACCATGAAGAACATGTACGAGGAGATGTCGAAGGGCGCCTACACCGTCACCGGTGAGGCCGTCGGCTGGCTCAAGGTCCCGCACTCGGAGGCGTGGTACGGCGCGGGCAAGTGCCACACCTACCCGCAGGACATGACCGGCCACCCGGACAACCCGCGCGGCGCCGCCCAGCTCGCGGTCGACGCGGTCGACGCGCTCGTGAAGTCGAACCCGAACTTCCCGTGGGCCGACTACGACGTCGAGGACACCTCCGACGCCGACGGCGACGGCAACTTCGACGAGCCCGACGGCGTCGTCGACCACCTCGTGCTGATCCACGCCGGTGAGGACAAGTCCAGCGGCGGCGGCGCCGAGGGCACGCTCTCCCTGTGGGCCCACTCCAGCGACGTGGCCGGCGGCTACGCGGTGCCGGGCACGAACGTGAAGATCTCCAACTACATCCTCCAGCCGGAGGACGCCGGGGTGGGCGTGTTCGCCCACGAGTACGGCCACGACCTCGGCCTGCCGGACCTGTACGACACCACCGGCGCCGGCGACTCCGACGTCGACTTCTGGGACCTGATGTCGAGCGGCTCGCACTCCGGGCCGATCTTCCAGTCCCTGCCCACCCACATGGGCCTGTGGGACAAGTGGGTGCTCGGCTGGGCCAACCCGAAGGTCATCGAGCCGGGCGGCAAGAACCAGCTCGTGACGGTCGGCCAGACCTCGCGTACGCCGAAGGGCACCGAGGACGGCGTCCGGATCAACCTGCCGGACAAGCAGAACATCATGTCCACTCCGCACAGCGGGTCGAACCTGTGGTGGTCCAACGGCGACCAGGACTGGGCCGACAACAAGCTGAGCAGGACCGTCGACGTCCCGGCCGGGGCGGACGCGAAGTTCTGGTGGTGGAGCGACTGGGGCATCGAGGCCGACTGGGACTTCGGCTTCTTCGAGATCTCCACCGACGGCGGCGCCACCTGGACCGAGCAGAAGGTCTACAACGAGGACGGCAGCCTCGCCACCACCGGCGACGACTACACCGACCCCAACGGCCGCCTGAAGGACTACGGCAACAAGAAGTACGGCCTCACCGGTGAGAGCGGCGGCTGGCACCACCTGTACGTCGACCTCGCCCCGTTCGCGGGCACGTCCGTCCAGATCCGCCTGCGCTACGCCACGGACGCGGCGTCCGTGCAGCGCGGCTGGTTCAACGACGACTTCTCGCTGAACAACGGCGCCACCGCGGTCTGGACCGACGACGTCGAGGGCGGCGCCAACGGCTGGACGGCCACCACGGGCACGTTCACCGACACCAGCGGCGCCGGCTGGGTCATCCACTCCGGCCAGGAGCAGGCGGCACAGTACTACCTCGCCGAGTGGCGCAACTTCGACGGGTTCGACAAGGGCCTGGAGTACGCCTACGACACGACCTGGCTGCGTGACGGCGCCTGGAAGGTCGAGAAGGTCAAGTACAACGCCCCCGGCCTGCTCGTGTGGTACCGCGACACCTCGGTGTCCAACAACGACGTCTCGGGCCGCACGTTCGACCTGCCGTCGGTGGGCCCGAAGGGCGAGCTCCTCGTCGTGGACTCGCACTTCGACCCGCTGCGCCGTACGGGTGCGGCGGCGGACAAGGACCCGTCGGAGCTGAAGAACCTGCCGTCCCGCCCGCAGTCGTCCAACGCGGCGTTCAACTTCGTCGGCACCTACCCGTTCAAGGAGTGCATCGAGGGCGAGCCGTTCGTGGAGTACTGCACCTCGTTCGGCAAGCAGGCCGCGGTGAAGTCGTTCACGGACGCCAAGGGCTGGTACCCCGGCCTGGAGGTCCGCGACGGCAGCCTCTACTACCGCCAGCGTGACTCCTCTGCGGTCGTCCCGTCCAAGGACAACCAGCAGTACTCGACCAGGATCGTCAACGCGGACGGCACCCCCGCCAAGGAGCTGTACGGCACCGACATCGGCGGTGCGATCCTCGGCACCGGCAACCCCGGCGACGAGGGCAAGCAGCTCGGCGTGCAGATCAAGCTGATCAGCCCGCTGCCGGCCAACCTGGGCGCGATCATCCAGGTCACCCCCGCCAAGAAGTAACCGCCATCGGGGTGTAAGCCCCCTGGCCCCCGTGCCCGGCCGCCGTCCGCCCCGGACGGCAGCCGGGCACACTCGCGTCCGGGGCCGCGCGCCCGGCCGCGGCGGCCCCTAGCATGTGACCGTGCGGAGCAAGGCGGAGCATACGGAGACCATCCACCGGGAGCGGAAGGCCGCCGTCGTCGTGAACACCAAGTCGCGGCGGGGCCGGCGCCACTACGCCGAGGTGCTGCGGCTGCTGAAGGAGCGCGACTTCCGGCTCACCGGCGTCCACCCCGTCACCGACCCCTCGCGGCTGCGCGACATCCTGACCCGCGCGCTCGACTCCGGCCCCGACCTGCTCGTCGTCGGGGGCGGCGACGGCACGCTGAGCAGCTCGGTCAGGCACGTGGCGGGCCGCGACGTCGCCCTCGGCGTGCTGCCGCTGGGCACCACCAACAACTTCGCCCGCAGCCTGGGGCTGCCGCTCGACCTGCCAGGGGCGATCGGCGTGTTCACCGAGGGCAAGGTGGCCGACATCGACCTCGGCATCTGCGGCGACCGGCCCTTCGCCAACCTCGCGAGCTTCGGCGTCTCGGTCGAGGTGGCGGGCACGGTCAAGCCGTGGCTCAAGCGGATGCTGGGCCGGGCGGCCTACCCGCTGACCGCGATGACGATCCTGCCGAGGCACCGGCCGTTCCGCGCCTACATCACCGTGGACGGCAAGCGCCACGAGCTGCTGACCCACCAGCTCAACATCGCCAACGGCCGCTTCCACGGCGGCTGGCAGATCGCCAGGGACGTCAGCATCGACAACCGCAAGCTGGTGGCCTACCAGCTCGGCTCCGGCAAGCGGCTGCGCCTGCTCGGGGAGACCCTCGTGCGGGCGACCACCGGCAGATGGACCAGCCTCGCGGGCGGGCCGTTCGTGACCGGCCAGGAGATGCTGCTGGAGACCGACCCGCCGATGGCGGCCGACATCGACGGCGAGGTGCGGCTGCGCACCCCGCTCGTGCTCAGGACCGTCCCGAACGGCGTCCGCGTGATGGTCCCGCAGAGCTTCGAGGACACCTGATCCCTACCAGGTCGTGTCCCGTGATCTTTCCAGCCTACTGCGGTCGGCCAAATGGCGCCTCGCTGCGTTCTCGTCGTCGCCCATAGCTCCGCTATGGGCTCCTCCTCGGCCTTGCGATGCATCCACCTGGCCGATCCTCGCTACGGCAAAAGATCACGGGACACTCCCTCGGCCTCGTCGTTCTCCCCGGCTGCGAGAGTCCGGTACGCGGGCCGCAGCAGGTCGAGCAGCGGGATGTGCCTGGCCTTGACCTGCGGCGGGTCCAGCGCGCGCAGCAGCAGGTCGGGAGGAGATCCGGGATCGGCCGGCGGGCCGAGGCGGGCCGCCGAGGCGCCGGACTCGTAGAAGTCGCCCATCCGCTCGGCGAACGGGACGTCGGGCACGCCGAGCGGGTCGGGTGTCCCGCCGCCTCCCGGCTCAGCCGGGATCCGCCCGCCGTCGCCGCCGGTGGCGCGGAGGGCGTCGAGCAGCGCCTCCCTGGCCATGCCCCGCCAGGCCAGCACCAGGAACGGATCGTCGTCGAACGCCTCGGCCAGCAGGTAGAGCACGGCCGACAGGTGCTTGCACGGAAAGCCCCAGTCGGGGCAGGAGCAGTCCATGTCCAGGCCGCGCTCGCCGGGGAAGAGCGGCAGCCCGCACGCCTCGAAGACCTGCTCGATCTCCGGCGGCATCTCCCCGGCGAGCAGCTTCGCCCGGTGGAGAGCCTGCGCGGCCAGCGCCTCGACCAGCCCCGCCCACTCCCGCTCGCCGTACGCCGTGATCCGCACGCTCACGCCGTAAGGGTCCGGCCGCGAGCCCTGCACCCGGGCCTTCACCAGGCCGGGACCGAGGTCGAGGTCGAGCACCTGGCCCCGTCGCGCGTACGCGCGGCCCCGGCTCAGCCTGCCCGCGTCGCAGACGCGCTCCAGGACGTCGACGAACCGCCGCGACCACCACTGCTCGCCGATGGTCCCCCGCTTCGAGCGCGCCTTGATGCCGCCCTCGACCCTGATGGGTCGCGCGGCCTCGAACCAGCCGTCCCGCCCGACCGGCATTCAGCTCACCGCCTCGGGGGACAGCCGGAACAGCTCGCGCAGCTCCGCCGTGGACAGCGCGGAGATCCAGTCCTCACCCGTCCCGACGACGCTTTCGGCCAGGGCCTTCTTGCGCTCGATCATCTCGTCGATCCGCTCCTCCAGGGTCCCCGCGCAGATGAACTTCCTGACCTGCACATTGCGGGTCTGGCCGATCCGGAACGCCCGGTCGGTCGCCTGGTTCTCCACGGCGGGGTTCCACCACCGGTCCACGTGCACGACGTGGTTGGCGGCGGTGAGGTTGAGACCGGTGCCGGCGGCCTTGAGCGACAGCAGGAAGATCATCGGCTCGTTCTCGCTCTGGAACCGCTCCACCAGCGCGTCGCGCGTCTTCTTCGGCAGCCCGCCGTGCAGCCACAGCACCGGGCGGTCGAGACGCGCCGCCAGGTAGGGCTGCAGCATCGAGCCGAACTCCGCGTACTGCGTGAAGACCAGTGCCTTGTCGCCCTCGCTGAGGATCTCCTCGGCCAGCTCCTCCAGCCGGGCCAGCTTCCCCGACCTGCCGGACAGCCGGGAGCCGTCCTTGAGCAGGTGGGCGGGGTGGTTGCAGACCTGCTTGAGCCTGGTCATCGCGGCCAGGACGTTTCCGCGCCGCTCGATGCCCTCGCTGCCGGCGATCCTGTCCATCATGTCCTCGACCACCGCCTGGTAGAGGCTCGCCTGCTCGGGGGTGAGCGTGCACCAGACCTTCATCTCCATCTTGTCCGGGAGGTCGGAGATGATCGCCTTGTCGGTCTTGAGGCGCCGGAGCACGAACGGGCCGGTCGCCCGCTTGAGCGCGGCCGTGGCCGCCTCGTCGCCCCGCCGTTCGATCGGCTCCTGGTAGCGGTCGCGGAAGGCCCTCGCCGACCCGAGCAGGCCGGGGTTGCAGAACTCCATGATCGACCACAGCTCGGCCAGATGGTTCTCGACCGGGGTGCCGGTCAGCGCCAGCCTCGTCCGGGCCGGGAGCGAGCGCACCGCCTGAGCCTGCCGGGCGGCGGCGTTCTTGACGGCCTGAGCCTCGTCGCAGACGACCCGGGCCCAGGTGAACCGGGCCAGGGCGTCGCGGTCGCGCAACGCCGTCCCGTACGTCGTGAGGACGAGGTCGGCCTCGCCGACCCGCCCGGCCAGTTCCTCGCCGCGCAGGCGGCCCGTGCCGTGGTGGAGGTAGACGTCCAGCGAGGGCGCGAAGCGGGCGGCCTCCTTCTGCCAGTTGCTGAGCAGCGACATCGGGCACACCAGCAGCGTCGCCCCGGCCCGCTCCTCCTGCTCGCGTTCATTCAGCAGCAGTGAAAGGGTCTGTGCGGTGTTGTGGCAGAGGATGCCTCCGGCGACGAAGTTGTGGTGCTCTGCCACCTCGAAGTCATAGACGTATCCCTCGTAATCGACCTCTTCCACCGAGACGACCCGCGCGTAGAAGACCTCACGTTCCGCGCGCATGGCGAGCTCATCACGGATGGCGCGTAAGGCGTCCCGATCCAAGGCGCGACAGGCGCCAGCGACCTTCCCGGTCCATCGGTTCTCCGGTTGAATCAGATGTTCGCATTCCGCTGCGCCGGACAACATCCGGTCCATCGCCTGGATCGCCATGGCCGCGGTCTTCGGGGAAAGCTCCTGGGTCCCCGTGAAGTAGACGGGACCGACGCCGAAATGACGCATGGGAAGGCCGGTGGACGCCCGAGCGAGCGCCAGGAGATCGCTGCCGGGTACGCCCTCCACATTCGAGTTGGCCGGCTTCGCACAGAGGTCGTCCAACTTGGCCTGCTTCACCGGGTCGGAGAACCCGATCAGATCGCGGAACAATCGGAGCCCAGGACCGCCGATCATGCCGATTTGATAGGGCCGCCTGATTCCAGAGCCGTTGGTGGCCGCCTTCATCTTCTCAGTCGTCCGCAGCCAGATCCCGAATCGGCGGAGCATGATGCTCAGCTGGGACATAAGCCAGCGCGAGGCGGACGCGATCTCGATCATCCGCATTCCCGCGACGACACTGCCTTCAGCCGCGAAGAATTCCCTGAGGAAGAGCCGGACCGTGTCGTCGCCGGCGGCCATGATGAAGTCAGGAATGCGTTTCGCGGCGGAGAGGCGGCCCCACTCGTAGCCCCGGGCGGAGAGGAACGCGGCGTAGTCGACGCTGCACAGGCGCAGATCGTGCACATCCCTTGCAGGTCGAATGGTCGGATTGTTTACGAACAGCCCATAGCGGGTGCCGATCCGGAGAATACGCTCATGGAGTTCGTCGAGAACGGCGCGGTTTTTCTGGGTGATTCGTAGATCCGCCTTGCGACTTTCGTGGCCCTCGCTTATCTGCCATGCCAGGAGTACGGTGAGGTCCGGATCGACCGGCTCCCCCTCCCATCTAATGCGGCGGGGTACGCAGATTCGGTCGCCGGGCTGGATGTTGCGGGTCCAACCGTTGACACCGAGCAAACGATGCCGCCTGGTGATCGTGATCTCACTGCCGTCGTCCAGGCGGACCCGGCGAAGCCGTTCCCACACATGCTGGCGGTAGAGGCGAGTGAACGAGGCCTGTACCACCCGGCCCTCGGCGTCGATCGCATTGGTGGAGAGCGGAGACAACGGGGTGGCCCACTCACCGCCATCCTTGAAGAGGATGCCGACGGCGTAGTTCTGCCAAATATCGGCTGCGGAGGCAAGCGCACCGTTGACGAAGATGGGCGAATCGGGCATTAGGCACTTACCGAGTCCCATGTCGTCCGCGAGAATGCCGCCGAGCCCGATTTGGGACATGAAGTCGAGCCAGGCCAGCCCGCGCTCCTGGTACGGCCGGAGCGTGCCGTGGAACGCGGCCGGGGTCGCGACGGGTTCGAGACGGCGGTCGGCCTCGCCCGACAGCAGGTCGCCGAGCAGGCCGTCGGCGTCCACCTCCACGAGCGGAAGCTCGTCGTCCCCGGCGTGGACCACCTCCTGGATGACCTCGCCGATGGTCATCCGACCGGAGCCGCGGCGCTCCACCGCCCTCAGCGCGGCCCCGAGCTGCCGGGCGTCCAGCTCGACCCACTGCCCGCGCAGCCGGACCAGCGGCACCTTGAGCCGGGCCAGCTCTGCCAGCTCCGCCTCGCTGATCGTCTCGTCGCCGACGGCCAGCTCGGCCCGGAAGTCCACGAGCTGCGCCAGCCCGAACCCCTGGTCGGCGGCGGCGCCGGGTCCGGAGCGGGACCTCGTGGTGAGCTTCAGGCCGAGGCGGGTGCGGCCCGCCCACGCGGGCAGCTGCACGCCGAAGCCGGCCGACTGCAGGAGGGGCGCGGCGTGCCGGAGGAAATGGAAGGCCCCCTCCACGTCGAGGCCGACGTCCGTCGGCCGGGGTTCGCGGAGCGCGTCGTCGATCCTCGGGTAGAGACGGGCCGCCCGGCCGAGCCCGGCGAGCAGCGTCTCGTCCGGCCGTCCGGGCAGGCCGGGCAGACCCTCGCCCGCCCAGACGAGGGGAGCGGGCACGTAGAGGCTCGGGTCCTCGGCCGACTGGAGGGCGAACTCGACCCGCCACGCCCCTGCTCCCGCCTCGGCCGCAGCGCCCACGTGGGGTGCGCTGACCGCCTGCGCGGGATCTTCGGCCGGGAGGGGCTCGACGAGGCGGAAGCACACCTTGACCGGGCCGTCGAGCTGGTGCGCCGCCCTGAACCACTCCTCCAGCGGCCGGGCCAGCGCCTGCGCCTCCTCCCCGCGGGCGCCGGGAAGGGCCGCCGTGTCCCCGGTGAGCGCCACCGTCCACCGGTCGGCCAGGGGGCTGCGCGGCCCGGGGCGGTGCCCGCCGAGCAGGCGTTCGGGTAGCGCCTGCCGTACGGCGGCGTCGGCCAGGCCCGCCAGCGCCTCGGTCAGCACATGGGTGGACGGCCGCTCCCGCTCCACCGCCCGGCAGACCGGCGGCATGGCGGCGGCGAGCTCGCGGAAGCGGTCGGCGTGCGCGCCGGTCAGCACCGGCCGCCAGCGCGCCGCGTAGCCGCCGTCCTCGGCGGCGAGCTGGGGCAGCACCCGGCCGCGCCGCACCAGGTCACGGGCGTGGGCGGCGACGACCGCGAGATAACGCAGGGACGGCCCGGCGACGGGTGGCGGCTCGAACTCCTCGGTCAGCAGGCGGAGTGCGGGCCCCGGCTCGACCAGCAGCGCGGGCACCCGCCACGGACTTATCCTCGGGCGGCGCGCGGTGACGCGCAGGCCGGTCTCCGGGGAAGGGAGGGGACTCGTCGCCGAACTCGGCAGCAGCAGCACGGCGTCGCCGGACACGGCCTTGCCCGCCGCCTCGGCCGCCGCGTCCCCCCAGCGGGGCAGCTCTCCGGCCAGGGCGCTCGCCGGGACGGCGAAGGGATGGGGGCGCACCTCGGCGCGGGAGGCCGCAGGCTCCGCGCCGGTCGTCTCCTCCGCCCAGAGCACGAGATTCCCGCCGTTCCAGGCGGCGTGGATCACGACCACGCCGTCTCCTCCGCCGAGATCACGAGTTCCCCGCCGTTCCAGGCGGCGTGGATCACGACCACGCCGTCTCCTCCGCCGAGATCACGAGTTCCCCGCCGTTCCAGGCGGCGTGGATCACGACCATGCCGTCTCCTTCACCAGGAGTGCGAGCCGCCCGCCGTCGCAGGCCGTGTGAGTCACGAGCACACCGTCTCCTCCCGCCAATTCGGAACGCTAGCAGCGGCGACGGAGCTTCCCGGCCGCTCCCGCCGTCGCCTGTGGACAACGCTCCGCGCGGGCCTGCCTCGACCTGCCGGGTGAACGCGCTGATCGCCTGGTCGAGCCGTGTCCGCGACATCCCCTGCCGGAGCGTCGTCGCGCGAGCGTCACTCGGCGGGCGGGAGCCGTACGGCGATGTAGCCGCGCAGGTCGTCCTCGTCGAGCGAAGATCCGGGGAGGGGCGATCCCGCGTCGGCACGCAGGCCGTCCAGCATGATCTCCACCACGCGTTCCATGGCCTGCTCGTTGTGCGTGCCCGGCGGCGTGTACACGTTCAGGGTCATCAGCAGGGCGACGTCGCCGGGGCCGATGTCGGCGCGCAGCGCGCCGTCCGCCTGCGCCTGTTCGACCATCCGCAGGACGGTGGCGATCACCAGCTGCCGCATCTCGTGCAGGTCGGGGCCGGTGCGCAGCCGCTGGTGCAGGTGTGGCTGGAGCTTCGCCGGCAGCACGCCCAGCCGCATGGCGACCGAGCCGCGCAGGAAACGGCACAACGCGTGCCAGGCGTCCGGCTCCTCCTGCCAGGACGTCTCCGCCAGATCCACGAGACGGCGCAGGCTCTCCTCGCCGACCGCCCTGAGCAGCGCTTCCCGGTCGGGAAAGCGGCGGTAGAGCGTGCCGACGCCCACGCCGGCGCGGCGGGCGACCTCCTCCAGTGGCACATCGACGCCCTGCTCCAGGAACAGCTCCTGGGCCGCGGCGACGATCAGGTCCCGGTTGCGGCGCGCGTCGGCGCGCAGCCCCTTCTCCACTGCTGCCACCCCACAGACGGATCTGGACGATTTTCCTCCGGTTAGGATACCGTCGCTTATCGGAGGAAATCCCTCCGGTTAGGGGGTGCGTCATGAGCACAGCGCTGATCTCGGGGGCCGGGATCGCGGGGACGACGCTGGCCTACTGGCTGGCCGGGCACGGGTTCCGGGTCACGGTGGTCGAGCGCGGGGGACGGCTCCGGTCCAGCGGCAACCCGGTGGACGTCAGGGGGCCGGCCGTCCCGGTCGCGGAGCGGATGGGCGTCATGCCCCGGCTGCGCCGGGCCACCACCGGCACGACCGGGGTCAGCTTCGTCGACGCGGCGGGCAGGCGGGCCGGCCGGATGGACATGCGCGCCGTGCAGCGGCCGGACGAGGTCGAGGTGCCGCGCGGCGACCTCGCGTCGATCCTCTACGAGGCGAGCCGCGACCGCGCCGAGTTCCTCTTCGACGACTCCATCACCGCGCTCGGCCAGGACGAGCACGGGGTGGAGGTCACCTTCGAGCGCGCCGCCCCACGCCGCTTCGATCTGGTGATCGGGGCCGACGGCCTGCACTCGGTGACGCGGCGCCTCACGTTCGGCCAGGAGACGGAGACGCCGCAGAGCGGGCTCGTACGTCACATGGGCCTGTACGTCGCGACGATGCCGCTCGGCGACGGGGCGGCCGGGGACGGCCGGGACATCCTCATGCACAACACGCCCGGCAAGGCGGTCGCCGTCAATCCCCGGCCGGCGGGCGCGTTCTTCCTCTACCGGAGCCCCGAGGAGCCCGGCTTCGACCACCGCGACACCGAGCAGCACAAGCGGATGCTGATCGACGCCTTCGCGGACGTGTCGTGGCGGGCGCCGGAACTGCTCGACCACGTGCGCGCCGCCGACGACCTCTACTTCGACTCCGTCAGCCAGGTGCGCCTGCCCCGCTGGTGGAAGGGCCGCGTCGCGCTCCTCGGCGACGCCGCGTCCTGCGTGTCGCTGTTCGGGGATGGCTCCACCCTTGCCATCGCGGGGGCGTTCACCCTCGCCGAGGCGCTGGCCGCCCACCCCGGCGATCCCGCGGCGGCCTTCCGCCGCTACGAGGCGGCGCACCGGCGCCTGGTGGACCCCAAGCAGCGCAACGTCGCGCAGGCGTCGGCACTCCTGGTCCCCGCGACGCGAGGCGGCATCCTCGCCAGGAACCTGGCCACCCGTCTGTGGCCCGCCGTGGCCGCCGCCACGCGGCTCAAGCACGCTCTCGCACGGTGAGCGCAGGCCCCAGCCGCTCCGCTAGGCGGGGAAGGCGAAGAGGCGGTACCGGGAGACTTCGACGAAACCGAATAGCCGGTACAGCGGCTCGCCGGCCGGGCTCGCGGCGAGTGCCGCCAGCCGCGTACCGCGGTCCCGTCCCACGCGGAGCGCTGCCGCGGTCAGCGCTGTGCCGACGCCGCGTCGGCGATGCGTGTCCGCGACGTGGACGAGGAAGATCCCGGCCACGTCGTGGGCCGCGATCACTGTCGTCGTCCCGACCACACGGTCCTCGAGAACCGCCGCCAGGCGGACGATGTCCGCGTTGTCCCGACGTCGCGACTCGATCCGTACGATCTCGGGTTCGAGGCTCGGCGCGACGCCCATGGAAGCGCTGTAGGTGCGTACCAGTTCCGGCAGCCGGTCATGATCGGTTACCGCCTCGATCCGCAGGCCGGCCGGCGGATCCATCGGATCCACGGCCTGGTCGAGCGATCTGACCATCACGGGGAGCGTTGTGAATTCTTGCGCTCCGCGGGTGGTCAGGGCGGACGACGTGCCCGCGGGGCTGTCCGGGCCGACCCACCACCACCAGGGCACTCCCGCGAGCCGATCTCGCGCGGTGGCGGTGATCTGCTCGACCGCATCCAGGGAGCGGACGCGGACCACTCCGTTGAACTGTGGCTGAGCCAGCCCGCTGCGGAAGTAGCCGAGGTCACCCTCACCGCGGTCCGCCGCGCCCCAACCGGTGAGGTACTGGCGGAAGTTGGCGGTCACGCGGGCCATGCTCCCGGGGTGCCACAGGGCTCGCGGGGCATGGTTGCCCGGGGACGCGGCCGCCGCGAGCGGTTCATCGGCTCCGCTTGGAACGTTCGTCATGGGTGTCACCTCTGTGGAGAAGCGGCCTTCTATTGATCTTGTGGTGTCAGGACGCCACGATTCGGTAGTCCAAGACGGGGCGGTATCCGATGCGCCGGTAGACGTTGTTGCTCGCCGGGTTGGCGAGGTCGGTGAAGAGGAGCACGTGTTCCGCGCCGGCGTCGCGAGCTGCCAGGGAGACGGCTGTGGTGACGGCGGAGCCGTAGCCCCGGCCGCGTTGTCCGGGCGGCGTGTAGACGGGGGTGATGCGGGCCGTCCCGGCCACCACGGACGTCATGGCGGCCATGGCCACTGGTTCGTCCCCGACCGCCCACAGCCGCCAGCCGCCCCGGCTCAGCCGCTCGTCGATGAACGCGTCGAGATCGGCTCCGAGCGAGCCGGCTTCCATGACGAAACGGGTGCACCAGTCATGGAGAAGAGCCCGGTCGCCCTCGGTCGCCGCCCGCGGTGCCCCTGGTGGTGCCCCTGGTGGTGCGACGTCAGGGCGCACAAGCTGTTCGAGACGGTAGAGGCGCAGGTGCGGTCCGTTCTTCGGCGCGGAGCCGGTGGTCGTCCGCCAGGCTTCGCAGAAGGCGCGGACCGACGCGGCGTCGGCCAGGAGCTGCGTGAACGGGTGAGTCCGGGCGGACAGGAGCCGGGCCAGGTGCGCTGCCGCGACCTGGGAAAGGCGGCTCGCGGCCAGGAGGTGCGGCGGCGTCCAGACGAAGGCGGCCGTCGTCGCCGTCTCTTCCGGTTCCCGCCACCAGCCCAGCACCGTGGGCGGGTTCTTGCCCCCGGATCGCAGCTGCTCGATCGTCTCGAGCCCGGACAGCAGCATGGTGTGCAGATCGGGACGTGCGGCGAGGAACGACCCCGCCTCGGAGCGGAACACTTCGGGGTTGTCTGTGATGAACCAGGTCACTGGGTGTGGTCTCCTGCTGGCCAGGGGGCGCGCGCGGTAGCCATGTGTCCCGGGGGCGTCACCAGATGAGGTGAGAGCCGCCGTGCGGACATCGATGCCGGGCAGGTCATCGAAGGAGTCGCAGATGCTCGGGCTTGTGCCACGCTCCGGGCGCCGGCGACAGCGACGGCAGGGTCGTTCGAACCTCAGGTGAGGCGTTCGGCATGAGCCCATCATGGAGGCCCCCGCCTCGCAGTGTCCATGTGATAGATGTCACCAATGATCTATATGGCCGGGCTGAACCACCCCGCCGTGGGAGAAAACCCTCCCGGCCCGCCGATGGTTCGCCGGCCGTACCCCTCGTCGTGAGCGCCGAGGTTGGCAACCGTGAAGACCTTAGATTATGGTCGCCATCTAAAGACGTACATCCACTGAGGGAAGAAGACGACCATGTCCACACAGAAGACCGGCACGGCACTCGTCACCGGCGCGACCGCAGGTCTGGGCGCCGCCTACGCCGAGGAACTGGCGGCGCGGGGGCACGACCTGCTGCTCGTCGCTCGCGACCAGGCGCGGCTGGAATCTTCCGCAGCCGGCCTCGCGCAGCGTTTCGGCGTCGAGGTTTCGGCGCTGAGCGCCGACCTGGCCACGCCGAAGGGCATGCGGAGCGTCGAGGACCGCCTGGCGGCGGACTCCTCGATCGACATGCTGGTGAACAACGCCGGCAGCGCGCTGTTCGGCCCGCTGTCCGCGGCGGACCCGGACCGGCTGGAGTGGCTGGTCACGTTCAACCTGACCTCCGTCACCCGGCTGGCGGCCGCCGCCGCGAAGGCGTTCGCCGGCCGGGGCTCGGGCACGATCGTCAACGTTTCGTCCGCCCTCGCCCTCAACATCCTGCCCGTGGGCGCGGTGTACAGCGGGACGAAGGCCTACGTGATCGCGTTCACCCAGGCCCTGGCGCAGGAATTCGCCGGATCCGGCGTCCGGGTGCAGGTGGTGGTGCCGGGAGCGCTGGAGACGGCGATCTGGGACGGCTCGGGCATCGAACTCGACCAGTTGCCCAAGGAGGCCGTCATGGCACCCCGCGACGCCGCGCGGGCCGCGCTCGCAGGTCTCGACGCCGGCGAGCTGGTCACGATTCCCTCGCTGCCGGAGTACGCCAGGTGGGAGGAGTACGAGAAGGCCCGCCAGGGACTCATCCCGGGCCTGTCCCTCACGCACCCCGCCGAACGCTACGCCCGCTGACAGCGGGGCACGCACGCTCTTCGCCAGGACCGGAGGCCAACCGCCGCCGGCTGGCGGCGGGCCGGGCCACGAGTTCAGGACGCCGTATGAACCGGCCGCGGGGCCTGGGCCTGCGGGGCGCCCTGCGAACACGGCGTACGCGCCGCTTTGGGACGTCGAGCGGGTCAGGACACCGAGGTGGCGTGCACGTCAGCGGGTTTCCGGTTGACCGGTGTCGGCGGCCCTCGCCGCCGCGGCACGCGCGGCCTGCAGGATCTGCTCCGACAAAGGCGTGCCCGCGGTGGCACGGGCGAGAAGTATGCCGCCGACGAGCGTGGCGTAGGCGGCCAAGCCGGCGTCCCCGGGCGCGATCCACTCAGCGAGCTCCTGGACGCCCTTGGCGTAGGTCTCCCTGTGCTCGGGCTCACGCGCGACGTCGCCCGCGAAACCGGCTCCGGGACAACCCGTGCCGGGGTTGTCGCGATGCTCGACGGAGAAGTAGGACTCGAGCAGCGACTGCCACGCCTCCTGATGCCCTCCGGCCTCGTGGTCCAGAGCCATGAGGTCGTGCAGGTTGTCGGCGAAAGCCTTGGCGGTCGCTTCGTCGACGAGAGCGGCTTTGGAGGCGAACTGCTTGTAGAAGCCGCCTTGAGTAAGTCCGATCGACTTCATCACATCCGCGATGCCGACCTTGACCACACCCTCCTCACGGAACAGCTGAGAGGCCGCGGCCACCACTCGCTCTCGGTTGGCCTTCGCTTCCGCTTGCGAGACGCGACTCATTCATCCCCTCCATATGCCGGCTGTCCGCCCCGTCGCGGCCCGTCACAACGACCAGCGGCGCAGCGCCCCGGCCTTGAGATTATGCCTGTCGTCTATCGCCTGTCACAGCTCCCTGTCGGCGGAACCCGGTGTCAGGCGAGGCCGGGGAGCAGCAGGCCTGTCGCGTCGTCCCCTCAGAGGCCGGACGTGCGCCAAGTGCCGCCGGTCGCGGTGACGGCGAAGGCCTCGTAGCCGTCCAGCTCTTCCACCCACTCCCTCGCGGCGCCGCCCATGGCGAAGGCAGCCGTGGCGTACGCGTCGGCGAGGGTGAGGTCCGGCCCGATCACCGTCACCGAGGCCAGCTCGGTGGCGGGTCTGCCGGTGTGGGGGTCGATGACGTGCGCCCCGCGTTCCGCCGTGCCCGAGGTGGCGACGGCGAGGTCGTTGCCCGTCACGACGGCGGCCAGGTCTCCCGGGCGGAGCGGGTGAGCGACGCCGACCCGCCAGGAACGGCCTGGGCCCGCCGAGCCGGACAGCCGCACGTCCCCGCCGCCGTTCACGCAGTGGTCCGGCGCGCCCGCATCGCGGAGCATGGCGGAGGCCCGTTCGACCGCCCATCCCTTGACGAGGGCCGAAGGGTCGAGCCGGCCCCCGGGGTAGGCGGTGAAGTATCCCCGGGACCGGTCGCTCACCGATTCGCACATGCGGAGAACGTCGGCCACCTCCGGCGGGCAGTCGGCCAGGGCGATCTCACCCCGGCCCAGCCGGCTGACCGGGCTGTCCGGCTTGTAGGTCGAGAAGACCGCGTCGACGTGGTGCAGCCAGGCCACCGCCTCCGTCACGGAGGTTCCGGCGTCGTCGTGGCGTCCGCCGGAGTGACGTACGTCGAAGGAGAAAACGGTGCCCATCACGTGCTCGACATGGCGTGTCAAAGGCCGGCCTTGTCGAGCGCGCTCTGCAGGGAGCGGATGTACCCGTCGCTGGTGTAGGTGGCGCCGGAGACCGTGTCGATCTGGGCGGACCGCGCCGACAGCGCCTCCTCGTTCAGGATCGGCAGCGCCTCGTTGTTGATCGATATGTCGCGGCGGTTGTTGGCGGGGGCCACCGGCACCCTGATCCCGGCCAGCTTCCCGCCGGAGATCACGATCTGCACCTGCACCGGGCCCCAGCGAGTGTCGGCGGGATCGCCGGTGACGATCTTCTCGCCGCCGGTGGCGCCCGCCGCGGCGCCCTGCCCGGTCCACTCCGACCCGGAACCGGAGGAACCCGAGGAGTCCGGGGAGCCCTCGCCGAAGCGGTCCCCGTCGCCGGACTCGTCGTCGCGGCCGAAGAACCCGTCGTCCTGGCCCTGCTCGCCGTCCTGTTCGCCGCCCTGGGCGCGGTCGCCGGCGTCCGCGTCCCCGCCCTGGGTGACGGCGGCCGGACGCTCGGCCAGCGAGGTCACCTCGTGCGGTTTGAAGGACAGCAGCAGCACGAGACCGACGGCGGTCGCGAGCACGGCCAGAATGGCTCTGCGCATGAAACTCCCATCAAGGGCGATCAGAATTCGAACGATTCGTGGTGGATGTGGCGCTTGGGCACCCCGGCGGCCCGGAGGGCGGCGGTGACGGCGCTCGTCATCTCGGCCGGCCCGCAGACGTACGCCTCGTGACCGGTCAGATCGGGCACCAGCCCGGCGAGCGTCGCGGGCGTGAACGGGTCGCCGATCACGGTCCGGGGGCCGACGCAGTAGTGCAGGGTAGCGCCGCGCGCCGTGGCGATCTCCTCGAGCTCGGCGCGGAACACCAGGTGCCGTTCGTCGCGCGCACGGTACAGGAGGGTCAGGTCGCCGGGGGCGGCCGGCACCGACTCGAACAGCGCGCGCAGCGGCGTGATGCCGACGCCGCCCGCGACGAGCAGCACCTTGCGCGCCCGGCCCCCGCCCGCGGTGAACGCGCCGTACGGGCCCTCGGCGAGCACCCGGGTGCCGGGCCGCAGGCCGGAGAGAGAGCGGCTCTGGTCGCCCAGGTCCTTCACCGTGATCCGCATCTCGCCCGCGCGGGGCGGGGCGGACAGCGAGTACGGGTTGGGGGACCACCACAGGTCCCTGGTCAGGAACCGCCAGCGGAAGAACTGGCCGGGCTCGGCCCGCAGCCGGCCCAGGCGCCGCCCGGTCACGTACACGGAGACCACCCCCGGAGCCTCCGGCACCACCCGGGAGACCCTCAGGCGGTGCCGTACGGCCAGCCGTACGGGCGTGAGGAAGCGATACCACACGATCAGCGCCGCGACGCCCCAGTAGAGGACGTACCAGGAGGTGCGGGCGACCGGGGCCACGGCGAACTCCGCGCCCGTGGCGAGCTGGTGCCCGAAGGCCAGCCACGCGGCCAGGTAGGTGTAGAAGTGCAGGTGGAACCACGTCTCGTAGCGCAGCTTCGGACGGATCCTGCGGGCGGAGACGACGCCGACGCCCACCAGGAGCAGCAGCGCGACGGTGGCCTTCAGCACGTCGGGATAGGTGAGGTTCAGCGTCACCGTCTCGCTCACCACGTCGGTGCGGTCGGTCAGCGCGTAGCCCCAGATGGTCAGCAGCATGTGCGCCACCGCCAGGCCGACGACGTAGCGTCCGCCCATCGAGTGCCACCGGGCGAGCCGGTCGGAGCCGACGCCGCGCTCCAGCGCGGGTACCCGGGCCATCAGCGCCAGCAGCACGGCGATCGCGTACCCGGCGAGCAGCCCGGTGATGCGGCCCGCGTTCGTCAGCCAGCCGTCGAATCCCGCGACGCTCGGCGTGTTCGCCCACCACATGCCGACGACCGCGACCACGCCCACGGCGATGAGCGCCAGGACGGCCACGGGGCGGGCGCGCACGCTCCGTCGCGGCGGACGCGCGTGCCCGGTCGTCACCGCCGCCCCCGGGAACGTGGTGGTCACGGTTGCCTCCTCGTCGTCATCACGCGCCTCACCGTGCCAACGAAACCTCTTGGTTTCCTATGAACCGGGGCATTTGCGGACCATTCATAGGATTCTCTGAGGCGGCTCACAGGGTAGGCCCGGTGAGCGGGGAGGACCCTGTAGGCATCATGCGTAAGACTTCGAACGACCGGCCCGGCCTGGTCCGCTCCGACGGAAATCCCGTACGCGTCCTCGTGGTCGACGACGAACCCGACCTCGTCGAGGTCCTCGCCGCGGTGCTCAAGTACGAGGGGTGGGAGGTGCGCACGGCGGGCGACGGGACGTCGGCCGTGCGGGAGGCACGGGAGTTCCAGCCCGACGCGGTGCTGCTGGACGTGATGCTGCCCGACTTCGACGGGCTGGAGGTGCTGCGCCGCCTGCGCGCCGAGGCCCCGGACGTGTGCGTGCTGTTCCTCACCGCGCGCGACGCGGTGGAGGACCGTATCGCGGGCATCACGGCGGGCGGGGACGACTACGTGACCAAGCCGTTCAGCCTGGAGGAGGTGCTCGCCCGGCTGCGCGGGCTGCTGCGCCGCGCAGGCATGGCGCGCAGCGCCGAGGGCGACCGGCTGACGGTGGGCGACCTGGCGATGGACGAGGACGCCCGCGAGGTGACCCGGGACGGGGAGCTGGTCGAGCTCACGCCGACCGAGTTCGAGTTGCTGCGCTTCCTCATGCGCAACCCCCGGCGTGTGCTGAGCAAGGCCCAGATCCTCGACCGGGTCTGGTCGTACGACTTCGGCGGGCAGGCGCACGTGGTCGAGCTGTACATCAGCTACCTGCGCAAGAAGATCGACGCCGGCCGCAGGCCGCTGATCCACACGGTGCGGGGCGTGGGATACGTCCTGCGGCCGTGATGGCGCCGCTGTGACCGGCTCGCCGCCCCGGGCGGCGCCGCCCCGGGCGGCGCCGGCCCGGGCAGTGCCGCGACAGAAGCCGCCGCGCACGCGCCGCCTTCTTCGCCCGGTGCCGACGACGTTGCGGGCCCGCCTGGTGGTGGGCACGCTGGTGCTGCTCGTGCTGGCCTGCGCGGCGGCCGGGGCGGCCTCCTCCCTCCTGCTCGAACGGTTCATGATCGAACGGCTGGACCAGCAACTGTCCGTGACGGCCGGGCGGTTCGCGGCGAGCCTGGCCCACGAGGAGCGCGAGCACGGGTATCCGCGCGATCCGGGCGGCGAGCGCGGGGACTCGCGCGGGCAGGCGCCCGGCACCTTGGGCGTGCTGATGCGGGACGGCCAGGTGGGGACGCCCGCCGTGGTGGGCCGGGCCGACCCGGTGCTGTCGGCGGCGGACCGGAAGGCGCTGGCCGCCGTCCGGGCCGACGGGCTCGGGCACACGGTGGATCTGTCCTCGGGCGGACTCGACGACTATCGGGTGATGGCCGTGGGGGACGACGACGGCGAGCTTCTCATCACCGGCCTGCCGCTGGACGACGTGCGCACCACCGTGCAGCGGCTGCAGATCGCCGAGATCGGGGTGTTCGCCGTCGTCGTGCTGGTGACGGGGATCGCCGGGGCCGTCTGGGTGAGGCTGTCGCTGCGCCCACTGGACCGGGTCGCCGCCACGGCCCGGCGTGTGGCCCGCCTGCCGCTCGCCGACGGAGAGGTGGCGCTGCCCGAGGGGGTGCCCGACGAGGATCCCCGCACCGAGATCGGCCAGGTGGGGGAGGCGTTCAACCGCATGCTCGGCCACGTGGGACGGGCCCTTGCCCAGCGCCACGCCAGCGAGCAGCGGATGCGCACCTTCGCCGCCGACGCCAGCCACGAACTGCGCACCCCGATCGCCACCGTCCGCGCCCACGTCCAGCTCGCCCGGCGCGACGAGGAGGCCGTCCCCGACGGCGTGCGGCACGCCCTGGAACGCATCGACGCCGAGTCGGCCCGCATGGGCACGCTCGTGGACGATCTGTTGCTGCTGACCCGGCTCGACGCCGGCCGCCCGCTGGCACGCGAGGAGGTCGACCTCACCCGCCTGGCCATCGACGCCACCGGCGACGCCCGCGCCTACGGGCCCGACCACCGCTGGAGGCTCGACCTGCCCGAGGAGCCGGTCACCGTGCCCGGGGACCCGGACCGGCTCCACCAGGTGGTGGCCAACCTGCTGGGCAACGCCCGCGCGCACACCCCTCCCGGCACGACCGTGACCGTGGCCCTGCGCGTGCCCGGCCCGGACAAGGCGGAGCTGACCGTTGCCGACGACGGCCCCGGCATCCCCGGAGACCTGCAGGGCGAGATCTTCGAACGGTTCGTCCGCGCCGACAAGGCCCGCACCCGGGCCTCGGGCGGCAGCGGCCTGGGCCTCGCGATCGTCAGGGCGGTGGTGGCCGCCCACGGCGGCACCGTCGACGTCGAGAGCCGTCCCGGCCGCACGGCGTTCCGCGTGCTGCTGCCCGCGGGTTCTGCCGCGCCGGACAAGGCTCTGTGATCGATCCTTACCCGTGATGATCGGTTCCGGTAAGGTCGCCCCGTCCGGCACGGGAGGGGGACATGGCGGGATTACGGGCGCTTCGTACCGACGATCCGCGGCAGGTGGGCCTTTACCGGCTGGTCGGCCTGCTCGGTGAGGGCGGCCAGGGGACCGTGTACCAGGGCCTGGCCCCGGCCGGCGAGCCCGTGGCGGTGAAACTACTGCACGCGCGCTTCGCCGGGGACGACCGGGCGCGGGCGCGGTTCGCGGCCGAGCTGGATCACGCGCGCAGGGTCGCCGCGTTCTGCACGGCGCGGGTGCTGGACGCCGACGTGGCGGGGGATCGCCCCTACATCGTGTCGGAGTTCGTCTCGGGGCCGTCGCTGGGAGAGGTGATCGCCTCGGGCGGGCCGGTGACGGGCGGTGCGCTGGAGCGGCTCGCGATCGCGACGGTGACCGCCCTGGCGGCGATCCACGAGGCGGGGGTGGTGCACCGGGATTTCAAGCCCGGCAACGTCATCATGGGGACCGACGGGCCGCGAGTGATCGATTTCGGGATCGCGCGGGCGCTGGACGCCACCGGCACCGTGTCCAGCGCCGTCGTGGGCACCCCCGCCTACATGGCGCCCGAGCAGATCGCCGGGCATGCGGTCGGTCCCGCCGCCGACGTGTTCGCCTGGGCCTGCACGATCGCCTACGCCGCGAACGGGGCAACCCCCTTCGGGCAGGACTCCATCCCCGCCGTCATGAACCGCATCCTGCACGCCGACCCCGACCTGGGCCCCCTCGACGGCGGACTGACCGGCCCGATGCGCGAGATCATCACCGCCTGTCTGGCCAAGGACCCCGCCCGCCGCCCCACCGCCCGGGACATCCTGCTCCGCCTCCTCGGCGCCGGCCACCCCGCCGACACCCTGCTCGCGGAAGGCGCCCGCGCCGCCGGCCCGCCCGCGGCCGATCCCGGTCTCGGTCTTGCGGCCGATCCCGGTCCCGGTGCCACTCCGCCGCCGTACGACGGGGAGCGGTCCTCCGACGCTCCGCCGCGCACGCTCCCGCTGTCCGCCACGCCCCCGGCCGCCGGCGCGCGGCCCGCGTCCCCGGTGCTCGGCGCGCCGCCGAGGGTCGTCGCTGCCGTGCTGGCGCTGGGCGGGATCACGGTGCTTGTGGACAGCACCGTGATGGGGATCGCCATGCCCATGATCTCTCGGGAGTTGCACGCGTCGTACGTGGACGCGCAGTGGTTGATCACCGCCTACCTGCTGGCCGCGACGATGGTCATTCCCGTCACCGGGTGGCTGGCCCGGCGCTTCGGCGCGTCGGCGGTGTGGATCATCGCGCTCGTCCTGTCGCTGGCCGGCTCGGCCCTGTGCGGGCTGGCCTGGTCGTTCGGCGCCCTCGTCGCGTTCCGGGCGGTGCAGGGACTCGGCGGCGGGATGATCTTCCCGCTGAGCCGCATCCTCGTCGCCGAGGTCGCCGGCAGCGAGCGGCGCGGCGGGGCGGCGGCCCTGGTCGCGGCGGCCGTCCAGGCGGGGCCCATCGCCGGGCCCGTCGTCGCGGGCGTGGTCGTCGACACGTTGTCCTGGCGGTGGATCTTCTTCCTCGCCGTCCCCCTGCTGCTGCTGACGAGCATTCTGTCGGCCCTGCTCCTGCCCTTCGCGGGGGTGGCGGCCCGATCCGCCCAGCTCCGCGTGGCGGACCCGCGCCTGTTCCGCGACCGTGCGTTCGCCGCCTCGGCCGCCGTGTCGCTGCTCCACCACTTCGCGCTCTTCGCCGCTGCGTTCCTGGTGCCGCTGTACTTCCAGATCGCCGGCGGCCTGTCGCCCCGGCAGGCCGGGTGGTTGTTCGCCGCTCAGGGGGTGGGCACCCTCGTCGCGGTGCTCCCCGCCCGGTGGCTCGCCGGCGTCTGGCGCAACCCCCGCCTGCTGGTCCTCGCCGGTCTCGCCCTGGTCGCGGCCGGCACGCTCCCCTTCGCGCTCGATTCGGCGCACACGGGGTCTTCGGTGCTGGTCGCGGCACTGTTCGTCCGCGGTCTCGGGCTGGCGTTCGTCGGCACGCCCCTGATGGCGAGCCTCTGCCATTCGCTGCCGGAGGCGCGGATCCCGGCGGCGACGACGGCCGACGCCATGGGCGCCCGGGCCGGCGGCGCGGTGGGGACGGCGCTGATCGCCGTGGTGCTGGGATGGGCCACCGTGCCCGGCATCGCGGACCCGGGCTCGGGATTTCCCCCGGCGTTCTGGGCGATTCTGGTGGCCGTCGCACTCACCGTGGTCCCCGCCCTGACGCTGCCGGCGGGCGGCGCCCGCCGGGCGCACACGTGATCTCAACCCTATTGGGGAGGTCGCTGTCAAGGGGGGCGCTGTGAAACATATGTTGCATATGAGGAATACTTAGGCGTTGGGGGGGCAGGGGGGTCTTTCTGAGCGGAGGTCCCTCCGCGACAAGAGAGGTGTGCAATGACCGCGACCGCTACCGAGCGCCGCACAAGTGACGAACTTCCTCACCCGTGGCCGGATGACCGCTACGAGGTCAGATGCGACAGGGAGAGCCCGTTCGCCGGTAGTCGTGACCGTTACCACTACGCCAAGAACGCCGTGGAGTCGGCGAAGGCGCTGGAGCGAGCGGGACTGGCCCGCCGTGTCGTGGTCGTCAGGCTGGCGGACGAGACCGTCATCTACGACCGTGTGGGCGATGTGAACCTGCCTCCGGAGTCGTGGTGATCCGGCATGACACGGAGTGATATGTCTGGTCGCGTTTGGCGCATATAACGCAGAAAGACGATCCCCCGGGAGTGTGTCCCGGGGGATCGTCTGTGTCCGGACCGGCCTGTTCCGGGGTCGTCGCCCCGGCGGCCGGAGGTCGGGTCCTCGCGTGAGGCCCGCGCCGCGCGATCCCCTCGCGGGCACCCGCCGGCTACGCGGGCGTG
The DNA here is from genome assembly GCF_044460045.1 of Microbispora rosea. Taxonomy (NCBI): domain Bacteria; kingdom Bacillati; phylum Actinomycetota; class Actinomycetes; order Streptosporangiales; family Streptosporangiaceae; genus Microbispora; species Microbispora rosea. Next base: position 363,232 of record NZ_JBITJO010000002.1, on the reverse strand, counting down.
CAGGTCACGTCGGGGGCCTTCCCGCCGCCCAGGCGGGCGGCGAAGCCGAAGACGGTCGAGCCGCCGATCGGCAGGTTGCCGTTGTAGCTCTCGTTGCCGAACGCGTACGAGCCGACGGTGCCGACCACCGGGAGGGCGACGGCACCCCACACCTGGGTGATGACGCTGCCGTCGGTGTAGCGCCACGACACACGCCAGCCCTTGAGAGCCCACGACCCGGTGTTGGTCACCGTGACCTGCCCGAGCGAGGGGGCGTCCCTCGTTCCCGGCCACTCGCTGGTGACCGTGTAGCTCGCCGTGCAGCCGATCGAGTCCGCGGCCGCGGGGACGGCCGTGATCCCCGCGGTCGCCAGGACCAGGCCTGCCGCGGCGATCATCTTCCTGATCATTGATCTCTCCCTTTCTCGGCGCTGACGTGGATGCCCGCCTCCCCCAGAGAGGGGTCCGTCTGGGGAAGGCGGGCGACTGGGGCGAGCCCGGGAACGCGGGCTACGCGGGAGTGCAGGTCACGGACGACGGGACGGTGTCCGAGCCGGTGCCGGTGAAGCCGAAGTTCGTGGTGGCGCCGGAGCTCAGGTTGCCGTTCCAGGACAGGTTCTTCACCGTGACGTTCGATCCGCTCTGGCTGACCGTGCCGCTCCAGAGCTGGGAGATGGTCTGGCCGCTCGGGAACGACCAGGCCACCGTCCAGCCGGAGACGGCCGAGGCGCCGGAGTTGCGTACGGTGACGTCCGCCTGGAAGCCGCCCTGCCACGAGTTGATGACCTTGTACGTCGCGGTGCACGCCTTGCCGGTCACCGGCGACGGGCTGGGCGACGGCGACGGCGAGACGGACGGGCTGGGCGACGGAGAAGGCGACGGGGACGGGGACGGGGACGCCGACGGCGAGGCCGACGGGCTGGGCGACGGGGAGGGGGACGCGGACGGAGAGACCGAGGGGCTGGGCGACGGGGACGGCTCGGTCCCGGGCGCGTTGCCCCAGATCTTGGTCGATCCCGAGTACAGCGTCATGTTCTGCACCGTCACCGGCGTGGACGGCGTGGTGGACACCCCGGTGTACGACCAGTCGTTCGACGGGTCCCACGAACCGGAGCTGGCGATGCGGAACTGCACCTCACGCCGCGACTCCGACTGTCCCTGCGGCGCGATGACCTGGCCGGAGCAGTCGATCGTGACGTAGTAGACCTTGCCGGAGAACTGCGTGGGCCCGGTCGGCGGCTTGCACTGGTTGTAGTTGGCCGTCAGCGTGATCTGGCTCGGCGTGGTGTCGCCGTCCAGGGTGAAGTAGTAGCGGAACGAACCGTCGCTCAGCGCGCGGGCGGGCCAGGCCGAGTGGTTGTAGACCAGCGTCTTGATCTCGGTGAAGTTCTGGCCGGTGGCGTTGAGCGCGGCCTGGAGGTAGATCTCCGGGCCGTCGGGGGTCTCTGCGACGGGGAAGTTCGCCAGCGGCGTGCCGCCGTACTCCTTGTACAGCCGGACCAGCGCGCTGGTGAAGCCGGCGTTGTAGTCGGTGGCGACCTCGTTCATCGTGTAGTCGGCGCGGCTGTCGGTGTAGGAGTCGTCGGCCGACTTGGGGCCGCCGACCAGCGCGCCGTAGAGGATGTGCCGGCTCTGCGCCGGCTCGCCGTTCAGGTTGTTGGTCCAGGTGCCGTGCGCGGTGCGGTGGTGCGGGTTGCGTGGCGGGTTGTTCCCGAAGCCGATCTCGTACGACGACTTGCGCGGGTTGTCGCCGAGCGCGTAGTTGATCTGCCGCACGGCGAAGTCGTGGTAGCGGGCCTTGCGCGTGGTGTCGGTCAGCCCGTCGCTGTAGTAGAGCGCGACGAACGCGGTGTTGGCGGCGTAGCGGAGCGAGCCCCACGAGTCGAGCACCGCCTGGCCGCCGGGGGAGTAGTTCACCTTCTGCCCGTTGACGCCGACCGTCCAGAAGTCGAGCCACCGGTTCGCGTCGTCGGCGTACTGCTGCTTGCCTGTCAGCTTGGCCAGCAGCGCGTAGCAGCCGTACGACTTGTCGTCCCAGGCGATCGTCCACTTGTACGACTTGGTGGACGACTGCGGCTCGGTGCCGAGGTTGGCGTAGTACGACTCGGCCTTGGCGAGGTAGGAGGAGTCCTGGGTGGCGCGGTAGAGCCAGATGGCGCCCCACACCAGCTCGTCGTTGTAGCCGCTCCAGGACTTGTAGAAGTTGGCCGCATCGGTGATGCAGTCGCTGTACTTGCCGCGCACGGTGTCGGCGAACGAGTACAGCTGCTTGGCGTGGGTGAGAAGCTTGTCGGCGTACGACGGGTCGGTGGGCCGGAAGACGATCGAGGAGGCCGCCATCGCGGCCGCCGTCTCCCCGGCCAGGTCGGCTCCGCCGCACGAGGAGTCGATCTTGTATGAGGGCCTGCTCATCGGCAGCACCTCGGCCGCCCCCCACCAGGCGTGGTCGGGGTTGCCGCTGCCGACCTGGCCGTAGAGGACGTTGGCGGAGGGGTGCGCCTTGATGAAGTAGTCGTTGACGAAGCGCAGGCTGTTGAGCAGGTAGGTGAGCTGCCCGGACGAGGCGTAGGCGTCGCGGTAGTCCACCGCGCCCCACGCGAGCATCGTCGTGCTGAACGCCATCGGCAGGCCGAACTTGACGTGGTCGCCGGCGTCGTACCAGCCGCCGGTCAGGTCCAGGCCCACATCCTTGCCGTCGTTGAGCGCCGAGTCGCCGCGCCAGGTGACGCGGTTGGTGGACGGCAGTGTGCCGGACTGCTGGGCCTCGTAGAAGAAGAGCGACTTCTGCAGCGCCTCGCCGTAGTTGAACCCGGGGGCGGCGGAAGCCGACTGGGGAACCGCGGCCGGGACGACCGCGGTGGAGATGATCAGCGCCGCAAGTGCAGGGAACGTACGCCGCATGGGGATGAGCCTCACAGAGGTGGGGGGTCGGGGGCGCGGCGGCGGGTCAGGCACCGCCGCGCCCCGGCTTACTCGGTCGTGTCCCGCGGGGACACGTCCTTGGGGTGCGGTGAAGGGTCAGGCGACACCGCACCCCGGCTTACGGGGCGTGCTCAGCCGTTGGGGAAGAGCAGGCCGTACTGTCCGAGCGCGGTGGCCACATCGGTCTGCGCCCAGAAGCGGTGGTAGTGGAAGACCGGAGCCGATCCACCGTTCAGGTACGACTGGACCTTCGGCCAGTCCGGGTCGTTCTTGTACCAGGACCGGATGGAGATGAAGGTCGAGTTGCTGTTGATCGGGTCGCCGTTCGGCATCTTGCCGGTCCAGCCGGACGGCACGTAGATCGGGTCGTCGAGGCGGTTGTAGTCCGTCTTGGTCTCGGCGACCGACACGCCCTTGGAGTCCTGGTTGTTCTTCCAGATGCCGTCGAGCAGCGCCTTCGCGGTGCTCTTGGCCTGGGCGTTGCCCGACTTGGCCGCGTAGAACATCAGGGTCTTGGCGTACGAACCGGCCACGCCGATGTCGTCGGTGTAGTCGGCGATGGTCACGTGCAGGCCGGAGTTGGCCGGCGGCATCCCGGTGCCGCTGAAGCTGGCGTCCGGCTGGCCGGTCCAGTGCAGCGTCGACGGGATCTGGAAGGTGCCGTCGGAGTTCACCGTGGTGCCGGACAGCGCCCAGGCGACCCACTTGTCGAGGATGCCCTTGGCGTCGGCGTTGCCCGTGGCGTAGTAGTACTCCGCCACGCGCTCCATCGACCACGCCTGGAAGCCGAACCACTGGTTCGACGGCGGGTCGTGGTAGACCGGCTCCCAGTCATAGGCCATGCCGAAGAACTTCGGCAGGCCCGACGGCGGGGAGGCGTAGTGGCCCTCCCAGCTGTTGGTCGCGCCACCGGCGATGGCGCCCTCGGCCGACTGCAGCCACTTGTAGAACTGCAGCTGGCGGGTGAGGCTGGTCGACCAGTCGGTGACCGCGGTCGCGCCCTTGGGCTTCAGCGCGTTGACGTTCGACAGCGCCCAGGCCGCCATCGGGTTCTGGTAGCCGCCGTGGTTGTGGCTGGAGCCGATGCGCCAGGCCCAGCCGGCCGACGTGTCGGTCGCGCCGCCCCAGGCGTAGTACCAGGACAGCAGGTAGTTCGACGAGTTCTTGCCGGAGCCCGCCGGGCAGGAGGTGCTGGTGCAGCCCGCCTGCTTGAAGTACTTGTCGTACATCGCGTAGCGCAGGTAGTCGCCCATCTTCGCGGCGTTGGCCACGGAGGTGGAGATCTGCGACTGCTTGTTCTGCTCGGTCGCCCAGGTCAGCGCCCAGTAGGCGGCCTGGACGGCGCGGGCGTCGGCGTCCGGCGCGTTGGTGTACTTCCACTGCTTCGCGTACGACGCGTCACCCGTGAACAGGTCGAGGTACCCGTTCGGGCCGCCGAACTTGAAGGTGTCGCACGACGGCTGCGGGATGGTCTCGAAGACCGACTCCTCGGGCCCGCGCTGGTAGGTGTTGATGTACGCCGGCTTGGTGGTGCCGTCGCCGCAGCGGCCGTAGCCGTAGGTGTTGTCGACGTCCAGCAGCCAGTGCATGCCGTAGATGTCGGAGGTGCCGTAGGCGGACTTCAGCTCGCCCGCGATCGGGTCGCTGCCGACGCTGACGCCGCTGTCGAGCCTGGACGGGTACTGGCTGATGTCGTTCCACTCACCCGCGTACGTCGCCGGCTTGCTGGCGTCGTACTTGTCGTTGGTGGGCTGGTCGTTGTGCGACGGGATGATGTACTTCTCCATCGTCGTCCACGCGGTGTTGAACTTCGACCAGTCACCGGTGATCTTGCCGTACATCGCCTCCAGCCACAGGTAGTAGCTGAACGCCTCGGACGTCGTCTCGTGGCCCTGGTCGGGAGCCTCCACGAGCAGCGTCTCGACCGAGTGGTACGGCACGCCCTGGGGTGAGAAGTACCCGTTGGCCGGGTCGTGGATCTTGTTGTACATCGTCATGAAGTTGTTGATGTACTGGTTGGTCCCCGGCGAGGGGCTCGCCGACGGCGACGCGGACGGCGACGCCGAGGGAGAGGCGGAGGGCGAGGCCGACGGCGAGGCGGACGGGCTGGCCGACGGGCTCGGGGAGGGGCTGGGCGATCGGCTCGGCGAGGGGCTCGGCGAGGGACTGACGGTCGCCCCACAGGTCACGCCGTTGATGGAGAACGAGGCGGGCTTGTTGTTGCTGCCGGACCACGTTCCCTGGAACCCGATGTTGGTCGTCGCGCCGGTGCCGAGGTTCCCGTTCCACGACATGCTCGTGGCCGTGACGGCGGAGCCGCTCTGGCTCCAGTTCGCCGACCAGCCGTTCGACAGCTGCTGCCCGTTGGGGAAGTTGAACCGGAGCGTCCAACTGCTGACCGGGTCGCCCAGGTTCTTGATGTCCAGGCTGGCCGTGAAACCGCCTGATCCGGAACCCCAGGAGTTGAGCGCGTACTGGACGTCGCAGGACACGGCGGCGGACGCAGGGGTCTGCGCCAGCCCGACGAGGAGGCCGCCCGACACGGAGGCGGCCGCCAGCAGGGCGAGCCGTCTCCGCGATCGTGGGAGCGCTCCCGTACTCAGAGCTCTCGTTCGCATTTGAGGAGGGTCTCCAAAGGGGATTGGGGGTGGGAGCATCGGGTGGAGAAACGCCAGGTAGCGCATTTCGTGACCGATGCGGGCAAGGGTGGATCTGAACCGATACGATGGGAGCGCTCCCACCTCAGGATTGTGGATTGGGCCCCCGGTATGTCAATGACGGGTTGCCGACGCCTCACGCGGCCGTCCCATCGGACGGTGAGCCGGGGCCCCTTGCTGGCCTTTTGCCCGCCTCTGACAGATGTGGCGCTAATTCATAACTGAAACTTTCATGTGTAACAGCCTGGCCGTTCACCCCGCCGGGGCCCGTGGTTAGGGCTCTCGGCTGCGGGTAGGCGCTTCCCAACCCTGGAAGGGAGGCAGGCCATGACCATCCAGAAGGAGTCGCTGTCCACGGGCGAACTCGTGCGCCGGCTGTCCGAGGACGTCTCCCGGCTGATCCGCGACGAGCTGCGGCTGGCGCGGCTGGAGATGACTCGGAAGGGCAAACGCGCGGGCATGGGCGCGGGCCTGCTCGGCGCCGCGGGTCTCATCGCGTTCTACGGCGGAGGCGCCCTCGTGGCCACGGCGATCCTGGCGCTCGCGCTCGTGCTGCCGGCCTGGGCCAGCGCCCTGATCATAGGCGCCGCGCTGCTGGCGCTCGCCGGACTGCTCGCCCTGGTGGGCAAGGAGCAGGTGTCCCGCGCGACGCCGCCCACTCCCGACGAGGCGATGCGCAGCCTCAAAGCAGACATCGACGTCATGAAGGAGAGTGCGCGCAGATGACCGAGACCGAACCCGGAGCGGCCCGGCCGAGCGCCGGGACCGTGGGTGTGCACAATCAGGACGTGTCCGAGCCGGTCACCGAGACGGAGTCGCTGAACGCCGTACGGCAGTCGCGGCCCGGACCCGAGCCCGTCGCCGCGGCCCGGGACACCGAGACCAGGGGCGAGGGCGAGGGGAAGAAGGGCCACGACGAGATCGCCGAGGTCCGCCAGGAGATCGAGCGGACCCGCGACCATCTCGGCGACACGATCGAGGCGCTGGCCGCCAAGGCCGACGTGAAGGCGCGGGCGCAGGAGCGCGTGCACGCGACCACCGCGGCGGCGCGGGCCAGGGTGGCCGGTGTCACCGGACGCGTGCGCGAGGCCACGCCGCAGCCGCTGCGCGGAGCCGCGGGCAGGGTCGGCGAGGAGGCGAAGCGTCGTCCCGGCATGATCGCCGCCGCCGGAGCCGCGGGCACCGCGCTGCTGCTGCTGCGCCGGATCACCCGGAGCCAGGGCCGCGGGACGAGGCCCGGTATACCCGGCATGTTCCAGAAGCCGGGCGTCTCCGGCAAGGCCGGCACGTCACGGATGCGCGGCTTCGGCGGAGCCCGCACGGGCAGGGGGATGTTCGGCGCCTCCGGCAAGATCGGGAAGACGCGCGGCGGATCGCGGCCGTTCGGTTCCCGCATGTTCGGCGCCAGGAGCAGGTTCGGCGGCATGGGCCCGCTCGGCGGCAAGGGCGCGTTCGGCGGGAAGAGGACGCGCGGCGGCATGAGCATGTTCGGCCGCAAGAGCATGGCTCGCGGGATGGGCGTGTTCGGCCGCAAGAACAGGCCCGGCGGGACGGGGATGCTCGGCATGCTCGGCCGGTCCCGGGTGTTCGGCGGCCGCCGGATGTTCTCGCAGCCACGTCGCCCGTTCATGCGGAGGTTCGCGCACCGATGACCGACCCCGAGGACGAGCGGGGGCCGCTGGAGAGGCTGTCGCGCCGCGACTGGATAGGAGTCGTCAAGCGCACGGCCAAGGAGTTCAAGGAGGACAACGTCCCCGACTGGGCGGCCTCGCTGACGTACTACGCCGTCCTCTCGATCTTCCCCGGGCTCATCGTGCTGGTGTCGATACTCGGCCTGCTGGGGCAGAGCGCCACCGGCCCGCTGCTCGGGAACATCAAGTCGCTGACGCCGGGGCCGGTCCAGCAGATGCTGCAGACCGGCCTCGCCAACGTCCAGCAGCACCAGGGCACCGCCGGCGTCTTCGCGATCACGGGCCTGCTGTTCGCGCTGTGGGCGGCCTCCGGCTACATCGGGGCGTTCATCCGGGCGAGCAACGCGATCTTCGACATCCGCGAGGGCCGTCCGTTCTGGAAGGTGACCCCGCTCCGGGTGGGGCTGACACTCCTGCTGGTCATCCTGATGGCGGCCTCCGTGCTGGCCGTCACCTTCACCGGCCGCCTCGCCGAGATCGCGGGGAACCTGCTCGGTGTCGGGCCCGCCGCGGTCACCGTCTGGAGCATCGTGAAGTGGCCGGTCCTCGTGCTGCTCGCGGGGGGCATGATCACCCTGCTCTACTACGCCGCGCCCAACGTCCGCCAGCCCGGCGTGCGGTGGCTCAGCCCCGGCAGCCTGCTCGCCGTCGTGGCCTGGGTCGTGGTGTCCGCCGGATTCGGGCTGTACGTCGCGCGGTTCGGCTCCTACAACAAGACCTACGGCACGCTCGCGGCCGTGGTCGTCTTCCTCGTCTGGCTGTGGCTGTCGAACATCGTCATCCTCAGCGGCGCGGAACTCGACGCCGAGCTCCAGCGCGGGCGCAGGATCGCCGCAGGCGAGTCCCCCGCGGAGCCGTACGTCGACCCCCGCGATCCCCCGAAGAACCCCGGGCCCGCGGAGGGCCTGAGCGAGGCGCCGGAGACACGGCGCGAAGCGCGCCAGGAGGCCGACGCCCCCTGATACAGACGTGCTGAGACCGGCGCGGGCCACTGGCGGCGGCCGTGCATCCGGGAAGAGGAATTCGGAACGCCGCCGCTTTGCCGGAACTCGACCGCCGCACCAGGCCGCACCAGGCCGCACCAGGCCGCACCAGGGCCGCGGGACACACGCACGGGGGACGGGTCCGCGAACGGCGTCCGCGGGCCGGCCCCGCCCCGCGCCGAGCTGATCCAGAATAGTCTTCTGGTGTGACGGTCCATGAAGCCCGCCTCGGGCGCTACTACGAGGACTTCGTGGTCGGCGACGTCTACCAGCACCCGCTCGGCCGGACGATCAGCGAGGCCGACAACACCTGGTTCACGCTGCTGACGATGAACACCAACCAGAACCACTTCAACGCGCACTTCGCCGCCCGGGCTCCGGTCGGGAAGATCATCGTGAACTCGGGGCTCTCGGTGGCGGTCGTGCTCGGGTTGTCGGTCATCGACGTCAGCCAGACGGCCATGATGAACCTCGGCTGGGACGAGATCCGGCTGACCCATCCGGTCTTCGTGGGCGACACCCTGTACGCCGAGTCGATCGTGGTGGACAAGCGTGAATCGCGGTCCCGGCCGTACGCCGGCATCGTCACCTGCCGCACGCGGGGCCTGAACCAGGACGGGGACGAGGTGATGTCGTGGCGGCGCGCGGTGATGGTCTACAAGCGCGACGCGCCTCATGACAAGGGGTATTTCCCGCGTGCCAAGACCGGCCCGATGGAGGCGTAGTGGACTTCGAGCTGAACGAGGAGCAGCGGCTGTTCCGGCGCACGCTGCGGGAGTTCGTGGACAAGGAGATCGTCCCCGTCGCCTCCGAGTGGGAGCGCGCCGGGCGCTATCCGGAGGAGATCGTCCGGCGGTTCGCGCAACTGGGACTGTTCGGCATCACCGTCCCGGAGGAGTACGGCGGGCTCGACCTCGACCGGGTGTCGTTCGCCCTCGTCTTCGAGGAGATCGCCCGGGGCTGGATGGGCGTGGCCGGGATCCTCGGCTCCCACTCCCTGTCGACCTGGATGATCGCCAGATACGGCACGGACGAGCAGCGCCGCCACTACCTGCCCGACCTGGCCACCGGCGCCCGCCGCACCGGGATCGCGCTGACCGAGCCGGGCGCGGGCACCGACCTGCAGGGCATCGCCACCCGGGCGGTCCGCGACGGCGACCACTACGTCGTCACCGGGACCAAGACGTGGATCACCAACGCGCGGCACGCCGACCCGCTGCCCGTCCTGGTGAAGACCTCGATCGAAACGCCCGCCCATCGAGGGATGTCGGTGCTGCTGGTGGACGCCGGCAGCGAGGGCCTGACCGTCAGCCGCGACCTGCCCAAGCTGGGCTACAAGGGCACCGAGACGTGCGAGGTCGTCCTCGATGGCGTGCGCGTGCCGGCGTCGCGGCTGCTCGGCGGCACCGAGGGGCGCGGCATGCAGCAGGTGCTCTCCGCGCTCGAACTCGGCCGTCTCAACATCGCCGCCCGCGCGGTCGGCGTCGCGCAGTGCGCCTACGACGCGGCGCTGGGCTACGCCCGCGAACGGCACGCGTTCGGGCAGCCCATCGCCGATTTCCAGGCGATCCAGCTCAAGCTGGCCGACATGGCGACCGAGATCCAGGCGGCCAGGCTCATGACGTACTGGGCCGCCGTGCGCTCGGAGGCGGGACCGGTGCGCAGCGAGGCCGCGATGGCGAAGTACTTCGCCTCCGAGGTGGCGCTCAGGGCGACCCTGGAGGCGATGCGTGTCCACGGCGGCTACGGCTACTCGCAGGAGTTCGTGGTCGAGCGTCTCTATCGGGACGCGCCGCTCATGGCGATCGGGGAGGGCACCAACGACGTGCAGCGGCTGATCATCGCCAGGGCCCTCGTCGAGGGCGACGCCACGGTCGGCTGGTGACCGTGGACGGCTGCGTGTTCTGCGAGATCGCGGCGGGGGAGCGGCCCGCCCACGTGGTGCTGGACGACGAGGTCGCGGCGGCCTTCCTCGACACCCGGCCGGTGTTCAAGGGGCACGTGCTCGTCGTGCCGCGCGGGCACGTCGAGACCCTGCCGGACCTTCCGGCGGAGGAGGTCGGGCCGTTCTTCGCCCGGGTCCAGGCGGTCGCGCGGGCGGTCGAGGCGGGCGCCGGCGCGGCCGGCACGTTCGTCGCGATGAACAACCGGATCAGCCAGAGCGTGCCCCACCTGCACGTCCACGTCGTGCCGCGCAACCGCAAGGACGGCCTGCGCGGCTTCTTCTGGCCCCGGGTCAAGTACGACGGCGACGCCGAGATCGAGGACTACGCCGCCCGCATCCGCGCCGCACTGGACGAGCCTGCCGGGGACGGCCCCGGTGAAACGGCACCCGGACCGCCCTGACGACGCCGGAGACGAGCGGGAAAGCCACCCCGCCCCCCGACCACGCCCGCTCCGAATCTACAACGTAAAGGTGCCCCCATGGACTTCCTCCGCACTCCCGACGAGCGCTTCGCGGGCCTCCCCGCCTTCCCCTATGAACCCCGCTACGCCGAGGTGACCGGCGGCGCCCGGATGGCGTACGTCGAGGCGGGCCCGGCGGACGGACCGCCGGTGCTGCTGCTGCACGGGGAGCCGAGCTGGTCGTTCCTCTACCGGCACGTGATGGCCGTGCTGGCCGAGGCGGGCTGCCGGGCCGTCGCCCCCGACCTGGTCGGCTTCGGCCGGTCGGACAAGCCGTCCCGCCCGGAGGACCACACGTACGCCCGGCACGTGGAGTGGGTGCGCTCGCTCGCCTTCGACGCGCTCGACCTGCGCGGGGTGACGCTGGTCGGCCAGGACTGGGGCGGGCTGATCGGGCTGCGGCTCGTCGCCGAGCACACCGGCCGCTTCGCCAGGGTCGTCGCCGCCAACACCGGCCTGCCGACCGGCGACATCCCGATGCCCGAGGTGTGGCACCGCTTCCGGGAGGCCGTCGAGAAGGCACCCGTGCTCGACATCGCCCGGTTCATCCAGTCGGGGTGCGTCACCGAGCTGCCCGAGCCCGTACGGCGGGCCTACGACGCGCCGTTCCCCTCGGAGGAGTTCAAGGCGGGACCGCGGGCGATGCCGGGCCTGGTGCCGATCACCCCCGACGACCCGGCCGCCCCCGCCAACCGCGCGGCCTGGCAGACCCTCGTCACCCTCGACCTGCCGTTCCTCGTCGCGTTCTCCGACCGCGACCCCATCACCGGCGGGATGGCGCCGATCCTGAAGAAGTCCATGCGCGGCGCGGCCGGGCTCGACCACCCCGTCATCGCCGGCGCCGGTCACTTCCTGCAGGAGGACGCGGGGCGCGAGCTGGGCGAGGCCGTCGCAGCCTTCGTCCGTGAGATGGCTGCCCGGTAGGTCCGGCGAGCGGAGGACGGCCGCGCGGCCTCACGCGCCGGCCGTCCCGAGCCCGGTCTGCTGCCGCCCCGCCCCGGCACGCCGGTTGGTGCGCGAACAGCCGGTTTTGATTCGTGTCGGTGTGCGCAACAGGACATCAAAGCGCCGTGTCGGCTGAATGGTGACCGGATCGGCTGACGCGGCCGCCGCTCGCCGGCTGCCGGCCCGAACCACGCCCCATGTCCATCGGCAGCAGGAGGAAGCACATGAAGAACGGCGCAGGCCCTTCGCCGAGAACGGTACGAGTGGCCGCACTTGCCGGAGCGTTGCTCCTCGGTCCCGCCGCGGTCGTCGCCACGGCCTCACCCGCGATGGCCGCTGCGACGGCGGCCCCGGTCGTCACGAGTTGCAGCAATCCGAGCCGCAAGGTCGACATCGTGGACTCGCGTGGATTCCATACGTGCTTCGCCGGTACCGGTTACCTCGGATATCGGATCAACGGTGTGGCCGCGGTCAGGTCCCTCGACTGGGGCTGGATGGTGATGTACCTCCGCGGCTCGACCGACGGCTGGTACGAGGATCTCCGCGGCGACGGCAAGTGGTACTACTACCCGGCCAACCACGACATCACTCAGATCTGCGTCCACTGCTGAAACCGCGCGCACCACGGCGGAACACCGCGTTTCGGCCCGCCGGGTTCGCCCCGGCGGACCGGGCGCGTCGTCCCCCGCCCGGCTCGGGAGTAGGCTGCGGCGGCGTGGAACCGGTCGTCACCGCGCTCGTAGTCGCCGCCCTCGTCGCCGTGCCGGCGGTCGTGCTGTGGCGGGTGCTGCGCGGCAGGCGCGACCTCGGCAGCAGCCCCGCCGAGCGGGCGACGTTCGAGACGCTGCACACCGCGTCGCTGGCCGCGCCGCCGCTGCGCGCCGGGCTGACCCAGGCCGGGGCGCTCAAGGCGTCGCGGCACCTGCGCGAGCTGCTCGGGTCCCCGGCCATCGCCATCACGAACGGCGAGGAGCTGCTGGTCTACGACGGCGCGGGCGACCACCACGCGGCCGAGGCGTTCGAGCACGCCGCGGAGACGCTGAAGGACGGCCGCACCCAGGTGCTCGCGCTCGACTGCGGGCGGCCGGAGTGCCCCGTCAGGCACGCGGTCGTCGTCCCGCTCACCACCGACGACCGCGTCGTCGGCTCGCTCGCGGCGTACGGCGACCACGCCTCGGCGGGGCTCGTGCGGGCGGCGCAGGAGGTCGCGCGGTGGGTCGACTCCCAGCTGGAGCTGGCCGAGCTCGACCGCTCCCGGACGATGCTGATGGAGGCGGAGGTCCGGGCGCTGCGGGCGCAGATCTCGCCCCACTTCATCTACAACTCGCTGACCACCATCGCGTCGTTCGTCCGCACCGATCCCGAGCGGGCCAGGGAGTTGCTGCTGGAGTTCGCCGACTTCACCCGCTACTCCTTCCGGCGGCACGGCGACTTCACCACGCTCGCCGAGGAACTGCGCTCGATCGACCGCTATCTCACGCTCGAGCGGGCCAGGTTCGGCGACCAGCTCCAGGTCACGCTGCGGATCGCGCCGGAGGTGCTGCCCGTGGCCGTGCCGTTCCTGTGCCTCCAGCCGCTGGTGGAGAACGCCGTACGGCACGGCCTGGAGGCCAAGCCGGGCGTGGGCCGCATCACGATCGTCGCCGAGGACGCGGGCGCGGAGTGCGGCATCACCGTCGAGGACGACGGCGTCGGCATGGACCCCGAACGGCTGCGGCGGGTGCTCGCCGGGGAGGACCGCTCGGGCGCCGGCGGCATCGGCGTGGCAAACGTGGACGAGCGGCTGCGCCAGGTCTACGGCGACGAGTACGGTCTCGTGGTGGAGACCGGCGAGGGCGCCGGCACCAAGGTCACCGTGCGGGTCCCCAAGTATCACCCCGGGGTCTCCCTCCACTGACACCGTCTCGTGACAACGGGAGGCGTTGACTTACCGACGTTCCGGTCATCACTCTCTAGGGGATCGGTCGGTGAAAGGGGTGATCGTGAGCGGTCTGCGGGTTCTGGCGGTGGACGACGAGCAGCCCGCGCTGGAGGACGTCGCCTACCTGCTGCGCGCGGATCCCCGCATCGGCGACGTGCTCACCGCCCGAGACGGAGCCGCCGCGCTCCGGCTGCTCGACCGCGCCATCGCGGACGGCAGGCCGGTGGACGCGGTCTTCCTCGACATCCGCATGCGCGGGCTCGACGGGGTGGTGCTGGGTCGGCTGCTGACCCAGTTCACCCGCCCACCGAAGATCGTTTTCGTGACGGCGTACGAGGACCACGCCGTGGACGCCTTCGAGCTGAAGGCCGAGGACTACCTGCTCAAGCCCGTACGGCCGGAGCGGCTCGCCGAGGCGATCCGCCGGGTGTGCGGCAGCCTGGGCGAGCCGGGGGAGGGGCCGCAGGCGGACACGATCCCGGTCGAGCTGGGCGGCGTCACCCGGTTCGTGGCGAGCACGGAGGTGCGCTACGTCGAGGCGCAGGGCGACTACGCGCGGCTGCACACGGCGACCGGCAGCCACCTGGTCCGCATCCCGCTGGCGACGCTGGAGGAGCGCTGGGCGTCGGCCGGGTTCCTCCGCGTCCACCGCAGCCACCTCGTCGCGGTCAAGCACATCGACGAGCTGCACATCGACTCGGGCAAGTGCGTGGTGCGGGTGGGGGAGACCGAGATCCCGGTGAGCCGCCGCCACACCCGGGAGCTGCGCGACCTGCTCGTCCGCCGGGCCCGCAGGGGCCAGACCCGGTGAGCGGGCGGTGAGGGCACGATGACCGGCAAGCCCCGCAAGGCGGCGGCGACCGGCACGCGCGGGCAGGGCGATGGGGCCGCGACCAGCGGGAAGCCCCGCAGGGTGGTGGTGACCAGCCCGCGCACGGCGGCGGCGCGCAGGCCACGGCATCCGCTCACCCGGGAGATCGACGAGCAGACCCGACTCGGCGAGGTCTACATGGGCTCCCTGGTGCGGACCCAGTTCCGCCTGGCGTTGTTCGTATGCAGCCTGCTCGCGTGCGTCGTGGGCGGGCTGCCGCTGCTGTTCCTGCTGGCCCCGGAGCTGCGCGCGGCCGAGCTGTTCGGGCTGCCGCTGCCGTGGGTCGTGCTCGCGGGGCTCATCTACCCGGCGCTCGTCGGGGGCGCCTGGCTGTACGTGCGGCAGGCCGAACGCAACGAGCGCGACTTCGCCGACCTCGTGGAGCACCGATGAGGACGGTGCCCAGGTGAGGACGGTGCTCAGGTGAGGACGGCGCGCCGGTGAGCCAGATCGCCGCGGTCGTCCTGGTGATGCTGGCGACCGTCCTCATCGGCGCGTTCGGCCTCCGGGTGTCCCGCACCACGTCGGACTTCTACGTCGCCTCCCGCACGGTCTCGCCCCTGTGGAACGCCTCGGCCATCGGCGGGGAGTACCTGTCGGCGGCCTCCTTTCTCGGCATCGCGGGGCTGATCCTCACCTTCGGCGCGGACATGCTGTGGCTGCCGGTCGGCTGGACCGGCGGCTACCTCGTGCTGCTGGTGCTGGTGTCGGCGCCGCTACGGCGGTCGGGGGCCTACACGCTGCCCGACTTCGCCGAGGCGCGGCTGGAGTCGATGGCGGTGCGGCGGCTGTCGAGCGTTCTCGTCGTGCTGATCGGCTGGCTGTATCTCATGCCGCAGTTCCAGAGCGCCGGGCTGGTCTTCCGTACGATCACCGGGGCGCCGCCGTGGACGGGCAGCCTGCTGGTGGCGGTGGTGGTCGCGATCAACGTGCTGTCGGGCGGCATGCGGTCGATCACGTTCGTCCAGGCGTTCCAGTACTGGCTGAAGCTGACCGCGCTGGCGGTGCCGCTGGCGTTCATGCTGCTGGCCTGGTGGTCCGACGGAAGGCCGGGGCTCGCTCCCGGGGACGAATGGGTGCTGCCGCTCCACGGTCGTGATCACCCCATGTACGAGACGTACTCCCTGATCCTGGCGACGTTCCTCGGGACGATGGGGCTGCCGCACGTGCTCGTCCGCTTCTACACCAACCCGGACGGGCGGGCCGCCCGCCGCACCACGCTCGTCGTGCTGACGCTGCTCGGCGCCTTCTACCTGATGCCCGCGGTGTACGGCTACCTCGGCCACGTCTACGGCATGCCGGAGAGCGACACCGTGGTCATCGCGCTGCCGGGCCGGCTGGTCGGCGGACCGGTGGGCGACTTCCTGACCGCGCTGGTGACCGCGGGCGCGTTCGCGGCGTTCCTGTCGACGTCGTCGGGGCTGACGGTGTCGGTCGCCGGGGTGATCGCGCAGGACATCCTGCGCGGCGGGGTGCGCGCGTTCCGCGTCGCGACCGTGCTCGCGGTGCTCGTGCCGTTCGCGCTGGCGGGCGTGGCCCGGTCGCTGCCGGTGGCGACCGTGGTGGGGCTGGCGTTCGCCGTGGCCGCCTCCTCGTTCTGCCCGCTGCTGGTGCTCGGCATCTGGTGGCGCAGACTGACGACGTCGGGGGCGATCGCCGGTCTGCTGGCCGGGGGAGGGCTGGCCTGCGCGGCGGTCGTGATCACGATCACCGGTGGCCCGCACACCGGCTGGGCGGGGTCGCTGCTGGCGCAGCCGGCCGCCTGGACGGTGCCCGTGTCGTTCACGGTCATGGTGGTGGTGTCGCTGCTGACGCCGTCGCGGGTGCCGCGCGGCGTGGCGCGCACGATGGTCCGCCTGCACACGCCGGAGACGCTGAACGTCGACCGGGGCGACTGGCGTCCGCGGTTCATGTAGACCCGCGCTTCATGTAGACCGCGCACTCATGTGGACCCGCGCCTCATGTAGCCCGCGCCTCATGTGGACCCGCGTTTATGCAGCCCGCGCGTCAGGTCGGCCCGGCCCCACGCTGCGGCCGTGTTTCATGTAACGCATGCGTGACCGCTCGGCGCGTGCAACCGACCATTCGTCGCACGGATGCGCCATGTGAACGAGCGGGCGGTACGGCTGGGCGACTCGGCGGTCCCCGGGACTCGTCGCCGGACACGGCGCACTCCTACGTTGAAGTGATCCAGATCACTGCCGAAGGAGATCTTGTGACCGTCCAGCACGATCCATCGGTCTATGAACGTATACAGGCGGGTGAGCAGTTCCAGGAGCTGCGCCGCCGCTACCGGTCCTGGGCCTTCCCCATGACCATCGCCTTCCTGGTGTGGTACCTGCTCTACGTGGTGCTTTCCGGCTTCGCCCGGGACTTCATGGGCGCCAAGTTGTTCGGCAACATCAACGTCGCCCTCGTCTTCGGTGTGCTGCAGTTCGTGTCGACGTTCCTGATCGCGTGGGCGTACTCGCGGCACGCGGCGGCCAAGCTCGACCCGATCGCCGACGAGCTGCGCGGCGAGGCCGAGAGCCGCGACGAGGTCGGGGAGGGCGCCAAGTGAGTCACGAGACGCTGTCCACGATCCTTTTCGTGATCTTCGTTGCCGGTACGCTCGCCATCACGTTCTGGGCCAGCCGCAACACCAAGACAGCCTCCGACTACTACGCCGGGGGCCGGTCGTTCAGCGGCCTGCAGAACGGCCTGGCGATCGGCGGCGACTACATGTCGGCCGCGTCGTTCCTCGGCATCGCCGGCATCATCGCGCTGTCGGGCTACGACGGCTTCCTCTACTCGATCGGCTTCCTCGTCGCCTGGCTGGTGGCGCTGCTGCTCGTCGCCGAGCTCATGCGCAACTCCGGCAAGTACACGATGGCCGACGTGCTGGCGTTCCGGATGTCGCCGCGCCCGGTCCGTACGGCGGCCGGCGTCTCCACGATCGTCGTGAGCATCTTCTACCTGCTCGCGCAGATGGTCGGCGCGGGCGCGCTCGTCGGCCTGCTGCTCGGCGTCCACTCCGAGGCGGGCAAGATCTGGACGATCATCGCGGTCGGCCTGCTGATGATCATCTATGTCGTGTTCGGCGGCATGAAGGGCACCACCTGGGTGCAGATCGTCAAGGCCGTCATGCTGATGGTCGGCGCGGCGCTGATCACCCTCTTCGTGCTCGGCAAGTTCGGCTTCAACCTGTCCGGGCTGCTCGGCGACGCCGCCGCCCAGAGCGGCAAGGGCGAGGCATTCCTCAACTCGGGCCTCAAGTACGGCACCGAGGCCCAGGGCGTCTGGGGCAAGATCGACCTGATCAGCCTCGGCCTGGCCCTGGTGCTCGGCACGGCGGGCCTGCCGCACGTCCTCATCCGCTTCTACACGGTGCCCACCGCCAGGGACGCCCGCAAGTCGGTCTTGTGGGGCATCGGCATCATCGGCGTGTTCTACCTGCTGACGCTGGTGCTCGGCTTTGGCGCCGCGGCCCTGGTGGGTTCGAAGACGATCGCCGAGGCCGACAAGGCCGGCAACACCGCGGCCCCGCTGCTCGCCCAGAAGGTGGGCCAGGACCTCTTCGGCGACGTCGGCGGCACGGTCCTGCTGGCGGTCATCGCGGCGGTCGCGTTCGCCACGATCCTCGCGGTCGTCGCGGGCCTGACCCTCGCGTCCTCCTCCAGCTTCGCCCACGACCTGTACGCGCACGTGTTCAAGCGGGGCGGCGCCACCGAGCGCCAGGAGGTCGTGGTCGCCCGGATCGCCGCGTTCGTGATCGGCGCGGTCGCGATCGCGCTGAGCATCTTCGCCCAGTCGCTCAACGTGGCCTTCCTCGTCTCGCTGGCCTTCGCGGTCGCCGCGTCGGGCAACCTCCCGGCGATCCTCTACAGCCTGTTCTGGAAGAGGTTCAACACGGCGGGCGCGGTCTCGGCCATCTACGGCGGCCTGATCTCCGCGGTGGTGCTGGTGATCTTCTCGCCGGTCGTCTCGGGCGCGGCGACGGCGATGTTCCCCGACGCCGACTTCCACCTGATCCCGCTGTCGAACCCGGGCATCTTCTCGATCCCGATCGGCTTCCTGTGCGGCTACCTCGGCACGATCCTGAGCAAGGAGTACAACGGCGCGAAGTACGCCGAGATCGAGGTCCGCTCGCTCACCGGCCTTGGGGCCGAGAAGGCCACGAGCCACTGACGCCGGTTTCCCGGCCACACGTCGCCGGCCCGCGACGCCGCCTCCCACCGCCGCCGAGGGCCGGCGACTCCCATACGCCCGGCCGCGAGCTCCCCACTCATCGTGGGGCTCGCGGCCGGGCGTATGCCTGCCCTGTCCCTCGCGTCATGGTGTTGGGGCACCCACTCTGGTTATCGTTCGGTCCGTGGACAGCCCTCTCCAGACCGCCAAGGCGTGGTCACGCTCGCGGAGAAGGAAGCAGCCGCCCGAGGGCGACGCCCGCACCCGCATCCTCGACGCCGCCGAGGAACTGTTCGCGGGAGGCGGCTACGAGGCCACGCCGACCGCGCGCATCGCCGAACTCGCCGGCGTGCCCAAAGGCCTGGTCTTCCACTACTTCCCCCGCAAAATCGACGTGCTGGTCTCGCTGGTGGACGAGCGGACCGTGGTGATCGAGGAGGAGGTGGAGGCGGTTCCCGGCGACGCGGCCGGCGCGCTGTCGCGGCTCGCCCGCAGGCTGCCGCTGCACGCGTCCCCCGCGATGCGGCGCATCCTGTTCCGGGAGGCCGACACCCACCTGTCCGTACGGGAGCGCCTGGGCCGCCTGAACACCGAGATCATCCGACGGGCCAGGTTCGCCCTGGAGCTCGCCCTGCCGGGCGGGCGGGGTGACGCCGCCCGGCTGGAGGCCGCCGCCGCGACCTTCGCCGCGGTCCTGCTGTACCAGGAGAGCATCTGCCTGCTCACCGGCCATCACATCGACCCCGACGCGGTCGCCGAGCTGATCGCGGGCGCCCTGCGCTGACGTGGCTCGTGCTCCTCCCGGGGCGGTGCGAGAGGAGCGTCGCCGTGCGGGGCCGGTTCGTCCGGGGCCGGGGCGTCCGGGGAGTCGTCGAGCAGGACCAGGAGCTCGTCCATCGCCTCACGCAGGTGGCCGATCATGCTCCGGACATCGGGCAGCCGGGACGGGCAGGCGACGACGCCGAAGTCCAGCCGCCCGTCGTACGACGCGCAGGTGATGCTGATCCCCCCGGTGGCGTCGGTGACCACCGACAGCGGGTGGTAGGCGAGCATCCGGGCGCCGCACAGGTACAACGGCAGGCGGGGGCCCGGCACGTTCGACACGATGAGGTTGACGCCCGCCCCCGCGACCCCCGCGAGGCGGAACACCACCGGCGTGGCCAGCGCCGCGAAGGCGCTCGGCACCATCGCGCACACGTCGTCCAGCCAGGTGCGATGGGAGACGGCGAAGCGCCGCTTGGCGGCGGCCAGCGCCGAGCGTACGGCCGCCAGGCGTTCTCCAGGGGAGGCGACGTCCGTGGCCAGCGGTGTGATCATCGCCGAGATCCGGTTGCCGACCCGCCCGTCCGCGGCGTCCGGGGACGGCCCGCCCGCACCCGCCGACGGTCGAGAGCGCAGCGCCACCGGCACGGCGGCCACCAGCGGCCGGTCGGGCAGCGCGTCGTGGGCGAGCAGCCAGCGCCGCAACGCCGAGGCGCACAGCGTCATCACCACGTCGTTCGGGCCCATGCCGAAGGCCCTGGCGACCCTCCTGACCTCCGCCAGCGGCACGGAACCGAAGGCGACCTCCCGCTCCCCGGAGATCGGGCCGTTGAACGGCGTGCGCGGCGCGACCAGCGGCGGCGTCTCGGGCAGCGGGCGCGCGTCTCCCGCGAGCGCGCGGGCGGCCTGGGCCACGAGCCGGGCGTCGGGCAGCGCCGCCACCACCGGGATCACGTCCAGGTCGGCGGCGGTGCGGGCGAGCGAGCACAGCGCTTCCACGGGCTGGACGATCGACCGGGTGATCGCGCCGGCGAGCATCGCGAGCAGCCCGGGCACCTGCGGCGACGCAGGCGCCGGGGGCGCCGGGGGCGCCTCCACCCGCCGCGGCTGCGGCGACGGGTCGAGCAGCGCGGTCAGGATCTCCGAGCCCGACACGCCGTCGATCGCACAGTGGTGCACCTTGATGTAGAGGGCGCAGCGGCCGCCCTCCAGTCCGTGGACGAGGTGCGCCTCCCACAGCGGCCGCGCGCGGTCGAGCCGCCGCGCGTGGACGCCCGCCACGTACGCCGCCAGTTCCCGCTCCCCGCCGGGAGCGGGGAGCGTGGTCTCGTGCACGTGCGCGTCGAGGTCCACGTCCGGGTCGTCCAGCCAGTACGGCCGGTCGAGCCCGAAGGGCACGTCGGCCAGCCGCATGCGCAGCGGCGGGGCGAGGTGCAGCCGTTCGCGCAGCAGGGCGAGCAGCGCCTCCCTGGTCAGGGCGCCGGAGGGCGAGGTCGACGGGTCGAGTATGGCGACGCCCGCCACATGGGTCGCGGTCGTCGCCGACTCCACGCTCAGGAACTGCGCGTCGAGTGCCGTCAACTGGCGCATCTCGTCATCCTCCCGCTCACGCCGCCCGATCCGCGCAGGCGCCCGGCCGGTCCCGCCGACGGGCCCACCACCGGGGTGCACTGCCCCTGCGCCGCGCGCCCGCACACCTGGGGTCGCACGTCGGAGGCCGCACACCGAGGTCCCCACACCGAGGTCCCCACGGAGGTCCGGACGGAGGTCCGCACACCCCGCGGCGATCCCTGGCGCACGATAATCACCCGCCTGCGCACCGTGACCATCATCGCCGCGCCGGGTTACCGCCGCATTTCTCCCACGTGCCGCCGGGGGATGTTCAGGAGCGTCCGTGACTCGCCGAAGACGAACGCGGCCGCGGTCCGATGCGTGGCCGCGATCCGACGCGTGGTCGTGGTCGCGGTCCGATGCGGCTCGGGCGATCGATCCGGCCCGCAGGTCAGGGCTTGCGCGCGACTCCCCCGTAGCACGCCACCTCGCGGGGCTCGCCCCACGGGTTGTCCTCCGCCCGCCAGTGCGACACCGAGACGATGCCCGGTTCGAGCAGGTCCAGGCCGGTGAAGTAGCCCTCGATCTGCTCGGGGCTGCGCGGCGTGTAAGGGGCGGCGCCGCTGCCCGCGTTGTAGCCGCCCAGCGCCTTGACGTACGCCGGGTCGGTGTCGGAGCCGTCGTAGAGCGCGAGATAGCTGCCGGAGGGCAGGGCCTCCAGCAGCCGGCGCACGATGTCGCGCGCCTCGTCGTAGTCCGCGACCAGGCCGAGGATGCCCATCAGCATGAGCGCGGTCGGCTGCGCGAAGTCGAGCGTTCTGGCCGCCTCCCGCAGGATGCGGCCGGGGTCGCGCACGTCGGCCTCGATGTAGTCGGTCGCCCCCTCGGGGGTGCTGGTCAGCAGCGCCTGGGCGTGCACCAGCACCAGGGGGTCGTTGTCGACGTAGACGATCCGGGACGCCGGGGCCAGCCGCTGGGCGACCTCGTGGGTGTTGTCGACGGTGGGCAGGCCCGTGCCGATGTCGAGGAACTGGCGGATTCCCGCCTCGCCGGCGAGATAGCCGACGGTGCGCACGAGCATCTGCCGCGACTGGCGGGCGATGTCCACCATTCCGGGGAAGACGCCGCGGATGCGTTCCCCCGCCTCTCTGTCGACCGGGTAGTGGTCCTTGCCCCCCAGGAAGTAGTTCCAGACGCGAGCCGAGTGCGGCACGCTGCTGTCGATCCTGCGGACGCCGGGGTCGTCGGTGGAAGGAGTGTCGCTCATGGGGGCCTCGGATCGGTCGGAACGGAGAGACGACCGCACCCGCGTCAGTGACCTCCGCTGGGTGCTGGCAGATCGCGCGTGGCGCCCATCCTTTCCGATCAAGCTCCGGCACGCAACCACCCGGGTCGCGCGGAAAGTGCGGTGACGGCCGCGTTCGCCCCGATAGCATCCCGTCACCGGGGACGCCGGCGTACGGCCGGTACGACGAGGCCCATAGCGGGGAGGACAGAGATGATCTCGGCTCGACCGGAGGCCGCGACTCTTCCGGACGGACGGCCGGTTCAGCCGCGCGGCGGGCCGACGGTGGTGCGCATGATGCTCGGCGCCCAGTTGCGCCGGCTCCGCGAGGCCAGGAACATCAGCCGCGAGCAGGCCGGGCACGCCATCCGTGCCTCCACGTCGAAGATCTGCCGGCTGGAGCTGGGCCGCACCCCCTTCAAACGACGCGACGTGGCCGACCTGCTCACGCTGTACGGCGTGGTCGACAGCGGGGAACGGGAGACGATGCTGGCGCTCGCCGAGCAGGCGGGCACCCCCGGCTGGTGGCACCAGTACGGCGACCTGCTGCCCGGCTGGTTCGAGGTGTACGTCGGGCTGGAGGAGGCGGCGGCCACGATCCGCACGTACGAGGTCCAGTTCGTGCACAGCCTGCTGCAGACCGAGGACTACGCGCGGGCGGCGATCCGGCTGCGGCATCGCGGGACGCCGGAGTCCGACGTCGACCGCCGCGTCGGCCTGCGCATGCGGCGTCAGCGGCTCCTGGACCAGGCCGACGGGCCCCGTGTGTGGTCGGTGGTGGACGAGTCGGCGCTGCGCCGTCCCCTGGGCGGGCGGGCCGTGCACCGCCGCCAGATCGAGCACCTGATCGAGGCCGCCGCGCGTCCGGACGTCACCCTGCAGATCCTGCCCTTCCGGGCCGGGGGCCACCCCGCCGTGGGCGGCCCCTTCACCATCCTGAGGTTCGCCGAGCCCGACCTGCCCGACGTCGTCTATCTCGAACAGCTCAGCAGCGCGCTGTACCTCGACAAGCAGGAGGACGTGGACGACTACACCGCCGTGATGAACGACCTCAGCGTGCAGGCCGAGTCGGCCCGCGACACCGTGACCATGCTGCGCGCGATGCTCCAGGAACTGTAGGGACAGGAGCTGTAGGGACAGGAGCTTCAGGGGCAGGAGCTTAGGGACAGGGACCGGTGGAACTCGGGTGTGCCGTGGGGGTCAGGCCCTGTCCAGGTGGGCCAGCAGGCGGTCGAGGGGCCAGGTGTTCACCACGTCGTCCGGGGTGAGCCAGGCCCGCTGGGCGATGCCCACGCCGAACCTCTGGTGGGCCAGATGCGGCACGGCGTGGGAGTCGCTGTCGACGGAGAACTTCACGCCGTGGTGGCGCGCGAGCCGTACGAGGTCGGAGGGCAGGTCGGCTCGGTCGGGGTAGGAGTCGATCTCCATGATCGTGCCGGTCCTGGCTGCGGCGCGGAACACCGCGTCCCAGTCCGCGTCCACCGGCGGCCGCTTGCCGATCTTGCGCGTCGTGGGGTGGCCGATCACGTGGACGTGCGGGTTCTCGCACGCCGCGATGAAACGGCGGGTCATCTCCTCCCGCGACTGGGTGAAGTGCGAGTGCACGGACGCGACGCAGACGTCGAACCCGGCCAGCACCTCGGCCGGCCAGTCCACGGAGCCGTCCGGGGCGATGTTCAACTCGCTGCCGTGCAGCAGCCGCATGTCCGGATATCTCGCCTGCAACTCGGCGATGCGGCCACGCTGGGCGAGGGCCTTGTCGAGGGTCATCCGCTGCATGACCAGGTCGGGCGCGTGGTCGGTCACGGCGTAGTAGGAGTAGCCGCGCATCGCGGCGGCGGCCACCATGTCCTCCAGTGAGGCGATGCCGTCGGTGAGGTCGGTGTGGGTGTGCAGGTCGCCCCGCAGGTCGTGCAGCTCGACCAGACGCGGCAGCTCGCCCCGCAGCGCGGCCTCCACCTCGCCGCCGTCCTCGCGCAGCGCCGGGTGCACCCACGCCATGCCGAGCGCCTGGTAGATCTCCTCCTCGGTCTCCGACGCGATGAGGCGCTCGCCGTCGAACAGGCCGTACTCCGACAGCTTCCAGCCCTTCTTGACCGCCATCTCCCGGATGCGGACGTTGTGCTCCTTGCTGCCGGTGAAGTAGATCATCGCCGCGCCCCACGACTCGGCGGGAATGAGCCGCAGGTCGACCTGGAGGCCGAGGTCGGTCCTGACCGAGGTCTTCCGCTCGCCCTTGGCGACGATCTCGGTGACGTACGGCTGCCGCGCGAACAGCTCCATCAGGCCGGGATCGCCGACGGCGAGGATGTCGATGTCGCCGATCGTCTCGCTCATCCGGCGCAGCGACCCGGCGAAGGCGATCCGGTCGGCCGGCAGCGAGGCGATGACCCGCTCCGCGAGATCCGTCGCGACGCCGAGGTGGACCCGGTCGCCCGACCGCTCCATGTGCTCGATGCCCTTGAGCAGGTTCTCCTCGGTCTTGGCGCCGAAGCCGCGCAGGCCCTTCAGGCGGCCGTCCCGGATCGCGCCGGCCAGAGCGGCGGGGGAGTCGATGCCGAGCTCCTGGAACAGGAACAGCGCCTTCTTCGGGCCGAGCGAGGGGATCCGGGTCAGCCTGCGCACCCCCTCGGGCACCTTGCCCCGCAGGTCGTCGAGCTGGCGGAAGCTGCCGCGTTCGAGGAACTCCTCGACCTTCTTGGCGATCGCCTCGCCCACCCCCGGAATCGACCGGACGTCGGTCTCTCCGAGGTCTCCGGGGAATCCCGCGATCGACTTGGCCGCCTTCTGGTAGCTGCGCACCCGGAAGGCGTCCCCGCCGTTCAGCGCGAAAAGCTCGGCGTACTCCTGCAGCGCCGCGGCTGCCTCGTCATTGGCCCGTCCCATGCGTTCAGGGTAGGAGAAGCGGGAGCGCACGTTCGAACGAACGGATCCAGTACGGCCAGGTGTGGGTGCCGTTTCCGTAGAAATCGGTCGTCACCTTCACCCCGGCCCTCTCCGCGGCCCCGGCGAAGTTCCGGTTCTGCCGCATGATCGCGGCCTCGGTCTGATCGACCGGTCCTTCCCCGTGGTCCAGCGGGCCCGGCTCGCCGTTGCCAGAGGACGCGTAGAGGCGCACGCCCTTCAGCCGCCCGGCCAGGTCGGCGGGGTTGTGCTCCGGCCACGCGCTCGGGTCGCCCCACAGATCCTCGGTGTCCACGCCGTTGTCCGCCATGAACGCCCGATATCCGGCAACGTCGTCGCGCGTGTCGAGCACCCCGGAGAACGACGCCGCGGCCTCGAACGCGCCCGGATGCCGGGCCGCGTAGACGAACGCGCCGAGGCCGCCCATCGAGAAACCGGCGACCGCGCGGCGCGTGCCGACGCCGTACCGCGGCTCGACCAGGCGCGGCACCTCGGTCATGTGGAACGTCTCCCAGCCGGGGCCGTCGCGCCAGTCGGCGTACCAGCCCATCGAACCACCCTCGGGGACGATGACGACGGCGTCGAGGCGGGCGGTCAGCCGAGCCACCTCGCCCGTCCTGAGCCAGTCCCAGCCGCCGCCGGCGCAGCAGCCGTGCAGCAGGTACAGCGCGCGCCAGCCGGTGGAGCCCGGTTTCCAGGCCGCGGGCTTCAGCACCCACACCGAGCGCCGGTCGCCCGTGGCCGGTGAGTCGATCACGAGCTTGTCCGTCCGCTCGTCCACGGTCTCCTGCGAGACGACCGTGGCCGAACCCGGAGGGCGGACGGGCGGCGGCGCCGCGGACTCCGCGGCGCTCTGGCAGCCGGTCACCGTGACGACGAGGACGAGCCACGCCAAAATCTTCTTCACATAGAGCTGACTGTCATATCGATCACACGCCGTCAACAGTCGAGAAGGGCTTCGCGTAGACGAAGGGCCCGCGCGGCGGCGGGACCCGTCGCTCGAACACCCGCACCTGGAAGTGCTCGCCCCACGCCGGGTCCGGCGCCGTCACCCCGTGCGTCTTCGCGTGTTATTTGTGCTTTATGCGGGAATTGGCGGGACAAAGGAGTTCGCGGGAGCCAGGCCGGCCTGCCAGCCGGTCTGCGGCTGAGCGATGACAGGCCGCCCGACTTGACCCGAATCCTGGTAGGCGAATACCGTCTCTCCGAAAATTACATTGAATATCGAGAAAGTTTCGATGGCGGTTCGCGGGTGGTGATGACCGTCGTGCCGGTCATCCGGCCGCCCACGTGTCCTCGTGTCGATGAGAGACGACGGTAAGGAGCACCGATGCCAGAGACGACGGACCCCGATCCGGCCGCCAGGCCCGTCCCGCGAATCAACACCGCGATTCCGCATCCGGCCCGGATATACGACTATCTGCTGGGCGGAAAGGACAACTTCGCGGCCGACCGCGAGGCGGCCGAACACCTCCTGAAGGTATCGCCGGGCACCCGTGAGGGCGTCCGCGCCCACCGCGCCTTCCTGCGCCGGGCGGTGCGTCATCTCGCCACCGAGGCCGGAATGACGCAGTTCCTCGACATCGGCACGGGCATCCCCACTCAGGGCAACACGCACGAGATCGCTCAGCAGGCCAACCCCAGGGCCAGGGTGGCGTACGTGGACAACGACCCCATCGTCCTGGTGCACGGCCGCGCCCTGCTGACCGGCAGCCCCACGGGGATGACCTCGGTGATCGAGGCCGACATGCGGCAGCCGAAGGCGATCCTGTCCCACCCCGAGGTCCGAGGCGTGATCGACTTCGACCGTCCGGTGGCCGTCATCCTGGCGGGCGTCCTGCACTTCCTCACCGACGAGGAGGATCCGTACGGCCTGGTCGAGACCTTCAAGGCCGCGGTGCCCTCGGGCAGCCACCTGCTGCTGTCGCACATCACGCTCGACTTCGCCCCCGAAGTGCGCGAGGAGGAGTTCACCAAGCCCTACGACAACAGCACCGCGCCCATGGTGCCCCGCACCCTCGACCAGGTGCTGCGGTTCTTCGACGGCTGGAAGGTGCTGGAGCCGGGCGTGACCGAGGTGGTGCAGTGGCGGCCGGACCAGTACAAGGACCGGGAGCGGATCCCCGGAGGTCACGCCTGGGCCTACGGCGCCCTCGCGGTCAAGCCCTGATCCCGGACGAGAGAGACGTACGGGCAAACACATGGCCTCCGGTGCGACGCGCGCACCGGAGGCCATCGCCTGCAGGTGGGGAAAAGGGGCCAGGAGGAACGGCTCAGCAGGCGGAGCCGGCCCAGATCGGATGGGTCCCGTTCAGATGGCTCCGGGCCGGTGGGTCCGGGTGCCGCGGCGGCTTGTCGTGGCCGCCGCGGCCGTGGTCCCGGCCCCGGTCATCGCGCCCGGCAGGGGCGATGAACCGGCCCGGCCGGACCCGCCGTGCTTACTGCGTGAAGGTCCACTTCTGGTTGTTGCCGCCCCAGCAGGAGTACATCTGGAGCTGGGTGCCGTTGCCGGTGCCCTGCCCGACGGCGTCCAGGCAGAGCCCGGACTGGACGCCGGTGATGGTCCCGTCGGAGTTGAGGCGCCACTTCTGGTTGTCGCCGCCCCAGCAGGAGTAGATCTGGACCTTGGCGCCGTTGCCGGTGCCGGCGGCGTCCAGGCACTTGTTGCCGTAGACCCGCAGTTCCTGCGAGGAGGTGTAGGTCCACTGCTGGTTGGTGCCGCCGTGGCAGTCCCAGATCTGCAGCTGGGTGCCGTCGGTGGTGCTGGAGTTGGGCACGTCCACGCAGCGGCCGGACGCGACGCTCTTGATCGTCCCGTTGCCGCCGCCACCGGGAGTGGGCGAGGTGCCGGGGCTGGGGGAGGTGCCCGGGCTGGGTGAGGTGCCGGGGCTGGGCGACGTCGTCGGCGTGGCCGCGTTGAGGGCGTTCAGGACCGAGTTGTACGCGGCCTTCTTGTTGCCGCTGCTGTCGAACAGCAGCGGGGTGGTGTTCGCACCGAGCCAGGAGTCGCTGTCACGCACGCCCCACACGGTGATGCCGATGCAGCGGGAGACGGCCAGGCAGTCGTTGACGACGCTGGCGTAGGTCGAGGCCGACCCGCCCTGGATGTCCAGCTCGGTGATGGCGACGTCCACGCCGAGGGCGGCGAACTGGGAGATGGTGGTGCGGTAGTTGCTGTTGTACGGGCTGTTGCCGTTGAAGTGCGACTGCAGGCCGACGCAGTCGATCGGCACGCCGCGGGACTTGAAGTCCTTGACCATGTTGTAGACGCCCTGCGTCTTGGCCCAGGTCCAGTTGTCGATGTTGTAGTCGTTGTAGCAGAGCTTGGCGGACGGGTCGGCGGCCCGCGCGGTGCGGAAGGCGACCTCGATCCAGTCGTTGCCGGTGCGCTGCAGGTTGGAGTCGCGCCGGCCGCCGGAGTTGCCGTCGGCGTACGCCTCGTTGACCACGTCCCAGTAGGGGATCTTGCCCTTGTAGTGGTTCAGGACGCCGTTGATGTGGTTGATCATCGCCTGGCGCAGCGCGCTGCCCGACAGGGACTGCATCCAGCCCGGCTGCTGGTTGTGCCAGGCCAGCGTGTGGCCGCGCATCCGCTTGCCGTTCTGCGTCGCCCAGTTGTAGATGCGGTCGGCGTTGGTGAAGTTGAACTGACCCTGGTTCGGCTCGGTCGCGTCGATCTTCATCTCGTTCTCAGCCGTGATCATGTTGAACTCACGGTTCGCGATGCCGGTGTAGGTCCCGTCGCCGAGCTTGCCGCTGGCGATGGCGGTGCCGAAGTAACGGCCGCTCTGCGCGGCTGCCGCGCCCAGCGTGCTCGCCGCGGCGTCGGCGGGAACCGACACCGCCACCGCGGCCGTGGCCGCGGTGATCACGCCGAGCGCGCCGGCGACCAGAGCCCGGCGCAGCCGGGTTCCGGGCGGCGACATGACGTTTTCGCCCATGTCTGAGCCTCCATAACTGAATCACCAAGGGGGAACGCGGAGGTTCCCATGAGACCGACGCCGCGCCTCGTCGCTTGAGGACGCACACCACCAGGGCGCCGTGATCGGCGGCCCCCTGCCGTGCACCACCACTTGGGGGCGGGGGACCGCCTCGGAGGATCAGTGTGGAAACGTCTCCGAAACTTGTCAAGCCTTCAACGGAAACTTTCGGGGTACCTGTGCAGTGCTGGTGTGCAAAATCGGTTAAGCATCTGGCATCCGTGCTCTGAAAGTTTCGGCAGGCTGCGAGTTGGATGGGAGAGTTGAATGAAAGTTTCATCACACGCGTCTGGCCGGCCTCGCAGGCCGCCGCGACAACGCCCAGATGGGCCGCACTCGGACCCGGGCGGCTGAACGACCTTGTATCAAGGCCCTTGACAAAGGATCTCTGTCTCGTATTGGCTCCGCCCCACACCACCTCCACACCGCCCCGATGGAGAGGAGAGCCGATCGGACGCAGAATGTGAACGCTCACAGCCATCGGCGACGCGGCCTTCCCCTGCCGTCCGGGCCGCCCGCCGGGCCCGGAGACGCTCGGCCGATGCGCGGGCACCTCACTCGCCGATCACCGGTGCGGGGAAGGAGGACGATGGCACTACCCTGCCAGGGTGAGCGTGGAAGTGTCCGTGGTGGTCCGCTATCGCAGGGCCGTGACGTACGGCGTGAACGCGCTGCTCGGCGCGCTCGAGACCGCGAAGGCCGAATGCGACCTGCGGCTCGGGACCACGCCCGAGGAGACCGCCGAGCACATCGCGGCCAGCCCCGCGGACCGTGTCCTGGTCCTCTGGTCGTTCTACTCGCCGGACGCCGAGGCGATGGCGGCCGAGCTGGCCACCGTACGGGCCCTCGCCGACGACCCCCGCGTCCTGCACATCGCCGGAGGGGTGCACGCCACCGCCGAACCGCAGCAGGTCATCGACGCCGGCTGGGACCTCGCCGCGATCGGCGAGGGGGAGCCGACGATCGTCGCCCTGGTCGAGGCGCTGCGCGCGGACCGGCCGCTCACCGGCGTGCCCGGGCTGGCGGTGCGCGACGGCGACGGGACGGCGCTGCGCACGCCACCGGCCCCGCAGTTACCGCTGGACGCCTTTCCGTCCTTCCCCGACCGGCGCCGCCACTTCGGGCCCATCGAGATCACGCGGGGCTGCGCCTACACGTGCCGCTTCTGCCAGACGCCCTTCATGTTCGGCGGCAAATTCCGGCACCGCGGCGTGGACAGCGTGCGCGAGCACGTCCGCCGGATGGCCGCCCACGGGCTGCGCGACGTCCGTTTCATCACCCCCACCTCCCTCTCGTACGGCACGCAGGGGCCGGAGCCGGCGCTGGACGCCGTGGAGGAACTCCTGGCGGGGGTGAAAGAGGAACTGCCGGCGGACGGGCGGGTGTTCTTCGGCAGTTTCCCCTCGGAGATCCGTCCCGAGCACGTGACGCCGGAGGCGATGCGGCTGCTCAGGCGTTACGTGGCGAACGACAACATCATCATCGGCGCGCAGTCGGGCTCCGACCGCGTGCTGGCCGCGGCCGGCCGCGGTCACGGCAGTGCGCCGGTGCGCGACGCCGTGCGGATCGCCGTGGAACACGGCTTCCGCCCGAACGTCGACTTCATCTTCGGACTGCCCGGCGAATCGCCGGAGGACCAGGACGCGTCCCTGCGGCTCGCCGCGGACCTCGCCGATCTCGGGGCGCGCATCCACACCCACACGTTCATGCCGCTGCCCGGCACGCCGTGGCGGGACGCCGAGCCCGCGTTCATCCCGCTGGCCACGATGCGTGAGCTGGACCGGCTCGCGCAGCGCGGCGACGCGTACGGGCACTGGCGCAAGCAGGCCGAGCACGCGGCGCGGCTGGCCGAGACGGCCAAGGCCTACCCGCGCCGTGCCCGGCGCCGCCGCACCACCGACAACTGACGTCCTCCCGCGGACCTCGCGCCCGGACCCAACCCTGCGACCCCGCCCTGCGACCCCGCCCTGGGACCCCGTCCGCCGGGCTCTTCCCGGGCCCGGCGAACGGGGGCTTCATGATCAGAACTGCTGCCGCCGGGCCTGGTACGGCTCCTCGAGAAAGGCGATCTCCTCGTCGGTGAGCTTCAGCTCGACCGCGGCGAGCGCGTCGTCCACGTGATGCTCCTTGGTCGCACCGACGATCGGAGCGGTCACGCCCGGGCGGCTGAGCAACCACGCGAGGGAGAGGGTCGCGGGGGCGACGCCCCGCTCCTCGGCGGTGCGCGCCACCCGCTCCAGGATCGCCTCGTCGGCGGGCCCGCCGTACAGCTGCTCCTGCCTGGCGCCGTCGCCGACCTGCCGCACGGTGTCGGCCTGCTTGCCCGCGCGGGCGAGCAGGCCGCGCGCGAGCGGGCTCCACGGGATGAGCCCCACTCCCTGGTCGAGGCACTGCGGGATCATCTCCCGCTCCTCCTCGCGGTGCAGGAGGTTGTAGTGGTTCTGCATCGAGACGAACCGGGTCCAGCCGTGCTTGTCCGCGACGTGCTGGGCCTTGGCGAACTGCCACGCCCACATGCTGGAGGCGCCGATGTAACGGGCCTTGCCGGCCCGGACGATGTCGTGGAGCGCCTCCATGGTCTCCTCGATCGGCGTCTCGTCGTCCCACCGGTGGATCTGGTAGAGGTCGACGTAGTCGGTGCCGAGGCGGGCGAGGGAGGCGTCGATGGCCGACATCACGTGCTTGCGGGACAGGCCGTAGTCGTTCCTGCCCCCGCCCATCGGGAAGTAGACCTTGGTGGCCAGCACGTAGTCGTCGCGACGCGGGAAGATCTTGCGCAGCAGCCGCCCGGTGACCTCCTCGCTGACGCCTCCCGAGTAGACGTCGGCGGTGTCGAAGAAGGTCACGCCGCCCTCGGCCGCCTTGCGCACGATGGGCTCGGCCTGCTCCTCGTCCAGGACCCAGCCGCCCCACTTGGCCGGCTCGCCGTAGCTCATCATGCCCAGGCAGATCCTGCTGACCTTCACACCGGTGGTGCCAAGTCGTCGATACTCCATGACAGCACCCTATTTGCCGCATCACTGCGCTGGGCGGGACGGGTGCCCGCCGGGGGCGCGCATCGGCACGGCTCTCCCGGTGCGCGGCGGGGCGTCACCAGCGCACCGCGGTGAAGTCGATCGGCCGGGGGGAGAGCCGCCCGGTGCGGACGGTCAGGTCGCGCATCCGGCGGGCGAACTCGCCGGCAGGCAGTCTCCTGCGGTCGCCGTGGCCGGGCAGCAGCCACTCGAAGCGCAACCGCGGCGCCGTACGGGCCGGCGACGCGGGGAAAGGGGTCGAGCGCCGGGCCCGGCCCGCGCACGCCGCGCCGGATCGATCGGGTGGGGCAGGCGAAAGCGGCGGCGTACAACGCCTTTTCCTCCGCATCGGTGCGCGGCTGACGGACGACCGAAGAGCGGCCGTCGACCTCGGCGACCAGTTCCGGCGCGAGCTGCCGGGCGGCGTCGCAGTCGGTGCAGCGGTGATCGACGTGCCAGACGGCGCCGGCCGGGTGCTCGTTCATGACGTGGTCCCTCCGCGCGGCCCGGTGGAATTCGGCGACCGATTGCTTATCGCGCGCCGGGTAGGAGGCCAAATCAAAGAATGCTGTCGGATTTGCCGATCACGGCCGCTCTCGGATTCCTTCTCTGCGTGCGGTCGACGATTTCGAAAATAGTGCTCCGCGTGCCGTTCGCGATGCGGCGCCCTCTAGTCGATCTTGGTCTTTCTGCTCAGACTCGCGTAGTAGTCCTTGAGCATCGCACGGAGCGCCGGGCGATCGGTGAGCTGGATCGACTGGACGACGTGGGCCACTTCGGAGCCGCTGAAGACGGCACGCCTGCCCTGCCAGACGCGGTCGGTCAACTCGAAGAGGACGTTTCTGGCGATGGCGTCCGGGGTGCCTTCCGAGGCCCAGTCGAAGGAGACGGTGACCGTGGTCGCGGTGGGCGTCGTCTCGAAGGTCAGGGGCTGCATGTCGCCGGGCGTCGGCGGCCGCCGGTGCGCGCCGGGATCGTCCTTGGTGCGCTGCTCCGGAGCACTGGTGAGCTCGCCTCCCGGCTTGGGTCCGAGCCTGAGGACGAGGTAGGTGTTCACCACGCTCATCAGGGTTTCGAGCTGGGCGAAGAGCTCTCTCAGCAGAGCGGTGAGCAGAGGTCCGGAATCTGAAGGCACCGGCGGCAGCTCGCGTAGTTCCTCGGCGGTGATCCGCCCGTTCGCGGCCAGGCCGACCAGGTCGTAGACGCGGACCCAGGCGCGGACCACCCGTGAGCACATCAACGCGTGCACCTGCGCCAGCGAGTCGCCGGCGCCGTCCCGTAGGGCCTTGACATCACCGGCGTCGAGCTGGCCCGGCTTCCCACCGATCAGGTCGATGACCACCTGCTCGTAGTTGCCCGCATTGAGAAGCGCCAGCTTCGGCGGCAGCAAGTAGTGGGCGTGGGCGTCGCGGTAGGCGAAGTCGACGGTGGGCTCCACTGCGATCGTGTGCGAACCCTCATGCACCAGCGTGGAGGCGGCATCCACGTCGGACATGAGATGCGGGCGAAACTGGGAGGACAAGTCGATGCACGCGGCCGCGCCGCTGCCCCGCCCGAGCGCTCCCATCGAGCGGGGCAGCTGCGGGTTGTAGAGCATCCCCTTGCTCTTGCCGTCCGAGCGGGCGTGGATGGCCTGCAGCTGCTGCAGGATCTTCCGGAACCGGGGGGCGGCCGCCGCGGCCTCGTCCCCGAAGCAGGTCTGCACACTCGCCATCGCTCGTGGCGAACCGGTCTCGATCGGGAGGACCACCTTCTCCTCGATCAGGTTCAGGAGCCGGATGAACCACGGGCTCCCCGCCACCGGTGGGAAATCCTCTGCCGGCTGCTGCGCCTGGGCGGCCGCGGGAGCGAGAAGCTGGTTGAGATCAGTGACGAACTGCGGCAGTTCGGCCGCCCTGCGTCGTCCCGTAGCCTCCTTGGTCTCCCCGGGAGGAACGAGGTTGAGCTTGCTCCACTGGACGACGAGCCGCTGGGAGGAATCGTCGCGCGTGACCTGCTTGGCGAGGGCGGCATCGATCAGCCGGTGGTAGGAGGCGTAGACGTTGTTCTCGTTCGCCGCGATCTGCTTGAGCAATGCGGGGGTGGGAACGGGGATCATGTCGCCGTTGTAATCCCCCGAGATCGGTTCCCGATTGCCAAGCACTTGCAGAAGGCGACATGTCGGTAGGCGCTCTGTGGCGCTGTTCCTACCCGTGCCCCGGCACGTCGCGTTGGCAGGCCCGCAGGTCTGACGGCTTCGGTACCGTGCGGGGCTATGGCGGAGAACGTATACGTGGGTAACGCTCATCTGGACTCGATCGCCGACCGCGGGTGGCTGCTGGGGCATTTCAAGCCCGCCGACGATGTGCGGCACAGCGAGGACGTCGAGATCAAGTGGTACGCGCATCCCCGGGGCGACCGGCGTGCGGAGTGGGTGACCGGCGAGAAGCGCACCGCGCTCCTCGTGCTGATCAGCGGCCGTTTCCGCGTCGAACTTCCCGGGCGGAGCGTGCTGCTGGAGAAGCAGGGCGATTACGTGGTGTGGGGCCACGGAGTCGATCACTCCTGGCACGCCGAAGAGGAGTCGGTGGTGCTCACCGTCCGGTGGCCGTCGATTCCGGGATACGCGGTCTCCGGCCCGGATCCCGCGTAGCGCCACGGACGCGCCCGGGTCGGCGGGCGGACCCCCGAGTGGTGAGGGCACCGGCCGGAGGCCGCGAGCCGTCTCTAGAATCTTGTTCCATGGCGATGTACGTGTCCCTCGGTCAGGGCCGATACCAGGCGACAGAGCACACCCAGGGACCGTGGGATCCACGGCAGCAGCACATGGGACCCGTCACCGCGCTGCTGGTGCACGAGCTCGCCCGTGTTCCCGGTCTCCCTCTGGCCCGGCTGGCGGTGGACGTGCTCGCCCCCGTCCCGGTGGCGGAGGTGGAGGTGCGGACTAACATGATCAGGGACGGCAGGCGGGTGCAGTGCCTCGGCGCGTCCGTCACCTCCGGCGGGCGTGAGCTGGTCAAGGCGACCGCGTGGCGGATCAGGGAAGCCGACAGCCCGGCGGGCGGGGCCGCGCCGCCGCCCGCGCCGGTCCCGCCACCGGCCCCGGCCGACGCGGAGTCGTGGATCGCGCAGGGCTTCGGGTACGGCAGGGCCACGGACTGGCGGTTCGTCAAGGGTTCCGCCGACGAGGCCGGGCCCGCGGTCGCCTGGGGCAGGGCGCGGGTGCCGCTCGTCGACGGTGCGGAGATCACGCCGCTGGAGCGGCTCGCGATGTTCGCCGACAGCGGCAACGGCATCAGCGGTGTCCTGGACTTCGACGCCTACCTGTTCGCCAACGTGGACCTCACCATCTCGCTCTTCCGCGCCCCGGAGGGGGAGTGGATCTGCCTGGACGCGGCCACGACGATCGGCCCGCGGGGACGCGGCCTCACCCGCACCACGCTGTTCGACCAGACAGGCGAGGTCGGCACGGCCACGCAGACGCTGTTCGTCGGGCCGCGCTGATCCGGGCGGGCGTCACGACGCCGTGCAGGTGACCGGCGACGGCGTGCCGTTCGCGCCGCCGGACCAACTGCCGGTGAAGCCGATCGTCGTCGACGCGCCCGGGGCGAGGGCGCCGTTCCAGGACTCGTTGGTGACGGTCACCGTGGATCCCGACTGCGTGTAGTGGCCGCCCCACAGCTGGGTGATGCTCTGGCCGTTCGGGAAGGCGAAGGTGACGGTCCAGGAGGAGATGGCCGCCTTTCCCGAGTTGCTGACCGTCAGCCCGCCCTGGAAGCCGCCCGGCCACTGGTTGGAGATCTGGTACGTCGCGGAACACGCGCGCGTACCGGCCGACGGCGAGGCACTGGGGGAGACCGTGGGGCGGGCGGACGGCGACACGCTCGGCGAGGCCGAGGGGCTGGGCGACGCCGAAGGGCTGGGCGACGGCCCGCCCGCGGGCGGAACGCGGATGATGCGGTCGTCGGCAGCGACCGGGGTCCCTCTGCCGTCACGGTTGCTCGTCGTCACCCAGAGCCAGCCGTCCGGGCCCACGGCCGCGGCCCGCAGCCGGCCGTAGGTCCCCTGGAACTCGGCCGCCGCGTTGCCCGTCCTGCTGCCGGCGCTGACCGGTACGGTCCACAGCCGCTTGCCGCCCAGTGCCGCGGCGAAGAGCGTGCTGTTGGCGTACGCGAGACCGCTCGGCGAGGACTCGGAGGTGCTCCAGGTCTGGATGGGGTTGGTGAAGCGCGAGTCGCTGCACACGCCCTCGCAGGTCGGCCAGCCGTAGTTGCGGCCCGGCTGGATGTAGTTGATCTCATCCCACGTGTTCTGGCCGAACTCCGTGGCGTACAGCCGGCCGCTCTCGTCCCACGCGAGCCCCTGGACGTTGCGATGGCCGTAGGTGTAAACGCGGGAACCGGAGAACGGGTTGTCCGAAGGGACCGTGCCGTCGGGCCGCATCCGCAGGATCTTGCCGCCTGGGCTGTTCAGGTCCTGGGCGTTGGCGGAGGTCCCGGCGTCTCCCGTGGTCACGTACAGCATGCCGTCCGGGCCGAAGGCGATGCGTCCCCCGTTGTGGAACTGGGCGCGAGGAATGCCGGACAGGAGCACCTGCTGGGTCTGGGGTGCGCTGAGCCGGAACCGGACCACCCGGTTGTCGGACGCGGAGCTGAAGTAGGCGTAGACCCACTGGTCCTGGGCGTAGGTGGGGGAGACCGCGATGCCGAGCAGGCCGCCCTCGCCCTGCGGTGACACGTTCGGGACGGTGGCCACCCGCGTCGGCGCCGATCCGGGACGCACCTGCGCGATGGCGGCGGTGTCGCGTTCGGAGACGAGGGCGCTGCCGTCCGGAAGGAAGGCGATGCTCCAGGGGACCTGCAGCCCGGTGGTCGCGACCTGCGCGCGCGTGAAGTCGAACCCGCCGGTCGCCGCGCTCGTGGGGAGCGGCTGGGTCACGACGAGCGCGGCGACGGCGGTCACCGTGCCGAGTGTGGTTGCGAGTGCCGCGGCGAGGCGCTTGGGCATCAGAGGCTCCAGGTCGGGACGTCGGGTTCCGGCTCGTGACCCATCGAACGCGCCCGCCGTGCCCGGTGCAATCACCGCTCCGCGAACCGGGCGATCATTTCCACGCCACACTCTCGCCGTTTCCCGCTGACCAGCGTGTTGTGTCCTGTGCCACCGACCGGGACGGCGGCCGGGGCCGGGAAAATTTCATCGCCAGGGGAAGGTTTCCCGGCGGCTTCCGCCGCCACGGTGACCGTGGCGGCGGATGCGGGACCCGTCCGGGGTCCCGCATCCGCGTCTCCCCGGTCTCCCCGGTCTCCCCGCCGGGCGCGGACAGGACGGACAGGAGTCAGGCGGCCGTGCAGGTGGCCACCGGCACCTCGACATCGCCACCGGGCCAGCCGATCGCGAAGTCGATCGTCACCGCCGCGCCCGGCGGCAGCGTGCCGTTCCAGGACTGGTTGGTGACGGTCACCGTGCCTCCCCGCGGGGTGTAACCGCCGCTCCCCAGTTGCACGTAGTTCAGACCGTTGGGGACCGTGAAGGTGACGATCCACGCGGAGATGGGCAGCGTTCCCGTGTTCCGCACCGTCAGCTCGCCCCGCGAGGCCGCCGTCCACGACAGGATGAAACGGATGGTCGCTTCGCACGACCGTGTGCCCGCGGACGGTGAAGGGCTGGGGGACGGTGAAGGGCTGGGGGACGGTGTGGGGCTGGGGGACGGTGAAGGGCTGGGGGACGGTGTGGGGCTGGGGGACGGTGAAGGGCTGGGCGACGGGGAGGGGCACGGTGAGGCACTGGGCGACGGCGACGGCGACGGTGAGGGCGACGGGCTGGGCGAGGGAGACGGTGAGGGGCTGGGCGACGAGGACGCGCTGGGCGACGGTGTGGGGCTCGGGGACGGTGTGGGGCTCGGGGACGGTGTGGGGCTGAGCGACGGGGAGGGGCACGGCCCGGGGCCGCCGGACGGCGAGGGCGACGGGCTTGCCGACGGTGAGGGCGACAGCGACGGACCGGCCGACGTCGAGGGCGACGGACTCGCCGGCGGCCACGAGCTGCCGACGGGCGGGATCCGGATGATCCGGTCGTCGCCGAGGACAGGAGTCCCGCCGCTGTCGTAGTTGCTCGTCGTCACCCACAGCCAGCCGTCGGGACCGAGGTCCACGGTGCGCAGCCGTCCGTACCTCCCCTGAAGCTCGGCCACCGGGGTGCCCACGGTGCCGCCCGCGACCGGCACCGCCCACAGCCGCGTCCCACGCAGGGCCGCGGCGAAGAGCGTCCCGTTGGCGTACGCGAGACCGCTGGGCGACGCCTCGGTCGGGTGCCAGGTCGCGAGCGGGTCGCGCACGCGCGTGTCGCCGCACACGCCCTGACAGGCCGGCCAGCCGTAGTTGCCCCCGGGGACGATGGCGTTGAGCTCGTCCCAGGCGTCTTCGCCGAACTCCGTGGCGTACAGCCGGTCGTCGGCGTCCCAGGCGAGGCCCTGGACGTTGCGGTGGCCGTAGCTGTAGACGGGCGAGCCGGCGAACGGGTTGTCCACGGGCACCGAGCCGTCGGGCCTGACGCGCAGGATCTTTCCGCCCAGGACGCCGGGGTTCTGGGCGTTGGCGCGGTTCCCGGCATCGCCGGTGGAGACGTACAGCATGCCGTCGGGGCCGAACACGATCCGCCCGCCGTTGCCGGTCAGGCCGCGGGGAATCCCGCTGAGGACGACCTGCTGCGCGTCGGGGTAGCCCCACCGGAACCGGACCACGCGGTTGTCGGAGGCGCCGGTGAAGTAGACGTAGATTAACTGGTCCTGCGTGAAGGTGGGGGACAGGGCGATGCCGAGCAGGCCGCCGTCGCCCGCCGTGTACACATTCCGGATGGTGGTCACCAGCGCAGGGGTGTATCCCGGGTACACCCGCCAGATCTGCGCCGTGGTGCGTTCGGTCACGAGGGCGCTGCGGTCCGGCAGGAAGGCCATTCCCCAGGGTGACCGCAGCCCCGACACGGCGACCTGCGCCTTGGTGAAGTCGAACCCGCCGGTGGCCGCGCCCGCGGGTGCCGGCCGGGTCACGACGAGCGCCGTGGCGGCGGTCACGACGCAGAGGACGGCCGCGAGTACCGCGGACAGACGCTTGGGCATCACGTGCTCCCGGGAGGGTCGGGGGGCGCATACCGGCTCGTCAACCATCGAAAGCGCCCACCGTGCCCGAGGCAATCGACCGGCACAGGTCCATGCACCGGCCTGCGCGTTCGTCCGCCGCCGGTGCCCGGGTGAGGAAACTTTCAGACCCCGCGGCGGTGATGGCGACGGTCAGCGGGACGCGGGCGGGACGCGGATGATCCGGTCGTCGCCGTCGGCCGGGGTTCCTCTGCCGTCGCGGTTGCTCGTCGCCACCCAGAGCGAGCAGTCGGGCCCGACGGCCACCGCACGCAGCCGCCCGTACGTCCCCTGGAACTCGGCCGCCGGGGTGCCCGGCGTGCCGCCGCTGATCGGGACCGTCCACAGCCGCGTCCCACGCAGGGCCGCGGCGAAGAGCGTGCCCTTCGCGTACGCGAGACCACTGGGGGACGCCTCCGCGGGGCTCCAGACCACGAGGGGATTGGTGAAGCGAGGGTCGGAGCACACGCCCTCGCAGATCGGCCAGCCGTAGTTGCGGCCGGGGAGGATGCGGTTGAGCTCGTCCCAGGTGTTCTGGCCGAACTCCGTCGCGTACAGCCTGCCGCTCTCGTCCCACGCGAGCCCCTGCACGTTGCGGTGGCCGTAGCTGTAGACGGGCGAGCCGGCGAACGGGTTGTCCACGGGCACCGTGCCGTCGGGTCTGATGCGCAGGATCTTGCCGCCCAGGCTGTTCAGGTTCTGGGCGTTGGCCGAGTTCCCGGCGTCGCCCGTGCCCACGTAGAGCCTGCCGTCCGGGCCGAACGCGATCCGCCCGCCGTTGTGGGTCTGGGCGCGGGGGATGCCCGTGAGGATCGGCTGCTGCGCCTGGGGCGAGCTCAGCCGGAACCGGACCACCCGGTTGTCGGATGCGCTCGTGTAGTACGCGTAGACCCACTGGTCCAGGGCGTAGACCGGGGAGACCGCGATGCCGAGCAGGCCGCCCTCGCCGCCTGGCGACACGTTCGGGACCGTGGCCACTTTCACGGGCGCGGATCCGCGGCGCACCCGCATGATGTCCGCCGTGTCGCGCTGGGAGACGAGGGCGCTGCCATCGGGAAGGAAGGCCATCCCCCAGGGCGCTCGCAGCCCTGTGGCGACGACCTGCGGGTGGGCGAAGTCGAACCCGCTGGTGGCCGCGTCCGCGGTGCCGGGCCGGGCCACGACGACACCGGCGGCGGTCACCGCGCTGAGCGCGGTCGCGAGCGCCACGAAGAGACGCTTGGGCATGAGAGGCTCCCGTCGCGTGACATGGGCTTACGGCTCGTGACGTACGACTCGCGAACCATACAACTCACGAATCCGGGAATCCTCGTGCCGCGCCGCTGTCGCCGTCACGGAGACGGCGCTGCGGAGGGTGTACGGCAGGGCGCGCCTGCCGGCCGGCTTGCCAGGCAGGGGGTGAGCACCTCCAATTCGGCGGCAAGCCGCTCACAAGTCGCGTCGCGTACAAACAGTGGCGTGAACGACTACGACATCCGGCGGCCGACGACCGCCGACGCGGCGGCCATCCACGAGCTGGTCGCCGAGCACGACATCGAAGTGACCGGCAAACCCGACTGGACACTCGACGACATCGCCGACACCCTCGGCGAGCTTGACCTGGAGCACGACAGCTGGGTGGTCCGCTCGGGCGGGCGGCTGCTCGGCTGGGGTTACGCCATGCGCAAGGGCGCGAGCGACAACGTGGACGTCGAGGTGCAGGCGCGCGAGCCCGGCGCGGGCGCCCTCATCTGGGACCTGGTGCTCGGGCGGGCCGGCGACCTCGCCCGTGAGGCCGGGCACGACCACGCCGTCGTCGACGTCAGCGTCTACGAGCGGGACACGGTCATGCGCGAGGCGGCCAAGGAGCGCGGCTTCGCGCCCGCGACCAGTTTCCACCGCATGCGCACCGACCACGCCGGTGTACGGCCCCTCTTCCTGCCCGGCGCCACGGTCGAGACCGGCGCGCCCGGCGGCCAGGAGGTGCTGCGCACGGCACACGCCGTGCAGCAGGAGGCGTTCGCCGAGCACTTCGGCTTCGTGCCGAAGACGTTCGACGAGTGGGCCGACGAGATGGAGGCGTCGAGCGCGAACGACTGGACGCAACTGCTGCTGGCCCGGGTCCACGGCGAGCCCGCGGCGATGCTGCTCGGCACCAACCACTTCGTGCCCGACGAGAACTGCGGCTACGTCCGGACGCTGGCGGTGCGGCCCGCCTTCCGCGGGCGCGGCCTCGGCCGGCTGCTGCTCACGCGGGCCTTCGAGGCCGACGAGCGGCGCGGGCGGGTGGGCACGATCCTGCACGTGGACAGCAACAACACCACTCCGGCACTCGGCCTCTACCGGTCGGTCGGCATGCGTCCGGTGCTCGTCATCGACGTCTGGCGGGCCCTCGTACGTCCCACGCGGTGAGACGGTTGCTCACACCCCGGATACCTCTAGTGTGAAATGGGGAGGAACCAGACAACAAGGGAGTGGTTGATGCTGCACGAGAGGCTCGAGGCCGTTTACGACAACGTCCTGCGCCGCAATCCCGGTGAGACCGAGTTCCATCAGGCGGTACGCGAGGTGCTGGAGAGCATCGGCCCGGTGCTCGGGAAGCACCCCGAGTATGCGGAGCAGAAGATCATCGAGCGGATCTTCGAGCCGGAACGGCAGATCATCTTCCGGGTGCCCTGGGAGGACGACCGGGGAGAGGTGCACATCAACCGCGGCTTCCGGGTGGAGTTCAACAGCGCACTCGGGCCGTACAAGGGCGGCCTGCGCTTCCACCCCTCCGTCTACCTCGGCATCATCAAGTTCCTGGCGGTCGAGCAGATCTTCAAGAACAGCCTGACCGGCCTGCCGATCGGCGCGGGCAAGGGCGGCTCGGACTTCGACCCGAAGGGCCGTTCCGACCGGGAGATCATGCGCTTCTGCCAGAGCTTCATGACCGAGCTCTATCGGCACCTGGGCGAGAACACCGACGTGCCGGCGGGGGACATCGGCGTCGGGGGCCGGGAGATCGGTTACCTGTTCGGCCAGTACAAGCGCATCACCAACCGGTACGAGTCCGGCGTGATCACCGGCAAGGGCCTGGCGTACGGCGGCGCCCAGGTCCGCACCGAGGCCACCGGCTACGGCTGCGCGTTCTTCGTCGAGGAGATGCTCAAGGCCCGGGGCACGTCGTTCGACGGCAAGCGGACGGTCGTCTCGGGCTCGGGCAACGTCGCCATCTACGCCATCGAGAAGGTGAACGAGCTGGGCGGCGTCGTCGTGGCCTGCTCCGACTCCTCCGGCTACGTGGTGGACGAGAAGGGCATCGACCTCGACCTCCTCAAGCAGGTCAAGGAGGTCGAACGGCGCCGCCTCAGCGCGTACGCCGAGCGCCGCGGCGCCGAGGCGACGTACGTGTCCGGGCGCAGCGTGTGGGAGGTGCCCTGCGAGGTGGCGCTGCCGTCGGCCACGCAGAACGAGGTCACCGGCAAGGACGCCGAGGCGCTCGTGCGGGGCGGGTGCGTCGCGGTCGGCGAGGGCGCCAACATGCCGACCACGCCGGAGGGCATCCGGGTGTTCCAGGAGGCCGGCGTGGCCTTCGGTCCCGGCAAGGCCGCCAACGCGGGCGGCGTGGCCACCAGCGCCTTGGAGATGCAGCAGAACGCCAGCCGCGACTCGTGGACGTTCGAGTTCTCCGAGCGGCGGCTCCAGGAGATCATGAGCGACATCCACGCCCGCTGCCTGGAGACCGCCGACGCGTACGGCATGCCGGGCGACTACGTGGCCGGCGCGAACATCGACGGCTTCAGGAGGGTCGCGGACGCGATGCTCGCACTCGGCCTCATCTGAACGCCCGCCCGGGTGCTCAGACGGGTGCTCATCCCGGGTCCCGGCGGGTGCGCAGGAGAGGCAGCGCGCACCCGCCTGCGGCCAGCGAGACCGCGGCCAGCCACAGCGACGTCGCCGTGGCGGCGTGCGCGGACGGGGCGAGGCTGAGGAACAGCGTGCCGAAGACGGCCACGCCGACGACCTGGCCGAGCTGGAGCATCATCGCCAGCAGGCCGCTGGCGTCGGCCGCGTCGGCGGGCGCGACCCGGGCCAGCGCCACCGCCATGAGCGGGCTGAAGGTGCCCGCCATTCCGGCGCCGATGGCCGCGAAGCTGATCTCCAGCAGCGGCTCGCCGTGGCCGCCGCCGGACAGCGCCGCCGCCAGGGCCAGTTCGCCCGCGGCGGTGACGACGGCGGCGGCGACGATCACCGGCCGGTGCAGGCGGGCCGGCAGCCGCTTCCAGTTGAGGCTGGTCAGCCCGAAGGCGGCGGCCGCGGGGATGAACAGGCAGCCCGCCCGCAGGGCGCTGTCGCCGAGGCCGCCCTGCAGGTGGAGGGCCATGGCGAACAGCCAGCCGCCGTAGGCCGCCATCACGAGGAAGATGCCGGACGCGGCGGCGGCCACGCCGGGGGCGCGCAGCAGGCGGCCGGGGACGAGCGGATGCGCCGTACGCCGCTCCACGAGCAGGAACGCGCAGAACGCGAGAACCGACAGGCCCATCGCGACCCACCCCCACAGCGGCCAGTTCTCCTCGTGCCCGAGCACGAGCGGCACGACCAGCAGGCAGACGGCGAGCGACAGGGTGACCAGGCCGGGCACGTCGAGACCCTGCTCACGCCGCACGTGCACGGCGGGCAGCCTCCGCGCTCCGACGGCCAGCAGGGCGAGCCCGATCGGCACGTTGACCAGGAAGACCGGCCGCCAGGCCGTGCCGAACAGGTCGGCGGTCACCAGCAGCCCGCCGAGCACCTGTCCGACGACCGCGCCGGCCGAGATGACCGTGGCGTAGACGCCGAGCGCCCGCCCCCGCGAGGCGCCGTCGAAGGTGACCTGGATCAGGCTGAGCACCTGGGGCACCATCAGGGCGGCTCCCGCGCCCTGCACCAGCCGGAAGGCGATCAGCACGCCGGTCGACGGGGCGAGCCCGCACATCAGCGACGCGGCCGTGAACACCGCGAGCCCGGTGAGGAACAGCCGCCGGTAGCCGAGCAGCCCCCCGAGGCGCGCCCCGGTGATCAGCAGCATGGCGTACGCGACGGTGTAGCCGGAGATGACGAGTTGCAGCCCGGAGCCGGTGGCCCCGAGATCGGCGCGCATCGTGGGCGCGGCGACGTTGACGATGGTGGCGTCGAGGATGGCCATGAACTGCCCCGCCAGGATGACGGTGAGCAGCAGAGCCTGCGAGGTTCGCCGCGCGGCCGGCGCGCGGGTGGTGACGGTGGTCATGCAGGCAACGATGCGGCCGCCCGGATACCGGTAACGAGAGCCTGCGGATACTGGTACTGACACCACCTGGCAACGCGGTCGCGCAGCCGCGAGGATGGGGAGGTGACGACGGGGACGCGCATCAGGAACACCAGGCGTGAGGAGCTCGCGGCCTTCCTGCGCAGCAGGCGCGAGCGGATCCGGCCCGAGGACGTCGGCCTGCCGCCCGGCCTGCGCCGCCGTACGCCGGGCCTGCGGCGGGAGGAGGTCGCCCAGCTCGCGGGCGTTGGCGTGACCTGGTACACCTGGCTGGAGCAGGGCCGCCCCATCAACGCGTCGGTGCAGGTGCTCGACGCCATCGCCCGCACGCTGCGGCTGGACGCGGCCGAACGGGAGCACCTCTACCGGCTGGCGGACCTGCCGGAGATCGCCGATCCGGCGGGCGACGGGGAGGGCCTCGACGCCGAGGTGCACACGATCCTGCGCCAGCTCGGCCCGC
This sequence comes from Microbispora rosea, assembly GCF_044460045.1. Classification (NCBI taxonomy): domain Bacteria; kingdom Bacillati; phylum Actinomycetota; class Actinomycetes; order Streptosporangiales; family Streptosporangiaceae; genus Microbispora; species Microbispora rosea. The sequence goes on along the minus strand of NZ_JBITJO010000002.1, from coordinate 318,375 downwards.
TGCCCGCGTGCGTCTACAGCGGGCGTTACGACCTGCTCGCCTGGAACGCGGCGTACGGCACGCTCTTCGCGTCCGTGGTCGATCGGCCGCGGCTGGAGCGCAACGTCCTGTGGCGGGTGTTCACCATGCCCGACTGCTGCTGCCCGCTCGTGAACAAGAACGAGGAGCTCCCGCAGATGGTCGCCACGCTGCGGGCCGCCTTCGGCAGGCACGTGGGAGAGCCGGCCTGGTCGGGTTTCGTCACCCGGCTGTCGGCGGCCAGCCCGGAGTTCGCCCGGATGTGGGCGATGCACGAGGTGGCCAGGCCCGGCGTCCGGATGAAGCTGTTCAAGCACTCGTCGGTGGGCCTGATCCGCCTGACGTCCACCAGCATGGCGCTGGCGGCGCCGCCGGAGGCCCGCGTCGTGGTCTACACGCCGATGGACGACGAGAGCAGGCAGCGCATCGATTGGCTGGCGGTGCATCCGGAGGTCGCCCACTGCCCGCTGCATGGGGAGCCGGTCCGCGGGTAAAGCCGCTGTCATGGCCTGTCGTATCAGTGAACTCATCGTCGACTGCCACGACCCCGAGCGGCTCGCCGCCTTCTGGTGCGAGGTGCTGGGCTTCGAGGTGATCGAGCGCAAGGACGGCTGGGTGGAGATCGGGCCGCCCGGCACCGGCTTCGGCGGTCTCCAGCCGACGCTCATCTTCGAGCCCGTGCCCGAGCCCAAGCGGGACAAGCTGCGCCTGCACATCGACGTCAACCCCACCGACCGCGACCAGGAGGCGGAGCTGGAGCGCCTGCTGAAGCTCGGCGCCGTGCCGGCCGACGTGGGCCAGACCGGCGAGGAAGACTGGCACGTGCTCGCCGACCCGGAGGGCAACGAGTTCTGCCTGCTGCGCCGCCGCCTGTGAGCCTCGGACGGGGCGATGCGGTAGCGTCCGGAGGGTGGCGAGGATCTTCACGGTCGACGAGGCCAGGTCGCTGATGCCGGCGGTGCTGGAGCACGCCCGCGCGTTCGTCGCCGTACGCGCCGACCTGGCCGAGCTCACCCACGACCTGCGCTACTCGGGCGCCTCACCCCTCGGCGGCGTGCCGGAGGCCAAGGGCCTGGAGGCGCGGATGGACGAGATCCTGAGCTGGTTCGACGCCGAGGACATCGAGATCAAGGGCGTCGCCCCGCTGCTCGTCGACTTCCCCGCCGTGCTCGGCGAGGTGTCCGTGCGGCTGTGCTGGCTGGAGGGGGAGACCGCCCTCGGCTGGTATCACCGCAGCGACCTCGGCTTCCCCGGCCGCCGCGCCCTGCCATGACCCGCCGGCCTCGCCTGCCGTGACCCGTCGGCCTCGCCTGCCCTGATCGTCGTCGCCTCGATCGCGGCTTCTCCGAAGCGGGCACGCCGTGGATCATGAGGGGATGTCCCGGAACTCGCTGGATCGGGCCCGCCGGATGTGGGCGGCGCTGGCCCGCGTCCCTGTCACGTTTCCCGGTCCCGGGAACGTGGCCGTGGTGGTCTCGCCCGAGTCGTGGTTGTGCCCGCCGGGATGGACGGGCGTTGTGACGCTGGACGGCGCCGCCCTGGTGACCGTGCCCGACGCCGATCTGGCCGAGCCGTTGCGCGACGCCCTGCTCGCCGGCCGTATGGATCCTTCCCCGCTGCCAGCCCGGCTTGCCGTCCGCGACGTGCTGGGCCCGGCGACGCTTGCGTACCTCGACGCCGGAGACTTCGCCCCCGCCCACACCGGCACCCGGGTCGAACGTCTGCCGGCGGGCCATCCGGACATCGGCGCCCTGGCGGCCGCGGCGGGCGAGCGGGACGCGGGGGAGAGCGCCGTGGAGGAGATCTCCTCGGCGGTCTGGGTGCTCCGCGACGGCCGGGACGTGGTCGCCGCCGCCGGGTATCGCCCGTGGCTCGACACTGCGGCGCACATGTCCGTCCTGACGGCGGCCCGGTGCCGTGGCCGTGGCCTGGCCCGAGTCGTGGCCTCGGCGGCGGTGGCCGACGCGCTCGCCGGAGGGTTGCTGCCGCAGTGGAGGGCGCGCCCAGAGCCGTCGCGACGCGTCGCCCGGGCCCTCGGGTTCCGGGAGGCCGGCGCCCAGATCAGTCTTCTCGTGCGGCGCTGACCGAGACATCCGTACGTCACCTCGGGGTCGGCAACGCGCTCGGGCTTGGCAACTTGTTATCCATGCGTATAACTTTATCCGTATGGATAACAAATTGAAATGGACTGTCGTGCGGGCGCTCTTCGTCGCCGTCCTCGTCATCTCGATCGCGGCACTCGGCGTGGCCGCCGTCGTCGGCGGCACCTGGGTGGTGTGGCTGCGCGGGGCGGCCGTGGCCGCGGCGTCCGTCTGGCTCATCGCCCTGACGGGGCAGGCCGCGGGTGGCAAGAGGGCCGCGTACGTGCGCATCCGCTTCGTCAGCATCGCCGCGCCCATCGGCATCGTGCTCATCCTGCTCGCGCCCGACAGCGGCTATCCGATGTGGATGAAGGCGGAGCAGGGCGTGGTCGGCGTCCTGGTCGCGGCCGTCGCGCTGATCGTCAACCGGCGTGCGGTGCGCGAGGCGTACCCGAAGGGTGGCAAGCTGAGGTGACATGAGAAGCCCTGGGACCCGTCAGGTGGCCACCGAGGCGCGCAGAGCTCAGATCGCCTCGGCGGCGATCGCCGTGCTCGCCGAGCGCGGCTACGCGGAGACCACGTTCGAGGCCATCTGCGAGCATGCCGGGCTCAGCAGCAAAAGACTGATCACCTACCACTTCTCCAGCAAGGACCGGCTGTTCGAGGCCGTCGTCCAGCAGGTCGTCGCCGACGCCGCGGCCTTCATGCGACCGGCGCTTCAGGCCGCACATGGAGCCCGTGCTCAGCTGGAGGCGTTCATCAGGTCGAACATCGCCTTCGTCGCCCGCCATCCCGGGCACGTGCGCGCGGTGCAGCAGATCGCCTTCAATAAGGCCCCTGTCGGAGGCGCGGAACGGGACGCCGCGATCGCCAGGATCGTGGCCCTGTTCGCGGACGGGCAGCGTACGGGGGCCTTCCGCAGCTTCGACTGCACGGTGATGGGAGCGGCTCTGCGCGCGTCCATCGACACGATGGCCGAGCGGGTCGTCGACGGTTCCGATCCCGGCGTCTGCGCGGACGAACTGGTCGAACTGTTCGACCGCGCGACCCGCGCCGAGTAGTCCGCCGGCGCGGGCGACCGGAATCAGTCGGACAGGTCGTCGAAGCCGTCGAAACCGCCGAAGGCGGCGCCGTACCGCACGCACACCATGCGGGCCACGGACTCGTGCGCGCCGAGGGGCTCGGCGCACCCGGCGCCGATCGAGCCGGCGGCCGCCGTGATCCGATCGAGGTCGGTCTCGGGGCCGATGACGTACGGCACCATGGCGAGCCGGTTGGCGCCGATGTTGCGCAGGCGCTCGGCGGCGTCGCGCACGCTCGGCTGGCCGTCCAGCGCGGCGGGGACGACGGGGAGCGTCAGACGGGCGGCCAGCAGGACGGCCGTCGCGTCGGCGCCGCGGGCGGCCTCGTCGCCCCCGGCGGTCGCGACGATGATCCCGTCGACCGGCGACGAGACGTTGAACAGGCGCATCCGGTCGGCGCGGGCCAGGCCGGCCTCGGCCAGGCGCACGTGCAGGGCCTCGGCCAGCAGCGGGTGCGGGCCGAGCGGCTCGGTGACCCGCACCGCGGCCTCGCTCTGCGTCACGGCGTCCCGTACGGCGCGCAGCACGCGCGGATGGGGCCCGGTGACGAGCGGGACGACCACCGCGGCCGGTCCCTCCGCGGGCCGCTGGGCGGCGATGGACGCGAACTCCTTGGTGAGGTCGGCGCCGCCGTCGGCCAGCGAGACGATACGAAGGTCGATCTGCGGGTTGTCGAGCCTGACGATGGAGGCGACCTCCATGGCCACGTCACCGCCCGAGCCCACCGGGTCCCCGGCCTTGCCCGGCACCGCCAGGACCAGAGCAGGCGCATCAGGCGGCAGGTCGGCGGGGAGCGGCCGTCGGTGGCGGCCGGTCCCAGGCCGAGGAGAGCGCTCTCTGATGGGGAGCTTCGGCGGGTCCTCGTGACCTTCGTTCACATCGGCGGATTCTAGGGCGAATCTGGTCGAAGAGCAGAACCAACGCGCGGCTTGTTGCGGCTTGGTGATCTAGACGGTTTACCTGTTCGTTACTTGACGCTCCCCAGGGGACCCGGTTTGATATGGACTCATCCGGCCGTAAACGTTTACAGACTGCTGCACGTTACCGGCCAGTAAACGATTACAGGACACTCTCTTCCAAGTGAGGTGCCGTTGACCGAGGGTCCCACGATCACCACGATCGCGCAACGCGCCGGTGTGTCGATCGCCTCGGTGTCACGAGTGCTCAACGGGCTGCCGACGCGCGAGGACACCGTGCGGCGCGTCATGCGCGCGGCCGACGAACTCGGCTACGTCCCCAATTCGGTCGCCCGCTCGCTGCGCAACCGCCGCACCGACCAGATCGCCTTCGCCATGGCCGACATCGGCAACCCCGTCTACGTGGCGATGGTGCGCGAGATCCAGCCGCTGCTGAAGGAGGCCGGCTACCGGCTCCTGATCCATTCCACGGACGGCGAGGCCGAGGACGAGCTCGGCGTGCTGCGCGGGCTGCGCGAGCGCTACGTGGACGGCCTCATCATCAGCCCGCTGCGCGGCGTCACCGAGGAGCACATCGAGGCCATCGTCGCCGCGCGCGCCCCCGTCGTCGTCATCGGCTCGCTGCCGGACGACATGCCGCAGGGCGCACTGGTGGACAACGTGCGGACCGACTCCAGGACCGGTGTGCGGCTCGCGCTCGACCACCTGCACGCCATCGGCAGGCGGCGCATCGGCTTCCTCAACGGCCCGCTCGACACCGTTCCGGGCGCCGCCCGTGCCGCCGCCTACCGGGAGGCCCTGGAGGCGCTGGGCCTGCCGTACGACGAGGACCTCGTCGAGGTGGGCGACTTCTACCGCGACAGCGGCGCGAGCGCCGCGCGGGCGCTGCTGTCGCGCGTGCCCGGCGTGGACGCGCTCATGTGCGCCAACGACCTCATCGCGCTCGGCGCGCTCGACGTGCTGCGTGAGCAGGGCAGGGACGTCCCCGGCGACGTGGCGGTGGTCGGCATGGACGACACCGACCTCGCCTCGGTGACCTGGCCGACGCTGACCAGCGTCTCGCTCGGCTCGGCCGAGCGCGGCCGGGCGGCGGCCGGGCTGCTGCTCGACCGGCTGCAGAACGGCCCGCGCGAGCCGCGGGTGGTGGTCGTGCGGCCGAGCCTCACCATCCGCGGCTCGACCACTCTTCCGGGGACGTCGCCGGGAGGCGCCCGATGACCGCGGTCGCCGCGCACGGCGGCGCGGGAGGCGGGCCGCCGCGCGTGTTCCGGTCCGGAAACGGGCTCGCGCTGCTGCTCCCCGCGCTGGTGCCGGTGCTGCTGTTCAGCGTGGGCCCCCTGGTCTACGGCATCCTGCTGGCCTTCACCGACGCGCGGTCCGGCCGCAACACCGAGACCTCGTTCGTGGGCCTGGAGAACTTCGCCGAGCTGCTGTCGGACGGCGACTTCTGGGAGTCGTTCCGGATCGGCATGGTGTGGGGCCTGTCGGTGACCGTGTTGCAGTTCCTCGCCTCGCTGGGGCTCGCGCTGCTGCTGAACCAGGACCTGCGCCTGCGCGGCGTCGCCCGGGTGCTCGCGGTCGTGCCGTGGGCGATGCCGCCCGTGGTGGTCGGCCTGATGTGGCGGCTGGTCTATCACCCGGACGCGGGCCTGCTCAACGGCCTGTTCGGTTCGGACGTCGACTGGCTGCACGACTTCTCCCTCGCGCTGCCCGCGGTCATCGTCGTGGGGGTCTGGACCGGCATGCCGCAGACCACGGTCGTGCTGCTCGCCGGCCTGCAGAACGTGCCCGGGGAGCTGTACGAGGCGGTCAGCGTGGACGGCGCGGGAGTCTGGCGGCGGTTCTGGAACGTCACGCTGCCGCAGCTGCGGCCCGTGATCGTGGCCATCACCTCGCTCGACTTCGTGTGGAACATCAACCAGTTCAGCCTGGTCTACGTGCTCACCCAGGGCGGGCCGGGCGGGCGGACCCGGCTGCCCATGCTGTTCGCGTACGAGGAGGCGTTCCGGTACGGCTTCTTCGGATACGCCGCGACGCTCGGCGTGGCGATCACGATCGTCGTGCTGGTCGTGCTGGGCCTGTACCTGTGGCGGCAGGCGCGGGAGGGAGACTGACATGACCCGCCCGCTGAAGTACCTCGCCCTGCTGGGATACGTCGTGTTCCTGGCGTTCCCGCTGCTGTGGCTGCTGTCCACGGCGCTGAAGACGCCGCAGGAGATGGCCGCCCTCGATCCCACGTGGATCCCGCGCCGGCCCACCCTGGCCAACTTCGCCGACGCCTTCGCGGAGCAGGACCTGCTCGGCGCGGGGCTGCGCAGCCTCGTCGTCGCGGTCGCCACCGCCCTGATCACGGTGGCGCTCGCGCTGCCCGCGGCGTACGCGCTGGCCCGCTTCCGCGGCGTGGCCGGCCGGATCGCGATCGGCTGGGTGCTGGTCAGCCAGGTCTTCCCGGTCGTCCTGATCATCATTCCGCTGTTCATGGTGCTGCGGCGGCTGGAACTGGTGAACACCCTCGCCGGGCTCACGCTCGTGCACGTCACCTTCGTCCTGCCGTTCGCGCTGTGGATGCTGCGCGGATACGTGCGGGCGGTGCCGCGCGAGCTGGAGGAGGCGGCGGCCGTCGACGGCGCGGGGCGGCTGCGCGCACTGGCCGCCGTCGTCGCGCCGCTGCTCGCGCCCGGCGTGGTCGCGACGCTGCTGTTCAGCTTCATCTCGTCCTGGAACGAGTTCATGTTCGCCCTCGTGATCCTCAAGGATCCCGAGGTGGAGACCCTTCCGCTGACGCTGGTGCGCTTCGTCGGCCCGGAGGGAGTCGCCAGGCTCGGCCCTCTGGCCGCGGCGTCGCTGCTCGCGACCGTGCCGAGTCTCGTCTTCTTCGCCATCATCCAGCGGCGCCTGCGGTCCGGCCTGATGGCCGGGGCCGTCAAGGGCTGACCCGCATGGCGACACCTGATAGGAGGGTCTCGATGAAGAGATTGAGTGCCGCGCTGGCTGTGGCGGCGGTCGCGCTCGCGGCGGCCGCGTGCGGGAGCGGCGGCGACGGCGGCGGCGACGCCGCGTCCGGGGAGCCGGTGAAGCTGCGCTTCCTCAGCCTGGCCTGGCAGAAGGAGTCGATCGAGGCCAACAAGCAGATCGTCGCCGACTGGAACACGGCCAACCCGAAGATCCAGGTCGAGTACGTCCAGGGGAGCTGGGACAACGTCAACGACCAGCTCGTGACCTCGTTCGAGGCCGGCGACCCGCCGGACGTCATCCACGACGACTCCCCGGCGCTGTCGAGCTTCGCCTCGCGGGGCTTCCTGCTCGACCTCACCGGCAAGGTCCCCGCCGAGCTGAAGAGCGACATCCCGCAGGCCGCATGGGACACGGTCACCTTCTCCGACGGCAAGAGCGGCCAGGGCGTGTACGGCGTGCCGTTCCTGCAGGAGTCGCAGGTGCTCATCGCCAACAAGAAGCTGCTCGACGGCGCCGGCGTGCGCGTGCCCACCCCGGACTCCCCGTGGACGTGGGACGAGTTCGCCGACGTGTCGAAGAAGCTCACCGCGAAGGGCGCGTACGGCGTGGCCTGGCCGATGAAGTCGCCGGTCAACAAGGTGCTCAACCTGGCGCTCAACTTCGGCGGCACCTTCTTCGACACGCAGAACGGCAAGACCACGGTGAAGGTCGGGCCGCAGGAGCGCGAGGTGCTCCAGCGCATCCACGACCAGCTCTACACCGACAAGTCGGCCGACCCGTCCGCGCTGGGCATGGGCACCGCCGACCCGCTGCCGGGCTTCTTCGCCGGCAAGTACGCGATCGTCCCTGCCGGGGTCTACCTGCGCCAGCAGGTCGCCGAGCAGGCGCCGAGCGGGTTCGAGTGGGTCACGCTGCCCCCGCTGCGGGGACAGACCTCCCAGCAGGGCGCGGTCTCCCAGACGCTGTCGGTCGCCGCCGACAGCAAGCACCCCGACGAGGCGCTGAAGTTCATCGCCTACTTCCTGAACGGCCCGAACCAGGCGAAACTGGCCAAGGGTGACTGGCTGCTGCCCACCAGCACGTCCGCGGCCAAGGATCCCGCGCTCACCACGGAGGAGAACGGGTGGGACGTCGCCACCGCCTCGGCGAAGGACCTCGTCGTCGCGCCGTTCCTCAAGGTGAACGGGTTCGACGAGTGGAAGAGCAAGGTGGCCACGCCCGCGATGCAGGAGTACTTCGCCGACAAGATCAGCCTGGACGAGCTGGCCAAGCGGCTCGTCGAGGAGGGGAACAAGGTGCTGGAGCGGTACAGCCGTTGACCTCCGTACGCGACCGCGCCCGGGGCTGCCTGCTCGGCCTCGCCGCCGGCGACGCCCTGGGCGCCCCCGCGGAGAACCTCGCTCCCGAGGAGATCGCCGCCCGGTGGGGCGTGCTCACCGAGATCGAGCGCGGCGGCACCGACGACACCGAATACACGATCTTCGCCGCCACCGTGCTCCTGCGCCACGGCCACGCGCTCACTTCCGAGGACGTGGCGCGGGCCTGGCGCGAGGAGATCGTGGCGCGGCTCGACGGGCCGATGCGCGGCGCCGGGTTCTCCGAACTCGGCACCGTCGAGGCCCTGCGCCGTGGGCTGCGGCCGCCGCTGACCGGCCGGTGGCACGCCCACGGCTGGTCCGACGGCCTCGCCATGCGGGCCGCGCCGTACGGGATCTTCGCGGCGGGCGACCCGGACGAGGCGGCGCGGCTGGCGGAGACCGACGGGCGGGTGAGCCACACCGGCGAGGGGATATTCGGCGGCCGGGCGGTGGCCGCGGCGGTCGCGGTCGCGATGACCGGCGCCTCGCCCGCAGAGGTGGCCACGGCGGCCCTGCGGGCGGTGCCGGAGGACTCCTGGACGGCCCGCAGTCTCCGCGCCGCGCTCGACGTCGCCGCCCGCACGTCCCGCCCCCTCCTGGGACGCGCCCTCCACGACGCCGTCGTGATGGCGCACTACCCGTGGACCGACCTGGCGCCCGAGGCGGTCGCCCTTGCGTTCGCCGCCTACACGGCGGGCGGTGGGGAGGTCGAGGCGTCGGTCGTCATCGCGGCCAACCTCGGCAGGGACGCCGACACCACCGCCGCCGTCGCCGGGGCTCTCGCGGGGGCGGGCCGCGGCGAGGCGGCGGTGCCCGCGCGCTGGGCCGAGCGCATCGGCCCGGTGGCGGGCCGCTGCCTGCCCGTGGTCGCCGGACGGGACGTCCGCGACGTCGCCGACGAGATCGTGAAAGGAATGTAGGACCACATGTCATCGGGGGACAGGCGTGACGGGCCGGACAGGCTCGACCGCGTGCGGGGGGCCTTCGCCGGTCTCGCCGCCGGCGACGCGGCCGGGTGGCCGGCCGCCCGGCACCGGTCCACGCTGCTGGCCGGCTGGAGCAGGCGGCTGCGCAGGGAACTCGACGCGTTCGCCGAGGAGCACCAGGTCACCACGCTGCCGGTGCCGTTCGCGCTGAACCAGCCGGTGGCGCCGCTGGCGGCCGGCCCGTCGGACGACGCCGAGTGGCTGGCCTGGACGGCCCTGACCATCGGGGAGGACCGGGCGGAGGCGTTCGGCCGCCTCGCGGGCCGCGACGACGTCCGGGCCCGCATCTCGGTGTGGGCGGCGCTCGACAACCTGGCGGCGGGCAAGCGCCCGCCCGCAAGCGGCCACGACAACCCCCACCACTTCGACGACGCCGCGGCCGTGCGGGCCGTCGCCTTCGGCGCGGCCGGGCTGGACCCGCTGGAGGACGCGCGCGTCACCAACGCGGAGGACGGCGTGCTCGGCGCGGTCGCGATGGCCCGTGCGGTCGCGGCGCTGACGGACGGCGCCCCGATGGGCGACGCGGTGGAGGCGGCGCTCGGCGCGCTGCCGCCGGACACGGCCATCGGGCACGCGGCGCGCGAGGCGCTCGCGGCGGCGCGGGCGGCGGGCTCGCCCTTCGCCGCAGTCCCGGCGCTGGACGCCGCCGTGCTCGACCACGTCTACAGCTATGGCGTGGCCGCCGCGCAGACGGTGCCGATCGCGCTGGCCCTCGCGGGCGTCGCCGTCTCCGCGGCGACGCCCGGTGCGGGGGAGTTCGGTGCGGGGGAGTTCGGTGGGGAGGAGTTCGGTGCGGAGGCGTTCGGCGCGGGCGTCTCCGCGGCGGCCTGCCTCGCGCCGGTCGCCGACTCCGCTCCCGCGCTCACCGGCGCGCTGCTCGGCTGCGCCGCGGGGTACGACGCGCTGCCCGCCGCCTGGCGCGAGCGGGTCCGCACCCTGGCCGGCTGCTGCCTGCCCGAGCTCGCGGGAGCCGACCTGCTGGACATCGCCGGGCGACTCGCATGACGCCCGGCACATCACGCGTACGCACGAGGGGGAGGACCGGATGACGCCGCAGGAGGACCTGCCGGATGACGACCTGCTGGCCGATCGCGCCGTGGGGTGTGTGGCGGGCGCCGCGGTGGGCGACGCGCTCGGCGGGGCCACCGAGGGATGGACGCCCGAGCAGATCCAGGAGCGCTACGGAGGCCGGGTCCGCGGCGTCGTCCCGCCCTTCAACGAGGACTGGCGCAACGCCCGCCCGATCGCGCCGTACCACAAGGGGGACGGCCACGTCACCGACGACACGTTGATGACGCACGCCCTCATCCGGGTGTACGAGCGGGTCGGCGGCCACCTGGACGCCTACGCCGCCGCCGAGCACCTGGTCCCCGAGATGATGGGGGAGAAGCGGTGGATTCCCGAGCTGGAGGCCGAGGCGCTGCCGCTCCACCGGGTGTTCCTCGCCGAGAAGTGGCTCGTGCTGCGGCTGCACTACGGCCACGCCGATCCCCGCGAGGCCGGTGTCGGCAACATCGTCAACTGCGGCGCGGCGATGTACATGGCCCCGGTCGGCGTCGTCAACGCCGGCGACCCCGACGGCGCGTACGCCGAGGCGATCGACCTGGCCGGGGCGCACCAGTCGAGCTACGGCCGTGAGGCGGCGGGCGTGCTGGCGGCGGCGGTCGCCGAGGCGATGCGGCCGGGGGCGACGCCCGACTCGGTCGTCGCGACCTGCCTGCGGCTCGCCCGGGACGGCACCCGGGCCGCCATCGACGCGGTCTGCTCGGCCGCCCGTGGCCTCGGCCACTGGGACGGCTCCTCCGAGGCCCTGCGGGCGGCGATCCGGCCGTACGACACGGTGGCCGACACCTACCGCGACCAGGGCCTCGGGGCGCGGCGGCCTAGCAGGCTGCACAGCATCGAGGAGCTGCCGCTCGCGCTTGCGTTCCTGGTGATGGCCAAGGGCGACTACCGCGAGACCGTGCTCGGCGGCGTCAACTACGGGCGCGACGCCGACTCGATCGCCTCGATGGGCGGCGCCGTCGCCGGGGCGCTCGGCGGGCGGGCCGCGGTCCCCGCCGACTGGCTGGCGCAGGTGGCGACGGCCAGCCGTACGGACCTGGTCGGGCCGGGGCTGGCGCTCGCGGCCGTCGCGCGGCGGGTCCACCGGGCCGACCGGGAGCGCCGCCGCGCGCACGAGGCCGCCTTCGACGCCCTGCTCGCGCCGCAGGCGGAGGGAGACGCGCGATGATCCGGCTGACGTGGGTGCAGCCGGAGGACCTCGTCGGCCACGAGCTGCGGCAGGCGGCCGAGGACGGCCGGGGAACGCTCCCGGAGGTGGCGGCCGTGGCCGGCCGCTGGCACGCCGCCGGCGGACACGACGCGCCGCCCCGGGCGGGCGCCTCCCCGGGGCCCGCCCCCGAGGGGCTGCGCACCCTGGCCGGGGAACTGCTCGACGAACTCGCGGCGATCCCCTCGCCGCTGCCCGAGCCGTCGGAGCTCGGCGAGATCGTCGCGAGCTGCCCCGACTGGCCCGTCTCCCGCCCCCGGGCCCGGCAGGTCCGTCCGGAGCCCGCCCGCGTACGCGGGGCGTGGTGGGGCCGGGCGGCCGGCTGCCTCCTGGGCAAGCCGGTGGAGAAGATCCCCCGTGAGGGGATCAGGGCCATCGCCGAGGCGACCGGCAACTGGCCGATCCGCGGCTGGTTCACCGCGAAGGGGCTGCCGCGGGAGATCGCGGAGCGGTGGCCGTGGAACCGCCGCAGCGCGGCCACCAGCCTCGCCGAGAACATCGACGGCGTGCCCGAGGACGACGACCTCAACTACGCGCTGCTCGCGCTCACCGTGCTCGAACGGCACGGACGGGACTTCACGACCGAGGACGTGGCGCGGACCTGGCTCGACGCGCTGCCCGCCGGGCGGGTCTTCACCGCCGAACGGGCGGCCTACCGCAACCTGCTCGCGGGTCTCGAACCCCCCGCGACCGCCGTCCACCGGAACCCGTTCCGCGAGTGGATCGGCGCGCTGATCAGGGCCGACGTGTACGGCTGGGCCAATCCGGGCGACCCGGCGACGGCCGCGGCCTGGGCGTGGCGGGACGCCCGGCTCAGCCACACGGCCAACGGGATCTACGGCGCGATGTTCGCCGCCGCCATGTGCGCGCAGGCGCTCGTGGCCGGGGACGTGGACGAGGTGATCGAGGCCGGGCTCTCGGTCGTGCCGCCCGGCTCGCGCCTGGCCGACGCCGTACGGCAGGCCGTCGCGGACGCCGCGGCGGAGCCGGACGTCGAGCGGGTCGCCGACAGGCTGTACGCGCGGCACGGACAGCTCCACTGGGTGCACACGGTCAACAACGCGGCGCTGCTGGCGGCGGCCCTTGTGCACGGCGCAGTCCACGGCGCCGGGGACTTCGCGGCGACCGTCGGCGCGGCCGTGGCCGGAGGCTGGGACACCGACTCGGCCGCCGCCACGGCCGGGTCGATCGCCGGGGCGCTGGCGGGCGGCGTCCCCGAGCGGTGGACGACCCGGGACCGGCTGGCCAGCAGCCTGCCCGGCTTCGACGGCGTCTCCATCGAGTCGCTCGCCGCCCGCACGCTCGCGCTCAGTGAGGGGGACCGGCGATGATCTCGGTGTTCGGCAGCGCCAACATGGACCTGGTGGCGTACGTCGCCCAGGCCCCCAAGCCGGGGGAGACCATCACGGGCCGGGAGTTCCGCACGATTCCCGGCGGCAAGGGGGCCAACCAGGCGATCGCCGCGGCCCGCGCGGGAGCCGACGTGGCCTTCCTCGGAGCCGTCGGGGACGACGCGTTCGGGCCGGGGCTGCGGGCCGCGCTCGCCGAGGCGGGCGTGGACACCGCCGGGCTGCGGGTCGTGCCCGGCCCGTCGGGCGTCGCCCACATCGTCGTGCAGGACGGCGGCGACAACTCGATCATCGTGGTGCCCGGCGCGAACGGCGCGGTCACCGGACCCGCCGGGCGGGACGCGGAGGTCATCGCCCGGTCCGGCGCGCTGCTGCTGCAACTGGAGCTGCCCATGGACGCCGTGGTCGCCGCGGCCCGGACATCCCGTGCCGCGGCGTCCCGTGCGGAGGTGATCCTGACCCCGGCCCCGGCGGCGCCGCTGCCGGCCGAACTGCTGGAGGCCGTCGACCTCATCGTGCCCAACGAGCACGAGGCGGCGGCGCTCACCGGTCGCGACGACCCCGGGGACGCGCTGGAGGCGCTGCTCGACCTCGTCCCCGAGGCCGTCGTCACCCTGGGCGTCCGGGGGGCGCTGTACGGCTCGCGCGACGGCACTCGCCTGCACGAGCCCGCCGTACCGGTGCGTGCGGTGGACACCACGGCGGCGGGGGACACCTTCGCGGGGGCGCTGGCCGTGGCCAGGACCGAGGGGGCCGCCCCGGCGCGGGCGCTGCGCTTCGCCTCCGCCGCGGCGGCGCTTTCCGTGCAGCGGGAGGGCGCCAGCACCTCCATGCCGCACCGCCACGAGATCGACCGCCTGATGGAGGACCTGTGAACGGGCCGCTCGACGGCGTACGGGTGATCGACGCAGCGACGCTGTTCGCCGGGCCGACCGCGGCGATGCTGCTCGGCGACTACGGCGCGGACGTCGTCAAGGTGGAGCACCCGCGCAGGCCGGACCCCTCGCGCGGGCACGGGCCCGACGGGCTGTGGTGGAAGATGCTCGGCCGCAACAAGCGGACGATGACGCTGGACCTGTCCACCGAGGAGGGCCAGGACCTGATGGTCCGGCTCGTCGAGGACGCCGACGTGCTCATCGAGAACTTCCGCCCCGGCACGCTGGAGCGCTGGAACCTGTCCTGGGACCGGCTCAGCGAGGTCAACCCCGACCTGGTCCTCGCCCGGGTCACCGGGTTCGGCCAGTTCGGCCCGTACGCCAGGCGGCCCGGCTTCGGCACGCTCGCCGAGGCGATGAGCGGGTTCGCCGCGATGACGGGGGAGCCGGACGGGCCGCCCACGCTGCCGCCGTTCGGGCTCGCGGACGGCATCTGCGCGCTGGCCACGGCGTTCGCCGTGATGACGGCCCTGCGGTCGGGGCGCGGGCAGGTCGTCGACCTGTCGATCATCGAGCCGATCCTGACCGTGCTCGGCGCCCAGCCGACCATCTACGACCGGCTCGGCGTCGTGCCCGCGCGCACCGGCAACCGTTCGGTCAACAACGCGCCGCGCAACACCTACCGCTGCCGCGACGGCTCCTGGGTCGCGGTCTCCACCTCGGCGCAGAGCATCGCGGAACGCGTGATGCGCCTGGTCGGACGGCCCGACCTGGTGGACGAGCCGTGGTTCGTCACCGGCGCGGGCCGGGTGGCGCACGTCGACGAGCTCGACGCGGCCGTGGCGGCGTGGGTCGGCGAACGCACCCGCGAGGAGGTGCTGCGGGCGTTCGAGGAGGCGGAGGCTGCCGTCGCGCCGATCTACGACGTGCGCGACGTGCTGGCCGACCCGCAGCTGACGGCGCTCGACGCCGTGACCACCGTGGAGGACCCCGAGCTGGGCCCGCTGCGGATGCAGAACGTGATGTTCCGACTGTCGGAGACCCCGGGACGGATCCGGTGGACCGGCCGTCCGCACGGCGCCGACACCGGCGAGATCCTGCGCGGCCTCGGCCTGACCGGCGCGCAGATCGAGGCCCTGAGGGCCAAAGGAGTGGTGTGACATGCCTTCATCCGGGCCTTCTGCCGTCCCCCTGACGTGGTTGTACGTGCCCGGCGACCGCCCGGACCGGATCGGCAAGGCCCTCGGGGGCGAGGCGGACATGGTGATCGTGGACCTGGAGGACGCGGTCGCCCCGGAGAACAAGGGTGTCGCCCGGGCCGGGGTCGTCGCCCTGCTGGCCACGCCGCAGCCGCGGGTGGAGGTCCGCGTCAACGACGTCCGCACGCCGTACGGCCAGGCCGACCTGCACGCGCTCGGAACGCTGCTGCACGGCAGCGGCGGCGTGCGCGTCCCCAAGGTGGAGTCGGCCGACGAGGTCCGCTGGATCGCCGACGCGGTGCCGGGCGTGCCGCTGCGCCTGATCATCGAGTCGGCCCTCGGGCTGGAGCGCGCCTTCGAGATCGCCACCGCCTCGCCGGCCGTCGCCGGGATCGGCCTGGGCGAGGCCGATCTGCGCGCCGACCTCGGCGTGGCCGACGAGGCGGGCCTGGCCTGGGCGCGTTCCCGCATCGTGGTGGCGGCCCGGGCGGCGGGGCTGCCGGCCCCGGCCCAGTCCGTGTACGCGAACGTCCGCGACCTTGACGGCCTGGCCGCCTCCTGCGCGGTGGGCCGGGCCATGGGCTTCCGGGGCCGGGCGGCCATCCACCCCATCCAGCTTCCGGTGATCGCGGCGGCGTACCGGCCGACCAGGGAGGAGATCGAGGCCGCCCTGGAGGTCGTCTCCGCCGCCGACCAGGGCGCGGTGGCCCTCGCCGACGGCCGCTTCGTCGACGAGGCCGTCGTCCGCCAGGCCCGCCGCCTCCTCACCGACGCCGGCGACCACTGAGCGCCGCCGAGACCGCCGCGGCCGGGCGGACCACGGTGTCCGCCCGGCCGCGGGGGTTGGCCGGTTCAGCCGGGTCGGGTCATGGGCAGTTGCCGATGTCGCTTTCCGCGGAGGCCAGGACGACGTCGGTCTTGGCCAGGCCGAGGGCGTTGACGGTGACGTGGACCGCGTTGACGGTCAGGCCCTTGTCGGGGGTGGTGAAGGGAATCTGCTCGTTGAGGACGAGCTTGACGACGCCGACGTTGACCGTGGTGTTGGGCTGGACATTGGTGGGGGCCGCGATGACCACCGTGTTGCCGACCTTGAGTGAGGCGATGGTGGTCGTCCCGGTGGATCCGGCGCAGGTGGTGGTGGAGCCGGACTTGATGGTCTTGAGGCTGATCACCGGGATGCCGGTGATCCCGATGGTGGTGTCGTCGATGGAGGCGGTGGCCTCGGATTTGCCGGGGAACTCGGTGGTGACGACCTTGGCGCACAGGGCGTGCGCGCTGATCAGCCCGCTGAGGGTGGCGGTGCAGGGCACCGAGGTGCTGCCGGTCGACGTGGTGGAGACGGGGCCGGTGTCGGGGGTGCGTGCGATGTTGACCAGTTGCAGGCCGGCCAGGGAGGCGCTGGCGGTCAGGCCGTAGGCCCGTCCGGTCAGCCGCTGCGGTGTGACGTCGACCTGCTCGTCGCTGCACGGAGAGGTGACGGAGTTGTTGTCGTCGTCGCCGCTGTAGGTGGCGGTCCACCGGTAGGTGCCGGCCGCGCCGATGGTCACGTCGCCGGACGCGGCGGTGCCGCCGCCGGACAGCTCCTCGGTGCGGGTGGCGATCGGCGTCGCGCAGTCGGTGTCGCCGGGGGCGTACAGCTGGAACTTGACGGTGCCGGTGGGGTGGAACCCGCCGGAGACGGTGGCGGTGTCGGACACGGCGCCGCCGGCCGGCACGGACCCCGATGGCGTGGTGGCGATGCCCGGGGTGGCCTTGACGACCTCGACCTCCTCCTCGCCGCATTCGGAGGTGACCGCGTTGTTGGCGTCGTCGCCGCTGTAGGAGGCCACCCACCGGTAGGTGCCCACGCCGCCCGCGGGGATGTCCCCGGACGCGGCGCTGCCGCCGCCGGACACCGTCCCGGTACGCGTCGCGATGGGCGTCTCACAGTCGGTGTCGCCGGGCCCGAACAGTTCGAACGTCACGGTGCCCGTCGGGTGGTAGCCGCCGGACAGTGTCGCGGTGTCCGAGACGTTCCCGCCCGCGGGCACCTGGCCCGAGGGTGTCGTGGCGATCGCCGGGGTCACCTTCGGGACGTGTTCGGTGATCGTTTCGGTGAAGCCGGGCGACAGGACGTCATTGAGCAGGAAGTCCACCTTGCAGGTGAGGGTGCTTCCCGGCGCGGCTCCGGCGCCGACGGAGACGGTCTCGGTGAAGGTGGCGTCGTCGCCGCTGGTCACCGCCCGGCTGGCCGGGGTCAGGGACACCGAGAGGCTGGGATCGCAGTCGCGGAGCTTGTGGGTGACCGTGACCGGCAGGTTGTGCAGGGCCGCCAGGATGGTGTCGCTGACCTCCGAGGCGTTGAGGCCGGAGAACAGCTGTCCATCCGTCGCGTCGGCGATCGCGGTCGCCTGCCCGCTCGAGTTCAGCCCGGCCAGGTCGAAGGCGAGCACGGTGATGTCGGCCGCCTGCAGGGCGCTGATCGCGTTGGCCAGCGTATGGCCGTTGCTGGGGTCGTGGCTGGGGGCGTCTCCGATCAGCAGGACGATCCGGGTGCTGTTCGGCCGGAAGTCGACCGCCCCGGACGCGACCTGGAACAGACCGTTGATGCCGTCCTCGGGGAAGTCGCCTCCGCCGGCCGCGGCCAGCGAGTTGATGCCGTCGGTGACGTCGGCATGGTTGGCGGTGAGGTTCTGCGCCACCCGGAACGGCGGCGAGTCCGCCGCGTCCTTGTACTCGGCGACCGCGAACTGCGCGTCCGGCTGCGCCGCGGCGACGTTGGACAGGATGGTGTTCGCGTTGGTCCGCACGTTCGAGATGACCCCGCCCATGCTCCCTGTCGTGTCGATCAGGAAGGCGATATCCGGCTTGGGGGGGATCGCCGGAGTGGATACGGTCTTGGTGATCGTCTTCGACTCGCCCGGATCCAGGTTCAGCGTCACGTCGGCCGGGGTGACCCCGGGCTCGGCGTACGCCGTCCCCACCCCGGCCACCAGCATCGCACCGGCCGCCACCACGCACACGGCGGCCCGTAATCGTCGCGTCATTCTCACGGTGTCATTCCTTCTGGTGTGGCGTTATGCCATACGGAATTCGGCAACATTGCCCATCCGGAATTCCGGTGATTGCGCCGTCCGGGACGCCCTCTCCTCGCATTCCGATATGAGCGGATGCCGAATTCCATTGGTTGACTACCTCGTTGACCCTTTTCGGCGCCGGCGCTGATCAGCGAGGGGGTGTGGCCACGGACATATGGTGACCGGTCAATGAATAGATGTAAATAGGCCGCTTACGGCAAGTTCCCGGTTGGCCACAGTCGGCCACTTCCGGCCGATGGGAGGCGCCCGCGAGCAGCGGCTCTTGCCGAGATCTTCCTCGGGCACGCCCGAGGAAATGAGTAATCCTCAGTTTTTCTGCCGCAGAAAAGAACGGCCGTTTCCACCCTTTATCGGCAGGCTCTGTGGTGCCTCAGGTCGTACGCTGCGCGACGAACACGAACTCACGACCCGGGCGGTCGGGGGCCTCCCGCACGTCCAGCACTCGGTAGCCGTTCGCGGCCAGGCTCGTTTCCACCTCGTCCCGGTCGCGGAATCGGAGGGTCGAATCCGATGTGACCACCGCGCCGTCCGCCATAAAGGTGTAGGTGTAGCGGAACGACACCAACGGCAGGCTCACATCGGTGACCTCGATGCGCTGCTCCACGAGCCCGGCCTCCGGAAGATCGAGGACGACCGGGCCGGTGGCGGAAGCCCACTCCTCCCACGCCCGGCGTCCGGGGCGCCTGGTCTCGAACACGAGATGGCCCCGCGGGCGGAGCGCGCCGTGGATGCCCCGCAGAGTCCGCGACCAGTCGTCGTCGGTGAGGAAGACCTGCGCCACGTTCCCCGTCATCACGGCGAGATCGGCGCCGAACGCCGGGACCCCGGTGGCGTCGCCGTGGATCCAGGTGATCCTTCCGGCCCGATCCTTCGATCTGGCGATCCGCAGCGACGCCTCGGCGGGATCGACGCCCATGACCGTGCGTCCGCTGTCCGCGAGCAGAACCGCCAGAGATCCCGTTCCGCAGCCGACGTCGAGCACGCGGTCCGCGCCAAGTTCGCCGGCGATGGCGAGGTAGGCGCCGAGGTCGTCGCGGTCTCCGTCGAAGGCGTCGTAAACGGCGGCCAGGCGAGGGTGGGCGAAGATCGGGTCAGGCACCCGGCGACCCTACTCCAGCCCTTCACCCGGCAGCCGGTCACCCGTCCCGGTCCGGGCGCTCTTCGGCGAAGATGCGGGCGAGTTCGGCCCGGGACGCGATATCGAGCTTGGTGAAGATCCGGCGAAGATGGGCCGAGATCGTGTGCGGAGACAGGAACATCCGTGCGGCGGCCTGACGATTGGTCAATCCCTGGGCGATCAGCTTCGCCACCGCGCGTTCGGTGTCGGTGAGGCTGTCCCAGCCGGATTCCCGCTGGTGTGACTGGGCCCAGTGACGGCGCCGGACGCCCAGTGCGCGCAGGCGCGCCCGCGCGCGGGCCGCGTCCCGGAGGGCGCCGATCTGCTGGTAGCCGTCGTGCGCCTGGTCGAGGCTGCCGATGGCCCGCTCGCGGTCGGCGGAGGCGCCGGACACCGTGAGCAGGACCCCGAGGTCCTCGGCGGCCGAGGCGCGCTCCCACAGTTGCGGGTGGTTGGCGGCGGCGAAAGCGAGGTCGGCGGGGTCGGCGTGAAGTAGGCCGCGGGCGTGTGCGGCCGCGGCGGCGAAGATGGGGTAGCCGGGGTTCCTCCGTGCGAGCTGGTCGGCCGTGTCGACGATGGTCTGCGCGTACGCCCGGTTTCCCGAGGCCAGCGCCAGCCGGGTCATGAAGGCGGCCGCGAGCGGCGCCGTGATGAGCGTCCGTCGTTGTCTGTCCACGTCGGTGTAGGTGGGGCGCAGGATGTCCATCGCCCGTTCGCGATCGCCCTGGGCCTCGGCGACCACGGCCTCCACCCACCTCTCCCAGGCTGATCCGAAGAGCATCCCGGGGGCGCCGGGCTCGCACGCGTACCTCTTCATGTTCCGGGCCGCGCCGTCCATGTCGCCGCGCCGCACGGCGATGTACGCGAGTATCGACAGCCCCACGCGGATGAACCCGTGCGTGCCCATGTCGTCCGCGATCATCATTCCGGCCTCGGCCTCGGCGGCGGCGTCGTCGAGCCGGGCGGCGGCCAGTTTCACGCGGGCGCGGAAGAGCGCGGGCTGCGCGGCCAGCACGGTGACGCCGAGGGCCTCGATCTCCTCCTCGGCCGACCGGATGGCCAGGTCGGCCGCGTCGAACTGACACAGGCACCGGTGCAGATGACCCAGCAGCAGCCGGGCGTACGGCCGCTGGACGGCCTCCACGGCGCCGCTGTTCCCGATCTGCAGGGCCTCGTCCAGATGCATGAACGATTCGTCGACCCGTCCGTCGGTCATGGCGCACCGGGAGAGCATCAGCAGGGCGCCCACCACGGCCGCGTCGGAATGCCTGTCGCGATCGGCGAGGACGGCCTCCGCCCGGCGTTGTCCCTCCCTCAGATCGTTCAGGGAGATGAGCCCCCAGAACACGGTCCACTCGGCGACGCCGCGGAGGTCACGGGAGATGTCCTCCCGGCCGAGCAGGCTGTCGGCCTGGGACACGGCGTCGGCCGGTCGGCCGCTCAGAAGCAGGATGTACGCCAGCGCGCAGCGCAGGCGATGCGCCAACGCGGAGGGAGCCCTGCTGAGCGCGGGACGAGCGAGATCGGCGGCCTCGCACAGCCGCCCGACGGCCGTCAGGGCGTCGACCGCGATGGCGGCCCGGCCCACCCAGTCGGGGTCGGTGGCATCGGTCAGCTCCAGCGCCCGGGTGGCGAGATCGGCGGCGGTCTGCGGCGAGGATCGCAGCACCTCCCGCGCCGCCAGGTCCAGCGCGCGCAGGGCGCACACGTCACCGTGGCCGGCGCTGTGGATGAGGTGCGCGGCGGCGGGAACGGCCGATCCGCCGCGTTTGAGCAGTATCTCCCCTGCCTCTCGGTGCAGGGCCCGCCGGACGGCGCTGGACAGGCTCTCCGTCACCGCCTCCCACAGGAGGTCGTGCCGGAAGGCCAGCTCGTGCCCGGCGGATACGACGATGCCCGCCGACGTCGCCTCCTCCAGCATGGGCAGCAGATCGCCCGTCGATTCGCCGAGCATCTCGGCCAGGTCCTTCACCGGGAACGAACGGCCCAGGACCCCGGCGACCTGGAGCATGTGCCTGGTCGGTCCCGACAGCTCCTCCAGACGCTCGCGGGTGACCGCCCGGGCCGACGGCAGCCGTGTCGACACCAACGTCGCGCGGCCGTCGGCGATCCGGAACCCGCCCTCGCGCTTGAGCTTCTCGATGAGGTGGACGAGCAGGAAGGGATTGGCATCCGCGATGCCGGCCAGGGCCAGCACGTCCGGCTCCGGGGCCGCCCCGAGGACGTCGGCGACCACCTCGGTCACCGCCGCATCGTCCAGAGCCTCCAGCCGGATCCGCGTCGCGCCCTCGCGCTCCAGCGTGGTGAACACGCGGTCGAGGCAGGGGGTGTGGCCGCCGCCGGCCGTACGGGCCAGCATCCAGATGAGCGGGGAGGAGGCGAAGTCCACGGTCAGCGACCGCAGCGCCAGCAGAGTCATGTGGTCGGTCCACTGCAGGTCGTCCAGGGTGAGCAGCGCGGGACCGTGCGCCACCAGCGTCTCCAGCGGTCCCTGCAGCTGGTCGAGCAACTGCAACCGCTGGTCGGCCGGGCCGGGCACACCGTCGCTGTCACCGGTGCGGAGGGTGCAGCCCGGCTCTCCGAGCGCCGAGAGCAGCGGGGCCAGCGGCATCAGCTGGGTCAGCTCGTCCGCGACGCCGCGGACCACCCGGTACCCCCATCTGGTCGCGGTGGCGGCGGCCACGTCGAGCATGAGGCTCTTGCCGACGCCCGGCCGGCCCTCGACCAGCAGGACCCCGCCCCTGCCCACACGTGCCGCCCGGAGCAGGTCGGCGACGAGCGCCCACTCCCGGGAACGGCCACGCCAGCCAGGCCAGGATGTCTCCCGGGAACCGGGTCCCTCCGCCACATCCGGGACATTCCGGGATATATCCCCCATGAATCCATGAGACACCCGGCGCGTACGGCCTCGCAACAGGCCCGCGCGCTGCGCCCGTCCCGTCGCCCTCGCGGTCACGACACGGCCAGAGCGTTGATCACCCGGGCGCGAGGAGGAGCGTAAGGCTACACACATGTGTGATACGGCACGCGTGCCCGGCGTTCAGGATCGTATTAGTCACCTCATTCGCTGCTGATGAGCTGACGCGGAAGGACGCCCACGACTGAGCGGTACCGGAAACATGCGCAGCGGACGACGCGTCACGCCTCCCCAGTGCTCTCAGGAGCCTGGCATCCCTCGAATTCCTATTTCGAAAGGATGGCGATGGTGGACCTGACCGATGAATTCCTGATACTCATGTGGCCGCTGTTCACGCTGCTCACGTGGATAGCCGCCGCCAAGGGCCTCGCACACGTGCTGAACGGCGGCCCGTCGACGGCCGCCTGGCACGCACTGAAGACGAGCGACAGGACGGACCACGCGAGGGCCTCTCGCGCGGAGAGCGACGAACACGGATCCCGGTTTCGGGACCCCCGCCGCCCCCAGAAGGCCGGCCGGCCGCAGCAACGGGCCCCCGCAAGCGGCTCCGCCGGCCACGCCCTCACCAAGCACGCGCACCAGACCTCCGGTCCCGCCCGGGCGTCGTCACCAGGCTCGACGGCCCCACGCTCGAGGGGGCGTGAGAACGGCTACCGGCGTCCGGACCGGCGGCGGCGGGCCCTGTGGTGGGGGGCCCTGTGGTGGCGGGCCCTGTGGTGGCGCTGGGCGCCTCGTTCGATCCGGGGGCAGATGACCCTGCTGGCCACCGTCATGACCGTCCTCACCCTCCTCCCGGCGGGAGGGGGGATGTACCTTCTGGCCAGGGCCGCGACCGTTACACGGTCGTGTGATACGTGCAGGACCGCTCCGGCGCGCGCCGCGGGTCGCCTGCCGGCGCACGGCCATGGGCGAGAGGGTGCCGCCGTCTGGGGAAGGCCACCCCGGGCCCCTGCGAGGAACCTCGGGCCGCGCATGGCCACCCCCCGGCCCATGGCGGCGTATACCGCTGCCGTCCCCGCCGGATCCCGGGTGGTCGTCGAGACGGTGCAGTCGCTGCTGGGCCTCGCGCGGCCCGGTCTCCCGCTGCTCGTGTCGCTCGAGACCGCCGAGCTGATCGTCCTGAACGCCTGGGTCACCTGGAAGGTGGGCGGACGGCTGCTGCGCCCCCTGGAGAAGGTGGGCGCCGAGCTCTCCCGGATCGACTTCGCTCATCTGGCCGCCGGCATCTCGGTGCCGAGTAGGGCGCAGGAGATCACCCGGTTGAGCCGTACGATCAACCAGGTTCTGGGGCGGGTGCAGAAGGCCAAGGAAGAGCTCGAGGAGCTCGCCCGTCGCCAACGGCAGTTCGCGTCGGACGTCGCCCACGAACTGCGCACTCCCATCACCGGGCTGCGGGTGCAGCTGGAAGCGGCACAGCAGGATCCCGGCTCGGTGCCGCTGCCGACGCTGCTGGAGACGACGCTGGGTCAGGTTGACCGGCTTCAGACGATCACCGAGGACATCCTCGGCCTCGCTCGCCTGCCCCACTGCCCACCCGCCGAGTGGCGGCAGGTCGACCTCGCGGCCCTGGTCAAGGCCGAGATCGCGCAACGTGCGGATCGGCACCCGGTGCGGCTCCGCATCACCCACGGGGCCACCGTCACCGCCGTGCCGTCCCAGATCAGCCGGCTGCTCGCCAACCTGCTGAACAACGCGCAGAGGCACTCCAGGCGTGTGGTGTGCGTCGAGGTGCGGGCCGAGCCCACCGCGGTCGAGGTCGCGGTCAGCGACGACGGGCAGGGGATCGCCGAGGCCGACCGCGAGCGGGTGTTCCAGCGCTTCACCCGGTTGGACGACGCCCGCCGGCTCGACCGCCACGGCACCGGGCTGGGCCTGGCCATCGCCCGCGACATCGCCCAGGCGCATCAGGGGACCCTCAGCGTCGAAGAAAGCACAGTCGGCGGGGCGCGTTTCGTCCTGCGGCTGCCCCGAGTCCGGCCGACTGAGACGGGGTCGTCATGAAGCTGGAAAACTGTTCGATCCGCGCCCGTGTGGCGCTGTTCGTCACCGTCGCGGTCAGCATGCTCTGCATCGCGTTCTCCATCGTCCTGTTGTTCGCCCTCAACAAGATGGCCACCGGGAACCTCACCAAAGAGGTGATGGCGGTCGGCGAATTGACCGCGTACGACGTCGACCACGGCCGGCTCGTCAATCCGCTGCCGCCGATCCCGCAGAACCTGATCCGCCCCGTCCAGGTGGTCGACCCGCAGGGACATGTGGTCGCCGCGACCAGGGATTTGCAGCACCGGCCGCTCATGGCGCATTTCACGCCGAAAAGCCCCAGGCGGGTGGCGACCGCCGTGGTCTGCAATTCCGTCCTGCCATCCGGCGGCTGCCACATCGTCGTCGCGCAACAGGTGTATCGCGACGGCGACTGGACCGTGTACAGCGCCGCGCCGACGCTGCCGTTCTTCGTCTATCCGGGTCTGGCGGCCCTCCTGGTCGCGGGAACGTCCCTCTTCACAGGGGCGGTCGCCTACGGGGCGCGGCACACCGTCAGCAGCTCGCTCAGACCCGTGGACGCCATCCGGGCCCAGCTCGACCACATCCGGAGCACCAACCTGGGCCGCCGGGTCCCCGTCCCCAAGGTCAAGGACGAGATCTACCGGCTGGCCCGGAGCGTGAACGAGACGCTGGACCGGCTGGAGCACATGCTCGAACAGCAGCGGCGCTTCTGCGCCGATGCGTCCCACGAGCTCCGCACCCCGATCACCGCCATCCGCGTCCAACTGGAGGACGCCCTCCTGGCGGCCGAAGACGTCGACCTGAGCAAGCTGTGCGACGACGTCCTTCCGAGCGTGGAGCGTCTCCAGTCGATCACTACCGGGCTGCTGACGCTCACCCGGTTCGACGCCGGCGCCTCGTGTCCGCGGCAGCCGGTCGACCTGGCCGAGCTCGTCGCCCTGGAGCTGAAGAGCCATCAGGTGAGCAGGAGGGTCGTCCTCCAGCTGACACCCGGGGTGATCGTCAACGGCGACCGGGCGCAGCTGCGGCAGTTGCTCTGCAACCTGATCCAGAACGCCCAGCGTCACGCGTCCTCGACCGTGACGGTCACGCTCCGGCGCGAGGACGGCGACGCGCGCTTCGCGAAGGGCGTCGCGGCACTGGAGGTCCTCGACGACGGCGCCGGGATCGCCCTCGACCAGCGCGAGATGGTGTTCCAGCGCTTCGCGCGGCTGGACAGCGCACGCAGCAGGGACGCCGGAGGAATCGGCCTCGGCCTCCCCATCGCCCGGCTGATCGCCGAACGCCACGAGGGCACCCTGACAATAAGGGACAGCGATCAAGGCGCCTGCTTCGTCGTCCGCCTTCCGCTGGACCCCCAGCCCGGGGTGGCGGTGACGTTGGAGACGGACGCCCCGGCCACCTGACGCGGGCCGCGCCTCGCCGCTCCTACCTGCCCGTCTTCATGCGCCGCGGGCGGAGCCGTTCCTCTCGCGGTCCCGCGCGGCGCTGGTGAGCAGCATGTCCAACGCCGTGGGGTAGGCGCTGTCGTTCATGTCGGCCACCAGCAGGGGCGCGACCGCCGCGATGCTGGGGTGGGTGGCGGGGGACAGGCGGGCGTAGGTCGCCTGCCACATCTCCTCGTCCGCCCTGCGTGCCCGCTCCGGCAGCGCGAGGGACGCCGCGTCCAGCGCGGCGAAGGCCAGCGTCATGTCGATGAAGGCGTGGTAGACGCGGACCGCCTCGCGGTCGGGGAAACCGGCGCCGCGCAGCAGCCCGAGGATCGCCTCGTCGGCCGCGATCTCGTGGGACTTGCCGCTGATGCGGCTGGCGGTCAGCACCGCGGCCTGGGGGTGTTCGAGGTAGGCCGCGTGGATGCGCAGGCCCAGCTCGCGAAGGTCGGCGCACCAGTCGCCGGTGGTGTGCCAGCCGTCCATGGCCCGGCCGATGAGCAGGTCGCCGATGGCCAGGGTCAGGTCGTCGATGCCGGCGAAGTAGCGGTAGAGCGTGCTGGGGTCGGCGCCCAGGGCGATGCCGAGCCGCCGTACGGACAGTCCGGCGGAGCCGTGCTCACGCAGCATGCGCAGCGCGGTCCGCACGATCAGGTCCTCGGAGAGGACGACTCCGTTCTTCGTCGGGCGGCGCCGTCGGCGCGCCGACTCGGAAACCACCGGTTTGGGCATGGTGCTCCCTCCCTGCGTCGCCATCTTATGCCAACACCATTGACGTGTCGTACGGCTTTGACGTTGGATCGTGTACACCAAAGGGGTCTTTGTCCGGGAAAGGGAGCTTTGTCATGCGTGTTCTGCTCGTCGGCGCCGGTGGCGTGGGTACGGCGATCACCCGGATCGCGGCCCGCCGGTCCTTCTTCGAGCACATGGTCGTCGCCGACTACGACCTGTCCCGCGCGGAGGCGGCCGTCGCCGCGCTGGGGGAGGCGGGCGCCCGGTTCGCCGCCCGGCGGGTGGACGCCGGCGACGAGGCCGCGGTGGTGGCACTGCTGGCCGAGCACCGCTGCGACGTCCTGCTCAACGCCACCGACCCGCGGTTCGTGATGCCGCTGTTCCGGGCGGCGCTGTCGGCCGGCGCGCACTACCTGGACATGGCGATGTCGCTGTCGCGCCCGCATCCGGAGCGCCCGCACGAGGCGTGCGGGGTCAAGCTGGGGGACGCCCAGTTCGAGATGGCCGCCGAATGGGAGAAGGCGGGCAGGCTGGCCCTGGTCGGCATCGGGGTGGAGCCGGGGCTGTCGGACGTCTTCGCCCGATACGCCGCCGACGAGCTGTTCGACCACATCGACGAGGTCGGCATCCGCGACGGCGCCGACCTCACCGTCGACGGGTACGACTTCGCGCCCTCCTTCAGCATCTGGACCACCATCGAGGAGTGCCTCAACCCGCCGGTCGTCTACGAGGCCGGCCGGGGCTGGTTCACCACCCCGCCCTTCAGCGAGCCGGAGGTGTTCGACTTTCCCGAGGGCATCGGTCCGGTCGAGTGCGTCAACGTCGAGCACGAGGAGGTCCTGCTCGTGCCCCGCTGGATCGACGCCGAGCGGGTGACCTTCAAGTATGGGCTGGGCGGCCAGTTCATCGACACGCTGCGGACCCTGCACCTGCTGGGGCTGGACCGCACCGAGCCCGTCCGGGTCGCCGCCGAGGGCGGCGCCGTCGCCACGGTGTCCCCGCGCGACGTGGTCGCGGCGTGCCTGCCCGACCCGGCGACCCTGGGGGACCGCATGCACGGCAAGACGTGCGCCGGCACCTGGGTCAAGGGCGCCAAGGACGGCAGCCCGCGCGAGGTCTACCTCTACCACGTGGTCGACAACCAGTGGTCCATGCGCGAGTACGGCTCCCAGGCGGTGGTGTGGCAGACCGCGGTCAACCCGGTCGTCGCCCTCGAACTGATGGCCGCCGGCGTCTGGTCCGGCGCCGGCGTCCTCGGCCCGGAAGCCCTGCCGCCCAGGCCGTTCCTCGACCTGCTCACGGCGTACGGCACCCCGTGGGGCATGCGGGAGCAGTAGGCGGCGTGCTCGCTCTCCCCGTCGCACCGCCCCCCTCGGCGCGAAGCCCGCGGAAAGGCCGCCTACCGCCGACCTTCAGCGGCCGACGTGCCGGTCGAGGAAATCGCGGACGGTCTCGGCGAGTTCGAGGCGGTGGTCGGAGAGGGCGTGGTCGGTGACGAACACGCGATGCTCCAGACGCGGCACGGGATGAGCGGTGTAGGCGGCCACCACGGGATCGTGGTGCTCCGCGGCAGGGGTGACGGTGTCGCGCCCGGCCGTGCCGACGAGCAGGACCGGCCGGTCCGCGAGCTTCGGGGCGAGCGCGGACAGGCGCCACGCATCGCCCGCCGCGACCATCTCGTCCACGAGCGCGGCGCCGCTGGTCCCCCTCAGGGGGAGCAGGTCGTCGCCGAACCCCTCGACGTACGCCGCCCGGAGCGCCGCGTCCTCCCGGCACGCGGCCGCGACAGAGCCGAAGTCGAACGCCGACACCGACGCGACGGCGCGGACGCCCGGGTCGCCCGCCGCGGTCGTCAGGGCGGCGAAGCCGCCGAAGCTGTGCCCCGCCAGCGCCAGCCGGTCCGGGTCGAGGCGGTGCGCGGCGGCGAAACCCGGGTCGCGTACGGCCGCCGCGACGCGGGCGGCGTCCTGCAGTGCGCTGGCCCACGACCAGGAGCCGCCGACGCCCCAGGACCCGCGGTAGTGGAAGACGAGGGCGGAGTACCCGGCGCGGCGCAGATGCTGGGCCAGGTCGAAGTTGCGCTCGTGCCCGGGGAAGCCGTGCAGCAGCACGACGACCGGATGCGGCCCCGGCCCCGACGGCAGGTGAAGGACGCCCAGCAGCGTCTCGCCGTCGCTGTCGAAGGTCACGGCGGCGTTGGCCGCGGGAATCTCGGGGGTCATCCGTCCTCGCATAGATCGAACCGATCGGTACGATCTAAGGCTACCGGATTCGGCCGCGGTGGCCGCCGGGCCCGCCGGGTGAGGACCGGAGGGCGGTCACGCGGCTTCCATGGTGAGGACGCGCCCCGCGGGCACGCGGGTGTGGGCCCACGCGGGGAGCGCGGTCAGCGCCGCGACGGCCAGCAGGATGGCGAGCGCGGCGGTGAGCAACCACGATCCCGGGGGCGTGATCGGTGTGGCGAATAACCAGTACAGGCCGAGCCCGACCGGAATGCCCGCCGCCACTCCGGGCGCCGCGGGCAGGAGCTGCGTGACGCAGTGCGCGGCGACGATCTGGCCGGGAGTGGCGCCGAGGGTACGGGTGATGGTCAGGGCGCGCCGGGCCTGCACGGCGGTGCCCCAGCTGAGCAGCACGGTGTTGAGCGTGGACAGCGCCACCAGCGCGAAGGTGACGGCGAGCAGCACCTGGCCGGTCTGGTCGGTCCGCACTTCGAGGGGGCCGAACCGCCTGACGGCGGGGGTCGCGTCGAGTTCGGCGTGGAAGGTGAGCAGCGCGGTGACCATGACGGTGGTGGCGGCCGTGCCGGCGGAGGCCAGGACGGCGCGGCCGGGCCGGCGGGCGAGCAGCCGGACGCCGAGCAGCAGCGAGGTGGGCAGGTAGGCCGTCACGGCGTTCAGGCGCGGGCGGCGCGTGAGCGTGTGCGCCGGGTCGGCCAGGGTCTGGACGGTGCTGCCCCGGGCGGCGCGTACGGCGGGACCGAGCGCACCGGTCACGGCGACCACGACGGCGAGGAAGACCGCGGCGAAGACGGTGACGGAGTCCGGAGGGCCGGCGGTGTCGAGCAGCCCGGCGCTGGGATCGATCAGGTGGGGCGCGGCCAGCGTCCCCGCGGTCAGTCCGAGCGCGGTGGACAGGAAGGTCAGCAGCAGGTGCGGCGCCAGCAGTACGGCGGTGACGGTGCCCGGGCCGGCGCCGACGGCTTTGAGCAGTGCGGCACGCCGGTTGTCGCGGGCGGTGCGCGCGGTGGCGAGCGCGGCGAGGGTGACGAGCGCGGCCGCGGCGAGCAGCCAGCCGCCGACGACCAGTGCGGGCTGCATGTTCCTGATCATGACGGCGTCCGTTGTGAGGACGGTCTGCCAGTTGTGGGTGTTCACCCAGGAGTCGCCCCTGCGGTCGTCGGTGAACACGGTGGCGCTCCACCGGTGGGGATCCGTGGGATCGGTCAGCTTCAGGTGGATCAGGTGGACACCGGGGGTGTGGCCCGCCGCCGCGTGGGCGTCGGCCGTGGTGAGCCAGATCCTGCCGCCGTAGTCGGACGGCCCGGGCCCCTGGGCCCAGTCGCTCCACGGATACACCGGGGTGGCCGCGCTGATCGCGATCCCGACGACCGGATAGCTGCGTTTGACGATGGTGACGCGGTCGCCGACGCGCACGCCGAGTGCCTGCGCGAAGCCGCGCTCGACCACGGCGCCGCCGGGACGCACCCAGGTCCCGGAGGTCACCAGCGGCCGGTCCACGGCGGACGGTGCGTTGTCACGTCCCTCGACCGAGGAGTGCGCGGCCTGGCCGTGTGCCCGGATGGTGGTGTCGAACGCGAAGATCGGGTCGGCCTGCGTGGCCACGCCGGGCGTGTCCGCGAGACGTCCGGCCAGGCCGGACGGGTCCGTGTCCGTCGTGATGGCGGTGACGTCGGGACCGGCGGTGGCCGCGCGGGTCTTCAGGTACGCCGTGGCCAGGGCGTTGCGGGCCGTCAGTCCGAGCGTCAGGGAGGCGATGGCGAGGGTGACGGCGATCAGGAACACGAGGGCCTCGCCGGGGCGGCGGCGCATGTCGTGCCGGATCAGACGCCAGGTCAGCAGCAGGTGTCCCATGCTCAGTCCTCCCAGCGCAGCAGCGCGCCGAGCCCGGTGCCGCCGCCGAGCCCTGTGCCACCGCTGTGGCCGCCGCCGTGGCCGTGGCCGCGGGTGTGCCTCGTGCCGCGGCCGTCGCCGTCCAGGTGGGTGTCGTCCGCCACAGTCCCGTCGCGCATGGAGACGACGCGGTCCGCGGTGGCGGCCACGCGCTCGTCGTGGGTGACCATGACCAGGGTCTGGCCGGCGGCGCGCAGCTCGTCGAAGAGCCGGAGGATGTCGTGGGTCGCGGCGCTGTCGAGGTTGCCGGTGGGCTCGTCGGCGAGGACGACCAGCGGATCGTTGGCCAGGGCGCGGGCGACCGCGACCCGCTGCCGCTGCCCGCCGGAGAGCTCGGAGGGCAGATGCCGGGCGCGGCCGGCGAGCCCGACCTGCTGGAGCAGCTCCGCGGCACGGCGCCGGGCGGCCCGCGGTGAGGCGCCGGCGAGCAGCGCGGGCAGCTCGACGTTCTGCGCCGCGCTCAGCTCGTGCATCAGGTGGTAGGCCTGGAAGACGAACCCCACGGAGCGGCGCCGCAGCCGGGCCAGCGCCCGTTCGCCGAGGTGGTCGATGCGCAGGCCGCCGAGCCACACCTCGCCCTCACTGGGCCGGTCGAGCCCGCCGAGGAGCTGGAGCAGCGTGGACTTGCCGCAGCCGCTGGGCCCGGTCACGGCGAGCGTCTGCCCCGCGGGGACATCGAGGTCGACCCCGTCGACGGCCCACACCAGGCTCTCGTCCGCCCCGTACACGCGCGTCAGGCCGACCGCCCGCAACGCCGGCCCGGCCGCCTCGGCGGGCCGGCGGCCGGCCGGTCCCGAGCGCGGGCTGTCGCCCGTCTCACTCCGCGACGACCTGCCCCTGCCCCTGCTCCTCGGTACGACTGTCTTCATCCGTTTCCTTCGCCTTCCCCGCGTGGGACGCGGGCGGACCAGGTCCGCTCGCACGCCTCCAACCAGCGCAGATCGGCCTGCAGCCGGAGCGCGATGCCCTCCAGAAGCAGTCCGGCCTCCGAGACCGTGTCGTGAGCGAGGGCGGCGCGCTGGGCCTCGGCGAGGCTGCGCATCAGCTCCCGCCGCCGCGCGTCCACGAGCGCGAGCGGGTCGGCCAGGCCCGACTCCGCGGCGGCCACCAGCTTCAGATGGAACTCCGTCACATCCGCTCTGGGCCCGGCGCTCTCGACCATCCACGCGGCCACCCGCTCCTGCCCGGCCGCGGTCAGCGCGTACACCTTGCGCCGCGGGCCGCGCACCGGCGCGTCCTCGCGCTCCTGGACGACCAGGCCCGCCTTCTCCAGCCGCGTGAGCGTCACATAGATCTGCCCCGCGTTCAGCGTGTCCCCCAGCGGTCCGAGCGCTGCCGCCAGCCGCTGGCGCAGGTCGTAGCCGTGCGACGGCTCTTTAGTCAGCAGCGCCAGCACCACGTCCTGCACGGGCCACCCTCCTCTGCGACCCCTCAATAGATAGCGGTTAGCCAAAAGGGCGTCAACCGGCCCCGTGCACCCGGACCCGGTTCGCGAGAGGAACGGGAACGGCCCCGCCCGCGCCGAGGCGCGGGCGGGGCCGCCGCGAGGGGCCTACCGCGTCAGACCCGGGACGGAGCCGGTCACCTGGGCGTAGCCGGCGGGGCGGCTCGTGAAGGAGCCCCTGCCCTGGGTCCGGCCGCGCAGCCGGGTCGCGTACCCGAACAGCTCGGCCAGCGGCACGGTCGCGGTGACCACGACGGCGCCCGCCCGCGCCGCGGAACCGGTGACCCGGCCGCGCCTGGCCGCGAGGTCGCCCAGCACCCCGCCGACGGCGTCCTCGGGCACGGTGACCGTGACCTCGGCCAGCGGTTCCAGCAGCGCCATCTCCGCGGCACGCAGCGCCTCCCGCAGCGCGAGCCGCCCGGCCGTGCGGAACGCCATCTCCGAGGAGTCCTTCGGGTGGGTCGCGCCGTCGGTCAGCGTGACCCGCAGGCCGGTCACCGGATGACCTCCGAGCGGGCCCGCGGCGAGGGCGTCCCGGCAGCCGGCCTCCACCGCACCGACGTACTCGCGCGGCACCCGGCCGCCGGTGACCGTGGACCGGAACTCGAAGCCCGCGTCGTGCTCCAGCGGTTCCACGTCGAGCACGACGTGTGCGAACTGCCCGGCACCGCCGTCCTGCTTGACGTGCCGGTACAGCAGCCCGGACACCCCGCGGACGACCGTCTCCCGGTAGGCGACCCGGGGCCGTCCGACGGCGACGTCGAGCCTGTGGTCGCGCCGGAGCCTCTCCACCGCGACCTCCAGGTGCAGCTCGCCCATCCCCGACAGCAGCGTCTGGCCGGTCTCGGGGTCGGTGCGGACCGACAGCGAGGGGTCCTCGTCGGCCATGCGGGCCAGCGCGGTCGCGAGCCGGTCGGCGTCGCCGCTCCCGCGCGGCTCGACGGCCACGGAGACCACCGGCGACGCCGTGACCGGCGGTTCGAGCACCAGCGGCGCCCCGGGAGCGCAGAGGGTCGCTCCCGCGCGGGCGGCCTTGACCCCGGCCACCGCGACGATGTCCCCGGCCGTGGCGCGGTCCGTCTCGGTCTGCCGGTCGGCCTGCACCCGGAGGATGCGTCCGATCCGCTCGGTGCGCCGGGCGCCGGCGTCCAGCACGACGTCTCCTCTCCTGATCGTCCCCGAGTACACGCGCAGGTAGGTCAGCCGCCCGGTGGGGGCGGCGTGCACCTTGAAGACCAGCCCGGCGAACGGCGCCGCCGGGTCGGCGGGCCGCTCCTGCCCGGCCCCGTCCCGTACGGGCGGCACGTCGGGCGGCGCGGGCAGGTAGGCGACGACGGCGTCCAGCAGCGGTTCGACGCCCCGGTCGCGGTACGCCGACCCGCACAGCACCACCACGGCCTCACCACGCAGGGTCAGGTCGCGCAGGGCGGCGGACAGGGTCGGCGTCGAGATCTCCGGCCCGGCGCAGAACTCCTCCAGCGCCGCCGGATGGAGCTCGGCCACCGTCTCCTCCAGCAGGCGGCGGCGTCGGCGGGCCTCGTCGGCGAGGGCCTCCGGCACCGGGCCTTCGGTGACCGTGTCACGGCCGGCCTCCCACACCAGCGCCCGCATCCGCAGCAGGTCCACCACGCCGGCGAACCCGTCCTCCCGCCCGATGGGCAGCTGGACGACCAGCGGGACGACCCGCAGCCGCCGGCGGATCGACTCGACCGCCGTGTCGAGGTCGGCCCCGGCGCGGTCCATCTTGTTGACGAACGCGATGCGCGGCACGCCGTACCGGTCTGCCTGCCGCCACACCGACTCGGTCTGCGGCTCGACGCCGGCGACGGCGTCGAACACCGCGACCGCGCCGTCGAGCACCCGCAGCGACCGCTCCACCTCGTCGGAGAAGTCCACGTGACCGGGGGTGTCGATCAGGTTGATCCGGTGGCCGTCCCACAGGCAGCTCACGGCGGCGGCGAAGATGGTGATCCCACGGTCGCGCTCCAGGGGGTCGAAATCGGTGACGGTGGTGCCCTCGTGCACCTCGCCGCGCCGGTGGACGGCGCCGGCGAGGTAGAGGATTCGTTCGGTGACGGTGGTCTTGCCCGCGTCGACGTGGGCGAGGATGCCCAGGTTGCGGATGCCGGTCGGCGGGACGAGGTGATTGCGGTTCAGGTCGGCGCGCATGGCCATGCCCTTCGGGAAGGTGCCTATGGTGGCGGGCGCGATTGGCCTGACGAGAGGAACCGGCCGATTCGGGCCGGACGCGACCCCTGGGGGAGACCATGTGAGGACCGCCGGGGATCCCGGCGTACGGCAGGCGGAGCGGTCACGTGGAGCCGGACCGCGAGCCTGCGTGCGGCCTCAAAGCCTCGAAGCGGCCCAGCGCGGCCTCAGCGTGGTCTCCGCGTGGTCTCTGTGCGGGCCTCGGCGTGGCCGGAGCGGCTCCAGAGCGGTTGCAGTGCAGCTCGAGAGCGGCCCCGGGCCGGGGGTCCGTCCTTCGCAGGGGTGCGGAGTTCGTCAGGAACGTCCGGTGCCGGCCGCGCGGCGGGCACCGGGAAGCGACGTAGACACCAGGATCACCTCGTGCCGTGACCGGAGGACGACGACCGGGATGCGCTTGCGCATGGTCAACTCCTCTCTCTCGGTCAAGGCGCGCGTCGCGGTGCGGCGGCGCGCGTGATCATTGGCGAGTGTACGGAAACCGCCCCGGGCGGGAAAGGGGTTTTTCCGGCACGACCGGCGGACGTGAGCACCCCGATGGGCCGTGCGGGAAACACCGCGGGGGAAGATCTGACGGACACTTCCACAGGAGCCGATAGGAGAACGCATGCAGGTCCACGACCTGTCCGCCGGCGGTGACGTCCTCTCCCGCGTCGAGGGGGTCGCGCGTCGCGCCCTTCGGCGCTACGACGTGTCCCCTGGGGCCTCCGTGACGCTGCTCAACGTCTCGGAGAACGCGACCTTCACCGTCGGCGACGACGGGCGCCGGGCGATCCTGCGGGTCCACCGGCTCGGCTACCACTCGCTGGAGGCCATCGCCAGCGAGCTGGCGTGGCTCGACGCGCTGCGTGACGAGGCCGGGGTCGTCACGCCGCGCGTGCTGCCCGCCCGCGACGGGTCGCGCGTCGTCACCGTGCGGGAGCCGGGTTCGGAACCGCGTCACTGCGTGATGTTCGAGTTCCTCCCCGGCGCGGAGCCGGCCGAGGACCGGCTGGTGGAAGAGTTCGAACGGCTGGGCGCGCTGACCGCCCGCATGCACCGCCACGCCCGCGCCTGGACGAGGCCGGCGTCCTTCACCCGATTCCACTGGGACCTGGACGCCGCCTTCGGCCCGCGGGCGCGGTGGGGCAGGTGGCAGGACGGCGTCGGTGTGGACCGGGAGGCGCACGCCGTGCTCGCCCGGCTGGAGGACGAGCTGCGCCGCAGGCTGGAACGGTTCGGCAAGGGCCCCGACCGGTACGGGCTCATCCACGCCGACCTGCGCCTGGCCAATCTCCTGGTGGACGGCCGGGCCGGAACCAGCGTCATCGACTTCGACGACTGCGGCCTCGGCTGGTATCTCTACGACCTCGGCGCCGCCGTCAGCTTCATCGAGCACCGGCCGGAGGTGCCGCACATGGCCGAATCGTGGGTGCGCGGCTACCGGTCCGTGCTCGACCTCCCGAAGGAGGACGAGGCCGAGATCTGGACGTTCATAATGTTCCGCCGCCTCCTCCTCGTCGCGTGGATCGGCTCCCATTCGGCCGCCGGCGTCGCGAGGGAACTCGGCGCCGGCTACACCCAGGGCAGCTGTGAGCTGGCCGAACGCTACCTCGGCGGATCACTCTGAGAAGTCCATGTGACCACGCCTGATGGCAGGATGCGACGAGCGGGTTGTGGTTCAATCGGGCGGACCATGCTCTGTCATGGTTCGTCCCTGAGAAGTGGAAAGGGTGAGCAGGTGTCCCGCGACCCGGATGGCGAGAGCGCGGTCGAGGCGGTGCGGCGGGAGGTCCTTCGGCTCATCACGAGCGGCGAGCTCCGGCCGGTCCGGCTCGCGCGCTTCCCGGCGGTGACGGGGTGAGGGCACACCCGGCCCCCTGGGCGGTGCGGGTGGCGAGCGCGCCCGTCAACTTCGGCGTCTACCGGCAGGACGGCGCGCCGCTGGGGCCGCAGCAGGTGCTCGCGACGATGCGCGAGGCCGGGTACGACGGCACCGACTCCGGGCCGATCGGCTACCTGGGCACGGCGCGTACCCTTCCCGAGCGGCTCGCGGCGCACGGTCTCGGGCTCGCCGGCGGCTGGGTGGACCTGCGCTACGACGACCCGGACGGCTTCCGCGAGGACCTGGCCGCCCTCGACGCCGCCCTCGACGTGCTCACCGCCGTCCACGACGCCAGGGCCGGGGCGGACGATCCGCGGTTCGCGCCGCGGCCGACGCTCGCCTGCCCGGACCGGCCCGAGCGGTTCGCCCGTCCCGGCATGCCGGCCGACCCGAGGATCTCCCTGCCCGACCGGGACTGGCCCGCGTACGCCGGGCGGATCGCCGAGGCGGCGGCCCGCTGCCGCGACCGCGGCCTGGAACCCGTCTTCCATCACCACCTGGGCACCGATGTGGAGACGCCGGAGGAGATCGAGCGGCTGCTCGGCTCGACGGACGTCTCGCTGTGCCTGGACACCGGGCATCTGTGGCTGGCCGGGGGCAACCCCGTGGCGGCGATCCGCGACTGGTCCTCGCGTATCCGGCAGGTGCACGTCAAGGACGCCTCCCGGGACGTCCTCGCGCGGATCCGCGCGAGCGGCGGCGATCTGTGGGACCTGGTCGCGGCGGGCGGCTTCCCGCCGCTCGGGCAGGGCGATCTGGACCTGCCCCCCGTCCTGGCCGAGCTGCGGCGATCGGGTTACGAGGGCTGGATCGTGATCGAGCAGGACGTTCCGGTTTTCCGCGCCTCGGACACCGAGGCACTCGGGCGGGCGGTCGCCGATCAGCGGGCCAACCGCGGCGTCTTCGGCGAGGCCCTCCGCGCCGCGGGTCTCGCCTGATCCCGCTCCGCCGCGCGCGCCGGCGGCGGGACTCGACGACGATGGCGGTATGACGACCGCCGAGATCTACGCCGAGTTCGCCGCGCGGGAGGCGCACGGCGTGTCCCCGTCATACGAGCGCCTGGCGCTCGCGGTCGCCCGCGACCCCGAGATGCTCGCGCTGCTCCGCGCGCTCCCGCCGGCCAAGCGGCAGCCGAACCTGCTGTTCGCCGTCGTACGTCTCCTCGGCGGCCCGGTCGAGGACCCCGCGGCGTTCCGCGACTACACCATGGGGAACTGGCCGGCGGTCGAAGCGGAGATGCGCACCCGGGCCACACAGACGAACGAGGCCGGGCGGTGCGCGGTGCTGCTGCCGGTGCTCGCCGCGCTGCCGCAGCCGCTCGCGCTGCTTGAGGTCGGGGCCTCGGCCGGTCTGTGCCTCTACCCCGACCGGTACGCCTACCGCTACGGCGACCGTCTGGTCGGCTCGGGCGAGCCGGTCCTGAAGTGCGAAGCGACCGGGGTGGCGCCGCCGGCCCGGCTACCCGACGTGGTGTGGCGGGCCGGTCTGGATCTGAACCCGCTCGACGTGACCGATCCCGCCGACCTCGCGTGGCTCGACGCCCTCGTCTGGCCGGAGCACGAGGAGCGGAGGGCCCGGCTGAGGGCGGCGGCGGCCGTCGCGGCGGCCGAGCCGCCGCTGCTCGTCCGCGGCGACCTGGCGGACGACCTGCCGGGGCTGGCCGCGAAGGCCCCTGCGGGGGCCACACTGGTGGTATTCCACACCTCGGTGCTCTACCAGGTGCCTGCGCCGCGCCGCGAGGCGTTCGCCGCGGTGGTCCGGGGGCTGCCGGGGCACTGGATCGCGAACGAGACCCCGGATGTGCTGCCGTACGCCGGTCTGCCGGAGCCGCCGGGCGCGGCACTCCACAGCGTCCTCGCGCTGGACGGGAGACCGCTCGCCTGGACCCTGCCGCACGGGCAGGCGATGACCTGGTTCGCGTGACCTCGCCCGCGTCACTGCCAGGGGCGCGGCCTGCGGGAGGAAGGCCAGGAGACCGGGCCTCGGGCGCCCGTCGCCACCGGCCTCCGTGACCACACCGTGGGGAACCGGCCGACGCGGACGACGGCGTGCGGCCGCGCGCCGCCGGATTTGTCGTCTGTGCCTGCTATAGATGGCGCCGTCATTCGATCTTTCCTGGCGACTTCCGGCGGGTCCGTTCATGAACGTTTCTGACATACAGCTGTCTCCGCAGGCGCGGCACCTGCACGACCTGCTGACGGGCGTGGTCACGGACGCCGCACAGTGGCCCGACGCCTCCCCGCTCAGCGCGTACGAGCTGGGCGCACTGCTCCCCTCGGCGTACCGGGTCGGCAAGCAGCGAGGCGATGCCATGGCGGCCAGGTTCGCGGTCGAGGACCAGGCCAGGGAGCGCCAGCCGCTCTTCACGCCCGCGGCGTGTCTGGACCTGTTCGACGCCCTGGTCGAAGGCCTGGCGACCCGGAAGTGGGCGGACCTGTGCGTCGGCGTGGGCGCGCTGGTCCGCTGCCCGGCGGGTGCGCCGTACGACCGGCTGGCCGGCCGGGCCCGCACTCTGGTGAGGTTCCTGGTCCGGCGAGAGCGCTTCGGCGAGCCCTTCCCGCTGCTGGCGGTCGCCGGGCTCGCGGGGCTGGACGCGGAGGTGGCCGGGCGGCTCACCGCCGGGCGCGGGCCGCTGGCCGTGGCCGAGCTGGAACTGCTGCTCGGATGGGACGTGCCACGGCGGGCGCTGTTCGCCGAGTCGGTGTGCGAGCGCTCCTACAACGCCTCGCCGCCCCTGCCCGACGTCCGGGAGCGCCTGGCCGCTCTTCCCGGCTACGCCGACTTCGTCCGGGACACGTTGGAGGCGGCCGACGCCCGCGTCGTCGCGATCCACGCCGGGGAACTGCCGTACAAGGCGGACAAGGCCTTCGCCGAGGGGGAGAAGGAGACCATCGGGCGCGCCGCACGGCTCGCGCTCTTCCGCGACGAGCCGTGGCTGCCCGACCTGCTGGAGCGGCTGGTACGCGGGCTCGCGGTGGCGCCCACCCAGGCCAGGACGCTGCCCTCCCAGGGCGTGTTGTTCGAGATCGCCCGCGCGGTCGAGGACCATCCGACTCCGGAGGCCGTCTCCGCCCTCCGCGCGGCCAGGGACGTGACGCGGCACGCGGGGGTGTCCAAGCAGCTGGACCGCATGCTGAAGCGCGTCGAATCCGCGTTGGCCGACCGGGTGGAGGTCGCCTTCCGCCTGCCTGACGGGCGTGTACGGCAGACGCTGGGCGAGCACACCGCGGTCATCTCGATCGAGGGCGAGGCCGAGCTGTCGTGGTGGCATGGGGACAGGAGGCTCAAGACGGTCCCGGCCGCGGTCAGACGGGAGCACCCCGATGAGGTCAAGCGGTTACGCGAGCTGGCCAAGCAGGCCCGCCGGCGCCAGACGACCCTGATCAGAGCGCTGGAGGCCGGCTACGCCCACGAGGTCACGCCGCCCTACCGCCAGCTGGAGGGGCACCCGATCGCGGACCGGCTGATCTGGGACTTCGAGGTGTCGCCCGGGGTGTGGCGCAGCGAGCTCGGAATGAACGTGCCGGACGTTCCGGTGCGGCTGTGGCATCCGGCCCGCGCCACGCCGGACGAGGTGCGGGCCTGGCGTGAGGCCGTGCAGGACAAGGAGCTGCGCCAGCCGTTCAAGCAGGCCTTCCGCGAGGTGTACCTGCTGACGCCCGCCGAGGAGTCGACCGCGACGTATTCCAACCGGTTCGCCGGGCACGTGGTCGACTACCGCAGGTTGTACGCGCTGTTCAAGCAGCGCGGGTGGCAGGCCGGCTATCTGGGGCCCTGGGACGGGGGCGGCGAGGGGGAGGCCAGGCGAGTGCTGGCCGGTGGACGCTGGCGGGCGACGTTCTTCCACGAATACCTCTGGCACGAGGACGGCTACGCCGCCACCGACCAGGTGCGCTTCCACCGGATGGCCGAGGGAGGCTGGCACGAGGCGCCGCTGGCCGAGGTGCCGCCGCTGGTGTTCAGCGAGGCGATGCGGGACGTGGACCTGTTCGTCGCGGTCACGTCGATCGCGGCCGATGCGGAGTGGATCGATCGCGGGGCGGGCCGGCTCCGGGACTACTGGCGGACGGGCTCGTCGGGGCCCCTCGCTCCCTCGGCCGAGGTGCGCCGCGACGCTCTCGCCCGGCTGCTGCCGCGGCTGGCGATCGCCGAGCGGTGTGCGCTGACCGATCGTTTCCTGGTGGTGCGGGGTGAGCTGCGGACGTACAAGATTCATCTGGGGTCGGGCAACATCCTGATGGAGCCCAACGACGCGTATCTGTGCATCGTCCCCCGGGGGTCCGGCGACCGGGTCTTCCTGCCCTTCGAGGAGGACGGCGGCATGCTGTCGGTGATCGTGTCCAAGGCGTTCCTGCTCGCCGCCGACACCGAGATCACCGACCCGACGATCATCCACCAGATTCGTCCCTGAGCCCGTCCCCGTCACTCGGCCACGGGTGGCCAGGACGGCCCGCGGTGCCGGACGAGTCGCGGTGCGGGCCGAGTCGCGGCGGTCGGGGCGCGAGGGGCGGCGCCGTCCGGGTTATTTGTCGCCCGCTGCTGCTATTAATTGCGCCATCTTCTGATCTTCACGGAAACGAGTCGTTCGATGGCGTCAGTGATGTTCCGCGATGAGACCGCGACAGGCCGCGCACTGGCCGAGTTCTCCCTTCCGGACCTGCCCGACCGGACCACGGCCCGTGAGCTGGTGCGTCTGCGCGTCCGCGAGGAGGTGGCCCGTCACAACGCCTCTCCCGCGCCGTACTTCCGCGGTCTGGTCACGCCGACGGACGCCGAGGCGGAGCTGAACGGCTACCGCATGCGCGCCGCTCGCACGCTCGACTGGGAGAAGCAGGCCGACGCCGCCGAGGCCGCCTTCGCCCGCAACGGCTTCCTGCTGCTGGTCGGCGACCGGCAGATCGAGGATCTGGACACGGAGATCGACCTGACCGCCGATCCCGTGGTGTCGTTCGTCAAGCTCGTCCCGCTGGTCGGAGGCTGACGTTGGACGCGTGGGGCTACCTGAGCCAGGCGGACAAGGACGAGTTCGAGCGGCTGGACGCGGCCTTCGCCCGGAACGAGCCGATGTCCGGCGAGCGGGGCGACACCTTCGGGTTGTGGGTCCACACCCGGTTCTGCGCCAACCCGGACGACCCGCGCCGTCTCGCACTCCTGCGGCAGATGATCGACCACCCGCCCGCCTGGTCCAGGGACACCGTGAGCGGCATGTGGCGAACGGTCTACGACGAGACGTGCCGGTCGGCGGAGCGCGCCGAGGCCCTCAGCCTCCTGCCGCTGGCGGCCACGGCGCGGCTGTCCTATCCCGATCGGAGGGTCGCGCTGCACTGGGTGCCCGACGGCTTCCGGCAGTACCGCGAACAGGTGTGGCCGCTCCTGCGCGACCGGCTGACCGAGCTGTTCGCCGAGCCGGAGACCG
This sequence comes from Microbispora rosea, assembly GCF_044460045.1. Taxonomy (NCBI): domain Bacteria; kingdom Bacillati; phylum Actinomycetota; class Actinomycetes; order Streptosporangiales; family Streptosporangiaceae; genus Microbispora; species Microbispora rosea. Next base: position 276,944 of record NZ_JBITJO010000002.1, on the reverse strand, counting down.
ACGACCCCGTCGCCGCCGTCCGTAACGTGTTGTGGGACGACGACGCCTTCACGACGACGCTGGCCGCCGAGTTCGCGTCCCGGCTGGGGACTCCCGAGACGCTGCCGCTGCTGCGGCACTGCGCCACCGCCACCGCGTCCAAGCCCAGCGCCAGATGGCTCGCGCGTACGGCACGGCTTCTCGACGCGCGGGCAGGCGAGCTGATCGCCGACGTCCTGCGGCGGCTCGTCGCCCATCGCGAATACCGGATCTGTCATACCTACCGGGACGAGGAGTGGGCGGAGACGGTCTTCCTGCGCGAGCGCACCGCCGTCGCGTTGCGCGGCATGGTCTGGGCCTGCGAACTCGTCGACGAGCCCTGGGTGACCGGGCTGCTGGGCGACGTAGCCGTGACCACCGGCACCGGGATGGGCGGCTCGGGAGCGAACGCGCGCAGCGAGATGCTGGCCAACGCCGCCATCGGCGTGCTGGCCCGGCGCGGCGGGATCGAGGTGGTCGCCCAGCTGGCCCGCGTCCAGGCCAAGGTGCGGAAGAGAGCCATCCTGGCCCTGGTGGGCCGAACGCTGGAGGCGGTGGCCGCGCAGAACGGTCTCTCCTCCGAGCAGCTTCTGGAACGCACGGTCCCCACCTTCGGTCTCGACCACGACGGCACGCGCTCCGAGCAGGGGCTGCGGCTGTCCCTCACCGGAGCCATCACCTACAACGGCCGCAAGACCATCCCCAAAACGGTCGACCGGGAGCTCCTGGCCGAGTTCCGGGCCTCCGCGAAAGAGTTGAAGAAGGCGGTGCCCGCCGAGCGCTTCCGGGTCGAGCGCGCGCTGGCCGCAGGGCGGACCTGGCGCTGGAGCGAGGTGTGCGACCACTACCTCGACCACCCTGTCACCGGCTCCTTCGGGCGCACCCTGATCTGGGAGATTTCGCAGGGCCCGGCCGGGCTGCCGGTGTGGGACGCCGGGGCCTGGGAGCTCGCCGGCCCGGCAGGGCGGCGCGTCCGGCCACGCCCCGACGACGAGGTCGTGCTGTGGCATCCGATCACACACACGCTGGACGAAGTGCGGGCCTGGCGAGACCGCCTGCTGGAGATCGACGTGCGACAGCCGTTCAAACAGGCCTTCCGCGAGGTGTACCTGCTCACCCCCGCGGAGGAGGAGGCCGGTGACCGGTCCCGCCGCTTCGCCGGGCACCTGCTGCGGTACGGCCAGGCCAAGGCGCTGCTGACCGAGCGCGGCTGGACCGGGCTGTCGCTGGGCCACTGGGGCTGGGAGTACGGCTCGGACGAGGCGGAGGCGGTCAGGGAGCTGCCCGGCGGGCTGGTCGTGCGCTGGGACTTCCACCTGGACGAGGAGTCGTTCGAGCGCGACGGCGCGGGCCACACGGCGTCCGTCTGCGTCAGCGGCGAACTCTGGTTCACCTCGCCGACCGGCGCGCGCCTTCCGCTGCCGGAGGTGCCCGCGCTCACCTTCTCCGAGGCGCTGCGCGACGCGGACCTCGCGGTCGGCGTCACGTCGACAGGCCTGGATCCGGAGGGTCAGGGCGACTACTGGCAGTCCTACGGCTTCGGGGACCTGTCCGAGAACGCCCGGGTGCGTCGTGACGCTCTCGCCCGGTTGCTGCTGCGGCTGGCGATCGCCGAGCGGTGTGCGCTGACCGATCGTTTCCTGGTGGTGCGGGGTGAGCTGCGGACGTACAAAATTCATCTGGGGTCGGGCAACATCCTGATGGAGCCCAACGACGCCTACCTGTGCATCGTCCCCCGGGGGTCCGGCGACCGGGTCTTCCTGCCCTTCGAGGAGGACGGCGGCATGCTGTCGGTCATCGTGTCCAAGGCGTTCCTGCTCGCCGCCGACAACCAGATCACCGACCCCACGATCGTCCGTCAGATCCGCCCGTGACTCACTGCGTGCGGCGCAGCCTGCGGAGGAACGCCAGGAGACCGGACCTCGGGCGACCGTCGCCGCCGTCCTGCGTGGCGTCCTTCAAAGCCGGTGGCGACGGCTCACCGCCGGATTCGGGCCGGGGCGTGCCGGAGAAGCTCCGGCTGAGCTCGTAGTGCACGGGCAGGGCGCGCAGCGCGCGGACGAAGGGGGAGGGGCGCCAGGGAAGCCGGCCGGACGGCAGCGTCGGCTTCAGTGTCGAGAACCGGTCGAGCAGGCGGCGCACCGCGATCGTGGACATCTGGGTGGCCAGCCGCTGGCTCGGGCACCTGTGCGGGCCCGCGCCCCACGCGAGGTGGGCGCGGGTGCTGCGGATGGTGTCGCGGGCGAGCGCGCCGGCGAACCGCGGGTCGGCGTGCGCGCCCGCGATGGACAGCATCACCGGGTCGCCGGCCGCGATCGTGAAGCGGCCGAGCTTCACCTCCGTCCTGGCGTAACGGAAGGTCAGGTTGGCCAGCGCCGGGTTGGCCAGGGCGACGCGGTTGACCACCTCCTCGATCGCGCCGACCGACAGGCTCTCCCTCAGCCGGGGATTGGTGATCGCCTCCAGGATGACGTTGCAGATCAGGCTGCCGGTGAAGTCGAGGAAACCGGACAGCATCATCAGCTCGCGGGCGAGTTCCTCGTCGGTGAGGTCCGGCTTCGCCTCGATCATGTACGACGGCAGGTCGTCGCCGCGCCGCTGCCGTTTGACCGTCGCCAGTTCGAGGAGGGCGGCGTGCAACCGCTGGTACGCCCCGGCGGAGTCGGCGCCGTCCAGCAGGCGCCACTGGTCCTCCAGCAGTTCCTCGCCCCGCTCGATCGTGACGCCGAGCAGGTGGTTGGCGACGAGCAACGGGAACGGCCGCGCGTACTGGGCGGCGAGATCGGCCGACCCGGCGGGCCCGCCTTCCGCGATCACGCCCACGAGGTCGTCGCAGTATCTCACCATGGCGCGTTCGAGCCGCTGCGCCTGCTCGCTCCCGGGCTCCTGGAACGGCCGGAGCCCCGCGACCCAGGCGCCGCGAAGACCCCGGTGCCTCTCCCCGTCGTGGAAACCCGAGTTGTCGGCCTTGAGGAGGGCGAGCAGCGGCCAGTCGGCGGGAACGCGCCCTTCCGCGTACGCCCGCCAGTGGTCCACGCGCTTGCTCCACACCTCGCGCGCGTTCTGCATGATGTGCAGCACCTCGTCGTAGCCCATCGCGAACCAGACCGGCACGCCCATGACGTCGATGGGGGCCACCGGGCCATACCTGGCGCGCAGACGCTCGTGGACGAGCGCGGGATCGGCTTCGTAGTCCCCGGTGAGCAGGGACTCCAGCGGCAACGAGATGAGCCCTTCCACGGCCGACGCGGTCCATCGTTCGGAGATCAAGGGCTGCGCCCGCCTTTCCTGCCACATATGCGGTATGGGCGGCGATCTTAGAGTGTCCGACCGCGAATGTCAGCGCCTCGGCTCCACGCGTGCCGCCGGTTGGGGGAGGAGGCGCGACGTAGTGTGGCGGCATGACGCTGGAGCTCGACGGCAGGATCGTGAAGATCACGAATCCGGACCGCGTGGTCTTCCCGCGGACCGGGCACACGAAGCTCGACCTGATCTCCTACTACCGCGTGGTCGCCGAGGGGGCGGTGCGCGGCGTGGCCGACCGGCCGGTGATACTCAAGCGGTTCGTGCACGGCGTCGACCGGGAGGCGTTCTTCCAGAAACGCGCACCTGCCAAGCGCCCCGAGTGGGTGGAGGTCGTCGAGCTGAGCTACCCCTCCGGCCGCACGGCGGACGAGGTGGTGATCCGCGACCTCGCCCACCTGCTGTGGACGGTGAACCTCGGCTGCGTCGACCTCAACCCCCATCCCGTGCGGGCCCACGACCTCGACCACCCCGACGAGCTGCGGATCGACCTCGATCCCGTGCCCGGCGTCGGCTGGGGGGAGATCGTCCGGGTCGCCCTCGTCGCCAGGGACGTGCTGGAGGAGCACGGCCTGACGGCCTGGCCCAAGACGTCGGGCTCGCGCGGATTCCACGTCTACGCCCGCATCGAGCCGCGCTGGACCTTCCGGGAGGTGCGGCGGGCCGCCGAGGCCGTGGCCAGGGAGGTCGAGCGCCGGGAACCGGACGTCGCCACCAGCCGGTGGTGGAAGGAGGAGCGGCAGGGCGTCTTCGTGGACTACAACCAGAACGCCCGCGACCACACCGTCGCCTCCGCCTACTCCGTACGGCCGACCGGCCTGGTCTCGGCCCCACTGGCCTGGAACGAGGTGCCCGGGTGCCGGCCGGAGGACTTCACACTCGCGTCGATGCCCGACCGGTACGCCGAGACGGGCGACCCGTGGGCCGGGATGGACGAGCGGGCGGGGTCCCTCGACGCCCTGCTTGAGCTGGCCGAGGCCCAGGGACCGCGGCCGGACAAGCCCGCCGCCCCGCCACGGCAGGGGCGGCGTCAGTCCGTCATGCCGCTCGTCGAGATCGCCAGGGCCGCCACGCGGGACGAGGCGATGGCCGGGCTCGAACGGTGGAAGGCCCGTCACCCCGAGGTGGCCCGCCTGTTGCAGCCGGCCGACGTCCTGGTCGACTCGATGCGGGGGCGCAGCTCCACCTGGACCAGGATCAGGGTCAACCTCCGGCACGTCCCCGAGCCCGACCGGCCGGATCAGGAACCGCTGGAGGTCGACTACGACCCCTACGGGAGAGATCACCCGGGCCCGTAGACCTCCCACAGCTCGCCGAGGAAGAACCGGCAGAAGCGGGTCACGGCCGCCGCGCCGTCCGGCCCGGCCGTACGGAAGGTCGTGAGCATCCGCACGAGGTCGGACGGCAGGATGCGCAGCGTGCCCGTGGCGACCACGGCGGCGTCCTCGTCCCCGTCCTCCTCGACGTGCCCCTCCAGCAGGCGGGCGTGCAGGGTGGAGGTGTCCAGCCACAGGCGGGTCGGCGCGCCCGGCTGGATCTCCTTGTGCCCGGCCAGGGTGCGGGGGCGGTCGTCGGCGTCCCAGAAGTGCAGGCGGTAGCACATGCGCCGCTGCCCGGCCGTCTCCCCGGGGACGAACAGGTTGAACGAGCCCCGGGCGATCGGCCGCCGGCCCCCGCAGAGGTCGGCCTCGATCCAGCCCTCCGCCCTGCCCTCGTGCTCGGGCTCGGTGAGGAAACGGTCGATGTCGTCGACGGTGATCGTGAGCCGGAAGGCGATCGGGCATCCTCCGGCCCCGCCCCTGTGGGCCGGGCCGCGGGGCGGGCCGGGCATCAGGAGTCCTTGCATCTCCTCGACGAACCACAGCGACGTCCGGCCCTCGAACACGCTCGGCTCGTCCGCGGGCCGGGCCGTGAAGGGACGGCCCCCGGAGACGGCGGCCTGCGCCCCGCCACCCGCCTGTGCTGCGCCAACGGCCTGTGCTGTCCCGCCACCGGCCTGCGTCTCCGGTGCTCCCATCGTCTCCTGAGCCTCCTGCGCTTCCTGCGCGGCGACCGGCACCGCGCCGGCCGCCGCCCCCACCGGCACAAGCCCCGGCCCCACCGCGACCGGCCCCACCGCGACCGGCGGAACGGCGGACATCCTCACGGCCTCGGCCCTCGCCACGGACGCGGCGACGGACGCGCGAGCCTCCAGGATCCGGGTGCTCATGCGGTCGGCGAGCGCGGCGATCGTCAGCGACGGGTTGGCGCCGACCGGCCCCGGCAGGGCCGCACCGTCCGCCACGTACAGTCCGGGGAAGCCGAAGACCTCGCCGTACGCGTCGCAGACCCCCTCGCCCGGATGGCGGCCCATCGGCGCGCCGCCCAGCGGATGCACGGTCATGACCCGCTTGCGCCACCACGGCGGGCTGTCGGCGTACTCCGCGCCGAGCACGTCGCCGATCCTGCGCATGATCGCACGCAGCCGCTCGTAGTAGTCCTCGCTGCTCTCGGCCGTCCAGTCCACGTCGAGCCGGCCGTCACGCAGGCGCAGCCTCCCGTCGGGGACGTCGCGGCCCATGCCGAGCAGCGGCAGCGAGGTGCCCGACAGCTCGCCGCGCCCGATCAGGTCGGCGAACTCCGCCGACAGGTTGGTGTCGTGCGTGAGGATGTTGCGCAGCCGCCGCAGCAGGAACCGGGCGACCCGCCCCGGCCTCATGTCCGCGCCCTCGACCAGGTAGTCGACGAACTCGGGATAGCCGCCGTCCTCGATGTAGGCGCCGCGCCCGTCCGCGCCGTCGTCGAGGCGGATCGCGCTGGTGATGACCGGCCCGCGGCTCGCGCGGATGGGCCGGGTCCTGCTCCGGTCGGTGGCCCGCAGCAGGAATGCCAGCATGTCCCCGTTGCCGCAGAAGCGGGTGCCGAGCGTCCCGCTGAGAGCGGGGAAGGCCGCCCGGTTCTTCAGCAGCAGGTAGGACGTGCCGTAGGTGCCGGCGGCCAGGACGAGCCGGTCACAGCTGATCGTGTGCGGCCCGGTCCACCGGGGAGGTCCGTCGCCGTCCGAGCCCGCCTCGTCCCCACGCGGCATGTGCTCGACGTACTGCACGTCGTAGCCGCCGCCCACGCGCGGCCTGATGCGCCGCACCTCGTGCAGCGTGCGCAGGTCGGCGCCGTGGTGCCGGGCGGCCGACAGGTACGTGTGGTCGAGGCTGTTCTTCGCGCCCTCGTTGCAGCCGAGGTCGCACTCGCCGCACAACCGGCACGTACGGCGCGGCACGCCGTGCAGGTTGCCGTACGCGGGACCGGCGATCGGCACGTCCTGGCAGGGCTGCGCCCCGGGCGACGGCGCGAAGCTGACCGCCAGCGGCGGAAGCCGCCAGTCGAGCCCCAGCTCGGCCGCCGCGTCCCGCATGGCGAGCGTCTTCAGCGTGTCGTCGAAGCCGGCATGGCTCAGCGGATAGGGCGAGACGCCGATCATGCGCTCGACCGCGTCGTAGTGCGGCTCGAGATCGGCCCTGGTCACCGGCCACGACTCGTAGCCGCCGCCGGGCAGCGCCTGCTCGTGGACGAACCAGTCCTCGTCCTTGCGCAGCATCACGTTGGCGTAGACGAGCGAGCCGCCGCCGAGCCCGCTGGCGACCACCGAGTCGCAGTCGGAGAAGCTCCAGATGTCGAACATCCCGTACAGGCCCTCGGCGGGGTCCCAGAAGGCGCGGCCGAGCTGGGCCGGGCCGCGCGGGAAGTCCCCCGGCGCGTACGCCCTGCCGCGCTCGAGCACCACCACCGACAGCCCCGCCTCGGCGAGGCGGTAGGCGGCGACCGCTCCGCCGAAACCCGAACCGACCACGACCGCGTCGACGTGTTCCATAGTTTCTCTCAGTGACGCGGTCAGCGACCGCTGTGCCGCTTCAGGAAGTCGAGGATGTGCGGGAAGACGTCCCGGTGCGCGTTCTTGCCGATCAGGGGGTCGATGTGCCCGTAGCCGGGCAGGACCCGCAGCTCGTGCCGCCCCGGCGCCGCCTTCGACAGGAGGCGGTGGCAGACGATGTTGGAGTCGGTGAAGACGTCGTTGTGGTCGCCCGTCAGGAACAGGATGGGCGTGTCGACGTCGGCCGCGTTGACGAGGTAGTCGTCCGGCAGCGCGGTGAACCTCGGGTCGCCCGGGTCGTGCTTCACCGCGCGCCCGGCGGCCACCATCTTCCGCACGTGCCGGTAGTAGTGCAGGTCGCTGGCGCCGTTGAGGTCGGCGAGCCGCTCGTGGAGGTGCGTGCTCGGTGTGAGGTTGCCGTGACGGTACATCGCGGGCCTGCCGCTGCCCCACATGAAACTCTGCATGTGGCAGGCGGCCTCCCGGCACTCGGGATGGAAGAAGGAGACGGCGCGGGCCAGCAGCCACCGCCGCGTCAGCGGGGGCGCGTCCCTGAACCGCGGGTCCAGGTAGGACAGGCCCGTGCCGTACTCCAGCAGCGCCGGGCCGAGGGTGAGCTTGAGGCGGGCCCAGGGGTGCACCCGGGGCGTCAGCGCGACGCTGTTGGCGACCACACTGGCGATCCCGCTCACGGCGCCGGAGAACAGGCTCATGTGGAAGCTCACCGACCCCAGGCAGTGGGCCACCACGTGGATCCGCCGCGCCCCCACGTGGCGGCGGATCTCGCGCAGTGCTGCCGGGTGGTCGTACTGGGCGATGTCGTCCAGCGTGTGCCTGCGGGTCTCCATGGTGTACGGAAACCTGTTGCTCATCCGGAAGTCCAGCGCCCACACGTCGCCGAACCCGTGGTCGTGCAGGAACCCGACCAGGTTCGTGTGCTCCGGCATGATGAACATGTCGCTCGACGAGGTCAGTCCGTGCACGAGCAGCACGACGTCGTCCTGCGCCCCCTGCGCCGGCGTGTCGTGGCTGCGGAACCGGGTGAGCTGTAACCCCAGCTCGTCCTCGGTGGCGAACGGATGAACCGTCACCTCGGCGTCCCGCACGCCGTCAAGCGTGAACCGGGGTATGCGGTGTTCCATCCGATCGCCTTTCTGCCGGGGCTACGATCTCAAGACCAGCCATAGCGGCGACATCGTGGAAAACCCGTACTTGCCGGCACTCACCGCGTGAGGGCGGTCGCCACGCCGACCCGGGAGGTCACCTCCAGCTTGGCGAAGATCCGCGACAGGTGCGTCTCCACCGTGCGGACGCTGAGGAAGAGCCGCTGGGCGACCTGCTGGTTGGTCAGCCCCTCGGCGACCAGCAGCGCCACCTCCAGCTCCCGGGGCGACAGCCCGAACCTGGCCGCCTCCCCGCCCGCGGCCGTGGTCGCGCCGCCGCCCACCCGTACGCCGAGGCGGCGCAGCTCACGCTCGGTACGCGCCTTGAGCGCGCGGGCGCCGCAGGAGTCGAAGACCTCGGCCGCGGCGCGCAGGTTCTCCCTGGCGCGGCTCCGGCCGCCGGGCACTCCGAGATGCGCGAGCCCGGCGGTGAGCAGGGCGCGGCCCGCGTCGAGCCGCCGTTCGCCCGCGGCCAGCAGGCGGGCCGCCTCCTCCGCGGCCTGGGCTGCGGCGGACGGGTCCTGACGCGCCAGCGCGTGCGCGCGGGCGAGCGCGGCGAAGCCGCAGTAGGCCGGCAGGCGCGGTTCCTCCAGCCGCACGGCGAGCGCCGCCCACTGCGCCGCCCGCGCGGCCGCCTCGGTGCTGGCCCCAGCGTCGACCCCAGTGCCGGCCCCAGTGCCGGCCCCAGCGTCGACCCCAGTGCTCGTCTCGCGGGAGGCGTCCGCGTAGGCGAGCGTCTCGCACGCCTGGAGCAGCGTTCCCGGGTCCACCCGCGGCGACTCGAACCGGTTGCACGCGTCCAGTACCGCCTCGACGCCGTCGGCGAACCGGCCCGCGTTGACCAGGGCCTGTCCCCGCGCGTAGCGGGCCGTGGCCTCCCAGGTCTCGCCCGCACCGACGCCGCAGCGCACGGCCTCCTCGCCGGCGCGGACGGCCGCCTCGTCGTCGCCGCTCCACGACTCGGCCAGGCAGAGCTGGGTGAGCGCGAAGACGAGCTGCTGGCCGGAGTCGAGCAGTCTGGCCCCCTCGACGGACTCCTCGGCGGTGGCTCTGGCCTCCGCCAGGCGGCCCGTCGCCACCAGCGTCTTGGCCCGGCCCGCCAGCAGGTTGGTCAGGATGTAGGTCTGCCCGGTCGACCGCGCGACGGCCGCCGCCCGGTCGAAGTGCCGCAGCGCCTCACCGTAACGGCCCAGGTAGGACTCGGCCCAGCAGAGCCAGGCGATGGCGTCCAGCCACTCGGACAGGTGCTCGTCCGGCGCGTCCGCGAGCAGTTTGCCGGCGATCTCGGCGTAGCGCATCGCGTCGTCCGTACGGCGGGCCGCCAGGGCGGGCATCGGGCGCAGCGCCGCCACCGCGACCGCGAGGCCGGGCTCCCAGTCGTCGGCGTTGTCGGGCATCAGGTCGAGCACGGCCTGGGCGGCCCGGAAGTCCACCCGCATCATGCTCTCGGCGACCAGGCGCATCCGCATCGGCACCGCGGCGGCCGCCCGAGGGTTGGGCATCCGGCTGAGCTCGTCGAGCAGCAGCGCCCTGGCCTCCTGCGGGCGGTCGAGCTGGCGCTCCATCAGCGCGCAGACCCGGGCCGCGCGGCCCCTGCGGGGGTAGTCGTCCTCGGGCAGCATGCGCAGCAGCTCGCGGGCGGTGTCGCGGCCCTCGGCCAGCCTGCCGCTGATCCCCTGGGCCCAGCTGAGCTCCAGCATCAGGGCGAGCCGGTCCTCCCTGGCCGCGGCGTCGTCCGGCATGAGCCGCAGCGCCGCCTGCAGCCAGTGCGCCGAGGTGGCCGGCGCGTGCGCGGTCACCGCGCGGGCCGCGTCCACCAGCACCTCCACCGCCCGCCGGTCGCCGAACGACCCCGAATGCTCCACATGGTGGGCCTGTACGGTCGCCGGGGCGCCCAGCTCGGCCAGGTGGGCCGCGATCCTGGCGTGCGCGCCCAGACGCCAGCCCGCCGCCGCCGACTCGTAGACGGCCCGCCGCACGAGGGGGTGGCGGAAGCGGAACCGCCCGCCCGCGCTGCGGACGATGTCGCGCTCGACCAGCTCGTCCAGCGCGGCCAGCGTGGCGGCCGGCGGCACCTCGGCGGCCACGGCGGCGACGGCCGGCTCGAACTCGTCGGCGGCGACCGCGGCGGCCTGGGCCACCAGCAGCGCGCCGGGGGACAGGTCGCCCAGCTCGACCTGGAGCGCGGCGAGCACGGTCGGCGGCAGCTCGGTCACGTCTGTGCCGCCCATCCGGGCCAGCGCCTCCAGATAGAACGGGTTGCCGCCGCTGGCCTCGTACAGGGCCGTGCCGCGTCCCCGGCTCACGTCGGGGCCGAGGAACTGCCGGACCTCGGCCGCGCTGAGCGGGCCGACCGCGACCTCGTGGCCGCGCGGCCCGGCCGCCGCGGCCAGCCTGGCCACGCGCGGGGCGGCCTGGGCCGGGCGGTAGGCCACGGCCATCAGCACCGGGCCGGCGGGCGGGTGCCGCACGACGTGGTCGAGGAACTCGAGCGTGCCGTCGTCGGACCAGTGGACGTCGTCGAGCACCAGCAGCAGGCCGGCGGTCCCGGCCAGCCCGCCCACCAGGTGCCGTACGGCCCGGTAGAGCCGATATCGGGCCAGGCCGCTGCGGTCGTCGGCCAGCGCGGGCTCGTCGCCGGGCAGTGCGCCGCCGATTGGGGCGTCGTCGGCCGCGAGCCCGGGGAAGACGCCGGACAGCAGCGCGGCCTGCCCGGATCCCACGGTCCTGACGACCTCCTCCCGGCGGGCGTCGAGATGGTCGTCGAGCGCGTCCACGAGTGCGCTGTAGGGGAGCATCTGCTCGTATTCGGCGGCGCGTCCCCACAAAGGGGTGAAGCCGTCCCCGCCGGCCATCGCCGCGAGCTCGCCGAGCAGCCGCGTCTTGCCCGCACCCGGCTCGCCGGCCAGCGCGAGGAACTGGAACCCGTCACGGCGGCTCGCGGCAAGCGCGCCCCGCAGCGCGGCCAGCGCGTCCCGCCGTCCGACGAGTGGCGCGGACGTGCCCGTGACGACCGGACCGGTCGTGCGTCCGTCCATTCGCACCCCACACGCGAACACGCGGGCCGCACCCGCCGGCCGCGCCGACAACACCCAGTAAATGCACTTTACAGATCACGGGACCCGCACAGGGGGCAGGTCCGGCATTGACACCCTATGGAAAGTATTCGAAAAGGAACCGGTCAGTTCGGGCGATTCCGGGATCAGAGCCGCATGGCACCGGGTACGGGACGCCTCGTTCACACGTCGTCACCGCGGAGGTGCCAGGTGCTGGACCGGATCGCCGATCCCAGGGGGCGGCGCACGCCGTACGGACCTCCCGACGCGGTGGAACGGCTGGCCGCGGCCCTGCCGAGCCACATGCGCGACGCGCTTCCCCCGGTCATCCGCCTTGGCAGCCCCTGGCCGGTGCGTGTGGACATGCTTTCTGAGGACGGCGTCGCCGAGCCGGACGCCGAGCGCTGGGTGCCCGCCGTGTCCGCGTCGGGTTCCAACGGCGACGCCCTCGATCTGGCGGTGCGCGGCGGCCGGGTCGTGGGCGTGCGCGGCCGGGCCGGCGACCGCGTCAACCACGGCAGGCTCGACCCCCGGGAGTGGCACGCCTGGCAGCCTCACGCGGGCCGGCTGACCCGCCCTCTGGTCCGTGAAGGCGGGGTCGGTGACGGCGGGGTCCGCGGGAACGGGCGGCTGGTGGAGGCGACGTGGGACGTCGCGATGGACCGCGTCGTCGCGAGGTCGCGGGAACTGCTCGCCCGCCCCGGCGGCTGGGGCCGTCTCGCCTTCCACACCGGCACGCGGCTCTTCCTCGAGGAGCACTACACCCTCGCCGTCGTCGGCAAGGCGGGGATCGGCACCCCGCACATGGACGGCGACACCCGCTGGGGCGCGGCGGCGGCCGCCGCCGCGCTCGCGGCGAGCTTCGGCACCGACGGCCAGCCCGGCTCGTACACCGACGTGGACCACTGTGACGCGCTCGCGCTGTGGGGACACGACTGCGCCGTCACCCACCCCGTGCTGTGGGACCGCATGCTCGACAGGCGGCTCGGATCCCGGCCGCCCGCCATGATCGCGGTGGGCCCGGAGGGGACGGCGGCGGCCCTGGAGGCCGACGTCCACCTCGACGTGCGTCCCGGCACCAACGTGGCCCTCCTCAACGGCCTGCTGCACGAACTGATCGCGGGCGGCTGGCACGACGGCGCCTACGTCGCGGCGCACACCGTGGGGTTCGAACGGCTGTGGCGGATCGTCGAGGCGTACCCCGCCAAGCGGGCGGCGGAGATCTGCGCGGTGCCGGTCGCGCGGATCGAGCAGGCCGCCGAGATCCTGGGCGCGGCCGAACGGCTGGTGTCGACCGTGGGCCCGGCCTTCCTCGGCTCCAACCAGGCGACCGCCGCCGCCTGCCAGGTCAACAACGTCCACCTGCTGCGCGGCATGCTCGGCCGCCCGGGGGCCGGGCTGTTCCAGCTCGGCGGACCCGGATGCGACGCGCTGGAGGCGGGCTCGGCCGCGGACCTGCCCGGACTGCGCAACTGGGCCGACCCCGGGCACGTGCGCGAGCTGGCGGACCTGTGGAACGTCGACCCCGCCGTCATCCCGCACTGGGGGCCGGCCACGCACGCGACCCAGATCCTCAGGTACGCCGAGGAGGGCTCGATCGGGCTGCTGTGGATCACGGCCTCCGACCCGGCGGCCACGATGCCCGGCCTCGACCGGATCCTCGCGAGGGAGGACCTGTTCGTCGTCGTCCAGGGTTCCTACCTGACCGAGACCGCGCGGCTGGCCGACGTGGTGCTCCCGGCGGCGGTCTGGGGCGAGAAGACCGGCACCGTCACCGGCGCCGACCGCACGGTGCACCTGTGCGAGAAGGCGGTCGAGCCGCCGGGGGAGGCCAGGGCGGACCTCGACATCCTGCTCGACTACGCGCGGCGGATGGACCTGCGCGACCGGGACGGCCGGCCGCTCGTGCACTGGACGGACGCCGAGTCGGCGTTCGAGGCGTGGAAGGCGTGCACCAGGGGCCGTCCGTGCGACCACACCGGGATCAGCTACGACCGGCTGCGGGCCGGCGGCGTCCAGTGGCCCTGCACGCCGGCCGGCTCCCACGGCGTCGAGCGGCTGTACGCCGGGGGACGCTTCCCCACCGCGCCGGGGGACTGCCAGACGTTCGGGGCCGACCTCGCGACGGGGGCCGAGTACGGCGAGGAGCGATACCGCGCGGACAACCCCGGCGGACGGGCCTTTCTCCACGCCGCCGATTTCGAGCCGTCTCCCGAAGTGACCGACGACGATCACCCCCTGGTTCTCGCCGCCCGCCCGGGGCCGCGCGGCTGCCCGGCCCGGCCGGCCGGTCTCGGCGACGCCGTGCCCGAGCCGTTCCCCGCCGGGCCGTGCCTGGAGGTCCACCCCGGCGACGCCGCGGCGCTCGGCATCGAGGACGGCGACCTCGTCAGGGCCGAGTCGCCCCTCGGCGTGCTGGAGGCCGTCGCGCGCCTGTCGGGCGTTCGCCGGGGAGTCGTGGTGCTGCCGCTCGACGGGCAGGACGAGGCCCTGACGCGGGCGGCGGCGGAGCTGACGCTCACCGCGTGGGACCCGGTGTCCCGCCGGCCGCTGCGCACGGCCGCGGCGGTCCGGCTCGTGAAGGCCGGGCGGCGCGGTGAGGCCGCCGTGGGGGAGGGCCTCTACTCGGCCGCCGCCACGCGCCTCGGCTGCGCCGCGACCGCGCGGCCCGAGGTGACGGCCGCAGCGGGGGGAGGGGAGGCGCCGGAGCGATACGAGGAGGTCTGACGTCCGCGATCGCCGGAGATGAGGTGGGTCGGCCTACCGGAAGGAAGCGACGACATATGGCCCTTGCAGGCACACGCACCGCTTGGGGGGACGCCGCCCGCGGATGGGATGAGCCGTGAGTGAGCATCTGGCGCGCTATCTGGAGACGCTGTCCCGCACGCAGCACGCGCTGTCGTCGGGATTCCGCGCGCTGCGGCGCGGCCATCCCCGCGAGTACGACCTGTGCGGCGTCTGCGAGCGCCTGGCCGCGCAGTGCCGCGATCACACCGAGCGGCTGGAGCCCTTCCTCCGGAGGTACCGATCCGGGGGCCTCCGCGATCCGCGTCCCGCGCAGTCGCAGGCGCCCGGGGTGAGGACTCAGGGGCTGGAGGCGCCGGGCCTCGCGGCCTCCGGGTTCGACTCCGGAGGGTTCGACGCCCCAGGGTTCACCACCGGTTTCGACACGGGTTTCGACGCCGGTTTCGACGCGGGTGGGTTCGATTCCGGTTTCGATGCCGGGCGCTTTGATACGGGTGCTTTCGACGCCGGCCGTTTCGACGCCGCGGGCTTTGATAGGGGCCGCCTCGATACAGGTGGCCTTGACGCGGGGGGTTTCGACGCGGGGGGTTTCGACGCCGCCAGTATCGACGGCGGGGGATTCGAGGCCGCGGGCCTGGAGACGGCGGACCTTCCGCGGGCGGTTCGCGGGGCCGTGGAACGGGAGCGGGCGGTTTCCGAGGGCTCGGAGGCCGGGACGGCACGGCGCCCCCGCGTGACGCCGGGCCCGGGCGGCGGGGACGGCGGCGGCCTCGCGCTGCTGCGGGACCTGCACGGCTTGTATCTCCTCGCCACCGGGTGCGACCTGTCGTGGAGCGTCGTCGCGCAGGCCGCCCGCGGGCTCAGGGACGACGACCTGCTCGGCCTCGCCCGCGACTGCGCCCCCGAAACGGCCGTCCAGTTGCTGTGGCTGCGCACCCGGATGCACCACGCCGCGCCGCAGGTTCTCGTCGTGCCGTCTCGTAGTCAGGGAAACGGCGACAAAGGCCGTCATTAAGAGGAAATCTAGACAAGCATCGGGTGATTTCCGGTTTAATGGATTGTGCCCTCCGGGGAGTAATTGATAGAAGATTATCTCGGCGCCGGCGACCGGCAGGGAGCGGCCGTGCCCATCGTGATACCGGTGCTCTTGGCGGGGGCGTGCCGGTGGCGGCGGGAATGCCTCTCACTGGAAAAGGGGAGTGCCGTGCCGCGATTTCTCGACGGTGCCGGCCGCATTCGGTCGGCCGGCGCCGTCGACGATCATCCGACGCGGTGAGGACACGCCGGCGTTGGCGTTTCACCGCAATGAGTCCCATTCCGGCATGCCGCCAAAGCGGAGCGGTCGTACGCGGCCCGCCCGGCGACCGGCGCGATCGATTGGGCGACCGGCTCCCTGACGATCCGGGGGCCGCTCCGGGGGTGGCCCCGTGGCCGACGCCTCCGCTGCCGGATGCGATCGGGTGGGAAGACGACGAAACCCCGGCCTGGGCCGGGGTTTCTGTGGCTGGTGGACGATACTGGGATTGAACCAGTGACCTCTTCCGTGTCAGGGAAGCGCTCTCCCGCTGAGCTAATCGTCCGTGCCCGGATCTTGTCCGGACTCCGAGCGGAAGACGGGATTCGAACCCGCGACCCTCACCTTGGCAAGGTGATGCTCTACCACTGAGCCACTTCCGCAGCCATCGCCCGGGTTTTTCCCGGCGACGCGTGAACAACTCTAGCGGATCCCGGAGGGTGCCGGTGCCAACCGACTCCAATCTCCAGGCGCGCACGCGCCACCTGACCGAAGCGAGGCGAGACGTTGACCGGCGGGGGAGGCCACGCGCAGGATGAGGCGGCAACCGTACGCACGAGGGGGTTACGCCATGGCGAAGGTGCTCATCCTCACCGGTGACGCGGCCGAGGACCTGGAGGTGATGTACCCGTACCAGCGGCTTCTCGAGGAGGGCTACGAGGCGCACATCGCGGCGCCGTCCGCCAAGAGGCTGCAGTTCGTGGTGCACGACTTCGTGGAGGGCTTCGACACCTACACCGAGAAGCCGGGCCACACCTGGACGGCCGACGTCGCCTTCTCCGACGTGAACCCGGACGAGTACGCCGCGCTGGTGATCCCCGGCGGCCGCGCCCCCGAGTACATCCGCGGCGACCGGGACGTCCAGGAGATCGCCCGCCACTTCGCGGACGCCGGCAAGCCGATCGCCGCGCTCTGCCACGGGCCGCTGGTGCTCGCGGCCGCCGGGGTGCTGAAGGGCAGGGAGAGCAGCGCCTACCCCGCATGCGCGCTGGACGTCGAGAACGGCGGCGGCACGTGGGTCGACAGCGAGGCGCACGTCGACCAGAACCTCGTGACCGGTCGGGCCTGGCCGGACCACCCGGCGTGGATGCGCGCGTTCATGAAAGTGCTGCGCGCCGCCGCCCCGGCGACCTGATCGCCCAGGCCGGCCCGCGGGGGCGGCTCTGCCCTGATCCGCCCCCGAACGCCGGCGGCCCCGCGTGCCACTCGTCCGGCGGTCCGCGCGGCGTGGGCCCAGGCACTAGAGTCACCCGCCATGACCGAATCCGCCCCCTATCTCACCGCGACGGCCGACGCGTACGACGCCGTCGCCGTCCTCTACGCCGATCTCTTCCGGGACTCGCTCGACCGTCTGCCGCTGGACCGCGCGGCGCTGGCCGCGTTCGCCGACTCCGTGCGGGCCGACGGCGCGGCGCCCCTCGCCGGGCCCGTCGCCGAACTCGGCTGCGGCCCCGGCTATGTGACGGCGCACCTTCAGGGGCTCGGGCTGGACGTCTTCGGCATCGACCTGTCACCCCGGATGATCGAGCTCGCCCGTGAGGCGTACCCCGGGCTGCGCTTCGAGGTCGGGTCCATGCACGCGCTGGACCTCGCCGACGGCGAGCTGAGCGGCATCGTGTCGTGGTACTCCCTCATCCACACGCCACCGCGGGAACTGCCGCCGTACTTCGCCGAGTTCCGCCGCGTCCTGGCTCCGGGCGGTCACCTCCTGCTCGGTTTCTTCGAATCCGGGGGCGACGCCGTGACGGAGTTCGACCACAAGGTGACGCCCGCGTACCGATGGCCGATCGACGACCTCGCCGAGCTGGCGCGCGAGGCGGGCTTCACCGAGGTGGGACGGATGCTGCGCGAGCCTCTCGAAGGTGAGCGGTTCCGCCAGGGCCGTCTGCTGATGCGCGGACGGTAGGAGTAGGCGGGGGAAGTCCGGGCCGCGCCGAGGGCTGTTTCGGGACTGATCCTGCCCGAAAACGGGCAGGAAACTTGATAGTCGGTATCAGCGCTGCGTTAGGGTCCTGCTCTGTGTCCACGGCACGGCATCCCTTCGAGGATCTGATCGGCCACCTCACCCGGACCACCTCACTGGGGCCGGGGGAGGCGGCCCGCGTGGTGGCCGACGTTCTGGCGTACTTCGGCGAGCCCGCGGAAGAGTACGTGCGGCGCCGCCACGGCGAACTCAAGTCGAGGGGGCTGACCAACGACCAGATCTTCCCCAGAATCTCCGCCGAGCTCGCGGGAAGACGTGTCGCGGCACCGGAGCTGACCCTGCGCCAGCTCCGGCGAATCGTTTACGGATAGGAGCGGTTATGTGCGGAATCGTCGCTTATGTCGGGCCGAAGGACGCGGCGCCCATCCTGCTCGAAGGTCTCCAGCGGCTGGAGTACCGCGGCTACGACTCGGCCGGCCTCGCCGTCGTGAACGCCAAGAGCCTCAAGACGCGCAAGGTCAAGGGCCGGGTCGCCGACCTGGCGGCGGCGGTTCCCGCGAAGTTCAAGGGCACGATCGGCATCGGGCACACCCGCTGGGCCACCCACGGCGCGCCGAGTGACGTGAACGCGCACCCGCACCTCGACCAGGAGCAGCGGATCGCCGTCGTGCACAACGGCATCATCGAGAACGCCGACGAGCTGCGCCGCCGCCTTGAGGGCGAGGGCGTGAAGTTCGAGAGCGAGACCGACAGCGAGGTGCTCTCGCAGCTCATCGGGCGGATGGTCAAGGAGACCGAGTCGCTGCGGGAGGCCGTGCTGCGGGCGCTGAAGAGCGTGGTCGGCACGTACGGCATCGCCGTCATCGACGAGCAGCGCCCCGGCGAGATCGTGGTGGCCCGCAACGGCAGCCCGATCGTGCTCGGCCTCGGCGAGAAGGAGATGTTCGCCGCCTCCGACGTCGCCGCGCTCATCCGCTACACCCGGCAGGTCGTCCACCTGGAGGACGGCGAGCTGGCGGTCATCAAGGCCGACGGGTTCAACACGTTCACCAGCGACGCCAGGGAGACGGCCAAGGAGCCGTTCACGGTCGACTGGGACGCCGGGCACTACGACAACGGCGGTTACGAGCACTACCTGCTCAAGGAGATCTCCGAGCAGCCCGACACGGTCGCCCGCACGCTGCGCGGCCGCATCGACGACCGGTTCCACATCGCCCACCTCGGCGGCCTCAACATGGACGCGCGCGAGATTCGTTCCTTCCGCCGCGTGAAGATCATCGGCTGTGGGTCCGCGTACTACTCCGGGCAGATGGGCGCGCAGCTCATCGAGGAACTGGCCCGCATCCCCGCCGACGCCGAGCCCGCCTCCGAGTTCCGCTACCGCAGCCCCGTCGTGGAGCCCGACACGCTGTACGTCGCGATCAGCCAGTCGGGTGAGACGTACGACACGCTCGTGGCGGTGCAGGAGCTCAAGCGCAAGGGCGGCCGGGTGCTCGGCATCGTCAACACCGTCGGCAGCGCCATCGCCCGGGAGACCGACGGCGGCATCTACCTGCACGCCGGCCCCGAGGTCTCGGTGGCCTCCACCAAGGCGTTCATCTCCACGGCCGTGGCGTTCGCGCTGCTCGCCCTGCACCTCGGCCGCGTACGCGACCTGTCGCCGGCCGACGGCCGCAGGATCTGCGAGGGCCTGCGCCGGCTGCCCGAGCAGATCAAGGAGATCCTCACACTGGAGGACCGGATCAAGGAGCTGGCGAAGAAGTACGCCGACGCGCCGGGCATGATGTTCGTCGGCCGGGTGCGCGGCTACCCGGTGGCCCGCGAGGGCGCCCAGAAGCTCAAGGAGATCTCCTACGTCCACGCCGAGGCGTACCCGGCGAGCGAGCTCAAGCACGGCCCGCTCGCGCTGATCAGCCCCGAGCTGCCGACGGTCGCGATCGTCCCGGACGACGAGCTGCTGGACAAGAACCTCACCACGCTGGGCGAGATCCGGGCCAGGCACGGGCGCATCCTCATGGTCGGCCACCGCACCTCCGAGGCGGCCGACGACTGCATCGTGGTGCCCAAGAACGAGGTCGAGCTCGACCCCATCCTGCTCACGATCCCGCTGCAGCTGTTCGCCTACCACGCCGCCGTCGCCCTGGACCGCGACGTCGACCGCCCGCGCAACCTCGCTAAGAGTGTGACGGTCGAATAGCCCCTCCGCTCCCCGTACGGCCCGCGCCCGCCCGGTGCGGGCCGTACGGTCCGGGGTTCCGCGCAATGCCGCGCGGCCCGGCGCCGATGTACGGGTATGCATGTGACCTACTTCGTGATGGCGCTGCCCGTCATCGCCGTACTCGTGTTCATCCTGGTGCGGGCCGCACGCCGGAGCCGTGAGCAGTTCGGGCGCGTACGGCAGATCGCCCGACAGCAGTTGCCCGAGTCGGCGCCGCAGTGGACCGAACTGGAGGAGCTGGTGAACCTTCTCCAGGCGCGTCTCAATCGGACGCAGTGGGCCCAGCTGCTCCTCGGCGCGGTGGTCGGATATGCCGTCCAACTCGTGGGCGACGCCCTGCTTGGGAAGTGAGGCGAGGGGGAGGACCGGCGGAGTCCGGCGCGGCGTGACGAGCCGGTGAAGGGGTCGCCGCGGTCCTGCACGGGTGCCGGGTCTGACGGATCTGACGTGCCGGAAGCAGCGAGCTCGGGGGCGTCTCAGTCGAACCAGACGACCAGGCGCACGCCTTCGGGCCCGAACCGCTGCGCCAGCGCCCGCATCACCGCGAAGACGTGCTCCCACCCGGTGCCCGGTCCCAGCACGTCCAGCCGCGTCACCGGGCCGTACTCGAGAGTCTGTCCCGAAACCTCCCAGCGGCCCGCGGGGGCCCCGACGGGAGAGACGCCCAGGGGCGGCATGCCGTATCGCTCGACGACCTCATCGGGCCACCGGTCGTCGATCCGATACCGCGTGGTCGAGTAGCCGTCTTCCGAGTGCACGTCGAGCACTCCTCGGGCGGCGGGGCGGACGGTCATGTCCAGATCACGAAGGTCCGTCCATGAAACCCACGTGCTGCCATGAATGGCGGCATCCATCCGCGCGCAGTTCTCATACTGGGTACGGACGGCTCCCGAGACGTCGGCCGGCAGGCCGCGGGCGGCCGCGACAGGGGTCCAGTCAAGCCGGTTGCGAATGCCGAAGAGGCAACCGAGCGACGCGTAGTCACGGACGTCATAGAGCGGGTAAAGAGGAAGGGAAACGCTCCACGCGTCTCCCTCGTACCAGTCCTCGTCGGCGTGCGGGTGACGCATCTCGATGAATCCGTAGATGTCGGTGCCCATCCGGACAGGGTAGGAGGGTGGGCGCGACGCGCGGGCTTCTCTGTGGGCTGTTTCGTCCTCGTGCAATCAACTGTGCGCTTTTCATAGCCCCGTACCAGGCAATTCGGCGGCAGCCTGTTGCCCGGCGATTGCGGCTTCCCGCCTCCGCCCTCCCGCATGTCCACGTCCTCGGGCGGCAAGCGGCATGGCCCTCGTGCTCCCGCAGGCCACCGCCGCGGGACGCCCACCGATCGCCGCAGTCGTAACGTCCGTTATGTGGTGACATGGTGTAGTTACTCATAGTCTGTGCGTGTAAGGGACTCTTCGGGTAGGAGGGTGCCGGAATGCGACGCCGTACGGTCCTCGCACTGGGAGTCCTGGCCCTGGCGGGCGCGTGCGGCGTCCAGGCGCCCCCGCGCCGCGGGGAGCTCTCCCTGGCCGTCCCGGGCCCGCCCGGAGGGTGCGGGGACGGCGTCGCCGCCGGGTTCAAGTCGCTCGTCGAGGGGCGTGGCTGGGCCCGGGCCGTACGGATCAGGCGGGAGGCGGGCGACGGCGGGACGGCTCTCGCCCGCCCGGGCGGGTCGGGGACCGATCTGGTGGTCGCCGACTCCGCGCTGCTCGCCGCCTGCGCGCTGGCCCGCGACCCGCTCCTGGTGGCCAGGGCCGTGCCGCTCGCACGGCTGGCGGGGGAGTGGGAGGTGCTGGTCGCCTCACCCGACTCGGGTTATCGCACGTTCGACCAGTTCGCCGCCGCGCTGCTGCGCGACCCCGGAGGGCCCAGGGTCGCGGGCGGCGCCGACCGCGGCCCCGAGCACCTGCTGCTCGGCATGACCGCACGGGGCCTGGGAGCCGACCCCCGCCTGCTCGACTACGTCGCGTTCGGCAGCAGGGCGCAGGCCGTCGCCGCGGTCCTCGACGGGCGGCTCGCGCTCGGGTTCGGCAGCAGGCGGGAGGTCGCCCCCCATGTGCGCGCCGGACGGCTGCGGCCGCTCGCCGTCTCCTCCGCGGAGCGGCTGCCCGGGGTGGACGCGCCGACGCTGTCGGAGTCGGGCGTACGCGTCGTGTTCGCCGACTGGACGGGGCTGATCGCCCCGCGCGGCACACCCGAGCAGGACGCCCTGCTCGAACTGTGCCGGGCCGTCGCCGACACTCCGGGCTGGCAGATCCTGTGCGACCGCAACGACTGGACGCCGATGTGGCTCGACGGCGACGACTTCCGCCAATGGCTCGTCGGCGAGGCGCGCCGTACGGCCCTGCTGCTCAATGATCTCGGACTCCGCTGAAAAACACAACTTGTGGGGGCGCTTGCGGGAAGGGCCACAAGATGTAGGATCCATCGCGTTGCTGGTTCACCTTGGTGAGGCAAGAGGGAACCCGGTGCGAACCCGGGACTGCCCCGCAGCGGTGAGCGGGAACGACCGCCGTCACACAGCACGGCGCCTCAGGCGCCGTGCCGTAAGCACTGGGCGCGAGCGCGCCCGGGAAGCGACGGCCAGTAGGACCGGCGGGCGCGAGCCCGGCCGGACGCCCGCGAGTCCGAAGACCTGCCAGCGATGCGCGCGCATGGGCGCGCGCCCCGCGCCGGGCCCCGCGGGTGGGCTCGCCGTACCGTCACGGCACGGGTTCCCTCTCGTGCGCGTGCGCCGCGGCATGCCTCCCTCCGGTCCGGCCGGGACACGAGACGACGAGGAGAGGGCATCTGATGACGATCACCGACCCGGCCTCCGCGTCCGCGGACCCCGCGTCAGCGGAGCGCGGCGGGCCGCGGGCCTCGGCGGGGAACCCCGGACCCGGCACCCCGCCTGGCTCGGTCCCCGCCTCCGTACGGCGGGCCCCGGACGGCCCGGACGGCCCGGACGGCGCGGGGGACGCGGCGGGGGTCTGGCAGGCCATCGAGGAGGCGGCCGCCGGAGTCATCGCCGACCCGGAGAACTCGCGCCGGGCGGCCAGGCTGCTGAGCGGGCTGATCGCGGAGGAGGCGGCGGCCGAAGGGGTGCGCACGTTCTCCGAGTCGGTCGCCGCCGCCCACGCCGCCGGGCTGCTGGGCGACGCCGTCGCCGCGTTCGTGGCCGACGAGGCCGAGGCGCTCGACGCGCTGATCGATTCGGCGGCCGACGATCGGTTCGAGTACTTCGGGCTGCGCACGGTCTACGACCGCTACCTGCTGCGCCACCCGGTCACCCGGCGCGTGCTCGAACGCCCGCAGCACTTCCTGCTGCGGGTCGCCTGCGGCCTGTCGGCCACCGTGGCGGAGGCCGCCGAGCTGTACCGCCTGATGTCCGCGCTGGCCTACCTGCCCAGCTCGCCGACGCTGTTCAACTCGGGCGCGCGCCGGCCGCAGCTGTCGTCGTGCTTCCTGCTCGACTCGCCCCGCGACGAGCTGGAGAGCATCTACGAGCGGTACGGCCAGGTGGCGCGGCTGTCGAAGTACTCCGGCGGCATCGGCATCGCCTGGACGCGGGTGCGCTCGCGCGGCTCGCTGATCCGGGGCACCAACGGCCTGTCCAACGGCATCGTGCCGTGGCTGCGCACGCTCGACGCGTCGGTCGCGGCCGTGAACCAGGGCGGCAGGCGCAAGGGCGCGGCCTGCGTCTACCTGGAGACCTGGCACGCCGACATCGAGGAGTTCCTGGAGCTTCGCGACAACACGGGCGAGGAGTCGCGCCGCACGCACAACCTCAACCTGGCCAACTGGGTGCCCGACGAGTTCATGCGCCGGGTCGAGGCGGACGGCACGTGGTCGCTGTTCGACCCCAAGGACGTCCCCGAGCTGACCGACCTGTGGGGCGAGGCGTTCGACGCCCGCTATCGCGAGCTGGAGGCCGCCGGGCGATACGCACGGCAGGTGCCGGCCCGCGCCCTGTACGCCCGGATGATGCGCACGCTCGCCCAGACCGGCAACGGCTGGATGACGTTCAAGGACGCCTCCAACCGCGCCTCCAACCAGACCGCGCGGCCCGGCAACGTCATCCACCTGTCCAACCTGTGCACCGAGATCCTGGAGGTCACCGGCGACGGCGAGACGGCCGTGTGCAACCTCGGCTCGGTCAACCTCGCCGCGCACCTGACCGCCGAGGGCGACGGCGTCGACTTCGGCAGGCTCCGCGCCACCGTCCGCACCGCCGTGCGGTTCCTGGACCGGACGATCGACCTCGGCTTCTACCCGACGCCCGAGGCGGAGACGGCCAACCGCAGGTGGCGGCCCGTGGGGCTCGGCGTCATGGGCCTCGCCGACGTGTTCTTCGCGCTGCGCCTGCCGTTCGACTCGCCGGAGGCGCTCGCCCTGTCCAGCCGCATCGCCGAGGAGATCGCGCTCGCGGCGTACGGCACCTCGGCCGACCTTGCCGTGGAACGCGGGCGCCACCCGGCGTACGAGGAGACGCGGGCGGCGGACGGCGTCCTGCACCTCGACCACTATCCGTGCGCCCCGGTCCACCCTGGGGAGTGGGCCGCGCTGCGGGCCAGGATCGCGGAGACCGGGCTGCGCAACTCCCTGCTGATCGCGATCGCGCCGACGGCCACGATCGCCTCGATCGCGGGCTGCTACGAGTGCGTCGAGCCGCAGGTGTCCAACGTCTTCAAGCGGGAGACGCTGTCGGGGGAGTTCCTCCAGGTCAACCGGTATCTCGTGCGGGACCTCCAGGCCCTCGGCCTGTGGACGCGGTCGATGCGCGACGCGATCAAGCTCAACGACGGCTCGATCCAGGACATCGCCGCCGTCCCGGACGAGCTCAAGACCCTCTACCGCACCGCCTGGGAGCTGCCGCAGAAGGCGCTCATCGACCTGGCCGCCGCGCGGCAGCCGTACGTCGACCAGTCGCAGTCGCTCAACCTCTTCATGGCCGCCCCCACCATCGGCAAGCTCTCCTCGATGTACGCCTACGCCTGGCGGTCGGGCCTGAAGACCACCTACTACCTGCGCTCCCGCCCGGCGACGCGGATCGCCCAGACGACCGTGCCGGCCATGGCGCCGGTCGAGGCGGTCGCCTGCTCACTTGAAAACCCCGAGATCTGCGAGGCATGCCAATGAGAACGATGCTGCTCGACCCCGGTATGGACCTGACCCTGCGCCCGATGCGCTACCCGGGGTTCTACGAGAGGTATCGCGCGGCGATCAGGAACACCTGGACGGTCGAGGAGGTCGATCTCGCCTCCGACCTCGCCGACCTCGCGACCCTCGACGAGGGGGAGCGGCACCTGATCAACCGGCTCGTGGCGTTCTTCGCGACCGGCGACTCGATCGTGGCCAACAACCTGGTGCTCAACCTCTACCAGCACGTCAACGCCCCCGAAGCGCGGCTGTACCTGAGCCGTCAGCTGTTCGAGGAGGCGGTGCACGTCCAGTTCTACCTGACCCTGCTGGACACCTACCTGCCCGACCACGACGAGCGGGTCAAGGCGTTCGCCGCCGTCGAGCACATCCCGTCGATCCGCGACAAGGCCGAGTTCTGCTTCCGCTGGATCGACTCGATCAGCGCGTTGAACCGGCTGGAGACCCGGGAGGACCGGCGGGCCTTCCTGCTCAACCTCGTCTGCTTCGCCGCCTGCATCGAGGGACTGTTCTTCTACGGCGCCTTCGCCTACGTCTACTGGTTCCGCTCGCGGGGCCTGCTCGGCGGCCTCGCGACCGGCACCAACTGGGTGTTCCGCGACGAGTCGATGCACATGGAGTTCGCCTTCGAGGTGGTGGACACCGTGCGCCGCGAGGAGCCGGACCTGTTCGACGACGAGCTGGCGGCCCAGGTGACGCGGATGATGGAGGAGGCGGTCGCCGCCGAGCTCGCCTTCGCCCGCGACCTGTGCGGCGACGGGCACGGCGTGATGAGCGCCGGCAACATGCGGCGCTACCTGGAGTACGTCGCCGACCGCAGGCTCACCCGGCTCGGCCTGCCCGTGCGGTACGGCACGGACAACCCCTTCCCGTTCATGGAGTTCCAGGACGTGCAGGAGCTGGCGAACTTCTTCGAGCGCCGCGTCTCGGCCTACCAGGTGGCCGTCGAGGGCGACGTCAGCTTCGACGAAACCTTCTGATCTGTCGGTTTTCGGCGCTCCCATAAAGGGCAAAGGGAACGCCATGACGACGACAGGGGGCGCCGTCACAACGGCAGCGTGGAACTGGGCGACCTTGGCGATCGCCGTGGCCGCCGCGATCGTCGCGGTGGAACTGGTCCGGCGGGTGCTGAAATCGCGCCTGATAGGGGAGCGGTGGGCGCTCGCCGGGCCGTTCGTGCGCCGGTGCACCTGGCCGGGCTTCGCCTCGGCCGTGACGGGCACCGTCAAGGCGGCCTACGACCCCGGCATGCCCGGATCGGGCTCCCACGGCTTCCAGCGCGTGCTCGCGCTGCTGCTGATCGCGTGCGTGACCTGGCTGCTGATCCAGGCGGCGTACGCGGTGACCGACGTCGTCCTCGACCGGCTCACGCGGGTCGAAGGCGAGCGCAACCGCCGCGCCCGGCGCATCCGCACCCAGATCGCGCTGGTGCGCCGGGTGTCGGCGGCGGTCGTGGTGGTGCTCGCGCTGGGGGCGATGCTGTTCACCTTCCCGCAGGTGCGGGCGCTCGGCGCGGGACTGCTCGCCTCCGCCGGGATCGCGGGCGTGGTGGGCGGCATCGCGGCCCAGTCCACGCTCGGCAACCTGCTGGCCGGGCTGCAACTCGCCTTCAGCGACGCGCTGCGGCTCGACGACGTGGTCGTGGTGGAGGACGAGTGGGGCCGCATCGAGGAGCTGACCCTCACCTACGTGGCGCTGCGCCTGTGGGACGAGCGGCGGCTCATCCTGCCCGTGTCCTACTTCACCGGCAACCCCTTCGAGAACTGGACGCGCCACGAGAGCCGCATCCTCGGCAGCGTGTACCTCCGGGTGGACTGGTCGATCCCGGTCGACGAGGTGCGCACCGAGCTCTACCGGGCGCTGCGCGAGAACCCGCTGTGGGACCAGAAGGACTGGACGCTGCAGGTCACCGACATCACCCCGGAGGGGCTGGTCGAGCTGCGCGCCCTGATGAGCGCGGCCGACTCCGCGAGCGCCTTCGACCTGCGCTGCGACATCCGCGAGCACCTGGTGAAGTTCGTCCGGGAGAAGTACCCCGAGAGCCTTCCGCGCCTGCGCGTCGACACTCCCGCGCGCTGAGCCGTCTCATCGGCCCTCTCCTCGAACCGGGCCGTAGGAGTGGTGACGGTGTCAGGAGGCGTTGGACGGCCGCAGGAGCCTGCTCGCGCCGGCGATGAGCGCGGTGGCGAGGATCCAGCCCGCGGCGATCAGGCCGTTCGCCAGCCACTGGGTCCATCCGGCCGGCTCCCAGGCGCCTCGCTGCTCGAACACGCTCACCGGCACGAGCAGGTCGAGCGTGTAGACGAAGGCGTTGAAGTGGCGCGACTCGTCCAGCCCGATCTGGTGCGGCGGCCACTGCGTGAAGATCGCCGTGCCCGTCGCGAGGAGCAGCGCGGCCCACAGTCCGGCGAGCCAGGGCCGGTATCCGTACCCGACGAGCCCGTCGAGCAGCCGCCCCCACAGCCGCCCGGGCAGCCGCAGCGTCCGCCGCCGCGCCCGCTGCCTGGCCAGCAGCACCCGGCGCGCGTCCGGCTCGTGGCCGATGCGCCGGTAGTAGGCGGCGAGCTGCTCGTACGGCTGGGGGTAGTAGCCTCCGGGGTCGCGCCGCAGCCAGGAGAGCCGGTCGGCCAGGGTCGCGGGGCCGCGCAGCGACTCGTACGTCAGCCCGTTGAGCCGCACGTCGTCCCGGTAGCTCTCCGGATGGTCGAACAGCACTCCCAAGCGGGAGTAGCCGAGGTTGACCTCGCCCTCGATCGACTCGGGCAGCAGGATGAGCTCGTCGGCCTGCATGTGGCTCAGGTGCAGCACCCGGCGAGGCGCCCGCAGCACCGCCCCGTGGAACGACAGGACCCCGCCGATCCGGGCGCCGCGCAGCCGCACGGTTCCCTGGGCGGTGAAGCCCCCGCCGAGTTCGGCAGCGGCGGCCTGCATGTGGTCGGCGTGCACGGCGGGGATGCCGTCCGCGGTGACGACGGCGCCCTGGAGGTAGAGCCCGCTGGAGAAGCGGGCGCCGATCAGCCGCAGGCCGCCCGTGGCCCGCATGTCGCGTAAGAAGGCGCTGCCGTCCACGACCAGCCCGCCGGCCCACAGCGCGACCGACTCCCAGGTGCGCGGCTCCTCCGATCCCTCGGGGCCGTTCCAGGAGCCCGCCTCCGACGGGTCCGCCCCCGGTTCCCGGTACGGCGCCTCACCGGGGGTGCCCACCCGCGTGCCGGAGAGCCGGAGCTGCCCGGTCACGTGGGCGTTGTCCAGGCGCACCCCCGCATGGACGGTCGATCCGTCGAGGTCGAGCAGCCCGTCGATCGTGGCCCGGCTGGCCCGGAAGCGGAGGATGTCGCAGCGCCGCAGCCGTACGCCCCTGGTCCTGGCGTCGTTGAACGAGACCGTTCCGGCGATGTGGCAGTCGAGCAGGTGGACCTTCGCCTCGATCGTGGCGTCGGAGAGGTTGAGATCGCCGATGATCCTGGCCCCGGCGAGCCGGACGCCCGGCACCCGGGCCGACCCGCCGGCGCCCCGGTCGAGAACCAGGGCGGAGATCACCTCCGCCCGAACCACCCGCGAGCGGCCCCAGGAACCGCCGGAGGAAGGGTCCGCCTCGTGGCCCTCGCGCAGGTCGACCCAGGCGCCGGTGGGATAGGCCTCCCACAGCCGTCGCTCGGCGGGGGTGAGCCGGTGGAAAGGAGGCCGCGATCTTGCCATGGGGCCGACCATATATGTGCGCGATCTTCGGACGCGATCGAATCGGGCGCGAGCGAATCGGCTGCGGCACCGGGCCGCTTCCGGAGATGACCCTGTCCGGAAACACAGGGAGGGCGGGCCCGTTGTGGGCCCGCCCTCCTCGACCGTCAGGGGTGTGACCGGTTACTGCTGCGGAAGCGCGATCTTCCAGACGCTGCGGCCGAACGTCGCCGCGTACAGCGTCTTGCGGTCACCGGTGATCGTGATGTCGAGCACCGGCGTGTTGGGCAGGCCGGCGCCGACCCGCTTCCAGTTCTTCTTGCCGTTCTTGTCGTAGAAGACGCCGAAGTCGGTCGCCGCGTAGAGCTGGTCGCTCGGCTGGTCGTACGCGAGCATCTCGACCGGCGCGTTGGGCAGGTTGCCGCTGATGTTCTTCCAGCTGTTGCCGCCGTCGGTCGTCTCCCAGATGTTCGCCGCGTTGTCGCCCTCGCGGTAGCCCGAGTAGGCCACGTACACGTGGTCGGCGTTGGAGGGGTCGACCACGATCGAGTTGACCCACCGGACGGGCAGGCCCTTGCCGGTGAACTCGGTCCAGGTGGCGCCGAGGTCGGTCGTCTTCCAGAGCCGGCCGGTGTCGGTGCCGACGTAGATCGTGTTGCCGTCGGTCTTCGCCGGGCCGATCGCGGTGATCGTGGCGTACATGCCTCCGTACGACCCCGGGTCGTCCTGCTCCGCCGGCACCGGTCCGGTGAGGAAGTCCCCGGGCGGGCTGATCTGCGTGAAGGTCGTGCCGCGGTCGGTCGACCGGTCGAGCACGTTGCCGCCGAAGTACACGACCGACGGGTTGCTCGGGTCGAGGACGACCGGGGCGTCCGTCGTGATCCGCGAGGAGTGCCGCGTCCCGAAACGGATGTTGCGGGTGGTGCCGTTCGCGTCCTCGTGCCGCGTGCAGCTTCCGCCCTGGGAGCACTCGTAGTAGATGTTGTGGTCGCTCGGGTCGATCACGACGTAGTGGCCGTCACCGCCGCCGTAGGAGTTCCACTGCATCAGGTCCGAAGGCGCGGCGGTGGCGGTCCAGGTGCGGTGGCTTCCGTTGTCCTGCAGGCCGGAGGCGAGCCGGGTCGGGTCGTCGCTGGCCACCGCGAGGTGGTACGACTGGTTGAACGGCTGGTACGTCCCGTGGATCCACGAGCGGGTCGCGCCATTGGTGTCGGAGCGGTAGACACCGCCATCGTTCCCGAGGTAGACGCGGCTCGGGACGTTCGGGTCCCACTGCACCATGTGCTGGTCGGAGTGCGGTCCGCTGGAGGTGGCCCACGTCGCGCCGCCGTCCTTGGACTCGCGCAGGTTCACGTCGGCGTTGAACAGGTGGTTCTTGTCCTTCGGGTCGACCCACAGCCGCCCGAACCACCACTCGTAGCCGCTCGAGGCGCCCGCGCGGCCGCTCGGCGCGAACGAGTCGCCGCCGTCGTCCGAGACGTAGAAGCCCTTGTCGGCGCCGTACGTGTTGCCGGAGATCACGTAGACCCGGTTCGGGTCGCTCGGGGCGATCGCGACTCCGATGCGGCCGAGGCTCGCGTCGCTCGTCAGGCCGGTGCCCGTGGCGTCCGAGGCATGCCGGCCGGTCACGTTCTCCAGCCGCTTCCACGTCTCTCCGCCGTCGTCCGAGCGGAACAGACCGGAGCCGACGCCGCCGTAGAGGCGGCGGCCGCTGTTGCGCTGGTGGTCCCACAACGTCGCGAAGATGCGCTTGGGGTTCGTCGGGTCGATCGCCAGGTCGACGCCGCCCGTGGTGGCGTTCGGCGTCGGCAGGACGAGCTTCCAGTCCTTGCCGCCGTTCGTCAGCCGGTAGATGCCGCGCTCGCTCGCGGACCCGGACAGGTTCCCGGCGGCCGCGACGAAGACCGTCTGCGGGTCCGTGGGATCGACGACGATCTTGCCGATCGCCGCGCTGTCGGTGAGACCCCACTGCTGCCAGTGCCGGCCGCCGTCGGTCGACTTGTAGACGCCGTCGCCGAAGTAGGTCAGACCGCCGCCGGACGGGTTCGCCTCGCCGGTGCCGGCCCACAACGTGCCGTCGGGGCCCATCGTGAGCGCGCCCACCGTCTGCGTGCTGTCGTTCGGCCAGGCCGGCTCGAAGGTGTCGCCGGCGTCCGTGCTCTTCCAGACGCCGCCGCCGGAGGCCGCGACGTACAAGGTGTCGGGGTGGGCGGGGTCGACGGCCAGGTCGGTGACGCGGCCTCCGATGTTCGAGGGGCCGAGGAGGTCCCAGGTGCCGCTGCCCGGCTTGAGCGCCTTGGACTGCTGGACCGCCTGCTTGATCTGCGCGGGCCTCACGTCCTGGCCGGAGGTGAACTTCTGGGTGAGGTAGTCCGCCGGCTCGGTGGGGCCGCCGTCCTCCTCCTCACCGGGAATTTGCAGGGAGGCGCTCGTCTGGCTCCCCGCGGACAGGGCGGCCTGACCCGAGAACGCGGGCCCCTGGAATGTCAAAGCCGACACGGCGAAGGCAAGCAACCCCGCCGCGCCGAT
The DNA here is from genome assembly GCF_044460045.1 of Microbispora rosea. Classification (NCBI taxonomy): domain Bacteria; kingdom Bacillati; phylum Actinomycetota; class Actinomycetes; order Streptosporangiales; family Streptosporangiaceae; genus Microbispora; species Microbispora rosea. The sequence continues at coordinate 246,039 of NZ_JBITJO010000002.1, read as the reverse complement.
CGCGGGCAGCGCATGCCGCCTCATCGGGACCTTACGTCTCATACCAACGCCTCCTCGCACCCGTCCCCAGCGGACAGCCGGGGACAAAAGGTAAAGAGAGCGGCAGTATTTGGTCAATGCGACATCTGTCGAAGGTAGATACTTCTTGACCGTAATCGGCCGTACCGTGCGGCCACGTCGAACGGACAGGCCGGCCCGTGCACCGCCTCCAGCAGCACGTTCCCGGCCGGCGGAGCCGACTGGATCGATGCGACAAATGTAGGAAGCGGCCACGGGCCGTGGGTCCGCCCGTTACGAGAGCGTGTACTTGACCCGGACCTTTCCTTCGCACAGCTGGATCACCTGGATGGCCACCTCGTGCGGTCCGGACAGGTGGGCCTCGGCCTCCGAGCCCTCTTCCTGGTCCTTGCGCTCGATCTTGTATCCGGCTTTGGCGAGCACGTCGGCGGCCTCGTCACGAACACCGTCGAGGTTGGTGGGGTCCGCGTCCTTCGCGACGAAGAACAACTCGGTCTTGCCGAAGGGGCCCTTGGACATGTAGAGCTGCCCGCCGGGCGGCAACGGCAGGTCCGCGGGCGGCTTCCGCTCAGGCGTGCCGCTCAGGTCGCCGGCCTGCGAGCAGGGGATGCCGTTGCCCGCGGGCGCGGCGCTCCCCGTCGAAGCGGTGGCCGGGCTCTCCTGGGCGGCGTCGTTCGAAGTTTCCCCGCAGGCGGCGAGCGACGCGACGGCGGCGACGGCGATGCTCGCCGTAGCGATCAGTCGTGCGAAGTTCATGAAACGGATTCCTCAGACGTAAGATAAGGTCCTGCGCATGATCGGGCAGGAATCCCTCGAAACGGGCGGACTCGCCCGTGGGCGGCGACGCTATCAGGTTTACCGACGTGGCCACACGCCACGAATGGTGACGATGTGGCTCGCTTCGCTCCTCGTGCTGGTCTCGGCCTGCGCGGGCGGTGGATCACGGGGGACGTCTGCCAACGAGTTCCAGGTGGTCGTCAGCGCGCCGATGTCCACCGAGCCGTGGATCGGCGCCTTCATCGAACGCGGGGCCCGGCTCGCGGTCGACGAGCTCAACGCACACGGCGGGGTCACCACCCCGTCGGGCGCCCGCAAGGTCAGGCTGACCGTGCTCGACAACGCCGGCTCGCCGGCCAAGGCCGCCGCGAACGCCCGTAAGGCGGTCGACGACCACGCGGCCGTCCTGCTCACCGACGGGACCGGGGCGGCCTCCGTCGCGCCGATCACCGACCCCGCGCACCTGCCGGTCTTCATCTGCTTCGAAGGCGGCGACGAGCTGATCGACCCGGTCCACCGGCCGAGCCTCTTCCGGATGGCGCCGGCCAACAAGCCCATGGCGCGCAGGCTCGCCGACTACATCGCCAACAGCCACCCCAAGGTGGGCCTGATCAGCGACGACTCCACCTACGGGGAACAGGGCCGGGCCGCGCTGCTGGCGGCCTTCAAGATCGACGAGGTGAAGGTGGTGGCGGATCAGAAGGCGCCGGCCCGCTCGTCCGACCTGACCACCCAGGTGCTCGCCGCGCGGCAGGCGGGCGCCGACAGGCTCGTGGTGTGGGCGAGCGCGAGCGACGTGATCGCCGTCATCCAGGCCGTCCACGCGCTGGGCTGGGAGGTGCCCGTCTACACCGGGCCCACCGGTGAGGACCCGCTGGTCCGCCGGCGCCTGGCCGAGCATCCGGACTGGCTCGACCAGGTCACCTTCGCCTCGTTCCGGATGACCAGCGAGGTCGGCCCGGCGCCGTTCGAGCAGTTCCGCGCGGGCTATGAGGCGAAGATGGGCGTCGATCTGGTCGGCGTCCGCCAGGACGGCAAGCAGGTCGTGCAGCCGCCGGACTGGGCGATGTTCTCCTACGACTCGGTGCGCCTGGTCGCCGCGTCGCTCAGCGAGGCCGGCGCGCCGGGCGAGCCGCTCATGGACGCTCTGAACAAGATCAGCGTCACCGGCGCCAACGGCGACTACCGCGGCTACGCGGCCGACCAGCACGAGGGGGTCAACCCCAGCGACATGTACTTCGCCCGCTTCCACGGCTTCGTCTTCGAACCCGTCGGCGACGACCCGCTCTCCGACACCCTCCCCTCCGTGAACCAGCTGCAGGACTGACGGCGTCACCCACGGGGAGGCGCGCCGGTACCTCCCGGAAAGCCCGGGCGGCTCACCGCGACTACCGGAGCAGGCCCGGTCCTCAGGAGGGGGAGGAGTGCGCCTGGCGCGTCTCCGGCACGACTCGATCCGGGGAGTCGCCGTCGCCGAAGTACATCCTGCCGATTCGCGGATCGGCCGCCACCTCCTCGGTGGACCCGCTGAGGATCACGTGACCGTCCCGCAGCACGACGAGCCGATCGGCGAGTCGCAGAGCCAGCTGCAGGTGCTGCTCGATGAGCAGAACGGCCGTGCCCCCGGCTCGAATGGCGGCGATGTCCTCGCCGAGCGCGGCGACCGAGGCCGGAGCCAGACCGGCCGACGGCTCGTCGAGGACCAGCAGCGCGGGTGCGGACATGAGGCCGCGGCCGATGACGAGCATCTGCTGCTCTCCGCCGGACATGCTGCCGGCGCGCTGCGTGCGCCGCTCGGCCAGGCGCGGAAAAGTCCGGTAGACGCCCTCTCGGCGCTCGGCGACGACGTGCGTGCGGCGGCCGTCGAGGTAGGCGCCGAGAGTGAGGTTCTCCTCCACTGTGAGACTGGGGAAGACGCGTCTGCCCTCGGACACGTGACTCAGTCCCCATCGCACGATCCGCCGGGGATCGCACCGGGTGATGTCCCGGCCGTCCAACGTCACCTCGCCCGAGCTCGGCCGGTGCAGCCCCGACACGCAACGGGCGACGGTCGTCTTGCCCGCGCCGTTGCCGCCGAGCAACGCGACGATCTCGCCGCGCCCGACATGGAAGGACACATCGTGCAGCACCGGTACGGCGCCGTGGCGGGCGCACAGCCCGCGGACCTCTAGCAGGGCCACGCAGTCTCCTCTCAGCGCGTCAGCCGCGCGCGGACGACGGGTCGGTGTCACCGAGGTAGACCCGGCGTACGGCGGGGTCGGCGGCGGTCGACTCGGGGGTTCCGCTCGCCAGCACCCGGCCGCGATCCAGGACGGTGATCCTGTCCGCGACGCCGTGCACCAGCGCCAGGTCGTGTTCGACCAGCAGAATGGCCGCGCCGCCCGCCGCGAGGCGGCGCAGGACACGGGCCAGGACGACGCGTTCAGGCCCGGTCATGCCGACGGCCGGCTCGTCGAGCAGGAGCACGCGCGCCCCGGTCGCCGCGGCGCGGGCCACCTGCAGGAGGCGCTGCTCGCCGGCGCCGAGATCCCCCGGGCGGTCGGACGCGCGCCCGGCGAGCTCCGTCAGTCGCAGCACCCTCCACGCCTCGCGGTCGGCGGCGGCCGCGTGGTCCCGCATCGACTCACTCGCGAAAAGGTGCCGGACGGCGGCGAACGGCACCGGTGACCCGCCGCGCGCGCCGAGCAGCAGCTGACGGTAGGGACTGAGCCGCTCAAGACCGACGGTGCGCTGGAACGTCCGGGTCACCCCCCGCCTGACCATTTCGAGCTGGCCGGCCCCGGTGACGTCGGTCTCCTCCAGCAGAATCCGGCCGCCCTTGGGCCGCAGGGCGCCGGCGAGGGCGCGCAGGGCCGTCGTCTTGCCGCTGCCATTGGGCCCGATGAGCGCGTGGACCTGTCCGGCCCGCACCTCCAGGTCCACCCCCGTGAGGATGTCCGTCTCCCCGATGCCGACATCCAGCCCTCGGGCGGTCAGCACCACCGCCTCCCGGGAGGCTGCGGTGCGGGGGGCGAGGTCCTCGGTGTCCTCCACCGGCTCACCCGGGCGCCGCGTGCGCTCCGGCCACCGGCCCGCGAACCGTTCGACCGGCCCGCGGAGGAGCGGAACCGCGACCAGCGCCACGGCGGTGAGCACGCCGCCTGACGCCTCGGCCGGCAGACCGGCCGCGCCGGCGAGCCCGTCGGCCAGCGGCGGGATCACGGCGATCACGAGCAGGCCGAGCACCGGTCCCCACAGCCGCGCCGTACCCCCGATCAGCGCCGCCACGAACAGCTGGAGAGACAGCAGCGGCGAGACGTCGGACGGGGCGGCGACCCCGAGCAGCACGGTGATGCCCGCGCCGGACACCGCCGCGACGGCCGCGGTCGTGGCGAAGAGGGCGGCTCTGCGGCGAAGCACCGGCACCCCGAGGGACGTGGCGAGCGCGGGGGCCTCGCGCAGGGCCGCCCACTCCAGTCCGGCCGGCCCGCGGGTCAGCCGGGCCACCATGGCCAGCGTCAGCAGGCACATCGATCCCGCCACGACGACGTGGGCCAGCGGGGTGAGAGTGACGGTCACATCGAAAACCGGTGAGTGCAGGCGGGCCGGCGACGGGCGGACCAGCCCCTGGCTGCCGCCGGACACGGTGGGAAACGCATCGAGGACCGCGTACACGAGCCAGGCGAACGCCCACGTCGACAGCGCGATCGCCGCGCCGCGCAGCCGAGCCGTGAGCAGGCCGACCAGGTAGCCGGCGCACGCCGCGAGCACGGCGCCGACGAGCACGGCGCCGGCGAGCGGCAATCCCGCGCGTTCCAGATGTGCGACGCCGAAGCCGCCCACGGCCAGGAACGCGCCCTGGCACAGGACGGGTTGCCCTCCGTACGAGACGGACAGGGCGAGCCCGAGCACCGCGACCAGCAGATACAGGTGGTGTGCCAGCTCGACCATCACTCCGGGTCCTCACGCAGCGGTGATCGCAGGCCCTGCCGCCCGAGGGCGAGCACGATCAACAGGATGGCCAGCGGCGCCACGTCGGCGAAGCGCGGGCCGAGAACGTCCGATGCGACGATCAACGACTCGATCACGCCGAGCGCCAGCCCTCCGGCCAGCGCGCCGCGCACCGATCCAAGGCCGCCCAGCAGCGCGGCCGCCATCGCCTTGAGGCCCAGGACGACGCCGTCGTCGACGCCGAGCGACCGGTCCGGCGCGATCAAAAGCCCCGCCAGACCGGCCAGCGCGCCGGCCACCACGAAGGCGACGAGCACCAGCCGCCGTACCGGAAGGCCGAGCAGCGCGGCAGCGGTGGGATCGTCACTGACCGCCGTCATCGCCGTGCCGACGGGGGTGAGCACGAGCAGCCGCTCGACCAGGATCCCCACGGCCAATCCGATCCCGATGACACCGAGCGTGCGAACCGCCACCGTGCCTCCCCCGGGCAGTTGCAGCACCCCCGAAGGCGTCAACCGGCCGAGGCGCAACGGATCCGGCACCGCGTAGGCGTCCTGCGTGAGCACCAGCCCGAGAACCTCCCGGATCAGCAGCCCGGCGGCCAGGCCACCCGCCACCCAGCCCAGGACGTCCCCGCCGGTGGACCGGTGCCCGGCTCCCGGCAGGAAGGGCCTCACGGCGATGAAATAGACACCTGCCGACAGTGCCGCTCCGGCGGCGACGACCAGCACCGCCAGTCCGGCGGAGCGCGCCAGGCCCGGGGCCGCCGCCACCGGCGTGGTCCCGAGCACCGCCAGCACACCGACGAAGACGCCGCCGACCACGAGATCGCCGTGCGCGAACGCGATCACCCTGGTGAGCCGGTAGACGAGGGTGAAGCCCATCGCGATCAAGCCGTAGGCCGCACCCAGAGCCAACCCGCTCAGGATCGCCTGCAGGGCCACTCCTCCACTCACCGGACACCGTCCTCCCGTCCTCGATCAGATGACCCGGCGCCACTAGGAACCGCAGTCGCAGCAGCAGCCGTCTCCACAGCAGCAGCCGTCGCCCGAGCAGCAGCCGTCTTCCGAGCAGCAGTCGGAGCACGACGAGCAGCAGTCGCACCAGTCGCAACAACCCGAGCAGTCGGGGCAGTCGCAGCTGTCACAGCAGCAGCGCTCGGTCCACGGCGCGTTCCGATGCTCACTCCACGGCGGGCGGTAGAGCCCGCAGGTCAGGAAGATCGCCGCCCCGGCCAGCGCCGTCAGCGCGATCCCCGGGCGGTCGCCGGGGCCCTCGGGGGAGCCGCCGGGCGCGGTGTCGGGTGCGGCGTCGGGCGGCACCGGGGAGGTGTCCCCGGCGGGCGCGCGGTGCGCCGCGCAGGCGGCGCCGTGGGCGCGCGGCCCGAACGCCCGGTCGACGGCGCGGCGGGTCTCGCCGCACAGCAGCGCCTCGACCAGGTGCCGCTCCTCCAGGTCGAGGTCGCGTACGGCCAGGCGCAGCCCGTGCAGCGCCTCCTCGCACACGCGCCGCGCCTCGGCGGGCGAGGTGCCGGTCGCGTCCAGCGGGTTGTACGCCCCGCGGGCCCGGTCCTCGGCGAGGTCCTCGACCGCGTCGATCAGGTGCGCGATCCGGCCGAAGAAACGGCCGGCCTCACGCAGGCTCTCGGCGTTGCCCGGCCGGTCGGCGAGCACGGCGGTGTGCGCGAAGGCCGCGGCCACGGCGGTCTCGGTGGGCTCGGTGACGTCGAGCAGCCCCCGTCCGGGGGACGCTTCCAGCAGCGCCTGGCGGGCGGAGACCTCGGTCAGGACGGCCGTGTCGAAGCCGATCGACTCCGCGCCGCGCCGGGCGGCCGAGGCCCAGGCGGCGGCCGTGGCGCGCAGGGGGACTCCGGCCACGCGGCGGGCCGCGATGCCGTCGCCGTCGGACGCGTGGTCGCGGATCTTGCCCGAGGCGAGGGCCAGCGAGACCACGGCGGCCAGGCGGGCGCCCCGGTCGTCCGACGGCACCACCTCCGCCCGCTGGAAGCCCCGCAGCGCGCAGGGCCCGGCGGTGCGCCGGTTCGGCCCGGCCCCGGCCCCGTCCCGCGACCGTGCCCGGCCTTGGGCCCGGTCCTGGGCCCGTGCCTGGGCCTCGGTCAGGACCGACAGGATGAGGCCGTCGTAGTTGGTGGCCATGCGGGCCAGATGCCCGTGCCGGTCTCGCAACGTCAGGCACAGCCCGCACAGGTGCGCGCGCCAGGCCTCGTGGACGGTCGGACAGGAGTGGCGGGCACACGGCCGGAGGATCCCGAACACCCAGAGACTCCTTGGGGGTCATGCGTACGGGATCGTCCCGTTGCGCGGCGATTATGCCATCAGGGGCCGGGGCCCTGTGGCCGCAGCCGGGCGGCGGTCTGCACAATCGAGGAATGGAAGTTACCGACGGGTTCGAACTGACCCTCGCCGAGCACGTCGCCACCCTCACCCTCAACCGGCCCGCCAAGCGGAACGCCGTGACCGCCGCCATGTGGCGGGCGCTGCCGGGCATCCTCGCGGACCTCGCCGCCGATCCGAAGGTGCGCGTGCTCGTCCTCACCGGAGCGGGTGGAACTTTCTGTTCCGGGGCTGATATTTCGGAAATTCATGAGCTTGGCGATAACGACGATGACACCGGTATTACCGTTGTCGCAGAGCACGCACTCATGACCTTTCCCAAACCCGTGATCGCGATGATCGAGGGATACTGCGTCGGCGGCGGATGCCAGCTCGCACTCGCCTGCGATCTGCGCGTCGCGGCGGACGGGGCCCGCTTCGGCGTCACCCCGGCCAAGCTCGGGATCGTCTACCCGCTCAGCTCCACGCGGCGGCTCGCGGAGATCGCCGGACCCGCCACCGCGAAGCTCCTGCTCTTCTCCGCGGATCTCATCGACGCAGATCACGCCCTACGTACCGGCCTCGTCGACGAGGTCCGCCGCCCGGAGGACCTCCGCGACCGCGTGTACGGCCTGGCGGCCACGATCGCCGGCAGGTCCCGGCTGACGCTGACGGCGGCCAAGCAGATCGTCGACGGCCGGGCCGGGGAGGCCGAGGTGCGCGCCTGGCAGCGGGAGGCCAGGGAGAGCGGGGAAATAGCCGAAGGTGTCCGGGCATATCGGGAGGGGCGTTCCCCTGGATTCTCTTGGCATGCAAAATAGGCATAAACGGGACTCGCAGTGGTAATGACCCTGTGAGGTGTGAGATGTCGCAGAATCTATTCGCCAGGTTCGCCCGCTGGCTGGGCCTTGACAGGAATCCGCTTCGGCGCCGGTGTGACCGGGTCGAAGCGGTGGTTCGGCTTGCCGCAGTGCTGGGAGTCGTGGCCGCGATCGTGTTCGGCGTGATGCTCGGCTTGCGCGAGTACGGCAACGGCCTGAGAACCGAGGCCCAGCAGGCGCATGCCCGGCATCAGGTCGTCGCCACGCTGACCGGCGACGTGACGACGCCCCGGTTGTCGGTGGCCGGAGCGGCGGTCGGGCATGCCCAGGCGACCTGGGTGGCCCCCGACGGCACGATGAGGGCCGGTGTCATCGAGGTCCCGCCCAGCCAGCACGCGGGCGAGACCGTGCGCATCTGGACCGACGACAAAGGCGTGATCGCGCCCAGGCCGCAGGACCGGGAGACCACGGTGGTCGCCGCGCTGACCGTCGGCACGGGCGTCCCGCTGGCCGCCGCCGCGATCCTCGCGCTGCTGGTGACCTCCACCCGCCTGCTCAACCAGCGCAGGGCCCGCCGGGCATGGGAGGCCCAGTGGACCGTGGTCGAGCCCATGTGGCGGATCAACGGCCGCTGACCGGGCCCACGACACAAGGCTCACGACGGCGGGGCCCGCGACTGCAGGGCGCCCTGACGCGGGATGAGCCCTTGGGGGCTCAGCGGTTGCCGTGGAGGCGCCGACGGGCCCGGTTCCACGTGTCGTCGAACTCGGCCGAGGTCAGGGTGTAGGGCTCGTATCCGTCCCACTCCTGCACGGGGGTCTCAGCGGTCCGGCCGTAGGTCGCCTCGTACCGGCCGAGCCGGACGACAGATCGCCGGATGAAAGTTTCAGCGGCGATACGTGCGGCGAGCGCCGATCGTCACCCGAAACCACCCCGGCCGCCATTACCAACGTCCGGACACGGTGCCGTGGCCGTACAGTGACGGATAAACGTCTAGATCACTAAATGTGGCTGTATGTGATTCATAGCCGACAAAAGATCGTTTCGCTGCGTGCGTGATCTGTCCGCGTGTACGCCATCGAAGGGCCGTGTCACATGTCTGTGGCTGACCTGTCAGACGCCAAGCGAGAACTGCTCCGACGCAGGTTGCGGGCCCGCTCCGCACGCGATCCCATTCCCCGGCGCCCGGAGGGCGTCGAACCGCCGATGTCCCCGGCCCAGGAGCCGCTGTGGTTCATGGAGCAGTTCACGCCGGGCACCACCACCTACACCCTCGTGCTCGCCGTACGGCTACGTGAGCCGCTGGACGAGGACCGGCTGGCCCACGCGCTCGCCGCGCTGCCGGACCGGCACGAGGGCCTGCGCCAGCGGTTCCCCGCGACCGAGGAGGGCAGGCCCGCCGTCCACGTCGTGGACACGACGGAGGTGCCGCTGAACCGCACCACGGCGGTCACGGACGAGGAGGCGATCGCGCTCATCGGCGCCGAGACCGCCATCCCGCTGGACCTCGCCCGGGGCCCGCTGCTCAAGTGCGTCGTCGTGAGCAAGGGCGAGGACGAGCACATCGTCGCCCTGCTGGTGCACCACATCGTGGCCGACGGCCAGGCGCTGCACCTGCTCATGCGCGACCTGCTCGCGCTCTGCCGCGGCGAGGAGCCGCCCGCACCCGCCGTACGCTTCGGCGACATCGCCGTGTGGCAGCGTGAGCGGTCCCTCGACCGCGAGCTGACCTACTGGTGCGGGGAGCTGGCCGGGCTGCCGCGCCTCGAACTCCTGACGGACCGGCCCCGCCCGGCGCTTCAGACACTCGACGGCACGACCCACGTGCGCTCCCTCGCGCCGGATCTGATGGACGGCGTCGCCGCGCTGGGCAGGGACCACGGCGCGAGCACGTTCATGACCCTGCTGGCCGCTTACCAGGTCCTGCTCTCCCGGCTGACCGGCCAGGACGACTTCGCCGTCGGCGTGCCGGTGGCCGGGCGGAACAGACCAGAGTTCGAGGACGTCGTGGGCATGTTCGTCAACATGCTGGCGATACGGGCCCGGCTGGACGGCGAGCCCACGTTCGCCGAGCTGCTCGCCCGGACCAGGGACACGGTCCTCGCCGCGCTCGATCACGAGGAACTGCCCTTCGCCCAGCTCGTCGACGCCCTCGGCGTGCCGCGGGACACCAGCAGGCCGCCCCTGATCGACACGATCTGTTCGATGAACGAGTTCGCCCCCGGCGACGGCATCGAGGTCCTCGGGCTGGCCCCCACGTCGACCAGGCACGACGTGGAGCTGTACGCCGTGCCCACCGGCGACGGGGGCCTGCAGTGCGCGTTCACCTACCGGCCCGAGCTGTTCCGCGAGAGCACGATCGCCCGGATGGCCGGGCAGTTCGAGGACCTGCTGCGCGCGATCGTGCGCGACCCGCACGTCCCGATCAGCCGGCTGCCGCTGACGGGCGACGACGCGCTGATCGCCGGATGGAACGCGACCGGCGCGGACTACCCGGACACGGCCACCCTGCACGGCCTGATCGAGGAGCAGGTCGCCCGCACCCCCGAGGCCGTCGCGGTGACCTTCGACGGGCGGTCGTGGACCTACCGGCAGCTCGACGAGCGGGCCAACCGGATCGCGCACCGCCTCGTGGGGCTCGGCGTGGAGCCGGGCGGTCTGGTCGCGGTCTGCGCCGAACGCTCGCTCGACCTGGTGGCCGCGCTGCTCGGCGTGCTCAAGAGCGGCGCGGCGTACGTGCCGCTCGACCCCGGCTACCCCGCCGACCGGCTGGCGTTCATGCTGTCGGACTCGGGCGCGCCCGTCGTGCTGACCCAGCAGGACCTGGCCGAGCGGCTGGCCACCGGCGGCGCCGTCATCCTGCCGCTCGATCTGAACGCCGTATGGGACGGGCTGCCGGCGACCGCACCCGAGGCGAGAGGCGGGCCCGGCACGGCCGCCTACATGATCTACACCTCCGGCTCCACCGGCCGGCCGAAGGGCGTGCCCAACAGCCATCGCGGCATCGTCAACCGGCTCGACTGGATGCAGAAACGGTTCCGGCTCACCGGCGCCGACGTGGTGCTGCAGAAGACACCGGCCGGGTTCGACGTCTCGGTGTGGGAGTTCTTCTGGCCGCTGCTCACCGGCGCGCGGCTCGTGCTGGCCGAGCCCGGAGGCCACCGCGACCCCGCGTACCTGCGTGACCTGATCAACGCCGAGCGGGTGACCGTCCTGCACTTCGTGCCGTCCATGCTCGGCGCGTTCCTCGCCGAAGAGGGCGTGGAGACCTGCACCTCGCCGCGCGTCATCGTGTGCAGCGGGGAGGAACTGCCCGTCGACCTGGCCGAGCGCTGCCTGCGCACGCTCCCGGCCGAACTGCACAACCTGTACGGTCCCACCGAGGCGGCCGTCGACGTCTCCGCCTGGCAGTGCACGCCGTCCGCGCTGGCGGGCCGCGCGAGGGTGCCGATCGGCTCGCCCATCCAGAACATCACGCTGCACGTGCTCGACCGCCACGGCGAGCCCGTGCCCGTGGGGGTGCCCGGCGAGCTGTACATCGGCGGCGTGGGCGTCGCGCTCGGCTACCACGCCCGCCCGGAGCTGACCGCCGAGCGGTTCGCCGGAGGCCGCTACCGCACCGGCGACGCGGCCCGCCGGCTGCCGGACGGCACGATCGAGTTCCTGGGCCGCCTCGACGGCCAGGTCAAGCTGCGCGGCCTGCGCATCGAGCTCGGCGAGATCGAGGCCGTGCTCCGCGAGAAGGCCGGTGTGCGGGACGCCGCGGTGATCGTACGCGAGGACGTGCCCGGCGACCCCCGGCTGGTCGCCTACCTCACGGGCGACGACGTGCCCGAGCCGGCCCAGGTGCGGGCGGCGATCAGGGGCACGCTGCCGGAGTACATGCTGCCGTCGATGTTCGTCGCGCTCGACGCCCTTCCGCTCACGCCGAACGGCAAGCTCGACCGGGCCGCCCTGCCCGTCCCGCAGGTCCAGGCCGACGTGCCGTACGCCGAGCCGCAGACCGAGACCGAGCGGGCCGTCGCGGCCGTCTGGGCCGACGTGCTGGGGGCCGAGCGGATCGGGGCCGACGACGACTTCTTCGATCTCGGCGGCCACTCGCTGCTCGCCGTCCAGGTCGTCGCGAAGCTCCGCAGGGCGCTCCCCGCCGGATCCGCGCAGGTGGGGCTGGTGGACGTCTTCACCTACCGGACCGTGCGCGAACTGGCGGCCTACGCCGCTTCCGGTGAGGACGGCCCTCGCCCGCTGCTCCAGCGGCTCACCCCGGCACGTACGGCGAGCGTCACCTACGTGTGCGTGCCGTACGGGTCGGGCAGCGCCGTGGTCTACCAGCCGCTGGCCGACGCCCTGCCGGCCGGCCAGGCACTGTACGCGCTCGCGATCCCCGGCCACGACGTGGGCCTGGACGAGGAGCCGATGGAGTTCGCCGAGCTGGCCGCCCGCGCCACCGAGGAGATCCTCGCCATCGAGGGTCCCCTGGTGATCTACGGCCACTGCGGGGTCGGTGCCGCGCTCGCGGTCGAGCTGGCCACCAGGGTCGAGGCGACGGGCCGTGCCGTGGACGCCGCCTACGTCGGGGCGATCTTCCCGTTCGCCCGGCCGCGCGGGCTCATGCGCGCGCTGTCGAGAATCGGGGAGTTCGACCGCCTCCGCAGCAGCCAGACCGACATCAACCGTCTCAAGGCCCGTGGGGTGGATCTTGAGGAGCTCGATCCCGGCGTGGCCGACCGGATCATCCGCACGATGCGCCATGATTCCAAGGCCGCGGAGAAGTACTTCACCGGGCTGTTCGACGCGCCGGACCGGCCACGGTTACGCGCTCCGATCATCTCGGTGATCGGCGAGCGCGACCCCGCCACCGACTTCTACGCGGAGCGCTACCGCGAGTGGGGCTTCCTCACCGAGGTCACGGCGCTCGTCGTGCTGGACGAGGGCGGCCACTACTTCCTGCGCTACCGCGCGGAGGAACTGGCCGCCGCCCTGCGCACCCACACCCACCTGGAGGTCTCCGACCGCTCGGGCAACCCCTCGTGGTGGGTGCACGCGGTCTCGCGCGGGTCCGCCCCGCCCGGGTCCGACGAGCAGGGCGTGCGGCCCAGCATGGGCCGCTTCCTCACGATCTCCGCCGGGCAGCAGCTCTCGATGATCGGTTCGGCCCTCACCGGGTGGGCCCTGCCGCTGACCGTCCTCATGGACTCCGGCTCGATCGGGCAGTTCTCCACGCTGGCCGTGCTCAACCTGGCCGGGCTGCTGATCTCCCCGCTGGCCGGGGCGATCGTGGACCGGGCGGACCGGCGTCGCGTGATGCTGTTCGCCGACTGCGCCTCGGCCGGGATCCAGGCCGTGCTGGCCGGGCTGCTCCTGTTCGGCGACATACGGATCTGGCAGATCTACCTGCTGATCGTCAGCCTGTCGGTGGCGGCGACCTTCCAGCGGCTGGCCTACCAGTCGGCGGTGCCGCAACTCGTCCCCAAGCACTATCTCGGTCACGCCATCGGCGTCACCCAGATGACCAACGGCGTCGCGCAGCTCGTCGTCCCCCTCGTCGCGGCCGGGTTGCTGGCCTGGATCGGGCTCGGCGGCATCGTGGCGATCGACGTGGCGAGTTACGCGTTCGCCATCGTCACGGTGCTGCTGGTCCGCTTCCCCGACACGCTTCCCTGGCGGCCGCGCGAGCCGCTGGGCACGGAGATCGCCCAGGGCTTCACGTACACGTGGCACGACCGGGGCCTGCGCTCGACGCTGGTGTTCTTCGCCGTGCTCAACGTGTTCCTGTCCCCGCTGCTCCTGCTGGTCTCGCCGCTGGTGCTCTCCTTCGCCACGCTCAAGGACGTCAGCGTCGTCTCGCTGGTGTCCGGGCTCGGCGTCCTGCTCGGCGGGCTGACCATGTCGCTGTGGGGCGGCCCGCGCCGCGGGCGGTTCCGCGGTGTGCTGGCCTTCGCCGTGGCCATCGCGGCGGGCGCCGTCGTCACCGGCCTCGCTCCGTCGCTCGCCGTGGTCGGCGTGGGGGCGTTCGCGCTCAGCTACTTCCTCACGCTGATGAACGGCATCTACGTCACGATCGTGCAGATCAAGGTGCCCGCGCGGTTCCACGGACGGGTCTTCGCGCTCAACACGCTGGTCGCCTGGTCGACGCTGCCCGTCGGCATCGGCCTGGTCGCCCCGCTCGGCACCGCGCTGTTCGACCCGATGCTGGCCCCGGGAGGGGCGCTCGCCTCCACCGTGGGCGCCCTGATCGGGGTGGGCCCCGGCCGTGGGATCGCCTTCCTCTATCTGGTGTGCGCGCTGGGCATGGTCCTCGTGGCGGCCGGCGCCCTGCGGGTGAGGCGGCTGGCCCGCCTCGACACCGAGATGCCGGACGCGCTGCCCGACGACCTCGTCGGGGTCGAGGCCATCAAGCGTCGCGCCGCCGCATAGTTAGAGGCGCCGGGTCAGCGCGTCGAGGTTGGCCTCGACCCAGCGGAGCCGGGCGAGCGTGCCGGTGGGCTCGTTCCGCCCGGCTCCGTCGAGGAAGGCCAGATAACCGCGCACCCAGCCGCCGAAGACCCAGGGCTCCGCCGGGATGTCGCCGCCGGCTTTGCGGTAGCCGTACACGGCGGCGTCGAATCGGTCGAGGTCGGCGCTCCCGTCGAGGCGGGCCGCCCAGTCGAGGGCCATGCCCGCGGCCTCCTGCTCGGCGACGTACGGACCGGCGGTGTCCCAGTCGATGATCGCCAGGCTGCCGTCGAACCGGAGCAGGGCGTTCTTCGGGTGCAGGTCGCCGTGGGACATGGTCAGGGTGCCCACGCCGGCCGGTCGCGCGGTCGCGGCCGCGAGGCCGGCCAGTCCGTACGCCGGATCCGTGGCCGGGTGGCCGGAAGGGTCCGCCCGCGGCGGTTCCTGAGGGGCGATGTCACGACCGGCCGTGTGTACGGCGGCCACCAGCTCGCCCATCGCTTCCGACAGCTCGGGGCTGAGATCGCCGAGGGCGGGCGCCTTCCCGTCGAGCCAGCGGTGCACCCGGACGCAGCCGTCCCCGACGGGGACCACGTACGCTCCTGTCGCGGGCGACGGGACCGGCTCGGGCACCGGGAGGCCCGCCCGCCAGGCGGAGACCTCGATCTCCACGGCGGGCGCGGCCGACGGCGGCAGCCGCTTCACGGCGTACGCGCCGGTGATCGTGTCGAGCCGCCACACCTCGTTGTGGTAGTAGCCGGCCACCCGCAGCCCCCGCGTCACCGCCAGGCCGAGGCCGAACGCGTCACACACCCCGCTGATATCGAGATCCATCCGCACATTCTCCGCGCTCGGGGAGGATGCGGGAAGGTCCTGGCCGCCCGCCTACGGCTGATGACCGGCGCAGGGCCCGCGCGCCCGCTGGGCTCAGCGCTCGACGATCTCGTTCTTCCCGATCACGACGACACCGCTGCGGGTCACCGCGAAACGCTGGCGGTCGTACTCCGGGTCGAAGCCGATCCGGGCGCCGTCGGGGATGACCACGTTCTTGTCGATGATGGCCTTGCGGACGATCGCGCCCCTGCCGATCTTGACCGAGCCCATCAGCACCGAGTCCTCGACGTGCGAATGGGAGTGCAGCACCACGCCGGGGGACAGGATCGAGCGCAGCGCGGTGCCGCCCGACACGATCACGCCGGGCGACACGAGCGAATCCAGCGCGTGCCCCACCCGGTCGCCCTCGTTGTGCACGAACTTCGCCGGCGGCAGGGGATCGTTGCCGGTGTAGATCGGCCACCGGTCGTTGTAGAGGTTGAAGACCGGCTGCACCGAGATGAGGTCCATGTTGGCCTCGTAGTAGGCGTCGAGCGTCCCCACGTCGCGCCAGTAGCCCCGGTCGCGCTCCGTGGAGCCGGGCACCACGTTGTTCGCGAAGTCGTACACCTCGGCGCCGCCGCTCTTGACGAACATCGGGATGATGTTGCCGCCGAGGTCGTGCCTGCTGCTGGGGTCGAGGGCGTCCTCGCGCACGGCCTCGATGAGGGCCTGGGTCTTGAAGACGTAGTTGCCCATCGAGGCGAAGATCTGGTCGGGCGCGTCGGGCAGGCCCACCGCGTCCTTCGGCTTCTCGCGGAACGCGACGATCCTGCGGCCCGAGGGGTCCGCCTCGATGACCCCGAACTGGTCGGCCAGTTCGAGCGGCTGGCGGATCGCGGCGACGGTCACGTCCGCGCCCGAGTCGATGTGCTGGTCGACCATCTGGCGGGGATCCATCCGGTAGATGTGGTCCGCGCCGAAGACGATCACGTGGTCGGGCATCTCGTCGTAGATCAGGTTGAGGTTCTGGAACAGCGCGTCGGCCGATCCGGCGAACCAGTGCGGCCCGAGCCGCTGCTGCGCGGGCACGGGGGTCACGTAGTTGCCGAGCATCGACGACAGCCGCCACGTCCGGGAGATGTGCCGGTCCAGGCTGTGGTTCTTGTACTGCGTCAGCACCACGATCTGCCAGTAGTGCGCGTTCGCCAGGTTCGACAGTACGAAGTCGATGAGCCGGTAGATGCCGCCGAAGGGCACGGCGGGCTTGGCCCGGTCCGCGGTGAGCGGCATCAGCCGCTTGCCCTCTCCACCCGCAAGCACGATCGCCAGGACCTTCATAGGCAGGACCTTAACCCGCGAAATGGCTAACAAACACCAGGGACACCGGCAAACAGTGCGGATCGGGGACTCTAAGCTCACTCGTATGCGTGTCGATCTGCTGAGCCGCGAGTATCCGCCCGAGGTGTACGGCGGCGCCGGAGTCCATGTCGAGTACCTCGCGCGGGAGCTTCGCGGGCTGGCCGACGTACGGGTTCGCTGTTTCGGCGCCCCGCGCGAGGAGCCCGGCGTGCGGGCCTACCCGGTCCCCGGGGGCCTGTCCGGCGCGAACGCCGCCCTGCAGGTGCTCGGGGTCGACGTCGAGATGGCGGCCGGCTGCGAGGGCGCCGACGTCGTGCACAGCCACACCTGGTACGCGAACTTCGCCGGTCACGTCGCGAAGATGCTGTACGGCGTGCCGCACGTGATGACCACGCACAGCCTGGAGCCGCTGCGCCCGTGGAAGGCCGAGCAGCTCGGCGGCGGCTACACGCTCTCGTCGTGGGCGGAGCGGACCGCGCTCCACGCGGCCGACGCGATCATCGCGGTGTCGGAGGGCATGCGGCGCGACGTGCTCACGGCCTACCCGGAGGTCCCCGCCGACCGCGTGCGAGTGATCCACAACGGCATCGACACGGAGGAGTACGCGCCGTCCCGGGGCACCGAGGCCCTGGTGAAGCACGGCATCGACCCGGCCGTGCCGTACGTCGTCTTCGTGGGGCGGATCACCCGGCAGAAGGGCCTAGTGCACCTGCTCCACGCGGCCCGGTCGTTCGACCCGGCGGCGCAGCTCGTGCTGTGCGCGGGCGCGCCCGACACGCCGGAGATCGCCGAGGAGGTCACGGCGCTCGTGCGCGAGCTGTCGGCCTCCCGCAAGGGCGTGGTGTGGATCTCCGAGATGCTGCCCAGGCCCGAGGTGATCCAGATCCTCACGCACGCCACCGTGTTCGTGTGCCCCTCGGTCTACGAGCCGATGGGCATCGTGAACCTGGAGGCGATGGCGTGCGAGACCGCCGTCGTCGCGACCGCGACCGGAGGCATCCCCGAGGTCGTCGCCGACGGCGAGACGGGCCTGCTCGTCCCGATCGACCAGGGCGCGGACGGCGAGCCGCACGACCCGGAGGCGTTCGCCGCGGCGCTGGCCGAGCGGGTGAACGCGGTGCTCGGCGATCCGGGCCTCGCGGCCGCGATGGGCGAGGCCGGGCGCGTGCGCGCGATCGACCACTTCTCCTGGCGGCGGATCGCCGAGCGCACCCACGAGCTCTACGCGTCGCTCACCCGACCGGGGACGAGCTCGGGATGATCATGGTGACGCCCGGGTGCGCGCCCGGCCGGGTCAGCGCGTCCGGCGCGTCGTCCAGGCCGACGGTGCGGGTGACCAGCAGATCGGGGCGGAGCACGCCCGCCGCGATCAGCTCAAGCATCGGCGGGTAGGCGTGGGCGGCCATGCCGTGGCTGCCCGCGATCTCCAGCTCGTGCGCGATGACCCGGCCCATCGGCAGGGCCGTCCGCCCGGGGAGCAGGCCCACCTGCACGTGGCGGCCCCGCCTGCGCAGGCTGCCGATCGACGCGGCGCAGGTGGCGGGGTCGCCCAGCGCGTCGAGGGAGACGTGGGCGCCGCCGCCCCCGGTGGCCGCCCTGACCCGCGCGGCCGCCTCCTCGGGAGAACCGTCCTCGCCGGCCAGGACGCACTCGGCCGCGCCGAACCGCCGGGCCAGGTCGAGCGCCGCGGGCGACACGTCGACCGCGACGACCCGCGCCCCGATGGCGGCGCCGATCATCACGGCCGACAGGCCGACCCCGCCGCAGCCGTGCACGGCGAGCCACTGGCCCGCCCGCACCCGCCCCTGCTCGACGACCGCGCGGAACGCGGTGGCGAAGCGGCAGCCCAGGCTCGCCGCCGTGGCGAACGCCATGCCGTCCGGCAGCCGCACGAGGTTCACGTCGGCGTGGTCGATCGCCACCAGTTCGGCGAACGACCCCCAGTGGGTGAAGCCGGGCTGCGTCTGGCGCTCGCACACCTGCTGGTTGCCGGTCGTGCACTCGCGGCAGCTGCCGCAGGCGCAGATGAACGGCACCATCACCCGGTCGCCCGGCCGCCAGTCGCGCACCCCCGGGCCGGCCGAGTCGACCACACCCGCCAGCTCGTGCCCGGGCACGTGGGGCAGCACGGTGATGTCCGCGTCGTGGCCCATCCATCCGTGCCAGTCGCTGCGGCACGCCCCGGTCGCCTCGACCCTGATCACGACGCCGTCCGGCGGCGCCACCGGGTCCGCCACCTCGCGCACCTCGGCCCGCCCGCCGAACTCCTCGTACACAACCGCGCGCATGTCACGCTCCTTTCCCAGGCCGTACGCTAATCGGGTGATTGCGATCGATCGGGTGCGGATGGCCTTCACCGACCGGCACGGCGGCGTGAGCGCCGAGCCCTACGGAACCCGCAACCTCGGCGGGGCGGTGGGGGACGACCCGGCGGCGGTCGCCGAGAACCGGGCGAAGACGGCCGCGGAGTTCGGGCTCGACCGGGTGGTCTTCATGCGCCAGGTCCACGGGACCGACGTCGCCTACGTGGAGGAGCCGTTCGGGGAGGAACCGCCCGCGCTGGACGGGGTGTTCACCGGCCGTCCCGGGCTTGGCCTGGCGGTCCTGGTCGCCGACTGTGCGCCCGTGCTGGTGGCCGATCCGGTGGCCGGACTGGTCGGCGGCGCGCACTCGGGGCGGCCGGGCACGGAGGCGGGCGTGGTCCCCGCCCTGGTCGAGGCGATGGCCGCGCGGGGCGCACGGCCGGATCGGATGACGGCCGTGATCGGGCCGTCGGCCTGCGGTCTGTGCTACGAGGTGCCGGAGGACCTGTGCGAGCGCGTCGCGGCCCGCGTGCCCGAGACCCGGTCGCGGACCCGGCACGGCACGCCCGCGCTCGACATCCGGGCCGGGATCGCGGCCCAGCTCGCCCGGGCCGGCGTCGCCGACGTCCGGCACGACGACCGCTGCACGATCGAGACGGCCGACCTCTACTCCTACCGGCGGGAGCAGCGCACCGGCCGCTTCGCCGGCTACGTCTGGCTCACCGGCGCCTGACACCGCTCCGCCTGACACCGCTCCGCCTGGGACTGTTCGTTCCGCCTCCGGAGGCGCCTCAGGCCCGGGCCCGCGGTTCCAGCCCGGCGTACGCCTTACGGAGCAGCGCGTGCAGGGTCGCCCGCTCGTCCTCGTCCAGCGCGGCCAGCAGGTCGTCTCGGACCTCGCCCGCCTCGCGCAGGGCCGCCTCCAGCGTGGCCCGGCCCTCGGGGCTGACGGCGACCCGGTATCGCCGCCGGTCCTCGGAGTCGCGCTCGCGCTCCACGAGGCCGAGCGGCACGAGCGTGTCCATCACCGTCACGAGGTCGCTGGGGTCGATGCCCAGCCGGGCGCCGAGCTCGCGCTGGGACGCCGGGCCGAAGTCGCGCAGCGCGGCCAGCACGGCCATGTCCCACAGGCCGATGCCGTGCCCGCGCAGCCGGTCGCCCATGCGGCGTCGCCCGGCGACGCCGACCTTCGAGAGCAGGAACGCGGTGATCCCGAGCAGGGACGGGGGAAGTTGCGGCACGTCGCTCACGAGAGCAGGATAGGGCATAACCAATCGTTGGCCTTTACCAAGGGATTTCCATGGACGCTCTCTATCCTCGCGTGCTCGCCTCCCGGTTCGCCGAGTGCTTCCGCTTCTACGACGGCCTGCTCACCGCGGTGGCGGGCGCGCACCTCGTCAAGGGCGCGGAGACGGGGCCGTACGCCAACTGGGACCGGGACGCGGAGGCGGTGCTGGCCCTGCTCGACCGCGAGATGCTCGCGAAGGTCGCCGGCGTTGACCTCGACGGCGGACGCGACGGGACGATGCTGGTCCTGACCGTGGACGACGTCGACCGCGCCGCCGCCGTGGGGGCCGCCCACGGCGGCCGGGTCGTGGCGCCGCCGAGCGCCCGGCCCGAATGGGGGCCGACCTGCCGCACCGCCCACCTGCGCGACCCCGACGGCAACCTGCTGGAGCTCCAGTCCTACTAGACCTGTTGCCGGGCGCGACTTCTGCGTGTCCGTGCCTTGCGAGGGGCTTGCGGCGGTTGCGGAAAGCCTGCGGCAAGGGAGGTGCAGGCGAGCGGGCCTATCACTGAGGTGCACGGCCCCGGCGGCGACGGCCGGACCGGGACCGCCAACCAGCACCCTCATCCCGCAGCAGCACAGGAGACTGTCATGAAGCGCACCCTGCTCGGTCTGGCCGCCGCCGCGATCGCCGGTCTGGCCGTCACCGTCCCCGCCACGCTCATGGCTGGCCCGGCCTCCGCCGGCGGCGACTTCGGCCCCGACACCTGCCAGGAGGGCTACGTCTGGCGCGAGGCCCGCTCCGGCGACGTCGTCTGCGTGACGCCCGCGACCCGCACGCAGACCAAGGCCGACAACGCCGCCAGGGCCTCGCGCTGGACCTCCGGCCCGTTCGGCCCCCACACCTGCGTCAACGGGTACGTCTGGCGCGAGGCGTTCGCCGGCGACGACGTGTGCGTCACCCCCGCCGTACGCGGGCAGGCCAAGGCCGACAACGCCAAGGCGGCCGACCGCAGGGTCTCGGCCCGGCTGTGGATCAGCCGTTACACCGTGCCGCCCGTGGACAACGGCGACGGCACCGCGACCAGCACCTCGGTCGACGACATCCCGCGCCTCAAGCTCAACGGCGACCACTACAACGTCGGCCAGGTCAGGCTCTACATCCGCTACAACACCGGCAGGCTCTACTGGAGCGGCACGGTGAGCGCGAGCGCGCACAGCGGCTACGCCGGCGGCAGCTTCGGCAAGAAGACCGGCGTGTTCGACTGCTCCGGAGGCGGCAAGGCGGCCAACGCCTACGCGCAGGCCCAGGACGTCGTGTCCGGCCGGTGGTCGCCCCGCCTTCCCGTACGCGTCGGCTGCGCCGTCCTCTGACGGCAGGCCCGCGACGACGGCACGGAAGACCAGCACGGAGGACCAGCACGGAGGACCGGCCCGGTCGGGCCGGTCCTCCGGCGCGTCACCGGGAAGTCTCCGCGCAGGTCAGTGGATCTTTTGACCGGCCTGGCGTTCCAAGCATCGTGATCGGGGTAGTCGGTGGGCCTGCGGGAACCGCCGGAGGCCCGCCCGCGACCCGGCCCCGGCGGTCCCCACCCCCTGACGACGTGAGGACTGACATGGGAACCGCGACCCCGGTGCCGGAGACCAGGAGCATGAGCGGCGACGAACTGTCGGCCGACGACGCCTACGCCGCCATGCGACGGTACGGCGGTTGGCACCTCATCCGTGACGCGTACGTCCGGTTCAGATACGGCGACGGCACGAGCAACGCCCGCTCCCTCGCCTTCCAGACCTGTCTCGCGATCATTCCGGGCGCGATCGCCATCGTGGGCCTGAGTTCGGTGCTGCACCAGGAACGCTTCGGCCGGCTCCTCGAGCTCACCCTGCGGCAGTTGACCCCCGGTGCGGGCTCACAGGTGATCCAGGAGACGCTCGACCAGAGCCACCACGCCTCGGACGCGGGAGGGAAGCTGGCCCTGTGGCTCGGCCTGCTGACCGCGCTGGTGTCGCTGACCACCGCCATGGGCCAGTTCGAACGCGGGGCCAACCGCATCTACGGGATCGAGCGCGACCGCCCCTTCGCGGCCAAGTACGGCAGGGCGCTGCTGATGGCCGTCACGGCGGGGCTGTTCATGAGCGTCGGCTTCGTCATCCTGGTCGGCGGAGGCGCGGTCGGCGAGGCCGCGGCGCACGCCTACGGCTGGAGCGACACGACCCAGCGGCTGTGGGGCTGGCTGCGCTGGCCGATCGGCTTCCTGCTCGCCGTCCTGTCGATCTCGGTGCTGTTCCGCGCCTCGCCCCGGCGCAGGCAGCCGGGCCACACCTGGCTCGCCGTCGGGGCCACGGTCGCCGTGCTGCTGTGGACGCTGCTCACCTGGCTGCTCGCGCTCTACACCGCCAGCAGCCACACCTTCGGCGCGACGTACGGCCCGCTGACGGCGGTCATGGCGCTGCTGCTGTGGTCGTTCCTCAGCTCGATGGCGCTCTTCCTCGGGCTCTCCTTCTCGGCGCAGCTGGAGGCCTGCCGGGCGGGCCGCGGCGAGCCGGCCGCACCCGACCCCGGCCCCGCCCCGGCCTCGCCGCGGGAGCGGCAGCCGATCGGGAGCGGCCGATGAGCTGGTGGCGCAGGCGGCTCGACCCCGGACACGGACTGGGCCTGCGGCTCACGGTGGCGACGGCGGCACTGGCGCTGATCGTGGTGCCGTTCACGGTGCTGCTGGTCTTCGTCAAGACCTCCTTCGGCCCGCTCACCGAGATCGACCAGGGCGCGGCGTGGGACCTGCACGCCTTTGCGATCGGCGATCCCGGCTTCGCCCGGCTCATGGAACTGATCAGCGACGTCTTCGCACCGCTGACCTGGCGGATCGCGGTCGGCGCCGCGGTCGCCTGGCTGGTCTGGCGCCGCGCCTATCACCTCGCCCTGTGGGCGGCCACCACGATCGCGGTCGGCGGCCTGCTCGGCCTGGCCCTGAAAGTCATCGTCGCGCGGGCCCGGCCCAGCCTGCCGGACCCCGTCGCCATCGCGCCCGGCGCGTCGTTCCCCTCGGGGCACACGGTCAACGCCGTGCTCGGCGCCGGGGTCCTGCTGCTGCTCGTCCTGCCCCTCGTGCGGGGACGCGGGCGGGTGCTCGCCTGGACGCTCGCCGTGCTGATCCCGCTCGCGGTCGGCTTCAGCCGGATCGCGCTCGGCGTGCACTGGTTCAGCGACGTGGTGGGCGGGCTGGTGTTCGGCGTGGCCGTGGTGGCCGCCACGGCCGCCGCCTTCGAGACCTGGCGCCGCCGCGACATGGGCCGACGACCGGCCCAGCCGTTACGCGAAGGCGTCGGGCCCGAGACGAAGAGGGAGATCACCCCCCAAGGAGGACGAATTGGACGCCGTTCGTAGTCGTGGCACGGCCCGGAGCGCCCCGACGTCCCCGAGGCCCACTCGACGAGCAGTGGCCGCGGAGACGGCGCGGAGGATCCTGCTCCCGCTCGCGCTCATGGCCCTGGTGACACTCGGGCTCGGCCTGTTGCTCACGAAGGTCCTGGAGCACTCGACGCTCGTCGCGCAGGACGAGGCGGTCAGCCGCGAGATCGCCCAGGAGCGCACGCCGTTCTGGAACGAGGTGACCCACTACGGCTCGATGCTGTCCGACACTCCTGTGATCATCGTGGTAACGACGATCATGGCGATTCTCTTCCGGGTCGTCTACAGGCGCTGGCGGGAGTCGGTCTTCCTGGTGGCCGCCGTCTGCGCCCAGTCGGCGATCTTCCTGCTGGCGACCGTGTTCGCGCAGCGGGCCCGCCCGCACGTGCCGCACCTCGACCCCGCGCCGCCCACGTCCAGCTATCCGTCGGGGCACACCAGCGCCGCCGTGGCCTTCTACTGCGGCACCGCGCTCGTGCTCACGCTGCACACGCACCGCCACACGATCCTCAAGGCGCTGTGGTGGCTGCTCGGCGCGGGCGCGGCCCTGGCGGTCGGCCTGGCCAGGCTCTACCGAGGCATGCACCATCTGACCGACGTGAGCTGGGGCTACGTGCTCGGGATCTTCTGCGTGGTCGTGCTCGCCCAGGCCCTGCTGCTGCGGCCGATCATGGCGACGCGGCACGGCACGCCGAAGAAGCGGGCCGCACGCGGGGCCGCGCTGACCTGACCAGGCTCACGCGGCCACCCCGGCTCACGCGGCCACGAAGCTCACGGCCACAGAGGCTCACACGGCCCCCGGCCCATAGGCCACGCCTCATCGGCCGCCGGCTCGAAGGCGAGCCGGTGGCCGTGGTGGTCAGGCGGAAAGGCCGGTGAGACGGCAGGCGTCCGCCCAGCGCGCGGGATCGACCGCGGCGGGGGCGGGTCCGGCGGCGGTCACCGTCGCGGGCTCCGCGGCGGTCCCGGCGCCGGGTCGTGCGCCGGTTCCCGAGACGGGACGAAGCAGAGCCCAGCACTCGTCGATCGCGTCGGCCAGCAAATCGCGCAGCAGCGGATCGGGGTCGGACACGCACGCCTGAGCGATGCCCCGCACCGCGAGCTGCACCGTGTTGGGCGCGGCGTACCTGCGGAAGCCCTTGGGCGAGATCCGCACGCCGCGCCCGAAGGTGTAGGCCCAGCGGGCGGCGTCCGGCACCTGGTCCAGCGCCTGCCTGCTGCGCTCGTCCAGGTAGCCGGCGCGGCGGCCCTCCATCTCGGCGAGCACGTGCTCGCCCGACAGGATCGAGACCGCCATCGCGAGCTGGCGCTCGTGCGCGACGACCGGCAGCGCGGCCCTGGCCGCGCACAGGGCGATCCGCGCGTCGAGGCGCGGATCGTCGCCCGTCAGGCCGATCACCGACGGGATCAGCTCGGCCAGTCGAGGCCGGGCGGCGTCGGAGGTGTGGTCGTTGACGAGGCGGGCGAGCCCGGCGAGCAGCGGGTGTGTACACGACGGATGGTCGCTCCACCGCTCACCTGCGAGGTAGGACGCGAACTCCATGAAGCAGGCGCCCTTGCTGGGATTGCGATGCTTGCCACGAGAGAGCATGGGCATCGCTGGAGGCATCTGACCGTGCACGAGCTACTCCACGCTGAATCGCCTGTTGTGTCCCTTTCAGTGTGCGCCCGTTATCGGACGTTGAGAAGAAGGCTTACCTCGACTTGCCCAACGCATGCCGGGACGCGTCAGCGACGGCCACGCGACGGCCATGCGGCCGTCACAGGAACGCGGCGGTAATCGGGAACGGAACGTCTGCCTGTGGTCGTCCGGGTCGCGGAGCCGAGCCGGAGGCCGGCCGAGACCGGGAACCAGGCCGTCGGCGCCTCGGCCGCCGAAAAACGGCGCACCGAGCGCGACGACGTCCGGATTGGAAAAACAGAGGTGGAGACGGGATTTGAACCCGTGTACGCGGCTTTGCAGGCCGCTGCCTCGCCTCTCGGCCACTCCACCAGAGCGAGGCCCGCAGTTGTGACCTCTCGGAGCGGAAGACGGGATTCGAACCCGCGACCCTCACCTTGGCAAGGTGATGCTCTACCACTGAGCCACTTCCGCGTCCGCCTTGCGGCGACGTGGCTACTGTACCGGGTTTTCGGCTGCGGTGTGTACTCGGAACGACGCTGCGGTCGTGTGATCAGAACGGCCGGGCGGTCGGTCTGCGGAACACGCGGTCGGCTCCCCGCTCGATCGCGGGCAGGGTCAGGAAGATCTCCAGGATGCGGGTGAGCCGGTGCACCTCGTTGCGGTGGAAGTCCGGCCCCTCCGCCCTGGCCAGCATCAGCGACAGCGCCAGCGGCGGCAGCGGCGCGACGATCACGTGCAGGCCGGACGGCAGCGTGGCGGCCGTCGGCCGGGGCGGGGTCTCCTCGGGGAACGGGATGTCCTCGGGCGCCCGCCAGCTCGCGTACACGGCCACGCGCGGGTCCTTCTCGGTCGCCGCCGCCGCCCAGTCGGCGCTGAACAGCACCGGCATGGAGTCGATCAGCGTGCCGAGCGCGCGGTCGCCCGCCGTGGTGAGGAACTTCAGGATCTCCAGCTCCGGATAGGTGCCGGGTGCCTCCCTGGTGCCCCAGATGCCCTCGATCCTGACCTCGTCCACGCCTTCCAGGGCCCGTACGAGGTCCTCGCGGGGGGCGGCGTCGGGCCAGTAGACGGTGAAGTCGTCGAGGGCGCGGCCGTCGCCCCGATCGAGCACCGTCACCTGCGTGATGTCGGCGCCCGCGGACCCCAGGATCCCGGTCACCTGGCTCAGCGAGCCCGGCCGATCCGGCAAGGCGATTCTCAGCCGTAGCAGCATGACGACCTCCCCCACCGTTGGTCCAGGTCAGATTAACCGGGGCAAAACCCTCACGTCCATGATCTTGTACGGCTCACCGCCCGCAGCGGGGAGAATGAACACGTGAAAGTCGGCGCGCTCGAGGTCTGGCCCCCGGTGGTGCTCGCTCCCATGGCGGGCATCACGAACATCGGTTTCCGCAGGTTGTGCCGGGAACAGGGCGGCGGCCTGTTCGTGTCCGAGATGATCACTTCGCGCGCGCTGGTCGAGCGGGTGCCGCTGACGTTCCAGATGATCCGGTTCGGCGCGGACGAGTCCCCGCGCAGCATCCAGCTGTACGGAGTCGATCCGGCCGTCATCGGCAAGGCCGCGCGGATGATCGCCGAGGAGGACCTGGCCGACCACATCGACCTGAACTTCGGCTGTCCCGTGCCCAAGGTCACCCGCAGGGGCGGCGGGTCGGCCCTGCCGTACAAGCGCAACCTGCTGCGCGCCATCCTGCGCGAGGCGGTGGCCGGCGCCGGGCCGCTGCCGGTCACGATGAAGATGCGGATGGGCATCGACGAGGACCACCTGACCTACGTCGAGGCCGGCCGCATCGCCGTGGAGGAGGGCCTGGCCGCCGTCGCCCTGCACGCCCGCACGGCCCGTCAGCACTACGGCGGCACCGCGCACTGGGACGCGATCAAGCGGCTGAAGGACGCGGTGCCGGAGATCCCGGTGCTCGGCAACGGCGACATCTGGAGCGCCGACGACGCGCTGCGCATGGTCGCGGAGACCGGCTGCGACGGAGTGGTGATCGGGCGGGGCTGCCTGGGGCGTCCATGGCTGTTCCGCGACCTCGACCTGGCGTTCCGGGGCTCGGCCGAGCGCGTCCGGCCCCGCCTGGGAGAGGTCGGCGCGATGATGCTGCGCCACGCCGAGCTGTTGTGCGAGGTCATCGGCAGCGAGCCGCACGGACTCGCCGACTTCCGCAAGCACGTCGGCTGGTATCTCAAGGGCTTCGTCGTCGGAGCCGAGACCCGACGCGCCCTCACCTCGGTCGCCCGGCTGTCGGAGATGGCCGAGCGGGTGGCCGAGCTCGACGCGGACCAGCCGTGGCCGGAAGAGGCCGACGGCCCGCGCGGCAAGAGCGGCGAGAGGTCGAAGGTGTCGCTGCCGCACGGCTGGCTCGACGACCCCGACGACATGACGATCCCCGGCGCCGGAGCCGAGGACCCCACCTCCGGCGGCTGACGCGTCCACGGCGCCCGCGCCTCGGCTCGGGGACGGCCTCGCCGCGCTCAGGCGACGCCCTACGCCCCGTCCAGCAGGCCCGACCTCCACTGATCCTCAGGGAGTTCCACGCTATGCACTCTCGTGAGGCGGCGGGCGGCCCCGGAAACGGGCGGGCCGGGAGTGCGACACCGGCGCGTAGGCTCGGGGCATGGCGAACGCGATCATCACGGCCCGGGGGGTCGGGCTGGACCTGGGCGGAGTGCCCGTGCTGCGCGACGTCGATCTCACCGCCGCTCCGGGCGAGATCGTCGCGGTCATGGGGGAGAACGGCGCCGGGAAGTCGACGCTGCTGCGCTGCCTGGCCGGTCTGCACCCCTCGCCGCGCGGTGAGATCGACGTACTCGGCGGGCCGCCGGCGGACCTGCCGGACTTCTGGCGACGGGTCGTGCAGGCCGGCGACGAGCCCGCCTGGTATCCGGGCCTGAGCGTCCGCGAACACCTGGAGCTGATGAGGGCCGTCCAGCAGGACGCCCGCCTGACGGTCGACGAGGCGCTGGAGACCTTCGAGCTGACCGCCCGGGCCGATCTGGCCCCGTTGTCGCTGTCCACCGGTCAGCGGCAGCGGCTGTCGCTGGCGATGGCGCTGCTCAGGCCCAGCCGCCTGCTCCTGCTCGACGAGCCGGAGCGCGGCCTGGACTCCGGGTTCAGGCAGCGCCTCGCGGAGATCCTGCGCGGCTACGCCGCCGAGGGCGGCACGGTCGTGATGGCCACCCACGACGCGCGGCTGGCGCGGGACGCGGGAGCCCGCGTGATCACGCTGAGGGCGGCGTCGTGATCTCCGCGAGCGCCCGGACGCACCCCGCTTTCGCCTACCTTCGCGCCCGCCGGGCGCGTCCCGCGACCTGGTCGGACCGCTACACCAGTGTCTTCGGTCTGCTCGTCGCCGCCGCGGTGCTCGGCCGCCCGGTCGCGGAGGCGCTGGCCGGGCTGGCCCATGACGCCGACCCCGCGCGGCTCGGCCCCGGTCTCGCGCTGGTCGCCGCGGCCTACGCGGGCTTCCTCGCCTTGGCCCGGGCGCTCGGGCCCGTCGTGCTGCCCGCCGCCGACGCCGCGTGGCTGGTGACGTCGCCGCTGCCCCGCAGGGCCGTGCTCGGCCGTACGGCGCTGCTCCTGCTGGCGGCGGCGGTGCTGGTCGGAGCGGCGCTCGGGCTGACCGCGCTGTCGGTGTTCGGAGCCCCCGGCCAGCTCGGTGTGCGTCTCGCGGCG
The DNA here is from genome assembly GCF_044460045.1 of Microbispora rosea. Taxonomy (NCBI): domain Bacteria; kingdom Bacillati; phylum Actinomycetota; class Actinomycetes; order Streptosporangiales; family Streptosporangiaceae; genus Microbispora; species Microbispora rosea. The sequence goes on along the minus strand of NZ_JBITJO010000002.1, from coordinate 217,310 downwards.
GCGCTGGTGCTCGGCGTCACGGCGGGCGTGGGCGGCATGGCGGCCGCGGTGCTCGGCCAGCAGTCCCCGGCGTCGGACGCCCGGCTGCAACTCCTGATCGCCGGGGCCCTTTCCGCGGCCGTGCTCGCGGCCGTCCTCGGCGCGGGCCCCGCCCGCCGGATCCTCGCCGCCGTCGCCGAGGCGCCCGCGTCCCTGGGCGCGGCGGTCGCGGGCGTCGCCTCCGTCGTGGCCGCCTTCCTCGTACGGCGGGCCTGGGTGGCGCTCGACCGCATCCCCGCCCGCAGGATCCTGGCCTCCTCGACCAGGACGGCGCGGGTGACCTCGGCGGCCACCACCCTGGACCCCGGGATGCTCACCTGGGTCGCGGAGGAGTCCCACTGGCGCGGCCGTGCACTGCGGTCCCGCCCCTGGCCCCGTCTCGTGTCGCGGCTCGGCGCCGCGCCCGCGCTGGCATGGCAGGAGTGGCTGCGGGTGGGCCGGCGGCCGGGCCGCCTGGCGGCGCTGCTCGGTGCGGCGGCCCTGCCCGCCGTCTGCGCGAACGCCACCGGAGGCGGGTCAGGGCCGGTCGCCGCGATGCTGCTGTGCGGGGCGCTGACCGCGGCCGCGATGTGCACCGGAGGGGTCCGGCGCGACGGCGGAGACCCGGCCCTGGCGCGGATGCTGGCCGTGGACGGCAGGGCCGCGACGGCCGCCCGCGCGGTGCTGCCCGCGCTGCTGGCCGCCTCCTGGTCGGCGCTCGCCCTCGCGGGCCTCCAGGCCGCCGGAACGCTGCCGGCGGGGGCCTGGTGGGCGCTCGGGCCGGCCGCCGCTCCCGCGCTCGCCGCGGGCGCGCTGCGGATGGCCCGGCGGCGGCCCGTCGACCATTCCATGCCGGTCATCGACACCCCGGGCGGAGCGGTGCCGACGGGACCGCTGATCTGGGCGTTGACCGGCGTGGACCTCGCGCTGCTCGGGGCCCTGCCCGCGCTCGCGGCGCTGGTGTCGCGGCCCGCCTCGGTGGCGCCGTACGTCGCCGCGCAGTTGGTCGCCGGCGCCGCGGTGCTCGCCGCCTACATCCTGCGGAGGAGCCGCGAGAACCGCCCATGAACGTGGGCCGGGGTCGCCCTCGGGCCCGCCGTGCTCCCAGGCGATCCCGGCGGGAGAGTAGGAGTGGGACTACGGACTGTGACCGGACTGTGATCCGGATGATGACTCCGTGAAGTCAACTTCGGCGTACCTTGCGGTCAAGGCTTGCCGCACCGCAGGGGAGGCGCGTGACCGAGACCCGGCCCCAGACGCCGGCGGAGGACCTCGTCGCCGAGTTCGACGCCGAACGTCCCGCCCGGCGCCTGTCCGGCCGCCCGGCGGCGCTCGTCACGATCCTCGCGCCGGCCCTGTCGCTCTACGCGCTCTACCAGACCTTCCGGCCGGGGGCGGTCCTGCCCTACCGGATGGCGTTCCTGGCCGCGGTGCTGCCGCTGGCCTTCGTCTGCTACAAAGCGCGGCGCGGGGGCCGGGACCGGCCCCGAGGTGATCGAATCAGCGTGCTCGACTGGGCGCTGGCGGCGCTGTCCCTGGCGGTCTGCGTGTATCCGATCGTCGTGTTCGACGACCTCATCCGCCGGGCGTACGCGCCGACGCCGCTCGACGTGGCGGCGGGCGCGCTGCTCACGCTGCTGCTCCTCGAGGCGTGCCGCCGGACCGTGGGCTGGATCCTGCCCGTCGTGTGCGCGGTCTTCTTCGCCTACGCCTACTACGGCGGCTACCTGCCCGCCGACTGGGCGCTGGGCCACCGGGGCTACGACCTGGACCGGATCGTGGCGGCGTTCACGATGGGCACCGAGGGCGTGTACGGCGTGCCCCTCGACGTCGCGGCGACCTACATCATCCTGTTCACGATCTACGGCGCGGTGCTCGACCACTCGGGGGCGGGGCGGTTCTTCGTCGACGTCTCCTTCGCCGCGTTCCGCCGCTCGCGCTCCGCGCCGGGGCGGACCGTCACGCTCGCGGGGTTCCTGCTCGGCACGGTGAGCGGCTCCGGCGTGGCGACGACGGTGAGCGTGGGCAGCGTGGCCTGGCCGATCCTGCGCCGCGCCGGCTATCCGCGCGAGCAGGCCGGGGGAGTGCTGGCGGCGGCCGGCATCGGCGCGATCCTTTCGCCTCCCACGCTGGGCGCGGCGGCGTTCATCATCGCCGAATACCTGCGGGTGAGCTACCTGACCGTGCTCGTCTACGCCACGATCCCGACCGTCCTGTACTACCTGGGCGTCTTCCTCGCGATCGAGATGGACGCCCGAAGGTTCGGCACCCGGGCGGTCCCGGTGGACACGGGCGGCCCCTGGCCGTTGATCAGGCGCTTCGGCTACCACTTCAGCTCGCTGTTCGTGATCATCATCCTGATGGCCCTCGGCCAGTCGCCGTTCCGCGCGGTCGTGTACGCCACGCTGCTGGCCTTCGCGCTCTCGTTCCTCGACCGCACTCCCGGCGGCGAGAACCGGCTGACCCCGCGCCGTGCCGTACGGGCCCTGGCCGCGGGCGCCACCGGCGTGCTGCCGGTCGCGGTCACCTGCGCGGCGGCGGGCACGATCGTCGGCGTGGTCACGCTCACCGGGCTCGGGCTCAAGGCCGGCTCGCTGATCGTCGGTCTGTCCGGGGGGAATCTGGCGGCCACCGCGGTGGCCTGCGCGCTGGCGGTGCTGCTGCTGGGGCTGGCCGTGCCGGTCACGGCGTCCTTCGTCATCGCCGCCGTGATCATCGGCCCCGCGTTGCTGAACCTCGGCGTCACCCCCGCCGAGGCGTACATGTTCATCTTCTATTACGCCGTGCTGTCCGAGGTGAGCCCGCCGACGGCGCTGTCGGCCTTCGCCGCCTCGGCGATCACGGGCGGCAACGCGCACCGCACGATGTGGGCCACCTGGAAGTACACGCTTCCGGCGTTCCTCGTGCCGTTCGCCTTCGTGCTCACGCCGTCCGGCGCCGGCCTGCTGGCCCAGGGCCCGATCGGCGAGATCCTGCTCGCCGCGGCCGTGTCCGCGCTGGCCGTGGCCGTCCTCGCGGCGGCCACCGGAGGCTGGATCACCGGCCCCGCCGGTCCGGTCGAGCGGGGCCTGTGCGCGCTGGCGGCGGTCCTGCTGCTCGTCCTGTCGCCCTGGCCCGTGCTGGCCGGGCTGGGCGTCGCGGCCCTGGCGCTCGCCATCCATTTCGTCCGCAGACACAGGGAGGCGCATCCGTGAGGTTCAGGCTCGTGACGGCGCTGGCCGTCACCGCGGCGCTGCTGGCCGCCGGTTGCGGAGGCGACCGGTCGGCCGCGAACGGCGGCACGGGCGGCGGGACCCGCCTGTCGATCGCCACCGGCAACACCACCGGCGTCTACTACGTGCTGGGCGGCGGGCTCGCCGAGCTGATCGACAAGCACCTGCCGGGCCACCGGGCGACCGCGGAGGCCACCGGCGCCTCGGTGGAGAACATCCAGCGGGTGGTCAGGGGACAGTCCGACGTCGCCTTCACACTCGCGGACACGGCGGCCGACGCGGTCGAGGGCACCGGCGCCTTCAGCGCCCCGCAGCCGATCCGCGCGCTCGCCCGGCTGTACGCCAACTACACGCACGTGATCGCACGGGCCGACGCCGGGATCACCTCCGTCGCCGGGCTGCGCGGCAAGCGCGTGTCCACGGGCTCGCCGAACTCGGGAACGGAGGTGATCGCGCAGCGGCTGCTCGCCGCCGCCGGGCTCGACCCCGACAAGGACGTGAAACGTCAGGCGCTGTCGCTGCCCGAGACCGTGCAGGGGCTCAAGGACGGCACCCTCGACGCGCTGGTGTGGTCGGGCGGGCTGCCCACCTCGGGCATCACCGACCTGATGACGAGCATGGGCGACGAGGTGACCTTCGTGCCGCTGGACGACGTGCTGCCCGCCATGCGCGCCGCCCACGGCCCCGTCTACGCGGAGGGCGTGATCCCCAAGGCGGCGTACGGCACCCCGTCCGACGTGCCGGTCATCGTCGTGCCGAACCTCCTCGTGGTGAACACGGCGATGGACGCGAAGCTCGCGGAGGACCTCACCCGGCTGATCTTCGACCACAAGGCCGACCTGGAGAAGGTGCACGTGTCGGCCAAGGACATCACCCTGGCCGACGCGCCGAAGACCGACCCGGTGCCGCTCCACGAGGGCGCCAGGAAGTTCTACGGCTGACCCGCCGCACGCGGCTCAGAGGCGGGTGAGACCGGTGACGTGCAGAACGGCGTGGCCCTCCTCGTCGGAGGCGGCCAGGTCGACCTCGGCGCCGACGCCCCAGTCGTGGTTGCCGGCCGGGTCGTCGATGATCTGACGCACCCGCCACAGCTCCTTCTCCTCCTCGATGAGCAGGAGGGCCGGGCCGCGGGCGGCCGGACCGGTGAGGATCTCGTCGTGCTCCTCGTAGTAGGCGTCGAGGCCCGCGCCCCAGTCGACGTCCGGGTAGAGCTCGAGGAGCTCCTCCTCGCGGTCCAGCGCGGCGAGCTCCACCAGCCGGAACATCGCGTTGCGGACCAGCACCCGGAAGGCGCGCGCGTTGGCGGTGACCGGGCGGATCTTGGTCTCCAGCTCCTGCCCGGCCGCCAGCGCCTCGGCGGGGTTGGCCAGCTTCTCCCACTCGTCGATCAGGCTGGAGTCGACCTGGCGCACCAGCTCGCCGAGCCATTCGATGAGGTCCACCAGGTCGTCGGTCTTCAGGTGCTCGGGCACCGTCTTCGACAGCGTCCGGTAGGCGTCGGCCAGGTAGCGCAGCACCGTGCCCTCCGAGCGGGCCAGCTCGTAGAACTGGATGTACTCGGTGAAGGTCATGGCCCGCTCGTACATGTCGCGCACGATCGTCTTGGGGCTGACGACGTGGTCGCCGACCCAGGGGTGGCCGCGCCGGTAGGTCTCGTACGCGCCGAAGAGCAGGTCGGCCAGCGGCATCGGGTGGGTGATCTCGGCGAGGCGCTCCATCCGCTCCTCGTACTCGATGCCGTCGGCCTTCATCTGGGCGACCGCCTCGGCCCTGGCCTTGTTGAGCTGGGCGTGCAGGATCTGGCGGGGGTCGTCCAGCGTGGACTCGATGATCGAGACCATGTCCAGCGCGTACGTCGGGGAGCCGCGGTCGAGCAGCTCGAAGGAGGCCAGCGCGAAGGTGGACAGGGCCTGGTTGAGCGCGAAGTCCTCCTGCAGGTCCACGGTGAGCCGGGCCATCCGGCCGTGCTCGTCGGGCGCGGCGAGCTTCTCCACGATGCCGCCGGCCAGCAGCGAGCGGTAGATCGCGATGGCGTGGCTGATGTGGCGGCGCTGCGCCTTGCGGTCCTCGTGGTTGTCGGTGAGCAGCCGCTTCATCGCCTGGAAGCAGTCGCCGGGCCGGTTGATGATCGACAGCAGCATGGCGTTGCTGACCTTGAAGCGGGAGGTCAGCGGCTCGGGCTCGGCCGTCTGGAGCTTCTCGAACGTGTCCTCGCTCCAGCCGACGAACCCCTCCGGGGGCTTCTTGCGCGCGTAGCCGCGGCGCCGCTTGGGGTCGTCGCCGATCTTCGCCAGCGCCCGCTCGTTCTCGATCACGTGGTCGGGCGCCTGGCAGACGACGTATCCGACCGTGTCGAAACCGGCCCGGCCGGCCCGCCCCGCGATCTGGTGGAACTCCCGCGCCCGCAGCCGCCGCACCTTGGTGCCGTCGAACTTCGACAGCGCCGTGAACAGCACGGTGCGGATCGGGACGTTCACCCCCACGCCGAGCGTGTCGGTGCCGCAGATGACCTTCAGCAGGCCCGCCTGGGCCAGCCGCTCCACCAGCCGGCGGTACTTCGGCAGCATGCCCGCGTGGTGCACGCCGATGCCGTGCCGTACGAGCCGGGACAGGGCCCGGCCGAAGCGGGTGGTGAAGCGGAAGTTGCCGATGAGGGCGGCGATGGCCTCCTTCTCGGCCTTGGTGCACATGTTGATGCTCATCAGCGCCTGGGCGCGCTCCATCGCCGCGGCCTGCGTGAAGTGCACGACGTAGACGGGAGCCTGCTGGGTGGACAGCAGCTCCTCCAGCGTCTCGTGCAACGGGGTGGTCCGGTAGGAGTAGATGAGCGGCACCGGCCGCTCGGCGTGCTTCACGACGGCGGTGTCGCGCCCCGTGCGGCGGGTGAGGTCGGTCTGGAAGCGCTCGACGTCGCCCAGCGTGGCCGACATCAGCACGAACTGCGCCTGCGGCAGCTCCAGCAGCGGCACCTGCCAGGCCCAGCCGCGGTCGGGCTCGGCGTAGAAGTGGAACTCGTCCATGATCACGGTGCCGACGTCGGCGTCCGCGCCGTCGCGCAGCGCGATCTGGGCGAGGATCTCGGCGGTGCAGCAGATGACGGGCGCGTCGGCGTTCACGGTGGCGTCGCCGGTCATCATGCCGACGTTCTCGGTGCCGAACAGGGCGCACAGGTCGAAGAACTTCTCCGACACCAGCGCCTTGATCGGCGCGGTGTAGAAGCTGATCTCGTCCCGGGCCAGCGCCGCGAAGTGCGCCCCGGCGGCGATCAGGCTCTTGCCCGAGCCCGTGGGCGTGGACACGATCACGTTGTTGCCGGAGACGACCTCGATCAGGGCCTCCTCCTGCGCGGGATAGAGCGTGAGCCCCCGATCGGCGTTCCATGAGGCGAACGCGTCGAACAACGCGTCCGGGTCGGTGCCCGACTGTGGGCCGGACGGGAGACGGCGGAGGAGGCTCATGCTTTCGCTCACGCCTCTTATCCTGCCCAAGACGCATGACTGTTTCGACCGGCCCGACGTACGGCAAGGTGTGGCACAGCTACGTCAAAGGGGTGTGGCGCTGCACGAAGCCGCAGGTCAAACCCACAAACTAGCGGTATGGGGGAGAAGTGGGCCGGGCTGGCCGCACGCCGGGAGGCGGCGGCCGACGTGCTGCTCGCCGTCGCGGTGCTCGCCTTCGGGCTGCCGGCGGTGTTGTTCGGCCGCTCCTTCCCCGACCTGCCGTTCCTCGCCGTGCCCGCGTGGGCGCAGATCGCCGCCGTGGGCGCGGCGGCCGCGTCCATGCTGGTGCGGCGCAGCGCGGCCTGGCCGATGATCGCGGCCACCGTCGCCTGCGGACTGCTCTCCGGCCAGACCATGCCGCTGATGCTGGCGGCGTACTCGATGACGTCGCAGAACACGGTGCGCCGATGGCCGTGGGTGGCCGTCGCGCTCGCGGGGGTCTACGCGCTGGCCGACTGGGCGAGTCCCTACACCGACCGGCTGCCCGTCGCCGTGGTGGTGCGGGCGATCACGCTGATCCTCCTGCCCGCGCTGGTGGGCACCTGGGTGTGGCGCTACCGCTCGATGATCCGGGAGCTGCGTGCGGGCGTGCGGGCGCGCGAGGAGCGCGCCGCCGCCCAGGAACGCCGCCGCATCGCCGGTGAGCTGCACGACACGGTGACGCACGCGGTGACCGTGATGGTCCTGAACGCCGGTCTCATCCAGGACGCCGACGAGCTGGACGAGATCCGCAAGCTGGCCAGGAACATCGAGGACAAGGGCGTACGGGCGCTCACCGAGCTGCGCGAGCTGCTCACGGCGCTGCGGCGCAGGGACCTGCCGCCCTCGGCGGAGAGCGTCGAGGGGATACCGCGCCTGGTCGAGGAGAGCAGGGCCACCGGCCTGCGCGTCGCCCTGCACTACGACGTGCCGGAGGAGACGCTGTCGCGGCAGGCCGGCCACGCCTGCTACCGCGTCGTCCAGGAGGGCCTCAACAATGTGCGCAAACACGCGCCGGGGGCCGACGTGCAGGTGGTCTGCGAGGCCCACGGCGGCGTGCTGAACGTGTCGGTGGTCAACAGCGGCAAGAGCCGGGCCGTGCCGGTCCGGGTGCCCGCCGACGCGGGAGGCGGCTACGGGCTGCCGGGCCTGCGCGAGCGCGTCGCCCAGCTGGGCGGGCGGCTCACGTACGGCCCGACCGCCGAGGGCGGGTTCGCGCTCACCGCCACCGTCCCCTTCCACCCGCCCGACCAGTGCGAGGCCTGACCCGTACGCGTCACAGGCCGAGGTCTTCGATCTCCTTGAGCAGGGCCGCCCTGGAGCCGGGCGGAGCGGGCGTGCCGGGGTCCGCGCTCCCGCCCGCGCTCCCGGTCGTGCTCCCGGTCGCGCCCTTGGCCCGCCGGTCGCGGAACAGGTAGCCGCCGAGGATGCCGCCCGCGAAGCCGAAGACGTGCGCCTGCCAGCCGATGCCCTCGGCCGGCAGCAGGCCGGCGAACTGGTAGGCGAAGCACAGGCCCATGACCAGGCCGATGACGATGTCGATCAGGTGCCGGTCGAAGGCTCCGCGTACGAGCACGTACCCGAAGTAGCCGAACACCAGCCCGCTCGCGCCCGCGCCGACCGTGGCGGAGTCGGCGGTGAACCACGAGCCGAGCCCGCTGGCGACGGCGATCAGCCCGGTCACGCCGAGGAAGCGCCGCACGCCCCGGTAGGCGGCGAGGAACCCGAAGATGAACAGCGGCCCGGAGTTGCCCTCGATGTGGGCCCAGCTCCAGTGGAGGAGCGGCGCGGAGACGATCCCGGGGAGCGCGTCGAGGTCCCAGGGCCTGATTCCGTAGCTGTAGCTGAGCGAGTAGTCCGCGGCCCAGTTGGCGAGCTGCACGACCCAGATCAACCCCAGGAAACCGACCATGACCCAGAAGGCCTTGCGGGCCTCGGCGATCATGATCTCGGCGGTGCGGCCGTCGCTCACGGGACCTCCCTGTGCCTGAAGGCCACGCGGTCCGCCGAAGACGGCGCGGCTCTTGAGGATCACCCGGAAAGATACCGCCGACGGGCGCACGCGTCACTGAGCGCCGGCGCCAGGAGCGCGGCACCGCCCCCGGGGTCTGCCCGGGGCGGCATCGGGGTTAAGGGGTGGCGGGCCGCCCGGACGGTCCGATGACGAGGTGAGCCGGGGCCCGGCGGTTCCCGACCTCCGGCGCCCGGCTCGCCCCCGGCCGACTACACGCGTTCGATGACGACGATCGGGATCTCCCGGTCGGTCTTCGTCGCGTAATCGTCGTACGCGGGCCAGGTGGCGGTCATCGTCCGCCACATGTCCGGCCGTTCCCCGGGGGTCGCCGTACGGGCGTGCGCCTTGAACCTGTCCCCCTTGATCTGGAACTCCACCTCGGGCTCGGCCTCGAGGTTGCGGTACCACAGCGGGTGCTCGTCGGCCCCGCCGTGGGAGGCGACCACCAGGTAGGCGTCACCGTACGGCTGATAGATCAGCGGGGTGCTGCGCGGCAGGCCCGACTTGCGGCCCTTGGTGGTGAGGATGGCCACGGTGGTGCCCTGCCAGTCGTGGCCCTCCTCGCCGTCGGTCTCGATGTAGCGCGTGACGTGTTCCTGTCCGAAGAGCATGGTCGATCTCCTTCCCATCAGAAGGGGATCAACTACCCGTGCCGTCGGCCAATTCCAGGGCCACCTGCAGCCCCGCCGCGATCCGCTCCTCCTCGGTCGACGACTCGTCGCGGATGAAGAACCAGGCCGCGTGCATCGCGAACAGCGCCATCGAGCGCCTCAGCCTGACCGGCAGCGGGTCGTCCGGGCCGCACAGCGCCTGCATCAGCTCGCCCATGCGCTCGCGCATCAGGTCGACCTTGGCATGGCCCTGCAGCGCCGTCTTGTTGCGGTCCATGAACTGCATGACCTCGTGGTGGCGTCCGCGGGTCATGTGCGCGGAGTAGCGGCGGATGAGCTCCCCCCGGGTCTCCGGCGTGCGAGGGTGCCCGTTCGCCCACGCGATCAGCTCGTCCAGCGCCTTGACGCGGTCTTCGATGAGGCTGGCGACGATGTCCTCTTTGGTCCGGAAGTGGTAGTAGAGTGCCGCCTTGGTCACGCCGAGGGCCTCGGCTATCTCCCGGAGCGACGTCGCCTCGTACCCCTGCTCGGTGAAGAGCCTGATCGCGACCTCCTGGATGCGGCTGCGCGTGTCGGTTTGAGCACCCATTCCCACGGTTCCTATTTAACTTGACGGCCGGCAAGTAAGCACAATACCGTGCCTCGGGCACTAGCCTGTCGGCTAGTAAGTAATTTTCTCTCAAGGGGGCACCCATGACTACGGAGACCGCGGCCGCGCCCGGCCGGTCCCGGGAAGTGATGATCGTCTTACCCGGTCTGATGCTGGCGATGATGCTGGCGATGCTGGACAACATGATCGTCGGTACGGCTATGCCGAGGATCGTCGGGGAGCTTCAGGGCCTGGACTACTTCACCTGGGTCACCACCGCCTACGTGCTCGGCACCACGGTCTCCACGCCGATCTGGGGCAAGCTCGGCGACCTCTACGGTCGTAAGAACGTCTTCCTGAGCTCGATCGTCATCTTCCTGGTCGGTTCCGCGCTCTGTGGCATGGCGGGCTCGTCGCTGTTCGGCGGCACCGGCGACGGCATGATCGAGCTGATCGCCTTCCGCGCGCTGCAGGGCCTCGGCGCCGGCGGGCTCATCGTCGGCGTGATGTCGATCATCGGGGACCTGGTCCCGCCCCGTGAGCGGGGTCAGTACCAGGGCATCATGGCGGCGATCATGTCGCTCGCCATGATCGCGGGGCCTCTCGTCGGCGGTTTCATCACCGACAACCTCAACTGGCGCTGGGCCTTCTACGTGAACCTCCCGCTCGGCGGCGTGGCGCTGATCTGGCTGATCCTCAAGCTGCACCTGCCCAGGCACCGCACCGAGCACCGCATCGACTGGCTCGGCGCGGCCATCCTCACCGTGGCGATCACCGCGATCGTGCTGATCACTTCGTGGGGCGGCCAGAAGCACGGATACCCGTGGGGCTCGTGGCAGATCCTTGGGCTGGCCGCCCTGGCGGTCGTCGCGCTGGCCGCGTTCATCCCCGTCGAGCGGCGGGCGGCCGAGCCGATCCTGCCGCTGCACGTGTTCGCCAACCGCAACTTCACGCTGATCAACGTGCTCGGCTTCCTGCTCGGCTTCGCGATGTTCGGCGCGATCACCTTCCTGCCGATCTTCCAGCAGATCGTCCAGGGCGCCTCGGCCACCAACTCCGGTCTGCTCCTGCTGCCGATGATGGCCTCATCCATGGTCGTGTCGCTGTTCGTCGGCCGGGCGATCACCAAGACGGGCAAGTACAAGAGCTTCCCGGTGATCGGCGGCGTGGTCATGGCCATCGCCGTGTGGCTGCTGTCGACGCAGGACGTCCACACCCCGTCCTGGAAGACCGGCGTCTACATCGCCGTCCTCGGCCTCGGCATGGGCTTCCTGATGCAGACGACCATGCTGATCGCGCAGAACAGCGTCGAGCAGAAGGACATCGGCGTCGCCAGCAGCGCCTCGACGTTCTTCCGCTCCATCGGCGGTTCGTTCGGCATCTCGCTGTTCGGCGCCATCTTCAACAGCCGCCTCGCCGACGAGATCGCCGCCAAGTTCGGCGCGCAGGGGTCCGCCCTGGCGGCCGGCGGCCCTCAGGTCGACCCGAAGATGCTCGAGCAGATGCCACCGGCGGTCAAGGCGGGGTTCCTGGAGGCGCTCGCCAACGCGATCGGCTCGGTCTTCCTGTGGGCGGTCGTGTTCGCCGCGCTGGTCCCGGTGATCGCCGCCTTCATCAAGCACGTCCCGCTGCGCAGCGGCGCTCCCGGCGCCGGCGACGGCGAGAAGGCGGAGCCGCTGGCGGCCGCCGCCTTCGAATGACCTGATCTGAAGCCGATACGGCGCACGCCCCCGCGCGGGCGTGCGCCGTCTCGCGTTTACCGGGCTGGTCAGGCGGGCCGCTCGGCCCGGTCCGCCGACCAGTCGGTGTGGAAGGAGCCCTCCCGGTCGACCCTCCGGTAGGTGTGCGCGCCGAAGAAGTCACGCAGCCCCTGCAGCAGCGCCGCGGGGAGCCGGTCGCGGCGCAGCCCGTCGTAGTAGGCGAGCGCCGAGGAGAAGCCCGGCGTGGGCACCCCGATCGTCGCCGCCGTCGCCACGACCCGCCGCCACGACTCCTGGGCCTCGTCCAGGGCCTGCGCGAACGTCGGGTCCACCAGCAGCGTCGGCAGGTTCGGGTCCGCGTCGTACGCCGCGCGGATCCGGTCGAGGAAGCGCGCCCTGATGATGCAGCCGCCGCGCCAGATCGTGGCCATCGCACCCAGGTTCAGGTTCCAGCCGTACTCCGCGCTCGCGGCGGCCATCTGGTCGAACCCCTGGGCGTACGCCACGATCTTGGAGGCGTACAGCGCCCGCCGCACGTCCTCGACAAGGCCGGAGTCGCCGGCCGTCCCCGAGGGGCCGGTGAGCGAGCGGGCGGCGGCCCGCTGCTCGGGGTGACCCGACAGCGCCCGGGCGAACACCGCCTCGGCGATGCCGGTGACCGGGACGCCGAGGTCGAGCGCGCTCTGCACGGTCCAGCGGCCGGTGCCCTTCTGCTCGGCCTGGTCCTGCACGACGTCCACGAACGGCTTGCCCGTCGCGGGGTCGGTGTGGCCGAGCACCTCGGCGGTGATCTCGATCAGGTACGACTCCAGGTCGCCCCGGTTCCACTCGCGGAAGACGTCGGACAGCTCCTTCGGGGTCAGCCCGAGAGCCTGCCGGAGCAGGTCGTAGGACTCCGCGATGAGCTGCATGTCGGCGTACTCGATGCCGTTGTGCACCATCTTGACGAAGTGGCCGGCGCCGTCGGGACCCACGTGCACGCAGCACGGCACCCCGTCGACCTTCGCCGCGATGTCCTCGAGCAGAGGGCCGAGCGTCTCGTACGCCTCGGCGTCGCCGCCGGGCATGATGCTCGGGCCGTTGAGCGCGCCCTCCTCGCCGCCCGAGATGCCGGTGCCGACGAAGTGGATGCCCCGCTCGCGCAGCGCGGCCTCCCGTCGGCGGGTGTCCAGATAATGGGCGTTGCCGCCGTCGATGATCATGTCGCCCGGCTCCATGACGGCGGCGAGCTCCTCGATCACGGCGTCGGTGGGCGCCCCGGCCTTGACCATGATGATCGCCTTACGGGGCCGCTGGAGGGAGGCCACGAACTCCTCGATCGTGCCCGCCGGCAGGAACGCGCCCTCGTCGTGGTGCTCCTCCATGAACCGGGTCGTACGGCTTTCCGTGCGGTTGTGCACCGCGACCACGTGACCGTGGTGGGCGAAGTTCCGGGCGAGGTTGCGGCCCATGGTCGCCAGGCCCGTCACTCCGATGTCTGCCTTGTCCATGCCTACAGTCATACCGCTCCCAGGTGGGGGCGACGGGCCTCGGGTGGGCGTGTCCGGCGACCGGTCGCGGTGAGCAGCGGATTCGGTAGCCGATCAGTAGCCGTATGCGCCGGACGGGTGGGAGTGCGACGGAGCCGGTCTGGCCGCGGCCGTGGGCGCGGGTGCCGGCTTTTCCGCAGGTGGGAGGCGCGGACAGTGGCAGGTCTGCCTTATCCTGACAAAACCCGCAAAGCAAGCGGGTTTTGTATAGACATGGTCGTCCGATGGCGAGGACACTTGGCCTCGCGCCTGGCCGCTGGTAATTCACTACAGCCAAGAAGGGCCGGTTCCCCCGAGCCGGCCTCGTCCACCGTCGTCGCTCACTACGGAGAAGAGACGTGTTCGCACCGAAGCCGGAACGGTCAGTCGTCGCGGTCCCTCCGCCCGGAGACGGGCCCGGATTCTGGGCGGGCGCGCCCAGCGCCGTGAGCCGGGACGGATGGATCTACCTGGCCTACCGGCTGCGCCGGCCGCTGGGTGACGGCCGGGGGTACGCCGTGGAGATCGCCCGCTCGGCGGACGGCGAGCGGTTCGAGAAGATCCTCACGATCGCCAAGGAGGACATGAAGACCGAGTCGCTGGAGCGCCCGACGCTCGTGGTGACGCCGGAGGGCAGGTGGCGTCTGTACCTGAGCTGCGCGACGTACGGCACCAAGCACTGGCGGGTCGAGATGATCGAGGCCGCCGCGCCGGCGGAGTTCGACCCCGCCGACGCGCAGGTGGTGCTGCCCGGCGACCTCAAGACCGGTGTCAAGGACCCCGTGATCCTCCACCACGGCGGCGTGTGGCACCTGTGGGCGTCCTGCCACCCCCTGGAGGACCCCGACGAGGCCGACCAGATGGTGACCGACTACGCCACCAGCATCGACGGCGTCGAGTGGACCTGGCAGGGGACCGCGCTCGACCGGCGGCCCGGCGAATGGGACTCGCGCGGCGTGCGGGTGAGCGCGGTCACGTTCAGCGGCGAGACCGTCATCGCGTACTACGACGGCCGCGCGTCGGCGGAGGAGAACTACGAGGAGCGCACCGGCGTGGCCATCGGCCCCGGCCCGTCCACGCTCACCGCCACCGGAACCGCCCCCGTCGCCCAGTCGGAGCACGACGGGGGAGGACTGCGCTACCTGTCGATCGTGCCCGTGGCGGGGGGCCACCGCCTGTACTACGAGCTCACCCGCGCCGACGGGGGTCACGAGCTGCGCACCGAGCTGCGCTGACGGCTCTGGAGAGGGTCGCGGGACGGGTCCGGCGGGCGGGGTGGACACCGCCGCGCGCCTTCACGGCGGCGGAGCGGGAGCCGAGGACGGTCATGCCCCGATGGGATCGCCTCCCGGCGGGCCGCCCATGCGCGGCGGCCGGGCGGCCTGGTCGGAGTCACTCCTCACGCGGCCGTTGCGGGCCTGCCGCTGGCCGGACGGCCGGGCTCCGACCAGACCGCCCGACCGATCCCGGGGGCGCAGCCAGTCGCCGAAGTCGTCGCCGGAGTCGCCGCCCAGCAGGTCGCGCAGCAGCGCGATGTCGGCGGCGAAGTAGGCGAGCAACTCCTGCCGCTGCGCCCAGGTGAGCGGCCGCCGGGGCTGGCCGTCGCGCTGCAGCATCCGTTCCAGCGGCGCCGTGAGGCGCTGGCCCAGCACCGGATCGCCGAGCCGGGCGAGCCGGGCCAGGATCCGGTGCCTGCGGCTGTGCCGCGGATGGGCCGTGACGTTCTCCCTGGGCACCTCGCCGACCAGCCCCTGCTCCACCCCGAGGAACGCGCAGATGCGATCGAGGGTGGCGGCGGGGCGGTCGACCATGTCCCGGTAGCGGAAGACCAGCACCTGCTCGCGAGGGAACAGCGTGAACAGGTGCGCGAGCTGCTCGCCGTACCGGCCGAGACCGACGTAGTGCCAGAACGGCGACCAGCCGTCGGCGACCCGCTGCTTCTCGGCCGCGCACGCCTCGATGACATCGCCGATCGGCTCCAGGCCGGCCGACCACAGGTGGGTCCAGTTCGAATGGGCGCGCTCCACGGGGTCGCGCAGCGAGACGATGAGTCTCGCGCCCGGGATCGCCTCCCGGATCCGCCGCTGGGCCGCGCGGTCGTAGAGGTAGAAGGGGGTGGACTCGCCGCGCAGCGCTCCGGGCGCCGCGTCCGCGAACAGCGCCTCGTAGTCGGCGCGCCGCCACACGTGCTCGCGGTAGGTCTCCGCGTCCCCCGGCCCGCCCTTCGCCGGAGGCGGGCCGTCGGTGAGGAAGAACTTCGGCTCCTTGACGGGAGACATGAACAGCTGCGGATGGCGGGCCAGCGCCGCGTGCAGGGCCGTGGTGCCGGCCTTCGGCACCCCGATGACCAGGAAGTCGGGCAGGGCCATGGGAGTCCTCCTACTTTCCCGATTTATTAAGTTGGTTTTGCCCCTTCCTTGCCCGGAAAAATCACCCGACTTTGGTGTAGTACCACCGAAACGGACGCCGATGCCGTCTCCCGGCCCGTATCTGCACGCCGCGGCTCCCCGCCCCGTACGTCCGGCAGGACCGCGGCCGGGAAGCGGTGGGGGCCGGGTCAGCCGGAGGTCGCGCCGCGCGCCGCGACGGCAGGCCGCACCCACGCGGCCGGCCGGCGGTGGGTGAGCGCGGCGGCGCGCCGGTCCCCGTCGGACCAGACCTCGAACCACACCTCGTTGCGGCCGGCCTCCCGGACCAGCCCCCACCGGTCGGCCAGCAGGTCCAGCAGCGGCAGGCCGCGACCGCCCTGGCTCGACCCGTTGGGGAGCCGATGACCGGCGCACGGCGGCTCGGCCGAGCCGTCGTCCTCCACGCAGACCCGCACGCGGTCGGGCAGGCACGAGACGGTGACGGTGAAGGTGCCGCCGTCTCCCGATCGGGAGTGGACGACCGCGTTCGTCGCGATCTCGCTGGTCAGCAGTACGCAGTCGTCGTGGCGGGGATGACCGCGCCCGAGCGCGGCGGACACGAGCCTGCGCGCCCGCCCCACCTGGTCCCGCCCACCCGCGAGCCGGGCCACGCGGTTCCCCGCGCCGTCCCCCGAGATCTCCATGAGCTCCTCCCAACGCGTGGCCGTGTGGCCGCCGCAGGAGAGGACGTCCGCCCCCGCGTCCGCGATGTCACGGGAAAGTAGGAGTGTCCTTGCCCCGCTATGCCGGGAAAGTGCCCCCGCTCCCTCGTCTCACGGGCGGCGGCCGGGGAGCCGGCCGCAGCGGAACCGGGGGAGGCCTCGCACCACCGGCCTCGCCCCGCACCGGGGTGGACGGCCTTTCTGGAGGGGGTCGTGGGAGTGTCTCAGCGGCTGTAGTCCAGGAACAGCGTGCCGTTCTTGCCCCGTCCGACTTCGAGCAGCGTCCACGACTGGACGTCGTCGCCCTCGAACACCCGCCTGCCGTGGCCGACCGCCGATGGTGCGACGACCAGCCGGAGTTCGTCGACGAGCCCGGCCCGCAGCAGTGAGCGGGCCAGTTCGATGCTGCCGTGGACGCCGATGTCGCCGCCGGATCCCTGCTTCAGGGCGGTCACGTAGTCGTGTGCGGGGGTGGTGACCAGGGTGGAGTTCGCCCATTCCTGCGCGGGCACGCTGGAGGTGACGACGTGCTTGCGAGTGCCGTTGATGAAACCGGCGAACGGCTGGAAGTCCGACGTGGGCCAGTATCCGGCCCAGTAGTCGTAGGTTCCGCGTCCCAGCAGGACGTCGTCCTGGGTGGCGATGACCCGGTCGAGGTAGGCGACCAGCTGGGGGCCGTCGTCGGCGAGCCAGTCGCCGTCCTCGTAGGCGACGCCGTCGAGCGACATCAGGTGGTAGAGCACGACCTTGCGCATGGTGGTCTCCTGGTGGTCGGTCCAGTGATCAATCGCGTACGTGGCGGAGACGGTGCCGCACCGGCCGTGCCGCCGGTCCGGTGACGGACGACGCCGTCGTCCGGTCGTCGCGGGTCCCATAGTGTCGCCTGATCGCCGGCCCCGGCGATACGAATTCGGCGGCGGCCGAATCCGACGAGTCGCCGGCCGGGCCATGCTCTACGTCCGCACGCCCCGCGCCAACGCCCTGCTGGGCGATTGATTCGGCGCAGGCCGAATCTGTCCACGCGAAAGTGAATTGTCCGGAAGAGCGACCCGACGGTAACTTCGCGGCTTATGACCCCGACTCTGCGTACCGAGCGCCTGCTGCTTGAGCCGTACGTCCCCGAAGACGAGGACGACTTCGTCACGCTGTTCCGGGACGGGCGGGTCTCGCAGTGGATGGGCGATGGTCCCGCCAGCGAGGCGGAGTATCGTGCCCTGTTCGGACGGATCTTCACCAAGGTCTACGCCCAGGATCTGTTCGACGTCTGGGCCGTCCGCAGGAACGGCCGCTTCGCCGGGCACGCCGAGATCAAGCCGGCGGACGTGGCGGAAGGCCACGAGATCATCTACGCGCTCACCCCCGACCTGTGGGGATCGGGCCTGGGGAGAGAACTGGCCGAGGCGATCGTCGCCCACGGCTTCGACACCCTGGGGCTCGGGGAGGTGTACGCCACCGTGGCGGCGCCCAACAGCGCCTCGCTGGCCGTGCTGAACAGGATCGGATTCGAGCACGTCCGGGACATGGCCGAAGACGACGGAAGCATCACCCGGGTGCTGCGCCGCCCGGCCGTGGGGCCCACTCGCCAAGGGTGAGCAGGCCGGCCGTTCCCGGCGGGATGCCGGCTCTGCCGCCGGGACGGGTCACCGCACGCGAGGCCTCTCGGAGGCCGTCGCCGTGGCGACGTCGCGAGGATAGGAGCGCCTGCCGTGGAGCAGGATGACCGCGTTCGCCACCAGGGGTGCGAGCATGATCAGAAATGCGTACTGCAGGCCCTGCGCGCCCCCGGCGCCGCCCGAGCCGAGGAGGTCGGCCAGGAATCCGAAGGTCACGGGGGCGGCCGCCTCCGCGCCCATCCGGAGGAACGTACGTATGCTTTCCGCGCGTCCCCAGAGCCGGTAGTGGACGACGTCGAGGCGCGCGGCGTCCAGCGGGGGATTGGCGGCGGCGAGGGATGCGGCGGCGACGAGGAAGAACGGCAACGCCGTCGCTGTCGACGTCGTCAGCAGAGCCGGGACGAAGAACACGGCGGTGGTGAGGTAGGCGACCGCGGGAACGGTCATCCGTGCGCTGAGACGACCACGTCGAATCAGGTGGTCGGCGATCCGCCCACCGCTGAGGACACCCGCCAGGGCGCCGAGACCGACGAGCACGGCCGGGCCCGTGACCGCCGCCGCGGCGAGACCGTACTGCCGGTCGAGGAAGAGCACGCCGAAGCTTCGCAAGCCGGCGAAGAAGAAGTATCCGACCGCGGACGCGCTGATCAACACGACGTTCGTGCGGATCCGCAGGACGTAGATCGCCGCCTCCCACATCGACATCCGCGTGGGGTCTCGCCGCAGCGTCAGCGCGTGGTCGGGCTCGACGCCGCGGCCCTGTATGGCGAAGTGCGCCGCGTCGCTCCGGCCGGGTGGCGCGCCGCCGCCCCGCCCCACCGGGTGCGGCCGCCCCTGGCCGCCGCGCGCCGGCTCGGGAAGCTTACGCGCGATCACGAAAGTGAGGAGCGTCCCGAACAGCGCGAGCAGGAAGAACGCGGCACGCCATGACAGCAGGTGCGCCAGATTGCCGCCCACGAGCAGGCCGAATCCGACGCCGAGCATCTCTCCGCTGAGGATGAACCCGTAGACCCGGGCTCGTTCGCCCGGGGGGAAGAAGTCGCCGATGAGGGAGCTGAGCGTGGGCCCGGCCGTGGCCGACACGGCGCCGAGCGCCAGCCGCGACAGCAGGAGCCACTGGTAGGAATCCGCCAGGCCGCCCGCGAGCATCGCCAGCACCCAGAGCACGACGCCGGCGGTCAGGAGCCTGACCCGCCGGACCCGGTCGGTCAGCACGCCCACGGGTATGACGGCCAAGGCGGCCGAGGCCGACGACACCGCGGTCAGGGAACCGAGCTCGGTGTTGCTGATGCCCAGACTCTCCTTGAGCTCCACCGCCACCGCTCCTACGGTTCCCTTGTCCGCCGCGTCGAGCGCCAGCACGCAGGCGAGGACGGCGATGATCTGGAAGCGCGCCGGGCCTCCCACGGCACCGGTCAGCCACCGCGCGGCCCAGGCGACCGCCGCACGCACCAGACCTCCGGGTTGTCCGGACATGCTGCTCCCTACCGGGGTGCGGAAACGTGGGCAGTCGCAGGAAAGGAAGCAGGCCGAGCTCGGCGAGACGACGGATCGCCTCGCCTCTCTTCGTCCACTCCCCGGCCCGCACGAGGCGTCGCACCAGCGCGGGAACTCTGGTCGCAACCTTTGCCGACGCTTGTGGAGCGGCATCGGGGAACCCGGGTACGCGCGGCGGCGGGCAGCCGGGTGCCGTGCGGGACGATGGGGAAACGGCGGCCGGGGGTGACCGCCGGGGCGAGGGCGGGAAAGCGACGGGAAAGCGACGGGGCGGCGGGACCGGTTCGTCCGGTCCCGCCGCCCCGTCGCCGTGAATGGAGCCGGGCAGGCTCCCGTCAGGAGTCGTGCGCGGACGCCCCTGTGGCGGAGCCGTTCACGACGAGCACGCGCTCCCGCTCGGGCACCTCGATGGCAGGGAAGGTGCCGGTGTCGACGATCCCGTGCTCCCGGAACGCCGCCTCGATCAGCGCGTACGCCTGGGGTTCGAGCTTCCACAGCGCCCGCCACTCCTTCGCCACGAGGAGTGGGATGCCCACCTCCTGGGCGATGTCGGCGGCCCGGGGGACGTACTTGCGTGCGATCTGCTGGTCCCAGTACTGCCGGGCCGCACGGAGCTGGGCCGCGCGCTGCGCGGTGTCGACGACGGGCGGCGCCGGCTCGGCCGGGACGTCCTCCTCCTCGTCGTCGATCAGCTCGGCGATGGTGGGGGCGGGCAGCGCCGCGGGAGCGGGCTGCTCGGGCTCGGGCGCCCAGGGGACCGGCGGGGCGAG
Source organism: Microbispora rosea (assembly GCF_044460045.1). Lineage (NCBI taxonomy): Bacteria > Bacillati > Actinomycetota > Actinomycetes > Streptosporangiales > Streptosporangiaceae > Microbispora > Microbispora rosea. The sequence goes on along the minus strand of NZ_JBITJO010000002.1, from coordinate 197,229 downwards.
GTCGATCAGCGCGGAGGTGTTGTAGAGCGCGCCGATCTGGGACAGCAGGGCCTCCTGCCGCTTCTCGTCCACGGCCAGGCCGGTGAACTCCACGGCCTGGTCCATCGCCTTGTCGAGCTTGGCCATCGCGACGCGCAGCTTGCGCCCGGACACCCCGGCCTCGCGCAGCGCGCGGACCCGCTTGGCGGCCAGCGCCACCCTGGTCAGCCTGCGGTGGGCGTCCACCTCGCTCGCCGTACGGTCGCTCGCCTCGGCCAGGCCGATCCGGACCAGCACGCGCTCCGGGGTGAGCCGCCAGTTGATGCGGCCCCGGCCGGTGATGCGGACCCGTTCGATGGCCATGCCGCGCTCCCACAGCCAGGCGGCCACGAGCGGGGCGGCGAGACGGAAGACGGCCTCGGCGACGCTGCGGGCGTCCATGCTCGACAGGACGGCCGACAGGGACGTCAGCACCCACACGGCCAGGCCGTCGATGCCGGCCGAGTAGTTCTCCCGCATGTTGCGGCGCGCCCGTACGGCGCTGGTGATGACGGCGACCTCGATGAAGGCGAACAGCAGGAGCCGCAGCGGCCCGTCGAACCCGAGGACGTCGCCGGAGAAGCGCCACATGCCCTGGGCGGAGACGCCCGTGGCGATGCTGGCGGCGACGATGGTGAGAACGTCCTCGGTGGGCCGGCCGGCCGCCCAGCGGCGGAACAGGCGGATCAGGGCGCGCAGGGCGAAGAAGGCAAGGACCAGTAAGACCAGGGCGATGACACTGATGATGATCGTCTCGACCGGATTGGCCGATACGAAAGCGGTGATTTGGTCAATGGGGGGCATCAGTCACGGTCTCTCGACGTCCGATGGTTTTCCTCGAGATCATCCCAGAACCGTGTCGGCCTTTGGTGCGAAACACGCCTCTCCGTGAACACGCCGTCGCCCGGGGTCCAACGAGAGTGTGGCCGCGGCGGGACATTGACCGCCCGGGGACCGGTGCGTACGTTCCAGGCAGCGTGGAGGACAGCATCGCCGGGAGGCGACGATGGCAGAGCAGTCCGGCACCACATGGCCCTGGCCCGATCTTCCGCCCGGCCCCTTGGGAACCCCCTCGCCCGATCTCGCCCGCAGGTGCGCGCAAGCCCCGATGGAGCCGGTCACGATGCCGAGCGGGGACCGGGCCCCGATGATCGTCAGATATGAGGACGTCAGGACCGTGCTCACGTCCCCGGCGGGCAGCCGCAACCTGCGCGCGGCGAACCTGCCCAGGATGGTCAGCGGCACCGGCCTGGACGACGACCCGGCGGCTCTGATCAACCAGGATCCGCCCGAGCACACCCGCTATCGCCGCATCCTGCAGAGCACGTTCACTCCCCGGCATATCGAGCGCTGGCGGCCCCGCGCGGCGGCCATCGCGGCCGAGCTGCTCGACGCGGCGGGGGAGGAGTTCGACGTGGTCGCCGACTTCGCGCTGCCGCTGCCCGCCCGGGTGATCTGCGAGGTGCTCGGCGTGCCGATGGACCGGTTCGAGCAGTTCCGCGGCTGGACGGAGATGTTCCTGTCCTCCTCCGAGCTGAGCGCGGAAGCCAGGGCGGAGGGGTTCGCCGCGTTCATGGCGTACGCCCGGGACCTGATCGCGGAGCACCGGACCAGGCCGGGTGACGACCTCATCGACCTGCTCATCGCGGCGCGCGACGGAGAGGACGCGCTGAGCGAGGACGAGCTGACCCACATGGTGTTCACACTGATCATGGCGGGGCACGAGACGACCGCCTCGATGATCACCCGGGGCGCGTTCCGCCTGCTGTGTCACCCCCGGCAGTACGCGGAGCTGACCGCGCGCCCCGAGCTGATCGAGGCCGCCGTGGAGGAGATCCTGCGGCACGAGGGGCCGGGAGGGAACGGCCTGCTCCGGCGGGTGACGGAGGACGTCGAGCTGTCCGCAGGCACCGTGCCCGCGGGGACCGTCGTGCTGCCCAACCCGGCGGCGGCCAACCACGATCCCTCGGTCTTCGACGATCCGTGGCGTTTCGACATCCGGAGATTCGCCGGGCCCACCCCCGACCCGCACCTGGCGTTCGGCCACGGCCCCCACTACTGCCTGGGGGCGAACCTGGCCAGGATGGAACTGCAGGAGGCGTTCCGCGCCCTGGTCACGCGGCTGCCGCGGCTGCGCCCGCGGGAGGATCCGGCGAGCGTGCGGTGGACCGACGACGGCTTGATCCACCGGCCGCGCCGGCTGCTGGTCAAGGCCGGCTGAACCACACCCAACCCCGGGCCGGACCTTGCGCCTGACCCTGGCCGGACCTTGGGCCGGACCTTGGCCGGGCCGGCGACACACCCGTGTCGAGCCCGGCCGGCGCCGGCCGAGGACCAGAGGTTCTCAGATGTCCGGTTCTCAGATGTCGAGGTTGAGGCGGGCGATGGGCTCGACGAGCTCCTCCTCCTCGTAGCGCAGGTGCGACAGCAGCACGTCGGACAGCAGCTCCACCTGGTCGCGCACGCCGTCGAGCCGGTCCGGGTCGTCGATCATCGCGACGAGGGCGGCGTCCAGCTGCGTCAGCACCCCGGCGATGACCTCGTGCTCCTGCTCCAGGCGGGCCACGACCGGCGCCAGCGACTCCTGCGCCGCCGCCAGCATCGGGAACATGTGTTCGTCCTCGATCGTGTGGTGGGTGGTCAGCAGACGGCAGTACGACGCGCAGAACGTGCCGAGCGTCCAGTAGTTCTGCCGCATGGTGAGCTCGTTGATCATCGAGCGGAGCGCGGCGGCGTCGGAGCGTCCCGCGGCGACCTGCTCCAGGGCGTCCCTGATCTGGGTCAGCTCCCGGCGCAGGTGGTCGTGGATGAGCACGAGCCGCCGGCCGTTCGCCTGCTGGCGCGGCGGGAGCGCGGCGATGTCCCGCTTGGGCAGCCGCGGCCGGGTGGTCTCGTCGAGCACCGCCTTGGCCGGTGCCGCCTGCGCGATCCCGGCCGGGCCCTCTGCGTCCGGCCGCGGCCCCCGGGCGCGCTCCCGCGCCACGGCCTCGCGTACGGCGGGGGCGACCTCCTCGGCGAAGACCTTGAGGTCCCTGTCGTCGTCCACGGCCAGCACGAACACGCTCATGCCGGGGCCCAGCGCGAGCTCGGCGAGCTGCTCGGCCCACACGGCGGGCGGCCCGTCCAGGAACCCCTCTCCGGCGGCGCCGGAGAACCGGCCCTCGATGTTGTAGACGCGGCGGATCTCGGCGGGGTCGCGCCCGGCCCGCTCGGCCGCGGCGTCCAGGATCTCGCTCATCGCGCCCAGCTCGCCCGGCGCGGCGTACCCGGAGGAGGGCACCCACCCGTCGCCGAGCCGCCCGGTCAGTTCCAGCATGCGCCGCTTGTACGCGCCCAGCCACAGCCCGATGGGGTGCGGGGGAAACGGCCCCGGCCGCGCGCCTTCCAACCGGTAGTGCCTGCCGTCGAGCCGTACGCCCTCGTCGCCCGGCGTCCACAGCGCGCGGAGGACCGCGATGGCCTCCTCCAGCGCGTCCACGGCCTCGCCGGGGCTGTGGCGGGGGCCGCCCATGGCCGCGATGCCGTCCCAGAACGCCCCGGCACCGAGGCCCAGCTCGACCCGGCCCCCGCTCAGGATGTCGAGGGACGCGGCGGCCCTGGCGAGCACCGCCGGCGGCCGCAGCGGCAGGTTAACCACGTCGGGGAACAGCCGCACCCGCTCGGTGCGCCCCGCGAGCGTGGACAGCAGCGTCCAGGTGTCGAGGAACGCCGGCAGGTAGGGGTGGTCCTGAATGCCGACGATGTCGAGTCCGATATCGTCGGCCAGCACGGCCTGCCGGACGATCCGGTGGTGCCCCGCCGCGTCGGGCGTGAGAAACGCCCCGAACCACAGCTCATGTCCGAAGTCGGCCATTAAATCGCTACCTTTCCGCGTCTCGGACCGGGAGCCTACCTTCGTGACAAGATCCGGCGACACGACCCTCACGGCCCCCGGCGGCACCGTCCTGTCGGTCGTGATCGGCTCGCGCGCGTACGGGCTGGACACCGAGGAGTCGGACGTCGACAGGCGGGGCGTGTTCGTGACGCCCACCCCGATGTTCTGGCGGCTCGACAAGCCGCCCGATCACGTGGAGGGGCCGCTGCCCGAGCAGTTCTCGTGGGAGGTCGAGCGGTTCTGCGTGCTCGCGCTCGAGGGCAATCCGTCCGTGCTGGAGTGCCTGTGGTCGCCGCTGGTGGAGCTCGTCACCCCGGTGGGCGAGCGGCTGCTGGCGCTACGCCCCGCGTTCCTGTCCGCGAAGGCGGAGCGGGCGTTCGCGGGCTCGGCCGAACGGCAGTTCCGCCGTCTCGGGCCGCAGGACCCGCCCCGGCCGGGCGGCGACGGCAGGCGGTGGAAGATGGCCATGCACATGATCCGGCTGCTGCTGGGCGCCGTCCACCTGGCCGGGCACGGGGAGCCGCTCATCGAGGTGGGCGCCCACCGCGATCGGCTGCTCGCCGTACGGCGGGGGGAGACGCCCTGGCCCGAGGTGCTGGCGTGGCGTGCGCGGCTGCTCGCGGAGCTGGACGAGCGGGCCGGGCGCGCGCTGCCCGCACGGCCGGACCGGGCGGCCGTCGAGGAGTTCCTGACCGACGTGCGGAGGTGGGCTCTGTGACCGATCGAGGTGCGGGGGCCGGCTCGACGACCGTGATCGAAGGAGAGGCGCCATGACCGCCGTCCTGCCGTCCTGGCTGCCCGAGGTGGCCGCGGGTGAGCGGCACCCGCTCGCGTTCGCCACCGTGAGCGGCGCGCATCTCTACGGGTTCCCCTCCGTGGACTCGGACGTGGACCTGCGGGGCGTGCACGTGCTGCCGGTCGAGGAGGTCGTCGGCCTGCGTGCGGGTGAGGAGACCGTGACCCGCTCGTGGATCCGTGAGGGGGTGGAGGTCGACCTCGTGACCCACGACCTCGCCAAGTTCTGTCGGCTGCTGCTGAGCCGCAACGGCTATGTGCTGGAGCAGCTCCTGTCACCGCTGGTCGTGACCACCTCTGCGCTGCACGAGGAGATGCACGCCCTCGCGCGGGGCTGCCTGACCCGGCACCACGCCCACCACTACCTCGGCTTCGCGCGCACCCAGCGGCGGCTGTTCGACCGTACGAGGGAGCTGAAGCCGCTGCTCTACGCGTTCCGGGTGCTGCTGACGGGCGTTCACCTCATGCGTACGGGCGAACTCGTCGCCGACCTCACCCTGCTCCTCGCCGGCGGGCCGCCGTACCTGCCCGGCCTGGTGGAGGCCAAGCGGGCGGCCGAGCACGGCGGGCTGCCGGACGGCGCGCCCGGCGGGGAACGGCTCGCGGCCGACCTCGACGCGCTCACCGCCCGCCTGGAGGACGCCCGGGACGCCTCCGCGCTGCCGGACGCCCCCTCGGCCCACGACGCCCTGCACGACCTCGTCGTACGGACCCGGCTCGCCGGGCGTCCATCGGGGGACTGAACGGTGAAACAGGACGGGGACACGCGAACAACGCGGGGTGCCGCCCCACAGACGGGGGCTATCGCGGATAATGGGCCAACCGCCACCATCCCAGGAGAACGCTTTGACCACTCAGTTCGGCAAAGACAACCTCGACCTGGCCGCGAGCGCGGAGGCACTGGCCGACAGCGCGCCCACCGGATCTCTGCGCCACGCCGCCGCCAAGTCCGTCGCGATCACCTTCGCCACCACCCGTGACGCCGATCAGGCACGCAGCACCCTGAACGGCATCTCGCCCGCGGACGTCCGGAAGGCCGCGCTGGAGATCTTCGACGAGCTCTCCGCCCGGGCCGACTGACCGGGCCGACTGATCGGGTCGACTGATCGGGGCGACTGACCGGGCCGCCACCGCCGATCCCCGGCGGCGGCGCGGGGACGTCCCGTGGGATCGGCGCGCCGGCCCCCCGCACCGGCCTCGCCCCGCTACGGCCCGGGCGACCAGGCGATGACGGGCGGTCTGACGGCCGCGCACAGGGGACGCCCCTGCGCGTCGGTGAGCCCGAGCCGCCCGACCAGCGTGCCGGAGCCGATCGCCGCCGCGAGCAGATCCGGTTCGAGCCGGTCGAGCATGAGCTTGGCCCGGCGGAACACCGTGAAGCCGCCGGCCACGTCGAGCGTGCCCCAGCACAGGTAGACGAATCGGCCGCCCGGCCTGCCCTGGACGTACGGCCCGCGGATGTCCGCCGCGCCGCCGGCGGTGGTGGACACCGTGCAGTCGAGCGTCCACTGCGCCGTCGCGGCGTCACCGGGGTGAAGATCGATGATCTCGCCGGGGCGGTCCCGCCGCTGCACGCCCACGTGGATGCCGGAGTATCCCGGGAACCCGTCGCCGGGCGGGCAGGTGCGGCCGGGCAGATCGCCGGCCTCGATGCGGATGCGCATGCCGGCATCCTCACAGACGGTCCCGACAGAATCCGCCGGCCCCGCCGGACGCCGTCCTATCCGTGATCGTGCCCGGCTGTGTGAACGGAGGCCCCCGCCTTTCGGCAGCAGGTTACCGCGACGCGAAGAAGGCCGGTCCCGGGGTTCCGGGTCCGGCCTTCGGATGCTGCTTGGTGGTGGGCGATACTGGGATTGAACCAGTGACCTCTTCCGTGTCAGGGAAGCGCTCTCCCGCTGAGCTAATCGCCCTTGGACAAACCAAGAGGTGGAGACGGGATTTGAACCCGTGTACGCGGCTTTGCAGGCCGCTGCCTCGCCTCTCGGCCACTCCACCGTGACAAGCTGCACAGTGTCAAGCTCCGAGCGGAAGACGGGATTCGAACCCGCGACCCTCACCTTGGCAAGGTGATGCTCTACCACTGAGCCACTTCCGCGTTCCCCGGCTCTGTCCGGCCGGGCTCACGGGAAGACTTTATCCAATCTCCCGCCGACTCCCCAAATCAAAGGCGTTCCCCCTGCTCACGCCGCGAGTTCCGGCCGATGCTTCCACCCCCGTCGAACCGTCCCCGCGTTAGCGTCGAGGCATGTCCGTCACACATGACCGCACACACGCCACCCTCCCCGGCGCCGCCGGGAACGCCCCGGAGCCCGGCACGGCCGAGATCGGGGGGAGGGCCGGGGGCGCACCGAACACCGAGGTCGCGGGAGACGCCGACATCGCCCCCGTCGCGGCCCTGATCGCGGACGCCGCCCGCGCCGCCATGCTCACCGCGCTGCTCGACGGCAGGGCGCTGGCGGCGGGGGAGCTGGCCGCTATCGCGGGTGTGAGCGCCCCCACCGCGAGCTCCCATCTGGCCCGGCTCCTCGACGGCGGCCTGGTGACCGTGGTCAAGCAGGGGCGGCATCGCTACTACCGCCTCGCCGGCCCCGACGTCGCCCGCACCCTGGAGGTGCTGGCGCGGATCAGCGGGCGCGTCGCCGTACGGTCCCTGCGGCAGTCGCGGCAGGCCCGGCTGCTGCGGGAGGCCCGCAGCTGCTACGACCACCTGGCCGGCCGGGTGGGGGTCGAACTGTACGACTCGCTGGTGCGCGAGGGGCGTCTGGTCGAGGCCGACGGCGGCTGCCTGCTGACCGCGAGCGGAGCGGAGGCGCTGGCGGAGCTGGGCGTGGACGTGGAGCAGGTGCGCCGCGCCCGCCGCAGGTTCGCCCCCGACTGCCTCGACTGGCTGGAGCGCCGTCCGCACCTGGGCGGGGCGCTCGGCGCCGCGGTGCTGGACCGGCTCCTGGCGCGGGAGTGGCTGGTCCGGGGCACCGTGCCCCGCGCCCTGCGGCTGACCGGCGCGGGACGGGAGGGACTGGGCAGGATCTTTGGATGTAAGGACCTAACCTGAGATACGCTGGTTACCCGCCACGCGCGCAGGGCGCGAGCAGCATGACGTGAAAGAGTGGGACGATGCACGACAACGAGGTCGTGGGCGTCGGCCCTGGACCGCTCGCCTTCGACGACGTGGTCCGGGTCGCGAGGTACGGCGCACAGGTCCGCCTGACGGACGACGCGATCGCCGAGATGGCCGCCTCGCGGGGGCGGGTGGAGGAGCTCGCGGAGGCCGACACCCCGGCCTACGGCGTCTCCACCGGTTTCGGCGCCCTGGCCACCCGGCACATCGACCCTTCGTTGCGCGCCCAGCTCCAGCGCAGCCTCGTCCGCTCCCACGCGGCCGGCTCGGGGCCCGAGGTGGAGACCGAGGTCGTGCGGGCCATGATGCTGCTGCGCCTGCGCACGCTCGCCACCGGGCACACCGGCGTACGCCCGGCCACGGCCCGGGTGCTGGAATCCCTGCTGAACGCCCGGCTCACCCCGGTCGTCCACGAGTACGGCAGCCTCGGCTGCTCGGGCGACCTCGCCCCGCTCTCCCACGTCGCCCTGACGATCATGGGTGAGGGCGTCGTACGGGACGCCGAGGGGCGTCTGCGGCCCACCGCGGAGGCGCTCAAGGAATACGGCGTCGAGCCCGTCGAGCTGGCGGCCAAAGAAGGGCTCGCGCTGATCAACGGCACCGACGGCATGCTCGGCATGCTGGTGCTCGCGCTGCACGACCTGTCGCGGCTCCTCACGACCGCCGACGTCAGCGCCGCGATGAGCGTGGAGGCGCTGCTCGGCACCGACTACGTCTTCGCGGCCGACCTGCAGGCGCTGCGGCCCCATCCCGGTCAGGCCCTGGCGGCGGCCAACATGCGGACGCTGCTCGCCGGCTCGGGCGTGATGGCCTCCCACCGCGACGGCTCCTGCACCCGGGTCCAGGACGCCTACTCCCTGCGCTGCGCCCCCCAGGTCGCCGGCGCCGCCAGGGACACCCTCGCGCACGCGTCCGCCGTCGCGGCCCGCGAGATCGCCAGCGCCATCGACAATCCCGTCGTGCTCGCCGACGGCCGGGTGGAGTCCAACGGGAACTTCCACGGGGCCCCGGTGGCGTACGTCCTGGACTTCCTGGCCATCGCGGTGGCCGACCTCGCGTCGATCGCCGAGCGGCGCACCGACCGCATGCTGGACGTGGCGCGCAGCCACGGCCTCCCGGCGTTCCTCGCCGACGACCCGGGGGTGGACTCCGGGCACATGATCGCGCAGTACACCCAGGCGGCGATCGTGTCCGAGCTCAAGCGGCTGGCGGTGCCGGCCAGCGTGGACTCGATCCCGAGCTCCGCGATGCAGGAGGACCACGTCTCGATGGGCTGGTCGGCGGGCCGCAAGCTGCGCCGCGCTGTCGACGGCCTCACCCGTGTGCTCGCGATCGAGCTGCTGACCGCCGCCAGGGCGCTCGACCTGCGCAGGCCGCACGCGCCCGCGCCCGGAACGGGCGCGGTGGTCGAGGCGCTGCGCGAGCCGGTGGCGGGGCCGGGGCCCGACCGCTTCCTCGCACCGGAGATCGAGGCGGTCGTCCGCCTCGTCGAAAGCGGCGTCGTGGTCGCCGCCGCCGAGTCCGCCGTCGGCCCCCTGGGCTGAGACTCTGGGCTGAGACCCTGGGCGTGGACCCCTGAGCTGAGCTGGGACCCCCGGGCTGACACCTCAGAGGGCGGCGACCACCTCGACCTCGATCATCAGCCCCGGCTGGAACAGCTGTCGGCCGCCGGGGCGGAGGGCGGGTTGACCGCCCGCACCTCCTTCGCCGCGGGGGCTTCGGCCGCCCGGGACGCCGCGAACGGGACGACGGCGGTGAGGTCGCGCCCCGCCAGCCCGGCCGCGACCGCCTCCGCGAGCAGGTCGCGCGCGGCGGCGGTCACCGTCTGACGGCTCCCCGGCCCCTCGGTGGCCAGTCGCAGGTCCTTGGCGGCCAGGCCGAGGGCGTACCTCGTCTCGAACGGGCCCGACTCGGCCACCGGCCGCAGGCGCTCCGCGAGCCCGGCCAGCGGCGTCGCCCCGAGGACGTCCAGGAGCGCGGTGCGGCCGACTCCGAGGCCGTCCGCGTAGGCCAGCGTCTCCGCCAGCCCCACCTGGGCGGTCACCAGCGCGCTCATCACGGCGAGCTTGGTCGCGGCGCCCGACTCCGGCCCGCCCGCCTCGTGGATCGTCCCGAAGACGCGCAGCACGTCAGACACCCGGTCGAGGTCCTCGCGGCGGCCCCCGGCGAGCACGACCAGCGTTCCCTCGGCGGCCGGGCCCACGCTGCCGAGCACGGGGGCGTCGACCAGGCCCACGCCCTCGGGAAGCAGGCCCCGCAGGCTCCGCACCGCGCCGGGGCCGATCGTGGACATCTCCACCAGCACCGATCCCGGCCGTAGCCCCGGCAGCGCCGCCCGCACCACATCGGACACCGCGTCGGGATCGCTCAGCATCGTGATCACGATGTCCGCTCCGGCCGCGGCCTCCGCGGCGGAGGGGGCCGCCTCCGCGCCCGGCACGTCCCGTGGCGTACGGTTCCACACGGTCACCTGGTGACCGGCCGCGACGAGGCGGCCGGCCATCGGGATCCCCATACGCCCCAAACCAAGAAAAGCAATCATGTCTTGGACATTATTGGAGGCAAAAGCCGTTCCACCAGCGACTAGATTGCATGGCGTTCATCCCCCTCCCTCATGGATCGGAGCATGTTCGACACCGACGCGCTTGTGCTGCTCGACGTCGTGGCCCGTACGGGATCGTTCACGGCCGCCGCGATACAGCTCAACTACACCCAGTCAGCCGTGTCCCGGCGCATCGCGTCCCTGGAGGCCCAGGCGGGCGGCCCGCTGTTCGCGCGGCTGCCGCGGGGGGTGCGGCTGACGCCCGCGGGCCGGACGCTGCACCGCTACGCCCGCGAGGTGCTGGAGCGGCTCGGCCGGGCGGGGGAGGAGCTCGCCGCCATCCACCAGGGCAGCGGCGGGCGGCTGCGGGTCGGCGCGTTCGCCACGGCCAACGCCGTGCTGGTCCCCGCCGCCCTGCGCGAGCTGCGGGCCTCCCGCCCGGAAGTGGCGGTCAGCATGGTGGAGGGCCTGAGCACCGCGCTCATGGACGGCCTCGGCCGCGCGGAGATCGACATCGCGGTCGTGAGCGACTACCCCTCCGGGCTGGGGGCGGGTCCCGAGGTGGAGGTCACCCGCCTGATGGAGGACGAGTTGCTCGTCGCCCTCCCCGCCGACCACCCACTGGCCGGGAGCGAGCAGGTGGACCTGCGCGACCTGCGCGAGGAGAGCTGGATCGAGGGCGCCCCTCCCGGCACCGTGACCATGCTCGGCGCCGCCTGCGCCCGGGCCGGCTTCGCCCCCAGGGTCGACCTGCGGATCGGGGAGTGGACCGGCAAGCTCGGCTACGTGGCCGCCGGGCTCGGGGTGACGCTGGTGCCCGCCATGGCCGCGCCCGCCGTACGCGCGGACGTGGCGTTGCGGTCGCTTGGCGAGTTCGCGCCGCGCCGCACCGTGTACGCCGCCCTCCCGCGCACGGCTCCGCTCCCCGCCGCCCGCGCGCTGCTCGGCCTGCTGGCCCGCCGGGCCGTCTGATTGCGGCTCCGGGAGCCACCCGGCCGCCCGGGGACGCGAGAATGGACACGTGCACGACGCCTTCGCCCATATTGGGGGATACCTGGCCACCGGCCTGCGGGAGGTGACCACCGACCTGGCCGCCCTCGACGGCTCCGGCTGGTGGGCGGTGGTCGTGTCGTACGAGGGGAAGGTCGTCTGCGCGCGGTTCGACGACGTGCGGCGCGCTCCGCTGCCCGCGCCGCGCGGCCGGTGGCGGGGACCCGGCCGGGACGCCTGGGCCACGTCCCTCGACCGGGAGGGATACGAGCGGGGCGTCCGGCGGATCAGGGACTACATCGAGCGCGGGGAGGTCTACCAGGCCAACCTCTGCCGCGTCCTGTCCGCGCCGCTGCCCTCGCCGGACGTGGACCCCCTCGCCCTCGCCGCACGGCTGGCCGAGGGCAACCCCGCGCCGTACGCGGCCGTCGTGGACGTGCCGGGGCTGACGGTCGTGTCGGCCTCGCCGGAGCTGTACCTGTCCAGGCGCGGCGCGGTGGTCGAGTCCCGGCCGATCAAGGGCACCGGCGTGACGGCGGACGATCTCCTCGACAAGGACTACGCGGAGAACCTCATGATCGTCGACCTGGTTCGCAACGACCTCGGTCGCGTGGCGGAGGTAGGCTCTGTGACCGTGCCCTCGCTGTTCGCGGTCGAGGAGCACCCCGGGCTCGTGCACCTGGTGTCCACGGTGCGGGCGCGGCTGGACGGCGACGCCGGCTGGCCGGAGCTGTTCGCCGCCACCTTCCCTCCGGGTTCGGTGACCGGGGCGCCGAAGTCGTCGGCGCTGCGGATCATCAACGAGCTCGAACCGGAGCCCCGCGGGCCGTACTGTGGGGCCGTGGGCTGGGTCGACGCCGACCGGCGCGAGGGGGCGCTGGCGGTCGGCATCCGCACCTTCTGGATCGAGCACGACACGATCCGGTTCGGTACGGGAGCGGGCATCACCTGGGGGTCCGACCCCGGGAGGGAATGGCACGAGACCGAGCTCAAGGCCGCCCGGCTCATCGGCCTCGCCTCCGCGGGACGGGCCGGGGACGGGCCGCGACATCGGTAACGAACGGAGCAGGAGATGTCTGTACCCATCTGGGTGAACGGAGAGCTGTACGAGCCAGGCAAGGCCGTGGTCTCGGTGTACGACCACGGGCTCATGGTCGGCGACGGCGTGTTCGAGACGATCAAGGCGGTGAACGGGGAGTCCTTCGCGCTGACCCGCCACCTCGACCGGCTGGCGCTGTCGGCCAAGCGGATGGACCTGCCCGAGCCCGACGTCGCCGCGATCGCCGACGGTGTGCGCCGCTGCCTGGCGGCCGCGCCGAAGTGGCCGCTGGCCCGCATCAGGATCACCTACACCAGCGGCCCGGGCCCGCTCGGCTCCGACCGGGGGTCGGCCGGCACGAACGCCATCGTCATCGTGGGCGAGCAGGCGCCGTTCCCCGCCACGGCCGACGTCACCGTGGTGCCCTGGCCCCGCAACGAGCGCGGCGCGCTGGCCGGCGTCAAGAGCACCTCCTACGGCGACAACGCCAAGGCCCTGGCGTACGCCAAGGAGCGCGGCGGCGCCGAGGCGATCTTCGAGAACCTCGCCGGCAACCTGTGCGAGGGCACCGGGAGCAACATCTTCATCGTCACCGGCGGGCGCCTGATCACCCCGACGCTCTCCTCCGGCTGCCTGGCCGGCGTCACCCGCGCGCTCACTCTCGAGTGGTGCGGCGGCGAAGAGGTGGACGTGCCGATCTCGGCGCTGTACGAGGCCGAGGAGGCCTTCCTCACCTCCACCACCCGCGACATCCAGCCGATCAGGGCCGTGGACGGGAAGGTGCTGCCGCAGGCGCCCGGACCGATCACGCTGGAGGCCATGAAGGTCTTCGCCGAGCGTTCCGCGGCCGACCTCGACCCGTGATCCTTCAGTAGGAGCGCTGGCTCTGGGCGTTGAGCTCGTCACGGCGTACGGCCTTGGCGGGATCGGTGCGGGGATCGTCCAGACGCAGCACGTCGAGGCCCTTGGTGATGTCGCTGGAGTAGATGTAGCCGTTGTAGTAGTAGGCCGACCAGGAGCCGCCGAGATGGAGCTCCGGCGCCAGCGGCCCGCGCTCGAAGTAGGCGATCTCCTGCGGGTGGGCGGAGTCGGTGAAGTCCCAGACCGAGACTCCGCCCATGTACCAGCCCTGCACCATCACGTCGCGGCCCGGGACGGGTATCAGCGCGCCGTTGTGGGCCACGCAGTTCTCCTCGGCGCTCTGCGCTCGGGGGATCTTGAAGTAGCCCTGCCGGACGAGCCTGCGCTCCGGCGTCAGCGCGTAGATCGCGTCCGCGCCCTTGGTCGCGCTGATCGAGGGCAGGCAGGTGGCGGCCATCCCGCCGCCCAGCTCGTCGCTGAAGACGACCTTGGTGCCCTCGTTGTCGAACGTGGCCGAGTGCCAGATGGAGAAGTTCTTCTCGTCTCGCACGGTCTGCAGCAGCTTCGGACGCACCGGGTCGGAGATGTCCAGCAGGACGCCGTCGCCGAAGCACGCGCCCGCGGCCAGGTGCTTCTCCGGGTAGACGGTGATGTCGTGGCAGCCGCCGGTCTCCTCCTCGCCCGCCGGCCTGCCCGCGAACAGTTCGGGCTTGGCCACGACCCGTGCGCTCCCGGGATCGGCGACGGGGACCTCCACGATCGAGATGTTCTGGTGGGGCGGCGCGCAGTTCGTCGTGTCCGGCTCCGGGCCGGGGGAGGAGACGTACAGGTAGACCGTCCCCGCGTCCTTCCCCGGCACGACGGCGTGCGTGTGGGAGCCGCACTCGGTGCGTACGGACTTCAGGTAGCGCGGGTGGGTCTTGTCGGAGATGTCGAAGACGCGGATGCCCTCCCACTCTCCCGCCGCCGCCGGGTCGCCGGCCTGGCTCGCGCAGGTGTCGTCCGTACGGGGTTCGTCCACCGACAGGAACAGCAGGTCGCCGGAGACCGAGATGTCGTTCTGCCCGCCGGGGCACGCGACCCGGGCGACGGCCTTGGGGTGCTCGGGGTCGCCGATGTCGTGCACCGTGAAGCCCCCGTAGTTGCCCACGAACGCGTAGCGGCCCTGGAAGGCCATGTCGGTGCCCCAGTCGTCCGGGCCGTCGAACGGCGCCGCCAGGGGGACGTTGGCGACCAGCGTCATGTTGGGGCTGTGCCGGATCTCGTCCTGGCCCGGGATGCCGGTCGGAGCGGCCGCCGGGGACGGCGCGGGTTCGCCGGAGGCGCAGGCGGGGGCCAGGAGGAGGGCGGACGCCACCAGTGCGGCCTTCAGCCTCGGTCTGCTCACGTCGCCCCCATGTCCGCGGATCATCGCCCACTATGGAAGTTATGTCGAGCCCGCGGCCGGTGCGGACCGGATTGGTAACGGTTGCGCTGGCAGTTGCGCCGATGCTGGCCGCCTGCTCGTCCGGAGCCGCTCCGCCGGCGCACGCCGACGCCCCGGTGATCGTCCCCGGGGCCCCGGGGCAGTCCGGTTCCGCGCCTGCCCGCTCACTGGCGGAGGCGGGGCCCGTGGCGGCGGACGTACGGTTCGCCGAGGCGATGATCCCGCATCATCGGCAGGCACTGGAGATGGCGGGGCTGGCCGCGGCGCGGACCGGAGACCCGCTGGTGACGGCGGTGGCCGAACGCGTGCTGGACGGGCAGCGCCCGGAGATCGCCGTGATGGAGTCGTGGCTGCGGGGACTGGGCCGCATCCCGCCGCCCGCGCACGACCACGGCACGAATGACCGCGGGATGAGCGGCTACGGCATGGCGGATGAGGAGGAGCTCACCCGGCTGCGTACGGCGCGAGGGCGCGACTTCGACACGCTGTTCCTCACGCTGATGATCCGGCACCACGAGGGCGCGGTGGGCATGGCGGCACAGGAGCTGCGCCGGGGACGGGACCGGGCCATGCGGACCATGGCCCAGGACGTCGTCTCCGGCCAGCAGATCGAGATCGCCCGGATGCGAGGGATCCAGCGGAGGCTGGGCTAGCTGTTCTAGGAGCTCCAGAGCATGTTGGTGAGCTCCTCGTCCAGGTCCATGAAGTCGGTCTCACGACCGGCGGGGACGAGCTCGTAGGTCCGATGCAGGAACTCGGTGAGGGGGGCCAGGGGCACCTCGAACAGGGCCTGGCCGAAGGGCGAGGTGAGGCTGATGTTGAGCGTCCGCTCGCCGTCCGAGCGGGCCGGCCACACCTGGACGTCGCCTTCACCCACGCGTCGCACGATGCCCACGGTCAGCAGCTCGCGGGCGAAGATCCACTCGACCGGCTCGTCATTCCCCACATGGAAGGCCATCCGGATGGCGTACGGATCCTCAGCCGTGTAACTCAGGCCGGCGAGCAGGGGGACGGTCGTACGGTCGGGGACCACAAGCCGAAGGCCTAGCTCGGCAGAGACGGTGGTGCTGTTCATCGTCAGCCAAACCTTTTCGTCGTCGGGTCCCCTGTCAGGGGCTTTCACTGCGTCTTCACTGTGCGGTCGGGGCTCGCCGGGCGCTCGTGCTACGAGACGAACGAAGAGACCCGTAGGAAAGATTCCGCCTCCAGGCCCTTCTGTAACGCACATCACAGCTTGACATTCGGTCATCTACCAGCTCAAACATCACCAACAGGCTTGTCCTTACCTCTGCTTTGCGTGTCGGCGGGGCCGCGTCGGCAATGCCATTGCGGGCGAATGATCTCAGGTCGTGCGTATAGGTCGAGCATGGAGCATCACGATGCTATGACACCACACCCCCACGCCGGGGATGGTCTGGCGAACCTTTCGAAGGTGTTGACGAAGGCGGGACGATCGAGCCGACCGAGCCGCGCTTTCGCCATCACCCCCTCGAGTGCGGTATGGTTTTCCCCGTCGGCGCCGCGAGGCGCGGATGATCCCGGGCGATTAGCTCAGCGGGAGAGCGCTTCGTTCACACCGAAGAGGTCACTGGTTCGATCCCAGTATCGCCCACACAGCCCAGAGGCCATCCGCCACCACGCGGGTGGCCTCTTCTGATCTTCTCAGTGACTAACTGAGTGACTAGGCATCGAACGGGCCGGCGTCGTCGAGTAACTCCTGCGCAGGCTCTGATGAAACCGCTCCACCTTCCCGGTCGTGGTCGGCGAGCGCGGTTGGGTCAGCCGGTGGGTGATGCCGTTGCCGCGGCAGATCCGATCAACAGCACCTCACCGCCGTGTCCGAACCGCGCGTGAACTGCTTGCCGTTATCGAAGAGCACCTCACCCGGCGCCCCGAACGCGCAGGGCCTCGACGAAGGCCAGGCAGACCGCACGTCTGGTGGCCCTCAGCAACGCCTTAACGATCACGCAGTAGCGGGAGTGGTCATCGACGCCAGCCGCGCTCTACCGGAGTGAGCGTGCCGTCGAGGATGGCGTAGGCCGGCCGGGAAGCCCGACGCGGCCGGCCCCGCGAATGAGGGGTCACACGTCGTACGACCGGCCGCGCGTGCGGGTGCAGGGCGCAGGGGCGGCGCTCGGTCGAGGAGACGGCCAGGGCGGACGGATCATGCCAGCGCGGGCGCCTGCTCGGCCGAACCGGACGCCGCACCGGCGGGGACACGCTGCTGGGCGGGCTCCCGGCCGGGCGGCTCAGGCGCGGGCGGCAACTGGAGGGGAGCCGCATGCGCGAGTGCGGGCCGGGCCGGCGCGCGCCCGCGCAGCCGGGCCAGGGCGAGCCCGGCGGCCACGGTGGCCAGGACCACCACGACACCGGTGACCTGCAAAGTCACGCGGGGGCCCACGATGTCGCAGAGCAGGCCGAGAAGCGGCCCGCCGATGGCCCCCGCGCCCGCGCTGACCACGCCCTGGACGGCGATGACCCGGCCGCGCATGTGGTCGGGGCTGTCCAGCTGGGCGCGGGTTGCGAGGGTGGTGTCGATGATCACAGCGCCGGCGGCGATCGGCAGCATGAGCACGCCGAAGGCGGCCAGGCCGGGCATGAAGCCGCTGACGCTCTGGCCCACGCCGGTCAGCAGCGCGGTGACGAGCAGCAGGGCCACCGTGAGGCGGGGACGTCCGGCGGCGATCACCCCGCCGATCACCGTGCCGATCGCGAAGATCGTCGACAGCAGCCCGTATCCTCCGGCGCCGGCGGCCAGCGGTCCGGAGCTCATCGCCGCCATGGTGACCTGGTAGTTGCGGCCCAGGCTGCCCAGAATCAGCGCGAGCGCCAGCAGCACCACGAGCCAGGGCGTGCGAAGCACGTAGGACAGGCCTGCGCGCACCCCGCCCCGGTCCGTCTCGGAGCGCAGGAGCCGGTGCATCTCGGAGGCGCGCATGGCGAGGACGGCCACGATGACGGCGGCGAAGCTCAGGGCGTTGACGAGGAACAGGCCGGCCGTGCCGGTGAGTGGGAGAAGGGCCCCGGCCAGGCTCATGCCGAGGATGCGGCCGGCCGAATTGATGATCGATCCCAGCGCGAAGGTGTTCGGCAGGTCCCGCGCGGGGACCACCTCGGCCCCGAATCTGCCGAGGGCCGGGCCGCCGATGGCGTTCACGACGCCGCTCGCGAACACGATGGCGTACACCGGTGCCACCGAGCCGGGGGCGCCCGCGGCGGCGAGCGCGAGGAGAGCGGCGAGCGCCGCCTGAACCACCTGCGTGGCGAGCACGACCGGGCGGGCGGGGAGCCGGTCGGCCAGGGAGCCGCCCCACAGCCCCAGCAGGAGCATGGGTGCGGCCTGGAGGACCAGGCTGAGGCCCACGCTGGTCGCCGATCCGGTGGCCGAGAGGATCAGCCAGTTGACCCCCAGCACCTGCATCCAGGTGCCAGTGACCGAGACCAGGTCTGCTCCTGCCCAGAGGCGGTAGTTGTGATGACGAAGGGAGCGCAGCGTCGCCGCGGGCAAGGGCACGTCTTTGTCCTTCTTTGGGGCAATTGTCCGGAATGGCAACATCCCGAACCGAGAGAAGGATTCCGGTCAGACCGAAATATGGCGCGGATCACACCCGGAGAAGGTTTGACCAGGCTTCCTCTGGAGGTGGCCCGCCGCCGGCTGGAGAGGGGGACAGTGGCGCCGGTGTCCCCGACACGAGCACCCCCGGCGCCCGCGGCCCCGCGTCTGCGGAGAGGTCCTCGGACGGGACCTTGCCTCAGGAGAGGACGCAGTGGGTGCCGGTGTAGATCATCGGCATGCACTTCTTGCAGTGGACGCACAGTGACCGGGCGGCGGCGCCCCAGCGCATGCGGGCGACCAGGCCAGGCTCGCGGAGCAGGGCGCCGGGCCATGACGACGAACTGGAAGCCCTCGGCCATCCCCTGCGCGGTGAGGTACACGGACACATCGTGGGGCAGCGGGTTCAGCGTCAACATCACGATCACCGACGCCGGCTGTCCGGTGAACCAGAAGAGCCGTCTGAGTGCTCGATGACGTCGTTCCCTTGGAAGGTGCCCAGGCGGAGGGACGCGTCGATCGCTGATCTACGCTCGGGTCTTTGTGCTAGCTAGGCTGACCGCGTGACTGATGCGGCGGGACGGGTCGAGCCGTCTGGGGTGTGGGCCACAGCCTTGGGCGTGGCCCGGGTGAGGGCGATGGAGACGGCACGCGAGCAGCCGCTGTTCCGGGACCCGCTGGCGCAGGCCTTCGCCATGGCCGGCGGGAGAGACCCTGGGGCGCCGCCGCCCCCGCGCGCGGACGAGGCGGCGCGGCGCCGCTGGCTCGGTGTGGCCTTCTCGATCGTCATCCGGACGAAGTTCCTCGACGACCTGCTGGAGCGGGCGGTCGCGTCCGGCGTCCGGCAGGTCGTGCTGCTCGGAGCCGGGATGGACAGCAGGGCCTTCCGGATGGACTGGCCTGAGGGGACCCGGCTGTTCGAGGTCGACACGGCCGAACCGCTGCGCTTCAAGGCGTCGGTGCTGCGTCAGGAGCGGGCCGTTCCGCGCTGCGAGCGGATCACCGTCCCGGTCGACCTGCATGAGGACTGGCCCGGCGCCTTGGCCGCGGCCGGACACGACCCGGCGCAGCCGACGGTGTGGATCGCCGAGGGACTGCTGATCTATCTGCCCGAGGACGCGGTGCAGTCGCTGCTCGAACGGGTCGGCGCGCTGTCCGCCGCAGGCAGCAGGATGGGCCTGACACTGGGCTCGCGCGGTGTGCTCGAACGCTTCCGTGGAGACGCCACTCCGGGATCGGCGGCGTCTATGTGGCTCTGGGAGATGCCGGAAGACCCGGTCGGCTGGCTGGACGGCCTCGGCTGGAAGGCGGAGACCTTCACCCTGCGTGAGCGCGCCGAGGTCTACGGGCGTCCGATGCTCACCCCGTCGCAGCTTGACGAGGGCGCCGGCGGACTGGTCTCGGCGGTGCGCGCGGCGCACTGAGCACGATGAAGGCCGGCCCCCACATGTGGCGTCGGTAGAGCCTGTGGCGCATGCTGTCCGGCTCCGCGCACTCCAGCACTTCCTGACCGTGCCGAGTCAGCCGCCACCGGCGCAACTGCGTGAGACAAGGCCTCGCCCGACGTTCAGGTCCAGGCCACCCGGCGGTCATCGCCCGCATGAAGGGTGAACGTGTCCGCCTCTCCTCCGAGGCGGGCGTTCCTACCCAACAGACGGAGAAGCACGAAATGCGCATCCGCGCGCTGTTCGCCACCGCCGCGGCGGGCACGCTCGTCCTCATAGGCGCCGCGAGCCCCGCTCTCGCAACGTCCGGCTCGGCAGACGACGCTCAGACCGAGAAGGCCTCGGCCGTCACGACACCTCAGGCCGTCACGACGCCCCAAACCAAGGCACCCCACGAGCGCGAGCTCATCGGCGCGTTGCACGAGCACAGCGGCTACTCCGACGGATGGCCCGGCTCGCGACCCGCCGACTACTTCGGGTCTGGGCGCGACAAGCACGACCTGAACTTCGTCGGCTCGAGCGAGCACACCTCGAACGTCAACTCGCCGTTCACCTTCAACGAGGAGTGCCTGGACCCGCGGGTCGCGCCGAGCTGCCAGAACGCCGATCCGGTCAACCCGCTCGACGCGCTGCGCAAGTGGGACGCGGAGCTCGAGCAGGCCAAGGCCGCGACCGACCCCGCGAAGGACTTCGTCGGCTTCCGCGGGTTCGAGTGGACCTCCGACCGCATGGGCCACATCAACGTCTACTTCTCGCGCGAGAACTCGCTGCCCGAGACCGACGGCGGCACCATCGCGATGGACCGCTTCTACGACTGGCTGACCACCACCGGCAAGGACGGCCTGGCGGTGTTCAACCACCCCGGCGACAAGACGCTGTGCGGCCCGCTGAAGTGCGACGTCCGCAGCGACCTCGGCTTCGGCTGGGAGGACTTCAAGTACTTCCCGAAGGCCGACGACCAGATGGTCGGCATCGAGGTCTTCAACGGCGGCAGCGACTTCGGCTCGGCGCCCGGGCACAACGCCCCGCCCGAGGGCTGGTACGCCCACGCGCTCGACAAGGGCTGGCACGTCGGCGCGATCGGCGCCGAAGACAAGGGGCACGACCGCACGGACGACTGGGGCGGCTCGCAGTACGCCAAGACCGTCGTCCTGGCCAAGGCCAACACCGAGAAGGACATCAAGCGCGCGATGGCCGACCGCCGCTTCTACGCGGTGCTCGACAACGCGCTGCGACTGGACTTCACGGTCGACGGGCACGGCATGGGCGAGCGGATCCACACCAACGGCAAGAGCCCGCTGGCGATCGACGCGCACGTCCGCGGCTCGAGCACACCGCTGCAGCTGGAGCTCGTCAGCAACGGCGGCCAGGTGGTCGCCAGCGCGACCGGCGACCAGCTCAACGCCTCGCTGAAGGCGGCCGACGACACCTGGTACTTCCTCAGGGTCCGCCGCGACGGGCGTTCGGTCGCGTACTCCAGCCCGATCTGGGTCAACGACGGCAAGCAGGTGGGCGCGCCGAAGGCGCCCGAGAGCGATCTGAGCACCACGGACGGCCGCTGGCTGGCGGGCGACCTGAACGTCCACAGCTGCTTCTCCAGCGACGTCTACTGCGCCGGGACCGACGACGCGAGCGAGGCCGACCCGTTCCGCCAGGGCGTCGACGTCCGCTCACGCTTCGCCGAGGCGGGCAGCCGCGGGCTCGACTACCTCGCGGTCACCGACGACGGCGACGTCCGCTCGGCGAACGCGCCGGGCTCCGGCAGCCACGGCGTGCTCGCGATCCCCGGCTACGAGGACAAGGTCAAGGGCGACGCCCACGTGCTCGGCGTGGACAAGCTGCTCGACAATGGCGACGGTTCCGCCGCCGCGATCAACAAGCTCGCGGACGACGCGCGCGCGAAGGGCGGCGTCTTCCAGATCGACCACCCCGGCTCTAAGATCACCAAGAAGTTCGCCGGCTGCGACGCTTCGACGCTCACCTGGGGCTACGGGTTCGACGTGCGGCCGGACACGATCGAGGTCTGGAATCCGAGCTCGAGCATCCGCGCCGCCGAGGACTACCTCGACTGCTGGCTGCAGCGCGGCGCGCGCGTCGCGCTGACCGGCGGCAGCGACGCCCAGACGAAGGTCGCGCAGCCTCAGGGCGCCGGCTATCCCACCACCTGGGTGCTCGCGCGCAACCGCTCGGCGGGCGCCGTGCTCGAGGCGTTGCGCGCCGGCCGCACCAGCGTGTCCTCGCTGCCGCCGGCCGTCGGCGGGCGCCCGCTCGTGATCGAGGCCAAGCGGGGCGGACACTTCGTGTCCGTCATCGGCGACGACGTCCGTCCGGGTGAG
This sequence comes from Microbispora rosea, assembly GCF_044460045.1. Classification (NCBI taxonomy): domain Bacteria; kingdom Bacillati; phylum Actinomycetota; class Actinomycetes; order Streptosporangiales; family Streptosporangiaceae; genus Microbispora; species Microbispora rosea. The sequence continues at coordinate 175,229 of NZ_JBITJO010000002.1, read as the reverse complement.
ACGCTACGCGTGCGCTCGCTCGACGCGCTCACCGACGGCTCGCTGCGCGTCGTCGCCAACGGCCAGACGCTGCTCGACCAGCACCTCACGCGCGACGGGGCGATCGAGTTCACCGCCCCGGCCCAGCCGGGCTGGGTGCGCGCCGAGCTTCGCCTCGGCAACGACCTGCTCGAGCAGACCCCGCTGTGCGGACCGATCGACGTCGGCGCGAACCTGTGCCCGTACGACGCGGCGATGGTCGCGATGACCTCGCCCGTCTACGTCCGCTGATCCCTCGATCTCAGTCGCGACGAGGCCCCGGTCCGTTGGACCGGGGCCTTCGTGCTGTATGGGAGTCGTCCAATTGCGCGTGCGCATGCCGGCGACAGCCGGTCTCCGCGTGACATGGGCCGGTAGCAGCCTGCGGTCTTCTTCGCTCGGGAGACGGATCGGCCGAGATGAAATACCGGCTGATCGATGCGGAGAAGACACGCTACGGCGTCTCCCTGCTGGTCCGGGTGCGGGTGTGGGCGGCGTGTGGATCTCGGACGTGATGGTCGAGAGAGCGGCACGGCCCGCATCCGACGGGTTCGCCGGCGCATGCGGCAGCCGGCCGAGTGAGGTCGCTTCGAGTCGACGCCGGCTGACGGCCCCCCGAACGGAAGACTTCATGTGCCCGGGTGTCCGCCTGAGACATCCCCAGAGTTCGGGGCCGGCACCGGCGGCGTCCTGAAGGTCCGTGCTCTCGCGGGGTCAAGGGGATACCTGCTGCGGGCGGGGCGGCTTGCCGGTGAGCGGTGAGGGATGCGTTACGGCGGATGAACGTGCGCGTGACGCCGGGGAAACGACGGCCCCGTACATATCTGTCAATCGACAGAAATCCCCCCAGCGCCCGGAGCCCCGATGGCCGTCACCGTTCCTTCCGCTCCCCCCACCGACGAGAGCGCCCTGCAGACGTTCGGCTACCGCCAGGAGCTGCACCGCAGCATGGGCAGGTACGCCTCCTTCGCCGCCGGATTCTCCTTCATCTCCGTGCTGACCACGGTCTTCCAGTTCTTCGCGTTCGGGTACGCCTTCGGGGGCCCCGCCTTCTTCTGGACCTGGCCCGTGGTGCTGGCCGGGCAGATCCTGGTCGCCCTCAACTTCGCCGAACTGGCCGCCCGCTATCCGATCTCCGGCTCCATCTACCAGTGGTCCACCCGGCTCAGCACGGCGACGTTCGGCTGGTTCGCCGGATGGATCATGATTCTCGGGCAGATCGTCGTGATCGCCGCCGCGGCGCTCGCCCTCCAGGTCGTGCTGCCCGCGATCTGGCCGGGATTCCAGCTCGTCGGCGGCGACCCCGCGCCCACCACCGCCACGGGAGCGGCCAACGCCGCGATCCTCGGCCTGGTCCTGCTCGCGCTCACCACGATCGTGAACGTCGTGGACAACCGCGTGCTCTCCCGGGTCAACGGCATCGGCGTCACCGCCGAGATCGTCGGGGCGGTGCTCATCGTGGTGCTGCTGCTCACCCACGCCGAGCACGGTCCCGGCATCACGCTCAGCACCGGCGGGCAGGGTGGAGCCATCGGCGCGCTGCTGGTCGGCTCGTTCACCGCCGCCTACGTCCTCATCGGGTTCGACAGCGCGGGGGAGCTGAGCGAGGAGACCCGCAACCCCCGGCGGGTCGCCCCGCGCACGATCCTGACCGCGCTCACGGCGGCCGGGCTGCTCGGGGGGCTCATCCTGTTCGCCGGTCTGCTCGCCGCTCCCAGCCTGACCGACGGGAGGCTGGCCACCGAGGGCCTGTCCTACGTGCTCACCAGCAGGCTGGGCGACTGGGTGGGCAAGCTGCTGCTGGCGGACGTGGTGCTCGCGATCACCGTGGCGACCCTGGCGATCCAGACCGCCGCCACCAGGATGCTGTTCTCCATGGCACGCGACGGGGCGATGCCGTTGTCGGGCGTGCTGTCCAGGGTCTCGCCCCGCACCGGCATGCCGACCGGGCCCGCGCTGGTCACCGGGGTGGCCGCGGCGGCCATCCTGCTGCTCAACTTCGCCTCTCCCGAGGCGTTCCTGGCCATCGGCACCACCTGCATCGTGCTGCTCTACCTGGCGTACGCGATGGTGACGGGCCCCCTGCTGCTCCAGCGCCTGCGCGGCGGCTGGCGGGGCGGGGCGCCGGCGGGGTTCGCCGAGGACGGCAGCCCGCTGTTCAGCATGGGCCGCTGGGGCCTGCCGGTCAACGCGCTGGCCTTCTGCTACGGCCTGGCGATGGCGGTCAACCTGGCGTGGCCGAGAGCCGAGGTGTACGCCCCGATCACCGGCCACTGGTTCTTCCAGTGGTTCACCCTGCTCTTCCTGGCGGCGGTCGTGGCTCTGGGTGCGCTCTACCGGCGGCTACGCCGGCCCGTGGCCCGTCTTGCGCAGGCCGGGCAGATCCCGGTCGGGAACGCCGGCCAGGCGTAGCGCCGCGTCGGCGGTGGCGGCCGCCAGCGTCTCCAGGACGTCGGCGGCCATCTCGCCCGGAGCGTCCTCCCTGCGGATCAGGATGACGCCCTCGATCAGCGCGAACAGCAGATCGGTGCGCAGCGCCCGCTCGTCGGGCGTCAGCGCCGCACCGGCGGAGGTGGCCGCCAGCAGCCGCGCGTAGGTGTCCTTGAGCTCGTCGCGCATGCGCCGGAAGGCGGCGAACCGCTCGGTGCGCACCTCGGGCAGGAGGTAGAGCGCGCCCAGGTTGTGGGGGCCCGAGCACAGCAGCCTGGCGTCGCAGTGGCACAGCTCCCACAGCCGCTGTTCCGGCGTGCCGCCGGTCAGGGCGCGGGCGGTCTCCAGGGAGGGCCGCACCGTGCTCTCCAGCAGCTCGGCGAGGATGTCCTCCTTGCCGTCGAAGTAGTGGTAGATCGACGCCTGCCTGATCCCGGCCCGCTCGGCCATCGCCCTCGTCGAGGTCGCGGCGTAGCCGTGCGCCGTGAACAACTCCGCCGCCGCCGTCAGGATCTCCTCCCGCGGGCTCAGCTCACTTCGGGGCCGTTCGACGGCTCGCGGCCTGCCGACTCTTCTGACGGTGGAACGGGCGCTCACCGGACGATCGTCGCACACCTTCGGCGGAGCGCTGCGGCTGTGCGCTTCCGGTAACGGGCGGGAAACGTCGCGACGCGTGAGAGGAAACATGCGCCGCCTAATTTCTGTCGCACGACAGAAATACACCCCCTGAGGAGAACGCGCATGGCGACCAGCACGACGTACGGCGCGCGCGAGCACGCCCGAGCACAGGAAGGCACCACGAGCGACACCATGCCGGTGCTCCCGGCCTCGGACTGGCCCACCCCGCCCGACGGCGTCGACCCCGCCGACCTCGTGTGGGCCGAAACCGTCGCCGGGGGCGGTTACACCCACAAGGCGCTGGCCCGGGGCACCGAACTGCGCCTCACCGACCTGGCCGGCGACGCCTGCGCGCACCTGCTGCTGTACGTCGAGGGCCGCCCCTGGGAACGCCTCAACGTCGCCGACACCGTCAAGGTGCTGTGGAACGCCTACCTCGGCGAAGGCCACCTGCTGCTGTCGGACCAGGGCCGCGTGCTGGCCTCCGTGGTCGCCGACACCTCCGGCCGCCACGACACCGTGTGCGGGACATCCACCCTGCGGCGCAACACCGAGCGGTACGGCGACGGCTCCCCGCACGGCCCCGCCCCCGCCGGGCGAGAGCTGTTCACGCTGGCCGCCGCCAAGCACGGGCTCGGGCGACGGGACCTGCCCCCCTCGATCTCCTTCTTCCAGGGCGTCGAGGTCGAACCCGACGGCGGCCTGACCTTCACCGGCTCCGCCGGGCCCGGCGCGTCCGTCACCCTGCGCGCCGAGATGCCGCTGGTCGTGCTCATCGCCAACACCGCTCACCCCGTCGACCCGCGCCCCGCCTACACCTGCACCCCGCTGGAGGTCCTGGCCTGGCGCGCCCGGCCCACCGGACCTGACGACCCCCTGTGGCAGTCGAGCCCCGAAGGCCGCCGCGCCTTCCTCAACACCGCCGAGGTGACCCGATGACCGTGTCCGACGTACCTGTGTCCGACGTACCTGTGTCCGCCGCGCCCGCGCCGGGCGCCACCGTGCTCGATGTGATCGTGCCCGCCCGCGCCCCCTGGTCGGCGATCATCCGCACCGGGCAGGAGCTGACCATCACCGACCTCGGCGGCAACCAGGCGGTCGACTGCCTGCTGTACGACGCGAACGACACGGCCGTGCGCTACAGCGCCCCCGACACCATCCACGCCCAGGGCAGCATCTTCCTCACCACCGGCAGCGTGCTGCTGTCCAACGAGCACACCCCGCTGATGACCGTCGTCGGCGACACCTGCGGCCGCCACGACACCGTCGGCGGCGCGTGCTCCAAGGAGTCCAACACGCTGCGCTACGGACACCACACCTACTCCCAGTACGCCTGCGTCGAGAACTTCCTCATCGAGGGCAGCCGCCACGGGCTCGGCAAACGCGACCTGGTCAGCAACATCAACTGGTTCATGAACGTCCCGGTCGAGGCCGACGGCACGCTCGGCATCGTCGACGGCATCTCCGCTCCCGGCCTCGCGGTCACCCTGCGCGCCGAGACCGACGTGCTGGTCCTGGTCTCCAACTGCCCGCAGATCAACAACCCGTGCAACGGCTTCGACCCCACGCCCGTGCGGATGACGGTCCGATGAACACACTCCTCGTCGCCAACCGAGGCGAGATCGCCGTCCGCGTCATCGCCACCGCCCGCCGCCTGGGGCTCCGCACGGTCGCCGTCTACTCCGACGCCGACCGGGGCGCGGCCCACGTCCGCCTGGCCGACCACGCCGTACGGCTCGGCCCCGCTCCCGCCCGGGAGAGCTACCTCGACGCCGGCCGGGTGCTGCGGGCCGCCCTGGACAGCGGCGCGGACGCCGTCCACCCCGGCTACGGCTTCCTGTCGGAGGACGCCGCCTTCGCGCGCCGGGTCGAAGCCGCCGGGCTGGCCTTCGTCGGTCCCACCCCCGAGCAGCTCGACCTGTTCGGGGCCAAGCACACCGCCCGCGCCGCCGCCGAGGCGGCCGGTGTGCCCCTGCTCCCCGGCACCGGCCTGCTTCCCGACCTGGACGCGGCCCTGAGCGCCGCGCGGGACATCGGCTACCCGGTCATGCTCAAGGCCACCGGCGGAGGCGGCGGCATCGGCATGCGCGCCTGCCGCGACGCCGGCGAGCTGGCCCAGGCGTGGCAGAGCGTCCAGCGCACGGCCGCCGCGAGCTTCGCCTCGGCCGGGTTGTTCCTGGAACGCCTGGTCGAGGGCGGCCGGCACGTCGAGGTCCAGGTCTTCGGTGACGGCATGGGCAATGTCGTCACGCTCGGCGACCGCGACTGCTCGCTGCAGCGACGCCACCAGAAGGTGCTGGAGGAGGCCCCCGCACCCGGCCTGCCGCCGCTGGTGCGGGCCAGGCTCGCCGACAGCGCCGCAGGCCTGTGCGCCTCCGTGGGTTACCGGTCGGCGGGCACCGTCGAGTTCATCTACGACCCGGCGCGCGCCGAGCCGTACTTCCTGGAGGTCAACACCCGCCTGCAGGTGGAGCATCCGGTCACCGAGGCGATCTACGGCGTCGACCTGGTCGAGTGGATGCTGCGCCTGGCCCAGGGCGACGCCGGTCACGTGCACGCCGCGCTGCGCAACCCGCCCGCGGCCGTGGGCCACGCCGTCGAGGCCCGGGTCTACGCCGAGGACCCGAGCCGCGACCACCGGCCCAGCGCGGGCCTGCTCACCAACGTCGCCTTCCCCGCGGGCGTGCGGGTCGACGGCTGGGTGGAGACGGGCACCCAGGTGAGCAGCGCCTACGACCCGCTGCTCGCCAAGGTCGTCGCGCACGGCGCCGACCGGGAACAGGCCCTGGACCGGCTGGCCGAGGCGCTGGCCGAGACCAGGATCGACGGCGTCGAGACCAACCTCGGGCTGCTGCGCGCCGCCGCCGGCGATCCTTCCGTACGGGCGGCCACGCACGGCACCGCCACCCTGGCCGGGCTCGCCGACGGCTCCCGGCGCATCGAGGTGGTGCGGCCCGGCACCCTGACGACCGTCCAGGACTGGCCGGGACGGACCGGCTACTGGCAGGTGGGCGTGCCGCCGTCGGGACCGATGGACGACCGCTCCTTCAGGTACGGCAACGCCGCCCTCGGCAACGACCCCGGCGCACCCGGCCTGGAGTGCACGTTGCGCGGCCCGGCACTGCGCTTCAGCCACGCCGCCACCGTCTGCGTCACCGGCGCGCCCGCGCCCGTGACCGTGGACGGCACGCCCGTTCCGCAGTGGGAGCCGGTCACCGTGCCCGCCGGCGGCGTGCTGGACATCGGCGCCGCAGAAGGGCCGGGACTGCGGGTCTACCTGCTCATCGCGGGCGGATTCGACGTTCCCGCCTATCTGGGGAGCGCCGCGACGTTCACACTCGGCGGGTTCGGCGGCCACGGCGGCCGGGCCCTGCGCGCCGGTGACGTCCTGCACGGTGGTTTCCTCAAAGACGGTGGTTACCTCAAAGACGGTGGTTGCCTCACACACGGGGGACACCTCGCACACGGCGGCACGGAGACGGGCGCGGGGACAGGCGCCGAGGCGGGGGAGCGGCCCGAGTTCGGGCAGGCCTGGCGGATCGGCGTGGTCGAGGGTCCGCACGCCAACCCCGAGTTCTTCACCGACGACGACATCCGCGACTTCTACGCCGCCCAGTGGAAGGTCCACCACAACTCCGCGCGCACCGGCGTCCGCCTGATCGGCCCCAAGCCGCGCTGGGCCCGCCTCGACGGGGGAGAGGCGGGACTGCACCCCTCCAACATCCACGACACCCCCTACTCGGTGGGCGCTGTGGACTACACCGGTGACATGCCGGTCGTGCTCGGCCCCGACGGCCCCTCGCTCGGCGGGTTCGTCTGCCCGGCCACCGTCGTCACCTCGGAACGCTGGAAACTCGGCCAGCTCCGGCCGGGAGACACCGTCACCTTCGTCCCCGTACCGCCCGCGATCGGCGCCCCCGGTGACGGCGGCGTGCTGCACCGTCTGCCCGAGACCGGCGAGCGGCCCGCCGTCACCTACCGGCGCAGCGGGGACGACAACATCCTCGTCGAGTACGGGCCGATGGAGCTCGACCTGGGCCTGCGCATGCGCGTGCACGCCCTGTCCGAGGCGCTGTCCCAGGCACTCGCCGCCCGGGACCTGCTCGGCGTCGCCGACCTCACCCCCGGCATCCGTTCGCTTCAGATCCACCTCGACCCGGCCGTGCTGTCGCAGCGCGACCTGCTGGCCGAGCTGCTCCGCATCGAGGACGGCCTGCCGCCGACCGGAGAGCTGGAGGTGCCCAGCCGCGTCGTCCACCTCCCCCTGTCGTGGGACGACCCCGCCACCCGGGAGGCCATCGCCCGCTACATGGCGGGAGTGCGCGACGACGCGCCCTGGTGCCCGTCGAACATCGAGTTCATCCGGCGGGTGAACGGCCTGGAGGACGTGGCCGAGGTCCATCGCATCGTCTTCGACGCCGAGTATCTCGTCCTCGGGCTTGGCGACGTCTATCTCGGCGCTCCCGTGGCCACCCCGCTCGATCCGCGGCACCGCCTGGTCACGACCAAGTACAACCCCGCCCGCACCTGGACCGCCGAGAACTCCGTCGGCATCGGCGGCGCGTACCTGTGCGTCTACGGGATGGAGGGACCGGGCGGCTACCAGTTCGTCGGCCGCACCACGCAGGTGTGGTCGAGCTGGCAGCAACGCGGCGCGTTCCAGCCCGGCTCCCCCTGGCTGCTGCGCTTCTTCGACCGGATCCGCTGGTATCCGGTGACGGCGGAAGAGCTGCTCGAACTCCGCGCCGACCTGGCGGCGGGGCGCCTCGAACCCAAGATCGAGGAGGGAGTGTTCCGGCTCGCCGACTACCGTCGCTTCCTGGCCGAGCACGCCGATTCGATCGCGGCCTTCCGCGAACGGCAGGCCGCCGCCTTCGCGGCCGAACGCGCGGCCTGGCAGGCGTCGGGCGAGTTCGACCGCGCGGAACAGCCGGCAAGCCCGGCCGAGACCGAGCTGGAACTTCCACCGGGCTGCCGCCTGGTGGAGGCGGAGTTCGCCGCGAGCGTGTGGCAGATCGGCGTCACGCCCGGCCGGCGGGTCGCCGCAGGGGAGCCGCTGATCGTGCTGGAGGCCATGAAGATGGAGTCCGCCGTCCTGGCTCCGGCGGACGGCGTGGTCGAACGCGTCCTGGTCAGGGCCGGTGAGCAGGTGGAGGCGGGCGCCCCGATGGTGGTGCTGAGGAGTGATCGTGGCTGAGACGGCACTGGAACGGGTCCGCAGGGCCTACACCCGGATCGCCGAGACCGGCCGTCCGGAGATCTGGATCGACCTGCGGCCACAGGCCGACGTGGAGGACGAGGCCGCCGCCGTGGACGCCCGGGTGGCGGGCGGCGAGCACCTCCCCCTCGCGGGGCGCCTGCTGGCGGTGAAGGGCAACATCGACGTGGCCGGGCTGCCGACCACCGCCGGCTGCCCCTCCTACGCCTACCTGCCGGACGCCGACGCCCCCGCCGTGGCCGCCCTCCGCGCGGCCGGGGCGATCGTGCTCGGCACCACCAACCTGGACCAGTTCGCCACCGGGCTCGTCGGCACCCGGAGCCCGTACGGCGCGGTGCGCGCCGCCACGGACCCGGCCCGGATCTCCGGGGGATCCAGCTCGGGCTCGGCGGTCGCCGTCGCGCTCGGCCTGGCCGACCTCGCGCTGGGCACCGACACCGCGGGCTCTGGCCGGGTCCCCGCCGCCTTCAACGGCATCGTGGGGCTCAAGCCCACCTACGGCCTGATTCCCGCGGAAGGCGTGGTCCCGGCCTGCCGGAGCCTCGACTGTGTCAGCGTCTTCGCCCGTACGCTCCCCGAGGCCCAGCGGGCCCTGGCCCTCATGACCCGCCCTTCCGCCCGGCCGGCGTCCCCTCCGGCCCGCCGTCCCGGACCGTGGCGGGTGGCCGTGCCGGGCACCGCCGACCTGGGCCCGCTGGCTGCGGGCTGGGCCGAGGCGTTCGAGGCGACGGCGGGCCGGCTGGCCTCGGCGGGGGTGGAGATCGGCCCGATCGACCCCGCCCCCTTCCTGGAGGCCGCCGCGCTGCTCTATCAGGGGGCGTTCGTCGCCGAGCGTTACACCGCCGTCGGCGCGTTCGTCGAGAAGGGCGGCCCCGACCTGGATCCCGTCGTCGCCTCCATCGTCACCGCGGCGCGTGACCTGCCCGCCCACCGCCTGTTCGCCGACCGGGAACAGCTCGCGGAGCTGCGGGAACGGGCCATGAGCCTGCTCGGCGACCGCGACGCCCTGCTCCTGCCGGTCACCCCGCGCCATCCCACCCTGGCGGAGGTCGCGGCCGACCCCGTCGGCGTCAACAGCGATCTGGGCCGCTTCACCAACTTCGTCAACCTCTTCGACATGTGCGCACTGGCCGTACCCGCCGGACAGGTGGACGGACTGCCGTACGGAGTCATGCTCGTCGGCCGGGCCCACGCGGACGACGACCTGGCGGCCATCGCGCGGCTGCTCCAGCCGGCCGTACGCCTGGCGGTGGTCGGCGCGCACCTGTCGGGACAACCGCTCAACCACGAGCTCACCGCACGCGGCGCGCGCCTGCTGGCCACCACCAGGACCGCCGAGCGCTACCGGCTGCACGCCCTGGCCACCGACCCGCCCAAACCCGGGCTCGTACGGGTCGCCGAGGGCGGCGCGGCCGTCGAGTGCGAGGTGTGGGAGCTTCCCGCCGAAGGGCTGGGCGACCTGCTCGCGGCCCTTCCCCGCCCGATGACGCTGGGCCAGGTCGAAATGGCCGACGGCGCGAACGTGCCGGGCTTCCTCTGCGCTCCGGAAGGGCTGCGGGACGCGGCCGACATCACATCGCACGGGGGGTGGCGCGCCTACCTCCGATCACTGGCGGTTCCTGGCCGCTCCGCTCCCTGACGCCGCCGGTGGTCATGTGCCTGACGGCGGTCACGGTGATGGCCGCCGTCAGCCGGCGCGGTCGAGGCGGGCGGCGGCGTCGTACGACTCGCGGGCGTCGAGCAGTTCGTCCCAGTGCTCCGCCGCCCAGGCGCAGGCGACCTCCAGCGGTTTGAGCATGCTGCGGCCGAGCGGGGTCAGCTCGTACTCGACGTGCGGGGTGGCCTCGGCGTAGACGGTGCGCGTGACCAGGCCGTCCCGTTCGAGGGACCGCAGCGACTGGGTGAGGACCTTGGGCGTGACGCGGCTCAGCGGTACGCGCAGCTCGGAGAACCGGCGCGGCCCGTGTTCGAGGCACCGGATGACGAGCGGCGCCCACTTGTCGCCGAAGCGGATCGGATTGAGCGAGGACGGACACAGCTCGTCGAACATGTCGGCGGGCAGGGGTTCCCTCATGACCTCACGATAACCGGTATCCCGGCGGTAACCAGGGGCCCGGATAGCGTCCGGGGGCATCGGCCGGGCGCACGGGCTCCGGCCTTGGTGAGAGGTGGTTCGCCGTGAACATTGTGATCTTCGGAGCGGGTGGCCGGGCCGGGCGGCAGGCGGTCGCGGAGGCGCGCCGGCGCGGTCACCGGGTCACCGCCGTGGTGCGCGACCCCGCGGGCCACGGCGACCTGGGCGACGTGCGGGTGGTGGCGGGCGACGTCACCGACCCGGTGAGCGTCGAGCGCGCGGCCGCCGGGCACGACGCCGCCGTCAGCGCGGCCGTGGACCTGTCCGCGTCGCCGCACGACTTCTTCACCGCGTCGGCCCGCGCCCTGTCCACCGGCCTGGCGAAGGCGGGCGTATCCCGCCTGGTGGTGGTCGGTCTCGCGTCGGTCATGCCGGGGGCTTCCGGTGCTCCTCTGATGGACGAGCCCGGCTACCCGAACGAATATCGCGCCTTCTCCCTCGGCCACGCCGCGGGCCTCGACGAGCTCCGGGCCTGCGGCCTCGACTGGGCGTACGTGGCGCCCGCGGGCGACTTCGACCACGACGGCACGGGCACCGGCGGCTACCTGCTCGCCGAGCACGGTGACATGGCCAGCCGGATCACGTACGCGGACTTCGCGATCGCGCTGCTCGACGAGGCCGAGGCACCCCGCCACCACCGCGCCGCCGTCAGCGTCCGGGAGACGCCGTCGTCCCCCTGAACGGCTACGTGAAGGGTTTCAGCGACACTGACGCTCAGCCGTGCAGGTTGCGGCGGAGGAAGGCGTGCCAGGTCTGCTCGAACGAGCGGGCCAGGGCCGACGTGGCCGCGAAGCGGTCCCAGGCGTGGAACGCGCGGGCGTAGAGGTGCAGGTCGACCGGCACACCGGCGGCGGTCAGCCGGCGGGCGAAGTCGATGCCCTCGTCCCGCAGCACATCGAACTGGGCGACGGCGACGAAGGTGTCCGGCAGACCGGCGAGGTTCGTGGCCCGGCCGGGCGCGGAGTACGGGTGCACGTCGCCCGTGTCCAGCCGGTCGCCCAGGACCGCGGCCCAGGCGAGCCGGATGTCCGGACGGGCGAAGACCACCTCGGAGACGGCCTCGAAGCTCGACGGCGTCTCCAGGCGGTCGTCGAGCATCGGGTAGAGCAGGGACAGCGAGCACGGCCGTACGGCCTGCCGATCGCGCGCCATGAGCGCGGTGGCCGCGGCGGGGGCTCCGCCGCCGCTGGCACCGGCGAGCCCGATCCGGTGCGGGTCGATCCGGTGCTCGGCGGCGTGTTCGGCGAGGTGGGTGTAGGCGAGGTAACCGTCCTCGGCGGCACCGGGAGCCGGGGTCTCCGGGGCGAGCCGGTAGACGACGGCGGCCACGACGCAGTCGAGGTCCAGGGCCAGAGCGGTGTGGTAGGCGTCGTCGTCGCGGGCGTCGTCGCCGAGGACCTGGGCGCCGGCGTGGAACCAGACCAGGGCCGGGAGGGGGTGTTCGGCCCCGGCTGGGCGATACAGGACCACCTCGAGCTCGGTCCGATCGGCTCGGGGGATGCGCAGCGTCTCGATCGTGACCCGCGGGTCCGCCGGGGCCGGGGCCAGCTGGGCGCGGGCCTCGCGGAGTCGCGCACGCAGGCCCGGGATGTCGGAGAGTTCGAGCAGGGTGCCGTTCGCGGCCTTGGGCATCGCGGCGAACGCGGCGGCGAGTTCCGGGTCGAGGGCGTCGACGGTTCCAGGCATGGGAGGTCCTTTCAGAACAGGGAGGGCTGGCCGCTGCCGGCGGTGATGCCGCCGTCGACGGGCAGGATGACGCCGGTGATGAAACGGGCGTCGTCCGACGCCAGGAAGCAGACCGCGGCGGCGACGTCGGCCGGGGTGCTGAAGCCGGTGAGCGCCCGGCGCTGGTTGAAGCGTTCGATCAGGTCGGCGTGCTTCGCCGCCAGTTCTTCCGGCCCGGTCAGTGACGGGGCGACGGCGTTCACCCGGATGCCGAACTGGCCGAGGTCGAAGGCGAGCCCGCGGGTGAGGTTCACGACCGCGCCCTTGGCCGCGTTGTAGGCGGTGAGCCGGCGGTCGCCGCCGAGGCCGGAGGCCGAGGCGATCTGGACGATGCTGCCGCGGCTGTCCTTCAGGTACGGCAGCGCCGCCTGCGCGCCGAAGAAGCAACTGTCGACGTCGGTGCCCATGACGAGCCGCCAGTCCGCCGGCGTCGTCTCCGCGAACTCCCTGCCGAGGCCGACGCCGGCATTGGAAACCAGGACGTCGATGCGGCCGAACCGGGCGGCGCCGGCGTCGATCATCGCCTGCACCTCGTCCTGGCTGGTGACGTCGGTGGCGACCGGGAGCGCACGGTGGGTGCCGAACTCGGCCGCGAGGGCCTCCAGCCGGTCCTTGCGGCGCGCGGCGAGGACGACGTTGGCTCCTTCGGCGGCGAACCGCCGCGCGATGCCCTCGCCGATGCCGGAACTGGCTCCGGTGACCACGACCGTCCTGCCGGTGAAACGCTGTTCCACGGTGACCTTCTCTATGTCAGTGGCTGACGCACTTGCGTCAGTGGCTGACTGTACGATGCGACAGTGACTGCCGCAAATCCATGTCAGTCACTGTCGCTCGTGGTAGGGTTCCGAACGTGCCACGGAACGGGGATGAAGTGCGGCTGCGCCTCCAGGAGGCTGCGCTTGAGCTGTATTTGGAGCGTGGCTACGACAAGACCACGACCGGGGACATCGCCGCCCGCGCCGGGGTCACCGAGCGGACCTTCTTCCGCCACTTCGCCGACAAGCGTGAGGTCTTCTTCGACGGCGAGGCGCAGCTACGGGACCTGCTGACCGGCGCGGTCGCGGCGGTGCCGGCCGGCACCAAACCACTGCCCACCCTGCGGGCCGCGTTCCACCAGACCGTGCCGCTGATCGAACGCAACCTCCCGATCACCCAGCGGCGGGCGCCGGTCATCGCCGCCACGCCGGCCCTGAAGGAACGGGCGCTGGCCAAGAGCGCGGCCCTCGTCGCCGCGCTCACCGACGCCCTCCGGGACCGCGGCGTCGCCGAGCCGATCGCGGCCCTGTGCGCCCAGGTGGGCATGGACACCTACTCGATCGCCATCCGCCGGTGGGGAGCCGACCGCACCGACGACCTGCACACCCACCTCGACCGGGCCTTCACCGATCTACGACTCGCCGCGAACGCCCTGAAGTGACCGGCCAGGCGTGATTTCTCGCCCTTGATGGCGGCGCGGTCCCGGCGCCGCGTCGTCGGCGGACACGGGCCGTCCGGACGAGGGTGGGCCGGACGAGGGCGGGCCGGGCCGGAGCGGTGGCCGATTCCCGGGCGTACCGGCGTGTTTGGCTCTCCTACCTGCGGGTAATCCGGCGCGGACGTGCCCGAACCGCTCCATGGAGGATTTCGCCGAATGGATGCCAGCAAGCCCGCCAAGGCCGTCAAGGACGTCGTGGAGAACGCCGCGGAGAAGGTGGCCGGCGCCCTGACGCCGGACGTTCCCGGCGCGCCGGGCAGCGCCCCGGCGACCATCGAGGAGCCGTCGACGCCGCGCGGCCCGCTGCCGCCGAAGAAGGAGCAGGGCGCTCCCGCGACCGTCACGCCGACCGGAGCGGAGACCGGCGCGCCCGCCCCGTCGAAGGGCCAGCAGGGCGCCTACCTCACCACCGCGCAGGGGGCGCGGCTGCGCGACACCGACCACTCGCTGAAGGCGGGTGAGCGCGGCCCGACCCTGCTGCAGGACCACCACCTGCGCGAGAAGATCACGCACTTCGACCACGAGCGCATCCCCGAGCGCGTCGTCCACGCCCGGGGCGCGGGCGCGCACGGCGTGTTCGAGGCGTACGGCACCGCCTCGGCGGTGACCAAGGCCGGCTTCCTCAAGAAGGGGAAGAAGACCGACGTCTTCGTGCGGTTCTCCACCGTCCTCGGTTCGCGCGGCTCGGCCGACACGGTCCGCGACACCCGCGGCTTCGCGACGAAGTTCTACACCGACGAGGGCACCTTCGATCTCGTCGCGAACAACATCCCGGTGTTCTTCATCCAGGACGGCATCAAGTTCCCCGACGTGATCCACGCGGGCAAGCCGCACCCCGACAGGGAGATCCCCCAGGCGCAGAGCGCGCACGACACGTTCTGGGACTTCGTCTCCCTGCACACCGAGGCCCAGCACCACACCATGTGGAACATGTCCGACCGGGGAATCCCGCGATCCTTCCGGATGATGGAGGGCTTCGGCGTCCACACCTTCCGGCTCGTCGACGAGGCGGGGGAGACGGTGCTGGTCAAGTTCCACTGGAAGCCCAAGCTCGGCGTGCACTCCCTGACCTGGGAAGAGGCGCAGATGCTCAGCGGCATGGACCCCGACTTCCACCGTCGCGACCTCTACGACGCGATCGAGGCCGGCGCCCACCCCGAGTGGGAGCTCGGCATCCAGGTGTTCCCCGACACCCCGGACCAGACCTTCGAGGGCATCGACCTGCTCGACCCGACCAAGATCGTGCCCGAGGAGCTCGCGCCGGTGCAGCCCGTCGGGCGGATGACGCTCAACCGGACGCCGACGAACTTCTTCGCCGAGGTCGAGCAGGTCGCCTTCCACGTCGGCCACCTGCCTCCGGGGATCGACGTCACCGACGACCCGCTGCTGCAGACGCGGCTGTTCTCGTACCTCGACACGCAGATCACGCGGCTGGGCGGCCCGAACTTCGCGCAGATCCCGATCAATCGTCCGCACTGCCCGGTCAACGACATGCTCCGGGACGGCTTCCACCAGCACGCCGTGCACTCCGGGGTCGCGCCGTACCGGCCGAACTCGCTGGACGGCGGCAATCCGTTCGTCGCCGGTGACGCCGAGAACGCGTTCGTCGACACTCCGGTCGAGGTCGCCAGGGGGAGGAAGGTCCGCGCCAACCCCGTGTCCTTCGACGACCACTTCAGCCAGGCCCGCCTGTTCTGGCTGAGCATGTCGCCGGTGGAGAAGGAGCACATCATCCGCGCCTACACCTTCGAGCTGGGCAAGTGCTACGAGCAGGCGATCAAGGAGCGGCAGCTCCGGTGCCTGGCGAACATCGACCCGGTCCTCTGCCGGGAGGTCGCCACCGGGCTGGGCCTGCCCGCGCCGGAGCCGGCCCTGCCGCTCGCCGACCCCGCACCGAGCCCCGCGCTCTCGCAGGTGGGCAAGGAGTGGCCGGGTGACGGCCGCATGGTCGGCATCGTCGTGGACGACGGCGCCGACCTCGACGGCGTACGCGACCTGCGCAAGGACGTGTTCGCCGCCGGCATGGTGCCGCTGCTGATCGCCCCGCACGGCGGGATGCTGGGCGACCTGCCCGTGCAGCGGACCTTCGCCACCGCCCGGTCGATCGAGTTCGACGCCCTGCTGGTGGCGGCCGCGCCCGCGCCGGCCCCCGACGCCCTGTCGGCGCGCGACGCCAAGGCGGGCGCCGGTGGCTCCCTCACGGTCGACCCGCGGGTGACGCTCATGATCGAGGAGTGCTGGCGGCACGCCAAGGCCATCGGCGCCTGGGGCGCAGGCGCGAAGCTGCTCGCCCAGTCGGGACTCTCCGGCGCGCCGGGCGTGGTCTCCGGCGACTCGGCCACGGAGGTCTTCACCACCGTGCAGCGGCTGATGGCCGCCCATCGGGTCTGGGAGCGGTTCCCCGCCTCGGTGGCCTGACGCTCCGCATCGGGCGTGCGCAGGGCCTCCTCCCTCGGCTCAGGGGGAGGGGACTACCCGGCGGCGACGAGTTCGGCGATCCGCGCCTGGTCGGCGTCGGCGGCGAGGAAGGCGACGAGCTTCTGCTCGACGTCGTCGGCGGTGAGGAGGACCACGTGCCGTAGTTCGAGTTCGCCGAGGAGCGGATGCCGCAGCCTCTTGGTGCCCGAGCTCAACGGCGCGATGTCGTGCCGCGGCCACCACGCGCGTACCTCCGGGCTGGCGGTCTTGAGCCGGGCGGTCAGCTCCTCGAACCCGTGGTCGCCGGAGTGGCGGGCGGCGGCGGAGCGGAAGCGCGCGAGCAGCGCGGACGCCTCTTGCTCCCACTCGACGAAGACCATGCGCGCGGCCGGGTCGGTGAACATCCACCAGAGCATGTTGCGAGCCTCGGGCGCCAGCAGGAGCCAGTCGGTCCACAGCGTACGCGCCGCGCGGTTGGCCGCGAGCACGTCCCAGCGCCGTCCCGTGACGTACGCGGGGCACGGGTCGAGCCGGTCGACGAGATCCGCGACGGCGGGTGCGAGGCTCTCCCCGCCGGGCGGGACGACCGGTGGCGCGGCGAGGTGGGCGAGCTCGTGCAGGTGGGCGCGCTCGGCGGCGCTGAGGCGCAGAGCGCCGGCCAGCGCGTCGAGGACCTGACGCGAGGGGCGCGCGTCCCGGCCCTGCTCAAGGAAGGCCAGGTAGGTCGGGGAGATCGCCGCGAGCGTGGCTACCTCCTCCCGCCGCAGGCCGGGTGTGCGGCGCCGGGCGCCCGGGGGAAGCCCCACGTCGGCGGGGCGCAGGCGGTTCCTCCGGGAGCGCAGGAAGTCGCCCAGCTCCCTCAGCCGTGCGGGATCGACGGCATCGGTCATGACGATCCTGATACTGCGGTTACTAGCATGAACGTCCTGTGGTTACGGCGGTCCGGCGACGTTAGCGTCGTCTCGTGACTACACGATCTTCGCCTGCTTCGCACCGGATCCTCACCGAGTCGGTCGAGATGACCGTCGCCGACGGGTCGCGGATGGGCGGCTTCCTCGCCCGCCCGGCAGACCCCGGGCGCTTCCCCGGCGTGGTCGTGGCGATGGAGCTCTTCGGCGTCAGCGCCCACGTCCGCGACGTCTGCGAGCGGCTCGCCGCGGACGGATACGTCGCGCTGGCGCCGGACCTCTATCACCGCGACGCCCCCGGGATCGAACTCCCGCACGACGCGGCGGGCCGTGAGCGCGGCTTCGAACTCCTGCACCGGATGACGCGGGATCAGGCGGTGGACGACGTGCGTGCCGCCATGGACCACCTGCGTGCGCGGGGCTGCGCGCGCGTCGGCATGGTCGGCCTCAGCGTCGGCGGCCACGTGGCCTACCTCGCGGCCGCCCGCCTGGACCTCGCGGCGGTCGCCGTCGCCTACGGCGGCTGGATCCCGGCCGCCGACATCCCCCTCGGCAGCCCGGAGCCGACGCTCGCGCTGACCCCCGGTATCACCGGGCGCGTGCTGGTCCTCGTGGGCGCCGAGGACCACGTCGTTCCGCCGGACCACCGCCGGATGATCGCGGACGCGCTGCGGGCCGCCGCCGTACGCCACGAGATCGTCGAATATCCCGGGGCCGGTCACGGGTTCCTCTGCGACCGCCGTGACACGTTCGACGCCGCGGCGGCCGGCGACGCCTGGCGGCGCCTGCGGGAACTGCTGGCCGAAGAACTGGTCGAGAGTGGTCCGGTGAGGATGCGGTAACGTCCCCGCAATAAGAAACATCGCAGTAACACTCCCGAATACGCCGTGAAACGGCCAGCGGTGAGTCTCATGGTGCGCCGGTGGCGGAACCGCCGGACGACCACCCTGAGGAGTGTGAGGCGATGACATGCCGGTGAAGGTAGATGGCGGCGCCACCGCCTGGCTCCTGGCCTGTACCGCGCTCGTCCTGCTGATGACGCCGGGCCTGGCCTTCTTCTACGGCGGGATGGTCAGGGCCAAGAGCGTGCTCAACATGATCATGATGAGCTTCGTCTCGATCGCCCTGGTCACCCTGGTCTGGCTGGCCGCCGGCTACAGCCTGGTGTTCGGCCCCGACATCGGGGGGCTGATCGGCGGCCTGACCCACGTGGGGCTGCACGACATCACCATCGGGTCGGTCACCGGGCAGGTGCCGACGCTGCTGTTCGCGACGTTCCAGCTCACCTTCGCCGTCATCACGGCGGCCCTGATCAGCGGCGCCATCGCCGACCGGGCCCGCTTCTCGGCCTGGATGGTCTTCGTCCCGGTGTGGGCGCTCGTGGTCTACGCGCCCATCGCCCACTGGGTGTGGGGCCCCGGCGGCTGGATCCACGCCATGGGCACGCTCGACTACGCGGGCGGCCTGGTCGTGGAGATCACCTCGGGGGCCTCCGGGCTGGCCATGGCTCTTGTGCTCGGGCCGCGGATCGGGTTCAAGGCCGAGGCCATGCGACCGCACAACCTGCCGCTGGTGCTGCTCGGCGCCGGGCTGCTGTGGTTCGGCTGGTTCGGATTCAACGCCGGTTCCGCGATGGCCGCGGACGGCACCGCCGCCGCCGTCTTCCTCAACACCCTGGCCGCGGGGTGCACCGGCCTGCTGGGCTGGCTGCTGGTGGAGCAGCGCCGCGACGGCCACCCCACCACGTTCGGGGTCGCCTCCGGCGTCGTGGCCGGGCTGGTGGCGATCACGCCGTCGTGCGGCTCGGTCGACGTGCTTGGCGCCCTGGTGATCGGCCTGGCCGCGGGCATGATCTGCTCGCAGGCGGTCGGCTGGAAGTTCCGGCACGGCTACGACGACTCCCTCGACGTGGTCGGCGTGCATCTGGTCGGGGGCGTCGTCGGCACCCTGCTCATCGGGCTGCTGGCCACCCGTACGCTCACCGGCGCCGACGGCCCCCAGGGCCTGCTCTACGGTGGCGGGCTTGCCCAGCTGGGCAAGCAGGCGCTGGCGGTCCCGGTGGTCGCGCTGTACGCCTTCGCGGTCACCTACGGGATCGGCAAGCTGATCCACCGGCTGATGGGCTTCCGGGTGAGCGAGGAGGACGAGGTGTCCGGCGTCGATCTGGCGCTGCACGCGGAGACCGCCTACGACCACGGCGTGCTCGACCACGCCGTGCGGCTGCGCACCCACCGCCCCGTGCCGGCGCAGCCGGATCCGCGTCCCACGACCTGATCGCCAAGGTCCGTGATCGCGACTGGTGCCGACGAGAGCCGGCCCTCGGCGTCGGACGCCGGAGGGCCGGCCGCTCGGCGGTGAGCGGAACGCCCGCCAGGACGCCTACCAGGTGACCGGCATCGTGGTCAGGCCGTGCACGACGGTGAGGGAGCGGAACAGCGGCTCGCCCGCCGGCCGCAGGCCGGGGAACCTGCGCAGCAGGGCGGGGAACGCGATTCGCATCTCCATGCGGGCCAGAGGAGCGCCGAGGCAATGATGCACGCCGTGCCCGAACGCGACGTGGCCGACGGCATCCCGGCGGATGTCCAGGTCGTCGGGGTTCGAGAAGAGCCCCGGATCGCGGTTGGCGGCGGGAAGTGAGCAGATGACGGTCTCGCCGGGGCCGATGGTCTGGCCACCCAGCCGGACCTCGGTCGTGGTGAGCTTGACCGTTCCGGAATGCACGATGCTCAGCCACCGCAGCAGCTCCTCGACGGCGGCGTCCACGCGGTCCGGCTCGTCGCGCAGCAGCGCGAGCTGGTCGGGGTGCCGCAGCAGGGCGAGTGTGCCCAGCGACAGCATGTTGGCCGTGGTCTCGTGCCCGGCGAGCAGCAGCAGGCTGCCGATGCCGGACAGTTCGGCGTCGCTCAACTCGTCGCCGTGCTCGCGTACGAGCATCCCGAACAGGTCCTCGTCGGGATCGTTCCGGATCGTCTTGATCAGGCCGGCGATGTACGCCCGCGCCTCGGACGCCGCCGCCGCGCGTTCGTCCGGAGACAGCGACACGTCGAGGATCCGCTTGGACGTGTCCTGGAAGCCGGCCCGGTCGGCGTACGGCACGCCCAGCAGCTCGCAGATCACCAGCGAGGGAACCGGGAGGGCGAAGTCCGTCACCAGATCGGCGGGCGGCCCGCCGCGCTCCATGGCGTCCAGATGGTCGTCGACGATCTGCTGGACTCTGGGCTCAAGCCGGCGCATCCGGCGGACGGTGAACTGGGCCGTGAGCATCCGGCGCAGCCGGGTGTGCTCGGGAGGGTCGGAGCCGAGCAGGTTGCCGGCGCGCATCTCGGCGACCTCCTCCTTGCTGGGCGGCGGCGCGCCGGGCGGCCGGAGCGGCGGCACGAGCGCGTTGCTGTACAGCTCGGGATGGCTCAGCACCGTACGGACGTCCTCGAATCTGGTGACCAGCCAGGCGTCGGTGCCGAAAACGGTGCGGATCCGGGCCACCCCCTCGTCGTTCCGCAGCGCTGAGAGCTCCGGGGCGGGATGGAAGCCGTCCCGTCGCATGTGCAGGGGCGGGGACATGTCGCGCACGCGACCTCCTCGGGGTCACCGGAAGTTTGATGATCACCCTGCCACAATCCGACCCGCTCACGCGATCAGGCGAGGTGCCCGAGGGCGGCTGTGTAGATCTCGACGGCGTCCTCGATCCGGTGGACCAGGCAGTACTCGTCGGTGACGTGCGCCTGCTCGGGCTCGCCCGGGCCGCATACGACCGTGGGCCCCCCGCCGCAGGCGGCGGCGAGGACCGAGGCGTCGGTGAAGTAGCTGGCCGCGGGATGGTCGCCGGGCGCGCCCGCCCCCGCCTCGACCAGGGCCAGTACGAAGGGGTCGTCCGGCTCCGTCCAGATTGCGGGCAGGTCCACGAGCACGTCGAGGGTCGCCTCGTCACCGAGCGCGGCCTGCAGCCGCTCACGGAGACTTCCGTGGTCCTGGCCGGCGACGGTGCGCAGGTCGACGGTCGCGGCGGCCAGGTCGGGCACGGAGTTCACGTTGATCCCGCCGCGCACCGTTCCCACGTTCACCGTGGAGGGGCCGAGCCACGGGTGCTCCGGCACCCCGGGGTCGAACGTCTCGACGGCGCCGATGACGCGGGCGAGCTTGTAGATCGCGTTGTCGCCCAGGTGCGGCATCGAGCCGTGCGCCGTCGTGCCTCGCGTCGTGGCCTCCAGCCAGAGCGCGCCCTTGTGCCCGAGCAGCACCCGGTTGGCGGTCGGCTCGGCCACCAGCAGCGCGCGCGACCTGCTCACCAGGCCCGCGGCCACCATGTCGGCCGCGCCCTCGCAGCCGGTCTCCTCGCCCACGGTGAAGACCATCTCAAGTGCGGCCCTCGGCCCGGTACGGCGCACGTGCCGCTCGGCGGCGACCACCAGCGCGGCGACGCCGGCCTTCATGTCGCTCGAACCGCGCCCGTACAGACGGTCGCCGTCGATCTCCGCGCCGTGCGGCGCGTGCCGCCACGCCTGCCCGCCCAGCGGCACCGTGTCGAGGTGCCCGGTCAGCGTCACCGGTTCGCCCGTCCCCCAGCGCGCGATCAGCCCGGTGCGGCCGGGCGCGTGCGCATGCGTGCGCACCGCGAAACCGGCGTCCGACAGCCGTCTCGCGAGGGGTTCGGCCACCGCGGCCTCGCCTCCGCCCACCGAGTCGATCCTGATCAGCTCGCGTGCCAGCTCGACCGCCTCGTCCACGCGGCCTCCTTTCCTCGCTTACCCTTCGACGCCGGCCGCCACCGGTCGGCTGGTCTGCCGTACGACCAGCCTGGGAGCGATGGCGATGCGCTGCGCGGGCCGGGGGTCGCCGGCCTTGAGCTGGCCGAGCAGGCGCACGGCCTCGGCCGCCATCTCCTCCACCGGCTGGCGCACGGTGCTGAGCGGTGGGTCGCACATGGTCGCGTGCCCCACGTCATCGAACCCCACCACGGCCACGTCCTCGGGGACCCGCGCGCCGCCGAACCGCAGCGACCGCACCAGGCCCACGGCGATCTCGTCGTTCGCGCAGACGACGGCGTCCGGCAGCCGACCTGCGTCGAGCAGCCCGCGCCCGGCCTCGATGCCCCATTCGAGGGTGAACTCGCCCAGCAGCGGCGGCAGAACCTCGACACCGGCCCGCGCGGCAGCGCGTTCGAACCCGCTGAGCCGCAAGCGGGCGGAGGAGCTCACCAGCCGGCTACCGGCGAAGACCACCGAGCGGGCCCCGCCCGCGATCACGTGATCGACCGCGAGGGCCAGCCCGGCCTCGTCGTCCACGCCCACCCAGTCGGCCCCGCCGCCCTCGATGTAGCGGTCGAGCTGCACCAGCGGCACCCGGCGGGCCGCGTCGAGCACCGCGGGGACGCTGGCCTCGATGTCGCACGGGCTGATGATCAGTCCGTCCACGCGCCGGGCCAGCAGGGTCTCCAGCCTGCGCGCCTCGACCTGCGGGCTGTACTGGGACGCGCACAGCAGCAGGTCGGTGCCGGAGTTCTGCAGCTCGCGCTCCACAGCCTCGACGATCGTCGTGAAGAACGGGTTGCCGATGCCCGGCACGACCATACCGATGGTGCCGGTGGTCTGGTCGCGCAGCGCCTTGGCGACCGCGTTCGGCTGGTAGCCGAGTTCGGCGGCGGCGCGCGCCACCCGCTCGGCGATCTCGGGCGTGACCTTGCGCCGCCCGGAGAGGGCACGGGAGGCCGAGGCCACGGAGACGCCGGCCGCTCGTGCCACGTCGTGAATCGTCACGCCCATCGTGTAATCGATTTCCCTTGATCTTTGCCAACGATCGACCTTTTGTCGTCCCGGGCTGCTGGGATCACAAGGAACGATAGAGGTTTAGTGAGGAAACTGCACCTTGACGGTGCTTTTTTGGTCCCACTAGCATGCCCGAAACTCGGGTAATCGATTACCCAGTCGATGGCCCATCCCTGCCCGGCCCCCCGAAAGGCTCATCTCTCATGGCGCGATCCACGAGGCTCATCCGCCTGACAGCGGCGACGACGATCCTGGCCACCGGCCTGCTGGCGGCGGCCTGTGGCGGTTCAGACGACTCCGGCTCTTCCGGGGGCTCCGGCGGAGACCGGCCGCGGGTCGGGCTCGTCCAGATCAACCAGCAGGCGATCTTCTTCAACGAGATGAATGCCGGCGCCCAGCAGGCGGCGAAGGAGGCGAACGTCGACCTCACGATCTTCAACGCCAACGACGACCCGGCCAAGCAGAACGAGGCCGTCGACAACTTCGTCCAGCAGCAGTTCGACGCGGTCATCGTGGTCGCCATCGACGTCGAGGGCATCAAGCCCGCCGTAAAGATCGCCAAGGACGCCGGACTGAAGGTCGTCGCGGTGGACGCGATCGTCGACTCGCCCGCCGTCGACACCCAGGTGGGCGTGGACAACGCGGCGGCGGCCCAGCAGGCGGGCGACTTCGTCAACAAGTGGGCCCAGGCGCAGGGCCTGACCGCGCCGAAGATCGGCGTCGTGGGCGCACTGAACTCCTTCATCCAGAACATCCGCAAGGACGACTTCAACAAGACCGTCGAGGGCGCCGGCGCCAAGATCGTGCAGACGGTCGACGGGCAGAACAAGCAGGAGGCCGCGATGACGGCCGCGGAGAACCTGCTCACCTCCCGGTCCGACATGAACATCGTGTACGCCACCGGCGAGCCGGCCCTGCTCGGCACGGTCGCCGCGGTGAAGTCGCAGAACGCGGGCGACCGGGTCAAGGTCTTCGGCTGGGACCTGACCAAGGAGGCCATCAACGGCATCGACGAGGGGTTCGTCGCCGGTGTGGTCCAGCAGGATCCGAAGACCGAGGGCTACGAGGCCGTCAAGGAGGCCAAGGCCCTGATCGGCGGAGCCCAGGCGAAGAAGAAGATCGACGTGCCCGTGACGATCGTGACCAAGGACAACGTCGACCCGTACCGCGCCACCTTCAAGTGAGCGGCGAAGGGACTCACATGACGGACCAAGAGGCGGTTCGCGTTGATCGAGTGGTCATGCGCGACATCCGCAAGCGCTACGGAATGGTGGACGCGCTGCGCGGCCCGACGCTGCGCGTCGGCCCGGGAGAGGTGGTGGGGCTCGTCGGCGACAACGCGGCCGGCAAGTCCACCCTCATGAAGGTGCTGGCCGGCGCCGTCGTGCCGGACTCCGGCGAGATCGTCTTCGACGGCCGGCCGGTCGCCTTCGCCAGCCCGAAGGACGCCCGCGAGCTGGGCATCGAGATGGTCTACCAGGACCTCGCGCTCTGCGACGACATCGACGTCGCCGGGAACCTGTTCCTCGGCAGGGAGCCGCGCAAGGCCGGCGGGATGATGCTCGACCTGAGCAAGATGCACGCGGACGCCCGGCGCCACCTGGACGCACTCAACATCCGGATCCCGCTGACGGACATCCCCGTCGGAGGGCTGTCCGGCGGCCAGCGGCAGGCGGTCGCCATCGCCCGGGCGGTGACGTTCGGGCCCAAGCTGCTCATCCTCGACGAGCCGACGGCGGCGCTCGCCGTCGCCGAGGTCGAAACCGTCCTCGAACTGATCAAGACCGTCTCGGCCCAGGACGTCTCGGTCATCCTCATCACGCACCGTCTGCAGGACCTCTTCCGGGTCTGCGACCGGCTGTGCGTCATGTATGAGGGCACGGTCAGGGCCGACTTGGACGCCCGGAACACGAGTCTCGAACGGCTCGTGTCCGAGATCGTCGCCCACGACGAGGGAGAGAAGGAGGGGGAGCGACGGTGACCGCCACCAGGACCGGGAGCAGCCAGCGGGTCGTCACCACCAGGTCGGCCCGGGCCAACGCCCACATCGGCAGGCACGCGCAGACGATCGCGATCGCGGTCGTGCTGGTGGTCCTACTGATCTTCTTCGCGTTCTCCGCCGACCGGTTCGCCACGACGGGCAACATACTCAACCTGTTGCGGCAGATCGCCCCCACGCTGGTCGTCGCGACGGCGATGACATTCGTGATCAGCACCTCGGGCATCGATCTGTCGGTCGGCTCCACGGTGGCGCTGTCCGGGTCGCTGCTCGCGATCGTGCTGCAGCACGGGTGGAACCCCACCCTCGCCCTGGTCGCGATCCTCGCGCTCGGCGCGCTGATCGGGTTCGTGAACGGGTGGTTCTCCTCCTACCAGAACATCCCGCCGTTCATCGTCACGCTCGCGATGCTGTCGATCATGCGGGGCACGGCCCTGCGCGCCACCGAGGGCTACTCGACCCCTATCGACGGCGAGCTCTGGATCGTCCAGATCGGCCAGGGCCGCATCGCCGGGGTCCCTGTCCCGGCCATCCTCGCCGTGATCATCGCGCTCGTCGGCTGGCTCGTCCTCACCAGGACGCCGTTCGGCCGTTACGTCATCGGCCTCGGTTCCAACGGCGAGTCGCTGCGCCGCGCCGGCGTGAACACGCGGAAGGTCGGGCTGACCGTCTACGTGCTCACCGGCCTGGCGGCGGCGGTCGCGGGCGTGCTGATCGCCACCCGCCTCAGCTCCGGCTCGTCCAACGCCGGCTCCGGCTTCGAACTGGAGGTCATCACGGCCGTCGTGCTCGGCGGCACCAGTCTCTTCGGCGGCCGGGCGAGCATGCTCGGCACGATCCTCGGCGCGCTCACGCTCGGCGTGATCGCCAACGGCCTGGTGCTGCTGCACGTCTCGCCGTTCTACGTGCAGATCGTCCAGGGCGGCATCCTGCTGCTGGCCATCTTCGCCAACAGCAAGGTGTGGGCGAAGTTCGGAGCGATCCGGAAATGACGTCCGCAACCCCACCTGCGGCCGTGACGACGGCGCTTGTGAACACCGTGCTCGGCCCGGTGTCCCCCGACGACCTCGGGATCACGCTCTGCCACGAGCACCTGCGCAACGACGGCGCCCGCGCCTGGCACCCCGCGCCCGAGGGCGACGCCGAGGGCGAGCTGATCGCCCGCGACCGCCTGCGGATGGAGTTCCTCGGCAGGCTCCGCAACGATCCGTACCTCTCGCGCGACAACGTGTCGCTGGACGACACCTCGGCCGCGATCGAGGAGGTGCGCCGCTTCGCCGAGCGCGGCGGGCGCACGGTGCTGGAGGTGACCCCCGAGGGGATCGGGCGGGCACCCGGCGAGCTGGTCGCGATCGCCCGTGCCACCGGGCTGAACATCGTCATGGGATGCGGCTTCTACCTGGAAAAGACCCATCCCGCCCGGGTCCGCTCGATGACGGCGGCGGACGTCGCCGACGAGATCGAGCGCGACCTGACCGAAGGCGTCGGCGGGGGCGTGGACGGCGTCCGCGCGGGAGTGATCGGCGAGATCGGCGTCTCGCCGGACTTCACCGCCGAGGAGGAGAAGGTGCTGCGCGGCGCGGCCAGAGCGCAGGCCCGCACCGGGGTGCCGCTCTCGGTCCACCTCCCCGGCTGGGTGCGGCACGGCCACCGCGTGCTCGACGTCGTCGCAGAGGAGGGCGGCCTGCTCGCCGGTACCGTGCTCTCGCACCTGAACCCCAGCGGGGCGGACCGCGACTACCAGGTGTCCCTCGCACTGCGCGGCGCCTACCTCGGCTACGACATGTGCGGCATGGACTACCTCTATCCGGGCGAGGGCCAGTCCCCGTGCGACGAGGAGAACGCCGCCGCGGTGGCCTGGCTGGTCCGCGCCGGGCTCGGGGACCATGTCCTGCTCTCGCAGGACGTCTTCCTGAAGACCATGCTCGTCCGCTACGGCGGCACCGGCTACGCCCACATCCTCACCCACTTCGTGCCGCGTCTGCACCGGCACGGGCTGACCGCCGACGACACCACCCGGCTGCTCGCGGCCAACCCGCGAGAGCTCTTCCTCGCCGCCGCGCGCGGCCACTGATCACACACACGAACAGAAGGAGACGATTTCCATGACCCGCGTGCTGGTCGCCGGCGAATCGTGGGTGAGCCAGTCGACCCACTTCAAGGGCTTCGACTCGTTCACCACGACGACCTACCACACCGGAATCGATCCGCTGCGGGACGTCCTGGTCGCCGACGGCATCGAGGTCGACCACCTGCCCGCGCACGACGTGCCCGCGCTGTTCCCCGGCACGCCCGAGGCGCTGGCCGCCTACGACGTGATCGTGCTCTCCGACATCGGGGCCAACAGCATCCTGCTGCACCCCGCCACCTGGCTGGCCAGCGAGAAGACCGTCAACCGGATCGACCTGCTGGCCGACTGGGTGGAGCAGGGCGGTGGCCTCGCCATGGCCGGCGGCTACCTGAGCTTCCAGGGCTTCGAGGCGAAGGCCGCCTTCGCCGGCACGGCGGTCGAGCGGGTGCTGCCCGCCCGGATCTCCCGCTACGACGACCGCGTCGAGGCCCCGCAGGGCGTGCCCGGCCTGCTCGCCGGCGACGCGCACCCCATCGTGGCCGGGCTTCCCGCCCAGTGGCCCGACCTGCTCGGTTACAACCGCTTCGCGCTGCCCGAGGACGCCACGCTGCTCGCGACCGTCGGCGGCGACCCCCTGCTCGCCGTGCGGCAGGCCGGGGCGGGCCGTACGCTCGCCTGGGCCTCCGATATCGCGCCGCACTGGTGCCCCGACGAGTTCGTCTCCTGGGACGGCTACCGCACCCTGTTCACGCGGGCGGTCCGCTGGCTCGCGAAGGAGCTCTGACATGCCGATCCCGGTGATCCTCGACTGCGACCCCGGGCACGACGACGCCATGGCCATCCTGCTCGCGGTGGCCCACCCGGCGATCGACCTGCGCGCGATCGCGACGGTCGCGGGCAACCAGACGGTGGAGAAGACCGCGCTCAACGCGCGGCGGATGCTGAGCCTGGCCGGCGTCACCGATGTGCCGGTCGCCGCAGGCTGCGACCGCCCGCTCGCGGCGCCACTGGAGATCGGCGACTACGTGCACGGGGAGAGCGGCCTGGACGGCCCGGCGTTCGGGGAGCCGAGCGTCCCGCTCGACCCCCGCCACGGCGTGGACCTCATCCACGACACGCTGGCGGACGCCGCCGAGCCGGTGACCGTGGTGGCCATCGGCCCCCTGACGAACATCGCCACACTGCTGCGCCGTCACCCGGAGGACCGCGAGCGGGTCAGGGAAATCGTGATCATGGGTGGCTCCACGGATCGCGGCAACCACACGCCGTACGCGGAGTTCAACGTCTACGCCGACCCGGAGGCGGCGGCGGAGGTGCTCGGCAGCGGCGTGCCGACCACGTGGGTCGGGCTCAACGTCAGCCACCAGGCGCTGGTGACCGCCGACGTGCTCGCCAGGATCCAGGAGCTCGGCACCCCGCTCGCGCGCGTCTGCGTGGAACTGCTCACCTTCTTCGGCTCCACCTATCACGAGACCTGGGGGTTCCCCGCGCCGCCGCTGCACGACCCGATCACGGTGGCGTACCTGATCGATCCCACGGTCATGACGTACGAGCGGGTGGGCCTGCGCATCGAGCTGGACGGCCGGCACACCCGGGGAGCGACCGTGGCCGACCTGCACCGCCGGATGGACTGGGGGCCCAACGCGAACGTCGGGATCGGGCTGGACCGCGACCGGTTCTGGGATCTCATGATCGGCGCGATCGAGACGCTCGGCCGGGTCTCCTGACATCCCTGAAGCAGCCCGAAACAGGAGGAACGCCATGGAACCGAAAGGTGTCGTCGTCGTCGGGAGCATCTCCGCGGATGTCACCGCCTTCACCCGCCGCCTCCCGCGCCGGGGAGAGACCGTTCTCGGCGACGACGTCACCGTGGTCCTGGGCGGGAAGGGCGCGAACCAGGCGGTCGCCGCCGCCCGCGCGGGAGCGCCCACCTGGCTGGTGGGCTGCGTCGGCACCGATCCGTTCGGCGAGATCGTCTCGTCGGCGCTGCGCTCCCACGGCGTGGCGCTGACGGAGGTCCGCTCCGTCGGCAACCGCACGGGCGTCGCGCACATCAGGGTGGACGCGTCGGGCGAGAACGACATCGTGATGACTCCTCTCGCCAACGAGGACCTCAGCGCCGAGATGGTGGACGAGAGCATCCGGGCCGTGCGCGGCAAAGCGAGCGTGCTTCTCCTCCAGCTCGAGATCCCCGCCGAGGTCGCCTGTCACGCGGCCGAGGCGGGTGCGCGGGCCGGTCTGACCGTGGTGCTCGACCCCGCGCCCGCGCAGCCGCTGCCCGACCGCGTCTGGCCGCACGTCGCCGTCGTCACCCCCAACGAGAGCGAGGCCGCCGCGCTTACCGGAGTGGAGATCACCGACGTCGCGTCCGCCGAGCGGGCCGGGGCCTGGTTCCTCGACCGCGGTGTGCGGCACGCCCTCATCACGCTCGGGTCGGCCGGCGCGCTGTCGGTCACCCCCGGGCGCACCCGGCACTTTCCGGCCTACCCCGTCACGCCCGTGGACACCACCGCCGCGGGCGACGCCTTCACCGGCTCCCTGGGCGCGGCCCTCGCGGCGGGCCTCGACACCGCCGCGGCGATCCGCCGGGGGATGGCCGCCGGAGCCCTGGCGACCACCCTGCCCGGCGCCAGCCCCTCGCTGCCCGACCGGAAGGCGGTGGACGAACTGCTCGGCGTCATGGCTGAGGAAGCCGCTCGCTGAGGCGCCCGGTCCCGAGAGCCGGCGGCACGTGCCCGCTGTCGGTGGAGGCCGCTACCGTGTCGCCACGTGTCGTGGAGATCGCGTTGGTGGTGGGCCGCCGCTCTGGCGGCGGCGCTGGCCGGGGCCGCGTACGTCCTCTCCTTGCAGGAGGGGGCCCTCTTCCAGGGAATCGACGCCGCCTACGCCTTCTGCCCGGGCTGGGAAGCCCAAGGGCCGCTACCGGATCCGGGTGCACTACCGCAGGCCCGATTACGAAGCCTGGACACCTCAGCACATCCTCGTGATGGTCTATCCCGGCAGAGCCCGGCCGTCGGTCGAATACCGTCCCCGCCCTGTCGTCCATGCCCGGGGCCGGGCGCGGGCCGGTGTTCCGTGAGCGCGGGGCGGCCGACGTCGGCGGCGGAGAAGGGGCCGCGCGAGGGCGCGCAAAAGAACTCGCGCGAGAGCGCGCAGAAGCAGGCGTGCAAGAAGCGCGTGAAGCAGGCGTACAAGAGCGCGTGAAGCACGGGTGCAAGAGCCGGCAAAGCCGCCCTCGGACCGCACCCGGCGGGCGTTAGCGTCTCGCCGACCCGTCGCGCCGCGCCGCTCCCGCGCGCGTACGCGGCCGGTCGTCGTGACCGTACGGGGGCCGGCCGGGCCGCAGCCCGCCGCGACGAAGGGGCAGGCGTGGGACGAGCGCGTGGAACCGGTGCCGTGACCGTGGTGCTGATGATGCTCGGAGGGTTCGCCCTGGCCGGTTGCGCGGCGCGGCCGTCCGCGCCGCGTGCCGAACCACCGGCGGCCGCGCCGTCGCGGGTCACGCATACCCCGTCGGCGTCCGCTCCGCCGTCGCCGGACGCGGCCGCGTCGCTCCAGGCGCGGAGCCGGGGTCGGGTCGACGTCTACGCGGCGGACCGGCCGGGGATGCTCAGCCCCGTCGTCAAGGGCTTCCGCTCCCTCGTGTACGTGCCCAACAGCGAGAGCGGCACGGTCGACGTCATCGACCCGGAGACCTACCGGATCGTGCGGCACTTCACAGTCGGGGCGCTGCCGCAGCACGTCGTGCCGTCCTGGGACCTCAAGACGCTGTGGGTGAACAACAACCGGGGCAACTCCCTGACCCCCATCGACCCCCGCACCGGCAGGCCAGGCCGCCCGGTGCCCGTGGAGGATCCCTACAACCTGTACTTCTCGCCGGACGGCACGTACGCGCTGGTCATGGCGGAGCGCAACAACCAGCTCGACCTGCGCGACCCGCACAGCATGAAGCTGCTGCGCTCGCTGTCGCTGCCCTGCCGGGGCATCAACCACGGCGACTTCACCGCCGACGGCTCGGTGTTCCTCGCGAGCTGCGAGTTCAGCGGCGGCCTGGTCGTGCTCGACTGGCGCACGCCGAGCGTGATCCGGCACATCCACCTGGGCCACATGAGCATGCCCCAGGACGTGAAGCTGTCGCCCGACGGCACCGTCTTCTACGTCGCCGACATGGAACGGCACGGGGTGTGGCTGGTGGACGCGGCGACGTACAAGGTCATGCGGTTCCTGCCGACCGGCCGGGGCGCGCACGGCCTGTACGTGAGCCGGGACTCGCGCCGTCTCTACGTGTCCAACCGGGGCGAGGGGTCGGTGTCGGTCGTGTCGTTCCGGAAGCGGAAGGTGGTGGACGTCTGGCGGATCCCCGGCGGCGGCTCGCCCGACATGGGCGGCGTGTCGGCCGACGGCACCAAGCTGTGGCTCAGCGGCCGCTACCACGGCGTCGTCTACGTCTTCGACACCCGGGACGGCAGGGTCGTCCGGACCATCCCGGTCGGCGCCGGGCCGCACGGGCTGTGCGTGTATCCGCAGCCGGGCCGCTACTCCCTCGGCCATACCGGTATCTTCCGGTGACCCGCTGATCTCCTTCGCAGGACGCTCCATCGGATGCCGAACCGAGACGGGAACGGTCCATCGGCGTCAAGGGTGGTCCATATGATCGATATCGATCATGTCCCCCCAACTCAGGAGCATCCCTGTGCGTACCCGATCTCTGCTGGCGGCCGCAGCGGTGGCCGCCGGCGTGGTCGCCGTCTCCCAGCCCGCCTACGCGGCGGGCCCGGCCGTACGGATCACCAAGATCTACTACGACTCGCCCGGCTCGCCGGACTCCGGCGCGAACAGCAGCCTGAACGGCGAGTACGTGCAGATCAAGAACACGACGAAGAAGGCCGTCGGCCTCAAGGGCTGGACCGTCCGCGACGACACCAAGCGCTCGGACCACATCTACACGTTCGGCCCGTTCACTCTCGGAGCCGGGAAGACGGTCACCCTGCGGACCGGCCGGGGGAAGGACACCTCCACCACCCTCTACTGGGGCAGGAGCGGGGGAACGCTCGCCTATATCTGGAACCAGGCCAAGGACAAGGCGTACCTGCGGAAGGCCTCCGGCGCACTGGTCGACTCCTGCGCGTACAACTCGTCGCGGCAGGACTACAAGATCTGCTGACCGCGACCGGAGCTGTGACCGGAGCCGTGACCGGCCCCCGGCGGGATAACGCCGGGGGCCGCTTTGTCCTCTCTCGCGCCGTATGAAACATTCAGCGGTCATAGCGGGATTTTGACCGGGTTCGTCGCTCTCTCTGTCCTGGTCGGGGCGGAACGGCGTTCCCAAGGTCCCCGGGAGCGCGGCGTTTAACGCCCGACCGGATCGAGCCCCGCGATCGCCGCGCTGGATCGGCCCGTCCATGTCGAAATACCCTCCGGGCACTCGGCACTCCTGCAACGGATGAGGTGCGAATTGATCCCACGCTCGCGAGGACGTCGGTTGACGACGTCGATCGCCATGGCCGCCGCGGCGACGGCCGCTGCGCTCGTGCCGCTCAGCCCCGCGCACGCGGCGTACGGCGCGGACCAGCCGGTCTACCTGCAGTTGGTGAGCAACGACGGCTACGCGACGCAGTTGGCCCTCCTGGACGGCACGGTGGCGTTCGACGACGGGAACACGAAGTACCGCTACTCGCTGCGGCTGTGCTGGCAGCACGCCTACCCGCAGCCCTACTTCACGATCAACGTCAACGGCACGAGCACGGCCTCGCCGACCCAGACCGGCCCGACGTCGATGTCCGGGTGCCAGCAGGCGTACCTGTACAGCGGCGAGGTGAACTTCGGCAGCACCGTCCGCAACGTCCGGTTCGACGTGACCGGAGGATGGTTCGGCAGCAACGGCCAGTACCAGATGCGGACCAAGAGCACCTACACCTACGACAACCCCTACAACTGAGCCGCTTCGGTGCGGCGCTCCGCCCGATGAGGCGGGCTGAGGCTCGCCCTGTCGGGGGTGCGGACGGCTGAACGGCGAGGTCTCCGGCAGGCGGTTCACGAAGGACCGTCTGCCGGAGGCGGGCAGGCCGTTCACCAAGGACGACCTGCCGGAGGCGGAGCGGGCGACGGGGGAGTCTCGCCCTCGGCCCGGCTGAACCGCGAGCGCCTCGCCGGGGACGATAGCCTCGCGGGGTGAGCCGCACCTCTCGTCACCGCCGTGCGCCGCGCGCCGGCGAGCCCTGTCCCTGTGGCCTGCCGGCCGTCTACGGCGACTGCTGCGGCCGGTTCCACGCGGGACGGTCCGCGCCGACGGCCGAGGCGCTGATGCGCTCGCGCTTCTCCGCGTTCGCGATCGAGGACGAGGCGTACCTGCTGCGGACCTGGCATCCCTCCACCCGTCCGGCGCGGGTCGATTTCGACCCGGGCATGCGGTGGACCGGGCTGGAGATCGAGGCGTTCACGGGCGGGAGCCCGATCCACGCCGACGGCACCGTCACCTTCCGCGCCCGCTACGCCTATGGGGGACAGCCCGGCGAGATGCGGGAGCAGAGTCGCTTCGTCCGCCATGAAGGCGCCTGGGTCTATCTCGACGCCGTTGGAGAATGAGCCTCGCGAAGGCCGGGCCGAGGTCCGAATACGGCAAATTCCTATATTTCCGGGCTTATGTGAAGAGGGGTATTTGAGGGCCTGGGCGTGTGATGTCCGCTCGGACGGCATAGCGACAAAAAATGCGTCATCATCCATGCCGCGCTTGGCATCGGCGGGGCCGAGGCCATGACGCGGGGTATGAGGTCGACGTTGCTTATGTCCGCGACGAAAGCCCATTGCCGCATGGCCTTGGTAGGTAGGTGCGTTCCACGATGTCTCGCCGCTGCACGTCCCGCTCCCGACCATCTCGGGCTCTGACGGCCCGTCGCCTGACGCTGGCCACTCTCGTGGCCGCGATGGCGTGGAGCGTCGCGGTCCAGGGGGCGAGCGCGTTCGCACAGTCCTCGCGCCGCACTCCCATGAGGCCAACCGGTCACGGGGACGGCGGGGGCCAGGTGGCGGCGGGCGGGACGGCCACGGCGCGGCAGCTCAAGTCGGGCAACGGCAAGTTCAACCAGAATCTCAACGGCGTGTTCGCCCCGACCTTCATGATCGGCCAGCAGCAGACCGGCATCACGAACGGCGGGCGCATCAGCACCCAGGGCGCCTTCTGCGGTCCCGGCCCGAGGAAGTGCAAGATCTGGCAGAACATGCCCATCAATTCCAATGGCTGGTGATCGCGTTCGGATACGCGTCGGTCGTCGATTCCCCGAATACGGGGGCAGCGCTGACTGATATGGCAATGATGCCGTAAGCCGCCGCGCGGGCCGGGCGCGGGAATCCACCGCGTCACTAGCCTGACAACGCCCGGGTGAAAAGGGGGCCGCCCGGAGCGTTGCGGCGGTGACTGGCGGGAGCGCGCGATGAAGTGTCAGCGGTACGGCGGGACGGCCATGAGGAAGATCGGTCGTGGTCTCCTCGCCTGTGCGTCGGTCGTGGCGGCGCTCACCGCCGCGGGCCCTGCCGCCGAGGCCACGCGCACCCCCGGACGGGAGACGCCAGGCCACCAGGAGTCCGGGCTCCGGCCCACGCGGACCGAGAGGGACACCGAGGGGGACGCGGCCCCGCCCGCGCTCACCGCCTCGAGTTCGACGACCAACCGCGGTACGCAGCAGATCACGATCAACCTCGCGAACGGCGGGACCGGCATCCAGAACGCGATGTGCAGGGGCAACCGGGCGTGCGACATCGCGCAGGCGCTCGGCACGCCCTACGCGGGGGCCTCACCCGCGCCGCCCCCGGCCCCGGCCTCGCAGGCGCCGCCCACGACGAGAGCGGCGACACGTGAGGCGGCGAGCCGTGGACGTACGGCGACCCGTGCGGCAGCGGCGAGCCGGGGAGGTGCGGCGACCCGTGCGGGAGCGGCGTCCCGGCATGCGGCGGCCACCGCGGACCGGCGGAGGATCAGCCCGCAGGCGGCACTGAGCCGGGGGCGCGCAGGATCGGAGGACCAGGGCGAGCGGGGGCGCCGGTAGACGGGGACTCCGCCGCAGACGACTCCGTTGGTAACCTCAAGACGAGGACGGGGTCACGGCCCTGTCCTCCTGTCCACGGCCCGCCAACGAGGAACCCCTCCGAGTCGTCAGGATCTGCGCACCATGTCGAAAGCCGGTCGGTCCCAAGAGGAGATGCGCCGGCGCAACCTGGGCGATCTGCTGCGGCACGTGCACCTGGGCGGGGCCCTCTCCCGTTCCGAACTGGCCGACCGGATGGGCCTGAACCGCAGCACGATCATGGCGCTGACCGCCGAACTGTCCGCGGCCGGCCTGGTCGGCGAGGAACTTCCCGGAGACACCGGCAGGGCGGGCCGGCCGTCGCTGGTGGTCCGCCCGGAGCGCGACCGGGCGCACGTGCTGGCCTTCGACGTCCGGGTCGACCGCCTGGTCGCGGCCCGCGTGGGACTGGGCGGCGAGATCCTCGACCGCCGGGAGGCCGTCAGGCACCGCGCGGGCGCGGACCTGGAGGACGTCGTCGGCGTGCTCGCGGGCTTCGGCCGCGAGCTGCGGCGGGGCGCCCGGCCGGGCTCGGTGTGCGTCGGAGTCGGCGCGGCCTACTGTGGCATGATCCGGCCCGACGACGGGACGGTGCGATACGGGCCGTACGTCGGGTGGGTGGACCAGGCGTTCGGCGTCGAGCTCGGCTCCCGGCTGAACCTGCCGGTGCTCGTCGGCAACGAGGCCCACCTGGGCGCGCTGGCCGAGCGCGACCGCGGCGTCGGCCGCGGCTTCGACAACCTGATCTACCTGCACGGCGACGTCGGCGTGGGCGGCGGCATCATCGTCGGCGGCAGGCTGCTCGGCGGCGACGGCGGCTACGGGTGCGAGCTCGGGCACATGATGGTGAACCCGTACGACGGGCGGCCCTGCATGTGCGGCTCGCGCGGCTGCCTGGAGGCGGAGGTCGGCGAGCACGCCCTGATCGAGGCCGCGGGCCGTTCGGGCGAGCTGAGTGGCCGCGAGGGCGTGCGCGCCGTGGTGGAGGCCGCCGGACGGGGGGACGCCGCGGCCGAGGAGGCGCTGCACCGGATCGGCGACTGGCTGGGCATCGGCGTGGCCAACCTGATCAACCTCTTCAACCCCGGCATAGTGATCTTCGGGGGGATGCTGCGGGACGTGTACCCGGGCTCGGCGGCACAGGTCGGCCGCAGGGTGGAGGCGAACGCCATGGTCATCTCCCGCGAGCAGGTGCGGCTGCGGGTGTCGGCGCTCGGCGACGACGTCACGCTGGTCGGTGCGGCGGAGCTGGCCTTCTCCAGGCTCCTGGCCAGCCCACTTGAGGTGCTCGCGGAGATGCGGCGCCGTACGGCGCACCGCTCGGCGCCCCGGAAGCGCGCGCTGGCGCTCTGATCGCGCGGCGCCGCACGGGGTTCACGCCGCGGTCGTTGCGCTCACGAACGGAAGTCGACGCAGGTCAGGCACCGGGTACGAGGCCGACCCCGCCGATGATGTCGCCTCCCGGCTTGCCGTTCCACGCGGGCTCCACGGTCTCGGGCCGCCACAGGTGGAGCGGCACGACGCCGGGCTCCAGCATGTGGAGGCCGTCGAGGAAGCCGCGGACCTGGGCCGCGGTGCGCGGCACGATGCCGCCCGCGGTGGTCCCGGTGTAGACGTCCCGGCCCCGCCTGACCGCGTCCTCGTCCAGGTCGCCCCGGGTGATGTGGGAGACCACGAGATGGCTGCCCGGGGCGAGCGGCTCGCGGAACGCGCCGACGAGCCGCGCCGCCTCCGCGTCGTCGGTCACGAAGTGGAGGACGGCCAGCATGATCAAGGCAACCGGCCGGGTGAAGTCGAGGTGGGTCAGGACGCCGGGGTGGCCGAGGACCGACTCCGGGTTCCGCATGTCCCCGTGGATCACGATCGACCGGGGGTTGTCGGCGAGCAGGGCGCGTGCGTGGGCGAGCACGATCGGGTCGTTGTCGACGTAGACGACCCGGGACTCCGGCGCCTCGGCCTGCGCCACCTGGTGGACGTTCTCCTGCGTCGGCAGCCCGGTGCCGATGTCGAGGAACTGCCGGATGCCCGAGCGCGCCAGGTGCCGTACGGCCCGTATGAGGAAGGCGCGGTTGGCCCGGGCGACATCGCGGGCGTTGGGCAGGATGGAGATGATCTTCTCGGCGGCCTGGTGGTCGGCCGCGAAGTTGTCCTTGCCGCCCAGGTAGTAGTCGTACATCCGGGCGACGCTCGGCGTGCCGGGGTCCACCACCCACGCGGGGGCCTGCTCCTCGTGCACGCTGTGCCCTCCACTGCTCGGTCGCTGCGCGGCTTGGAACGACGTCCATCCTAGAGACACGAGTGCCGTTTTTGACCATCCGATCCGACAATCAGCAATGTCGGATGTCCCCACGCGCGCCCGCGGCGGACACCTGGTCGGCGGCGGGGGTTCAGCCGGCGGCGAGGGCGCCCATGATGCGGTCCTCGCTGACCTCGGGCCCGGACAGCTCGCCCACGACCGCGCCGTCACGCAGGACCACCACGCTGTCGCAGTTCTCCACCAGCTCCGACACGTCAGAAGAGATCAGCAGGATCGCCAGCCCGTCCACCGCCAGGTCGTCGAGGAGCGACCGCATGGCCAGTTTGGTCGCGATGTCGACACCCCGGCTGGGCTCGTCGAGCAGCAGCACCTTCGGGTGCATCGCGAGCCAGCGGGCCAGCAGCACCTTCTGCTGGTTGCCCCCGGACAGCTCCCCGGCCGCCTGCCGGGGCGAGACGGCCTGGATGCCCAGCCGCCGCATGAACGTGGCGACGATCCGGTCCAGGTGCGCGTCGGAGACGATCCCCGCCCGCGACAGGCGGGGGAGCGCGGCCAGCGCGATGTTGTCGCGGACCGACAGGGCCGGCACGATGCCCTCGACCCGGCGGTTCTCCGGCACGAGCCCGACGCCGGCGCGGATCGCGTTCCTGATCGACCATTTCCCCGCGGGCGCGCCCGCGATCGTCACCTGGCCGGCGTCCACCCGCAGCGCGCCTGCGATCGCCTTCGCGGTCTCGCTGCGCCCCGCGCCCCGCAGGCCGCCGAGGCCGACCACCTCCCCCGTACGCAGGGCCAGGGAGACGTCGCGGAGCACGTGGCGGCGGGTCAGCCCCCGGGCTTGGAGCAGGGGCTCGTCCGCGGGCGGGCCTGCGGGCTCGCCGGCGGCGGTGTCCACCCCCTCGGCGTGGAAGGGCCGGCCGAGCAGGAGCGAGACCAGCCTGCGGCGGTCGAGGCCGGCGAGCGGTCCGGTGTGCACCACCCGCCCCTCACGCAGCACGGTCACCCGGTCGCAGATCTCGTAGAGCTCGTCCAGCCGGTGGGTGACGTACAGCACCGCCCGGCCCTCGTCGCGGAGCCGGGAGATCGCGCCGAACAGGACGTCCAGCTCGTCACGCTCCAAAGCGGAGGCGGGCTCGTCCATCACGACCAGCCGCGCGTCCGCGGACGCGGCCCGGGCGAGGGCCACGAGCTGACGCGCGCCGTCGCCGAGCGAGCCGAGCGGCCGGCGCGGGTCGGCGCGCAGGCCGTAGGAGGACAGCAGCTCGGCGGCCCGCGCGTGCATGGCCGCGAAGTCGATCAGGCCGAAGCGCCCGCGCGGCTCCCGGCCGAGGAACAGGTTGGCGGCGATGCTCATCGTGGGGACGAGCCCGGCGTCCTGGTGGATCGTGGCGATCCCGAGCCGGGCCGCCTCGGCGGGGGAGGAGAGGGCGATCTCCTCTCCGAGGAGGCGCAGCCGGCCGGCGTCCGGCCTGCACACCCCGGAAAGCACCTTGACCAGAGTGGACTTGCCCGCGCCGTTGCCGCCGACGAGCGCGTGGACCTCCCCGGCCCGCAGGGCCAGGGTGACGTGGTCGAGCGCGGGCGCGCCTTGAAAGCTCTTGCAAATACCTGCGGCCTGCAGCACGGTTGCCTCCGCCTCGAATGGTGAGCCTGGTAGGAAACAAACCCGTAACGAGGCCGTCACGTTCGATCAAATCTGAGCAACGTGCAGGCGGACGCCCTTGCCTCCCAGCTCGTCGAGCACGTCGCGCGGCGCGGCGTCGTCGGTGACCAGGTGGTCGATCTGCTCGGCCGACACGGTCTGCACCATCGCGTCGATGCCGATCTTGGTGTGGTCGGCCAGCACGACCACCTCCTCCGCGGCTGCGGCCAGTGCCTGGTCGACGCAGGCGACCTGCATGTTCGGGGTCGACAGGCCGCGGTCGGCGGTGAGCCCGTTGCCGGAGATGAAGGCCCGGCGCACGCGCAGCCCGGCGAGGGACCGCTCGGCCGCGCTGCCGACGAGGGCGAGGATCGGCCCGCGCAGCGTGCCGCCCGTCAGCATCACCTCGATGCGCGGGAAGCCGGCGAGGGCCTGGGCGACCAGCAGCGAGTTGGTCACCACGGCCAGCTCGGTGTGCCTGCTCAGCCTGCGGGCGAACTCCTGCGTGGTGGTCCCGGGGCCGACGACGATCGCGTCCCCGTCCTCCACCAGCGACGCGGCCAGGTCCGCGATGGCCGACTTCTCCGCCGAGGAGAGCGTCGCCTTCTGGACGTAGCTGGCCTCCCTGTTCAGGTCGCCGGGCAGGGTGGCGCCGCCGTGGTGCCGGTTGAGCAGGCCCTCCGACTCCAGCGCGCGCAGGTCGCGGCGCACGGTGACCTCCGACGACTGCACCGCCTGGGCGAGCTCGCGCAGCGAGACGGCCCCGTTGGCCCGCACCAACTCCAGAATGCGCTGGCGGCGCTCGGCCGCGAACACGGGCCGGCGCCCGTCGCTGTCCGTGTCGACCACGGCCCCCACCCTCCGCTGTGACCGGATCCGATCATAGTCGACCAGCCAAAGGGCCGCAGGGCTGACCGGAAATGAACGAATTTGATCCGATCCCTTGACCGCTTGTCCTCCGCAGTGCTTATTTGAGGGCGATAGCCGACTCGATCCTGTCCGAATCTGATCGGTCCCGCTCGGAACGCGTTCCCAGCGTCCGCGGCTCCGATCTCGACCCTCCCCCCACGTCATGGCAGGTGGTCACCGGCGCGCCGTGCGGAGCGCACAGTGTCGCCGGCCGGACGCGGCCACGCCGTACGGCGCGTCCGCCCGCCCCTGCCCGCAGGAAAGGATCCCTGTGAGAAAGCCCATCCTCTTACTGCTGGCCGTCGTTCTCGGCGCCGTCTGGCAGGTCGCGGGGCAGGGGCCCGCGACCGCCGCAGGCGCCGAGCGCCACGGCCTGCGCGGCGACTACTACCTGTCCTCGGCGGCCGGCAAGTTCGACTTCGCCCAGCTCAAGGCCACCGTGATCGATCCGGATCTCGAGCTGCCCGACCTCAACCCGGTCTTCACCTCGCTGACCGGGCGGGAGGACGACGTCACCGTGCGGTGGACGGGCCGCATCCAGCCCGCGTACTCCGAGGCGTACACCTTCTCGATCACCGGAGACAACGGCTTCCGGCTCTGGGTGGACGACACCCTCGTCATCGACCACTGGGTGGACGACTGGGACAAGGAGCAGACCGGCGCCCCGATCACCCTGGAGGCGGGCCGGAAGTACGACGTCAAGGTCGAGTACTTCGAGCACTACGGCGGCGCCAACCTCCACCTGCGCTGGCAGAGCGCCAGCCAGCCCAAGCAGGCCGTGCCCGCGGAGGCGTTCTACCTGCCCGAGGGCTTCGACCCGCCGGGGCCTGACAGCGCCGCCCTCGACGCGGCGGGGGACACCGCCACCCTCGACTTCGGCGACACCGCGCTCGCGGCGCTGGCCGCCGGCGCCGCCGAGCACTTCGGCCTGACGGTCGCCGGCACGAAGTGGACGATCCAGTCGGCCGCCCTCGACGGCACCAGCAAGATCAAGCTGAAGCTCGCCTTCCCGATCCCGCGCCTCGCCGCCGACATCCGGGCCTCCTACGACGGCAAGGGCGGCCTCACCGAGGCGGACGGCAGCGCGATCGAGCCGTTCACGTGGGTCCCGGTGACCAACGCGTCCACCTATGTGCTGAAGACCCGCTGGTCCGACAAGGTGGACGGGAACCACCCGCTGCCCGAATACCCCCGCCCGCAGCTCGTCCGCGACCGCTGGCAGAACCTCAACGGCACCTGGCAGTTCGCCGCCGCCGAGGAGGGTGAGGCGCCGCCCTTCGGCCGCGACCTCGCCGAGCGGATCGTCGTGCCCTACCCGGTGGAATCGAGCCTGTCCGGCATCGGCCGCCACGAGGACCGCATGTGGTATCGCCGCACCTTCGAGGTGCCGGCCCCCTGGAAGAAGGACCGCGTTCTGCTCCACCTCGACGCCGTGGACTACGAGTCGGTCGTCTACGTGAACGGCAAGCAGGTCGGCACGCACAAGGGCGGTTACGACAGGTTCACCGTCGACGTGACCGACGCGCTGACCGGGAAGGGCCGGCAGGAGCTGGTCGTGGGCGTGAGCGACGCGACCGGCGCCGGCGGCCAGCCGAAGGGCAAGCAGACCCTGACCCCGGGCGGCATCTGGTACACCCCGGCCTCCGGCATCTGGCAGACGGTCTGGATGGAGCCCGTCGGCAGGACCCACATCGAGGCCGTGGACACGATCCCCGAGGTGCTCGGCCAGTCCCTGCGGGTGAAGGTCAGAGCGAGCGGCGACGCCACCGCCGTCGTCACCGCCCGCGCCGGCGAACGCGTCATCGGCAAGGTCAGCGGCCCCGCCGGCAAGGAACTGGCCGTGCCGATCCCGGACCCGCACCTCTGGACGCCCGACGACCCCTACCTGTACGGCCTCACGGTCGAGCTCAAGGGCGGCGACAGGGTGGAGAGCTACTTCGGCATGCGCTCGATCTCGGTCGGCCGGGTGAACGGCACGACCCGGGTCCTGCTCAACGGCGCGCCGGTCTTCCAGTTCGGCCCGCTCGACCAGGGCTACTGGCCGGACGGCATCTACACCGCGCCCACCGACGAGGCCCTGCGCTACGACCTGGAGCAGACCAAGGCACTCGGCTTCAACATGGTGCGCAAGCACATGAAGGTCGAGTCCGACCGCTGGTACGCGTACGCCGACAAGCTGGGCCTGCTCGTCTGGCAGGACATGCCGTCGACGAACGGCTCGCCGAGCGCGGCCGACAAGCAGCAGTTCGAGAGCGAGCTGCGGGAGATGGTGGACCAGCACCGCAGCAGCCCGTCGATCGTGATGTGGGTGCCGTTCAACGAGAGCTGGGGCCAGTACGACGTCTCCAGGATCGCCGACTACGTGGAGAGCCTCGACCCCTCCCGGCTCGTGGACAACATGAGCGGCATCAACTGCTGCGGCTCCCAGGACGGCGGCAACGGCGACGTGATGGATTACCACATCTATCCCGGGCCCGGCAGCCCCGGCCAGCCGGGCTTCTTCCGGGCGTCGGTGCTCGGCGAGTACGGCGGGCTCGCCCTGCCGGTGGTCGGCCACACCTGGACCGGCGGCGGCTGGGGCTACGCGGTCGAGGCCGACTCCGAGGCGCTGACCAAGCGCTTCCTGGAGATGGACGACGCCCTGCGCAGGCTGCACGCCTGCAACGGCCTGAGCGCGGCCGTCTACACCCAGA
Source organism: Microbispora rosea (assembly GCF_044460045.1). Taxonomy (NCBI): domain Bacteria; kingdom Bacillati; phylum Actinomycetota; class Actinomycetes; order Streptosporangiales; family Streptosporangiaceae; genus Microbispora; species Microbispora rosea. Next base: position 132,893 of record NZ_JBITJO010000002.1, on the reverse strand, counting down.
CGACCGACGTGGAGACCGAGATCAACGGCCTGATGACCTACGACAGAGCCGTGACCAAGCCGGACGTCAAGCGCGTCCACGACGCCAACACGGCGCTCACCGCGGAGATCCTCCCTTCCTGCGCCTGATTCCCTCCGGCCTGGGCCCGATGACCCCGGCCCGGCCGCCACGGCGGCCCGGACGACACGTCCGGGCCGCCACCCCCACCCCCCACGGCGTGTCACCCTCCGGACCGCAGGACCCGCCGCGGGACCCCCGACCGCAAGAAGGACCATCATGAAGGCACATCCCCGCACGGCCCTCGTCGCCCTCGCCGTGCTGCTCGGCGCGGCCGGCTGCGCCAAGTCGGAGACCCAGGCCACGGCGGGCCCCGGCGAGGCGGCGTCCGCGCAGCAGCAGGTGGTGCAGACCCCGGCGGGCTCGGCCGGCCCGACCTGCACGCTCGACCAGTTCGGCGGCACGAAGTTCGACCTGAAGACCGCAACGGTCGGCTTCTCCCAGTCGGAGAAGGAAGCCAACCCGTTCCGCATCGCGGAGACCAAGTCCATCAAGGACGAGGCGGCCAAGCTCGGCATCGCCGCCCTCAAGGTCACCAACGCGCAGTCGCAGTTCTCCAAGCAGATCACCGACGTGCAGCAGCTCATCGCCCAGGGCGTGAAGCTGCTCGTCATCGCGCCGCTGAACTCCGACGGCTGGGAACCGGTGCTCCAGCAGGCCGCCGCCAAGAAGATCCCGATCATCACGGTCGATCGCAAGATCAACGCCAAGCCGTGCAGCGACTACCTGACGTTCATCGGCTCCGACTTCTACGAGCAGGGCAAGCGGGCCGCCGACCAGATGATCAACGCGCTGAGCGGCAAGGGCAAGGTGGCGATCCTGCTCGGCGCCCCCGGCAACAACGTCACCACCGAGCGCACCAACGGCTTCAAGGACCGGATCAAGGAGAAGGCGCCCGACATCCAGATCTCCTTCGAGCAGACCGGTGAGTTCGCCCGGGAGAAGGGTCAGCAGGTCACCGAACAGCTCATCCAGTCCAACCCGGACATCAACGGCATCTACGCCGAGAACGACGAGATGGCGCTGGGCGCGGTGACCGCGCTGAAGGGTGCGGGCAAGGACCCGGGCGCCATAAAGATCGTCTCGGTCGACGGCACCCGCAGCGCCGTCCAGGCCATCGCCGACGGCTGGCTGCACGCGGTCGTCGAGTCCAACCCCAGGTTCGGGCCGCTCGCCTTCGAGACCGCGCGGAAGTTCCTCGACGGCGAGCCGATCCCGGACAAGGTCATCATCTCCGACCGCGAATACGACGGATCCAACGCCGAGGCGTCCCTCGGCGAGGCCTACTGACCTGCCACAGCCCGTAACGGACGCCGCGAAAGCCCGCGTGCGTCCCGGGCCTGCGCGCGCGGGCGCGCGCAGGCCCGTCCGAGGAAGGGAACTCATTGAGCCAGTCCGCTGCACCGGTGCTCGAGGCCAGGCGGATCAGCAAGCGCTTTCCCGGCGTGGTGGCCCTCGACGGCGTGTCCCTCGCCCTCCTCCCCGGCGAGGTGCACGCCCTCGTGGGAGAGAACGGCGCGGGCAAGTCCACGCTGATCAAGGTCTTCACCGGCGTCCACCGCCCGGACGGCGGTGATCTGATCTACAACGGTTCGCCGGTGGCCTTCGGGACGCCGCTCGACGCGCAGCGCGCCGGGATCTCGACCATCTACCAGGAGGTCAACCTCGTCCCGATGATGAGCGTGGCCCGCAACCTGATGCTGGGGCGCGAGCCGCGCGGACGCCTGGGCGTCATCGACACCGCCAGGATGTACGGCGAGGCGGAGCGGATCCTCGCCGGATACGGCGTCGTCACCGACGTACGCCGCCCGCTGCGCACCTTCGGAATGGGCGTCCAGCAGATGGTCGCCCTGGCCAGGGCCGTGGCGATCGACGCCCGCGTGGTCATCATGGACGAGCCCACCTCGTCCCTGGAGCCGCGCGAGGTCGAGACGCTGTTCTCGGTGATCAGGAAGCTGAGGGACGACGGCATCGCCGTCGTGTACGTCAGCCACCGGCTCGACGAGCTGTACGAGGTGTGCGACCGGGTGACGGTGCTGCGTGACGGCAGGGTCGCGCACACGGGCCCGCTCGCCGGGCTCGAACGGCTGAAGCTCATCGCCCTGATGCTCGGCCGCGACCTCGACGAGGTCAGGACCGGCGGCCTGACCCGGTTCTCCCGCGACCGCCGCCATGCCCGTGAACGGGACGGCGCCCAACCCGCCGTACGGGCCGAGGGACTGACCCGGCGGCAGGTCCTGCGCGGGGTTGACGTCTCGGTGTGGCCGGGGGAGGTCGTCGGCCTCGGCGGGCTGCTGGGAGCGGGCCGCAGCGAGACGGCCAAGGGGATCGTCGGCGCGCTTCGGCTGGACGCGGGCCGGGTGGTCGTGGCCGGCCTGCCGCTGCGCACCGGCTCGACCACGGCGGCGATCAGGGCCGGGGTCGGCCTGCTGCCCGAGGACCGCAAGGCCGAAGGCATCATCCCGGCGCTGTCGGTCAGGGAGAACATCGCGCTCGCGGCCCTGCCGTCGCTGTCGCGGGCCGGCGTCGTCTCCGACGCCAAGATCGACAAGGTCGTCGAGGTGTTCATGCGCCGGCTCAGGATCAAGGCGGCCTCGCCGCACCAGCCGGTGCAGGAGCTGTCCGGCGGCAACCAGCAGAAGGTCCTGCTCGCGCGGTGGCTCGCCATCCGGCCGAAGATCCTCCTGCTGGACGAGCCCACTCGCGGCATCGACGTCGGCGCGAAGGCCGAAGTGCAGGCCCTCGTGGACGAGCTGGCCGAAGAGGGCCTGGGCGTGTTACTGATCTCGTCTGACCTGGAGGAACTGGTGGAGGGCGCCGACCGGATCCTGGTGCTGCGCGAGGGCGCCGTCGTCGGCGAGCTGTCCGGCGACGACGTCACGGAGGACACGATCATGGCGTCCATCGCCGAACGAGGAGCGGAGTCCGATGGCTGAAGCGGTCGCACCGCCCGGACGGCGGGTGCTCGCCTGGGCGCAGGAGTACGGCGTCTACGCCGCGGTCGGCGTCCTGCTGCTGTTCAACGTGCTGTTCACCCCCCACTTCCTCGACGTGGCGAACTTCCGCACGCAGCTCGTGCAGGTCGCCCCGATCGTGATCGTGTCGCTCGGCATGGCGCTGGTCATCGGCACCCAGGGCATCGACCTGTCGGTCGGCTCGGTCATGTCGCTGGCCGCCGCGCTCGTCGCGCTCTACCTGGGGTACGGCGCGTGGCCAGCGTTGCTGGTCGCCCTCGCCGGCGGCGCGGTGGCCGGGACGGCGGGCGGCGCGCTGGTCGCCTACGTGGGCGTGCAGCCGATCGTGGCCACGCTCGCGCTGCTGGTCGGCGTCCGGGGCCTGGCCAACGTGCTCGTGCCGCAGCTCGTCGAGTTCCGCAACCCCGACCTGATCGCGCTCGGCAGCAGCTCGCTGTCCGGCGTGCCGGTCATCGTGGTCATCGCGGCCGTGCTGACGCTGCTGACGGCGTTCCTGGTCCGCAGGACGACGTTCGGCAGGCAGGTGGTCGCGATCGGCGGCAACCGCGCGGCCAGCGAGCTGTCCGGGCTGCCCGTCCGCCGGGTGCTGCTGCTGGTCTACGTGATCTCCGGGGTGCTGGCCGCGCTGGCCGGGGTGCTCGCGACCGCGCGGCTGCAGGCGAGCGATCCGACCTCGCTCGGCCTGTTCATCGAGCTGTCGGCCATCACGGCGGTGGTGGTGGGCGGCACGCCGCTGAGCGGCGGACGGATCCGGGTGCTCAGCACGGTCATGGGCGCGCTGCTCATGCAGCTGCTGTCGGCCACCCTCATCAAGCACAACCTGCCGCAGTCGTGGACGCAGATCGTGCAGGCGGTCATCATCCTGGCCGCCGTTTACGCCACCAGGGAGCGAGGAACCCGATGACCGGATCGCCCGGACGCGAGCAGGTGAGCCGCGTCCTCCAGCAGCACGGCGCGCTGATGGTGCTGGCGGCGCTGGTCATCGTCGGCAGCGTCGCCTTCGACTCCTTCGCCACCGCGGGCAACGCCGCCAGTGTCCTCGTCTCCTCCTCCTTCACCGCGATCATCGCGATCGGCATGACCTTCGTGATCATCAGTGGCGGCATCGACCTGTCGGTGGGGTCGCTGTTCGTGTTCGGCGGGGTCCTCGCGGCGTACGGCTCGCAGTATGGGCTGTTCGTCGCACTGGCGCTGCCGCTCGCCGCGTGCGGTCTGGTCGGGCTCCTCCAGGGGCTGCTCATCGCGAGGACGGGCATGGCGCCGTTCATCGTCACCTTGGCCGGGCTGCTGGGCGTGCGCGGGCTGATGCTGGCGATCTCCGACGAGGGCGCCACCACCTACCTGGTGAAGGACTCCGCGTTCGCGCGGCTCGGGCAGGGCGGTCTCTTCGGCCTTACCTGGCCGGTGTACATAACGGCGCTCCTGGCGGTGGTCGCCATGGTCCTGCTCCAGCGGACCGCCTTCGGCCAGAACGTCTACGCGGTCGGGGGCAACGAGCCGGGGGCCGCGCTGATGGGCGTGCCGGTGGCGCGGACGAAGGTCTACGTCTACCTGATGTCGGGCCTGCTCGCGGGCCTTGCCGGGGTGCTGAACGCGGCCCGGCTCTCCTCCGGCGTCACGATCCTCGGCATCGGCCTGGAACTCGACGTGATCGCCGCGGTGGTGATCGGCGGCACGCTGCTTACCGGGGGAGGGGGCGGCATCACCGGCACCATCGCCGGTGTGCTGCTGCTCGGGGTGATCCAGAGCCTGATCAACCAGGTGGGCAACCTGACGTCGGCCTTCCAGCAGGTGGTCAGTGGCCTGTTCCTCGCCCTGGTCGTGGTGGCCCAGCGGCTGCTCGGCAGGGCCCAACGGCTCGGCTGACCGGCCGCCGGGGGCAGGCCGGGTTCGCCGCTTGCTTCGCCGGTCACATCCGCGCCGGGCGCGAGCGGCCGGGTGACGACCTGCTCGGTGGGAACCGCCTCGGTCAGGCGGCCGCGCCCGGGCCCGGCAGCGGATCGACGTCACCGCCGTGCATCGGCTCGCCGCAGTGGGCGCAGCGCAGCTCGGCATGGCTGATCTCACCGCACGCGTGGTGGCGGTAGAGCACCGGCGGCCCGGCCTCGCCCGCGAGCCAGCGGTCCCCCCAGCCGGCCATGACCATGAGCAGGTCGACCAGCTCGGCGCCCTTGGCGGTCAGGTGGTACTCGTAGCGCGGCCGCCGGTCGTAGGGGCGGCGCTCGAGCACGCCCTGGTCGACGAGGTGGGCGAGCCGCTCGGTCAGCACCTTGCGCGAGATCCCGAGGTCGGCCTGGAGCTGGTCGAACCGAGTCATGCCTACCCACACATCACGCAGGATCAGCGGCGACCACGGCTCTCCGATCACGTCGAGGGTGCGCGCGATGGAACAGGCCATCTCCCCGAACTTCGTGCGTTGCATGAACCCAGTCTAGCAATTGGGGTTCCCTTAAGGAACTTTGGCTGTTACGGTCATGGAGTCTCTTCAAGGAACTCGAAAAGGGAGTCGGCGAGATGAGCAAGGTCTTCAGCGCCCACGCGGTGTCGGTCGACGGGTACATCACCGGACGCGACCCGGGCGCCGGACGCGGGCTGGGCGACGCGCCGATGCTGTTCGACTGGTACTTCGACGGCGACACGCCCAGCGGCGTGTTCGACGGGTTCAAGCTCAGCGGGCCCAGCGCCCGGATCTTCGACACCCTCGCCGGGCGCGTCGGTGCGCTCGTGGCAGGGCGCAACACCTACGAGGACTCCGACCGCTTCGGCGGCGGCAGCCCGCACCCGGCGGCCCGGCTGTTCGTCCTCAGCCGTTGGGCGGCGCCCGAGATCAGCGAGAGGCAGACCCTGGTCACCACCGGCATCGAGGACGCGATCGCGGCGGCACGCGAGGCGGCCGGGGGCAGGGACGTCGCGCTCATGGGCGGCGGCGTGCTGACGGCCGCGCTGGAAGCGGACCTGGTCGACGAGGTGATCCTCCACCAGGTGCCCGTTCTGCTGGGCTCCGGGCGCCGCTTCCTCCAGGAGCTCCCGAAGCACGTGCGTCTCTGTCTGGTGGAGGCCGTCCCGGCGCCCGGCGTGACCCACCTCCACTACGAAGTGGCCCGCTGACCCTCGTCATCACCGCTCGTCGCCGGCCACGTCGTGTGGCGCGCCGAAAACAACCCCCGAAGGAGTGCACCCATGCTCGACCCCGACGTGCGCCGCGTGCTCGACGGCGCTTCGATCGCGCATCTCGCCACCGTCCTCCCGGACGGCTCGCCCCACACCGCTCCCGTCTACGTCGGCACCCAGGGCGACCGGATCGTCTTGTTCACCGGCCCGGGCACGCGTAAGGCGCGCAACCTCCGCCGCGACCCCCGCATGGCGCTGTCCGTCGCGCCCGCGGACAACCCGTTCGAGCCCGTCGTCGTCCGGGGCAGGGCCGTCGAATGGCTCGAGGGGACGCGGCGTGGGAGATCGTCGACCGGGTGGCCACGAAGTACACCGGTGCGCCCTACCCTCGGGGGCAGGAGCGCGTCGTGGTCGTGATCGAGCCCGAGCGGCAGACCGTCGGCATCGGCTGACCGGCCGCTTCCCCGTTCCCCGCCGACGCCCGGTGGCTCAGGCCGCCGCGCCGTCCGACCCGCCCAGTGCCACCAGTTCCCGCAGGGTCGCGTGGGGGATGTCGATGCCGGCGAAGGTCAGGAACCGTCCCATCGGCATCGACGAGGCCATCCGCAGCCCGTTCTCGTCGTCCTCCTCGGGCCGCTTGCTCTTCCCGCCGGTGAGGACGCGCAGGAGAGCAGGCCCGGCGAGCGGATGGGAGAGCCACTCGCCGAGCGTCGAGTCGAGCGACACCACGGGGACGACGGAGTCGCCGCCGAGGCCGATCGTCGTCTCGGCCACGACGGACGAGGCGTTCTCGCCGATCTGGATCGTGTAGTCGCCCGGCGCGACGACCCACCGGCCGAGCTGGACGTCGTAGTACGCGAACGCCCGCCGGTCGAGCCGGAGGGTGACCGTGCGCGACTCGCCGGGGGCGAGGGAGACCTTCGTGAAGGCCCGCAGCTCCCGCGTGGGCCGCCGTACGGGGCCGGCGGCGGTGGACACGTAGACCTGCACCACGTGCTTGCCCGCCCGCTCGCCGGTGTTGGTCACCCTCACCGTGACGGCCGCCCTGTCGTCGCCCGTACGGGTGACGGTGAGGCCCTCGACCGCGAACGTCGTGTAGCTCAGGCCGTGGCCGAAGGGGTAGCGCACGGGCAGCTCGACCGTCTCGTAGTAGCGGTAGCCGACCATGACGCCCTCGCCATAGCGCACGTGCCCGGCCTCGCCGGGGAAGTTGAGGTAGCTCGGGGTGTCCTTCAGCCGCATCGGGATGCTCTCGGCGAGGCGCCCTGAGGGGTTCACGGCGCCGAAGAGAAGGTCGGCGACGGCGGAGCCGCCCGCCTGGCCGAGCAGCCAGCCCTCCAGCACGGCGTCCACGTCGTCGTGCCAGCCCTCCAGGGAGACGACGCCGCCGTTGGACAGGACGACCACCGTACGGCGGGCCGCGGCGGCGACGGCGCGGATCAGCTCGACCTGGACGGCGGGCAGATCGATCGTGTCCCGGTCGAAGCCCTCCGACTCCTCCCGCTCGCCCAGGCCGGCGAAGACGACCGCGACGTCGGCGGACGCCGCGGCCTCGGCCGCCGCCTCGCGAAGCTCCCGTGCGTCGCCCGATCCGTCCAGAGAGAACCCCTGGGCGTAGGCGACGTCCGGGGCGAGGGCGCGGATCGCGTCGAGCGCCGCGTCGACCCGGGTGGCGTTGATGTGGGAACTGCCGCCGCCCTGGAACCGGGGCCTGGCGGCGAACTCGCCGATCACGGCGATGCGGGCCTCCGCCGAGAGGGGGAGAGTGCCGTCCTCGTTCTTGAGCAGCACGGCGCATTCTGCGGCGAGCTCGCGGGCGAGCGCGTGATGGGCGTCGGCGTCGAACGCGCCGGAGACGCCGCTGTGGCGCTCGGTGAGGGCGACGACGCGGCGCATGCTCGCGTTCACCACGGCCTCGTCGAGGTCGCCCGCGCGGACGGCGTCCACGATGCGCCGGTCGCTCGCGCCGCCGGTCCCGGGCATCTCGAGGTCCAGGCCCGCGGCCAGCGCGGCAACCCGGTCCTGGACCGCGCCCCAGTCGGAGACGACCACGCCGCTGAAGCCCCACTCGCGGCGCAGGACGTCGGTGAGCAGCCACCGGTTCTGCGAGGCGTGGACGCCGTTGACGCGGTTGTAGGAGCACATCACCGTGGCGGGCCGCGCCTGGGTGACCACCCGCTCGAACGCGGGGAAGTAGATCTCACGCAGCGTGCGCTCGTCCACGTCGGCGCTGACCCGCATGCGGTCGGTCTCCTGGTTGTTGGCCGCGAAGTGCTTGACCGACGCGCCGGGTCCCTCGGCCTGCAGCGCGGCGACGTGCGCCGCCGCCAGCACGCCCGAGAGCAGGGGATCTTCCGAGTAGTACTCGAAGTTGCGCCCGCACAGCGGCGAGCGCTTGATGTTCACGCCGGGGCCGAGCACGACCGCCACGCCGAGGGCCCGGCCCTCCCGGCCGACCGCGGCGCCGATCCGGGCGGCCACTTCGGGGTCCCAGCTCGACCCGACCGCGGCCGCGGGCGGGAAGCAGGTGGCGGGAATGCTCTCGTTCAGGCCGAGGTGGTCGGAGCCGCCGGCCTCGCGGCGTACGCCGTGCGGCCCGTCGCACAGCGTGATGGACGGAATCCCGGCCTCATCGAGCGGTTTGGTAGTCCAGAAATCCCGGCCCGACAGCAGCGAGGCCTTCTGCTCCAGGGTGAGCGCGTTCAGCGTGAGCGCGTCGAGGTCGGTCCGGGCCATCGGTGCGGCTCCTTTCACGGGGAGAGTTCACAGAGGTTCCTGCCCCGGAAGGGAGCAGCGGCGGACAGGAGCGGCGGCGGTGCGCCGATCCTTCCCCCGGCAGGTGGACGCGGGGGCCGCCGAGCGCGACGGCGCGACGGCGTCGCGGCGGGCGGCCCGGCCGCCCGCCGCACGCGTGTCACGCTCAGGAGGCCGGTTCCGGCACCCGCGCGTGGGTGGTGAGCCGCCGGGCCCGGCCGAGCACGACGGTGTCACCGGTCAGCAGGATCTCGGACCGCAGCGGGCGGTCGGCGGCGGACGGGCCGGCGGTGAGCGCGATGACGCCAGGTTCGACGATCCTGCGCAGGCCGGGGTCGGTGTAGGAGAAGGCGTCGGTGGGGATCTCGAAGACCACGTCGCGGGTCTGTCCCGGCGCGAGCGGCACCCGGGCGAAGCCGACGAGCTGCGCGACGGGCCGGGCCACCTGGGCCAGCGGGTCGGAGGCGTAGAGCTGCACGACCTCCTCCGCCGTCCTGGAGCCGGTGTTGGTGACGCTGACCCGCGCCTCGACCGTGCCGTCCGTGGGGCACCGCTCCGTCGAGGTCGTCAGCGCGTCGTAGGTGACGGTCGTGTACGACAGCCCGTGGCCGAAGGGGAAGGCCGGGGTCGGGTCGGACACGGAGATCCCGTCGGTGCGCAGTCCCAGAGGCGGCTGCAGATACGTGGAGGGGTTGACGAAGGGGGAGCCGGGAATCTGGACGGGCAGGCGGCCCGAGGGCTCGACCCGGCCGCTGAGCACCCCCGCGATCGCCGTTCCTCCCTCCACGCCCGGCAGGAACGCCTGGAGCGCGGCGGCGGCACGGCCGGCGTAGGCGCCGATCGCGTACGGCCGGCCGGACACGACGACCAGCACGGTCGGCGTGCCGGTGGCCAGGACCGCCTCGACCAGCTCCGGCTGGACCCCGGGCAGGGCGAGGTGGGCGGCGTCGCAGCCCTCGCCGGAGGTGCCGTTGCCGAACAGCCCGGCCCGGTCGCCGACGAACAGCAGGGCGAGGTCGGACCGCCCGGCCAGGGCGGCGGCCTCGGCGATGCCCGAGGTGTCGTCGCCCGACACGTCGGTGCCCCGGGCGAACTGCAGGCCGGAGTCGGGGAACTCGGTCCGCAGGAGGTCCAGGACGGGCGAGATGGGCAGGCCCATGCCGTGGTCGGGGAAGCGGTCGAGGACGTGGTTGGGGAAGGCGTAGCAGCCGAGCAGGGTCTGCGGGTCGTCGGCGCACGGGCCGATGACGGCGATGCGGGCGGTCGTGCCGGAGGCCAGCGGCAGCACGCCGGTGGGGTTGCTCAGCAGCACGACGGAGCGTTCGGCCACCGCGCGGGCCAGGTCGCGGTTGCGGGGGCTGTCCAGGTCGGCCTCGCCGGCGTCCTCGGGCACGAGGGGGCCGTCGTCGAGCAGGCCGAGCTCGATCTTCTGCCGAAGCACCCGGCGCGCGGCCTCGTCGACCAGCGCCTCCTCCACGTGGCCGGCCCGCACCTGCTCGACCAGGCGGGTGCCGTAGCCGACCGTGTCGGGCAGCTCGACGTCGATGCCCGCGCGCAGCGCGACAACGCCGGCGTGCGCCTCGTCGGCGGCGACGTTGTGGTTCATGGCCAGGAACGGCACCGCCCAGTAGTCGGCCACGACCGTGCCGTCGAATCCCCACTGGTCGCGCAGCACCCCGCGCAGCAGGGCGGCGTTGGCGCCGACGGGTACGCCGTCGATGTCGGTGTAGGAGTTCATGATCGAGCGGGCGCCGCCCTCGCGGATGGCGGTCTCGAACGGCGGGAGGATGACGTCGGCCATCTCGCGGGGGCCGATGCTGACCGGGGCGTGGTTGCGGCCCGCCCGGGAGGCGGCGTATCCGGCGAAGTGCTTGAGCGTCGCGACGATCCCGGCGTTCTCCAGGCCGCGCACGTAGGCCGCGCCGATCTGCCCCACCAGGTAGGGGTCCTCGCCGAGCGTCTCCTCGACCCGGCCCCAGCGGTAGTCGCGGACCACGTCGAGAACCGGAGACAGGCCCTGGTGGACGCCGACGGCGCGCAGGTCGTCGCCGATGGCCCGCGCCATCCGCTCCACCAGCCCGGGGTCGAAGGTCGCGGCCCAGGCCAGAGGAGTGGGGTAGGCGGTCGCGCCGTAGGTGGCGAACCCGGTCAGGCACTCCTCGTGCGCGATGGCGGGGATGCCGAACCGGTTGGCCGCGACCACCTGCTCCTGCAGCTTGCGCAGCCCCGCCGCCCCCTCCGCGGGGCTCACCGGCGCGGTGCCGTACACGCGGGTCAGATGGCCGACCCCGTCGCGCATCCGGTCGGCGAGATCGGCGCCGTCCTTCATGAACAGGTCCTGCAGTGGCGCGACGTTGCCGCCCGCCGCCTCCGAGCCGGCGGGCGAGATGTCGGCCCACACCGATCCGAGCTGGGCGACCTTCTCCTCCAGCGTCATCTCGGCCAGCAGCGCCTCAACGCGCTCGTCGAGAGGCCGGTCGCCGTCCCGCCAGGGCGCGAGCCCTGGCGCGTCTACGAATGTCATGACATCCCTTGCTTGTCGATCCATCGCGTGGGGCTCGACCCCGGAAGACGCCGTACGGGGTTCAGGTGGCGATCGGCCCGGCCGTCCCCGCGCGGCGGCGGCGGCAGGCGGCGGTACGCGAGCAACCGCATCGAGCGCCCCCTGCTCATCCGGACTGTCGTCTGAACTGCGGTCCGAAAGTTTCCGAATCAGGACCGATAGTTTATGGGGACTCTAGGCCGGTGCGCTCGAGGCCGTCAAGGATCGAGCGGTGAGACATCCGAAACATTCGGCTTGGTGTCCGAAAGTTCGGGCTAAACTGCGGCCATGACGACGACCAGGGAGCCGACACCGCCGGAACGAACCCCCTCCCGGCCGCTGACCATCGCCCAGATCGCCGAGCTGGCGGGGGTGTCGCCCGCGACCGTCTCCAAAGTCGTCAACGGCAGGTCCGAGGTCGCCCCCGAGACCCGCGCCCTGGTCGAGGACCTGATCCGCGAGCACGGCTACCGCCGGCAGAAGAAGCGCCCCACCGCGGCTCCGCTCATCGAACTGGTCTTCCACGAGCTGGAGGGCGGGTACGCGATGGAGGTCATCAAGGGCGTCGAGCAGGTGGCGCGCGAGCACGGCCTCGCGGTGGTCGTCTCCGAGCTGCCCGACCACCACCCTCCGGCCAGGGGCTGGATCGAGGGGGTGATCGGCCGCCGTCCCTACGGCGTGATCGTGGTCTTCTCCGGCCTCACCCGGGCCCAGCACGAGCAGTTCAGGACCCGGGACATCCCCGTGGTGCTGGTCGATCCCACGGGCGACCCCGGGCACGAGCTGCCCTCGGTGGGCGCGGGCAACTGGAGCGGCGGCCTGTCGGCCGCGCGCCACCTGCTGGAACTGGGACATCGGCGCATCGCGCTCATCACCGGTCCCGCCCACGCCCTGTCCAGCCGCGCGCGGCTCGACGGGTTCCGCGCCGCCATGGACGCCGCGGGCGTGCCGACGGATCCGGAGCTCGTCCGGCAGGGCGACTTCAGCGCGGAGGACGGCCTTGCGCACGCCCGCTCCCTGCTCGCGCTGCCCCGGCCCCCGACCGCCGTGTTCGCCTTCAACGACGCGCAGGCCATGGGCGTGTACCAGGCGGCCCACGAGATGGGGCTGCGCATCCCCGACGAGCTGAGCGTGGTCGGCTTCGACGACCTGCCGATGGCGCAGTGGCTCATCCCCGCGCTGACCACGGTCCGCCAGCCCCTGACGGAGATGGCCGCCGCCGCCACGGCCATGGTGGTCGCCATCGCTCGCGGGGAGTCCCCCGCGCAGGACCGCGTGGAACTCACCACCGGCCTCGTCGTACGCGGCAGCACCGCTCCGCTCGTGGCCTGAATTTCCGGATCTCGGGAAAAAATTTCGGAGCCCGGCCGATCCTGTGACGCTCTCCGCACCGGAGTCGTGGGAAGCGTACGGCGGACCGGAACGCGGAAAGCGGGTCCGGCCGTGGCGAGGCCGGTGCGATCGGACGGAGTGGCGCCGGTTGACCTGCGCCTCCTCGCCGGACGCATGCTCCGCCGCGCAGAAATATTCGACATTCATCCGAAAATTTCGGTGCCACCCCACGTCACCATGGCTGAGCGTGCATCGAGAAGCACCTGCTTTCGTTGCCCGGCCGCCCTACGATCAGGGCCTTGCGCCGCTCTGCGCCACCCTATTGGCGCCGCAGCGAACTTTGTCGGGATGATCCCTGTTTCAGGGTGGGAACGTTTCGGACATCCAGCCGTAACTGATCATTTATAACGTCTCGCGCATCACCGGGTTCCCCAAGGAGCACCTCGTGCGCAAGGCTCGTCCCGTCCTCTGTTCTCTCCTCACTCTTTCCCTCCTCATCCCGCTCACGGCGGCGCCGGCGTCCGCCAAAGCACCGCCTGAAGAGCCCGCGAAGGGCCACCGGCCACCCGTACTCGATCTGGAGACGCTCACCGGCGCGCAGGCCGAGGCCATGATGGAGCAGGGTCGGCTCACCTCTGTCGAGCTCACCCAGATGTACATCGACCGGATCGACGCGCTGAACAAGCGCGGACCGGGCCTGAACGCCGTCACACAACTCAACGCGGACGCCCTCAAGGAGGCCGCCGAGGCCGACAGGCAACGGGCGAAGGGGCATGTCCTCGGGCCCGCGCACGGGCTGCCGATCCTGCTGAAGGACCTCATCGACGTCACGGGCATGTACACCTCGGCCGGCAACTACTCGCTGCGTAACTCGTTCCCGGCGACCGACGCGGGCATCACCAAGAAGCTGCGCGAGCACGGGGTGGTCGTCCTCGGCAAGGTCGGCCTGTCGGAGTTCGCCAACAGCTTCGGCAACCAGCCGTCCGGGTTCGCGAACCTCACCGGGCAGGTCATCAACGGCATCGACGCCGACCAGAACCCCAGCGGCTCCTCCTCCGGCACGGGCGCGGCGATGGCTGCCGCGATGTCCACGCTGGGCATCGGCACCGAGACCTCCGGCTCGATCATCAGCCCGTCGAGCACGCAGAGCCTCGTCGGGCTGCGGCCGACCGTCGGGCTCGTCCCCGGGTACGGCATCGCGCCGATCAGCGCCTCGCAGGACACCGCGGGGCCGATGGCCCGCAGTGTGTCGGACGCCGCGATGACCCTCCAGTCGATCGCCGGGCCCGACCCGGACAGCGACGCCGAATACCGCGCCGTCTTCGGCGACGACTACCTGAAGACCGGTGTCATCCCCACCCCGCCCGCCCAGGTGCCGGACTACATGAAGGCCCTGGACCTCGGCTTCGTCAAGGGCAAGAAGATCGGCTACAACGGCACGCTCACCGAGGGCAGCCCGCTCAAGATCGCGTACGACGCGCTGGTCGCCGCCGGCGCGATCATGGTGCCGCGGCCGACCGTGTCGATCCCGGCGATCCCCAGCCTGCCCAGCGGGTACGAGCAGCACAAGACCATCGACGAGTACTACAAGCGCCTCGGCTCGCAGGCGCCGATCAAGTCGCTGGCCGAAGAGGTGGCCGACAACCAGGCCAACGCCCACCAGGCCCTGAAGTACGGCAACAGCAGCCACCTCAGCGCGCTGAACGCCGACGTCACCCCCGGCGGGGCCAACGAGACCGCCTACCGGGAGAACCTGCCCGTACGCAAGGCGGCCTGGCACAAGGCCATCGACGACATGATGACCTACCCCGGCTCCGACCCCTCCCAGCCCGCCGACCCCGTGATCGCGATCCTCGGCAGCGTGCCGAACGGGCCGCAGGCCGGGTTCCCGTCGATGACGATCCCGATGGGGTACAACGCCACCACCCGCCGTGCGGTCAACGTGCAGATCCACGGCAACGCGTACGACGAGTACAACCTGATCGGCGTCGGCTACGTCATCGAGCAGGCCACGAAGCTGCGCCAGACGGCCGGCAACGTGAACCCCAGCATGTACCGGTGCGCGCCCACCGTCCCGGCGGAGCCGTACGCCTCGCGCGGGCACTGCAACCCCGCCTACGACACGATCATGAAGATGCTCGGCGGCGCGCCGGCGCCGCTGCCGTTCTCGCTGGAGACCGAGTCGGCGCAGAGCCTGTCCGCGCGGCTCGCCGCGGGCACGCTCACCTCGGAGGCCCTGGTCAAGGCGTACCTCTACCGGATCGCGCTCACCAACGCCGAGGGCCCGGCCATCCAGGCGGTACGTTCCATCAACACCGATGCGATCAAGGAGGCCCGCAGGGCCGACAAGGAGCGGGAGAAGGCGGCCAAGGACAAGAAGGGCAAGCGTGACCCGCTCGGGCCGCTGGCAGGCCTTCCCGTGCTGGTCAACGACGGGTTCGACGTGGACTCGCTGCCGACGACGGGCGGCTCGATCGCCCTGCAGGACCTGCGGCCGGCGAAGGACTCCACGGTGGTCGCCAAGCTCAAGGCCGCCGGGGCGATCATCCTCGGCAAGACGAACATCACCGAGTTGAACGGTGTGTTCGACGCGAACCTGCCGGAGGGGTACTCCTCCCTCGCCGGTCAGGTGCTGCTTCCGTCGGACACCGACAAGACTCCGGCCGGGTCGTCCGCGGGATCGGCGGCGGCGACGGCCTCCGGGCTGGCGGCGTTCACCGTCGGCATGGAGACCTCGCCCGACTCCGCCCAGCTCGTGGCCCCCGCCGACGCGGCCGGCGTCGTCGGGCTGAAGCCGACCGTCGGGCTGGTCAGCCGCACCGGCACGCTGCCGGTCGCCAAGTCGCAGGACGCCCCCGGGCCGATCACCCGTACCGTGTACGACGCGGCGGCGGCGCTGACGGCGATGGCCGGGGCCGATCCGGCCGACCCGGCGACGAAGGACGCGCCCGTGAAGGACTACACGGCGGGCCTGTCGAAGACCGCCCTGCAGGGCGAGCGGATCGCCGTCATATCGAGCACGTCCGGGCCGTACCCGGCGGTGGTGAGCGCCCTGCAGTCGCTCGGGGCCACGACGACCACGGTGACCGTCGGCACCCCGAGCCCCGACCCGGCGAGCGTCGTGAGCCGGGAGTTCAAGCGCGACCTGAACGCCTACCTGTCCGGCGCCGGGCGCGGGCCCGGGGCGAGGTCCCTGCAGGACGTCATCGACTACAACGTCGCCAACCCGGTCGAGGGGCTGAAGTACCAGCAGGGTCAGCTGATCGACGCGCAGGCCGTGGACCTGTCGGACCCGGCCACCGGCGCGGCGTACACCTCCGATCTGCAGGCGGGGCAGGCGTCCGCCCGCGCGCTGATCGACGGCATCCTCGCCAACGGGACCCCCGGCGACCCGTCGGACGACTTCGACGCGGTGCTGGTGCCGTCCGGCAACGCGCTCGTCGGTCACGCCGACCGCGCGGGCTACCCGGTGCTGACCCTGCCCGCGGGGTACGGCGCCACCAACAGCTCGGCGGGCCGCAACCCGATCGGCGTCGTGCTCGTCGGCACGGCCTTCAGCGAGGCGACCCTGCTCGCCGACGGCTACGCCCTGGAGCAGGCGACCGCCGTCCGGCTCGCGCCCAGCGACACCAACCCGAGCATGTGGCGGTGCGTGCCCGGCAGCACGTTCTTCACGGGAGAGCTGTGCAACCCGGGTGACCGCCTCCTGCGGCCCGGCCCGCGCCGCTGACCGCTCCGATTCGAAGGTCCTTGAGGTCCGTCCCGAAGGCCCGCGCCGCCCGGCGCGGGCCTTCGGCCTTCCCGTGATCGCCTGGAGGGCACCGGTCGCCGGACCTTGACCGCGATCAGGGTAAAGTACCCCAAATGTTGCATATGTCCAGATCGGCGAGGTAGCGGGTGGCGGGGGTACAGGCAGTTCTGAAGCGTGTCGCCCTCGACACCAGGCCCCTGAGCATTCCCGCGTACCGGCGGCTGCTGGTGGGGCAGGGCGTCTCCTTCATCGGCTTCCAGCTCACCTCGGTGGCCGTGAGCGGGCAGGTGTACAACATCACGGGCTCGTCCCTGTGGGTGGGCATGCTCGGGCCGGTGAGCCTCGTCCCGCTGGTCGTCTTCGGCCTGTGGGGCGGCGCGGTCGCCGACGCGATGGACCGTCGCAGGCTCCTGCTGGCCGGCTCGGTGGTGGCCTGGCTGTCCACCGTCGCCCTGCTGCTGCACGCCTGGTCGGGACTGGGCAACGTCTATCTCATCCTCGCCGTCATCGCCCTGCAGTCGATCGGCTTCGCCGTCACCTCGGCCACGCGCGGGGCGATCATTCCCCGCATCGTGCCCACCGAGCGGGTCCCCGCGGCCAACACCCTCAACTTCCTCGTCAGCAGCATCGGCACGGTGGTCGGGCCGCTGCTGGCCGGGGTGGTGCTCGCCAAGGGCGGCTACGCCACCGCGTACCTCATCGACGCGGTCCTGTTCGGCGCCGGTTTCTACGCGGCCGTACGGCTGCCGACGCTGGCGCCCGTCGGCGAGATCTCCCGGCCCGGCCTGCGCTCGGTGGTCGACGGGCTCAGCTATGTGGTGAGCAAACCCGTCGTGCTCATGTCGTTCGTGGTGGACATCATCGCGATGGCGTTCGCGATGCCGAGGGCGCTGTTTCCGGAGATGGCGGCCGAACGTTTCGGCGGGTCGACGGTGGCGTTCGGCTGGCTGTCGGCGAGCATCGCCATCGGCGCGGTCGTCGCCGGCGTCTTCTCCGGCTGGGTCGGCCGCGTACGCCGCCAGGGGGTGGCGCTCACGCTCGTGATCGCCCTGTGGGGCGTGACCGTGGCCGCCGCGGCGCTGGCGCAGCCGTTGTGGCTGGTCGTGGCGCTGCTGGCGATCGGCGGAGCGACCGACCTCGCCTCCGCCGTCTGGCGGCAGACGATCCTGCAGACCTACGCGCCCGACGAGATGCGCGGGCGTCTGCAGGGGGTGTTCATGGTCGTCGTCGCGGGCGGTCCCCGGCTGGGCGACCTGCGGGCGGGCGCCACCGCGGACGCCTTCGGGCTCGTGCCCTCGTGGGCGGGCGGCGGCCTGGTGTGCGCCCTGCTGGTCCTGGTGACCGGATTCGGCGTGTCCGCCTTCCGCCGCTACGACGCCATGGCGAGCCGCCCCGACGCCCGCTGAGGCCGGGTCAGGGCCGGGCCTCGCCGCGTACGCAGAAGGAGATGGGGCTGCGGACGCGGGCGGGGAAGACGAAGCGCTCCAGCGACTCGACGGTGAAGCCCGCCGCCTGGACGGCCGTCACGCTGTCGCGGCCCGTGTGGCAGCCGCCGGTCAGGCAAGGCCAGACGGTCGCGTCCAGCAGGTCCTGGGCCCTGGCCCAGCCCGAGGACCCGGCGCGGACGTGTTCGAGGAAGCGCAGCCGCCCGCCGGGGGCCAGCACGCGGCGGATCTCCCGCAGCCCGGCGACGGGATCGGGCAGCGAGCACAGCACGAACGACACCACCGCCGCGTCGAACTCGCCGTCGGCGGCCGGGAGCCGGTCGGCCAGGCCGCCGACGACCTCGATCGGCGCCCGCGCTTCACGGGCCGCGTGACGGGCGATCGCCCGCAGCCGCGGCTCGGGCTCGACGGCCAGCACACCGACGACGGACGGCGGATAGTGGGCGAAGTTCAGCCCGTTGCCCGCGCCGACCTCGATCACCCGGCCCGACAGCCCCGACACCAGCGCCTCGCGCTGCCCGAGCATGCCCTGCCGGTCGAGCACCTGGCTGAACCACGTGTAGAAGCGGGCGAAGAGCGGATGGCTGACCCCGGTCGTCGGCATGGCGTCCCCCTGTTCGTTCCCTGTTCATTCCCCGCCCGGCAGGGGCCCTCATGACCTGCGGCATTACCGAATCGGGGCGAAACGGCCGTGGTCGCCGCCGGTCTTCGCGGGTACGGGCCCAAGGGAACGCTCCCGGCGGCATGACGCGGAAAGGAAGCGACCATGACCTCTGCGACCTCTGCCGTGACCTCTGCGGCGCCCGCGGCGACACCCGCGGCGACGTCCGAAGCGCAGCCCACCCGGCTGCCGCTCATCGGCGACAGGGCGCCGGACTTCGAGGCCGAGAGCACCCACGGACCGGTGCGGCTCGCCGACTACGCGGGGCGGTGGCTGGTGCTGTTCAGCCATCCGGCCGACTTCACCCCGGTGTGCACCACCGAGTTCGTCGCGTTCGCCGACCTGGCGGAGGCGTTCGCCGCCCGGGGCGTCGCCCTGCTCGGCAACTCCGTCGACTCGGTGCACAGCCACCTCGCCTGGACGCGGGCGATCGAGGACAGGCTCGGCGTGAAGATCCCCTTCCCGATCGTCGCCGACCTCGACACGCGGGTGTCCCGGGCGTACGGCATGCTCCACCCGAACGCGTCGGCGACGGCGGCGGTCCGCGCGGTGTTCGTGATCGACCCGGAGTCGGTCGTCCGCGCGATCCTCTACTACCCGATGAACGCGGGGCGGATGGTCCCGGAGATCCTCAGGCTCGTGGAGGCGCTGCAGACGGCCGACCGCGACGGCGTCTCCTGCCCGGCCAACTGGCGCCCCGGCGACGACGTGCTGCTGGGCGCGCCGAAGACCGAGGCCGAGGTGGAGGCCAGGCTGGCCGACGAGCGGCTCAAGCTCGTCGACTGGTATCTCGCCAGCCTCCCCGGCCGCGGCGCCTGACCGCCGGCGTCCCGCGGCAGGGAAGGTGAACCGCAGGCAGATGAGCACCTGAGCGCGATGTTCCGGTAGAACTCCTGTGTGACTCATTTGGTGACAAACTGGGCGGGCAACATCACCTTCCGGGCCGCGGAGGTCGAGCGGCCCTCCTCGGTGGAGGAGGTGCGCGCCCTGGTGGCGCGCAGCGAGAAGGCCCGCGTGCTGGGCAGCGGACACTCCTTCAACCACATCGCCGACTCCCCGGGCGCGCTGATCTCGCTCGACGGGCTGCCGGCGGAGATCGAGATCGACGGCGGGTCGTCCACGGTGCGGGTCGCCGCCAACGTCCGGTACGGCGAGCTCGGCCGCCGTCTGCACGACAAGGGCTACGCCCTGCCCAACCTCGCGTCGCTGCCGCACATCTCGGTCGCGGGCTCCTGCGCGACCGGCACCCACGGCTCGGGTGACGCCAACGGCGGTCTCGCCACGTCCGTGCGCGCGATCGAGATGGTGACCGCGGACGGCGACCTCGTCACGCTGAGCCGCGACGCGGACGGCGACCGGTTCGCCGGGGCCGTCGTCGCGCTGGGCGCCCTCGGCGCCGTCGTCGCCATGACGCTCGACGTCGTCCCGTCGTTCGACGTCCGCCAGCGCGTGTTCGAGGGCCTGCCGGCCGAGGTGCTGGACGACCAGTTCGACGCCGTCATGTCCGCCGCGTACAGCGTCAGCCTGTTCACCGACTGGCGGACCTCCCGGATCAACCAGGCCTGGGTGAAGGAGCGCGTCGGCGCGGCCGGCCCGGACCCCGCGGAGGCGGCGGCGGTGAGCGGGCTCGCGGGAGACGCGGCCGCGGGCGGCCTGGAGGGGGCCACGGCCGCCGGGGGGCTCTACGGCGGCGAGCCGGGCGACGGCTTCTTCGGCGCGACGCCCGCCGACGGCCCGAGGCACCCCGTGCCCGGCGTGTCGGCGGTGCACTGCACGGCCCAGATGGGCGTTTCCGGCCCCTGGTTCGAGCGCCTGCCGCACTTCCGGCCCGACTTCACCCCCAGCAGCGGTGAGGAGCTCCAGTCGGAGTACATGGTGCCCAGGCGGCACGCCGCCGCGGCGTTCCGCGCCCTCGACGCGATCCGCGACCGCATCGCCCCGGTCCTGCAGATCTCCGAGATCCGCACGATCGCGGCGGACGACCTGTGGCTGAGCCCGAGCCAGGGCCGCGACACCGTCGCCTTCCACTTCACCTGGATCAAGGACACCGCCGCCGTGACGCCCGTGCTCACCGCGATCGAGGAGTGCCTGGCGCCGTTCGGCGCGCGGCCCCACTGGGGGAAGCTCTTCACCCTTCCCGCCGACGTCCTGCGCACCCGCTACGAGCGCCTGGACGAGTTCGCGGCGCTGGCGCGGCACTACGACCCGCGCGGTGTCTTCGCCAACGAGTTCGTCGAGAGGTACGTCCTCGGCCTCGGCTGATCGCCTGGTTCGACCCCCGATGACCGGGTAAGTCCCCGGGGATCACGGGGGAAGACGATGCGCATCGAGGACTACGCGCTCATCGGTGACATGCACACGGCCGCCCTGGTCGGCCGCGACGGCTCCGTGGACTGGCTGTGCCTGCCGCGCTTCGACTCCGGAGCCTGTTTCGCGGCGCTCCTGGGCGGCCGCTCGGCGGGCCGCTGGCTGCTGGCTCCGGCGGGCGAGGGGACGTGCACCGGACGCCGCTACCGCGACGGCACGCTGGTCCTGGAGACGACCTGGGACAGGTCCGGCGGGTGTGTGCGGGTCCTCGACTTCATGCCGCCGCGCGGGGAGGCGCCCGACCTCGTGCGGATCGTGGAGGGCGTGCGGGGCCGGGTGGAGATGCGCACGGAACTGCTGCTGCGCTTCGAATACGGCGCCGTGATCCCCTGGGTGCGGCACCGCGAGGGGGAGATGGCCGTCGTCGCCGGCCCCAACGCCGCCTGGCTCCAGTCGCCCGTCGAGCTCGCCCACGACTCCCGCCTCCGCGCGACGACCGCCTCGTTCGCCGTCTCCGCGGGCGACCGGGTGCCGTTCGTGCTCACGTGGCAGCAGTCGTGGCAGGGCAGGCCGCGGCGGCTGGACGCGGGCGAGGAGCTGGCCGCCACCGACCGGCTGTGGAGGCAGTGGCTCGGCCGGTGCCGCTACCAGGGGGAGTACGGCGAGGCGGTCGGCAGCAGCCTCCTCGCGCTCAAGGCCCTCACGTACGCCCCCACGGGCGGCATCGTCGCGGCGCCCACGACCTCGCTGCCCGAGCAGGTCGGCGGCCCGCGCAACTGGGACTACCGCTACAGCTGGCTGCGGGACGCGTCGTTCACCCTCCGGGCGCTGATACGCGCGGGATACGCGGCCGAGGCGACGGCCTGGCGCGACTGGCTGCTGCGGGCGGTCGCCGGGGACCCCGCCGACCTGCAGATCATGTACACGGTCGACGGCAGCAGGCACATGCCCGAGTGGACCGTCGACTGGTTGCCGGGATACGAGGGGTCGCGGCCGGTGCGGATCGGCAACGCCGCCTCGGGGCAGTTCCAGCTCGACGTGTACGGAGAGGTGATCGACTGCCTCTACCAGGCCAGAGAGGCGGGCCTGCGGCCGGACGAGGAGGCGTGGGACCTGCAGCGCGCGCTCATGGAGTATCTGGAGGGGGCGTGGCGGGAGCCCGACAACGGGCTGTGGGAGGTGCGCGGCCCGCGCCGCGACTTCGTCCACTCCAAGGTCTTCGCCTGGGTGGCGGCGGATCGCATGGTCCGCTCGGTCGAGGACCAGGGCCTCGACGGTCCCGCCCGCCGGTGGCGCGCCCTGCGCGAGGAGATCCACCGGGACGTGTGCGCGCACGGCTACGACGCCTACCGGAACACCTTCACCCAGTTCTACGGGTCGAAGGGGCTCGACGCCGCGCTGCTGCTCATTCCCCGGCTCGGCTTCCTGCCCCTGGACGACCCTCGTGTGGCGGGCACCGTCGACGCCGTGTGCCGCGAGCTGACGGAGGACGGACTCGTCCTGCGCTACCGGCCCGAGGCCGACGACGTGGACGAACTGCCGGGCGGGGAGGGCGTCTTCATCGCCTGCTCCTTCTGGCTCGCCCACGCGCTCGCTCTGATCGGCCGCCGTGAACGGTCGCGGCGCCTGTTCGAGCGCCTGCTGTCCCTGCGCAACGACGTCGGCCTGCTGTCGGAGGAATACGACGTCCGCACGGGACGTCAGACCGGAAACTTCCCCCAGGCGTACAGCCACGTCTCCATCGTGAACGCCGCCCAGGCACTGGCCGCGCCGGGGACATCTGACTGACAGATATCGTCCATCTGTTTCCTGCGCATCTCGCGACCTCCCCTTCACCACCTGCGGCGTTACATGATGCAAGCGAGGGGTCCGGGTCCTCGGCCCGGCCCGTCTGGGAGAAGAGGTGACGCGACATGGTGCGACCAGGTCTGGCACGCCGCCCTGACGTGACGGAGCTGCGCCAGACGTACGACCGCGCGGGATCGACCGCTCCCGCGCAGGTCATGGACGGAGTGACGTTCCTCGCCGGGGTCTATCTCGCCATCTCGCCGTGGATCGTGGGCTTCAGCGGTCTCGGCGGTCTGGCGATCAACAACCTGATCGTCGGGCTGACGGTCGCCGCGCTCGCGATGAGCTGCGCGTCCGCCTTCGGCCGCACGTACGGCATGAGCTGGGTGGTGCCGGTGCTCGGCGTCTGGACGATCATCGCTCCGTGGGTGATCCGCGGCCAGCCGGCGACAACGGCGACGATCTGGGACAACGTGGTCACCGGGGCGATCATCTTCGTGTTCGGCCTCGGCGCGCTGGCGTTCGCCGCCAACTACCGGCAGCACGAGCACGGAGGCACGCGAGGGGGGGTCGGCACACCGGGCGGCGAGTGGTAGCCGCCGCGCCCTCACAGGGCGCGCGGCGGGCGGCGCAGGCGTGCGGCAGGACCCGCACTACCCCCGCCGTCATCCGGAGTGAGACAAAACGCACGCACGGCAGGCAGACCGGGTCAGGCCCGGTACGCCTGCCGTCCTGCATGTACGTGCGCGTCCTAACGCGAAGATCGCTTGGTGGCGCGGAAACCGGGACGACACAAGATCGGGCGGCGGGCTAGGGTGGCAGGCCAAGGGGCGGCTCCTGGACGTGCTTCCTTCTCGATCTGTAAATCGCTTTAGTGCGTCCGTTCTCCGCCCCTTCTCGCTTTCCCGGTGCCTGTCCGATCGCTCTTCACCCAGGGAGGATGCCCGTGGACCGGCTGGCGGAGCTGCTGCTGCGGCAGCGGCTGGTCACCCCCGACCTCCTCGTTCCCGCCGCCGAGCGGGACGCCCCCGTCCCGGGCCGTGCGGGCCGGGGCCGTTCCTCCCGCCGGAGCCGGCCTCTCGCCGCCGTGGCCGACGGGGTGGTCGCGCTGGAGGCCGACCTGCTCCAGCTGGGGCACGTGCTGAGCGCGCCGCTGCGCGCCCGGCTGGCCGAGCTGGACGCGGGGGATCTCGGGCAGGCGGGCCGCGCGCTCGTCTCCGCCCTGTCGGCCCAGCTGGGCGGGCTTGTCGTGCACACGCCGCTGTTCCGCCGCTTCCCGGAGTCGGTCCCCGCCGACACGGTGGAGGTGTACGTCCGCAGGGTGTTCTCCGTGCTGCTCCAGCGGCCGGAGCAGCCGTGCGTGCTGTGCGGGGAGGCCGCCGCCGTCCATCCGGTGTCCCCGTGCGCGCACCTCGTCTGCCGCGCGTGCTGGGACGGCGCGGACTACAGCGCCTGCCCGATCTGCCATCGCCGGATCGACCCCGGCGATCCCTTCCTGCGCCCGGCCGACGACGTCTACGCCCCGGCCGTCGGGTGGCACGGCCGGGTGCCGGAGACGCTGACCCTGCTCGGGCTGTGCGCCGACCCCGCCGCCCGGGCCCGCGACCTGCTGGGTCCGCTGCTGTCCCGGCAGGCGGCGCCGCGCGCCGAGGACAGGGAGATCGTCGCCGAGATCGTCGATCGCTTCTGGCCCGAGTCGGCCGGCTGGCTGCCCGAGCGGATCCCGGCCCGCGAGACCCGCGCCGTCGTCCTGGCCACGGCCGTACGGCACGGCGACCTGGCCCTGCTCACGCGGCACGCCGACACGGCGACCGACGTGCTGCGGCTGCTCCACGCCCTCATGGGCGGCGACCCCGGGTTGCGCGCCCGCCTCCCGCGCCGCACGAACCTGTCCCGGCCGGTGCGCCGCGCGCTCCTCGCCGCGCTGGACCGGCAGGCGCTGCCCAACCTGATCGAGGACCTGCACCGCTACGCCGCGCAGTGGCGGCACATGGCGGAGGTGCTGCATCCGCACGAGTTCCACCGGCGTCACCCGGACGCGGCCCTGGCGTTCGCCGTGCTGCGCGGCACTCCGCTGCGGACGGGCACGCCGATGGCGGACGCCCTGCTGGAGCGCGCGGCGGCCCACGGGGACCTGCTGTCGTTCGACGGCGTACGACTGCGCGCCCGCACGTTCGCGGGGCGGTTCGAGGCCGCGCTGCGGACCGATCCCCGCGAGGCCCTCGGCCTGCTGGCACGGCGGCCGGGCGAACTGCTGCGGCGCACCGCCGATCTCGCCCGCCGCCTGCCCGCGGCCGATCTCGCCGAGGCCCTGCGCGCCGCCGCGCCGCACGTCTCCCCGGCCGTGCTGATCGCCACCCTGGGCCAGTTGCGCACGCCACCGGGCGGGACCCGCATGTTCCTGCCGCGCGGGGGAGCGGCGCGGATCTGGACCGAGCCCGACGTCCGCGAGGAGCTCGCCCCTGAGACCGTGGCCGCCCTGACCGCCGTGCTGACCGGCGAGATGCTGAGCCGGGCCGCCGCGCTGCCGCCCGTCGAGACCGCGCTGCTGGACGAGGAGCTGAGTGACCTGCTCGCGCCGGAGGCCGAGCGGTCCGCCTCGGCCTCACTGATGCGGCTGCCACGGGGGAGCGTGCGGCCGCTGCCGCGCGGCGAGCGCATCCGGCTGTTCCTGCACTGGGCGGAGCCCGCGGGCCACCGGGTCGATCTGGACCTGTCGGTGGCGGTGTTCGACGCGCGGTGGGAGTTCGTCGGGCTGTGCGACTACACGAATCTGCGGCTCGGCGCGAACGCCGCCGTCCACTCCGGGGACCTGACCTCCGCGCCCGAGCCGCAGGGCGCGTCGGAGTTCGTGGACCTCGACGTGGCCGCGCTGCGCGCGACCGGCGGCCGGTACGTGGTGCCCGTCGTGTTCAGTTACAACGACGTGCCATTCGACGACCTGGTCCGCGGTTTCGCCGGGTTCATGGACGATCCGGGCGGCCTGTTCGACCCGCTGGCCGTACGGCAGCGCTTCGACCTGACCGGCCCGGCCAAGATCCTCGTCCCGTTCGTCGCCGACCTCTGGTCGCGCACCATGCGCTGGGTGGACCTCAACGTGTCCGCGTTCGGCGGGATCCACGACGTGTACGAACACGAGGGCCGGCTCGCCCGGCTGGGAGCGGCGGCCGAGGACGCCTATGGTTTCGGCGAGCGCGTCACTTTGTGGGAGGTCGCCTGCTGGCACGCCGCCGCCCGCGCCCGTGAGGTCGTCGTACGGCACCGGGACGGCGCCGTGAGCCGGCACGCGCGTCGGCCCGGCGAGGACGCCGCCGCCTTCGCGTCCCGCCTCGGGGCACGGCGGGCGGCGGCCTGCGGGCCGGAGGCCGGCGCGGCGGAGGCGGGTCTCGCCGTGGTGCTGCGGGACGACGTGCGGGTGAGCGAGGGGGCGCAGGTCTACGCCCTGCACCCTGCTCACCTCGACCCCGCCGTGATCCGCTCTCTCGACGCCGCCGACCTCGTCGGCATGCTCGCCCCGCGGCGCGGTGACCCCGCAGGTGACAAATGGTTTGTGCACCCGGGGGCGTGCGTGGGACAGTGAGCGCGCTTCAGCACACGCACACAGAAGGAACGAAGCCTATGTTCTCGGCGTCCCGCAGCGGCCGCCGCCGGCACTGACCGGAACGCTCCCGCGTCACCGGTTCACTGCCCTCGTCTCACGGCGGCCCCACGCGACGGTGCGACTCGCGCACCTTCTCCATCCCTGTCCGGGATGGTTCTCGCCTGCGCGTTCACCCTCCGCTCCGCGGCGGGCGAACCGCTCCACCTTGTCATCCGTGAGGTCGATATCACCGTGGGCATCGATGTCCAGAGTTTCGCCGTGGCCAACCTGCGCCGCCGTCCCGACGTCGTCGAGATCGGGGGCTTCGTCCTCGGCGTGGACCCCGGCACCACCAGTCCGTACGTCAATTACGCGACACCCCTGCCCGGCGCCCGGCCGGGCGCGCGGGACGTCGCGGCGCTGATCGCAGCGTTCGGCGAGCGCGGGCTCAAGCCCCGTCTCGAGTTCGCCCCGGGCGCCGCGCCCGACGTGCAGCCCGCTCTTCACGAGGCCGGGCTCACCGTCGAAGCGGTGCACGAATACCTCGTCTGCGTCCCGGCCACGCTGACGATGCCGCGGGCCGCTCTCCCGGTGGAGACGCCGTCCACGGACGAGGACTACGCGGCGATCGACGCCGCGCTGTCCAAGGCGTTCGGCGGCGAGTTCGCCTCGTCGCCGGAGGGCGCGGCCCGGCTGCGCCGTACGGAGGAGAGCGGCGGCGCGGTCCGGTTCGTCCGGGCGCCCGGCGGCGGCTGCGCCGGGGCGGCCATGTGCTCCGCTCCGGCCGTGGAGACGTCGGAGCTCGCCGGTGTCGGCACCTGTCCCGAGTTCCGCGGGCGGGGCATCGCCGGCGCGGTCACCGCCACGCTCGCCGAGACGATGCTCGCCAGGGGAGCGCGGTCGGTGTGGCTGGAGTACGGCGGTGAGGGATCGCGCCGGGTCTACGAACGCGTGGGCTTCCGGCCGGGCGGCACCCGCCTCTACATGTCGCTCGAAGCCTGACGCAGGCCGCCCGTCGGCCGTGCTTCACCCTCTCGGGGGCGTCGCGCGGCCGGCGGGCGGGCTGGGCAGGACGAGGCGGAGGCCGATCGGCGGGAGGGCGGGATCAGGCGGATCGGCTGGCGGCCGCCGCGAGCCCGGGCGGCGCCGCGGCCAGGGCCTTGTGGATGGCCTCCACGAGGGCGAGCGCCGCCTCCTCGGTGAGCTCGATCGCGACCCGGGCCGACGGGCCCTCCGCCGGGTTGGTGATGTCGATGTTCACCGTGTGCTCCTGGCACGCGTGATAGGGATGGTCGATGTAGACCATGCCGTCGGTGACCGTGAACCAGCCCGACGCCCCCTTGGCGGCGCCGTCGACGCGGATCTTCTCGGTGAGATAGGTGCACATTGCTGTTCTCCTCAGGCGGCGAGGTGGCGGCCGAAGAAATCGAAGACCTTCTTCCAGCCCTCCACCGCCGCGGCGGGCCGGTAGGCCGGCCGGTCCACGGAGAAGAACCCGTGACCGGCGTCGGGGAAGACGTGGAACTCGTGGTCCTTGCCGAGCTTGTCCAGCTCTGTGGAGAGCACCCCCACCTCCTCCGGCGAGGGGAACTGGTCGTCCGCGCCGAAGAGCCCGAGCAGCGGGCAGGACAGGTCGGCGGCGCGGGAGATCAGCGGCGTGGCCGCCAGCGGGAATTCGGCGGGCGGCGAGTTGACCACGAAGGCCCCGTAGCAGTCGACGGCCGCGTCGATCTGCAGCGAGCAGGCGGCCAGGAACGTCTGCCGCCCACCGGAGCAGTAGCCGATGACGCCGATCTTGCCGTTGGCGTGCTCCAGGCCGTTGAGGTAGGCCGCGCCGCCGGCGACGTCGCCGACGAGCTGCTCGTCCGGGACGCCGCCCTTGGCCCGGGCGGCGGCGGCCTGGTCGTCCGGGCTGACGCCCGCGCCCTCCCTGGAGTACAGGTTCGGGCAGATCGCTGCGTAGCCGTGCGCGGCGAACCTGCGGACGATCTCCTTGGTGCCCGCGTCGTAGCCGGGCATGTGGTGGATCACCACGACCCCGCCGTGGGGAGCGGAGTCGAGCGGCCGGGCCGCGTACGCCTCGAGTTCGGCGCCTTCGTGCCCGGTCACGGCGACCGTGCCGGCCCACATCGCGTCCGTCATTGAGATTCCCTTTCCTCTGACCACAGCGCTGCCCGTGAGATGGCGGTGCAGGAGCCCACCTTAGTCGTTAGCTGAGCTAACCAAGTCGCCCGTCCACCGCCGGGCCGGATGGCGGTGGGCGGGGTCGTCCCGGCCCGTCCGCCGGGCGCGTGCTCATGCCGTATGGCGGCTGTATGGCGGCTGTGTGGCGGCTGTGTGGCGCATCTCACCGCCGGCGGCCGGCGACCGCGAGGACCTGCGGAAGCAGGGAAGGGCGGCAGCCGGAATGATGCCCTTTGCCGGGTTTTTCGTCGTGTCTTACTTGTTATCTACTAAACTTCCCGTGTGTCTCGCCGGTGCGCGGTCCTCAACCCGAGGACGACCGGCGACCGCCGAATCCCGGAAGTCATCGATCCCGGGAACCGGGGACCCACGTTTCCTGGGGTGAATCCGGACCATCCGGTAGGGCTACTCCTGGCCCGAACCCGTCAGCTAACCCGGTAGGCGGCCAAGGAGAGGAGAGCGTGTGGAGTGTCGGCTCCACCTGCCCACCCGGTCCGCGCCGCGTCGCCGGACCGCATGCCCGCCCTGGAACGTCTCCAGGCTTCCGGGGTGATGGCGCGCCCGTGACGGGCTGTCGCATCTCCCGTTTCTGATTCCGCCCCGCCGTGGCGTGTCCCCGGACGGTCATGCCGTCATGCCGTCACGCCCCGCGGGCCGTTCGTCATGTCTCGAAGCGCGCCATGAGGAGCCTCCGATTTCCACCGATCCGATAGCTCGACAGCTGCTCGACGCCGTACGCCCCGAACTGGGCTACCGCGAGCGAGCCGGGAAACACACGAAGTTCGGCGAGTGGTACGCCGACAACGTCGCCAAGGACCCCGACTTCAAGGCCGCCCCCTGGTGCGACATGTTCGTCTCGTGGGCGGCCGACCGGGCCGGGGTGCAGGCCCACGTCGGGGAGTTCGCGCTGACCACGCGGCACGCCAAGTGGTTCGAGAAGCACCACGCCTGGAGCGACAGGCCCGAGCCGGGCGCGGTGGTGTTCTTCGCCTGGTCGGGGTCCAAGAAGATCCGCGACATCGACCACGTCGGCATCGTCGAGAAGGTCGTCGGTCGCAAGGTCCACACGATCGAGGGCAATGTCGACGGCGTGTGGCTGAAGCGCAAGGTGCGCGACACGAGCAAGATCGTCGGGTACGGCCTGCCGCGCAAGGTCAAGGTGGCGCAGAAGGCGCCGGTGACGATCCAGCCGGCGGCGGCAGTGAACGCGAGCGTCCAGAGCGCCGGGGCGCCCGCCACCAGGAACATGGCGGCCACGCAGGGGAAGGCCCTCGACGTCGTGTGGTCGCCGGGCGACGCCGTTCTGCCGGCGGGCCTGCTGTTCGCGGTGGTCTCCACCGCCGTGACCGGGATCCGGGTCAGGGCCGCGGCGGCGACGTCCGGCGGACGGCACCGCAAGCGCGGGTGAGGCAGATCAACCCGGCAGGCTGTCCAACATGCTCTTCATCTCCTTGATCTCGGCCGACTGGCTGGAGACGATGGACTCCGCCATCCGCCGGGCCGGCTCGTAGGTTCCGCCGCGCAGCTCGTCGCGCGCCATGGCGACCGCTCCCTCGTGGTGGCGGATCATCATCGTGAGGAAGGCCCGGTCGAAGGCCCGTCCGGACAGCCCTTCGAGACGCCGCATGTCCTCGGGAGACATCATCCCGGGCATGGCGTGGTGGGCCGGCGCCGGACTCTCACCGGGCACCCGCTCACCCCAGGCCGTGAGCCAGCCGCTCATCGTCCGGATCTCCGGAGCCTGCGCGGCCTCGATCCGCCGGGCGAGCCGCGCGACCCGGGCGTCCGCCGCGCGGTCCGCGGCCAGCCTCCCCATCTCCACCGCCTGACGATGATGCGGGATCAT
Source organism: Microbispora rosea (assembly GCF_044460045.1). Classification (NCBI taxonomy): domain Bacteria; kingdom Bacillati; phylum Actinomycetota; class Actinomycetes; order Streptosporangiales; family Streptosporangiaceae; genus Microbispora; species Microbispora rosea. The sequence goes on along the minus strand of NZ_JBITJO010000002.1, from coordinate 102,560 downwards.
CATCCGGGCGAACATGACGTCCCGGTCGTTGTGGTCGGCCGTCGGCGTCGGGGCCCCGGGCGCGGTGAGCGCGGCGGGTGAGGAAGGCGTGGCGGCTGTGGCGGCCGAGCCGTACGGGCCGCCCGCGCCGACCAGCAGATCGGCCGTCAGCAGGGCCACCGGCAGAACGCGTCCCTTCATCGGCCAGCACCTCCGTACGTCCGGGCGGCGGACCAACGGCCTTCCCGCCGCCCTGCCTGCGGTGCCGACGACGGCGCCACCCCCGGTGCGCCGTCGCCGCGTGAACCGTGTGAAGGCGAACACAGTCCTCGAACAGCACCGTGTCCTCGAACAGCATTCGTGTTCTCTGGCTGTCGTACCCCGCTGCGTGGAACGTTCCCGTCAGCCGCTGAACGTGATCCGGAACCGGTAGTTGTCACCGTAGGTCGAGCCGCGGATGGTGAACGCCGCGCTGCCCGAGCTCACCCGGCCCGACACCGTCGCCCCGGCGTTGACGGCGTAGAGGAAACGAGACGTGCCGAGATCGCGGCAGGGGACGGTGGTCTTCTCTCCGTAGAAGTGGTTGAACGTGGCCCCCTCGGCGCGGTGGTTGTCGACCAGCTTCCCGGACCAGGAGGTGCCCGATCGGCTGGTGACCCAGTAGCCCAGCAGGAGTTTCGGGTCGCGTGCGTTGCCGCCGAGATCGCGGGCCGACGCGGTGACGACGTGGGCGGAGCCGAGCTGGAAGGAACCGAGGGCGCCGATGTCGCCGACGTAGAACTCCCAGTAGAAGGGGTTGCGCTCGACCCGGCCTGCGGCGGACTTGCGTGGACCGGTGACGAACCTCGCGGCCGCCTTGTATCGGCTGGTGCCGACGAACCGGTGCTCGCCCCAGAGGGGACCTCCGCAGTAGTCGTAGACATCGACCACCACCGTGGCGGTGCCGCGATAGATCCGTAGGGCGGATTGCGTGCCGGACGCCGCGCCGGACGGGGCCGCCGTGCCGAGCACCGCGGTCACGGAAACCACCGCGGCCGCTAATCCGAATTTCCGTTTTCTCATGAGAAATCCCCTCCCTGTCGTACGGTCGGTCGAAGGTCGCGTTTCGGGTCCGCTGTGCGTTTTCCCGGTGTCCGTTCGCCCGGTGTGCGGAATCAGCCGGTCGGCACGTTGCCCAGGAAACTCGCCGAATAGAGCGCCAGCGGAAGGACGGCCGCCAGCACATAGGGGATGAACTGGGCATTTCGCCGGTCGTCGTGGCGCGTCCGGACAATCCACGGCCAGACGACCAGCAGCACCGTGCTCCCGGCGAGGATGAGCCGGTCGAAGGCGAGCCCGTCGGCGATGCTCTGGAACACGTGGGCGATCGCGGTGCCGGCGTCCTCACCGATGAGCATGAACGCGGGCAGGGCGACGGCCGACATCAGCACGAGCCGGACGACGAGGGTCGCGGGCCAGGCCACGGCGAGCCCGGTGAGGCCGTGGAAGCGCCCCTCGGCGACCTTCCTGCGCAGCCCGATCGGCGGGTGGGTGAGCAGGCCGCCGGCACGCCTCAGCCGGCCGCGGGGAAGGGCCCGTTCGCGGTCGAGTGCCCGGATGAGCGCGTCGGCGCCACGTTCCCGGACCGCCAGCCGATCCGCGCTGAGCTCGGCCAGCCACAGCGCCATGACCGGCATGAGCAGCATCCTCGGGACGGCGACGGCGAGGACGAGAAGCTGCCCGATCAGCAGGCGCCCGGCCGCGCCTCCGGACGTGGCGTACAGGGTGATCGGCAGCAGCCCGGCCAGCACGAAGATCGGGCCCCAGACGCGTACCAGCCAGGTGAAAGGGCTGGCGAGACCGACGACGTGCTGGTCGCGCTGGCGGCGGTGGGCGATCTCGTGCAGCAGTACGGCCTCGGCCGCCCCGCGGTCGGCCCGCCACAGGACGGTCAGCGGGAGGAACACGGCGATCCGCGCCTTCCTCCAGCCCACGGGATAGACGCGCGCCAGCATGCGGCTGCTCTCGCTGAACCTGATCGCGATGGAAGGGTCCTGCCGCCGGACGAACGCGGCGATCTCCTCGATGACCGGGTTGTCGCTGACTCTCAGATCGTGCCGCCGCTCCACGCGTCGTCCGCGAGACGCCGGCAGCAGCAGGCTCGCCATCGCCCCGAGCAGAACCAGGACGGGAAAGAGCTGGGTGATGCTCGCGACACCGAGCACGATTCCCGCCGTGCGGGCGACCCCCACGGGGCTGTCCGTCATCAGGCCCCAGTAGTCGGTCGCCTGGCGGATCCAGTCGCCGATCAGCCCGGGCACTCCGGCCGCAAGGCAGGCGATCAGGTAGAACCAGAGCCACGGCGGCAGCATCCAGGAACGCGACCGCCCGCCGAGCCGGGGTTCCGGAAGAGGCGCCGCGGGTGGCGTGGCCAGGAGGGCGGTGAGCAGCGCCTCGATCTCCTCCAGGGTGTTGCCCGGTTCGAAGACCGTCTCCAGGAGCCGGTAGGTCTGTTGCTCGGCCCTTTCCCTGCTGATGCCGTACGCGACGAGGCGCTCTGTCAGGAGGTCGATGGCCTGATCGAGCAGGCGCCCCTGGCCGGGGGCCGTCCGGCCGGGGTCGGTCCGGCTGGGCGACGAGGGCCCGGGCGACGAGGGGCCGGGCGACGATGGGCCGCGGACGGCGGCGGCTCGCTCGGGCGAGGACGTCTCGGTGCCGCGCCGCGCCTGGATGAGGGCGTACACGGCGAGCGTGTTCCCGATCATTCCGTCCGCGAGAAACGTGTGCAGGTGACCGGCGACGGCACGCAGCGCGTCGAGAATGACCGGCAGCTCGCCGATTCCCGCGCCGGGCGCGAATCCCCCGGTTTCACCGCCGTCTCCGGGATCGAAAAGACGGCGGCGGCGTTCTCCTCCTTCGGCATACGCGGTGCCGACCTCTGCGGCGAAATCGATCTCATGAGGTGTGAGACGCTCGGCGAGGCGCCGGGACCACGCGCCGACGAGTTCCACGAAATGCCTCCACGGGACGGTGGGAGCCCCACCGTAAAAGACCTCTGCCGTCTTACCCAATGACGTGCGCATAGACGGTTGGTCACGCGGTGTGTCGAACCGGAGTGGTGGCGACAATAATGGCGGAGGAGAGTAATGACCGACTAATTCCAAAACACGGCATACACATAGAACGCCCGCTTGATGCCGTATTTCGCCCCCTTCTGGCGGTGGAGTGCGCGTTCCTGTCGCCTGGGCCTCCGGCGGGCGGCCGGTGGGACATGTTGACATGCAGCCGTGCGGTTGCCTATGGTTCATGCAGCCAAATGGCTGCATGTTCGGGATGGGGAAGATGGACGAGGTGTTCAAGGCGCTGGCCGACGCCAGCCGCCGCGGGTTGCTGGACAGCCTGAACGCCCGCAACGGCCAGACGCTGCGTGAACTCTGCGCGGAGCTGGACATGACGCGGCAGTCGGTCAGCAAGCACCTGGCGGTGCTGGAGGCGGCGAACCTCGTGGCAACGGTGTGGCGTGGCCGGGAGAAGCTGCACTACCTCAACGCCGTGCCCATCAACGCCATCGCGGACCGCTGGATGAGCAGGTTCGACCGCGAGCGGGCCCGTGCTCTCGCCGATCTCAAGAACGCATTGGAGCAGGAGCCGATGGGCAACCCCGAGTTCGTCTACACCACCTACATCAAGACCACGCCCGAGCGGTTGTGGCAGGCACTCACCGACCCCGGCTTCACCCGGCGCTACTGGGGCCTGTCCTTCGACACCGACTGGCGAGCGGGGGCGCCGATGACCTGGCACCAGGGCGCCGTGGCGATCGCCGATCCCGAGCAGGTGGTCGTCGAGTCCGACCCCGGCCGCCGTCTCTCCTACACCTGGCACTCCTTCACGCCCGAGTGGGCCGAGGCGGTCGGCCTGGGGGAGGACGTGCTCGCCAGGCTGAAGGCGGAGCGCAGGTCACGGGTGACGTTCGAGATCGAGCAGGTGGGGGAGACGGTCAAGCTGACCGTCGTCCACGACGGCTTCGATCCCGGCAGCACCGTTCGGGAGATGGTCGGCGAGGGCTGGCCCCAGGTCCTGTCCGCGCTCAAGACCCTGCTGGAGACGGGCGAGCCCCTCCCGGCCGGGAGCGTGTGACGCGTGGCCCGCGCCCCGGGGCCAGGCCGGGCCAGGCCGGACGGGGCGCGGGGCACGGCCGGAGGGGGACGCGGGGGGGCGGAGGGTCAGCACTGGCCGTCGGCGAGCACCCAGTAGTCCTGGCCGGTCTGGCGCAGCGCGTGCGTGGTGAAGGTGTTCCACAGGCCCATCGCGTCGTTCGACCCCTTGGCATAGGTGTAGCCGCCGGACTGGTACGCCCGCCCGGCGGTCGTGTGGGCGTAGTTGCTGGCCCGCACGCACGTCCCCGTCGGTGTGGCGCTCGGCGTGGCGCGGGGTGAGGGACTGGTTGAGGGACTGGGCGTGATGCTGGTCGTGGCGGTGGGTGTGGGACTGGGCTGGGCGCCGCCGTCGAGGCCGAAGAAGCGGGCGTCGTGGTAGGCCGAGCAGATCGTGTCGAGGAAGTACGCCGCGGTGGCGCCGCACTGGTCGGCGGCTCCGCCCGGATCGACCGGCAGGCCGTGGCCCATGCCGCTGATCTCGTAGAGGCGCACGTCGTCGTCGCCGTACACCTTGAGGGTCGTGCCGCCGGTGAGCGACCGGGTGGAGGAGGGAGTCTGGGAGACGCCCCGCACGTTCGTCCACTGGTCGCGCGACTGGGCGCCGTTGGCGGGGACGACCGTGTAGTCGGACTGGCCCTGCCAGACGGCCACCCGCGGGTACGGCCCGGTGTAGCCGGGGTAGGCGTTCCGCACCAGGTCACCCCACTGCTGCGGGGTCCTGCTCGTCGGGCCGTACTGGCAGCCGGACGCCTCGGTCAGGCTGCTCGCGCAGCGGTAGGCCAGGCCGGCGGCGATCGACCCGGCGGCGAACACGTCCGGGTACGTCGCCAGCATGACGGCGGACATGGCCCCGCCCGCCGACAGTCCGGACACGTAGACCCGTGAGGGGTCGGTCCCGTAGTCGGCGACCGCGTACGCCACCATGGCGCGGATGGACGCGGCCTCACCCTGCCCCCTCGTGGTGTCACCGGTCTGGAACCAGTTGAAGCAACTCGACGAGTTGTTGGCGCTGGAGGTCTGCGGCAGCACCAGGGCGAAGCCCCATTGGTCGGCGTACTTGCGCCACCCCGAATCGGCGAAGTAGCCGCTCGCGTTCTGCGTGCAGCCGTGCAGGAGCACCACGAGCGGCCGGCCGCCGGGCAGGCCGTCGGGACGGTAGGCGTACATCGCCAGGTTGCCGGGGTTGGCTCCGAAGGAGCCGACCTGCACCAGCGAGGCGGCCCGCGCGGGCGGGGTGATCAGGGCCGTGCCGAGCAGGCCGGCCAGGACGAGCAGGAGGGTCGTGAGGGCGAGGGCCGCTCGCGGCGGCCGTGCGGGCAAGGACGTGACCATGGGGGCTCCTCGGGTGACCTGGCGCACCGATCCTTTCCGCGCACGGTAGGACTCCGGCCATCCTCCCGACATGGGCGCCGGACACACTTCTCACCGTCCTGTCATGGCGTTGTCAGCACGCCGATTAGCGGACAGGGGTCCGTGTGACGGTCATACGAGAGCGTGTCACCGTCGACCGGCACGTTACGGTGATGTGACGCTGGGCATCTCGGGCCACGCAGACCGCCGTCAGGCGGACAGTCAACCGCGGGCAGGGTCTAAGGTTGACTCGGCGAGTTCGAGCGGAAGAGGCGTTCATGGCACGAGGCGACACCGGACCTGACTTCATCGAGGCGCTCGCGCGCGGCCTCGATGTCATCAGGGCCTTCCAGCCGGGGCGCCCGGTGATGTCCCTGACCGAGGTGGCGGCGGCGACCGGCCTGGCCCGGCCCACCGCCCGGCGCATCCTGCTCACGCTGCAGGAGCTGGGATACGCCCGCTCGGCGCAGGGCGGCTTCGCGCTGACCCCGCGGGTGCTCGAACTCGGCGTCTCCTACGTCCGCTCGATGGGCCTGTGGGAGGTGGCGCGGCCGCACCTGGAGCGACTGGTCGCCCAGACGCGCGAGTCGTCGTCCATCGCCCAGCTCGACGGGTCCGACATCGTGTACGTCTCCCGCGTGGCCGTGCCGAAGATCGTCGCCCTCTCGGTGCAGATCGGGACGCGGTTCCCCGCGATGCAGACCTCCCTGGGCAAGGTGCTGCTGGCCGCGCTGCCGCCGGACGAGCTGGAGCGGGTGCTGGCGGAGCCGAGCAGGTCGGGCATCGAGCCGCGCTGGCGGCCCGGTCCGCAGGAGCGCGACGCCCTGCTGCGGGAAGTGCGGGCGAAGGGCTGGGCGCTGACCGACGAGCAGCTCGCGCTCGGCATCCGGTCGGTGGCCGCGCCGCTGCGCGACGGCTCCGGCAACGTCATCGCGGCCGTGAACGTCAACAGCCACGCCGCCGAGACCTCCCTGGAGAAACTGACAGAGGAGCACCTGCCGCTGCTGCTGAAGACCGCCGGCGCGATCAGCGCCGACTGGGCGCTCTACGAGTCCGTCCCGCAGGTCACCGCCTCCTAGGAAACCGCAGTCACGGCATGGCTGCCGCTTCGCGGCGGCCCGCCCGCCCAGGCTTGCGGGCGTAGACGTACATGACCGGTAGATCGAAGGCGTCCGGCTCGTTCGACAACTCGGAGACCTGAGCGCGGTAGCGCGCCTCGAAGGCGGCCGTTTCCTCCGGGGAGAGCGACGCGACTTCGGAGTAGTTCGGGTTCACCATGTGGCCCCGCCACAGGTCCGCCGCGTTTCTGGGTGGGAGCGCGATCACATCCGGTACGGCCCGTTCGTAGACGAAGCCGGCCTTGGCCACCGCCGCGCGGCTGCTCTCCTCCGTGCCCACCTCGGCCATCGGATCGGTGAGGGCGAGGCCGAAGTCCGTGGCGCATTCACGGAACACGCGAGCCGCGCGGGGGAAGCCGGCCCGCATCGCGGAGAAGCAGACAAGCCCGCCCGGCCTCAGCACCCGATGCCAGGCGGCGAACGCCGCCGAGGCCGGCAGATAAAGCATCCCCGCACAGCACAGGACGACGTCGAACGCGTCGTCGTCGAACCCGTCGAGAGCGGTGGCGTCCGCCTTCACATAGCTCACGTTGGTCAGACCGGACGCGGTGAGCAACCGGTCGGCCTCCTGCAGCATCCGGGCCGAGATGTCCACGCCGACCACCTGACCGGAGGGACCGACCGCGCGTGCCGCGGCCAGCGCCGCCAGCCCCGTGCCGGTGGCGGCGTCCAGCACGCGCATGCCGGGCGTCAGGCCCGCGAGCTCCACCAGTCGCTCGGCGTACCCGGCGTGCCAGCTCAGCTGCCCGTAACCGGCCGCTCGCCCGTCGAAGTACGACTCCATTCGCGTGTGATCCATATGCCCATCATGTCCGGCCGGAGAAGGGCACGGCCCTTGCCGCCGCCTACGGCCGTCCCGTCGAGGCCGCAGAGGCATTTCAGAGATGAATCGCTGTGTGAAGCGACCTCCCCAATGCGCGTCACGCCAGCTCCGGGAAGGTGCCTTCGGGGCTTTCGTAGTAGCGAGCAATGGAAGCGCGGTGAGATAAGGCGCCGGGCTCGAGGTGGCGGGGTTCCAGCCGGACGCCGGTACGTCGTTCGGCGAGAGCCAGAGCGCCCTCGACATATGGCGGGAATACTTCCGAATCCGGGTCGAAGTCCCAGAGCATGCCCAGCTCTTCGAGGTCCCGCTTCAGCCGTTCGGGGTCGGTGCTGTCGCTCCAGTGGGCGAACATCGGGTCGAGCCGGTCGACGACGCGACCGTCTACGGCGTGGACGAAGTGGGAGTAATGGTTGACATTGCGCTCCACACTGGCGATCGACGTACCTTGCGACAGGGCGTGCACCACGTCACGCAAGATCCCTGCACCACCGCACTCCACCATGATCGAGCCGCCAGGCGCGCGGCCGACTTCGACCGTGGCGAAACCTTCCTGTTCGGGGTCCTCGGTCAGCCCTAGTCGGCATAGCACCTCTTCGGGCGTGAGGTCGGCGATGAACGTGAAACAGAACGCTGCCTGTGTCCACACAGAGCGGCTCCACCATGCGTAGGCGTCCGTGGCCGCGTGACGGTCTCCGGCGACGATCACCGAGCCCTCGGAATGGTGGCTGGTGGTGGCCGAAACGGCGGGAATCCGGTGGCTGCAGTCCTCTTCCGTCTCGTCGTACAAGGCCAGGTGCGTGGGGCACGGCCATATACGGCAGGTGGGACACGTTTGCACAGCATCGAATGTGCAGTCGGAGCAGCCACGGGGCATTCGCCTCTGCGTGACATGGCGAGGGCAAGGGTGCCACTGGGCGACGGTCCCCAACTGGTGAAGGGCATCGACCCGGGCGACCGCTCGCACGGCCTTCTCTCCTGACGATTCCGGCACAGGAATCTCCCGATCACTCTGGAGGGGGCGAGCTTCCTGATTATCCAGGGCGGTCAGGCTCGGCCGCGCCGGCCTTGCCTGGGAGATCGAGCCCACTCTGAACGAGCCACCACCCCATTTTCCTGATCGGCTTCGCGGGGAAGACGGAGGCGGCCTCGGCCAGCCGCGGGTGAACCTCACCTGGCTGTGCGAGGCTCTCGCATAGGAGGCCGCTCAGGGGATCAGGACGATCCTGCCGGAGGCGGCGCCGTCCGCCTGACGGAGCCAGGCGGCCCCGGCGTCCTCCAATGGGACCGTCTCGCGGGCGACTTCCAGCCGCCCCAGCGCCGCCTGCTCGGCGACGAAGACGATCGAGGCGGCTCGCTGCTCGGGGGTCAGCTCGTTGTTGGTGTATCCCAGCAGCCGCAGCGACCTGCTGCGCAGCGTGGAGGAGTCGATGGGGCAGGTCTCGTCCGCGGAGGAGCCGAGGTTGACCCACCGGCCTCCCTGACGCAGGGTACGGGCCGCGGCGGCCGCGGCCGGGCCGAAGAGCGGGTCGAGCACCAGGTCGGCGGGCCCGTCGCAGGCCTCGGCGAAGCGGGCGGCCAGCGTGGCGACGTCGCCGGTGTCGAGCGCCACCACGGCGTCCGCGCCCGCCCGCCGGGCGCGTTCGACGGCGGCGGGGGAGCGGGCCCCGGCGACCACCCTGCGGGCGCCGGCGATGCGCGCGATCCGCACGGCGGCCTGCCCGACGACGCCGCCCGCGCCGAGCACCACGACCTGCTCGCCGGCGGCGAGTTCGCCCCGCCACGTCAGCGCCATGTGCGCGGCGACGGCCGAGAGCCCGAGCGCGGCCACCGCGACCGGGTCGGCCCCGGCGGGCAGCGCGACGAGGTCGTCCGCCGGCACCGCCGCGAACTGCGCCATGCTCCCGTCGCCCGGGGCCATTCCGGCCGTGGTCGCGAACCACACCGGCCGCCCGCCGGCGACGCCCGCCCCCTGCACCCCCGGCACGTACGGCGTGCGCGGCCTGCCGAAGTAGGACGTGCCGCTCGCGCACAGCAGGTCGAGCGGCGTGACCGGCGCGGCGCCCACCTCGACCAGGGTCTCGCCGGGCCCGGCGACGGGCACGGGCAGGTCGGCCATCAGCGGCGGCCTGCCGGGTTCCACGATCTGTGCCGCCCGCATGTTCCACCTCTCCCTCGAACACAGCGCAAGGTCATCGGCGAGAGCCGCCGGGCCCGCCCCGCACGGCGTGCCCGGCGCCTCGCCGCCCGGCCCGCCTCGGCGGCGGGCAGGTCCGTCCGATCAGGTCGCGATGTCGGGGTACGGCAACGTCATGTGGGCCAGCCGCCGGGCGTACTCGGTCTGGAAGCCCAGCGGCTCGTGGTCGCGTTCGAACATCGCGATGAACAGGGTGAGCGTGAGGAACGGGTGCGCGCCCAGCTCGAACAGCCGGGGGTAGTCGTGGCCGGCCAGGGCCTCGCGCTCGGCGTCCTCGAAGCGCAGCCAGGTCGACGCCTCCCCGCCGTGACAGCTCAGCAGCCGGTTGGCCTGCTCGGCCTCCCACCACTCCACCGTGCCCCGGGGGTCCTCGCGGTAGCGCTCGACCAGTTCCGGATCGCGGTCGACGGTGAACAGGAACTTGTTCAGCAGGTACTTGCTCACGCCACGCCTCCGTTGGGGTACCAGGTGAAGTAGGCCTCCATGGTGTGGAACAGGTCGTAGGTGTCGACGTAGTCGGCCTTGGCGCCCTCGCCGGCCACGCCCATCATCAGCATGAAGTCCATGAAGCCGTGGGTGGCGTTGCCGGGCAGGTGGAGGCTGTCGAGGGTGACCTCCGACAGGCAGCCCTCGATGTCGCCGGAGGAGATCCACTCGACCGCCCTGCGGTCGAACTCGGGGTCGGGCCCGTGCGGGCCGAACTGGCGCGGCCCGCCGAGCTCCAGCGACAGGTGCCCGGTGCCGATCACCGCCACCCGCCTGTCCGCCGGCCACGACTCCACCAGCTCCCGAATCGTACGGCCGAGCTGCACGAACCGCTTCGGCCGCGGCAGCGGCGGCGCGAAGATGTTGGTGTAGATCGGCACGATCGGCAGGTCGTTCTGCGGCCGCAGCGTGATGATCGGGCACGTGATCGAGTGGTCGATCCGCAGCTCGTTGGAGAAGGCCAGGTCGAAGCCCGCGTCCAGGCCCTCCCGCAGGATGTACCCCGAAAGGTCCTCCTGGCCGGTGAAGAGCATCCGGGGCAGGCCGAACTCGCGCTCCTCGTTGTACCAGTTGGCGTCGTAGAAGGGCGCCTTGCCGACGAGGAACTGCGGCATGTTGTCGAGCCAGAGCTGGTGGAAGTGGTCGGAGCCGACCATGACCAGCACGTCGGGCCGTGCCTTCGTCAGCGTCTCCCGGAACGCCTCGACCTTGCGCACCCACTCGTCGGCGAACGGCGGGCGGTCCTCGCCGGTGGCCGTGCTGGCGCGGTAGTAGAACGGATGATGGGTGGACGCGATCACCGCGACCAGTTCAGCCATGCGGACCTCCAGTGGCGTCAGGGGCGTAGGGCTCGGGGTCGACGGACCGGTTGTTGAGGTCCACCGACAGGAAGATCTCGTTCGCCACCGGGCGGCGCAGCTCCTCGGCGAGCTGCCCGATCAGGCCCGCCGTACGGGCGAGCAGGGCGAAGCCGCGCAGCAGTTCGAGCGGCAGGCCGAGGTCGGCGAGCGCAGCGCCGCAGACGCCCGCGCCGTTGAGCGGCAGCGTCCTGCCCAGCACCTCGGGATGCACGCGGCCGATCGCGGCGAACAGCGACAGGTGCGGCCCGACCAGGTTCTCCTCGGCGGCGATCTCCAGCAGCCGGGGAGTGCGGGGGTCGCCCTCCTTGTGCACGTGGTGGCCGAGGCCGGGGATGAACCGCCGCGCCTGCCGCCGGGCCCGCACGGTCTCCAGGGCGAGGGCGTCCCAGCCGGCGTCGTCCGACGGCAGCGGCCCGTCGTGCGCCGCCAGCACGTCGTGCAGGAACCGGCCGCAGTCCTCGGTCACACCGAGGAAGCGCGAGCCGCCGCCGAGCAGTCCGGCCGCGAGCGCGCCCTGGATCGAGTCGGGCGCGGACAGGTACGTCAGCCGGGTGACGATCGCGGTCGGGGTGAACCCGTGGTCGGCCAGCGCGGCGAGCACGGCCTCGAACACCCGGGTCTCGCCCGGCGTGGGCCGGCGCTGGGCGGCGAGCCAGAACGCGAGCTCGCCGAACCCGACCTTCCCCATGACGTCCCCTGCGAGGTCGGAGCCGAGCAGGGTGATCGACTTCAGCGAGGACGCCCCCAACGCCGTGGGGTACGACGGCCGCTCGATCATCTCGGGCCGGTCAGACATCGTCGTCCTCCTCCTCGGTCAGCCACTTACGCAGCTCGTCCCCGTGCTCGTCCAGCTCCGGGGGCGGCAGCCGATAGGCGGCGGGGGTCGCGGAGAACCGGATCGGGTGGCGGGTGGTCGGCACCGCCCGGTCGCCCTCGCCGACCTCCACGACCGGGTCGAGCCCGAAGCGCTCGGCCATGGCGAACCCGCCGTCGATGGTGTTGATCGGCCCGCACGGCACCCCGGCGGCGACCAGCATTTCGAACCACTCCAGCGCTCCGCGCGTGGCGAGCCGCCCGACCAGGATGGGCCGCAGTTCCTCGCGGCGCGCGGTCCTGTCGGCGTTGCGCGCGAAGCGCGGGTCGTCGGCGATCTCCGGGATGCCGAGCACCTCGCACAGCTTGCGGAACTGGCCGTCGTTGCCGGCCGCCACGATGATGTCGTTGTCGGCGGTGGGCAGCGGCTCGTAGGGGAACACGCTCGGGTGGGCGTTGCCCATGCGGTAGGGGACGACGCCGCCCGCGACGTACGCGGAGCTGTGGTTGACCAGGCCGGTCAGCGCCGAGGACAGCAGGTTGACCTCGACGTGCTGGCCCTGCCCGGTCGCGTCGCGGTGGCGCAGGGCGGCGAGGACGCCGATGGCGGCGTGGTTGCCCGCCATGACGTCGAAGACCGAGATCCCCGCGCGGTATGGCGGCCCCTCGGGGTCGCCGGTGAGGCTCATCAGCCCCGACATGGCCTGCACCATGAGGTCGTAGCCGGGCACGTCCCGGCCCGCGCCGGAGCCGAACCCGCTGATCGAGGCGTACACCACGCCGGGGTTGGCCGCGCTGACCGAGGCGTAGTCCAGGCCGTACTTGGCGAGCCCGCCCGGCTTGAAGTTCTCCACCAGCACGTCGGCGCGGCGGGCCAGCTCCCGGGCCACCCGGGCGTCGCCGGAGTCCCGCAGGTCGAGCGCGATCGACCGCTTGCCCCGGTTGACCCCCAGGTAGTACGTCGACACGTCGCCGCGCACCGGCGGCATCCAGGTGCGGGTGTCGTCCCCCTTGGGGCCTTCGACCTTGACGACCTCGGCGCCCATGTCGGCCAGCAGCATCGTGGCGTACGGCCCGGCCAGGACCCGCGAGAAGTCGGCCACCAGCACGCCGGACAGCGGCCCGCCTCCCCGCTCGGGCGCGGTGTCGTCTGTCATCCGGCTCCCCTTCCTTGACTGTCACAGCAGTGTCCGCCCAACGGACATGAGTCCGTGCAGCCGATTCTGGCATAGGCGGTTCCTTCGTCAAATGTGTGACCGGTTCTTTGTCGCCGGACGACGCGGGAAACCGATGGTTGACAGCGGGGGCGGTGCTCGGGAAAGTAACAGCGGAAGCAGTGCTGACCGTATAGCGGACAAGTGTTCGTCATCGCTGGGCGCGCTCGGCCAGTGGAAGGTGAGGAGTTCGACGATGAACGAGCCGACCGATTTCGGGCCGGACCGGCCCGTGCTGCTGCGCGGCGGCACGGTGCTGCCGATGGACGACGCGCACAGCGTGCTGCCGGGCACCGACGTCCTCGTCGTCGGCGACCGGATCGCCGAGGTGGGTCAGGACCTGCCCGCGCCGGACGGCGCCGTGGTCGTCGACGCCACCGACGGCATCGTCATGCCCGGCATGATCGACACTCACCGGCACATGTGGCAGACGGCGATGCGCGGCTACGGCGCCGACTGGACGCTGACGCAGTATTTCGTCTGGTACTACCTGGAGTACGGCAAGCTGTGGCGGCCCGAGGACGTGCACGCCGGCAACCTGCTGGCCGCGATCGAGGCGATCGACGCCGGCGTCACCACGGTGGTGGACTGGTCGCACGGGCTGCGGACCGTGGACCACGCCGACGCGGCCGTGGACGCGCTGCAGGCGGTGCCTGGCCGGTTCGTGCTGGCCTACGGGAACATCCAGGCGCCGCCGGCCGAGTGGACCGGCGCACCGGAGTTCCGCGACTTCGTCCGGCGCCGCATCACGGGCGACGACATGCTGGGCTTCCAGATCGCCTTCGACGTCACCGGCGACCCCGCCTTCCCCGAGAAGCCGGCCTTCGAAGTGGCCCGCGACCTCGGCGTCCCGGTCACGACCCACGCGGGCGTGTGGGGCGCGACCAGCGACGACGGCATCCGCCTCATGCACGAGCACGGCTTCATGACGCCCGAGACGGTCTACGTCCACGCCGCCTCGCTGTCGGCGGACTCCTACCACCGCATCGCCGCCACCGGCGGCTCGATCTCGGTCTCCACCGAGAGCGAGCAGAGCGCGGGCCAGGGCTACCCGCCCACCTGGGCCATCCGCGCCCACGACATCCCGGTCTCGCTCTCGATGGACACCAGCGTCTGGTGGAGCGGCGACCTGTTCTCGGCGATGCGCACCACGCTCGGCGCCGACCGCTCCCGCGAGCACATGGAGGCGCACGTCAAGGGTGAGACGGTCACCCACTGCAGCCTGCGGGCCGACCAGGTGGTGGACTGGGCGACACGCGGCGGCGCCCGCGCCATCGGCCGCGGCGACGACCTCGGCAGCATCGAAGCGGGCAGGAAGGCCGACATCGTGCTCATCAAGAACGACGCGTCGCCCGTGTCGTTCCCGCTGCTGAACCCGTACGGGCACGTCGCGTTCCAGGCGCAGCGCGGCGACGTGCACACGGTCCTCGTGAACGGCCGCGTGGTGAAGCACGAGCACCGCCTGGTGGGCGTGGACCTCGCCGCGGCGCGCCGCGAGGTGGAACGGACCGTCGAGTACCTGCGCTCGACGCTGGGCGAGGAGGCATGGCAGAAGGGGATGAACCCCGACATCCCCGAGACGAAGATCCTCGACAACCCCTACACGTACACCGACTACCACAGCGCCTCGACGCACAGCCGCTGATTCTTCGTCGCTACTGAGCGGGGATCGCCGAGCACTGCCCGCACGTCCTGGCGTCGGGTGAGCAGCCACGTCCATGGGCGTGCTCGGCCGGCTCGTCGCGGCACCGCAGGTCCGGCGGCCGGGGACATTCATGATTGTTTAGTCGTCTATGTGAAATTCGGTCATTAGTGGCGTTAGGGTGGGCAGCCACCCGCGGAAGCCGTGGAGGTTTCCCCCGAAACGACCGCTGGGAGTTGTCTCGCATGCAAGGGCGCGTCCCGTCACAGACGAGCCAGGATGACCGGTTCCGGCAGGAGATCCTCTCCAGCCAGGAGGAGCCGCCCCGCACGACCAAGAACAGGAAGCCCGTCGTCATCGCCGCCGCGGCGCTGGTGGCCGTGCTGGCCGCCGGGGGAGCGGGCTTCGCGCTGCGCGGCGGCTCCGGTCCCGCGGACCCGCCCGCCGGGGCAGGCGCGGGGCAGTCGGCCCCCGCCCAGGACGCCGGTTCCGCCGCAGACAGCGGACAGGACGCGGAAGGCCCGGCGGATCAGGATTCGGCCGATCAGGGCGCGAAGGACCAGGGCCCGGGGAACCAGGGTTCGGGGGACCAGGGCGCCATCGGGTCCGGCGGGGACGGCTCCGGCGGAGCGCAGGCGCCCGGCGGAGGCGGCGCGGACACCGCCTCCGGCTCCTCGGGCGGCGGCTCCGCCTCCGGTGGGAAGAGCACGGGCCGGACCGGGACCGGCTCGTCGGGCAAGACGGGCGGCGCCTCGAAGGGCGGCGGCAGCCAGGACCAGGGTGAGGTGCCGTCGGGCGCCGACGGAGCCCCCGGGCTCATCCCCGGTGCCTGCGCCGCCTCCGGCTGCTGAGTCCCCGGCGGCTTTCGCCGCCTCCGGCCGCCGGGTCCACGCTGCGGAAGCCGCCTCCGGCCGCTGAACGCGGCGTACGGAAGCCGGATACAGCGTACGGAAGCCCGATGCAGCGTGCGGAAGCTGGAGACAGGGCGCGGCAGCCGCCTCGGGCGGTGGTCAGGCGGAGGGGCCGGGCCAGCCGAGCGGAAAGGCGATGCGGGCGGGCGGCTCGCCCGCCGCGTCGTTGAACTCCCGCATGGCGGTGATGAGGGCCTGCCGCTGGGACGCCGGCATCCGCGTGAGGATCGCGGCGATCTCCTCCTTGCGCCGGGCGGTGACCTCCTCCACGATCCGCCGCCCGTTGTCGGTCAGCCGCAGCAGCGTCTCCCGCCGGTTCTGCGGATTCACCTCACGCTTCAGCAGACCGGCGACGGCGAGGCGGCCCGCCATGCGCATGGCGGTCGACGGATTGACGCCGAGCCTGTCCGCCAGCGTCACCAGCTTGGTCTCGCCCTGTCCGACCACCAGCAGCATGCGGAACTGCGGCAGGGTGACCCTGTCCTCCGCGGCGGCCAGAGACCGCGCGGATATCGCGACGAGCACACGCGAGGCGGTGAGCACGGCGGCGGTGACGGCCTCCAGGTCGTCACCGGTCGGCTCCTCGTCCGCTTCCTTTGCCATAGGAACCGTTTTTACACGGTCCACGCCGCGGCCACGCCATCGCATGGGCGAACGCACGGCGGGCGAGGCCGCGCCGCAGGAGTCGCCGCGGGAGTCGCCGTGGGAGAAGCCGCGGGGCGGGTGTGCTCAGCCGAGCGCGGCCAGCAGCTCGTTGCAGGACTGGGCGCAGCGACGGCACGCCTCGGCGCAGACCCGGCAGTGCTCGTGCATGTGGGCGTGCATGCCGCACTCGTCGCCGCAGCTGCGGCACGCCTGCGCACACGCCTCAAGCTGGGCGCGCGTCAGGTTCGCGTCGTAGCCCGTGTGCCGCGACAGCACCCGGCCCGTCGTCGCGCAGATGTCCGCGCAGTCGAGGTTGGTGCGGATGCAGCGCACGAGTTCCGCCACCGCGTGCTCGGACAGGCAGGCGTCGGCGCAGGCCGTACAGGTCTGCGCGCAGTCGAAGCAGGCCTCGATGCAGTTGGCGAGCACCTGCCTGTCCACGCCGCCGAGGTCGGCGGGATAGGTGTTCAACATCACTCCGGCGTGTCCCATTGCCGGCTCCTTCCGCTCTCGGGTGGGCGTCCCCCGCGAGGAGGTGGAGACCCGCCGATGAGGTCGGGTCCGTGAGCCCCGGCGCCCGGCCGGCGATCCGATCGCGTTCCTGACGGCCGAGAAGCTGTCGGTGGCCATACCCGGCAGCACGGTCGTAAACGGACGGCTGGTGTGCTGATCGTCTTCCGGGGTAGTCGCGGGGGCACGGAAAAGTAAGGAGGAACCCATGGGCTGGAGCTACCGAAAATCGATCAAGATGGGACCGTTCAGGCTCAACCTCTCGCGCGGCGGCGTCGGGCACAGCTACGGCGGACGCGCCTTCCGCGTCACGAAGACGGCGGACGGGCGCCGCACCCTCACCGTGAACCTTCCCGGCGGCTTCCACTGGAAGAAGACGCTCAGCTGACGGTGGGAGACGGTGACACGGCGGGCGCGACCCCCCGGCGCGCGCCCGCGGACCCGTCCCTTCGAGCGCCCTACTTCAGCGGGTCATGGCCCCAGTTCATCAGCGAGTACCGCCAGCGGGTGTCCCGTACGTCCCCGGAGGGACGCTGGGCCAGGTGCCGGTGGACATACCCGACGACCTTGCGCATGTGGGCGTAGTCCTCGTCGTCCAGTTCGCTCTGGTGCTTGCGGAGAATGGCCACGATGTGCCGGCCGGACTCGTGACCCGTCGACTCGCCGCCGTCCGGCTTGTCGCCGACCTCCTTCGACCGCTCCTCGCGCAGCCATCGCTCCAGTTCGGCCGCGGACATGTTGACCGCCTGGCCGAACTCGGCGGCGGTCTGCCTTCTGCCGGCGGTCACGTCACTCCTTCGGATGCAGCGCCGATGGCTTGTGCACCGCCGTCCCGCCGCTCTTCTCACTGCGCACGAGGAACTGCGGGTCCTCGGGTGAGGCGGCCACCGTGCGGCCCGCCTCCTCCGTACGCTCGGTGATCTTCTTCTCGACCTTGCCGGCCGCCTCGCCGCCGTGGCTCTTCCAGGTGACCTCGTCGCCCACCGACGGCTCTTGCTTCTTGTCCTTGTCTCTCTTGCCCATGCGCGCGGCCCTACCCGAGGAAACCCGCCGTCCTCGCGGCGGGACCTCGAAATGCCTCCCTATCAGGCAAAATCCGGTGCGAAGCGGATGCGGCCCGGAGCCGGTGGACCGCGAATCTCCCAACTGTTGCCCGGACACCGGGATTACCCCGGTCCGCTGCCGCGCACGGTGGGAGCATGGGACGGACCGTACGGCTGACCGCGACCGTCACCGCCGATGACGGTGGCATGTACTGCGCGCGGTGCGTCCAGGTCGAGGTGGCCTGCGAAGGGCACACGGTCGACGAGGCGCTCGACCGGCTGCGGCAGGCACTGGAGCACTACTTCAAGCGCCGGGCGATGCCGCATCCGCACCTGCATCCGCCGATCGTGGTGCCGATCGAGGTCCGGCTGCCGGACTGAGCCCGGCGCGCCCTCCCGCCCTCGGGCTCGCCGTCCGTCCCGCTCCGTCCCGCTCCGTCCCGCTCCGTTCCGCTCCGGCCCTCTCCGCGGGCGTGCCGAGGCCGCTTGCGGGCGCGATGGGATCTTTGCGGGTGAAGTGCCCGATCGCCATGCTTGACCGGACATTGGTCGTCGGATGCGTGATCACTCCCCGGTGCGGCGCTTACCGTCGTGCTCGTACCATCCATGACCTCGGGGGAGTCTCATGCCTCTCTGCACAGCCGTGCTGGCCGCCGCCCTGTTCACCGGGCCGGCCGCCGTGCCGCCGGACCCGGCCCCGCCCGGGACGAGGGCAACCACGGACAACAACAACGCCGCGCCGCCGTCCACGGGCCGGTCGCAACTCCCGTCGCCGCCCGGCATGGCGCCGCAGGCCGGGGGATATCCGTTCACCCTCCCCCAGGCGCCGCCATGGATGGCTCCCAGCGGGATGGACGGCGGGCGCGACGACAGCGCCGCCGCTCCGCGGTCGCCGGCCGGCGCGAGCGGGCCCGAAGCCTCCGGCACGTCCACCAGGCCGGGCGCGGACGGCACACGGCCCGCCGCGACGGCGGGAGGCAGCGCGGACGACCGGGCGGTGGGGGGGAACACCGCGCCCAAGTACGTCCCGGTGATCGATCCCAAGACACGCGACGTCTTCATCCAGCCCGTCTACTCTTCCGGCTCGTCCGGACAGGCGCCGCAGCCGTTCACCTTCCGTCCGGTGCAGGGGATCCAGTCGACCAGGACCTATCCGCTGCCGCGGGGGGAGCAGAAGGCGGCGCAGCCGAAGACGGCGCGCCAGAAGACGATCACACGGCCCCACAAGCATCTGCGGTCGCACGACCAGTGAGCCCGCTCCTGACGGCCTGAAGGAAGAGGCCCGTGTGACCGGCCCGTCAGAACGGCCCGCCACACCGGCCCTGCGCCGGTGTGGCGGGCTCTTCCGGTGTCGCCGTCCACAGGGGTCGCGAAGCGCGGACGGTCGTGCGGGGTGCCACGCCGGGCACCGCGTCCGGTCCCAGGACCGATCGGTGCGCCCGTTCCGTGTCTCATCACGCACCCGACCCACCACCCGGCAACGACCTTTCCACGACCTTTCCACGACGAAGGAAACACGATCATGAATACCCGTCTGCTCGCCCTCGCCGCCCTGACCGCGGCGCTTTCGATGTCCGCGGCGTGTGGTAGCCAGGGCGGCAGCCCCGCGGCCCCGGTCGCGGCCAACGAGACCGCGACCGACATGGCCAGCGAGACTCCCAGCGAGGCAGCGAGCGAGACCCCCTCCGCGTCCGCGTCGCCGACGGCCACCGGGACGCCCGTCGGGGCGGGCTGCTCTTCGCTGCCCGCCTCGGGCAAGGGCAGCCCCGCCGAGCTGGCCAAGGTGCCGGTCGGCACCGCGCTCTCCGACATCCCGTCGCTGTCCACGCTGGCGCGCGTGGTGAAGAAGGCCGGCCTGGCCGAGACGCTCAACTCCGCCCAGGACATCACGGTGTTCGCGCCGACGAACGAGGCGTTCAACAAGATTCCGAAGAGCCAGCTCGACCAGCTGATGTCGAACCGCAAGTCGCTCAGGGGACTGCTGGCCTACCACGTGGTCAAGGGACGCAAGGCGCCGGCGGACATGCACGGCCAGCTGACCTCCCTTGAGGGGCGCAAGCTCACCGTCTCGGGGTCCGACTCCAGCCTCAAGGTCAACGACGCCACTGTGACCTGCGGGAACATCGCGACGAGCAATGCCACCGTCTACGCGGTCGACAAGGTGCTCATGCCGAGGTAACCAGCCGTCGCCCTGACACAGCCTTCACGGGGGTGAGCCGCTCACGGCTCACCCCCGTGCCGTTTCCGCCTCCTCTCCGCCTCTTCCCCGCCTCGGGCGCGTCCCGGATCGCCCGGCCGCACCGAGGCGGTCATGGCCGCGTGTCCTGGGCCACCGCCTCCCGGAGCGACCTGACGGCGGATCGGAGGCAGGACGCGAAGTCCGTCCGCCCGCTCGCGTCGGCCCACTGGTCGAAGGCGTGGCCCGTGTCGTGTGGCGCGGTCGAGCCCGTGATGGGCGAAGCGGAGGGTGACCTGGGGGTCTATGTCCTGAAGCGGCTGATCCTCTTATTTGACCGGACACTGAGCATCGGGTCCGTGATGGCCCGGCATCGTGCGCTTACCTTCGTTCTTGTACCGTCCGCAAGATTTCGGGGGAAATTCTCATGCCTCTTTGCACTGCCGTACTCGCGGCTGCTCTCCTGTCGGGTCCCGCTCCCGCGGACCCGGCTCCGATGTCCGCCAAGGAGCCGATGTCGCCCGGCAAGCAGATTGCCGCGATGGCGATGAACAACCCGGAGGAGCCCGACTTCGTCGCCTCCAAGGCCCTGGACATCCTGGACAAGGGTACGAAGGTCGGCCCGTACCTCTCGGCGGACGACGAGGCCGAGGACCGGGCGAACGGCCAGAGCCCCAAGGGCCAGATGACCGGCAGGCAGGCGCCCAGCGGTGACACGGCGGGCGGCCGGCAGGCCGGTGCGCAGCCGGCCGGAGGTCCCTCCGGAGGCAACTCGCTGGCCGGCATGCCGATGAACGGGAACCAGGCGAACGGATCGCAGCCGGGCTCCATGTTCACGATGCCCGCCACCGGCAGGAACAACAGCCAGGGCTCGCCGCAGGACGTGTTCCTTCACCCCACGTCCAACCAGCCGACGTACACCAAGATGTCCGGCAACGACTTCGCGGGTAAGCCGTCGAGCGCGAAGACCGACGACGAGGCCGCCGACGCCTGGGTGCGGGAGATCCCGGGCTGGGGGATGCCGAACGCCGGCATGGCGAAGCCCGCCAAGGCCAAGGCCAAGCCCAAGACCCAGGTCAAGGCGCAGCCCAAGGCGGCCGCCGACGACTTGTGGAACATGCCGGGCTGGGAGGACTGAGCGTCCACGCCGCGGTGAGGCGACGCGGCGGCCAGAGGGAGGGGTGAGCCGGTCCGGCTCACCCCTCATCCTTGTCTCCGGGCTCTGGACGCGTGAGGCAGGTCGACGACCTCCACCAGGTCGGCGAGATCGACGTGGGCCGCCACCTCCGCGACGGAGGCGTAGTAGCCGATGTGGTAGCCCAGGTGCCGTACGCGCAGCAGGCCGCGGCCCTCGATGACGACGGGGTCCACCTCGTGCCCCTCAGAGCTCACCCACCTGCGCATGCCGGAAGAGTAGGAAACGCCAGGTCATGGCCCAGTAAAGACCTTGAGATCGCTCATTGTGGACATAAGACTACAAATGAGGCGAAAATTCGCGTGGCCTCCGGGTATGAGGGCAACCGTCGGAACCAGGGACCGGGGCCGGGGTGATCGGCATGACGAGCGGGTGGACGTTCGAGGGACAGCCCACCGCCATCGGCGGGGGCGCCATGACACTCGTGGCCGGGGGATCGTTCTGCGTGTCGGGTCGCAACGGCGACGTCCTGCCCGGGTCGGCGCACGGGATCTACTACGCCGACACCCGGCTGCTGTCCCACTGGGAGCTGCGCATCGACGACAGCCGGATCGAGGAGCTCCAGGTCCTCGCGGGCGAGCCGTTCCACGCGACCTTCGTCGGCCGTACGGCGCCGCGGCCGGGGCAGGCGGAGAGCACGCTGCTGGTCGTGCGCGAACGCTACGTCGGCGGCGGGCTGTCGGAGGAGGTCACCATCCGCAACATGTCCCACGAGCCGGCCGGCTGCATGGTGACCCTGCACATCGGCTCCGACGTGTGCGACCTCTTCGAGGTGAAGACCCACCGGGTGCACTGGGTGGCCGACGTGACCACCGTGGCGGACGAGCGGTCGCTGCGCATGTTCTCGGTCAGCAAGGCCAGGGGGGTGCGGGTGGCCGCCAAGGCCGACGGCACCCCCGTGCTGCCGATGGTCAATCCGCGCCTGCTCGTCTTCCGCGTGGTGGTGCCGCCGCGCGGCGAGTGGAAGGGCTGCGTGCAGGCCAACCCGATCATCGACGGCATCGAGACCGAGCCGTGGTACACCGAGAGGCAGCTGTCGCCCGCGCTGGCCCGGCGGGCCGGCCAGCTGTTCGAGTGGGACAAGCGCCTGCCCAAGGTGACGACGACCAACACCGCTCTGGCGGGGATTCTGCGCCAGTCGCAGAACGATCTCGGCGCGCTGCGGCTGTTCGATCCCGAGCATCCCGAGCTGCCGCCCACCGTCGCGGCCGGGGCGCCCTGGTTCATGACGCTGTTCGGCCGCGACTCGCTGCTCACCTCCTGGATGGCCCTGCCGCTCGACCCCGAGCTGGCACACGGCACGCTGGGCCGGCTGGCCACTCTGCAGGGCGTGAAGGTCGACCCGTTGACCGAGGAGGAGCCCGGCAAGATCATGCACGAGCTGCGCTACGGCGCCCGGCAGGACGACACGTCGGGCGACGGGCACGCCTACTACGGCTCGGTCGACGCCAGCCCGCTGTTCGTCATCCTCCTCGGCGAGCTGCGCCGCTGGGGCCTGCACCGGGCGGCGGTGGAGCGGCTGCTCCCGCACGCGGACGCCGCGCTGGAGTGGATCGAGCGGTACGGCATGCGCGACGGGTTCCTGTGGTACCAGCGGAAGACCGACCAGGGCCTGCTCAACCAGGGCTGGAAGGACTCCTTCGACGGCATCAACTTCGCCGACGGCACCATCGCCCGGCCGCCCATCGCCCTGGCCGAGGTGCAGGGATATGTCTACGCGGCCTACATCGCCCGCCACTACTTCGCCAAGGAGGCGCGCGACACCGAGACCGAGCGGCGCTACCGGGAACGGGCCGCGGAGCTGCGCGCCCGGTTCAACGAACGGTTCTGGCTGCCCGACCGCGGCTACTTCGCCATCGGGCTCGACCACGAGGGCCGCCCGATCGACGCGCTCGCCTCCAACATGGGCCACTGCCTGTGGTCCGGAATCGTCAACCGCGACAAGGCCCCGGCCGTGGCCGAGCACCTGCTGTCGCCCAGGATGTTCTCCGGATTCGGCATCCGCACCCTCGCCTCCGACATGGGCGCGTACAACCCGATGAGCTATCACAACGGGTCCGTCTGGCCGCACGACAGCGCGCTCGTGGCGTCCGGGCTCATGCGGTACGGGTTCGTCGAGGAGGCCCAGCGCATCGCCACCGGCCTGCTCGACGCCGCCCGCACCTTCGGCGACCGGCTGCCCGAGCTCTTCTGCGGGTTCGACAGGGCGGAGTTCCCCGTGCCGGTGCCGTACCCGACCTCGTGCTCGCCGCAGGCCTGGGCCTCGGCCACCCCGATCCAGCTCCTGCGGCTCCTGCTCCGCGTCGACCCGTGGGTGCCGCACGGCAAGGTGTGGATCGCGCCGGTGCTGCCCAAGGGGTTCGGGGAGCTGCGCATCTCCGGCTTCCCGATCGCGGGTGCGCGGGTCGACCTGGAGGCCCGGGAGGACAGCGGCGAGGTGTACGTGAACGGCCTGCCCGATGAGGTGGGTCTCGTCCCGGAGACGCGCCCGTCCGCGGCCTTCGGCAGGCCTTCCGCTGCTGCGCCCGGAGCGACGTGAGCCGCCGATCTCCTCGGGCATAGTGGAGCCATGCCCGAGGACCTGAACTACTACTCGACGCTCATCGCGGTCGCCGACGACTGCCCGGTGACCGCCGCCGAGGTGCCCGGGGGCCGGGGCGGCAGGCCCACCGTCGCCACCCTCCAGTACGAGCTGATCTCCGGCACGCCGTACGGCCTGACGCAGGAGGACGTGCTGTTCGAGACCTGGCTGCGCCGCCAGGACCTGCCGGCGGGCCTGACCGCCGAACGGCGCGCGGAGCTCAGGAAGGAGTTCTTCTCCCGTTCCCAGGCCTGCCTGCGGGCCTCGCCCCTGCCCAAGAAGCACGGCTGGGGGCTGCTGTTCGACCAGGACGGGCGCATCGCGCTGTGCCCGATGGAGTCGGAGGAATACCGGCGCCTGGTGGACGGCGCGCAGGCCGGGCAGGACGGTGGCGTGCGGGTGCTCAAGGCGCTGCGTTCACGCCGCTCCTGACCGTCGCGGTGCCCGCGTCGCTCCCGGCGTCGCTCCCGGCGCCGCCCGGTCCGCACGCGGAGGCCGCGACGTCCCCGGTTTGCCTCGACCGGCCAGGGGTACGGCCCTCGATTGTCCAGCGCTGTCCCGGTTGTGGGGCGTCGTCCTGATCGTCCCTGTGCCGCTGGGCCGGGCGCGGCCGAGGGGGGCGGACGTCATGAGCGAGGTCGAACTCAGCGTGCGGATGCCGGTCGGCGATGTCGTGCTCGACGCCGACGTGGCGGTCCCCAGGGAGGCCCGGGGGGCCGTGCTGTTCGCCCACGGCAGCGGCAGCGGCCGGCACAGCCCGCGCAACCGGTACGTCGCGAGGGAGCTGCAGCGGGCCGGACTGGCCACCGTCCTGGCCGATCTGCTCACCGTGGAGGAGGAGCGCGTCGACGCGCTCACCGGCCACCTGCGCTTCGACATCGGCCTGCTCGCCGACCGGGTGGGGGCGCTGGCCGACCGGCTGCCCGAGGACGAGGTCGTCGGCGGGCTGCCCGTCGGCCTGTTCGGTGCGAGCACGGGCGCCGCCGCCGCGCTCGTCGCCGCGGCGACGCGGCCGGGCGGAGTCAGGGCGGTGGTGTCCAGGGGCGGCAGGCCCGACCTCGCCGCGGGCGCGCTCGGCTCCGTGCGCCAGCCGACACTGCTGGTCGTGGGGGAGCGCGACTCCGTCGTCCTCGACCTGAACAGGGAGGCGATGCGGGCGATGACCGCGCCGGTCCGGCTGGAGATCGTGCCCCGCGCCACGCACCTGTTCGAGGAGCCGGGCGCGCTGGAGACGGTCGCGCGGCTCGCCCGCGACTGGTTCCTGGACCATCTGGCGGGTGGAGCGGCCTCCGCCTGAGCCGCCCCGCTACGATCTGACCTCATGGAACAGCGCGTGTTGGGCAGGACGGGCAGGCAGGTCGGCGTCGTGGGGCTGGGAGCGTGGCAGCTCGGGGCCGACTGGGGCGAGGTGAGCGAGGCCGACGCGTTGGCCACGCTCAACGCCGCCGTCGACGCCGGGACCACCCTCATCGACACGGCGGACGTGTACGGCGACGGCCGCAGCGAGAAGATCATCGGGAAGCTGATCAAGGAGCGGCCCGGCCTGACCGTGGCCACCAAGATGGGCCGCAGGGTGCAGCAGACGCCCGACGCCTACACACTGGACAACTTCCGCGCCTGGACCGACCGCTCCCGCGCCAACCTGGGCGTCGACACGCTCGACCTGGTGCAGCTCCACTGCCCGCCGAGCGCCGTCTTCGAGACCGACGAGGTCTTCGACGCGCTCGACACGCTGGTCGCCGAGGGCCGCGTCGCCGCGTACGGCGTGAGCGTGGAGACGGTGGCCGAGGCGCTGACCGCGATCGCGCGCCCGGGCGTGGCGAGCGTGCAGATCATCCTCAACGCCTTCCGGCTGAAGCCGCTGGACGAGGTCCTGCCCGCCGCGGAGAAGGCCGGTGTCGGCATCATCGCCCGGGTCCCGCTGGCGAGCGGCCTGCTGTCGGGCAAGTACGGCCCGCAGACGGTCTTCACCGAGGACGACCACCGCAACTTCAACCGCCAGGGTGAGGCGTTCGACGTCGGCGAGACCTTCTCCGGCGTCGAGTACGGCGTGGGCCTCCAGGCGGTCGAGCGGCTGCGCGGTCTCGTGCCGGAGGGCATGACGATGGCGCAGTTCGCGCTGCGCTGGATCATCGACCAGCCCGGGGTCAGCGTCGTGATCCCCGGAGCCCGCAATGCCGGGCAGGCCGAGGCCAACGCCGCGGCGGCGCAGTTCCCGCCTCTGCCGGCCGAGACCCACGACGCGGTCCGCCAGGTCTACGACGACCTGATCCGCCCGCAGGTCCACCACCGCTGGTGACGACCCGGCCGGTGCGCCGGGGACGGTCCCGGCGGCCGGCGTAGCCGAACTCCGCCTGGCGCGCCCGCGTGGGCCGGAGCGCATCCGATCGGGGGGACGCGCTCGAATCACCGTACGTGGAGATGTGGCAGACCACGCGGAAGAGCGCGGCGCGGAGGGCGGGTGAGGCTGACGGCACGCCACCGGAGCGGCGCGGGTCGTGCCCGCCCCGGCTGCCGGCACGGGGGACGTCGGCGAGGGCGCCGCGACCGGCGGGCGCGTGGCTGAACGCGGCCGGCGTGGCCGCGCTGGCCGTGATGGTGGCCGCCCAGATCGCGACGGGGCTGCGGCCTCAGGACCTTCGCCTCACCGCCGCGGTCGTGGTCCTGCTCGCGGTGGGCGCACTCGCCTTCGCGGCGGCGGCGCACACCCCGCGCAGGGCGGCGGGCGCGTTCGCGGCGGCGGTGGCGGCCGGTTACGCCGCCGAGTGGATCGGCACCAGGACGGGCCTGCCCTTCGGCGACTACCGCTACACCGACGTCCTGTGGCCGCGGCCGGGCGGCGTCCCCCTGATCGTCGCCCTCGCGTGGGGAGGCATGGGCCTGGCCGCCCACGCCGTCGCGCGCCGCGTGGCGCCGCGCGGCCGGCTGACGCCGATCCTCATCGGGGCCCTGGCGCTCACCGCGTGGGACCTGTTCCTCGACCCGCAGATGCTCAGGCTCGGGCTATGGGTCTGGGCGGAGCCCGGACCCTACCGCGGCGTGCCGCTCACCAACTTCGCCGGCTGGCTGCTGGTCTCCTTCCTGGTCATGGCGATCATCGACCGCGTCACGGGCCGTTCCGCCGCCGACCGGCCGGTGATCGGCGTCGAGGCGGCGGGGACGACCGGGCTCGTCGCGCTCTACACGGTCATGGCGCTGATGGAGACCGTCGGGTTCGCCGCGGTCTTCCGGCCACCCGATCCGCTCGTGGCCTCCGCCGGAGGGCTCGCGATGGGCGTCTTCGCCCTGCTCGCCTGGGGGCGCGCATGGCGGAGGTGATCGTGGTCGGGGGTGGCGTCGGCGGCATGGTGACCGCCCTGCTGCTCGCGCGGGACGGGCACGACGTGCGGATCTACGAGCGGCTGCCCCGGCTCGGCGGCAAGCTGGCCGAGCACAGGCGGGACGGCTTCACGTTCTCGATCGGACCCTCGCTCCTCACGCTGCCCGGCCTCTTCCTGGACCTCGGCGTGCCGCTCGACCTGCTCGAACTCGACGAGCTGTGCCGGTATCGCTTCGCGGACGGCTCGACGCTGTCCACCTACCGCGACCCGGAGCGTACGGCGGAGGCGGTGGACCGGCTCGCGCCGGGCGAGGGACGCGGCTGGCGGGCCTTCCACCGCTGGGCCGAGCGCTGCCTGGACGCCTCCACGCGCACCTTCTTCGTGGGCCCGCCGTCCGGGCCCGTCGTCGAGCCGCCGTTCCGGCCGAGGGGGCAGCGGCCCGGCGGACCGGCGGGCGGGGAACCGGGCCGATCCGCGGACGGACCGGTGGGCGGATATGCGAGCCGACCGGCGGGCGGGGAACCGGGCGGAGATCTCCCACGCCCCCGGCCGGGCGACCTGCTCGCGGTCGCGCCGGGCCGCACCCTGCACGGTCTGGCGAGCCGCTTCTTCCGGGACGCCCGCCTGCGCCAGTACGTCGGCCGGTACGCCACCTACGCCGGGTCGAACCCTTACCGGGCGCCCGCCGCCCTGGGCTGCGTCCCCGCCATCGAGCACGGCGACGGCGGGTGGTACGTGCGGGGCGGGCTGCCCCGCCTCGCCGACGCGCTGGCCGCGTCGCTCGACAAGGCGGGCGTCGAGATCCGCCTGGAGACCGAGATCACCGAGATCCTCGCCGACGGCGAGCGGGTCCGCGGCGTCCGCACGGCCCTCGGCGAGGTGGTCGGAGCCGACATCGTGATCGTCAACGCCGACGCGGCCGCACTGTACGGACGGCTCCTGCCCGACCGTGCCCGGCTGCGGCGGATCGCCCGGCTGGGCCTGTCGTCGTCCGCCTTCCTGATGCTCGCCGCCGTGGAGGGGCGGACCGAGGGCCTGCCGCATCACTCGGTCGTGTTCTCCGGCGACTACCGGCGCGAGTTCGGCGACATCTTCGACCGGCGGCGTCCGCCGGAGGACCCCACGGTCTACATCGGCTGCCCCGCGGTGGCCGACGACACCCAGGCTCCCGCCGGCGCGGAGAGCTGGAGCATGCTGGTGAACGTCCCGGCCGGCGACCCCGCACGCTGGCCGACGCCGCCCGAGGCGTACGCGGAGCTGGTCCTCGACCGGCTGGCGAGCCGGGGGCACGACCTGTCGGGACGGCTGCGCTTCCTCGACCTGCTGACCCCGGCCGACCTGCGCGACCGGTACGGCGCGTGGGGCGGGGCGATCTACGGCGGTGCGTACGGCGGCCCGCTCGCCCCGTTCCGCCGTCCCGGCAACCGGGGGCCGCGGCGCGGGCTGTACCTCGTCGGCGGGTCGGTACATCCGGGAGGCGGGCTGCCACTGGTGGCCATGGGCGGGCGGATCGTGGCGGCGCTGGTGCGCAGGGACTTCCCCCGTTCCGCGCCGCGCCCGGGGAGGGCGAGACGGTGATGGCGACCACGCCGGCCAGGGGAACCGACCCGGCCGGGAGGACCACGACGGCCTGGGGGACCACGACGGCCTGGGGGACCACGACGGCCCGGGGGACTACGACGGCGCGGAGGACCACGACGGCGCCGGCGGTCAGGAGGGGCGGGCGGCCACGGGGCGGGGCCGCCGCCCGGATGCTCGCCGCGGCCCAGGCCGTCGCCGCCGTCGTCGTGCTGGCGCGGCTCGCCCGCGGCCGCCGGCGCCTGCCGCCGCTCACCGCGCCCGCGCCGGAAAGGCCCCCCGGCACCGGTGACGGGGCGTCGCGGGGCGGTGGTGGCGCGGCCCCGGACGGTGTCGCCGGCGCGTCCCCCGAAGGCCGCGGCCGGGCCGGAGGCGGTGAATCCCCCGGAGTCGGCGGGTCCCCCGAAAGCGGCGGCCCGGCGGCGTGGATCGGCCGGGGCGGAACACCGGGTGGGGGAAGTCCGGAAATCTCTGTGGTCATCCCGGCCAGGGACGAGGAGCGGCGCCTCGGTCCCTGCCTGCGGGCGGTGCTGGCCGATCCCGCCGTCACCGAGGTGATCGTGGTGGACGACGAGTCCTCGGACGGCACCGCGCGCCTCGCCGCCGCATGCGGGGCGACGGTGGTGCGGGGACGTCCGCTGCCGGAGGGCTGGGTGGGCAAGCAGTGGGCGCTGCACCAGGGGCTGCGGGAGGCGCGCGGCGAGATCGTGGTCACCCTGGACGCCGACACCCGGCCCCGGCCCGGCCTGTTCGGCGCGCTCGCCGCCGCACTCGGGCACCACGACCTGGTCAGCGCGGGCCCGCGGTTCGTCTGCGACGGCCTCGCCGAGCAGGCGTTGCACGCGTCGTTCCTCGCCACGCTGGTCTACCGGTTCGGCCCCATCGGGCCTCCGGCCCCGCCGCCGCCCCACCGGGTGGTGGCCAACGGCCAGTGCCTGGCCTTCCGGCGGGAGGCGATGCGGCGGGCCGACGGCTTCGCCCGCGTGCGCGGTCACATGACCGACGATGTGGCCCTCGCCAGGGCCCTGGCCGCCGACGGCTGGAGAGTCGGCTTCCTCGACGCGGGCGGCCTGCTGGAGGTCGACATGCACGAGTCGGCGGCCGAGGTGTGGCGGGAATGGGGGCGTTCGCTGCCGCTGCGCGACGTCACCCGCCCCGCCTGGCAGGCGGCCGATCTCGCCGTCGTCTGGCTCGCCGCCGCGTTGCCTGCGCTCCGCCTGGCCGCCGGGCGGCCGACCCGGCTCGACCTGGCCCTGCTCGCCGTACGGGTGCTGCTCGCCACCGCGCTGCGGCGCAGCTACACCCGGCCGGGCGCGGGCGTGATGCTGTCGCTCCTGCTCGATCCGGCCACGGCCGTACGGCTGACGCAGGCGACGCTGCGGCCCGTCAGGATCTGGCGGAGCCGCGCCTACGGCCTGGGCCGTCCGGGCTGCGCCGACGCCGTCACGTGCGGCGCGCGGCCAGGGCCGCCTGACCGAAACGCAGCCCGATGAGGCACATCAGCGCGCCGGTCGCGGCGACGTGGCCGATCGGCGCGAACGGCAGTTGCAGCAGCGGGATCGCGAAGACCCCGGCCCTGGCTCCGATCGCGAACGACCGCGTGAGCAGGAACGTCACCGCCAGGACGGCGAGCGCGAGCACGAACGCGGGCGGGCAGATCACCGCGATGCCACCGGCGAAGGTCAGCACCGACCGCCCGCCGCGGAACCCGGCGAAGACCGGCCAGGCGTGCCCGATCATCGCGGCCGCCACCGCCAGGTACGCGGCCGGCGCGCTCGGGCCGGCGACCACCCCCGGCCCGGTCGTGTGCGCGCCCCCGGCGAGCAGCCCGAGCAGCCCGGCGAGCACGCCCTTGGCCATGTCCCCGGCGAAGACCGGCACGGCCACCCGGCGGCCGAGCCGTTCGCGCACGTTCCAGAAGCCGGGGTTGCGGTCGCCCACCTCCCGGGGATCGACGCCCCGCCGCCCCGCTACCAGCACCGCCACCGGAACCGAGCCGAGAAGGTAGCCGCCGATGAGCGCCACCAGCATGGGGACGAGCGGCGGGAGCGTCGTCACGTTCCACCTCCAGAGATACGCCGGCCGGGGGGCGATGCGTCACATGGCCTTCGACCGCCCGGTGCTGCGCCGCACCGGGGGGCTGCTGTTCTGGCGGCTGCTCGGCACGGGCCGGGGGCCGTCGACGACCCTCGGCGCCGACCTGCGCCGCTGGGCGCTGCTCGCCGTCTGGCGGGACGAGCGGGCGCTCGAGGAGTTCCTGGCGCGCTCGCCGATTCCGGCACGGTGGCGGCGCGAGGCGACCGAGACCTGGCACGTACGGCTCGCGCCGACCGCCTCGCGCGGACGCTGGAACGGCGTCGAGCCGTTCGCCCCCGTGACCGCAGGCCCTGACGGCGAGCCGCACAGAGGTCCGGTGGCGGTGCTGACCCGGGCGTCGATCCGGCCGTCGCGGCTGGCGGCGTTCTACCGGTCCGCACCCGCCGTCGATCGGTCGCTGCGGGCCCAGGAGGGCTGCCTCGCCTCCGTCGGGCTGGGGGAGTGGCCGGTGGCCAGGCAGGCCACCTTCTCCCTGTGGCGCGACGCCGCCGCCGTACGCGCGTTCGCCTACGCCGGGCGGGCGCACCGCGAGGTCGTCGAACGGGTCCGCGCCCACGACTGGTACTCCGAGGAGCTGTTCGCTCGGTTCATTCCCTGGGCGAGCGCAGGCACCTGGGACGGCGCCGACCCCCTGGCCGATCTCCTGGCCCATCCCTGAGCGGCGGTCCGGCGGGGCGCCAGGACGTCCCCGCGAGACGGACCGTGAGCCGGACCGTGAGGCAGCAGGGGTGCCGGACCGTGAGCCGGAGCCGGGCTCGGCCGCGCGGGAGGTCACCGCCCGGGGCGGAGGGCGAGCCGGTCGCCGAGGCGGGCCACGACCTCGCCCTCGGCCAGGTCGCGCGCCACCACGCAGGCCCTGGCGATGGTCGCGGCCCGGGAGGAGCCGTGCGCCACGACGACGGTGCGGGTGAGCCCGAGCAGGGCCGCGCCGCCGTGCGTCTCGGGGGCGTAGCGCCGCGCCACCAGGCCGAGCTCGGCGGACCCGGCCACGCCCTGCGCCGCCGCGAGGGCGACCGTGGCGCGCACGGTCCCTTCCACGTTCTTCAGCACGATGTTGCCGGTGAAGCCGTCGGTGACGACCACGTCGACGGCCCCGGTGAGCACGTCGCCGCCCTCGACGTTGCCGTGGAAACGCAGCGGCATGCCCCGCAGCAGGGTCTCGGCCCGGCGGGTCAGCCGGTTGCCCTTGCCGGGCTCCGCGCCGATCGACAGCAGCCCGACGCGGGGGTCGGCCACGCCCAGCACGAGCTGCGCGTACGACGCCCCGAGCAGCGCGAACTGGGCGATCATCTCGGGCGTCGGGTCCACGGTCGCGCCGGCGTCGACCAGCACCGTGGCGCCGCCCGCCGTCGTCGGCAGCGCCACGGCCAGCGCGGGGCGCAGCACGGCGGGCGCGGTGCCGAGCCGGTCGACCGCACAGGCGACCACGGCTCCCGTCGACCCCGCCGACACGAAGGCCGCAGCCGCTCCGTCCCGCACGAGATCGAAGCCGACGGCCAGGCTGGAGCAGACCATGCGCACCGCGCCCGCGCCCCGCTCGGTCATCGGGACGACGTCGGCGGCGTGCGCGACGTCGATCTCACCCGCCGCCCCGCACCGGGCCAGTTCCTCCTGCACGACCCCGGTCCGACCGACGAGGACGACCGGCACGCCGTGCTCCCGCCGCGCCGCGACCGCCCCCCGCACGATCTCGGCGGGCCCGTGGTCCCCGCCCATGGCGTCCACCACGACCGGCCGCGACGTCACGTCCGGCTCGCGGGCGGGAATCCTCGGCCCCGGGACCGGAGCGGCGCCCGCCGCGGGGTGGAGATCGGCGGCGTCCTGTCCGGGATCCACGTCAGGCCACCTCCCCGCGGCGCTCGGCCTGCGCGGCGGCCCGCGCGACGAGCAGGTGCCGGGCGAAGATCGCGATCCTGCGCCGCCGGGCGACCCTGGCCCGCCTCGCCAGCACGTCGTGCCCGGCCGCATCGACCTCGTCCAGAATGCCGCCGTACAGCTCGTACGCGGCCCTGATGCACGGCCGCGACGACGGCGCGAGCAGCTCGATCCCCTCGCGGGCCCGCCGGTAGTGGTCGCGGGCGCGGTCGCACTCGTAGGCCACCAGCTCCCGCACCGCCGAAGTGGCGTACGGCGCGGCCAGGTCGGCCTCGGTCACGCCGAACTTGTCGAGGTCCGACAGCGGCAGGTAGATGCGGCCCCGCGCCAGGTCCTCGCGGACGTCGCGGATGAAGTTCGTGAGCTGGAAGGCCAGCCCGAGCTGGCGGGCGGGCTCGCGGGCCCGCGCCTCCTCGCCCGGCAGGGCCTCCAGCACCGGCAGCATCATCGTCCCGATGACCGCGGCCGACCCCTCCATGTAGCCCAGCAGGTCGTCGTAGGTCGCGTACCGGTCCACGGTGAGGTCGGCGCGCATGGACGTGAGGAACGCCCGCACGTCGGCCTGGTCGATCCCGAACGCCCGCACCGTGTGCGTGAACGCGGGGAGCACGGGATCGTGGACGCGGTCGCCGTCCAGCGCGGCGGCGACCCGGGAGGACAGGCGCTCCAGCGCCGCGGCCCGGTCGCCGGTCAGCGCGAGTGAGTCGACGATCTCGTCGGCGTAGCGGGCGAAGCCGTACAACGCGTGGACGTGCGGCCGTTTCCAGGCGGGCAGCAGGCGGGTGGCCAGGTAGTACGAGCGGCCGTAGCTCGCGTGCAGCCTGCGGCACCGCTCGTAGCCGGCCGTCAGCGTCGCGGCCGGCGCCGGGGACGGCGTGCTCAGCGTGCTCATGGGGCGCTCTCCAGGATGCGTTCGGCGGCCAGGCGGCCGGAGATCAGGACGGGCGGCACCCCGACCCCGGGAGCCGTGTACATGCCGGCGAAGTGAAGGCCGGGGACGCGCCGGGCCGCGCCGGACGGGCGGAACCACGCGGTCTGGGTGAACCGGGCGTCGAGCGCGAAGGGCGTGCCGGCGGAGTGGCCGCGCCGCCGCCAGGCCGGGGGATCGAACACCAGCCGGGGAGTGCCGGACAGATCGCCGTATCCGAGATCGGCGAGCCGGCTCAGCATGCGGTCCACGAGCCGGGGGGTGAGGGTGGTCCAGTCGGCGCCGCCCCGCGTGTTCGCGGTGGGTTCCAGCACGCTGAGCACGGCCTGCCCATGGTCGTGCGCCCCGTGGCTGTCACGCCCGTGGTTGTCAGGCCCGTGGTTGTCAGGCCCGTGGTTGTAAGGCCCGTGGTTGTAAGGCCCGTGGTTGTAAGGCCCGTGGTTGTAAGGCCCGTGGTTGTAAGGCCCGTGGTTGTCAGGACAGGTCACCAGCAGGCTCGGGTCCGGCTGCGGCCTGCCCGCCTCCAGCGCCGCGAACGTCGTCTCCCACTCCCGCCCGAAGTGCAGCGTGTGATGGGCCTGGCCGTCCGGGCGCCGGTCGAGCGCGAAGTGCGCCACCAGGCAGGAGGGGGAGAAACGGGGCCGGCGCAGCCGCCAGTCGGCCGCCTCCTCCGGGAGCAGGCCGTCGCCGCCCCGCCGGCCGTGCGCCCGGACCAGGTCGCAGGCGATCACGGCGTGCCGGGCGGCGAGCCGTTCGCCGGTGTCGAGGCGGACCGCGACGACCCCCGCGCCGTCGGTCTCGATCCGCGTGGCCCGCACGCCGTACCGGAAGACCGCCCCGGCCTTCTCCGCAGCGGCGGCCATGGCCCGGGGGACGGCGTGCATGCCGCCCTCCCGGGGGAAGTAGACCCCGCCGACCGTGTCCATGTGGGCGATCACCGCGTACACGCCGAGGGCGCGGCGCGGCGACAGGCCGACGTACAGCGCCTGGAAGGTGTGCGCCCTGATCAGCCGCTCGTCGGTGAGGTGACGCCGCACGAGCCCGTCGAGCCGGCGGAAGCCGCCGAGCGCGGCCAGTCGCGCCAGCGCGTACGGCCGGGCCAGGGTGCGCAGCCGGGTCATGTCCCGGTCGATGAACGCGCTCCACTCGGCCTCGAACATCTCTCCCAGCAGGTGCCGGAACCGCAGGTAGCGCCGGGCCTCTTCGGGCCCGCACAGTGCCCGCACCTGCTCGGCCATCGCGTCGGCCCCCGCCACCACATCGAGCCGCGATCCGTCGTGGAAGGTCAGCCGGTAGTACGGGTCGAGCCGGCGCAGCGGCAGCCAGCGCTCCATGTCCTGCCCGGCGGCGGCGAAGGTGTCGGCCAGCACCCCCGGCATGGTCAGCACCGAGGGACCGGTGTCGAAGCGGTGTGAGCCCAGGGTCGCCGTGCCGCAGCAGCCGCCCGGCACGTCGGCGGCCTCCACGACCGTCACCTCGCGGCCCGCCCCGGCCAGGCGCATCGCGGCGGACAGGCCGCCCAGCCCGGCGCCGATCACCACCACCGGCCCGCCCGCGGTCATCAGCCCGCCCTGCCGGCAGCGGGATCGGCGGAGCCCGGCGAAGCCGCCGAACTGGGCGGGGAAGCAGGGCCGGGCGAGGAAGCGGAGTGGGGCGAGGAAGCGGAGTGGGGCGAGGAAGGAGGGCCGGGCGGGGAAGTGGAGTGGGGTGCGGAAGTGGAGTGGGGCAGGGTGAGGCGGCGGGCGAGGCCGAGCAGGGCCGCCCGGGCGTCGGCGGGCATGTCCGCCCCGGACAGCGCCTCGCCCGCGCACTCGGTCAGGCCGCGGATGCGCCGCTCGACCTCCTCCAGCGCGCCGGTCGCGACGATCACGTCGCGGGCCGCGGCCAGCCGGTCCGGCCGCGCCTCGCCCGTCCCCGGCAGCGCGTCCAGCAGCGCCGCTCCCGGGCCGTCCGCCCGCTCGCGCGCCAGCGTCAGCAGGTAGGTCCGCTTGCCCTGGAGCAGGTCGGCCCCGGCGGGCTTGCCGGTCCGCGCCGGGTCGCCGAAGACGCCGAGGACGTCGTCGCGGAGCTGGAATGCCTCGCCCAGCGGGAGCGCGTACGCGCTGAGGACCCGGCGCAGCCCGGGCTCGCCTCCGGCGATGGCGTGGCCGAGATGCAGTGGCCGCTCCACCGTGTATTTGCCCGATTTGTACGTCGAGATCAGCGACGCCTCCCGGCGGTCGCCGCCGCCCCGCGCGGCGCAGGTCAGGTCGAGGTACTGCCCGGCGATCAGCTCCACGCGCAGCTGGGTGAAGACCTCCAGCGCGTCGGCCAGCCTGCGGCGGTCGGCCAGCAGCGCGGAATCGGCCCAGGTGAAGGCGAGCACGCCGAGCAGGATGGCGGCCGACTCCCCGAACCGCCGCGACGACCCGGCCCAGCCGAGCTCCCGGTGACGCTCGGCGAGCGCCAGGTGGGCGGTCGTCCGGCCGCGCCGGAGGGGCGACTCGTCCATCACGTCGTCGAGG
The DNA here is from genome assembly GCF_044460045.1 of Microbispora rosea. Lineage (NCBI taxonomy): Bacteria > Bacillati > Actinomycetota > Actinomycetes > Streptosporangiales > Streptosporangiaceae > Microbispora > Microbispora rosea. The sequence continues at coordinate 66,582 of NZ_JBITJO010000002.1, read as the reverse complement.
ATCAGCGCGCACGCGTGGAGGAGCTCTATCGAGCAGCCGGCCGCCAGCACGGCCCCGAGGTCGTCGGGTGAGCCGCCGGACGCCCGGTGACCCCAGTAGACGAACGCCGGCCGCAGCCGCCTGCCGCCGCGCGCGACGAAGTCGGCGAGGTGCCGCCGCAGCACCTCCCGGTCGTCGGCGCCCAGGAAGGACAACCGGCCCAGCTCGCGCCGGAGCAGCTCGTGCAGGGCGTGGTCGAACAGGCTGGAAAGGCGACGATCGAACGGCTCCCGCGTGTCGTCCCGAACGCTGCCGGTCTCGCGGGTCAACGTCAGCATGCGCACTGCTCCTTCGAACGTTACGGTGATCGGCGACGTCGTCAGTAGAGTTTTCGCGCCCGCCCGCTCCTACGGTTGCATCCGTGCCGGGCTCCGGTGCCGAAACAAGGTCAGGGGCGGCACGGGCGCCGCGGGCGGGGCGGCGGCGACGACCGGACGGACACGGGGTGAGCACGTGACGCGCGACGGCGGGCCGGGGGCCGGTGAGAACGCGGCCGCCGGGGAGGAGCCGGGCTACGGCATCGGGGCCGTCTCCCGGCGGCTCGGCGTGCCCGCCTCCACGCTGCGCACCTGGAACCTCAGGTACGGCATCGGCCCGAGCAGGCGCAGCCCCGGCGGGCACCGCCGCTACGACGACGCGGACCTGCGCCGCCTGGAGGAGATGAACCGGCTGATCCGGACCGGGATGCCGCCGGCCGACGCAGCCAGGCAGGCGCTGCGGCCGAGGCCCGCCTCCGGGGAGCGGCCGGCGCACGCGGCAGGGGAGGGGGCCGCCGCCCCGCCCGAGCCGGCCGGGCGGCCCGAGTCGTCCGGGTGGCCGCAGTCCCACGGGCCGTTCGACTCCCCGAGGCTGTTCGACTCTCCGAGGCCGTTCGATCGTCCCGGATCGCCGGAGGGCGCGGCGCCGCCTGCCCCCACCCTGCGGGCGGCCGGGGAGCCCGGACTGCCGTCGGCGGTCATGCTGGCCCGTGCGGCGTCGGCGCTGGACGTCGCGACCGTGAGCGCGGGACTGGACGCGGCGCTGGCCGGGCACGGCGTGGTGTGGACCTGGGAGCGGCTCGTGCTGCCGGTGTTCGCCGCCATCACGCGCAGGCAGCGGGACACCGGGGCCGGGATCGACGTCGAGCACCTGTTCTCCGACCGGCTCCAGGCCGCACTGGCGCGGTTCGCGGCGCGTGCGCCCTCGCCCGTGCATCCCCGTCCCGTCCTGCTGGCCGGCGCGGAGGAGGAGCAGCACACGCTGCCGATCCACGCGCTGGCCGCCGCGCTCGGCACGCTCGGGGTGGACACCTGTGTGCTCGGGGCGCGCACGCCGTACACGGCCCTGGCGGACGCGATGCGCCGCCTCGGCCCCGCGGCGGTGTTCGTGTGGTCGCAGACCCGGGAGACGGGCGATCCGGCCCCGCTGGTGGGTCTGCCGGGGCTGCGCCCCGCCTGCCGTGTCGTGGCCGGCGGTCCCGGATGGCGGGACGACCTGCCTACGCAGGTCACGCGGGTGAACACGTTTCGTGACGCCATCTCGGCGGTAATGACCACTCTGCGGTGATTCTGCCTCTTTGATGCATTTTTGAGCCACTGTTCGGCCCCCATGGTTGCCCGCTTCGAACGCGGGCAGTTATGAATAGGTTTTGAAGAAGTTTCAGCCAAGGGGGCCCGATGGAGGAGACCCTGGAGTTCCGCCTCGCGGCGGGGGACGCCGGAGCGATCGGGGAGTGCTACCGGATGCACTCGCCGGCCGTGCGGTCCTATCTGTACAAACTCGTGCCGCCCCAGGACGTGGAGGACGTCCTGCAGGTCGTCTTCACCGAGGTGTGGCGCTTCCGGCACCGCTTCGACCCGGCTCGCAGCCTGTCGGCCTGGCTGTTCGGCATCGCCCGCAATCGGGCGGTGGATCACCTGCGGGCGCGTACGCCGGCGACGGTGCCGCTGGAGGCGGTCCCCGACCCGGCGGGACACGACGGGCGGGTGGACGGTGACGAGCTCGCCGACCGCGACCGGATCCGGCGCGCGCTTAATTCGCTGCCGCAGGTGCAGCGGCAGGCGATCGAGCTGGCCTACTACGGAGACCTGACCCAGCGGGAGATCGCCGAGCACCTGCGGGTCCCGCTCGGCACGATCAAGGCCCGTACGGCGCGCGGCCTGCACCGCCTGTCCACCCTGCTGCGGCCGGCGGCCTGATCATGGAGCCTGTGGAGATCAGGCCCAGGGTCGCCGTGTCGAGCTGCCTGCTCGGCGCACCCGTGCGGTTCAACGGCGGCCACAGCCGTGACCGGTTTCTCTCCGAGGAGCTCGCGGAGCACGTGGACTGGGTCCCGGTCTGCCCGGAGATCGAGATCGGTCTCGGCGCCCCGCGCGAGACGCTCCGCCTGGAGCGCTCCCCGGACGGACCCCGGCTCGTCACCCGCCGGACGCGCGAGGACCTGACCGCGCCGATGACCGCCCTCGCCGCCGGACGCGCGGCCGGTCTGGCGGACGTGGACGGGTACGTGTTCAAGTCGAGGAGCCCGAGTTGCGGGCTGCACGGCATCCCCGTGTACGCGGAGTCCGGCGCGGCCGCCGACCGGCGGGGGAAGGGTGTCTTCGCCGCCGCGGTCACCGCCGCCCGCCCGGAGCTGGCGGTCGAGGACGAGGGCCGGCTGCACGACGCCGTGCTGCGTGAGGCGTTCGTCGAGCGGATCTTCGCTTCGGCCCGTCTGCGAGCCCTGCTGTCCGGCGACTGGCGCCCACGCGACCTGGTCGCCTTCCACGCCCGGCACAAAATGCAGCTCCTCGCTCACGCGCCCGCGGCCTACCGGGAGATCGGGCGGCTCGTGGCCGCGGCGGGCGAGCGCCCACGGGAGTCGCTGGCCTGCGAGTACGGCCTGGCCTTCCGGACGGCACTCGCCGCCAAGACCACGGTCGGGCGTCACGTCAACGTCCTGCACCACTGTCTCGGCATGATCGGCCGCGAGCTCGACCCGGTCCGCCGGGCCGACCTGGCCGAAGTGATCGCGTCATACCGGGCCCGCAGGGTCGCCCTCGCGGTGCCGCTCGCTCTGCTCAGGCACCACGCGAAGGGCGCGGAGGCGCAGTACGTCCCGGCGGGGTACGTCCGCGACCAGACCTACCTGTCCCCGTATCCCGACGTGCTGCGCCTGCGTAACCACGTTCCCGCATGAGTGCGGACGAGGGGGAAGAAAGAGGACGCATGAGACGCACATCGAAGAAGACAGTGGTGCGGACGGCCCTCGCGGTGACCGCGACCGCCGCGGTCGGCGGCCTGTCCACCGACGCCCGCTCCGGCTGGTACGCCCGCCTGCGCAAGCCGTCCTGGCAGCCGCCGCCGCAGGCGTTCGGCCTGGTCTGGACGCCGTTGTACGCGACGATCGCCTATGCCTCCGCCCGGGCGCTGTCGCACGGGGACGACGGCTCCCGGCCGGCCCTGCGGCGGGCGCTCGCCGCGAACCTGGCGCTCAACGCGGCCTGGCCGCCGCTGTTCTTCAAGGCCCGCAGCCCCCGGCTCGCGCTCGCGGAGATCCTCGCGCTCAACGTGTCGAACGCGCTGCTGACCCACCGGCTCCTGCGTGAGGACCGCACCGCCGGGCTTCTGCTGCTGCCGTACGCCGGGTGGACGGTTTTCGCCACCGCGCTCAACGCCGCCATCGCCCGGCACAACCCATAAGCGCGGCGCAACCCAGAAGCGCGGCACGACCCGAAGGTCTGAGGACCGGGAGGCGCTCATGTACGTCACCACGGTCAGACGCGGAGCAGGTCGGTCGAGACCGTCCAGAGGCGCTTGGCGGCAGTGGGGTCGAGCGCCCATTCCTTGACGCCGTGCGGGTGCTGCGCGAGGTCGGCGTCGTCCGGCACGGTGTAAGCCTCTTGTGAATCGTCGAGGTAGTGGCCTCCGGAGTGAGCGAACTCCGGCGCGACGGCCGCGACGATGCTGGTGGCGGCTCCCTGCTCGACCGTTTTGTAGGTGAAGATTCCGGCGGCCTCGGCCGCGTCGAGGGATGCCCTCTGCTGCGCTGTGAAGTTGCGCTGCAGTCCCGTCGCGACACCGCCGGGGTTCACCGCATTGGCGATGATGCCGTCGGAGGCCCAGAAGCGAGTCGCCTCGACGGCGAAGAGGGAGTTCGCCGTCTTCGACTGGGCGTAGGCGATCTGCGGGTCGTAGCTGCGACGCTCGAAGTGGAGGTCGTCGAAGTCGATGCCGGAACGCATGTGCGCGGTCGAACTGACCGAGACGATCCTTGCTCCGTCACGGTCGGCCGCTCCCAGGGCCAGTGCGTCGTGCAGGCCGGTGGCCAGGGCGAAGTGGCCGAGATGGTTCGTCGCGAACTGCAGCTCCCAGCCCTCACGCGTACGTTCGAGGCCACCGGTGACCACGCCCGCGTTGTTGATCAGCAGGTGGAGTGGACCGTTCCACGCGTCGATGAATCGCGTGACGGTGCTTCTGTCGGCGAGGTCGAGCCGGGCGACTCGGGGCCGGATCTCTCCGGTCGACTTGGCGATCGTCTCGGCGACGGCGTCACCCGCGGTCGTGTTCCGGACGGCGAGCGTTACCTCCGCTCCGGCAGAGGTCAGCGCACGAGCGGTCTCGGCGCCGATTCCGGACGAACCTCCGGTCACGATCGCGCGGACGCCGGTGAGGTCGACGCCTCGCAGCACCTCGTCCGCGGTGCTGGAGGAGGTGAAGGGCGTGGAGATGAGTTTGCGTGGGGTCATGGCGGTGACTATACACACTAGACTTATTTTGTATAGTGCGCCGCTCGCTCGTATGCTCGTTCCATGAGCAGTCCCGAGGTCGGTCACCCGCCGTCGACAGTCGCCGACACCGATCGTCGGATCACGGTTCTGGACTCCGCGATGGTCACGTTCGCGCGATTCGGTTACCGGAAGACCTCGATGGAGGAGGTCGCGCGGGCGGCGCGCATCTCGCGGCCCGGGCTCTATTTCCTCTTCTCCTCGAAGGAGACTCTGTTCCGTGCGGCGGTCGCCCAGGCCCTGAACCGCGATATCACCGCGGTCGAACACGCCCTGGCCGACACCGGCCGACCCCTTTCGGAGCGTCTCCTCGGAGCGTTCGATCAGTGGGCAGGCCGCTACATCGGCCCGCTGACGAGCGATGTCGCGATGGTCATCGAGAACAATCCCGGCCTCCTCGGAGAGATCATCGAGACTCCGCGCCGACGTTTCGAGGAACTGGTCACAGACGCGGTCGCCACCAAGTCGGGACGCGAGGCGGCCCCCCTTGTCGCGCAGACGATGATCAGCGCGTCGATCGGCCTCAAGCATCAGGTCGCATCGCGGGAGGTCTACCTCGAACGACTGGAGGTCGCCATCGATCTCCTGCTGCGCTGAACAGGCTTGACCATGTCGCGCGCGAGACCGGCCGCCTCGTACGGCTGCGGCCGGATCTACTGGGCGGCGGGGTCGAGCGCGCGGGAACGCTCGGCCTCCTCGGCCCTCTGGTACTCGAAGGCGGAGAGGATCGTGCCGAGGATCTCGCCGAACTGCCGCGCCTGACGGGGGGTGAGGGGGTCGAACAGCACCCGGCGGACCTCCTCGACGTGGCCCGGCGCCGCCTCCACGAGAGCGGCGAAGCCCTCGTCGGTGAGCTCGGCGACGGTCGTGCGCCGGTCCTCCGGTTGCTTGAGCCGCCGCACCCAGCCCTTCTCCTCCAGCCGGGAGACGGCGTGCGACAGGCGGCTGACCGAATACTGGAGGAGGGCGGACAGCTTCGTCATCGTCATGGTCCGCCCGGGCGACTCGGAGAGGACCACGAGGATCATGTAGTAGGTGTGCGGCATGCCCGAGTCGCGCTGCAACTGCCGTTCGAGGGCCTCCTGAAGGAGCAGGCTCGTCCGCAGGTAGGCGCGCCAGGTGCGCTGCTCCTCCTCGTCGAGCCATCGGGTGCCGGACATGCGGCCAAGACTACCGGTCGGTCGGCACCCTGATTTGCGGGCGAAAGACCCTGGTTCGGCCGCCACCGCTGGGAAAGTGTCAGGGGCATGGACGCATACGGGAACATCGACGCCTACTGGCGGGCCGCGAACTACCTGTCCGTCGGCCAGATCTACCTGATGGACAACCCGCTGCTGACCGAGCCGCTCAGACCCGAGCACATCAAACCGCGGCTGCTCGGCCACTGGGGCACGACGCCCGGCATCAACTTCTGCTTCGCGCACCTCAACCGGATCATCCGGGAGCGCGACCAAGACATGATCTACATCGCCGGCCCCGGTCACGGCGGCCCGGCGGCGGTCGCCCATGCGTGGCTCGAAGGCACCTACACCGAGCGCTACCCCCACGTCACCCGGGACGCCGAGGGCATGCGCAGGCTCTTCCGTCAGTTCTCCTTCCCCGGTGGCATCCCCAGCCACGTCGCCCCCGAGACTCCGGGCTCCATCCACGAGGGTGGCGAGCTCGGTTACGCCCTCTCCCACGCGTACGGCGCGGCCTTCGACAACCCCGGCCTGGCGGTGGCCTGCATCGTCGGCGACGGCGAGGCCGAGACCGGCCCGCTCGCCACCGGCTGGCATTCCAACAAGTTCCTCAACCGGGACACCGACGGGGTGGTCCTGCCGATCCTGCACCTGAACGGCTACAAGATCGCCAACCCCACCGTGCTGGCCAGGATCCCGGAGGACGAGCTGGTCAAGCTCTTCGAGGGGTACGGCTACCGCCCGCACATCGTCTCCGGCCAGGAACCGGCGGAGATGCACGAGCTCATGGCCGCGACCCTCGACACCGTCTTCGACGAGCTGGCCGACCGAGGCCCGCTGCCGATGATCATCCTGCGTACGCCGAAGGGCTGGACCGGGCCGCGCGAGGTCGACGGGCTCCCGGTCGAGGGCACCTGGCGCGCCCACCAGGTACCGCTGACCGACGTGCGGGACCGGCCCGATCGGCTGGAGTACCTGGAGGAGTGGATGCGCTCCTACCGGCCGGAGGAGCTGTTCGACGCCGACGGCCGACCGGTCGAGACGATCACGCGGACGGTCCCGGACGGGCCGCTGCGGATGAGCGCCAGCCCGCACGCCAACGGCGGGGAACTGCTGCGCCCGCTGGTGCTGCCCGACTTCCGCGACTACGCGGTCGAGGTCAAGACCCCGGCCACGGCCTCCAGCGAGCCGACCCGCGTCCTCGGGGCGTTCCTGCGCGACGTCATCGTGGCCAACCCCGAGAACTTCCGGCTGCTCGGCCCGGACGAGACCGCCTCCAACCGCCTGTCGGCCGTCTTCGAGGCGACCGGCAAGGAGTGGGAGGCCGCCCTGCTGCCGACCGACGAGAACCTCGGCCCCCGGGGCAGGGTCATGGAGGTGCTCAGCGAGCACCAGTGCCAGGGCTGGCTGGAGGGCTACCTGCTGACCGGCCGCCACGGGCTGTTCAACTGCTACGAGGCGTTCATCCACATCGTGGACGCGATGTTCAACCAGCACGCCAAATGGCTGGAGTCCTCCCGCAAGATCCCCTGGCGCCGGCCGGTCGCCTCGCTGAACTACCTGCTGTCGTCGCACGTCTGGCGCCAGGACCACAACGGCTTCAGCCACCAGGACCCCGGCTTCCTCGACGTCGTCGTCAACAAGAAGGCCGAGGTCGTCCGCGTCTACCTGCCGCCGGACGCCAACACCCTGCTGTCGGTCGCCGACCACTGCCTGCGCTCGCGCGACTATGTCAACGTCGTCGTGGCGGGCAAGCAGCCCGTGCTCGACCTGATGAGCATGGACGAGGCCGTCGTCCACTGCACCCGCGGGCTGGGCATCCTCGACTGGGCCTCCACCGATGAGGGCACCGACCCCGACGTCGTGCTCGCCTGCGCCGGCGACGTGCCCACGCTGGAGACCCTGGCCGCCGCCGCCCTGCTCCGCGAGCACCTGCCCGAGCTGCGGATCCGCGTGATCAACGTGGTCGACCTCATGCGGCTGCAGCCGGCCTCCGAGCACCCGCACGGCCTGCGCGACGCCGAGTTCGACGCCCTGTTCACCACGGACAAGCCGATCATCTTCAACTTCCACGGCTACCCGTGGCTGATCCACCGCCTGACCTACCGCCGCACCGGGCACGACAACCTGCACGTGCGCGGCTACAAGGAGGAGGGCACCACCACCACGCCGTTCGACATGGCGATGCTCAACGACATCGACCGCTTCCATCTGGTGATGGACGTGATCGACCGGGTGCCCGGCCTCGGCAGCAGGGCGGCCCACCTGCGCCAGCGCATGACCGACGCCCGGCTGCGGGCCCGCGCCCACACCCGGGAGTTCGGCGAGGACCCCGCCGAGATCCGCGACTGGACGTGGCCGTACTGAACCTCCGGCGTCACCGGCTGTGGGGGCGGATTTCGGCGGCGGGCGCGGCGCATGCCCGCCATTCGGGGGCGGCGGCACCGGTAGCATCGGATGCGACCGGAGCCGCCGCCTCGCGTGCGCGCGGCCACCGAGATCCATGCGCCGAACCTGTCCTAAGGAGCCACCGTGTCCGCCGCCTTTGAGATACGCATCACCCTCGCCGGAGCCGAGCGCGTGGTGGCGGCGGGTACGACGGCCGGGGAGGCGCTCGGCGCCGACGGCAGGTCGGTGATCGCCGCCCGGATCAACGGCGAGCTGCGCGACCTGGCGGCCGAGGTCGCCGAGGGCGACGTGGTCGAGCCGGTCGCGATCGACAGCCCCGACGGGCGGGCCATCCTGCGCCACTCCACCGCGCACGTCATGGCCCAGGCCGTCCAGGAGATCTTCCCCGAGGCGAAGCTCGGCATCGGCCCGCCGGTCGAGAACGGCTTCTACTACGACTTCGACGTCCGCGAGCCGTTCACCCCGGACGACCTCAAGCGCATCGAGAAGCGCATGCGCGAGATCGTCAAGCAGGGGCAGACCTTCCGGCGCCGCCCGGTCGGCGACGACGAGGCCGCCGAGGAGCTCGCCGCCGAGCCGTACAAGCTGGAGCTGATCGGGCTCAAGGGCGGCGCGGCCGAGGCGGCCGACGGCGCGAACGTCGAGGTCGGCGGCGGCCAGCTCACCATCTACGACAACCTCGACCCCAAGTCGGGCGAGCTGTGCTGGAAGGACCTGTGCCGGGGGCCACACCTGCCGAGCACCCGGGTCATCCCGGCCTTCAAGCTCATGCGGTCCGGCGGCGCCTACTGGCGGGGCAGCGAGAAGAACCCGCAGCTCCAGCGCATCTACGGCACGGCGTGGGAGTCCCGGGAGAAGCAGGACGAGTACCTCCACCTGCTGGAGGAGGCGGAGAAGCGCGACCACCGCAAGCTGGGCGCCGAGCTCGACCTGTTCTCGTTCCCCGACGAGCTGGGCTCCGGACTGCCGGTGTTCCACCCCAAGGGCGGCGTGATCCGCCGGGTGATGGAGGACTACTCCCGCCGCCGGCACGAGGAGGCGGGCTACTCCTTCGTCAACACCCCGCACATCACGAAGGACAACCTGTACAAGATCTCCGGCCACCTCGACTGGTATGCCGACGGCATGTTCCCTCCCATGGAGCTGGAGGGCGCGCGTTACTACCTCAAGCCGATGAACTGCCCGATGCACAACCTGATCTTCAGGGCGCGCGGGCGGTCCTACCGTGAGCTGCCGCTGCGGCTGTTCGAGTTCGGCACGGTCTACCGCTACGAGAAGTCGGGCGTCGTGCACGGCCTCACCCGCGTACGCGGCCTGACCCAGGACGACGCGCACATCTACTGCACCCGCGAGCAGATGCGCGACGAGCTCACCTCGCTGCTGCGGTTCGTGCTCGACCTGCTGCGCGACTACGGCCTGGAGGACTTCTACCTGGAGCTGTCCACCAAGGACCCGGAGAAGTTCGTCGGCTCCGACGAGACCTGGGAGGAGGCCACCCAGACGCTGCGGGAGGTGGCCGAGTCCGAGAAGCTGGAGCTGGTCCTCGACCCGGGCGGCGCGGCCTTCTACGGGCCCAAGATCTCGGTGCAGGCCCGGGACGCCATCGGCCGGTCCTGGCAGATGTCGACCATCCAGCTCGACTTCAACCTGCCCGAGCGCTTCGGCCTGGAGTACCAGGCTCCCGACGGCACCCGGCAGCGGCCCGTCATGATCCACCGCGCGCTGTTCGGCTCGATCGAGCGCTTCTTCGGCGTGCTGGTCGAGCACTACGCGGGCGCGTTCCCCGCGTGGCTCGCCCCGGTGCAGGTCGTCGGCATCCCGATCGCCGACGCCCACGCGCCCTACCTGCAGGACGTCGCCAAGCGGCTGCGTGAGCACGGCATCAGGGTCGAGGTCGACGAGAGCGACGACCGCATGCAGAAGAAGATCCGCAACGCCCAGAAGGCGAAGGTGCCGTACATGCTCCTCGCGGGCGACGACGACATCGCGGCCGGCGCGGTCTCCTTCCGCTACCGCAACGGCGAGCAGAAGAACGGCGTGCCGATCGACCAGGCGATCGACGAGATCGTCGACGCCATCCGCCGCCGCGTCCAGGTCTGACCGCTCACCACGTCGAACGCGGGTGCCCGCCACGGGCTCCCGCGTTCGCGCTTCTTCGGCGCGTGAGGAGCGGTCAGGGGTCTCCCGCGCGTAGGGGGCGGTCAAGGGCAGCCCTCCGGCGCGGGCCGCTCAGGACGTCGGGGTGGCCTCGGCGGGGGAGTCCTGACCGGGAAGGCGGACGTCGTCGACGGTCACGTTGACCTCGACCACGCGCATGCCGAGCATCCGGCTCACCGACCGGGCGACGTTGACCTTGACCTCGGTGGCGACGTCCATCACCACGTGGCCGTACACGATGACGAGGGTCACGTCGATCGAGACCTGCTGGTCCTGGATGCTGGCCTGCACACCCTGCGTCGCCCGCTTGGCGCCCACGCCGATGCGGTCGCGTACGGATTCAAAGGCGCGTTCGAGGTCGCCGCCCAGGTCGGCGACGCCGGGAATCTCCAGGGCGGCCAGCGCGGCGACCTTCTCCACGACCTCGTCGGCGACCTTGATCCGGCCCTTGAGCACGTCGACAGCCGGTGCCACGGGCCTCGGCGCCGGCGCGGGGAGCTCCGGCTCCGAACGATCGGCCGCCTCCACGTCCACCGGGTCGCCGAGGCTAACCTCGGCGTACGCGTCGGTCTGCTCTTCCACTCGCTCCTCGACGGCGGCGGCCTCGCTCATGTGACGACTCCTCGGGGGGGTGGGCGTCCGGGCAGGTGCATTCTGCCCCATGATCGAGGAGGCCGTCCGGCGTCCGCGCATATCGGCCGGTCGCCGGTCGTGGCGCCGGACGTGGCGCCGGTCGTGGCGTCGGCGCAACCCGGCCGGTGAGAGGAGATCCGCGAGGTCATATGCTGCTGCCGGTGTTGTTTTCGCGCCGGTGCGCGTGCCGCCGGGGCGGAGGCGGCAGCACCTGGGACAACGGGAGCGGAGGAGATCGCGGACGTGGACTCAGAGCCGATCGAGCAGGCGGGCGCCGGGGTTCCCGACAGCTTCCAGCGCCTGTGGACCCCGCACCGGATGGCCTACATCAAGGGCGAGAACAAGCCCAGCGGCTCCGGCGCGGATGACGGCTGCCCGTTCTGCGAGATTCCCGGGCTCTCCGACGAGGACGGGCTGATCGTGGCCCGGGGATCGGCCGTGTTCGCCGTGCTCAACCTCTATCCGTACAACTCGGGGCACCTGATGGTCTGCCCCTACCGGCACGTGTCCGACTACGCCGACCTCGACGGGCCCGAGACGGCGGAGCTGGCCGAGTTCACCAAGCGCGCGACGCAGGCGCTGCGTAAGGCGAGCGGGGCGCAGGGCTTCAACGTCGGCATGAACCTGGGCGGAGTGGCGGGCGCGGGCATCGCCGCCCACCTCCACCAGCACGTCGTGCCCCGGTGGGGCGGCGACACCAACTTCATGCCGGTGGTCGGACGCACCAAGGTGCTGCCGCAGCTGCTGCGCGACACGCGTGACCTGCTCGCCGACGCCTGGCCCGCCGCCTCCTGACCACTCCCCGGCCGAGAGCCGGACGCCCGGACGGCGTCAGGCCGCCGCGGGGCTCGGAGGCGTGCCGGGGTATCCGGCCGCCGGGATCGGCTCGCCGTGCTGCAGGGCGCGGATCCCGGCGCTGAGGACGAGCGGCACGGCCAGGGCCAGCGCCATGGACAGCACCGCGGCTCCCGAGTCGTTGACGAGCATGCCGACCAGGCCGCTCACGAGCGCGCCGAGCAGGCCCGCCCTGAGCATGGGCGCCCGTTCGAACGCGATCGGCAGGACGCCGGCGCTCGCCGCCCCCGGCCGCAGCAGCGCGAAGACGAGGAACGCGAACGCGGCGAGCACCACGGGCATCAGGTTCGGGCTGAGCAGCGTGGAGAGCATCGCGCCGAGCTTGCGGGAGATCACCGGCAGGAACGTGCCGTCGGCCACCTGCCCCACGAAGCGGCCCAGGTGCGTCTGGCTGGCCGGGGGACGCAGGTAGTCGAGGTAGGCGATCGCCATCACCAGAACGCCGCCCGCGGCGCAGAACGCGCCCAGCTTGACGATCGACACCCGCCTGCCCGCCACGATCAGCGCGGTGACCGCGATGCCCGGGACGAAGGCGATGACGCCGCCGAAGTCGCTGCCCACGCCCGGCCAGCCGTCGAGCAGCATGGCGAAGGCCCCGAGTGCGGCGACCAGGGCCACCGCGAGGGCCTTGCGGCCCGCTCTGACCAGCCGGTCGGCGGCGGCCGTGGTGACGAGCAGCACGGCCGTGGCGAGCAACGCGAAGGGGATGTTCCCCAGGCCGTAGTAGCGGGCGCCGACCACGCCCGTGTAGCCCATCAGGCTGTTGAGCTGCAGGGGCGTTCCGGTCAGCAGGTCGCCGAGCAGCACGGCCGCGGTCACCGCCGCGATCACGGTCAGCGGCCCGAGCACACCCCGCCGCCACGGCCCCGCGAGGGCCGCCACGGTCAGCGCCACGGCGATCGCCGCGATCGAGACGAAGAGCGTGACCGCGGGCTGTGCCGCACGGGCCCACGGGGTGAGGTTGACGAGGTAGGTCGAGACGGGGATCGAGGCGAGCGCCACGGCCGCTGCCCGCACGGCGGGCAGCCCGTCGCGGCGGCGCAGCAGCAGGAACGCGGTGATGTAGAAGACCACCTGGAGCACGGCGAGCGTGGTGAAGAAGACGCCGGTCGCGTCGCGGATCGTCTGCCCGGCGACGTCGGCGGTGCGCAGGGCCTCGACGCGTTCGTCCAGGTTCCCGCCCGTCGGGTGGGTGTCGACCGGCACGCCGACGACGGCCGGGGGAGCGGCCACCCCGGTCCTGGCCAGGATCGTGGCGGTGAGATCCGGAACGATGACCATGTCGTCCCGATGGGTGGACCGGGCGCCGAGCGTCCCGGCCGCACCGGTGCCAGGATCGCTGCCAGTCCCGCTGCCAGGACCGCTGCCTGGACCGCTGCCTGGACCGCGCAGCATGGCGGTCCTGAGGTGGGGGACGGAGCCGTGGTCGGACAGCCCGGCGACCAGCACCGTCGCCGATCCGAGCCGCGGCAGGAACGACCCGAGCTTCGCGTCGGCCGCCCGGGCCGCGGCCCGCCGCGCGCCCGCGGACAGGAGCTCGGGCACCTCGCTCAGCCGGTCGCCGGAGACGTAGGGCGCGACGAGGTCGGGGATCTCCACGGCGACCACGTCGCCGCGCGACCACTGCGTGACCTCGGCGGGGGAGGGGGCGTAGAGGTCGACCCGGCCCTCGCGGTCGGCCAGCGCGAGCGCCGCTCCGGGGCCGACGGCCATCGTCGTCCGCCCGGCCGCGTGCAGGGCCTGCCCCAGCGTGCCGGCGTCGTCCTGCTCCCGCACCTCCCAGAGCCAGGAGAACTCGGGGACGACCGCCCCCTCGCCGTCGGCCTCGGGGGTGGGGGCCATACCGCAGGCTCCCCCCACCGCCGACCGCACCCCGGCCGAGACCGTGAGCCAGGCGTCGTACGGGCAGGTGTCCTTGCGTACGGCCCGCACCGACAGGGAACCGAGGGCGGACTCGCCGGCGAGCCTCCAGAGGTTCGGGGTGTCGGCCGGGGTGACGTCGCTCCACATCAGGCCGGGGATCCCGATGAGCACGATCCGTTCACCGGCCGCCGTCGTCGCCCCGGTCGCGAGCCCGGCGGCCGCGGCCGCCGAGGGAGCGGAGGCCACGACCGACACGCCGAACACCACGGCGACGACCGCGCGCTTCACCCAGGTGCCTCTCACCGGCGACCCCCAGTCTCCGTATGCGCACTCTCCGTACGCGGAGTCCCCGTACGTGATCTTGTAAAAACTCGCGACCACGCTATCGGACCCGCCGACGGCCGCGCAGCAATCCGCGGCGACCTGTTTTCCCGGAGGACGGGCTTCCGGCCGGGGTCAGGCGGCCCGGGTGGCCGGGCTCTCGTTGCCGAGGCGGTCGACGGCGGTGACGTAGTAGGCGCCGGGGGCCCCGGCGGCGTACGACGGGGCCTGGGACGCCGGCACGACGGCCACCAGGTTGCGCGCGTCCGCCGTGGCGCAGGAGGCGTCCTTGCCGGTCACCCGGTAGATCCCGTAGGACTGGGCGCCCGGCTGGGCCTGCCACCTCAGCGTCCCGCCGGCCGCCTTCACCCCGCGCGGGGCCGCGGGCGCGGACCCCTGCCTGAGCACCGGCGGCAGCGCCGGGCGGGCGTAGTGGCTCTTCACGATCCGGTCGAGCACGCCCAGCGGGTTCTTCACCAGTTGCGCGGCGCTGAAGTAGACGTCGCCCGCGATCTCCGGATATTTGCGATTCAGCGTGAGGTGGGCGGGCAGCTCGCCCGCCTTGGTCCACGCCGGGGTGTCGGCGGTGCCCACCCGATAGAGCGCCTGCCCGATGTAGAGGCCGACGTCGGTGCCCTTCACCGCGTCGGCCCACCACTTGGCGAGCACGGAGTAGTCGGCCGCGGCGAACCCGCGGGGCCAGTAGAGCTGGGGCATCACGTAGTCGACCGAGCCCGCCTTGATCCACGCCTTGGCGTCCGCGTAGATCGAGTCGTAGGCCGACATGCCCTTGGTGGCCGAGCCCGCCGGGTCCTCGGCCTTGTTGCGCCAGATGCCGAACGGGCTGATCCCGAAGGCGGCGTACGGCTTGGCCGTGTGCACCGCCCGCGAGACCTGGGCGACCAGCTGGTTGACGTTGCGCCGCCGCCAGTCGGCCAGCGTCAGGCCCTTGCCGTACTTCTTGTACGCGGCCTGGTCGGCGAACCGCGTGCCCTGGCCGGGATAGGGATAGAAGTAGTCGTCGAAGTGGACGCCGTCGACGTCGTAGCGCTTGACGACGTCCGTCACGACCTTGGTCACCCAGTCGCGCACCTGCGGCAGGCCCGGGTTGTAGTAGAGCTTGCCCTCGTGCTTGACGGTCCAGTCGGGATGCAGGCGCGCCGGGTGCCCGTCGGGCAGCTTCGAGGAGGCCGAGTCGGCCGCCCGGTAGGGGTTGAACCACGCGTGGAACTGCAGGCCGCGCTTGTGGGCCTCGTCCACCAGGAACGGCAGCGGGTCCCAGCCCGGGTCCCTGCCCGCCGTACCGGTGAGCCACTGGGACCATGGCTCCAGCGGCGAGCGGTAGACCGCGTCCGAGGCGGGCCGCACCTGGAAGAACACCGCGTTCAGGCGCCGCTTGACCGCGTTGTCGAGGATTTTCAGATATTCGGCCTTCTGCCGGTCCGGTGACAGTCCCGGCTTCGACGGCCAGTCGAGATTGTGCACGGTGGCGATCCAGACGCCGCGAAGCTGGCGCTTGGGGTAATTCACGCTGGTGGCACAGGTGTCCGCCGCCGTGAGCGTCTCCGCCTCGACCTGCTGCCGCGTCGCCTTCGGCACCGCCGTACGGCCGTCCTTCCCGGCGCCGACCTTCTCGGCCTGGGCGCCGGGGCCGAACGTGTAGGCGGCTCCGACGGCGGCGGCGGCGATGACGGCGGTCGCGATCAACGGGCGGACGACCTGTCTCCGCTCGGTCACGTGGCTACCCCTCTGATTTGCCAGTAAGTCCGGCCATAAGTCTTACATCGGCAAAAGAGCGGTTTAGTCAGAAAAACGAAATGAATTTGTGATACAGACGTGACGCGGGGCACCTTCTGGGGCTCCCCTTACCCGGGAGGTGTGAAACCCGGCGTCGACGACGGCATGGGTGAGCTGCGAAAACCCCGGCGGCCGGGAGGCGGGCCGCCGGGGCTGCGAATCGCTTCGCTACTCGCCCGCCGCGGCCACCTTGTCGGCCAGGTGGGCGGGCAGCGGCTCGTACCGCAGGAAGGAGCGGCTGAACGTGCCCGCCCCGTGGGACAGCGAGCGCAGGTCGATCGCGTACCGTGTGATCTCCAGTTGCGGCACCTCGGCGCGCACCAGCGTGCGGCCCGTGCCGACCGGCTCCGTGCCGAGCACCCTGCCGCGGCGGGAGGACAGGTCGGACATCACGGCTCCGACGTAGTCGTCGGACACGAGCACCGACACCTCGTCCACCGGTTCGAGCAGGTGCGTCGCCACCTTGGACGCGGCCTCCTTGAGCGCGAGCTGCCCGGCGATCTGGAAGGCCATGTCGGAGGAGTCGACCGAGTGGGCCTTGCCGTCGTAGAGCGTGACGCGCACGTCGACCATCGGATAGCCGGCGACGACCCCGCGCTCCATCTGCGCCCGCACGCCCTTCTCCACCGACGGGATGAACTGCCGCGGCACCACGCCGCCCACGATCTTGTCGACGAACTCGAACCCGCCGCCCGACGGCAGCGGCTCGACCTCGATGTGGCAGATCGCGTACTGGCCGTGCCCGCCGGTCTGCTTGACGTTGCGCCCCAAGCCCTGCGCCTTGCCGGCGAACGTCTCCCGCAGCGGTACGCGCAGGTCGATCTTCTCGACCTCGACTCCGTGCCGCTTGGCCAGGCGGTCGAGCAGGACGTCGGAGTGCGCCTCGCCCATGCACCACAGCACGAGCTGGCGGGTCTCGGCGTTGTTCTCCAGCCGCAGGGTCGGGTCCTCCGCCACCAGGCGGCCCAGGGCCTGGCTGAGCTTGTCCTCGTCGGCCTTCGACTTGGCCCTGATGGCGACCGGCAGCAGTGGTTCCGGCATGGTCCACGCCTCGACCAGCAGCGGGTCGTCCTTGTCCGAGAGGGTGTCGCCCGTCTCGGTCCGCGACAGCTTGGCGACCGCGCAGATGTCCCCGGCGACGCACTTGCCCACGGTCCGCTGCGATTTGCCGAGCGGCGACGACAGCGCGCCCACCCGCTCGTCGACGTCGTGGTCCTCGTGCCCCCGCTCCGCCAGGCCGTGACCGGAGACGTGCACCGTCATGTCCGGCCGCAGCGTGCCCGAGAAGACCCGGACCAGGCTGATCCGTCCCACGTACGGGTCGCTCGTGGTTTTCACGACCTCGGCCACGAGCGGGCCGTCCGGGTCGGCGGTGATCTCCCTGCACGGCTTGCCGTCGATCCCGGTGATCTTCGGCAGCGGGTGCTCCAGGGGCGAGGGGAAGCCCTGCGTGACGATCTCCAGCAGCTCCAGCATGCCGACGCCGGGCGCCGTGGCGAGGACCGGGTAGAAGCCGGCCCGCGCGACCGCCTTCTCCAGGTCGTCGATGAGCACCTTGGTGTCGATCGTCTCGCCGGAGAGGTAGCGGTCCATCAGGGACTCGTCCTCGCTCTCCTGGATGATCCCCTCGATGAGGTCGCCGCGATACTGCTCGATGAGCGCGAGCTGGTCGGCGTCGGGCTCCCGCTCGGTCCTGCGCCCGCCGCCGTAGTCGAACAGCCGGTGCGACAGCAGGCCGAGCAGCCCGGTGCCGTCCACCGGCAGGTAGAGCGGCGCCACGCCGTCGCCGAACGCGTCCTGGCAGGTGGCGAGGACCTCGTCGAAGTTGGCGCGCTGATGGTCGATCTTGGTGATGACCACGGCGCGGGGCATCCCGACGAGCGCGCACTCCTCCCAGAGCATGCGGGTGAGTCCGTCCACGCCCTCCGCCGCCGAGACGACGAACAGCGCCGCGTCGGCCGCGCGCAGCCCGGCCCTCAGATCGCCGACGAAGTCGGCGTACCCCGGGGTGTCCAAGAAGTTGATTTTGATGCCGTTGTGGACCACGGGGGCGACCGACAGGTTGACGGAACGCTGCTGGCGCACCTCCACCTCGTCGAAGTCGCTGACCGTGGTGCCGTCCTCGACCCGGCCAGGACGCTGGATGGTGCCCGTCTCCGCGAGCAGCGCCTCGACCAGCGTCGTCTTCCCGGCCCCGGAATGGCCGACCAGCACGACATTGCGCACCATGTCCGGCCGATCGGCCGCGGGTGCCCTGCCCGCGGCCCCTGTTGTCGCGCCGGTTGATCTTTCGGCCACATCGCCTCCCGAATCTCTGAGCGGTCGGGATGGGCACGTGGCACGCACCCCGCGCCGGCCGCTCGTGCCGTCGCTGTCCGCGCCCGGGGGCCTCGCCCTCTCACGACCGTGCGGCGGCTGACACGGCGGTTCACCTCCGTGACATCTCCGCGCGGCCCTGCGGGCGCGTGCTCTTCACCCTTTACCCATGTGGCGCATATCACAAGACTTTTCGGCGGAATGTGCTTGCGAGGTGCGGCGGCGCTGGATGGCCTACGATCGGACGGCGATGTTGAACATCCTGCGCCCCGCCGTCACCCGAGTCATGACCCCGCTGGGGCGAGCCCTCGCCCGCTGGGGGATCTCGCCCGATGTGATCACCGCGATCGGCACGCTCGGAGTGGTGGCCTCCGCTCTCGTCTTCTACCCGCTCGGGCATCTGTTCGCGGGAACGCTCGTCATCACGTTCTTCGTGCTCGCCGACCTCCTGGACGGCGTGCTGGCCCGGATGACGGGCAAGGGGAGCACGTGGGGCGCCTTCCTGGACTCCACGCTCGACCGTCTCAGCGACGCCTCGATCTTCTCGGGGCTGATCCTCTACTTCGTCCTCAAGGACGACCCCGAGATGGTCCTCGCGATCGTCGCGCTCTTCTGCCTCGTCGCGGGAGCATTGGTCTCCTACGCCAAGGCCAGAGCCGAGGGCCTCGGCATGACCGCGAACGTCGGCATCGCCGAACGGGGGGAGCGTCTCGTGGTCGTGCTCGTGGCGGCCGGACTGTCCGGCCTCGGCGTGCCGTACGTCCTGGCGGCCGGGCTCTGGCTGCTCGCCGCCGCCAGCGCCGTCACGGTGGTGCAGCGGATGGTGCACGTCTACAGACAGGCGGTGGTCAGATGAAGGACACGGACGGCCCACCCCCGGGGCGGTCTGCGCGACCCGCGCGACCCGGCGCGGCGCCGCTCGCCGACCGGGTGGTCGCGGGGGCCTACAGCGTCGGCTGGGCCGTGGTCCGGTACGTGCCGGAACGGCTGGCCGCGGGGTTCTTCCGGGTCCTCGCCGACGGGCTGTGGCGCAGGCGGGGCAAGTCCGTGCGCCGCCTGGAGGCCAACCTGGCCCGCGTCGTCGGCGGCGACCCCGGCGACCCCGCCGTGCGCGAGCTGAGCCGGGCCGGCATGCGCTCCTACTTCCGCTACTGGATGGAGTCGTTCCGCTTCACCGCCTACACCCGCGAGCGCATCCTCGACGGCACCCGGGCCACCGGCGGCGAGCACATCTTCGACAACCTCGCCCGAGACAGGGGAGTGGTGGTCGCGCTGCCGCACATGGGCAACTACGACCTCGCCGGCGCCTGGCTGGTGCACATGGGCCACCCCTTCACCACCGTCCAGGAACGGCTGAAGCCCGAGTCGCTGTTCGAGCGCTTCGTCGCCTACCGCGCGCGGCTCGGCATGGAGGTGCTGCCGCTGACCGCCAAGGGCGGCGGCAGCGCGATGGCGTTCGGCACGCTCGCCAAGCGGCTGCGCGCGGGCAGGCCCGTCTGCCTGCCCGCCGAGCGCGACCTGACCGCCTCCGGTGTCGAGGTCGAGTTCTTCGGCGCCAGGACACGCATGGTCGCCGGGCCCGCCCTGCTGGCGATCCAGACGGGAGCCGCGCTGCTGCCCGCCGTGCTGTGGTTCGAGGGAAACGGCTGGGGCATCCGCATCCACGAGGAGATCCCCGTGCCGCCCGAGGGGACCCGGCAGGAGAAGGTCGCGGTGATGACCCAGGCCCTGGCAGCGGTGTTCGAGAAGGGCATCGCCGAGCACCCGGAGGACTGGCACATGCTCCAGCGCCTGTGGCTCGACGACCTCGAGCCCCGCCCGGGGGCCGGGTCGTGAACGTCGGCATCGTCTGCCCGTACACCTGGGAGGTCCCCGGGGGCGTGCAGGCGCACATCAGGGACCTCGCCGAGGCGCTCATCGACGACGGGCACAAGGTGTCGGTCATCGCCCCCGCGGCCGACGACTGCGAACTGCCGGCGTATGTGACACCGGCGGGGCGCGCCGTGCCCGTGCCGTACAACGGGTCGGTCGCCCGGCTGGCGTTCGGGTTCCTGTCGGCCAACCGGGTGCGCAAGTGGATCAGGGAGGGCGGGTTCGACGTCCTGCACGTGCACGAGCCCGCCGTGCCGTCCCTCGGCGTGCTCGCCTGCTGGGTCGCCCGGGGGCCCATCGTGGCGACGTTCCACGCGTCCTACGAGCGGTCGCGGGCCATGTCGGTGGCCGCGCCGATGCTGCAGAGCGCGCTGGAGAAGATCACGGGCAGGATCGCGGTCTCCGACGCCGCCCGCAAGACGCTGGTGGAGCACCTCGGCGGCGACGCGGTGCTGATCCCCAACGGCGTGACGGTGCGCAGGTACGCCGAGGGCGAGCCGCTGCCGGGCTGGGGCCCCGACGGCAACGTGATCGGCTTCCTCGGGCGGATGGACGAGCCGCGCAAGGGCCTGGCCGTGCTGCTGGAGGCCTTCGCCCTGCTGGCCCCCGAGCGGCCCGCGCTGCGTCTGCTGATCGCCGGGCCGGGCGACCCCGACGACGTGCTCGGGCGGGTGCCCAAGCAGTATCGGGACAGGGTCGGGCTGCTCGGCATGGTCAGCGAGGCCGACAAGGTGCGCGCCTACCACTCCGTGGACGTCTTCTGCGCGCCCAACCTGGGCGGAGAGAGCTTCGGCATCGTGCTCACCGAGGCCATGTCGGCCGGGGCGCCGATCCTCGCCAGCGACATCCCCGCCTTCCGGCGCGTGCTGGGCGACGGGCAGGCGGGGGCGCTGTTCGCCACCGGGGACCCCGTCGCCCTGGCCGGGGAGGCCGCCCGGCTGCTCGACGACGCCGAGCGCCGCGCCAAGCTCTCCGACGAGGCCCGCCAGGCGGTGTGGAAGTACGACTGGTCGACGGTCGCGCGGGAGGTCGTGCGCGTCTACGAGACGGTCGCCCACGCCAGCGCGGGCGTGGTTGAGGACTCGCTGCCATGACGATCCGCAGCGATCGGGTCGCGTACGAGGAGGTGCCGGCGTGACCACGACCCTGATCCTCGTGGCGGCCGTGATCGTCGTGCTGTTCGCCGTCTACGTCTCCTGGCGGGCGGGGCGGCTCGACCGTCTCCACATCCGCCTGGAGACCGCCCAGGCCGCGCTCGACGCCGCGCTGCTGCGCCGCGCCGCGGTCTGCCTGGAGCTCGCCGGCTCGCGCATCCTCGACCCCGCCACCTCGCTGGTGCTCGCCGCGGCCGCCCACGAGGCCCGTACGGCGGGGCCGGACGAGCGTGAGCACGCCGAGAGCGACCTGTCGAGGACGCTGCGGGCGGTGGTCGACCAGGAGCGGTTCCGGGAGAAGCTGGCCGAGCACCCCGCGGGGGCGGCGCTGCTGGAGGAACTGGACACGGCGGTCGCCAAGGTCGTCTACTCGCGCCGGTTCTACAACAACGCCGCCGGCGTCACCCGTACGGCGCAGCGGCGCTGGCTGGCCCGGTCGCTGCACCTGGCCGGGCACACCGATCCGCCCCGGTTCTTCGATATCGACGACGAACCGCCCGAATCCCTCGCTACTGGATAGTCACTTTTTGTCGGGCATTTCGGGTCTATCCCGGTAAGCTCATGCCGTTTCATTGCCATGCTGGTCAACGGGTCCGCGTGGGCCAGGTCCGTCGTGCCTGGTGCCGGGGGCTCTCCATCGGGAGGAGCGGATACGGTGCGGGCAGGGATCGGCTTCACGCTGGCCATGGCGGTCGTCCTGGCCGGAACCGCGTGCTCGGGCGACGACAAGCCCACCGCCCAGTCCGAGGGAGCGAGCGTCGTGGCGTCCCCGTCGCCGACACCGCCTCCCGAGCATCCGTTCACCGGCCGCCCCGTCGCCGCGCGCAAGCCGGTCCTCGCCGTGAAGATCGAGAACACCCATGCGGGCAAGCCGCAGATGGGCCTGCGCAGTGCCGACATCGTCTTCGTGGAGCAGGTCGAGGGCGGGCTCACCCGGCTCATGGCGATCTTCTCCTCGAAGCTGCCCGCCCAGGTGGGACCGGTCCGCAGCGCCCGCATCTCCGACCTGCACATCCTCCCGATGTTCGGCAAGCCCGCCCTGGCCTACTCGGGCGTGCAGACGAAGATGATCCCCTATGTCCAGAAGGCCTCGCTGTTCGACGTGTCCGACAGCCGGGTCCCCGGCGCGTACACCCGCGCGGCCGGCCGGGTCGCGCCGTACAACCTGGTCGGCGCTCCCAGGAAGCTGCTCGCCGCGGCCCCGAAGGCGAGCAGGGCGGACGACATCGGCTTCGTCTTCTCCGACGAGCCGCCGGCCGGGGGCACGCCGCAGAAGAGCGTCAGCGTCCGCTATCCCGCGGCCCGCTTCACGTTCACCTGGTCGGCGGCGCAGAAGCGCTGGCTCGTGACGCAGGACGGCGAGAAGGACATGGCGGCCGAGGGCGGCCAGCAGGGCGCGCCCACGATCGTCGTCCAGTGGGTGAAGACCGACCGCTCGGAGTTCCACGACTTCACCGGCAGTTACACCCCGCTCGTGCACACGGTGGGCAAGGGCACCGGCGTCGTGCTCAGGGACGGCCAGGCCTACCGGGTGAAGTGGTCGCGCGCCTCGGAGAAGGAGGGCACCACCTACACCATGGCCGACGGCACGCCCATGCCGTTCGCTCGCGGTCAGGTCTGGGTCGTGCTCGCCTCGCGCAAGCCCGTCGCGCCGTGATGGACAAAAAGCGTGATCGACTCTGACGAACGGGCGCGTCGGGTGCGGGATCGGCCACCGCCTACCATGGAGAGGAATCCGTAGGCCCGCCGTCGTGAGGTAGCACCGTGTCCAGCAGCGTCCCCGAAGTCAACGAGACCACCGCCGTCGGCACCGCCCGCGTGAAGCGCGGCATGGCCGAGATGCTCAAGGGCGGTGTCATCATGGACGTCGTCACCCCGGACCAGGCCAAGATCGCCGAGGATGCCGGAGCCGTCGCCGTCATGGCGCTGGAGCGCGTCCCCGCCGACATCCGCGCTCAGGGCGGCGTGTCCCGGATGAGCGACCCCGACATGATCGAGGGCATCATCGGCGCCGTCTCCATCCCGGTGATGGCCAAGGCCAGGATCGGCCACTTCGTCGAGGCCCAGGTGCTCCAGGCGCTCGGGGTCGACTACATCGACGAGTCCGAGGTCCTCACCCCGGCCGATTTCGCCAACCACATCGACAAGTGGCAGTTCACCGTCCCCTTCGTGTGCGGGGCCACCAACCTCGGCGAGGCGCTGCGCCGCATCACCGAGGGCGCCGCGATGATCCGCTCCAAGGGCGAGGCCGGGACCGGCGACGTCTCCAACGCCACCACCCACATGCGCAAGATCCGCGGCGAGATCAAGCGCCTCACCTCGCTGCCCGAGGACGAGCTGTTCGTCGCGGCCAAGGAGCTGCAGGCGCCGTACGAGCTGGTGGCCGAGATCGCCAAGACCGGCAAGCTGCCGGTGGTGCTGTTCACCGCGGGCGGCATCGCCACCCCGGCCGACGCCGCGATGATGATGCAGCTCGGCGCCGAGGGCGTGTTCGTCGGCTCGGGCATCTTCAAGTCCGGCGACCCCGCCAAGCGCGCCGCCGCCATCGTCAAGGCCACCACGTTCTACGACGACCCCGACGTGATCGCCAAGGTCTCGCGCGGCCTGGGCGAGGCGATGGTCGGGATCAACGTCGACGACATCCCCGTGCCGCACCGCCTCGCCGAGCGCGGCTGGTAGACGCCGGGAAAGCCAGGACGCGGACGCCCGGCTGGGGCCATCCCAGCCGGGCGTTCCCGCTGTTCGCGGAGCGGAACGTCCGCGTCGCCCCCCGGCGGCGACGTACGCGACCACGAGGGGCCGCGGGCGCGCCGAGGCATGATCGGCCGGCAGGCGTTCTTCGCCCAAAGGCCGAGGAGGCGCCAGAGAGGCGACGACGCGGTGCGGCGACGACGCGGTGCGGCGACGACGCGGCGCGGCGAAGATTGCCGGCCAAGGCGTGCGGGCGGCGTCCCATTTCCGGGGCGCCGCCCGCTTCGTCCGCCCCGGCCCGGCCACCGTTATCGTGGCCTGCTATGACGACCGACGACACGGCCCGGCTCGCCGAGAACCTGTCACGTGAGCTGCGCCACCTCGTGATGCTGTTGCGCCGGACGACGGCGGGGCAGCCGGTCACCGCCCAGCAATACTCCGTGCTCGGCTCCCTGGAGGACGGCGCGCGCCGGATGACCGACCTGGCCGAGGAGCACGGCGTGCAGCTTCCGACGATGAGCGTGCAGGTCAACCGCCTCGAGGAGGCCGGTCTCGTCGCGCGGGGCACCGACGCCTCCGACGCGCGGGTGCGCACCGTCGAGCTGACGGTCGAGGGCCGCGACCGCCTCCGCGCCGTACGGCGGGCCAGGATCGCCTACCTGTCCGGACGGCTGAGCGGGCTGACCGCCGAGGAGCGCGCGGCCATCGCCCGCGCCCTTCCCGCCCTCGCCAAGCTGGGTCGTGCCTGACCTGTCGTTTTGGGCCCGCAAGACCGTGGCCATACCCTGAACAGGTCACCACAGGAAGGGAAACCGTGACGTCCGCACCCAAGATCGGCGTGCTCGCCCTGCAGGGCGACGTGCGCGAGCACATCCGCGCTCTGGAGGAGTCGGGCGCGACCGCCGTGCCGGTGCGCAGGCAGGAGGAGCTCGCCGCGGTGGACGCGCTGGTCGTCCCGGGCGGGGAGTCGACCACGATGTGGAAGCTCGCCACCACCTTCGAGCTGCTCGAACCGCTGCGGATGCGCATCAAGGAGGGCATGCCCGCCTACGGCTCGTGCGCCGGAATGATCATGCTGGCCGACCGGATCGAGGGCGGCATCGAGGGCCAGGAGACACTGGGCGGCATCGACATAGTGGTCCGCCGCAACGCCTTCGGCCGCCAGGTCGACTCGTTCGAGGCCGATCTCGACTTCGCCGGGCGCGGGACGATCAGGGCCGTGTTCATTCGCGCGCCCTGGGTCGAATCCGTGGGGCCCGACGTGGAGGTGCTGGGCCGCACCGAAGCTGGGGATAGGATCGTCGCGGTCCGACAGGGACCGTTGCTCGCGACGTCCTTCCATCCGGAGCTGACCGGCGACGCGCGGGTGCACTCGTATTTTGTCGAAATGGTGAGGGAGCTCTAGGCGATGTCCGGCCACTCCAAATGGGCGACGACGAAGCACAAGAAGGCGGCGCTGGACTCCAAGCGCGGCAAGCTTTTCGCCAAGCTCATCAAGAACATCGAGGTCGCGGCCAGGACCGGCGGGCCCGACCCGGACGGCAACCCCACGCTGTTCGACGCCATCACCAAGGCCAGGAAGAACTCGGTCCCGATCGACAACATCGAGCGGGCCCGCAAGCGCGGCGGCGGCCTCGAGGCCGGCGGCGCCGACTGGCAGACGATCATGTACGAGGGCTACGCCCCCGGCGGCGTCGCGGTCCTCATCGAGTGCCTCACCGACAACCGCAACCGCGCGGCGTCCGAGGTGCGCGTGGCGCTGACGCGCAACGGTGGCTCGCTCGCCGACCCCGGCTCGGTGTCGTACATGTTCAACCGCAAGGGCGTCGTGATCGTCCCCAAGGGGTCGCTGACCGAGGACGACGTGCTCATGGCCGTCCTCGACGCGGGGGCCGAGGAGGTCAACGACCTCGGCGAGAACTTCGAGGTGGTCTGTGAGGCCTCCGACCTGATCCCCGTGCGCAAGGCGCTGCAGGACGCCGGCATCGACTACGAGTCGGCCGAGATGAGCTTCGTCCCCACGCTCAACGTCCCCCTCGAGGAGGACGGCGCCCGCAAGATCTTCAAGCTCATCGACGCGCTGGAGGACAGCGACGACGTGCAGAACGTCTGGGCGAACTTCGACGTGAGCGACGAGGTCATGGAGAAGATCGAGGCCTGACGCCGGAGCCGGGCGCGGGCCCTTGCCGCCGGATCGGCACAGGGCCCTTGCCCTCATTGACGCAGGGCCCTTGCCCTAATCGACGCAGGGCACCGGCCCCATTGACGCAGCGCCCTTGCCTTCATCGACGCAGGGCACCGGCCGCGTTGAGGCAGCGCCTTGCCCCCGTTGACGCAGGGTCTCGGCCGGAGGGCGGCGCGGGGGCGGAAAACCGGTGGCAGCGGCGACCGGAGCCCGCATAGCTTGGCCGGTTGTGGAAATTCGTCATATCACGAGCGACGACCTGGACGCCGTCCTCGACAACCGAAGGCGCGCCTTCGGCCCGCTGTCCGGCGGCGGCGCGGAGACCTGGCGCAAGCTCGTCTCCCCGATGCTGCCCGAGGGCCGTTATCTGGGCGCCTTCGACGGCCCCCGGCTCGTCGGCACGGCCAGGATCAACCCGTACGTCCAGTGGTGGCACGGCCGTCCCCTGTCCATGGGCGGTGTGGCGGGTGTGACGGTGGCGCCGGAGGACCGTGGCAGGGGCGTGGGCCGGGCGCTCACGCACGCGGCCATCGAGCGCTGCGCGGAGCTCGGTCACGCGGTCTCCGCGCTCTACCCGGCCACCACGCCGGTGTACCGGAGCGCGGGCTACGAGCACGCCGGCGTGCTCCAGCGGATCACCGTGCCCGCCGAGGCGCTGCGTACGCTGGGCGGCCCCGGCGGCGCGGCGGGCGGGGTCAAGCTCCGCCGGATGGGCCCCGCCGACGCGGCCGAGCTCGTCGCCCTGATCGGCAGGGTGCACGCCGCCGCCCGCGCGAGCGGGCCGCTGTGCTTCGACGAGCGGACCTGGCGGCTGTGGCTGGAGGACGACGACGACTTCTGCTACCTGGCCGAGGACGGGTTCGTCGTCTACCGGTGGAGCGACGGGGACATCGAGGTCGACAACCTGCTGGCGGGGTCGGAGGCGACGGCCAGGGCCCTGTGGTCGATGGTCGGCAGCGCGTCGACCGTCGCGAAGTCGGTGAAGGCCTTCGTGGACCCGGCAGACCCGATGCTCTGGATGCTGCGGGAGCGGTCGAAGGACGAGGTCAGCCAGACCCGGTGGATGTTCCGGCTGATCGATCTGCCCGCCGCGGTCGAGGGGCGCGGCTTCCCCGCCGCGGTCCGCGTCGAGACCCCCCTTGAGGTGACCGACTCCCCGCGCCCGGGCAACGCGGGCGCGTGGCTGCTGCGGGTGGACGGCGGCGCCGGCTCCGTGACGCGGCGGGAGGCGGCGCGCGGTGAGAGCGCGGACGGGGACGCGACGCGGCTCACGATCGGCGGGATGTCGGCGCTGTTCGCCGGCGTGCCCACGGCCACCCTCCGCCGCGCCGGCCTGCTGAGCGGCGGCTCTGCCGACGCCGACGACGCGCTGGACGCCGCGTTCGGCTGCGCCGCGTACATGATCGACTACTTCTGACGCGCCCGCGCGGCCGCTGATCGCGATAGAGTGACCGACCGAACAGATGTTCGGCGCAGCGGTGGCCGCGCCGCCGGGATCAGGGAGGCGTGCCGGTGCGGATGCCCCAACTGCGGGTGATGGGCGTGGACCCGGGGCTGACGCGGTGCGGTCTCGGCGCCGTGGAGGGCCGTCCGGGCGCCCCGCTGAGCCTGCTGTCGGTCGGGGTGGTCCGCACCCCGCCCGACGACGACATCGGGTCCCGGCTGGTCGTCATCGAGGCGGAGATCGAGCGCTGGCTCGACGAGATCAAGCCCGACGCGGTCGCCGTCGAGCGGGTCTTCGCCCAGCACAACGTCCGTACGGTCATGGGGACGGCCCAGGCGTCGGCCGTCGCGATCGTCTGCGCGGCGCGGCGGGGGCTGCCGGTCGCGCTGCACACGCCCAGCGAGGTCAAGGCCGCGATCACCGGCAACGGCAACGCCGACAAGAAGCAGGTCGGCACGATGGTCACCCGGCTGCTGCGGCTCGACGCCATGCCCAAGCCGGCGGACGCGGCCGACGCGCTCGCCCTGGCCATCTGCCACGTCTGGCGCGGCGGCGTGCAGCACCGGCTGGCCGACGCTCTGGCCAGGGCCCGTTCCGGGGGTGCGGGCCCCGCGGCCTCTGGTAGGACTGGGAGACCCGGCGACGTCGCGGCCGGGCGTCCGGACCGGGGAGGGAGCACGCGGTGATCGCATCCGTTGCGGGGCAGGTGGCGGCGATCGGAGCCGACAGCGCCGTGGTCGAGGTGGGCGGCGTCGGGATGCTCGTCCACTGCGCCCCGGGCACCCTGGCCGGGCTGCGCATCGGCGAACCCGCCCGGCTGTCCACCTCGCTCGTCGTCCGCGAGGACTCGCTCACGCTGTACGGCTTCGCCTCCGATGACGAGCGGACGGTCTTCGAGCTGCTCCAGACGGCCAGCGGGGTCGGGCCGCGCCTGGCCCTGGCCATGCTCGCGGTCCACGCGCCCAACGCGCTGCGGGTCGCGGTGGCGAGCGCCGACATCAAGGCCCTGACGATGGTGCCCGGCATCGGCCAGAAGGGCGCCCAGCGCATCGTGCTCGAACTCAAGGACAAGCTCGGCACCCCGGCGGCGGCCGTCGACGCCGCGATCAACGGCGCGGCGGCGGCGCCCGTCTGGCGCGACCAGGTCCACTCGGGGCTCGTCGGGCTCGGCTACTCGTCCAGGGACGCCGACGAGGCGGTCGCGACGGTCACCGCGGAGGCCGAGGCGGAGCTCGCGGCCGGCCGCACCCCGCAGGTGGCGGCGCTGCTCAAGTCCGCCCTGCGCGCGCTGAGCGTGCGGTGACCTCGTGACGGGCCGCGCCTCGCCCGCCGTGCGGGGCGCGCGGCGGGCGAGGCGTTCGTTGAAAGTTTCACCGGGAATCGGACGGGTCCCGGCAGGCCGAGCGGATGGTGTCGAGTGAGCTTCGAGCGGGATCTCGTGTCGCCGGAACCGGAGGGCGACGAGCGGGCGATCGAGGCCGCGCTGCGCCCCCGGCGCCTGGACGAGTTCATCGGGCAGGGCCGGGTGCGCGAGCAGCTGTCGCTGGTGCTGGAGAGCGCCCTGCGCCGCAACCGCCCGCCCGACCACGTCCTCATGAGCGGCGGCCCCGGGCTCGGCAAGACCACGCTCGCCATGATCATCGCCTCCGAGCTCGGCGCGCCGCTGCGGATGACCTCGGGCCCGGCGCTTGAGCGCGCGGGCGACCTGGCCGCGATCCTGTCCACGCTGACCGAGGGCGAGGTCCTGTTCATCGACGAGATCCACCGCATGGCCCGTCCCGCGGAGGAGATGCTCTACCTCGCGATGGAGGACTTCCGGGTCGACATCGTCGTCGGCAAGGGCCCGGGCGCCACCTCGATCCCTCTCGACATCGCTCCGTTCACGCTGGTCGGGGCCACGACCAGGGCGGGGCTGCTGCCGGCGCCGCTGCGCGACAGGTTCGGCTTCACCGCCCACATGGACTTCTACGAGGTGGCCGAGCTGGAGCGGGTGCTGCGGCGCTCCGCGAAGCTGCTGTCGGTCGAGCTGCCGGACGAGGGCGCCTACGAGATCGCCCGCCGTTCACGCGGCACGCCCCGCATCGCCAACCGCCTGCTGCGGCGGGTGCGCGACTTCGCCGAGGTCCGCGCGGAGGGCGTGATCACCCGGGAGGTCGCGGCGGCGGCGCTCAACCTCTACGAGGTCGACGCCGAGGGGCTGGACCGGCTCGACCGGGCCGTGCTCGACGCGCTGCTGCGCAAGTTCGGCGGCGGTCCGGTGGGCCTGTCGACGCTCGCGGTGGCGGTGGGGGAGGAGCCGGAGACCGTCGAGGTCGTGGCCGAGCCCTTCCTGGTGCGGCAGGGGCTGCTGGCCCGCACCCCGAGGGGCCGCGTCGCCACCGCCACCGCCTGGGCGCATCTCGGACTGACTCCGCCTCCCGACGCGGTCGGCTCGGCGGCGGTGCCCACGCTCTTCGACGACGCCTGAACGCCGGCGCCGGGGCCGAAGCGGAAACTGGGGCAAAGAGGTAACAGACCGATTGCGAAGCCCATGAAACGGGAACTTTCCTGCCCGCCGAGCCGTGGGTTCGTTGCCGGGCTTCTGCGGGCTCGCATACACTGCGTGGCTTGACTGGCCGCACACGATAGAAGTCGCGGTGGCCCGCGTGTGAAGCGCACAAGACCTCCGGCGTCAGGCCGGTTCATCACGTTACGAAAGGGTGGCCCCCGTGGGTAACAACCCGCTTGGGACGTTCCTGCCACTGATCTTGTTGGTAGTGGTGTTCTACTTCCTCCTGATCCGCCCGCAGCGCAAGCGGCAGCAGGAGCAGATCCAGATGCAGAACTCCCTCGCCCCAGGCGCCCGGGTCATGACCACGACAGGGCTGTTCGCGACGGTCGTCGCGCTGCAGGACGACGACGTCGTGCTGGAGGTGGCCCCCGGTGTCGAGACCCGCTGGGCCAAGGCGGCGATCGGCCGGGTGGTCACCCCTGTGGACGAGGTGACGGGCGGGGAGGCCGAGGAGACCGTGGCCGACGGTCCCGACACGGGGAACGGTGACGACACGAGCACCAAGCAGTCCTGAGTAGGCTGATCACAACTTTTCGACGAAAGAACTGACCTCCAGTGGCCCCACCGACCAGTAGCCAGAGCAAGCCTGGACGCACACTCCTGCTGCTCCTTGCGCTCATTCTCGTCATGGGCGCGACGGTCGCCCTCCAGAAGGCGTTCGTCCCCAAGTTCGGCCTCGACCTCGCGGGCGGCACGACCGTGACGCTCTCGCCGGTCTTGGCGAACGGGAAGACGCCGTCGCAGGAGAGCCTCGACCGAGCCGTGACGATCATCCGGCAGCGCGTCAACGGCACCGGCATCTCCGACGCCCAGGTCGCGAAGTCGAACGACAACATCGTGATCCAGATTCCGGGCGCGGGCCGGGACGAGGCGCTCCGGCTGGTGTCGACCACCGCCGAACTGCGCATGCGGCAGGTGCTCGCGGTGGCCGCCGCCACGAACCAGCCGGCTCAGGTGCCCACGGCGGCCCCGACGCCCAGCGGCTCGGCCGCGGCGACACCCGCCACCACTCCGGGCACGTCCGCGCCGGCCGGCGAGAGTGCGGCCCCCAACGGCAACGCGACTCCCGCGGGACGCGCCCTGTCGAAGGCGCTGACCGCGCCGTCGCCGGAGCCGAGCGCTTCGGAGCGGGCCGGGAACCACCGCAAGGCGGGGGCGGGAGCCGCCCGTGCCAACCGGGCGAAGGCGTCGCCCTCGGCGGCCGCGCCCAGTCCCACGCCGACGGCCGCTCCGCAGGACACGGGCGACCCACTGGCAGGTCAGGACACCAGCGGCATCGACCAGGCGCTGCTCACCGAGTTCCGCAAGATCGACTGCACCGCGAAGAACCGCGGCCAGGGCGCCATCGACGACCCGAACAAGCAGATCGTCGCCTGCAGCGACGACGGCTCGGCCCGCTACATCCTCGACAAGGCCGCGGTGCAGGGCACCGAGATCAGCGGGGCGCAGTCGGGCACCGACCCCACCACCGGTGAGTGGATCGTCCAGGTCGACTTCAAGTCGAAGGGCGCCACCCAGTTCGCCGACATCACCCGGCGCATCACGAGCCTGCCGGCCCCGCGCAACCAGCTCGCCAACGTGCTGGACGGCGTCGTCATCGTCGCTCCGACGATCGAGGAGGCCATCCCCGGCGGCAGCGCCCGCATCTCCGGCAGCTTCACGCAGACGACCGCCACCGAGCTGGCCGACCAGCTCAAGTACGGCGCGCTGCCCCTGAAGTTCAAGCAGAGCTCGGTCGTGTCGGTCTCCTCGACCCTCGGCCAGGACCAGCTCAAGGGCGGTCTCATCGCCGGCGCGCTCGGCCTGATCGTCGTCATGATCTACCTGCTGCTCTACTACCGCGGCCTGGGGCTCATCGGCATCGCGAGCCTGTGCGTGGCCACCGTGTTCACGTACCTGACGGTGGACGTGCTGAGCCACAACGCCGGCTTCCGGCTCTCGCTGCCGCACATCATCGGTCTGGTGGTCTCGATCGGCATCACTGCGGACTCGTTCATCGTCTACTTCGAACGGATCCGCGACGAGATCAAGGAGGGCCACCGCACGCTGCGCTCGGCGGTCGAGGTGGCATGGCGGCGCGCCCGGAGGACCATCATGGTCGCCGACGCCGTCATGTTCATCGCCGCGGTGGTGCTCTTCTTCCTCGCGGTCGGCGACGTGGCCGGCTTCGCGTTCGCGATGGGCCTGACGACGCTCATCGACATCGTGGTGGTGTTCCTGTTCACCAAGCCGCTGATGTCCCTCGTGGCGCGGTTGCGGTTCTTCTCCAAGGGCCACAAGCTGTCCGGACTCGACGCGGAGCGCATGGGTCGCACCAGCCCCGCCGATCAGACCCTGCAGGAGGCGTGATGCCGGGATTGATCAGCCGCCTCTACCGCGGCGACATCAACATCGACTTCGTCGGCAAGCGCAAGATCTGGTACGGCCTGTCGGTGTTCCTGCTGGCCGTCTCCATCCTCGGCCTGGCGCTGAACGGCCTGAACCTGGGCGTGGAGTTCCGCGGCGGCTCGGTGTTCGACTTCACGCGCACGCCCGGCTCCAGCATCGAGCAGGTCCGCGAGACGGTCGCGGACGCCGGAGTCCACCAGGTGATCGTGCAGCAGGCCGGTCCGAACTGGCGCGTCACCACCGAGAGCCTCGACGGCGGCGAGGTGACCAAGGTCCAGAGCACGATCGCCCAGAAGTACGGCATCGAGGAGGACCAGGTCAGCTCGCAGGTCATCGGTGCGACCTGGGGTGGCGAGGTCTCGCAGAAGGCCTGGATCGGCCTCGCGGTCTTCATGATCGCGATCATGCTGTACCTGTCGGTGGCCTTCGAGTGGCGGATGGCCCTCGCGGCGATCGTCGCCCTCGTCCACGACCTCGTGATCACCGCGGGCGTCTACGCCTGGTCGGGCTTCGAGGTCACCCCGGCGACCATGCTCGGCTTCCTCACGATCCTCGGTTACTCGTTGTACGACGCCGTCGTCGTCTTCGACATGATCAAGGAGGTCACGGGCAAGCTCGGCACGAGCGCGAAGATGACCTACACGCAGGCCGCCAACAACGCGCTCAGCCACACGCTGATCCGGTCGCTGAACACCTCGCTGGTGGCGATCCTGCCGGTGGCGGCGATCCTGTTCATCGGCACCACGCTGCTCGGCGCCGGCACGCTGAAGGACCTGTCGCTGGCCCTGTTCGTCGGCATGATCGTCGGCACCTACTCGTCCCTGTGCGTGGCGACGCCGATCCTGGTCACGCTGAAGGAGCGGGAGCCCAAGTGGCAGGCGCTGGCCCAGCGGGTGCACGCCAAGCAGGTCTCGGCGGCCAAGACCGCCACGAAGGAGCCGGTCCCGGCCGGCTCGCAGAAGGTCACCGCCACGGAGAAGCGCAAGAAGCGCTGATCCCGGCTCGTCGCAGGCGCCCTCGGAACCCTCCGGTTCCGGGGGCGTCTTCGCGTACCTCTGTCCCGTTAGGCTTGGGCGTCGTGACTGACTGGACGGCTCTCATCAGGGATGTCCCGGACTACCCCAAGCCCGGCATCCTCTTCAAGGACATCACGCCGCTGCTGGCGGACCACGCGGCCTTCACGCAGGTCGTGGACGAGCTCGGGGACGGCTTGGCCTTCGACAAGGTGGTGGGCATCGAGGCGCGGGGCTTCATCCTCGCCGCGCCGGTGGCCTACCGCAGCGGAGCGGGGTTCGTACCGGTGCGCAAAAAGGGCAAATTGCCCGCCGGTACGTACGAGGCGTCCTACGACCTGGAGTACGGCTCCGCGACGATCGAGGTGCACGCCGACGCCTTCGACCCCGGCGACCGGGTTCTGATCGTGGACGACGTCCTCGCCACGGGCGGCACGGCCAGGGCGGCCGTGGAGCTGGTCAGAAGGACGGGCGCGGAGGTCGTGTCCGTGTCCTTCCTGATGGAGCTGTCCTTCCTGTCCGGCCGCGAGCGGCTGCCGGGCCTGGACGTCCGCGCCCTGCTCACCGTCTGAGCCCGACGGGCCGGTCGGGGGGCACTCGGCCGAGAGTGCTGTGGCAGCACGGATACACTGTGGACTCTGGACTCGACGTGAGGAGTCTGTGTGCCCCGTGATGTGGTCGTGCCCGACAGCGCGCGGGTCGATCGCGGAGTGATCTCCCGCGACGCCCCCGAGCCCGTCGCAGACGTGCCCCCCGACGCGGCACGCGACCCCGCGGCGGTCCCGGAGGACAAGCCGGCGTCGCCGGCCACGCGACGGAGGCTCGCCCGTTTCGGGGGGCAGTGGGGTGCTATGAATCCGGTGTTGGAACCGCTCTTCAAGACGGTCCGTGCCACCCATCCCAAAGCAGACCTGCGGCTGATCGAGCGGGCGTACGACGTCGCCGCGTATCACCACCGCGATCAGAAGCGTAAGAGCGGCGACCCGTACATCACCCACCCGCTCGCGGTCGCGACGATCCTGGCGGAGCTGGGCACGGACGACGAGACGCTGTGCGCCGCCCTGCTGCACGACACGGTGGAGGACACCGCCTACAGCCTCGACGAGTTACGAGCCGACTTCGGCGACAACATCGCGTTGCTCGTCGACGGCGTGACCAAGCTCGACAAGGTGAAGTTCGGCGACGCGGCGCAGGCCGAGACCGTGCGCAAGATGGTGGTCGCGATGTCGCGCGACATCCGCGTGCTGGTCATCAAGCTGGCCGACCGGCTGCACAACATGCGGACCATGCGCTACATGCCCGAGCACAAGCGCCAGCAGAAGTCCCGCGAGACGCTGGAGATCTTCGCGCCGCTGGCCCACCGGCTCGGCATGAACACCATCAAGTGGGAGCTGGAGGACCTCGCGTTCGCCATGCTCTACCCGAAGCGGTACGACGAGATCGCCCGGATGGTGTCGGAGCGCGCGCCGCGCCGCGACCTGTTCCTGCACGAGGTCATCGAGAAGGTCTCCGCCGACCTGCGCGAGGCGAAGATCAAGGCGACCGTGCGCGGGCGGCCCAAGCACTACTACTCGATCTACCAGAAGATGATCGCCAAGGGCGTGGCCTTCGACGACATCTACGACCTGGTGGGCATCCGCGTCCTGGTCGACACGGTCCGCGACTGCTACGCCGCGCTCGGAACGATCCACGCCCAGTGGAAGCCGGTGCCGGGGCGGTTCAAGGACTACATCGCCATGCCCAAGTTCAACATGTACCAGTCGCTGCACACGACGGTCATGGGACCCGAGGGCAAGGCCATCGAGCTGCAGATCCGCACGCGGGCCATGCACAACCGCGCCGAGTACGGCGTGGCCGCGCACTGGAAGTACAAAGAGGAGATGGTCGGGGCCGGGCCCGGCAAGGTCAAGCAGGTCAACGACATGGCCTGGCTGCGCCAGCTGCTCGACTGGCAGAAGGAGACCTCCGACCCGGGGGAGTTCCTGGAGTCGCTGCGCTTCGACCTGTCGGTCTCGGAGGTGTTCGTCTTCACCCCGCGCGGCCAGGTGATCGCCCTGCCCGAGGGCGCGACCCCGGTCGACTTCGCGTACGCCGTGCACACCGAGGTCGGCCACCGATGTATCGGCGCGCGGGTCAACGGCAGGCTGGTCCCGCTGGAATCCCGCCTCGGCAACGGCGACACCGTGGAGATCTTCACGTCGAAGTCGCCGGACGCGGGACCGTCGAGGGACTGGCTGAAGTTCGTCAAGAGCGGCCGGGCCCGCAACAAGATCCGCCAGTGGTTCACCAAGGAGCGCCGCGAGACCGCCATCGAGGCGGGCAAGGAGGCGATCGGGCGGGCCATGCGCAAGCAGGGCCTGCCGCTGCAGCGGCTGATGTCCGGCGAGGCGCTGCTGGCTCTGGCCAGGGACCTGCGGTACGCCGACGTGTCCGCCCTCTACGCGGCGGTCGGCGAGGGGCACCTGACCGCACAGTCGGTCGTGGACAAGCTCGTACAGGCCCTGGGCGGCGTCGAGGGGGCCGAGGAGGACATCGCCGAGGCCCAGGTCCCCACGCGGCTCAAGGGCCGTCTCAGGGCCAACTCGAACGCCGGCGTGATGGTCGCGGGCGACCCGGACGTGTGGGTCCGCCTGTCGCGCTGCTGTACCCCGGTGCCGGGGGACGAGATCGTCGGGTTCGTCACGCGGGGGCACGGCGTCTCCGTGCACCGCACCAACTGCCCCAACGTGGAGCAGCTCAACGCCCACCCCGACCGGCTGGTGGAGGTCGCCTGGTCGCCAGGGGACGACTCGGTCTTCCTCGTCGCCATCCAGGTGGAGGCGCTCGACCGGCCCCGCCTGCTGTCGGACGTCACGCGGACCCTGTCCGACCAGCACGTGAACATCCTGTCGGCGTCGGTGACGACCAGCCGCGACCGGGTGGCGATCAGCAAGTTCACCTTCGAGATGGGCGATCCCAAGCACCTCGGCCACGTG
The DNA here is from genome assembly GCF_044460045.1 of Microbispora rosea. Taxonomy (NCBI): domain Bacteria; kingdom Bacillati; phylum Actinomycetota; class Actinomycetes; order Streptosporangiales; family Streptosporangiaceae; genus Microbispora; species Microbispora rosea. The sequence goes on along the minus strand of NZ_JBITJO010000002.1, from coordinate 29,993 downwards.
CTCAAGGCGGTGCGCAACGTCGGGGGCGTCTACGACGTCTACCGCATCACCAGCTAACCCCTCCACGGGCGTGATCTTGTGGTTTGGCGCAGGGGTAGCGCGCGACGTGCGCGGACGGACTTCGTGATCTTGCACTGAACGTGTTCACGGCATGAAGGAGCCGGTGGACACGCTGTGCGTGATCATGCAATCGACGGGCGTGCAGCCGCGCGTCCCGACCTCGATGCATGATCACGAAGCCTGTTCGCCCAGGTCAGGGCGGAGTGAGCCGAATCCCGGCAAGACCACGGAATGCGTCCGCCCAGCTCGGCCCCCCGGCGTGCGACAAACTCCAAGATCACGCCGAGGGGGAGGGGTGGAAGAGGGGGTCAGGAGAACTCGGCGAGCGTGCGCTCCGCCTCCTGCAGCCAGGAGCGGCGGGCCGCAAGCGCCTCCTCCGCCTCCTTGACGTCCTTGTCCCGGCCGGCCGCCTGGGCCTTGCCCAGCCGCGTCTCCAGCTGGTCGATGGACCTGCGGAGCTGGTTGACCGTGTCCTGGGCGCGGGCCCTGGCCTCGGGGTTGGAGCGCTTCCACTCGTTGTCCTCGGCTCTGCGGACCGCGTCGTCGACCTTGCGCAGCCCGCCCTCCAGACGGTCACGCTGGTCGCGAGGCACCGGGCCCGCGGCCTCCCAGCGCTCCAGGATGCCCCGCAGCGCCGCACGCGCGCCACGCGCGTCGGTGACCGGCAGCAGCTTCTCGGCCTCGGCCAGCAGCGCCTCCTTCACCTCCGCGTTGGCCGCGAAGGAGGCGTCCCGCTCCGCGAACACCGCCGAGCGGGCCTGGAAGAACTGGTCCTGGGCGCCCTTGAAGCGTGCCCACAGCTCGTCCTCGACCTCGCGGGAGGCACGCCCGGCGGCCTTCCACTCGCGCATCAGCTCGCGGTAGGCCGCCGCGGTGGCGTTCCAGTCCGTCGAGTCCGCCAGCGCCTCCGCCTCGCTCACGATGCGCTCCTTGGTGCCGCGCACCGCGTCGCGCTGCTGGTCGAGCGAGGAGAAGTACGCCTTGCGCCGCTTGGCGAAGGCCGTACGCGCCGTGGACAGCCTCTTCCACAGCGTCGCCTCGGTGGCCCGGTCGACCCGCTCGGCGGCCTTCCACTCCTCGACGAGCTGCCGCAGCCGCTCGCCGCCGGACTTCCAGTGCGTCGTCTCCTCGGCGATGCGCTCGGCCTCGGCGACGATGCGCTCCTTCACCTCGCGGGCGTGCGCCCGGGCCTGGTCGCGCGCCGCCCGCAGCTCCTCGCGGCGCTTGCCGACCAGCTCGGTGAGCGCCGACAGCCGGTCCTGCAGCGAGCCGAGGTCGCCGACCGCGTGCGCCTCGGTCACCGACTCCCGCAGCTTGGCGATGCTCGCCTCGGCCTGGGCCGGAGCGAGATCGGTGCCGCGCACCCGCTGCTCCAGGAGCTGCACCTGGCCCGCCAGCTCGTCGAACTTCCGGCGGTAGTAGGCCAGCGCCTCCTCCGGCTCACCGGCCTGCCAGGACCCGACGGCCCGTTCTCCCTCAGCCGTACGCACGTAGACGGTGCCGTCCTCGTCTACCCGGCCCCACGGGTCGGTGCTCACCGTGTCCTCCCGCACTTGAATCAGCCTCCAGGGCTCGATGTGCCCTTGGTTGTATTACGTCAGCTCTTGCTGGTGATTGTCACGTCTTTGATGACCACGGGCTGCTTCGGAGCACCAGTGCCGTCCCCGCCGGCGCTGGCGATGACGCCCTTCTTGGCGACCTTGTCCACGATTTCGAGTCCTTTGGTCACCGTACCGAAAGGCGTGTAGTCGGGCGTCAGCCCGGTGTCCCCGAACACGATGAAGAACTGGCTTCCGTTGGTGTTCGGACCGCTGTTCGCCATCGCGAGCACGCCCCGCGTGTACTTCGCGCCCGCCAGGTTCTCGTTCGCGAAGCGATAGCCGGGGCCGCCCTGGCCGTCGGTCGGGTTCTTGCCGTCGGCCTTGGCCAGCGGGTCGCCGCACTGCAGGATCGGGAAGTCCGTGCCCATCCGGTGGCACTTCGTTTCGTCGAAGTAATCCTTGGACGCCAGGAACTTGAACGAGTTGACCGTGCAGGGCGCCTTCTCGCTGTCCAGCCTCGCGACGATGTCGCCGAGGTTGGTCTTGATGGTCATGGTCGCCGGGGCGGTGCTCACCTTCTCCGGCGGCATGCCGACGTTCTTGACCTGGCCGCTGCCCTCGTCGGCGACGTAGCCGCAGGTGCCCTTGGCCGGGTCGTACGGCTTGGGGTCGTTCGCGAGCGGCTGGCTGCTCGCCGACGCCGACGCCGACGCGGACGCCTTGGCGTCGCCGTCGTCGCTGCCGAGAAGGGTCGTCGCCGCGACCACTCCGCCGATCACCACCACCACGGCCGCGGTGGTGCCTATGATCGCGGTGCGCCGCGACTTCTGCTCTTGCTCCGTGCGCGCCCGCAGCTGCCGTTCGTAGTGTTCCCGGGCCAGCTGCCTCTGCCGGTCCTTGCCGGTGACCACTTCGACCTCCCGACTCGTCCTGTTTCCCATGGTCGTACGCCCGGACGCGGTCACGCCGGTGCGTACCCGCCACACCCGGGAGGTGCTCCGGGAACGGCGGCCTGTTCTATAGCATCCGGCTCGACTGCTCCAAGAATGACTATTGAGGTGGGCGAATCGTATCGGCTGACGGGTATTGGTTCGCAGCCTGCCGACCCGCACCGGTACCCTTCGGTTACATTCGCTCGCGCAATCCTTGATTGATCCGTAGAGACGCAGAGGCCGCTTCCGTGCTCGTCGCCGGGTTTCCCGCAGGGTCGTTCCAGACCAACTGTTACGTCGTCGCTCCCGCAGCAGGCGAGGAGTGCGTGGTCATCGACCCAGGTCAGGATGCCGTGGAGGATCTCGACGCGCTGTTGCGCGAGCACCGGCTGAAGCCGGTCGCGGTGCTGCTCACCCACGGTCACATCGATCACGTGTGGTCGGTGGCCCCGGTGTGCGGCGCCCGCGACGTGCCCGCGTGGATCCACCCGGAGGACCGCGATCTGCTGTCGGACCCGGCGAAGGGATTCCCGCCGCAGACGGGCCAGGCGTTCGGCGGTCTGAAACTTTCCGAGCCCGACGACGTGCGGGAGCTGGCCGACGGTGCCGTGCTGTCGCTGGCGGGGCTCGAGCTCACGGTCGAGCACAGGCCGGGCCATACCAGGGGGTCGGTGACGTTCCGGACGCCCGTCGAGGACTCCCAGGTCCTGTTCGCGGGCGACCTGCTGTTCGCCGGCTCCATCGGCCGCACCGACCTGCCCGGCGGCGACTACGCCGCCATCCTGCGCAGCCTCGCCGAGACGCTGACGCTGCCGGACGAGACCACGGTCCTGCCCGGCCACGGACCTCAGACGACCATCGGCCGCGAGCGCGCGACCAACCCCTTCCTCAGGGACGTCGCGCCGCACGCAGGCCCGACCAGGGGATTGTGATGACCTTTCAGGCGCCCAAGGGCACCTTCGACTGGATGCCGCCGCGTTCGGAGTGGGCTCTCGCCGTACGGGACGCCCTGGCCGAGCCGGCCCGCCGCGCCGGCTACGGCTACATCGAGACGCCGGCCTTCGAGGACACGGCGCTGTTCTCGCGCGGGGTCGGCGAGTCGACCGACATCGTGACCAAGGAGATGTACACGTTCACGAGCCGGGGCGGCCAGTCGCTGACGCTGCGCCCCGAGGGCACCGCTAGCGTGATGCGGGCCGTGCTCGAACACGGCCTGTACGGCGGACCGCTGCCGATCAAGCTCTGGTACTCGGGCAGCTACTTCCGCTACGAGCGGGCCCAGGCGGGGCGCTACCGCCACTTCTCGCAGGTGGGGGCCGAGGCCCTGGGGGCCGAGGACCCGGCGCTGGACGCCGAGCTGATCGTGCTGGCGATGGACGGCTACGCCTCGCTGGGCCTGCGCGGTGTGCGGCTGCTGCTGAACTCGCTCGGCTGCAAGGAGTGCCGCCCGGCCTACCGCGCCGCGCTGCAGGACTTCCTGCGCGGCCTGGACCTCGACGAGCCCACCCGCAACCGGATCGAGATCAACCCGCTGCGCGTGCTCGACGACAAGCGTCCTGAGGTGCGCGCGCAGCTGGAGAACGCGCCGCTCGTCACCGATCACCTGTGCGGGGCCTGCAAGGCCTACCACGAGGAGGTCAGGGGCCTGCTGACGGCCGCCGGCGTGGCGTACGAGGACGACCCCCGGCTCGTACGCGGCCTGGACTACTACACGCGCACGACCTTCGAGTTCCTGCACGACGGCCTGGGCGCCCAGTCGGCGGTCGGCGGGGGAGGACGTTACGACGGGCTGAGCGAGCAGATCGGCGGCCCGGCGCTGCCCAGCGTGGGCTGGGCCCTCGGGGTGGACCGCACGGTGCTTGCGATGGAGGCCGAGGGCCTGCTGGCCGAGCGGCCCCGCGGCGTCGAGGTGTTCGCGGTGCCGCTCGGCGAGGACGCCAGGCGGCGCGTGTTCCCGCTCGTGAGCGAGCTGCGCAGGGCCGGCCTCGCCGTCGACATGGCATTCGGCGGCCGTGGCGTCAAGGGCGCGATGAAGGCCGCCGACCGCAGCGGCGCGCGGTACGCGCTCATCCTCGGCGACCGAGATATCGAGGCGGGCGCCGTGCAAGTGAAGGACCTGACCACAGCCGACCAGACCGCGGTTCCGCTCGCGGAGGTCGTCCAGTTCTTGAAGGGGAAACTCTCGTGATCCGCACCCACGAGGCAGGCACGCTCCGCAAGGAGCACGCGGGCCAGAAGGTGACGCTGGCCGGATGGGTGGCGCGCCGGCGCGACCACGGCGGCGTGGTCTTCATCGACCTGCGCGACGCCTCCGGCTCGGCCCAGGTGGTCTTCCGCGAGGAGGACCACGCCCACGACCTGCGCGCGGAGTACTGCGTCAAGGTCACAGGCGAGGTACGCCAGCGTCCGGCCGGCAACGAGAACCTCGATCTGCCCACGGGTGAGATCGAGGTCGTCGCCTCCGAGGTGGAGGTGCTGAGCGAGTCGGCGCCGCTGCCGTTCCCGATCGAGGGCAGCTCGGGCGTGTCAGAGGAGGCGCGGCTGAAGTACCGCTACCTCGACATCCGCCGTCAGAAGATCGCCGACGCGCTGCGGATCCGCTCCCAGGCGACCTACCTCGCCAACGAGGTCATGCGTGAGCGCGGGTTCGTCTACGTCGAGACCCCGAGCCTGACCCGCTCGACGCCCGAGGGCGCCCGCGACTTCCTGGTGCCCGTGCGGCTCCAGCCGGGCAACTGGTACGCCCTGCCGCAGTCGCCGCAGCTGTTCAAGCAGCTCCTCATGGTCTCCGGCCTGGAGCGCTACTACCAGCTCGCCCGCTGCTTCCGCGACGAGGACCTGCGGGCCGACCGGCAGCCCGAGTTCACCCAGATCGACATCGAGATGTCGTTCGTCGACCAGGACGACGTGATCGAGCTGGGCGAGGCGCTCATCGGTCGGATCTGGAAGGAGACGATCGGCTACGAGCTGCCCACGCAGCTGCCGCGGATGACGTACGCCGAGGCGATGGCGCGGTACGGCTCGGACAAGCCCGACCTGCGCTTCGGCGTCGAGCTGACCGACCTCACGGACTACTTCTCCGGCACCTCGTTCCGCGTCTTCCAGGCGCCGTACGTGGGCGCGGTCGTGATGCCCGGCGGCGCCTCGCAGACCCGCAAGGAGCTCGACGCCTGGCAGGACTGGGCCAAGTCGCGCGGCGCGCGCGGCCTGGCGTACGTGCTGGTCCAGGAGGACGGCACGCTGGGCGGCCCGGTGGCCAAGAACCTGTCGGAGACCGAGCTCGCCGGCCTCGCCGGGAAGACCGGCGCCAAGCCCGGCGACGCGATCTTCTTCGCGGCCGGCGCGCCGGCGGCCTCCCGCGACCTGCTCGGCGCGGCCCGCCTGGAGATCGGCCGCCGCTGCGACCTGATCGACGAGTCGCAGTGGTCGTTCCTGTGGATCGTCGACGCGCCGATGTTCGAGGAGGACGGAGAGGGCGGCTGGACCCCGGTCCACCACCCGTTCACCTCCCCGAAGCCGGAGTGGGCCGACAACTTCCAGGACAACCCGGGTGAGGCCCTGGCCTACGCGTACGACATGGTCTGCAACGGCATGGAGATCGGCGGCGGCTCGATCCGTATCCACCGCGCCGAGATGCAGCAGCGCGTGTTCGACGTGCTCGGCATCTCCAAGGAGGAGGCCGAGAGCAAGTTCGGCTGGCTGCTGGAGGCGTTCAAGTACGGCCCGCCGCCGCACGGAGGCATCGCCTACGGCTGGGACCGCGTCTGCATGCTGCTGGCCGGCGGCGAGTCGATCCGGGACGTGATCGCGTTCCCGAAGACGGCGTCCGGCTACGACCCGCTGAGCGGGGCGCCCACCCCGATCAGCCCGGATCAGCGCAAGGAGGCCGGCGTGGACGCCACGCCCAAGGCCGACAAGGGCGAGTCCGCGCCCGCGCAGTAGAACGGCGGTAGAACGCGAGACGGCCCCCGCGACACCGGTCGCGGGGGCCGTCCTGTGTCCGGGACCGGTCAGACGATGGCCACGTCCTTGATGACGACCTTCTTCTTCGGCGCGTTGGAGCCCTCACCCCGCACGTCGGCGGTGGGGTCGCCGTTGAAGGGGATGATGCCGCCCCTGGCGATCTTGTCGATGACGTCCATGCCCCGGGTGACGACACCGATCATCGTGAAGGCGGCGCCCATGGCGGTCAGCTGGGTGTTCTCGTCCGTGAACGAGATGAAGAACTGGCTGCCGTTGGAGTTGGCGTCCTCCGTGGCCTGCGCCAGCCCGACCGTGCCGCGGGCGAGCGGCAGCCCGCCGAGGTTCTCGTCGTTGAACAGGTATCCCGGGCCGCCCGCGCCGTCGTTCTTGTTCTTTCCGTCGCCCTTGGCCAGCGGGTCGCCGCACTGCAGCATGCCGAGGCCGACGGTCTCCACCGTCGCGAGGCGGTGGCAGACGGTGTTGTCGAAGAAGTTCTTCTTGGCCAGGAACGCGAAGGAGTTCACCGCGCACGGCACGTCCTTCGTGGCCAGGTCGATGACGATCCGGCCCTGGTTCGTGGTGATGACCATCTTCTTGGCCGCGATGACCCCCCTGCTCAGCTTGCTGGGGGGGAAGCCCACGAACTTCGACGGGGCGCCCGTGTCGTCCTTGCGGTACTCGCAGGTGACCTGACGCAGGCTGGTGGGCGCGGCCGACGGCGTCGGCTGCGTCAGCTCGGTGTGCGTCACCTGGGGGCCCGTGGAATCGGAGGACGACGGTGAGGCCGATGGGGTGGCCTTCGCTGTGTTGTCGGCCGAGCCGTCACTGCAGGCCACCAGGCTGCCCGCCAGCGCGAGAAGCCCCAGCCCGGCGCCGAGGGTGCCACGCAGGCGGCGACGGGGGGTGGTCGCGCGCCCGGTCGTGCTCACGCGCGAAGCCGGTTGCTTCTGCCGATCAGTGTCGGTCACCGCTATGCCTTCCCTTTCCCCTTTTGTTACGACGAGCCGCCACTCTATCCGTGATCCCGTCGGCTTCGTGTAAAACGGACGTCCCAGGGGTATCACGACGGTTTGCGCTCATCTTGCTCTCAGATCTGCCTGGGAACCTCCTGCCGAGCGAATCCGTAGACCGGGGGACAACCCGCGATCCGTGCCCCCGGCCGCCGTCTCCAGGAGCGATGCACGATGTTCGACCAGGTCCTCGGGCTCCCGGCCCATGCTCTCATCGTCCACGCGGCAGTGATCTTCGTGCCGCTGCTCGCGGCGCTGTCGATCGCGTACGCCGCGCTGCCCCGCCTGCGGCACAAGCTCGACTGGGCCCTGGTGGCGACCGCCGTGGTGGCACTCGGCGCGGCGTTCGCGGCCAAGGAGAGCGGGGAGGCGCTGGAGGCCCGGATGTTCCAGGGCCGGCCCTCCCCGGCTATCGAGGTCCACAGCGGGTTCGCGGACGTTCTCGTGCCGGTGACCGCGCTGCTGACCGTCGCGTCGCTGCTGATGGTGTGGCTCACCCGGGCCCGCCGCGCCCCCGAGGGCGGCCGCTCGCGGGCCGTCGCCCTGGTCGTGTCGGCCGTCGCCGTGATCCTCGCCGTGGTCGTCGGCTACTACGTCGTGCGGACCGGGCACACGGGTGCGACGGCCGTGTGGGGCGCCTGACGGTAGTGTCGGCGATGTGGAGAGCCTGTTCGATTCGGCCGCCGAGGAGGCGCATCGGGGCCAGGAGCCGCTGGCCGTGCGGATGCGGCCGCGCTCGCTGGAGGAGGTGATCGGCCAGCGGCACCTGCTGGGGCCCGGCACGCCGCTGCGCCGGCTGGTGGAGAGCGACGCCCCGATGTCGCTGTTCCTGTGGGGACCCCCGGGCACCGGCAAGACCACGCTGGCGTACGTCGTGGCGGGCGCGACCAAGCGGAGGTTCGTGGAGATCTCGGCCGTCTCCGCCGGGGTCAAGGACGTGCGCGCCGCCATCGACCAGGCCCGCCGCGAGCTCGGCATGACCGGCAGGCAGACCGTGCTGTTCGTGGACGAGGTCCACCGGTTCAACAAGGCGCAGCAGGACGCGCTGCTGCCGGCGGTGGAGAACCGCTGGGTCACCTTCATCGGCGCGACCACCGAGAACCCGTTCTTCTCCGTCATCTCACCGCTGCTGTCCCGCTCGCTGCTGCTCACCCTCGAACCGCTGGCGGAGGACGACGTCCGCGGCGTCCTGGAGCGCGCGGTGGCCGACCCGCGCGGCCTCGGCGGGCGCGTCACGCTGCACCCCGACGCCCTCGACCAGCTCGTACGGCTGGCCGGCGGCGACGCCCGGCGCTCGCTCACCTACCTGGAAGCCGCCGCGATGCTGGCCGACGAGGTCACCGCGGAGGTGACGGTCGAGGTCGTGGAGAAGGCCGTCGACAAGGCGGCCGTGCGCTACGACCGCCAGGGCGACCAGCACTACGACGTGGTCAGCGCGTTCATCAAGAGCATGCGGGGCTCGGACGCCGACGCGGCGCTGCACTACCTCGCCCGGATGGTGGAGGCGGGGGAGGACCCGAGGTTCATCGCCCGCCGGATCGTGATCTTCGCCAGCGAGGACGTGGGCATGGCCGATCCCACGTGCCTGCAGGTCGCGGTGGCCGCCGCCCAGGCCGTGGAGTTCATCGGCCTGCCCGAGGGCAGGATCAACCTCGCCCAGGCGGTCGTCCACTGCGCGCTGGCGCCCAAGTCGAACGCGGTCGTGAAGGCGATCGGCGCGGCCTCCGACGACGTGCGGCGCGGAATGGTGGGCCGCATCCCCGACCACCTGCGCGACGCCCACTACCCGGGGGCGAAGAAGCTCGGTCACGGCAAGGGCTACCAGTACCCGCACGACTTCGAGCACGGCCTCGTCCGCCAGGACTACGCGCCGGAGGAGCTGCGGGAGCGCCGCTACTACGAGCCGACCACCCACGGCGCGGAGGCGCGGTTCGCCGAGCGCTGGGCGAAGATCCGGAGCTTCCTGCGCGGCGGCTGAGCACCGCCGCCGTGCGGTCCGCTAGGTGTGACACGGATCGGCACGGGTGTGTGATGCGGAGCGGCCTGGGTGTGTGATGCGGAGCAGCCTGGGTGTGTGGTGCGGAGCAGCCTGGGTGTGTGGTGCGGAACGGCGGGCAGGTCGTTCGCGATAAGGTCTTGCCATTCCAGCTCCGTTGATCTAGGGAGATCGGCACATGCTTACCGCGGGAGAGCTGGCGGGCCTCGTGGTCGCCATTTTCTGGGTGATCCTGGTCTGCTTCATGGTCGTCGTGCTGGTCAGGCTGGCCAGACTGCTGACCGAGACCCGCAAGTCGGTGGCCGAGCTGAGCGACCGGATCGCCCCGCTCCTCGACGACATGAGCCAGACCGTCTCCGAGGCCAACCGGCGGCTGGCGGCGGCCGAGGAGATCACGGACAACATGCGTGATGTCAGCGGCAACATGGTCAAGATCACTGGGGTGGCGTCCACGCTGTTCGCCGGTCCGGTGCTCAAGATCTCCGCCTTCAGGGACGGTGTGCGCCTGGCGCTGGCCCGGCGTGCCGCCCGCGGCGTTCCGGCTCGGCGTGCCGCCCGCGGCGGCCCCCGTACCGGCCCCCGCACCGGCCCTAGGACCGCGGACAGGATCAGCGAGCGGCACGCGGCCGAGCGCGCCGTGGAGCGCCGGGCCATCGGGAGGGGACGCGGATGATCCGGCGGCTCTTCTATATGTCCCTGGGCGCGTTCCTCACGGTCTGGACCATGCGTAAGCTTCAGTCGTTGCGGCCCGACCACGTGGCCAGGCGCACCGCCGACCGCGCGGTGAGCCTCACGGATCAGCTCAGGGACTTCGCCGGCGAGGTGCGCCGGCTGTCGGCGAGCAGGGAAACCGAGTTGCGCGCCGAGTTCGGGCTCGAGACGGTTGATGGAAGCACCACAAGCAAGAACTCAATCTACGACGTAAAGGACGGCCGCTGAAATGGAGTCGGCAGAGATCGCGCGCCGCTTCCTGCGCTTCTTCGAGGAGCGCGGGCACACAGTCGTGCCCTCGGCCAGCCTGGTCGCCGAGGACCCGACACTGCTTCTCGTGAACGCGGGGATGGTCCCGTTCAAGCCCTTCTTTCTGGCGCAGCAGACGCCGCCGTACCGGCGGGCGACCAGCGCGCAGAAGGTCATGCGCACCCTCGACATCGACGAGGTCGGCAAGACCACCCGCCACGCCAGCTTCTTCCAGATGCTCGGCAACTTCTCCTTCGGCGACTACTTCAAGGAGCAGGCGATCCCGTTCGCCTGGGAGCTGCTGACGCGGCCCGAGTCCGACGGCGGCTTCGGCTTCCCGGAGGAGCGCCTGTGGGCGACCGTCTACCTGGACGACGACGAGGCCCAGGACATCTGGCACCGCAAGGTCGGCCTGCCGCTCGACCGCATCCAGCGCCGTGACCTGGCCGACAACTACTGGCACATGGGCGTCCCCGGGCCGGGCGGCCCCTGCTCGGAGATCTACTATGACCGCGGCCCCGAGTACGGCCGCGAGGGCGGGCCGATCGCCGACGAGAACCGCTACCTCGAGGTGTGGAACCTCGTCTTCATGCAGTTCCAGCTCAGCGCGGTCCGCGCCAAGACCGACTTCGACGTGGCGGGCGAGCTGCCGGCCAAGAACATCGACACCGGCATGGGCCTGGAGCGCATGGCGGCCATCCTGCAGGGCGTCGACAACATCTACGAGATCGACACCACGTACAAGATCCTCGACACGGCGGCCGATCTGACCCGGTCGCGCTACGGGCGCGACAAGCGCGCCGACGTGTCGCTGCGGGTGATCGCCGACCACATGCGGGCGGGCGTCATGCTCGTCGGCGACGGCGTGCTGCCGTCCAACGAGGGCCGGGGCTACGTGCTGCGCCGCATGCTGCGCCGCGCGATCCGCAACCTCCGCCTGCTCGGCGCGGGCGAGGAGCGGCACATGCACCCGCTCACCGCCGTCACCATCGACGTGATGGGCGAGCAGTACCCCGAGCTCAAGGCCGACGCGGCCAACATCCACACGGTCATCGACGCCGAGGAGGCGTCGTTCCTCGGCACGCTGCGTACCGGTACGGCGATCTTCGACGTCGCGGTGGAGGAGACCAAGCGCAAGGGCGCCTCGACGCTCGGCGGCGACCAGGCGTTCCAGCTCCACGACACCTACGGCTTCCCGATCGACCTCACCCTGGAGATGGCGGCCGAGCAGGGCCTCCAGGTGGACGAGGAGGGCTTCCGCCGGCTGATGAAGGAGCAGCGGGACCGCGCCAAGGCGGACGCCGCGGCGAAGAAGACCGGCAACGCCGACATCTCGGTGTTCACCGGCATCCTGGAGAAGTCCGGGAAGGTCGACTTCCTCGGCTACGACCACACCACCGCCGAGGCCAACGTCATCGGCCTGCTCGTCGACGGCGCGTCGGTTCCGGCGGCCGGCGCGGGGACCACGCTGGAGGTCGTGCTCGACCGCACCCCGTTCTACGCGGAGGGCGGTGGTCAGCTCTCCGACCAGGGCCTGATCCGCACGGGCGGCGCGGAGATCGAGATCGTGGACGTCCAGTCCCCGGTGTCCGGCCTCGTCGTGCACCGCGGCAAGGTGCGCACCGGCGAGGTGCGGGTCGGCGACCAGGCGCAGGCCGACATCGACCTGGAGCGGCGCCGCGCGATCTCCCGCAGCCACACCGCGACCCACCTGGTCCACCGGGGGTTCCGCAACGCGCTCGGCGAGTCGGCGGCCCAGGCGGGCTCGGAGAACTCCCCGGGCCGCTTCCGCTTCGACTTCACCGCGGCCGGGGCTGTCTCCCCGTCGATGCTGCGCGACGTCGAGGACGAGGTGAACGCCGTCCTGATCAACGACCTCAAGGTCAACGCGTTCTACACCAGCCAGGCGCAGGCCCGTGCGATGGGCGCGCTCGCGCTGTTCGGCGAGAAGTACGGCGACGAGGTCCGGGTCGTCGAGGTCGGCGACTACTCCCGCGAGCTGTGCGGCGGCACGCACGTGGCCAGCTCCGGCCAGCTCGGTCTCGTGAAGGTGCTGGGCGAGTCGTCCATCGGCGCGGGAGTGCGCCGCGTGGAGGCGCTCGTCGGCATCGACGCGTTCCGGTTCCTGGCCCGCGAGAGCGTGCTGGTCGCCCAGCTCAGCGAGCAGCTCAAGACGCGCCGGGAGGAGCTGCCCGAGCGCATCGAGGGCATCGTCACCCGGCTGCGTACGGCGGAGAAGGAGCTGGACAAGCTCCGCTCGGCGCAGGTGCTCGCGGTGGCCGGCGAGCTCGCCGCGCAGGCCCGCGACATGCAGGGCGTCTCCGTGGTGACGCACCGCGCGCCTGATGGCACCACCGCCGACGACCTGCGTAAACTCGCCCTCGATGTGCGCGGCAGGTTCCCTGGCGACCGCGCCGCGGTCGTCGTCGTCTCAGGCGTCCCCTCCGACCGGCCGGTCGTCGTCGCCGCGGTCAACGAGGCGGGACGCGAGCGGGGCCTGAAGGCGGGCCGGCTTGTCGGCGTCGCCGCCAAGGCACTCGGGGGTGGCGGTGGCGGCAAGGACGACGTGGCCCAGGGCGGCGGCACGCGGCCCGAGGCGATCGGCGACGCGCTTCGCGCGGTCGAGGAGGCAATCTCCTCCGCGGTGGCGTGAGCGGCCGATGAGGCACGGCGTCAGGATCGGGGTCGACGTCGGCTCCGTCCGCATCGGCGTGGCCCGCAGCGACCCGTCGGGTCTGCTGGCCACGCCGGTGGAGACCGTACGGCGCGGCCGGGGCGACCTGGCGAGGATCGCGGAGATCACGGCCGAGCACGAGGCGATCGAGATCGTGGTCGGGCTGCCCACGTCGCTGTCGGGGAAGGAGAGCCACGCCGCCGGGGCGGCGCGCGAGTTCGCCGCGCGGCTGGCCCCGCGGGTGGCTCCGGTCCCGATCCGGCTGGTGGACGAGCGGCTCACCACGGTCAGCGCCCAGCAGGGCCTGCGTTCCAGCGGTGTGAAGGCCCGCGACCAGCGTGACGTGATCGACCAGGCGGCGGCCGTCGTGCTGCTGCAGGCCGCGCTCGACGGCGAGCGGGCCACCGGCAATCCCCCCGGCAGACCTCTCGAACCACCGCGGCCCGGCGCCGGGCCCGGTGAGGAAGCGAGCGGCGGGACCGCACGGTGAGGCGGACCGCGGCCGCCGTGGCCGGGGGTCTCGCCCTGGTCGCGGTGGCGGTGGCGTACGGCGTGCACCAGGTGGTCGGGCAGCCCGACGAGGCCCCCGACTTCTCCGGCGGCGGCTCGGGGACGGTCACGATCGAGATCACGCCGGGGGCGAGCGCCGCCGAGATCGGCAAGACGCTGGAGCAGGCCGGCGTGGTGGCCAGCGCCCAGTCGTTCGTCGAGCAGGTGATCACGCGCTCCAAGGAGAGCGGCCTGCATCCGGGCCGTTACACGCTGCGGCGGCGCATGGCCGCCGCGAGCGCCCTCGACCTGCTGCTCGCGCCCGCGAGCAGGGTCGTGCGCACGGTCACCGTGCCCGAGGGGCTGCGTACGAGCGAGGTTCTGCGCATCCTCGCGGACCGGACCGGCATTCCCGCGAAGGACTTCGCCACGGCCGTCGCCGAGCCCCGGCGCCTGCGCCTGCCCGCGTACGCCGACGGGACGGCCGAGGGGTTCCTGTTCCCCGCGACGTACGAGATCGAGCCGGGGATGACCGCCGTCGATCTGCTCAGGAAGATGACGGCCCGGTTCCGCGTCGCCGCCGCGAAGGTGAAGCTGGAGGACATGGCGCCGCGGATGCGGCTCACGCCCAGGCAGGCGGTGACGGTCGCCAGCATCGTGCAGGCCGAGGGCGGTGTCCCGGCCGACTACCCCAAGATCGCCAGAGTGGTGTACAACCGTCTCGCGCGCGGCGCGAAGCTGGAGATGGACAGCACCATCAACTACGCGCTGAACCGCCACACCCTCAAGGTCAGCAACGAGGACACGCGGGTCGACTCGCCGTACAACACCTACGCGCGCCCCGGGCTGCCGCCCGGACCCATCGGCAATCCGGGGGAGAGCGCGCTCACGGCCGCCCTCCACCCCGCCGAGGGCACGTGGTACTGGTTCGTCACCACGGATCCTCGTCGTAAAATCACCAAATTCACAGACAAAGAGGCGGAGTTCAGGAAATATCGGGAGGAGCTGAACAGGTATCTCGGGACGAACTGATCGTCTCCTGAGGCATCCGCGCGGCGCCGCCCCCGCGGATTCCGGAGCGCGCTCGGTGCGTCCGTACGGCCCCGCCGCCCCCGGGCGGGGCTCCATATATCGGGAACGCCCCCCGCGGAACCCCCTGTCCCGAACCCCCTCGGTTTGGCACACCCGCTTGACGGGAGGCCTCTCGTACCGAGAGATTGGCCAGCGCACTATGAATGATCTGGACATGGACTTCCTGCTCGGCGCCGAGGACGACGACGGTTCTCCCCGGCGCCGGTCCTCTGGCAGCCGGACCCAGCAGCGGCGCAGCCGCAGACGCCGCAAGAAGCAGCGGCGCAAGGGCAGGGTCGCCACGCTGTTCGCCGTTGTGATCATCGTCGCGGTCCTCGGAGGCCTCGGCTACTTCGGGTTCACCTGGGCGCGCAGCGTGATGATCCCCAAGGACTTCACCGGGGAGGGGCGCGGAGAGGTCGTCGTCGAGATCGAGGAGGGCGCGAGCGCCACCGACGTCGCCCAGATGTTGGAGGACGAGGGCGTCGTGGCCAGCGCGCGGGCGTTCGTCAACGCCATCGGCGCGGCCGGGAAGAGCTCCTCGCTCCAGCCGGGCCAGTACGAGATGCGCAAGGGCATGTCCGCCGCGTCGGCCCTGACCCTGCTCGACCCCGACAAGCGGATACGCAACCAGCTGGTCATCCGCGAGGGGCTGCGGCTCAGCAAGATCTACGAGGAGCTGTCCACCGCCACGGGCAAGCCGGTCGAGGACTTCAAGAAGGCCGCTCGTGCCGACATCGGGCTTCCCTCGTACGCCAAGGGCCGTCTGGAGGGCTTCGCGTTCCCGGCGACGTACGAGATCAGCAGCAAGCTCACCCCGCAGCAGATCCTCACCAAGATGGTCGACCGGTTCAACCAGACCGCGGACCGGGTCGACCTGGAGGGCCAGGCGAAGCAGCTCGGCTTCAACGCCAAGCAGATCGTCACCATCGCCAGCATCGTGCAGGCCGAGTCGGGCAGCGCCGAGGACATGCCGAAGGTCGCCCGGGTCATCTACAACCGGCTGACCTCCAACCCGCAGATGAAGCTGGGCATGGACAGCACGGTCATGTACGGCCTGAACAAGTACGGCATCGCGGCCTCGCACGCCGACCTGGAGAGCACCTCGCGCTACAACACGTACAAGTACTTCGGCCTGCCGCCCGGTCCGATCAGCAACCCCGGCGACCACGCGATCGAGGCCGCGCTGCACCCGGCGGACGGCAACTGGCTGTACTTCGTGACGGTCGACCCCAAGCGGGGCATCACCAAGTTCACCGACAAGGAGTCGGAGTTCTGGAAGCTCCGCGACGAGTTCAACAGGAACAACAAATGACCGTGACCGGCCAGGGGACCGGTCGTCGCGCCGCCGTGCTGGGCTCCCCGATCGCGCACTCGCTCTCCCCGGTCCTGCACCGGGCGGCGTACATGGCGATGGGACTGCACGACTGGCGGTACGACGCGATCGAGTGCGCCGAGGACGGGCTGGCCGATCTGATCGGCGGGCTCGGTCCGGAATGGGCGGGGCTCTCGCTCACGATGCCGCTCAAGCGCGCCGTGCTGCCGTTGCTCGACGTCGTATCCGACCTCGCGCTGGCGGTCGGCGGCGCCAACACGGTGGTGTTCCGCGACGGCGCGCGGCACGGCGAGAACACCGACGTGTACGGCATCGTCCAGGCGCTCGCGGAGGCGGGCGTGCCTGCGCCGGCCTCCGCGGTCGTCCTCGGCGGCGGCGCCACCGCCGCCTCGGCCGTCGCCGCCCTGCGAGAGATGGGCCTCGCGGAGGTCACGCTGGTCGTGCGCGATCCGGGCCGGGCGGGAGAGACCCTGAGAGTCGCCGAGCGTCTCGGCGCGACCGTGACCCTGCGCTCCTTCGGCGACTTCGATCCCGAGGCCGACCTGGTGGTCTCCACGCTGCCGTCCGGCGCGGCCGACGCGCTGGCCGAGCGGATCGCGGCCCGTCTGTCCGAGAAGGCGGCGCTGTTCGACGTCGTCTACGCGCCCTGGCCGACGCCGCTGGCGACTGCGGCGGGGAGGCGGGGGCGCACCGTGATCGGCGGCCTGCCGATGCTGTTGCACCAGGCCGTGCGGCAGGTCGAGCTGATGACCGGCCGCACGGACGTGCCGGTGGAGGCCATGCGTGCCGCCGGCGAGGCCGAGATCGCCCGGCGCGCCGCCTCCTGAGCGGCCCCCTGGGCGCTCCCGTGGCACCCCCATGGGAGCCCCAGGAATACGTCGGGGGGCCTTCCGGTTTGTGGTAGCGTAGGAACTCGATCGGTCCGGCATGAGCTGGACGCGCAAGCGGAGGTCCTCCTCCCACCTGCTCCGCCGAAAGGCGGACGGGTTAAGGATCACACCGGAGTTTTCGGCAGGAGAGCTCAGTGACCCCGCATGCGTGACGTGCGGGGTTTTGTTTTTTCCCCGCACGGTCGAGACAAGCGGAAGTCTTTTGGAGGTCCCATCAGCACCGAGCCCCGCATCAACGACCGTATTCGCGTGCCCGAGGTGCGCCTCGTCGGCCCGAATGGCGAACAGGTCGGCATCGTCTCCATTGGCGATGCACTGAAGCTGGCGCAGGAGAGCGATCTCGACCTGGTGGAGGTCGCGGCGACGGCCCGCCCGCCCGTCTGCAAGCTCATGGACTACGGCAAGTTCAAGTACGAGTCGGCCATGAAGGCGCGCGAGGCCCGCCGCAACCAGGCGCACACGATCATCAAGGAGATCAAGCTCCGGCCGAAGATCGACCCGCACGACTACGAGACCAAGAAGGGTCACGTCGTGCGCTTCCTGAAGGCCGGAGACAAGGTCAAGGTCACGATCATGTTCCGGGGCCGCGAGCAGTCTCGGCCCGAGCTGGGCTTCCGGCTCCTGCAGCGCCTCGCCGAGGACGTCACCGACCTGGGGTTCGTCGAGTCGCAGCCGAAGCAGGACGGTCGCAACATGATCATGGTGATCGGGCCGCACAAGAAGAAGGCCGAGGCGAAGGCCGAGAAGGCCGCCGCCAAGGCCCGCGGCACCGGCGAGCAAGAGGCGGAGCCCCTCGAGGAGCAGGCCGCACAGCCGCAGTGACGCCCGCCTGCACCACCCGGCGGGACACCGCAGACGTACACGGAAACCGAGACCGGGGCGGTCTCGCGGAGTAAGGCAGGCCGCCGGCCCGGGCTACGAGCCTGGGCCGTCGGCACGGACGAAAGAGGAGAGACGGCTGAGATGCCGAAGATGAAGACGCACAGCGGTGCGAAGAAGCGGTTCCGGCTCACCGGATCCGGCAAGGTTGTCCGCCGCCGCGCCAACCGGCAGCACCTGTTCGAGCACAAGCCGTCCACTCGCACGCGCCGTCTCGAGGGTGTCGTCGTCATGTCCGACGCCGACACCAAGAAGATCAAGAAGCTGCTCGCGAAGTAACGACCCGGGGAGATAGAACAACATGGCACGCGTGAAGCGGGCGCTCAACGCCAAGAAGAAGCGCCGGGTCGTCCTCGAGCGGGCAAGTGGTTACCGCGGGCAGCGGTCGCGGCTCTACCGCAAGGCCAAGGAGCAGATGCTCCACTCGATGACCTATGCGTACCGGGACCGCAAGGACAAGAAGGGCACGTTCCGCCGGCTGTGGATCCAGCGGATCAACGCCGCCGCCCGCGCGAACGGCATCACCTACAACCGGTTCATTCAGGGCCTGCGCCTGGCCGGCATCGAGGTGGACCGCAAGATCCTCGCGGACCTCGCGGTGAACGACGCGCAGACCTTCGCCACGCTGGTCGAGTCCGCCAGGAAGGCGCTCCCGTCCGACGTGAACGCGCCGGTCGCCTGACACCTGCGCACTAACGAGGGCCCGCCGCCTGCGGCGGGCCCTCATTCACGTCGAGGGGGGACAAGCGGGCATGGCGGAGCTCACCAACATCAAGTCGCCGCGCGTCAAGGCGGCCCGCAGGCTGACCAAGCGGGCTTTCCGGGACCGCGACCGGGCGTTCCTGGCGGAAGGGCCGCAGGCGGTCCGCGAGGCCCTCGCACTCAAGGACGTCACGGTCGAACTGTTCACGACGGTCGAGGCGGAGACGCGGCACGCCGACATCGTGGCCGCCGCCCTCGCGGCGGGCGTCCCGGTCCACCGCGCGAGCGGCGAGGTCATGTCGGAGCTGACCCAGACGGTCACCCCGCAGGGCCTGCTCGCCGTGTGCCGGTTCGTGCACGTACCGCTGGCCGAGGCGGTGCCGCGGGGGGCCCGCCTGGTGGCGATCCTCGCCCACGTGCGCGATCCCGGCAACGCCGGGACAGTCCTGCGCACCGCCGACGCCGCGGGCGCCGACTCGGTGGTGTTCACCGACGCGTCGGTGGACCCGTACAACGGCAAGTGCGTGCGGGCCAGCGCGGGCAGCCTGTTCCACCTGCCTGTCGCGACCGGCACTTCCGTGGCGGACGCCGTACGGCACGCGCGGGAAGCGGGGCTGCGCGTGTTCGCGGCCGACGGCGCGGGCACCCGGACGCTCGACGAGGTCGCCCTGGACGCGCCCGCCGCCTGGCTGTTCGGCAACGAGGCGTGGGGACTGCCGCCCGAGCTCCTCGCGCTGGCCGACGAGGTGGTGCGCGTCCCGATCTACGGCCGGGCGGAAAGCCTGAATCTCGCCACCGCCGCCGCGGTCTGCCTGTACGCCTCCGCGCGCGCTCAGCGGCAGACCTTACATTCCGTGGAAGATCCCACTACCCCGGCGCTCTGAGGCTGCTGCCGAGCCCGGGAAACCCGCTATTGTCGGCGAAGGAGTCGCGCAGGACGTCGGCGGCGCGCGCAGTTCCGGAGCTCGAGGAGGCGGTCTCGTGCGAGGTGACGACACCCCCGGCGGCGCCCTTGAGGGGGACGCCGGAGGGCGGGCGCACATCGACGTCGACGACCTTCCCGACGGCCTCGTCGCCACCGACGCCGAGGGCCTGATCCTGATGGTCAACCGGGCCGCCGAGCGGCTGACCGGGGTGGCCCGCGAGGCGGCGGTGGGCAGGCCTATCGGCGACGTGCTGCCGATGCGCGACCAGGACGGCCGCGACTGGTGGAAGTGGCTCGACCCGCAGGGCGGGCTGTCCACCCGCAGCCGCCAGCCGGAACGGCCGCTGCACCTGCCCGGCCGCCAGGAGATGCTGGTCGCCGCGCGTTTCGTCCGCACGCCGCCGCGCGGCGGCCGCGTTCAGCGCGTCGTGATCACGCTGCGCGACGCATCGGCGCGCGCCCGGATCGAGCGCAGCCGCGCCGACCTGGTCTCGACCGTGGCCCACGAGCTGCGCTCGCCGCTGACCAGCGTCAAGGGGTTCACCGCGACGCTGCTGGCCAAGTGGGACCGCTTCACCGACGCCCAGAAGCGCGTCATGCTGGAGACGGTCAACGCGGACGCCGACCGGGTGACGCGGCTGATCACCGAGCTGCTCGACGTCTCGCGCATCGAGTCCGGCAGGCTGGAGATCCACCGCCAGATCGTGGACGTGCCGGCCCGGGCCCGCAGGATCATCGCCGGCAGGGTGGCGGCGGGGGAGCCGGAGGACCGTTTCCGGCTGGAGGTCCTCGGCGAACTGCCGGAGATGTGGCTCGATCAGGACAAGATTGACCAGGTTCTCGCGAACCTGGTGGAAAACGCGGTGCGCCACGGACGCGGTACGGTGACCATAGTGGTGGAGCCGGTCGAATGGGGAGTGGCGGTGTCGGTGCGGGACCAGGGTGAGGGCGTGGCCCCCGAGCTGGTCGGCCGCGTCTTCCGCCAGTTCTGGCGGGGCAACGGCCGCCGCCGAGGAGGGACCGGCCTCGGTCTGTTCATCGTCAAGGGCCTCGTCGAGGCCCACGGCGGCACCATCAGCGTGCAGCGCGCGCCCGGCGGCGGCGCGGAGTTCCGATTTACCTTGCCCACCGGCACCCCTGATTTCGCCTGAGCCTTTTCCACAGGCCGATCGCGCGGAGGACGGCCCGGTGGGCTGATCGGACTAAACTGACCACGCTGAGCGCAGGGCGCTCGCAGCCCCTGGATACGGAGCTCTCTCTTGTCGAACACCTATGACCCGGTCGAGGTGACGCCGCTGCACGCCGACGAGGTCGTGCAGGCGCAGGCCGACGCCCTCGCCGCCATCGCCGCGGCGCGCGACCTCGACGATCTGAAGCAGGCCAGGCTCGCCCACGCGGGCGACCGCTCGCCGATCGCACTGGCTAACCGTGAGATCGGCGCACTGCCGCCGGCGGCCCGCGCCGAGGCGGGCAAGCGGATCGGCGCCGCGCGCAAGGCCATCGGTGAGGCGCTCGCCGCCCGCCAGGCCGAGCTGGAGGCCGAGCGGGACGCGCGGGTCCTCATCGAGGAGACCGTCGACGTCACGCTGCCCTGGGACCGCGCGCCGCGAGGCGCCCGGCACCCGCTGACCACCTTGCAGGAGCGCATCGCCGACGCGTTCGTGGCGATGGGTTACGAGATGGCGGAGGGCCCCGAGCTCGAAGGCGAGTGGTTCAACTTCGACGCGCTGAACATCGCCCCCGATCATCCGGCCCGGTCCGACCACGACACGTTCTTCGTGGAGAGCGTCGATTCGGGGAAGGTGCTGCGCACCCAGACCTCGCCGGTGCAGATCAGGGCCCTGCTGTCGCGCCCGCTGCCCGTCTACGTGGTGTCGCCGGGCAAGACCTTCCGCACCGACGAGCTGGACGCCACGCACACGCCGGTCTTCCACCAGGTCGAGGGCCTGGCGATCGACAAGGGGCTGACGATGGCCCACCTCAAGGGCACGCTCGACCGGTTTGCGGAGGTGATGTTCGGCGCCGGGATCACCACCCGCTTCCGGCCGCACTACTTCCCGTTCACCGAGCCGTCGGCCGAGCTCGACCTGCGCTGCTTCGTCTGCCGCGGCTCCTCGGCGGTGCCGGGCAACCCGCCCTGCCGCACCTGCAAGTCGGAGGGCTGGATCGAGTGGGGCGGCTGCGGCATGGTCAACCCGCGCGTGCTGCTGGCCTGCGGCGTCGACCCCGCCGTCTACTCGGGATTCGCCTTCGGCATGGGCGTGGAGCGGACGCTGATGTTCCGCCACAACGCCGAGGACATGCGTGACATGGTCGAGGGCGACATCCGGTTCACCCTGCCGTTCGGAATGGAGGTCTGATGAAGGTCCCGCTTTCATGGCTGCGGGAGTACGTCGATCTCCCCGCGGTCACCGCCCAGGAGGTGGCCGACCGGCTCACCGCCGCCGGCCTCAAGCTGGAGGCCATCCACTCGCACGGCCACGAGATCAAGAACGTCGTGGTCGGCCGGGTCCTCGAGATCGAGGAGCTGACCGGGTTCAAGAAGCCCATCCGGCACTGCAAGGTCGAGGTGGGGGAGGCGACGCCGCGTGAGATCGTCTGCGGCGCGACGAACTTCTCCGTGGGCGCCGTGGTCCCGGTCGCGCTGCCTGGCGCGGTGCTTCCCGGCGGTTTCGAGATCGGCTCCCGCAAGACCTACGGGCGCCTGTCCGACGGCATGATCTGCTCGGAGGCCGAGCTCGGCATCGCCGAGTCGTCTCCGGGCATCCTGCTGCTGCCGCAGGGCACCCCGATCGGCGCCGACGTGGTCGAGCTGCTCGGCCTGCGTGACGACGTGCTCGAACTGGAGGTCGCCACCGACCGCGGATACGCCCTGTCGATCCGCGGCGTCGCCCGCGAGGCGGCCATCGCGTTCGGCGTGCCGTTCCGCGACCCGGCCGCGACCGAGGCGGAGTCCGGCGGCGGCGAGTCGTGGCCCGCGTCGATCGCCGACCCCTCCGCCTGCGACCGCTTCGTGCTGCGCTCGGTCACCGGGTTCGACCCGGCCGCGGAGTCCCCGCTGTGGATGCGGGTGCGGCTGGACCGCGCCGGCATGCGTTCGGTCTCGCTGGCCGTCGACATCACCAACTACGTGATGCTGGAGCTCGGCCAGCCCCTGCACGCCTTCGACCGGTCGCGCCTGTCCGGCCCGATCGTCGTACGGCGGGCCAGGCCGGGGGAGACCCTGGAGACGCTCGACCACGTGGTGCGGACGCTCCACGACGAGGACATCCTCATCACCGACGACTCGGGCCCGATCTCGATGGCCGGCACGATGGGCGGCCTGCACACGGAGATTTCCGAGGTCTCGACCGACATCGTCATCGAGGCGGCGCACTTCTCCGCCACCGGCATCGCCCGCGAGTCGCGGCGGCACAACCTCGTGAGCGAGGCGTCCAAGCGCTTCGAGCGCGGCGTCGACCGCGAGCTGCCCCTGGCCGCGTCGTGGCGTGCCGTCCAGCTCCTCGTCGAGCTGGGCGGGGCCGTCGCCGGCCCCGGAGTGACCCACACCCAGGTGGAGGTCTCGCCGGTGCGGATCACCATCCCGGCCGACCACCCCAGCCGTGTGGCGGGCGTGACGTACGAGCGGGAGACCGTGATCCGCAGGCTGGAGCAGATCGGCTGCACGGTGACGGAGGGCGCCGCCCCCGCAGCCTCGGCCGGGCACGGCGTCGCGGCCACCGGGGTGGTCGCCTCCGGCGACCTCGCCGACCGGCTGACCGCCCACGGCGACGACCTGATCACGGTCACGCCGCCGACGTGGCGCCCCGACCTGACCGACCCGAACGACCTCGCGGAGGAGGTCATCCGGCTGGAGGGGTACGACCGCATCCCGTCGGTCCTGCCGCCGGCCCCGGCCGGGGGCGGGCTGACCGAGGCGCAGCGGATGCGCCGCCGGGTGGGCCAGGCCCTGGCCCACGCGGGATACGTGGAGGTGCTCGCCTACCCGTTCATGGGGCCGCGCGACCTCGACAACCTGCTGCTGCCCGAGCAGGACCCCCGCAGGCGGGCGACCCGGCTGGTCAACCCGCTCAGCGAGGACGAGCCGTACATGCGGACCACGCTGCTGCCGGGCCTGCTGAAGACCCTGGTGCGCAACGTGGGCCGCGGCCACGCCGACGTGGCGCTGTTTGAGTCCGGGCTGGTCTACCGGCCCGAGCCGCAGGCCCCCGCGACGGCTCCGGTCCTCCCGGTCGACCGCAGGCCCACGGAGGAGGAGCTGGCGGCGATCGAGGCGGCGCTGCCGAGGCAGCCGCTCCGGGTGGCCGTGGTGCTGGCGGGAGAGTTCGAGCGCTCCGGCTGGTGGGGCGAGGGCCGGCAGGCGTCCTGGGCCGACGCGGTCGAGGCGGCTCGCACGGTCGCGCGCGCGGCGGGCGTGGAGCTCGGCGTCCGGGCCGATCAGCACGAGCCGTGGCATCCCGGGCGATGCGCCGCGCTGACCGTCACCGACGCCGAGACCGGTGAGACGGTGCTTGCCGGTCACGCCGGCGAGCTGCACCCCCGGGTCGTCGAGGCCTACGGGCTGCCGCCGCGCACCTGCGCGATGGAGCTGGAGCTGTCGCTGCTCAGCCCCGACGGGCCGGTGCAGACGCCCGCCGTGTCCGCCTACCCGGTGGCCACGCAGGACGTCGCGCTGACCGTCGCCGTCTCCACCCCGGTCGCCGAGGTCGAGGCCGCCCTCCGGGCGGGGGCGGGCGAGCTGCTGGAGTCGATCAGGCTGTTCGACGTCTACACGGGCCCGCAGGTGGGCGAGGGCAACAAGTCCCTGGCCTACACGCTGCGGTTCCGGGCGCCCGACCGCACGCTCACGGCCGAGGAGACCACGGCGGCGCGCGACGCCGCCGTCGCCCTCGCCGCCGAGCGCACCGGAGCCCAGCTCCGCGGCGCCTGAGCAATGATCACCTGGGCATGATCGCCTGAGCGGGTGCCGGCACGGTGTGAAACGACGCCGTGCGGATACACCGGGCCGGCACCCGCCGTCGTCTCTCCCGGAGGAGCGTTGCGTCACCTTCTGGTGTTCCCCGAGCGGGACAGCGCGGAGGAGTCCGCCGAGACCGTCGCCGAGCTGTTCCCGGCACTCGGCGTTCCCGGCGTCCTCCGTGAGTTGCTCGCGGGCGAGGACGACGCCGAGGACGCCCAGTGGGTGGTCGTCGTGGACGACCCGCACGGCGCCCTCGGCCCGGACGACCTCGCCCGGCTCGACGCCCTCGCCGAGGAGGGCGAGGGCTGGCGCGAGCCGGGCTGACCGCCGTCCTACCTGCCGTACACCTCGAAGGAGTACAGCGAGTAGCCGTAGCCGGTGCCGCGTTTCACGCCCTGCATCCGCACGTGCCGCGCGCCGGTCGGCGCGAACGTGACGTTGTCCACGCCGCCGTCGCCTGTGGTCGTCTGCGCGACGGTGGTCCACGTGGCGCCGTCCGGCGAGGTCTGGATCCGGTACGACGAGCCGTAGGCCGTCTCCCAGCGCAGGATCACCCGTCCCACGGTCTTCGCGGAGCCGAGATCGACCTGGACGTACTGGTTGTCGCTCCACCCGCTCGCCCACCGGCTGGCCGGGTCCCCGTCGACGGCCTTCGCGGGGCTGTAGGAGCCCTGCGTGCTCGACGCGCTCGCCGTACGGCCAAGGGCGAGGTCGGTCACGTCGTCTCCTCGGTGGGCCGGGAACGAGACCACCTGCTGGTAGGTCGGCCGGTTCTGCCAGGAGATCAGCGAGTGCTTGACGCCGCCGAGCGGCGACTGCCGGACGGCGTCGGCGCACCACTGCTCGCCCGCCGAGCAGGAGTCGTCACCCGGGTAGGTCGTCGCCGCCGGTTCGGCCAGCGCAGCCGACAGGCTGTCCAGCAGGACCGTACGGCAGGCCGCCACGGTCGCCCCGCAGTACTTCGCCGGCAGGGGAGCGGCCACCGGGTCGCCCAGCACGGCCCGGATGTCCTTGTCCACGTAGCCCCACCAGCCGTACTGGAACGACGACCCCTTGTGGGCCTGCGCCTCGTTTGCCGAGCCGGGCAGCGAGGAGACGTCGCCCTGCTGGTGCCCGGACGGCGACTCGTTGATCTGCAGCGCGTTGACCAGCGACTGGTAGAGCCCGTCGCCCAGCCCGGGCCGGAACTGCGCCCGCACCAGCTTCGGCCACCAGGCGTCGAAGATCCGGATGGCGTCGGCGTGCGCGTAGGTCTTGCTGCCCTTGGCGGTCTCCTCCCGCCTGGCGCCCGCGGCGGCCCAGGCCGACAGCTTGGAGACGGCCGAGGCCAGGGCGGGGTCGGACACGGACGCGCTGTCGATCACGCGCAGCAGCTTGGGGAGCACCTTCCACCCGCGCAGATCGGTCGTCGCCGCCGCTGCCATGATCTTCACGACCCCGGCGCGGTCGAGGGTGCCCGAGGACAGGGCCGCCTTGACCGGCGCGTCGAGCAGGTCGGCCCGGTGGACCGCCCCGAAGCTGAAGTTGCCGTCGGACGCGCCGAAGTCCTTGGCCTGCTTGTTGTTCCAGCTCACGAAGTAGTCCTGGTTGACCGCCTGCGGGTGCGCCGAGGGCGGAACGTAGGACGCCGTGTTGGTCGCGGGGTCGAAGCCGCTCCACTCGTGCGCGGCGTCGCCCGTCATGGGCAGGTTCGGGTCGGACACCGCCGACCGCACGGGGACGTTGCCGGACATGAAGTACGCCGCGTCGGTGGAGTTCACGTAGAACCAGTTGAACGCGAAGCCGATGGTGGAGGCCGAGTCACGGAAGGCCGCCGCCGAGCCCATCTCCGCCGGGTCGTTGAACATCTGGAAGCCGATCGCGGAGTCCGCTTCGTGCTGGTAGGTCGAGCGCAGCGTGGTGAAGGCCGTCGGCACGCCGCCGACCGTGCCCCGCCAGGTGACCAGGCCATACTTGGTGCGCTCGACGACCAGGTCGTACGACCCGGCCGCGGTGGAGTCGGCCGTGCTGGGCTTCCAGGAGTTGGTCTTCTTCAGCGTCTCCATCGGCGTGCAGACGCCGTGGTAGAGGTAGTGGTCGCCGGCGACCGTGGGCGTGCCGCCGTTCGGGTCGCACAGCGTCACGGCGTAGGTGTCGGTGATGTCCTCGGCCGCGGAGGTGGCGCTCCAGGCGTAGTCGGTGCCGCGTCCGAGCAGCACGTAGAGGTTGAGCCCGGCGAAGGCCGCGCCGCGTGCCCGGACGCCGGGCCCGGACAGCTCTTCCAGCATGAGCAGTTGCGGCGCGAAGTAGCCGGTCTGCGGGCCGAACACGGCGATCGGGTGGCCGCCGGTCGCCTTAGCGGCCGAGACCACGATGGCGTTGGACATGTCCGGCTTGGAGCTGTCCACGGTGAGCCCGGTCAGCGCGCTCCTGACCTGCGTGGTGGCGGACCTCGCGGTGCCGGTCTCGTTGGCCGTGATGTCGACCGGCGCGGTCGTGCCCGCGTCGGGCAGCACCACTCCGGTCGCGCCGGCCGGGGCCGTCCCGAAGGGGAAGCTCTGGTCGCTGTGCAGGGTCAGCACAGTCTCCGGGTCGTTCTGCGAGCGGAACGACGCCCACGCCTGGTCGCCCGCGGCTGTGCCGTACTTCGCCCGCGCGGCCACGCGTACGAGGGCGGACTGCATCTCGGCGCCGCCCCCACCGCCGAAAAGGCCGCCGATCACGCCGGAGATCGCGATCAGGTCGGTCATCCGGAAGTCCTCAGGGCCGCCCTTGTTCGTGATCGCGTCGAGATGGCCGGTGAGCACGTACTCACCCGGGCAGTTGCGGCCGGCCATGCAGTGGTCGATGTACGCGTTGATGCCGGCGACGTAGTTCTGCACGTCCGCATAGAGCTGGGCGCCCCGGGTCCCGGCCGTCTTCAACCGGTCGATCTGGGCCTGGAGGTCGGCCTCGGTGTAGGGGGAGTTGCGCCAGACGCTCTGCTCCAGCTCCCTGTTGCCCGCGGCGCCGCCGGCGAACGGCGTCAGCTCGCCGCGGCCGACGTGGCGCATGAGGTCCATCAGCCACAGCCGGTCCTGCGCGCCGGCATAACCCGCGCCGAACATGGTGCCCTCGCGGGTGGTGCCGGTGACGTGCGGGACGCCGGTCGCCTTGTCGCGGACGATGGTGACGTCCGAGCGCGGGCTCACCGTGCTCTCGACCTGGTTCGCCGGCACGCCGAACGCGCTGTCGTTGAAGAACGCGGAGATCTGCTCGTCGGTCAGGCCGGTGTAGCCCGAGAGCAGGTCGGCGTACTTGCCGAGCTGGTCCTTGCTGTGGGCCGGATACGTGCCGAGGGCCTGGTTGCCCAGGATGTCGACGAGTGTGGCGTTGCCGTTCTGGCCGGGCGGCAGGATGTCCGCGCACTGGCCGAGGCAGTAGTCGTCGGACGGGTAGTAGGGGGCTGCGGCGGCCGGCGCCGCCGGCAGGCCGACGGCGACGAGGGCCAGCGCGGCGGCAGCAGTGATCGCCCGTCGAAGGCGCGCGTGCATGGGGGAACTTCCCTTCGCGATGTCGGGGGGTGAAGGGACCGAGGACGGTGCTGTTCACGCGCGCGAACGTGAGCGAGGCTCGACTCTGGACGATACGCGCGGGTAACCAGAGGATCAATGCCCATTTCACCGTGATCACGTCCGCGCGCCTGACCGCCACCGGTGTGCCGGGTGCCGGGAGAGCGGGGAGGGCGGCTGCTTCCCGAGTTCAGCGCGCGCCATTCCGGCTGTGTCTTCTCGATGAGATCCAGAGAAAAGATGGATTTCCTCAATGGTGCAGATCACATTGGTTGCGATGGACGTCGATGATCTCGTGCCGGTAAATTCCGATCGGTTGCATGAACACCGTTCCCGCACCCCGAGAATGGCGACGACCGCGACGACACCATGGTCTCCGAGGCCACCCAGCGGCGCGGCCGGCGCGGATACCGACGCCGGGATGTGCCGGCGGTACGGCGGGACGCCTGCATGACGGCGTACGGCCCGAGGCTCGACGACAGCCGGCTCGACCTGATGGGGAAGATGCACGCGATGTCGATGGGCCGCCTTCTTCGCGTCGTCGCGGCCGCCTTCACGCTTGTGGCCGTACTCGCGGCCTGCACGCAACGAGAGGGGGGCGCGGTCAGCATCATGCGGTCCAACGACGGCGCCCCCTCCGTCGCCGTCACCTGGTGCGACGACTCCCCGCCCCGCCAGGTCACGGTTTTCATCGAGGAGAGAGAGTCGGAGAAGCCGGTGGCGAAGTTCACCACCGCGAAAGGCCGTGACCACTTCACGTGGCTGGATCCGAAGTCGCCGGGATCGGACTGGATCCTGCTTTCCGGTCACGCCCTGCTGGTGCCCGGCGTCACCTATCGCCTCATGGCGTGGCCCGATGCGGGCAAGGACATGTCCTACGGTCAGGTGTCTTTCACGCTGGCGGATTTCGACGACCTGAAGCCGGGCCAGATCGCCGGCGGGTATCCGGGTGAGACTTTCACGAAGAGCGAATTCATGAAGTATGCGCGGGATATCTGCGGCTGAGTCGTCGTCTTTGCCTTGAAGCCCTCCCGGCGGGGCCATGGAGGAGACGTGGACAGCGGGAAAGGTGCGGCGCTCCGGGAGAGCGCCGCACCGTTCCTGGCGGTCGGCTCACGCGGCGGGAGACCGACAGCCAGGTTCATACGATCAAGGGGCGGCCGGGTCGTGGCCCGCGGTGCGCCGGGGGTGTTCCGCACTACGGGCCACAGGTCGGGCTATCTGTTCCAGGTCCACTTTTGGTTGTTGCCGCCGTGGCAGGCGTACAGCTGGATCTGGGTGCCGTTGCCGGTGCCCTGCCCGACGGCGTCCAGGCACAGCCCGGACTGAACGCCCTGGATGCTGCCGTCGGAGTTGACGCGCCACTTCTGGTTGTCGCCGCCCCAGCAGCTGTAGATCTGCACCTTGGCGCCGTTGCCGGTGCCGGCCGCGTCCAGGCACTTGTTGCCGTACACGCGGATCTCACCGGCAGAGGTGGAGCTCCAGGTCTGGTTGGTCTGGCCGTTGCAGTCGTACAGCTGCACCTGCGTGCCGTCGGAGGTGCTCGCGTTCGGCACGTCCACGCAGCGGCCTGAGGCGACACCCCTGATCGACCCGGTGCCACCACCGGAGGTGGGGGTCGCGCTGGGCGACTGGGGGTTTGTGGGGGATGGGGAGGTGGGTCCGCTGCCGTCGGGGGCGACGGCGCGTCCGGTGGTGGGGGAGATCATGCCGGCGCAGAGGTTGCGGCTGCGGAGGTTGGCGGCGATTTGGGAGATGGCTTGGACGGTGGTGGCGTATTGGTCGTGCATGAGGATGATCTGGCCGTTTTGGAGGCGGCCGGCGGCTTGGACGATTTGGGAGGTGCTGGCGCCGTTCCAGTCTTGGGAGTCGACGTCCCAGATGATTTCTCTGAGGCCGAGTTGTTGTTCGACGGTCTTGAGGGTGGAGTTGGTTTCGCCGTATGGGGGGCGGAACAGTTTGGGTGCGGTGCCGGTGGCCTGCTGGATGGCTTGTTGGGTGCGCTGGAGTTCGGACTGGATTTGTGAGCTGCTCATCTGGGTGAGGTGGGGGTGGGTCCAGCTGTGGTTGCCGAC